>NZ_JBYEZL010000024.1:0-597 GCF_057624735.1 Bacillus sp. LQ01 | reverse complement strand
CGGAAATCTTCGGATCAAAGCTTACTTACAGCTCCCCGAAGCATATCGGCGTTAGTCCCGTCCTTCATCGACTCCTAGTGTCAAGGCATCCACCGTGCGCCCTTTCTAACTTAACCAAACTAAAAATTAAAAAATATGAGCTACACTGTTATCTAGTTTTCAAAGAACATACCATTTGCTATTTAAAATAGCTTTTTGGTGGAGCCTAGCGGGATCGAACCGCTGACCTCCTGCGTGCAAGGCAGGCGCTCTCCCAGCTGAGCTAAGGCCCCAAAATGTATGGTGGGCCTAAATGGACTCGAACCATCGACCTCACGCTTATCAGGCGTGCGCTCTAACCAGCTGAGCTATAGGCCCATACAAATTGCAGGATTTATTTATATCATATCCTCATTTAAGAGTCAACACTGAATTGAACTCTCAAAACTAAACGAAAACGAAACACGGAAACTTATATTGATAAGCAGCGCTTATCAATTCTCCATAGAAAGGAGGTGATCCAGCCGCACCTTCCGATACGGCTACCTTGTTACGACTTCACCCCAATCATCTGTCCCACCTTAGGCGGCTGGCTCCAAAAAGGTTACCCCACCGACT
>NZ_JBYEZL010000023.1:0-872 GCF_057624735.1 Bacillus sp. LQ01 | reverse complement strand
TCCGCCACCCCGGCATGTCATATTGAAAATTGGAGCGGAAGACGGGATTCGAACCCGCGACCCCAACCTTGGCAAGGTTGTATTCTACCACTGAACTACTTCCGCAAGACATGTATGAGTTATTTTATTAAAAGTGCGGGTGAAGGGAGTCGAACCCCCACGCCAAAGGCGCTAGATCCTAAGTCTAGTGCGTCTGCCAATTCCGCCACACCCGCATATTTCATTAAAATGGTGAGCCATGAAGGACTCGAACCTTCGACCCTCTGATTAAAAGTCAGATGCTCTACCAACTGAGCTAATGGCTCTTAATGGCTGGGCTAGCTGGATTCGAACCAGCGCATGACGGAGTCAAAGTCCGTTGCCTTACCGCTTGGCTATAGCCCATTAATTAAGAATGGTGGAGGGGGGCAGATTCGAACTGCCGAACCCGAAGGAGCGGATTTACAGTCCGCCGCGTTTAGCCACTTCGCTACCCCTCCGACATATATGGTGGAGGATGACGGGATCGAACCGCCGACCCCCTGCTTGTAAGGCAGGTGCTCTCCCAGCTGAGCTAATCCTCCATTTTGCCTGGCAACGTCCTACTCTCACAGGGACAAGGTCCCAACTACCATCGGCGCTAGAGAGCTTAACTTCCGTGTTCGGTATGGGAACGGGTGTGACCTCTCTGCCATCATTACCAGACTGTATTCATTTAAGACAAGAATCATTTTAACTTATTTAACTTTTAAAGTCAACAAGTTTTTTATATTCCTTCAAAACTAGATAACATTGCTACATATTATATGGTTAAGTCCTCGATCTATTAGTATTCGTCAGCTCCACATGTCACCATGCTTCCACCTCGAACCTATCAACCTGATCATCTTTCA
>NZ_JBYEZL010000022.1:0-1257 GCF_057624735.1 Bacillus sp. LQ01 | reverse complement strand
TTAGGCACGCCGCCAGCGTTCATCCTGAGCCAGGATCAAACTCTCCAATAAAGTTAGTTTGTCTAGCATCTAAAATAAAAATTGACGTTTCACGTTGTTTGTTTCGTTCAGTTTTCAAAGAACTAATGGTGGAGCCTAGCGGGATCGAACCGCTGACCTCCTGCGTGCAAGGCAGGCGCTCTCCCAGCTGAGCTAAGGCCCCAAACAAGTATCGGGAAGACAGGATTTGAACCTGCGACCCCCTGGTCCCAAACCAGGTGCTCTACCAAGCTGAGCCACTTCCCGAAAGAAAACGCGCCCGAGAGGAGTCGAACCCCTAACCTCTTGATCCGTAGTCAAACGCTCTATCCAATTGAGCTACGGGCGCATATGGTGCCGAGGGCGGGGGTCGAACCCGCACGGTGGTCACCCACCGCAGGATTTTAAGTCCTGTGCGTCTGCCTGTTCCGCCACCCCGGCATGTCATATTGAAAATTGGAGCGGAAGACGGGATTCGAACCCGCGACCCCAACCTTGGCAAGGTTGTATTCTACCACTGAACTACTTCCGCAAGACATGTTTGAGATATTTTATTAAAAGTGCGGGTGAAGGGAGTCGAACCCCCACGCCAAAGGCGCTAGATCCTAAGTCTAGTGCGTCTGCCAATTCCGCCACACCCGCATATTAATTAAAATGGTGAGCCATGAAGGACTCGAACCTTCGACCCTCTGATTAAAAGTCAGATGCTCTACCAACTGAGCTAATGGCTCTTACAATAAAAACTGGTGCCGACTAGAGGACTTGAACCCCCAACCTACTGATTACAAGTCAGTTGCTCTACCAATTGAGCTAAGTCGGCTAAATGGTGGAGGATGACGGGATCGAACCGCCGACCCCCTGCTTGTAAGGCAGGTGCTCTCCCAGCTGAGCTAATCCTCCGGATTGCCTGGCAACGTCCTACTCTCACAGGGACAAGGTCCCAACTACCATCGGCGCTAGAGAGCTTAACTTCCGTGTTCGGTATGGGAACGGGTGTGGCCTCTCTGCCATCATTACCAGACTGTATTCATTTAAGACAAGAATCATTGTAACTCATTTAACTTTTAAAGTCAACAAGTTTTTTATATTCTTTCAAAACTAGATAACATTGCTTCATATTATATGGTTAAGTCCTCGATCTATTAGTATTCGTCAGCTCCACATGTCACCATGCTTCCACCTCGAACCTATCAACCTGATCATCTTTCAGGGATCTTACTAGCTTACGCTATGGGAAAT
>NZ_JBYEZL010000021.1:0-1649 GCF_057624735.1 Bacillus sp. LQ01 | reverse complement strand
CACATCCATCAACTTAAGGTATATTTTTAAACAAAATGCGGTCTTTCCATATAGTTTTTTATTATCTTTTGTAGATTTTATAAAAGCGGGCATATCAAATAAACCCTGACGGGTTTCAATTTTTTACTATGCTACCTGATGAGTAGAAGTGGTATACTCATAAACAACACCCAAAATATCAAAGACTGTCTTTTTCTCGTATCGATGAGATTTTCGTCCGTTGTGCTGTAGGAGGTTAAACAGACGAAGGAGAACCTTTGATAATTCTTGGGTGTTTTTGTGTAATGCTTGGTAAAAAAGTGAAAAATAATCCTTAATTATGTACATCGCTTTATATTCACTTAGCTCTTTCTGTTTCTTACGTAATAGGAGTTCTCGCATTTTAAACATAGTAGAAGAACATAATAGAATACTAATGAGTTGCCCATAAAGATGACATTCTAATCGCTCTTGTTTAATAGATTTACAACGATGAATTTGAAACCAAGATTTCCATATTTTAAATAACAGCTCAATTTGCCAACGTAATGAATATAAATCATAGATTTTCTCTTTTGGTACCCATTCCGTAGGAATGTTTGTCATATATACCGTAATACCTTGTAAAAGCTTTGTACGCTCTGTATATGTAATTCCTTTTTTCTTTTCACGAATAGCTCGGTCACGTAGGCGTTTCTGTTTTTGCTCCTCGGTACACCTATAAACTACAATACGAGTAGGCAATTTGTCCTTACTCCCTACATATACATCGTGTAATTCATACACTTGGCCAGGTTGTAGTTGTTTCATAATGTCTTCCAAATGAATTTGTATATATACTGGTTTCAATTGAGAGGGTTTTGTTTTAAATACCACTGTTTCGAACTCTTTTCTATATATTTTAGTTGGTAACTTAAGACGAGATAAATAATACCCCTGCTTGTCTTGAATAGACTTAAAGTCTTGTAGACGAAAATATCCTAAGTCACGAATATACAGCTCATTCTTTTGTATCATGCCTGTTCGAGTCGCACCATACGCCTGATCACTTCGTTTTCCTGGTTCAATTTTCACATCAGAAAATTCCCCACTCAACAAGTCATACTCTAGTTGAATTTTCACACCAGCTTTATGACTACATCCTCCGGCACCAGGATAGGTAGATGCGAATCGATCTGGAACCTGAAAGGTTGTAGAATCAAGGATGCGAATGCGCTCAAAGTAGGAAGAAAGAGAATGAGAAATCTTAGATACGCCTCCAATTTTAGCTTGTAGAAGTGTAGTAAATACAGTTCGAAAGAAGGCTACAGAAGCAGAGTTAAATCGCCGATTAAGTCCTTCCGGACTTAATAAAACTCCTGTTGAAGTTTCTAATTGACTACATAGTTGAGTAAGAGAGGTAGTAGCGACTTGTTGATTTAGCCATACACACAAAGATAAGAAATGGTGCCCGTGGCACTTACGTTTTCGTTTCATTCCGCCTGCTTCTATGGCTAATTGATTAAGTGTAGCGGGAGACATATATCGATATAACTCTTCAGCGAATAAAGATAATTCTTGTTTTTGATTCATATTCATAAAAAACACGTCACCCTTTCTCATTAACATAAGAAAATAGTAACGTGCTTTTAACTTCAAAAATAGTCTAAATCCTTAAGTTGATGGATGTG
>NZ_JBYEZL010000020.1:0-2495 GCF_057624735.1 Bacillus sp. LQ01 | reverse complement strand
CTACTTGGTCGCTCATTTGCGACTTCCTTATGTTAACATCTTCGTTAGTTAATGTCAACTAAGTTTTTTTATTTCATTTGTCGCTTACGACGTTATTGTCATCGGCGACTTGTTCTATATTACACTTCTAAAGTATAATCGTCAATACGTTTTTTAAAAAACTTTATATTTTATAGATTTCACTTATGTATTTCTTCTATAGTTATATACAAGCACCCCACAGGACTATCTATGGGGTACTACTCTATTATAAAAACTATTGCTCTTTCGACGGCGCCGAACAACTTCCATCAGTACAAGAAAGATCGCTTCCACCCTCTGAAGAAAGTTCTTGTAACTTAGGTGCAGGATTCTCTTCTTCCCACACTTGCTGAAGTGCACCAACAAAAGTTTCAAGTGGTTGTGCACCTGAAATAGCATACTTTTGATTAATAATAAAATAAGGTACTCCCGAAATTTGATATTGCTGAGCAATCGCTTCATCAATTCTAACATCATTTGCATACGCATTTTTATCATTAATAACATTTAAAGCCTCTTGCTTATCTAAACCTGAAACTTCAGCGATAGTAGCAAGTGTATCCACATCACTTAAATTTCTCGATTCAGTGAAGTATGCGAAAAGTAGATTTTCCGTAATCTCTTTTTCTTTTCCTTGATCCTTTGCAAACTTCGCAAGACGATGCGCATCAAACGTGTTCGTCGGCTTCATCTCATCAAAATTAAAACTTAAACCCATACTAGCTGCATGATTTCCTAGCTGTACGTTATTACGCTTAGCTTCTTCAATACTAATTCCATACTTTGATGCAAGTACTTCATTAATACTTGTCCCAGAATAGATTGGAGCATTTTGGTCTAATTCAAAACTTTTAAACTCAACTTCAACATCCTTCTTATGCGGAAATTGCTCTAAAGCCATCTCTAATCTGCGTTTCCCAATATAGCAAAATGGGCATACAAAATCTGACCAAACTTCAATTTTCATAGAAACACCTCATTAACTTTTAGTTTTCAATCATTGTAGCACTGAGATTAAGGAATTCAAAAGTTTTTGCTCTACCTCCTTCATATAGTACATACAAAAATACACTTATAGCAGAATACCTAATTAACAAAAAAACGATAATCAAAAGGATTAACTATTATCCCTCCGATTATCGTCTATATAAATGCAACAACTTTAATTATGCCGGAATATACTTCCCTACGAACTTCCATACAGTATTCCAATATTTATTCGAATCTACTTTCTCCGCTTCTCCATGTCCAGCACCTGGAACAATTAATTTCTCTTTTTCTACTTTTGCAGCATTATATACTTCATCTAACATTTCAAAAGGAACGAATGTATCAGCATCCCCATGAATGAACAGCATAGGTGTTTTACTTTTCGCTACTTGTTTTACAGCTGAGGCCTCTTCTAAATCATACCCAGCTCTTAATTTAGTAACCGTATTTGCCGCATTCATAACAGGAAACTTCGGTAAGTGGAATAAATCTTTTAGTTGATAAGTAAATTCATCAATAACAGTTGAATATCCACAATCTTCAATAATAACTTTAACATTAGAAGGTAAATCTTCTCCTGAAGTCATCATTACAGTTGCCCCGCCCATTGAAACACCAAATAGAGCTATTTCAGCATTAGGGTCTTTCTTTAAGATTTGTTGAATCCAAATTAAAACATCTTTACGATCATGCCAACCCATACCAACATAATCCCCTTCACTATTTCCGTGTCCACGAAGGTCTGGTGCTATGACATTATAGCCTTGTTCATAAAAGTTACGAATATATTTCGTCATTTCCGATGCTCTACCACTATATCCATGAACTACAATTGCCCATTTATGACTAGATGGTTCATTCATATATTCATAACCTTTTAAATTTAATTTATCGAAAGAACGTATAGTTAATGTGTTAGGTTTATACTTCGATACGAAGTTTGCATTCTTTTCTTCATTTGCAGCCAATACATCTCCCGACGCATTTACCGTTTCTACTAAATGAGGATTATCTTTCAAAAATTCCTTTTCTTGTTTCGCATTCAACGCGTAGTTATAAAAATAATTCCCAACTAACATATACACGATTACTAGCAGGACTAAGACTACTATAGTAATTATACTTATCTTTTTCATATTATCTCCTTTTCTAACTTAAATCTTCTTATATTAAAGTACATCAAAAACAACTGTACTATTTTAACATACCAATGAATTCTATCTTTAAGAAATAAAATAGAAAATCTTAAATTACCTGTCAAAAATCACGAAACAAATTGAATAAAACTTATATAGCTACGTACTCAAAAATCTTTTAAAAAATGAGCAGCACTTCAAAATATTTAGCTTTGAAAAGAAGTTATAAAACACAAAAAAGACGAGTCATTCTGACTCGTCTTAAAGTTGCTTGGCGACGTCCTACTCTCACAGGGACAAGGTCCCAACTACCATCGGCGCTAGAGAGCTTAACTTCCGTGTTCGGTA
>NZ_JBYEZL010000019.1:0-2500 GCF_057624735.1 Bacillus sp. LQ01 | reverse complement strand
CTCTCCAATAAAGTTAGTTTGTCTAGCATCTAAAATAAAAATTGACGTTTCACGTTGTTTGTTTCGTTCAGTTTTCAAAGAACTACTTGGTCGCTCATTTGCGACTTCCTTATGTTAACATTTTCATCTTTAAATGTCAACTAAGTTTTTCATTTCGTTTGTCACTTGCGATGTTATTGTCATCAGCGACTTGTCCTATATTACACCTCTATATAATAATAGTCAATATTAATCTTTCATTTTTTTTAAAAAGATGAAAAAGACTCTCATACCCCCCTTTTATTTCTCATACATATCAATAAGATAACTGAAAGGAGTGTAGAACTTGTTCAATCCTTCTTTATTACACATCATAAGCTCCCATTCAAGAAGCCCACACTATCATAGGAAGTTTCCAATCATTCTATTTTGGAGTCAAAAAAGCGGTTGTACTTCTCTTGCTAAGTGGTTCTTTTACCAGATTGATTTATTACAAACCGCTCTAAGTTATAGTCCTTTCATTCATAATTATGAATATGATATATACAAAAGTACACCTGCCTATAGTGTACGACTAGGAATAGCTCTACGAGAAAAACAAAAAGAAACTTTTAAACTTGTTCGTAACCCTTATAGGAGAGCAGTCAGTTCTTTCGTATCCTTAATTGGACCTCCTTATATGGAACATCCCGAATGGAAACCCATCCGAAAGTTTTTATATCAAGATGAAAATTCCTCCAAAGGGATCTCATTTAAACAATTTCTATACTATCTATTTATGAAAGGAGCTCACGCAAGTGATATTAACCCACATTTCACACAACAATATATAGCTGGTGAAGAAGAATATGTGACCAATTATATATACTTAGAAAACTTCGATCAGGAAATGAAAGAATTAGAAAAGCGTTTCGAATTAAAAACCGCACCAATAAATGAGTTCTCAACATCATGGCATCATCAAACTCCCGCCATGATTTATAAAGGGGATTTTAGCGAAGGCGATATTACTGATCCTTTATTTCCACGTCATCCAACTTTTGAAAGCTTTTATGATACTGAATGTATACAACTTGTCCAAACAATATTTCAAAATGATTTCGACACATATAAATACAGCAAAGAATATCCATACTAACTTTAGTCTATTATCTTTGCTAAATAAAAAAGATACCTCATATATAAGGTATCTTTTTAACATTTCAATTATATAAATCATACTGTTTAACAGTCTCTATTCTCCACCTTGTTACCTTTTAATAGATTACATAACTTTTGCTTATCCGCCCATCCTACTCCGATTAAAACTAAACTCGCTCCCATTATTACTCTCCATGTCAGAGATTCATTTAATAGAATAATTGAAGTAACAATACTTATTAATGGTAATGCATTTAAATATAATCCGCTTACTGATGCTGAAACTCTCTCTAGCGCTTTATTCCAAAACCAATATGCTAAAATTGTTGCTCCAATAACAAGGTATATTACACTAAGTCCCGTTTTCCAAGTTTCAACCTTTGGGAGACCGTAATAAAAAATTTCTACCAGTGCAAACGGTAAGAGAATAACAGCTCCAATAATTAAAGTTAATGTTGTAAAAACCTCGTTTGATAAATACTGTTCTTGTTTTGGCCGTTTTAGCAAAACTGTGTAGAAAGCAAATAGAAAAGTACTTAATAATATCAGTATATCTCCTATTAAAGACACTTCTTGATTAGCACTTTTAGATGGAATCGTAATAAAGAGTACTCCTATAGCACCCAATATAATTCCTATCCAATAATTCAATCGAATTTTCTCTTTCAAAAAGAGTGCTGAAAAAAGAATTGTAACTAATGGTAATGCAGCATCTATAATACTCACATGTAATCCACTGGTTAAAGAAATACCGTAGGATGTAAACATAAAATAACCAGCTACACCGGTAAAAGCTAACAAACTCATTCTTTTCCATGGAACTTTTTTATGTACAACTGATTTTTGTAGTTGCTTAAATGAGAATAGCATACAAATTCCACCTGCAAAGAAAAGACGAATAAACAACAAAGTAAACGGCTGAATAGATTCTAACGCCCATTTTGTTGGCGCAATGGCTGTGCCCCATAATATAACAGCCACTAATAACATGCATATTTCTTTCATAATCCCCCACACCCATCAAAAATATATGTTAACTACCTTAATTATAGATTTTTTCTAATGTAAAATCCTTTAAAAACACAAAAGGTTATGTTAAAAGAGCTAGATTGCTACTTTTCATATAACCTTTTTATATAAGATCACAAACATTCTTGTTACATCTGGACTATATTCTTATAAAGGTAATTCTTACCTTTAAATTTAAAATAATAAAAATAAACACAAAAAAACCTAAGTCGAAACGACTTAGGTTTTTGCTTGGCGACGTCCTACTCTCACAGGGACAAGGTCCCAACTACCATCGGCGCTAGAGAGCTTAACTTCCGTGTTCGGTATGGGAACGGGTGTGACCTCTCTGCCATCATCACCAAACTATGAA
>NZ_JBYEZL010000018.1:0-2500 GCF_057624735.1 Bacillus sp. LQ01 | reverse complement strand
ACGTGAAATTCCGTCGGAATCTGGGAGGACCATCTCCCAAGGCTAAATACTCCCTAGTGATCGATAGTGAACCAGTACCGTGAGGGAAAGGTGAAAAGCACCCCGGAAGGGGAGTGAAAGAGATCCTGAAACCGTGTGCCTACAAATAGTCAGAGCCCGTTAACGGGTGATGGCGTGCCTTTTGTAGAATGAACCGGCGAGTTACGATCCCGTGCGAGGTTAAGCTGAAGAGGCGGAGCCGCAGCGAAAGCGAGTCTGAATAGGGCGTTTAGTACGTGGTCGTAGACCCGAAACCAGGTGATCTACCCATGTCCAGGGTGAAGTTCAGGTAACACTGAATGGAGGCCCGAACCCACGCACGTTGAAAAGTGCGGGGATGAGGTGTGGGTAGCGGAGAAATTCCAATCGAACCTGGAGATAGCTGGTTCTCCCCGAAATAGCTTTAGGGCTAGCCTTAAGTGTAAGAGTCTTGGAGGTAGAGCACTGATTGGACTAGGGGTCCTCATCGGATTACCGAATTCAGTCAAACTCCGAATGCCAATGACTTATCCTTAGGAGTCAGACTGCGAGTGATAAGATCCGTAGTCAAAAGGGAAACAGCCCAGACCGCCAGCTAAGGTCCCAAAGTGTGTATTAAGTGGAAAAGGATGTGGAGTTGCTTAGACAACTAGGATGTTGGCTTAGAAGCAGCCACCATTTAAAGAGTGCGTAATAGCTCACTAGTCGAGTGACTCTGCGCCGAAAATGTACCGGGGCTAAATACACCACCGAAGCTGCGGATTGATACCAATGGTATCAGTGGTAGGGGAGCGTTCTAAGGACAGTGAAGTCAGACCGTAAGGACTGGTGGAGTGCTTAGAAGTGAGAATGCCGGTATGAGTAGCGAAAGACGGGTGAGAATCCCGTCCACCGAATGCCTAAGGTTTCCTGAGGAAGGCTCGTCCGCTCAGGGTTAGTCAGGACCTAAGCCGAGGCCGACAGGCGTAGGCGATGGACAACAGGTTGATATTCCTGTACCACCTCTTTATCGTTTGAGCAATGGAGGGACGCAGAAGGATAGAAGAAGCGTGCGATTGGTTGTGCACGTCCAAGCAGTTAGGCTGATAAGTAGGCAAATCCGCTTATCGTAAAGGCTGAGCTGTGATGGGGAAGCTCCTTATGGAGCGAAGTCTTTGATTCCCCGCTGCCAAGAAAAGCTTCTAGCGAGATAAAAGGTGCCTGTACCGCAAACCGACACAGGTAGGCGAGGAGAGAATCCTAAGGTGTGCGAGAGAACTCTGGTTAAGGAACTCGGCAAAATGACCCCGTAACTTCGGGAGAAGGGGTGCTTTCTTAACGGAAAGCCGCAGTGAATAGGCCCAAGCGACTGTTTAGCAAAAACACAGCTCTCTGCGAAGCCGTAAGGCGAAGTATAGGGGGTGACACCTGCCCGGTGCTGGAAGGTTAAGGAGAGGGGTTAGCGTAAGCGAAGCTCTGAACTGAAGCCCCAGTAAACGGCGGCCGTAACTATAACGGTCCTAAGGTAGCGAAATTCCTTGTCGGGTAAGTTCCGACCCGCACGAAAGGTGTAACGATTTGGGCACTGTCTCAACCAGAGACTCGGTGAAATTATAGTACCTGTGAAGATGCAGGTTACCCGCGACAGGACGGAAAGACCCCGTGGAGCTTTACTGTAGCCTGATATTGAATTTTGGTACAGTTTGTACAGGATAGGCGGGAGCCATTGAAACCGGAGCGCTAGCTTCGGTGGAGGCGCTGGTGGGATACCGCCCTGACTGTATTGAAATTCTAACCTACGGGTCTTATCGACCCGGGAGACAGTGTCAGGTGGGCAGTTTGACTGGGGCGGTCGCCTCCTAAAGTGTAACGGAGGCGCCCAAAGGTTCCCTCAGAATGGTTGGAAATCATTCGTAGAGTGCAAAGGCATAAGGGAGCTTGACTGCGAGACCTACAAGTCGAGCAGGGACGAAAGTCGGGCTTAGTGATCCGGTGGTTCCGCATGGAAGGGCCATCGCTCAACGGATAAAAGCTACCCCGGGGATAACAGGCTTATCTCCCCCAAGAGTCCACATCGACGGGGAGGTTTGGCACCTCGATGTCGGCTCATCGCATCCTGGGGCTGTAGTCGGTCCCAAGGGTTGGGCTGTTCGCCCATTAAAGCGGTACGCGAGCTGGGTTCAGAACGTCGTGAGACAGTTCGGTCCCTATCCGTCGTGGGCGTAGGAAATTTGAGAGGAGCTGTCCTTAGTACGAGAGGACCGGGATGGACGCACCGCTGGTGTACCAGTTGTTCTGCCAAGGGCATAGCTGGGTAGCTATGTGCGGAAGGGATAAGTGCTGAAAGCATCTAAGCATGAAGCCCCCCTCAAGATGAGATTTCCCATAGCGTAAGCTAGTAAGATCCCTGAAAGATGATCAGGTTGATAGGTTCGAGGTGGAAGCATGGTGACATGTGGAGCTGACGAATACTAATAGATCGAGGACTTAACCATATAATATG
>NZ_JBYEZL010000017.1:0-5747 GCF_057624735.1 Bacillus sp. LQ01 | reverse complement strand
CCTGAGCCAGGATCAAACTCTCCAATAAAGTTAGTTTGTCTAGCATCTAAAATAAAAATTGACGTTTCACGTTGTTTGTTTCGTTCAGTTTTCAAAGAACTACTTGGTCGCTCATTTGCGACTTCTTTATGTTAACATTTTCATCTTTCAATGTCAACTAAGTTTTTCATTTCGTTTGTCGCTTGCGATGTTATTGTCATCGGCGACTTGTTCTATATTACACCTCTAAAGTATAATCGTCAACACCTTTTTATAAATAATTTCAATTTAATATTTTTATGCTCTTTTAGCTAGATACGTCTCTATAGGATTTCATTATCGGAGCACACCTTCTGCTTCTCTTTAATTTATTTTTCCAAATATATTCAAGTTAATTTGAACTCTAGACTTAACTTGTGTGGACGTTTTCCTCCAACAAAACTAGCAACCTTATTTTAACAAATACTAGTATATAATTAGAGAGTTGTTGTACTATCAATAAAACTCTATTAGAAGCAGGTGAAGATATGAAAGATATACGTATCCTTATAGCAGACGACGATAAAGAAATCCGAAATTTATTAAAAATATATTTAGAACGAGAATTATACATGGTAGACACTGCAATCAACGGCGAAGAAGCCTTGCATTTATTTAATCAAAATAAATATAACCTCGTTATATTAGATCTTATGATGCCCAAAATAGATGGAATCGAGGTATGTAAAAAACTTAGAGATAAAACTAACGTACCTATATTAATGCTCACAGCTAAAGATCACGAAGTTGATAAAATTTTAGGTTTAAGCATTGGTGCTGATGATTATATTACGAAACCTTTCAGCATTCACGAAGTAATTGCACGAGTAAAAGCTCTTATGCGGCGTTTTTTAGTTCTCGGAAGTAACAATACTGCTCAAGAAAAAACAACTTTATCTTTTAAAGGACTAACTATCAATTTAAATACATACACAGTTCATACAAACAAAGAAGAAATTAGCTTAACCGGAAAAGAATTGGAACTGTTAAAATTCTTTACTTCAAACCCAGGGCAAGTATTTACAAAAACACAGCTCTTCCGAAATGTGTGGGACGATAATTATATAGAAGATGACAATACCGTTATGGTACATATTCGAAAACTTAGAAAGAAAATAGAAATTGACCCTTCCAATCCAAAATTTATTCAGACTATATGGGGAATTGGTTATAAGTTTGTAGGTGAAAAGCTTGAAGACTGATAAAACCCTCTTCCTTATTTCATTACAACTTATCATTTGCGGGATTTTAAACATACAAATAGGCCCAAGATTAAAAATGTCTTTATTTATTATCCTTATCTTAATTACAATTTATCTCTTCTTTTCAAGAATACAATTCATTCAACAGCGTAAAGCAATGGATACTAAATTAAGTCGTGTACTAAAAGGAAACTTACAAACGAGATTATTCACAAGCAATGACCACTCATTACATAATATCGTTTTTTCAATAAACGAGCTAATAGCTAAATTAGAGCAGGTTCAGATTGAAGCCAAAAGATCCGAGGAATCCAGAAAACAACTTTTGTCTAGTATCTCCCACGATATACGAACACCACTCACCTCCATCATCGGATATATAGATGCTTTGAAAGACGGAGTTGCTGCTTCTGAAATAGAAAAACAAGAATATCTTAAAATACTCTATATGAAATCAAATAACTTAAAGCACCTAGTTGATGAAATATTCAATATGGCGAAGCTAGACGCTAATGAATTTCCACTAAAAGAAGAAGAACTCGACTTTTCTGAAGTTACTAGAGAAGTTTTGATTGAATTTTTACCTGAGCTCTCAAAACATAACATCGAACTGCAAATTCTCATACCAGAGTCTACTTGTCCTATCATCGCAGATCATCTAAGCATTATGCGGATTATCGGTAATTTAATGAAAAATGCAATTTATTACGGAAAGGATGGGAAAACAATAGGAGTCGAACTGCTAGAAGCTGATGCAGAATACAAACTTCATATTTGGGATCAAGGCCCTGGTATTCCAAAACATGATTTACAAAACATATTTGAGCGAATGTACCGAAGCGAACAATCAAGAAACTCTTCATTTGGTGGTAGCGGTCTCGGACTCTCTATTTCTAAAGCACTCGTTGAAAAAAATGGTGGGCATATATGGGTTGAAAGTACTCCATGGAAACGAACTACTTTCGGCTTTTCTATTCCAAAACACAATACTTTTAAGAAATAGTTAAGAAATGATTAATATGCAGTTAAGCCTTCCTTTTTATGATGTAAGTAAGAACTTATAGAAAGCAGGTGTCTCCTATAAATACAATTATAAAAACGACTAACCTTACTAAAGTATATGGCAATCAAAAATCAGTAGATAATTTAAATATTAATGTTCAACAAGGAGAGATTTATGGCTTCATAGGCCGCAACGGTGCTGGTAAAACAACAACCATTCGTATGCTGCTTAGTCTTATAAAACCTACAAGTGGAACGATTGAAATATTCGGAGAGAACTTATTCCAAAATCAAAAAGATATTTTAAGCAGAATTGGTTCTATAGTTGAAGTTCCAGGATTTTATGAAAACTTAACTGCAAAAGAAAACCTACTAATTAATGCAAAGATAATTGGGGTTCACAAAAAGAATGCTATCGAAGAAGCATTAGAAATAGTAGGCTTGCAGCATGAGACAAAAAAGTTAGTAGGAAAGTATTCTTTAGGAATGAAGCAACGCTTAGGAATTGCACGCGCTCTTCTCCATTATCCTGAGCTACTCATATTAGATGAACCAACTAACGGACTAGACCCTATTGGTATTAAAGAAATGCGAAAACTTATTCATTCTTTAGCTCAAGAAAGAAATATAACAATACTCATTTCTAGTCACATATTAGCCGAGATAGAACAGTTGGTCGATCGTATCGGAATTATTCATGAAGGAAAGTTACTAGAAGAAGTTTCTCTTGATACGCTGCGCAAAGCAAACCGTAAGTACATAGAGTTTCAAGTGAATAATGACGATAAAGCTGTGATGTTATTAGAAAATCATCTTCAAATTTTTGATTATGAAGTACATGATGAAGGAAATATTCGTATTTACTCTCATTTTGGACAACAAGGATACATAAACAGAACGTTTGTTCTTAACGGTATTGAAGTATTAAAAATGATGATAAGCGAAGATAGACTAGAAGATTATTTCACCAAACTAGTTGGAGGTGGAACAATTGGTTAATCTACTCTATACAGAACTCTTAAAACTAAAACGCTCTAATATGTTTTTAATTAGCATTATTGGTGCTGGTGTCGCACCTTTCTTAGTTGTAGTAGCCTCTTATATACATATAAAAACAAAACAGCCTACTCCAACTATTTGGTTCCATCAATTATTCACTGACGTTAACTTATATACTACTTTAGTTATAGGATTCCCCTTATATGGAGTAGTGGTTGCATATTTGCTTACCCGCGAATATGCAGAAGATACACTGAAAAATTTACTAACTATCCCCGTGTCGCGCATTAGCTTTATTATAAGTAAATTCATCATTCTCTTTCTTTGGATTATGATGCTAACTTTAGTCGCTTGGGCACTTACTTTAATATTAGGGCTATTGGGGAACTTCCCTGGCTTTAACATTTCTTTACTTTTAGGTTCTTTCCTAGAATTTTTAATATGTGGTGGACTTCTCTTTCTATTGTCTTCACCTATTGTGCTACTAACTCTTGTAATGAAGAGCTATGTACCGCCCATTATATTAACAGTCATTATTACAATGACTAATCTTATGCTCGTAAACTCCAAGCATAAAGATTTATTTCCGTGGACCGCTACTCTAGATATCGCAAATAACGAATTACAACCGACATATCCACCAGAGTATTCTTATATCATCATTGCAGTAACGACAATTTCCGGATTTATTGCAACACTATTCTATTTTAAAAAAGTAGACATTCATTAATTTGTAGGAGTGAAACTATGAGCGATATCATTATTGCCTTCATACTCGGTATTGTAGAAGGATTAGCTGAATTTTTACCTATATCCTCTACTGGCCATCTTATATTAGTCGGGCATTTATTAGGCTTTGAGGGAGAAAGAGCGAAAACGTTTGAAATTGTTATTCAGCTAGGCGCAATTTTAGCCATTGCAATTTTATATCATAAACGTCTCGTTTCTTTATGTAATATTAAGCCTCTTCTACAGAAAGAAAAAAAATTCAACGCGTTCCATGTATTTCTTGGCGTATTTCCGGCAGTGGTTGCTGGTTTGCTACTACATGATATTATTAAAACATACTTATTCCAGCCATACACTGTTGTGATTGGACTTGTAGCAGGTGCAATTCTTATGCTCTTTGCAGAAGTAAAAAAGAAAGAGGCAGCAGCCTATTCACTGGACGATTTAACATACCGCCAAGCTTTAACAATCGGATTATTTCAGTGCTTAGCAGTATACCCTGGCTTCTCTAGAGCTGGCTCTACTATCTCTGGAGGTCTATTAGCAAAAGTAAATTATAAGACTGCATCTGAATTCTCTTTTCTAATAGCTCTTCCTGTAATGGTTGGGGCTACAGGCTTAGACTTACTAAAAAGTTGGAAGTATTTAAGTGTCGATGACATCCCTATGTTTGCGGTAGGATTCATTACCTCTTTTATAGTAGCGATGCTAGCGGTAGTAACTTTTCTAAAGCTTTTAGAGAAGATAGGTTTAAAACCTTTTGCGTACTATCGTATTTTGTTGGCTATCTTATTTACGCTTTTCGTATTGCTATAGATTCATATAAGTCACATATTATTAAACTGATATTCAATTTAGAATATCAGTTTTTTCATCTATTTCAACTCTAGTATTACTCACTTCAATATGGCATAGTGATAATAAACTACCATTCATAATCTGAACGTTCTTTAAGTAACTACATCCTTTATCATAAAATGCAATTGGAAAATTAAAGATTCCATATATGTACAGAACATATTTACAAACTATATTCACTCCACATAGTATCTTTTTAATTTGCAACACACCGCTACAACTTTTAAATGAGTACAAAGACATACTAAATAAGTAAGTAAATTTCCTAGGAATTATAAAGAGACTAAATATGAATTAGAGTGAGGTAACGATAAAAATGAATCAATTAGCACAAACATATTGGGATACTTATTGGGGAAACAACAAAAAACCAGAATCTGTTACAGCTTGGCAATTTGGGGATGCCCCTAATTATCTTGCACAACTAGTAATTGACGGTATTAAAACCGCTACATGCTCCGGTCACATTTTTTATGAATTAGAACATGAATCACTACCGACTACTATTGATTATAGTATTATACTCAATAGTAATGATGAACCTGTAGCTATTATTAAGACAATAGAAGTAACTGTAACACCAATGAATGAAGT
Source organism: Bacillus sp. LQ01 (assembly GCF_057624735.1). Classification (NCBI taxonomy): domain Bacteria; kingdom Bacillati; phylum Bacillota; class Bacilli; order Caryophanales; family Bacillaceae; genus Bacillus; species Bacillus sp. LQ01. The sequence continues at coordinate 345 of NZ_JBYEZL010000017.1, read as the reverse complement.
AAGCGAAGAATTCGCTATCGCTGAAGGCGAAGGAGATCGTACTTATAATTACTGGAGAGACACCCATGTTCGTTTTTTTACAAAGGAACTAAATGAGCTTGGTCTTAATTTCTCTGAAGATATGTTACTCGTCTGTGAGCGTTTTGAACTTGTTGATGTGAACAATAAAGTGAAATTTTAATAAACTGAGATTTACCAGCCATTCTTATTTTTATAAAACACAAAAAAGACGAGTCATTCTGACTCGTCTTAAAGTTGCTTGGCGACGTCCTACTCTCACAGGGACAAGGTCCCAACTACCATCGGCGCTAGAGAGCTTAACTTCCGTGTTCGGTATGGGAACGG
>NZ_JBYEZL010000016.1:0-7719 GCF_057624735.1 Bacillus sp. LQ01 | reverse complement strand
GACGTTTCACGTTGTTTGTTTCGTTCAGTTTTCAAAGAACTACTTGGTCGCTCATTTGCGACTTCCTTATGTTAACATCTTCGTTAGTTAATGTCAACTAAGTTTTTTTATTTCATTTGTCGCTTACGACGTTATTGTCATCGGCGACTTGTTCTATATTACACCCCTGTAGATCAATCGTCAATACCTTTTATCTTTTTTATTTTATAAATCATAAAAGCTTTGCCTTCTCTTAATTTCTAATACATCCTTAGAACTTCTTAAACTTATGTATTCAAATTAACAATCTGCAGCCTACACTCTCTAACTTAATACTAATACTTTTCTAAAGAATGAATGTGAGACCAAGTAAATATATATTAAGGATAGTATTTTTTCTTTTAGTACGTTCTCCCTCCTGCCCATCTCTAGGGGGATTATAAATAAAACACTTCTCTTCTTGACCTTTAAAAAAGGGAAAGAAATCTAATACCCTTAGGAGGCGTTATGAAATGCATGTTAATAAAAAGATAATTTATGTATCCCATGATGCCCATTTCCACGGAGCACAGCTACTTTCTTTACATACTATTAAGGCTCTTAAAGAAAACTTTGATTACTCTGTTGCAATTATTTCTATTGGATCCGGTATTTTAATTCCCGATTTTCAAAAGTACGGTCCTGTTTATTGTCTCGAGCAAGGTTATCAAACAGAAGAAAAGGTCGAATTATTAATAAAGGATTTATTATCACAGAATTTTACCCTCGCCATATGTAGCACTGTCATAAGTGGCGATATCGTCGCATTACTAGCTAGACAAAATATAAAAGTTGTTTCATTAATACATGAATTACCGCATTTAATACAACAGTACTCTGCTGAAGGGAAAGCTAAAAACATCGCTGAATTTGCTTACAAAGTTGTCTTCCCTTCACAATACGTATATGAAAAATTTCGTACAATCACTGAATTGGATCCTCAAAAATGTCACATTCTCCCTCAAGGTTTGTTTAACCACAATCCTTATAAGAACAATATTGCAAAAGCTAGAAATGAGTTACGTAAGAAGCTTAACCTGCCTCTAGATAGCAAAATCATCTTGGGTGTAGGCTTCGCAGATTATCGGAAAGGGATAGATTTATTCTCACTTATCTCTTACTCAGTAAGAAAGACTCACAAGGATATTCATTTCATTTGGGTAGGGAGAACAGACGTTCAATTCCTGAATACACTGCCCCCTAAATATAAAGCACATTTCACATTAGTCGATCCTACTCCCGATATCGGATTATATAACGCTGGGGCTGACTTATACTTATTAACTTCAAGGGAAGATCCTTTTCCAAATGTTGTTTTAGAAGCATTAGATGCAAAACTTCCTGTTATAGGGTTTAAAAATGCTGGAGGTTTTGAAGATGTTGTTACAGAAAAAACTGGTGCCTTAGTAGACTTTTTAAATTTACCCAAAATGCTAGAAAAAATATATGAATTTATTCATGATGAGGGATTACGATTACAAAAGGGAAGCTTTGGCCAAGAACTTATCGAAAAAAACTTCAATTTTCTTAATTACATTTATCAATTACTAGATCTTCTCGAACATAATTACAAAAAGATAAGTGTAATCATACCGAACTATAATTATGAAAAATACTTACCTGATCGAATCGAATCAATATTAAACCAAACCTACCCTCTTTACGAACTAATTTTCTTAGACGATGCCTCCACTGATCATAGCGTATCAACTTTTAAAAAGCTGCTTTCAAAAGAAAATAAGACCCACCTGAAGGTTCAACAGATTATTAATGATAAAAACTCTGGTTCTGTATTTAAACAATGGATAAAAGGAGTCTCTGCAGCAACTGGTGATTATATTTGGATCGCAGAGGCCGATGACTTATGCGATAAGACATTTTTACAAGAGGTGATACAGGGGTTTTATATAAATAACAATATTACCTTAAGTTACACACAATCAAAACAAATAGATGAACAAGGAAATGTATTGGCTAATCATTATTTAAATTACACAAATGATATCGATAAAGAAAAATGGAAAGCCCCCTATTTTCGAAAAGGCGTCGAAGAAATACAAGATACGTTACTTATCAAAAACACTATACCTAATGTTTCAAGTGTAGTTTTTAAAAATATAGATATGAAGAAAACGGAAAAACAGTTAGAGAAGTTCAAAATAGCTGGCGACTGGTTCTTCTATGTTTCTCTTCTTACAGAGGGAGATATTTACTTCAATCCAGCCCCCTTAAACTATCATAGACGACATTTAAATAGCGTAACGAGAACAGAAGATTCATACTCCCATTACAATGAAGTTGTGCAAATGCAAAATTTCATTAAAGAAAAATTTACTATCGACGACATTTCTAAAATGAAAATGTATACATATAGAAAGTATCTTAAAACATACTTAAAAATTTAAACGTGTGCTTTCTATGCCATCAATATCTCTTGTAAGGCGCTACTATTATTTAAGGGGGAATACTCTTTGAAAGACTTTATAGAGGAACATAAAGATTTAATTTCTCAAATCGCACACAGCTATAATGTAAATGCAAGTATCCATCCTGAGGATCATATCTTTCAGTTCATTGTCACTAATCCCGTCTTCCCATCAAAAAAAGAAGCGATAGATTATTACTTTAAAGATGGGCAAAACTCAGCACAAATACTCTTAAACTTAATTACTTCCCTTTATCCTCCTACAGTCAATCCAATTAAATTGTTAGAATTTGCATCCGGATACGGCTGCGTAACACGTCATTTATTAAATCTACAAGCGAATTTGAGTATAACCGCTTGCGATATACACGAAGAGGCTATTTCCTTTATTGAAAACAAATTAAATAATTCTTCTATATTATCTCATCCTGAGCCTGAACAGTTAAAATTGGACTCCTCTACGTACGATATCGTTTTTTGTCTATCCTTTTTCTCTCATATGCCTGATACAACTTGGTTTCGTTGGCTGCAAACATTGTATAACGCTGTTTCACCTGGTGGTTTATTCATTTTCACAACCCATGGCTATCAAAGCAAAAAATACTTCGGGTTTCCAAATTTAAATGAAAAGGGCTATTGGTTTCTCTCTTCTAGTGAACAATTCGATTTAGATGTGAATCAATACGGACAAACGATAGTTAGTCCCTCTTACGTGTGTGACAAAATTAAATTATTACCCCATAACCCAATTATCAAAAAGTATACTGAAGGATTTTGGTGGGAACATCAAGACCTTTGGGTTATAGAAAAAGAAGTAAATTAATAACCCACGCTCTGCTTATATACAAGTAGAGTGTGGGTTATTATTTTTTACTATATAAGAACTCTTCAATCCATAGCTTATTTAATCTAATCCCATGTTTAAAATCTATTTTAGGTTCCCAATTCAATTCTTGTTTTACCTTATCAATATTTAAAATGATTTTTTGAACGTTCTCTTGTTTTTGTTTGTAACAGATAAAATCCACTTTTCTTTCTGTTATTTTCTCTAATTCTACTATAATTCGTTTTAAAGAAAGACCTTTGCCACTCCCTATGTTGTATACGCAAGATTTCAATTGATTTAATTGTGCTAGTTGTATAGTAATTTCAACTAAATCATCGATATAAATATAATCTCTAATAATTTCCTCCGGATTCCCATATATATGAATCCTTTCATTACTGAGATGCTGGTACAAAAAACAATTTATCGCCCCTACTTTTTTTAAGGGGTTTTGGTATTTTCCATACGGATTAGAATATCTACATACAACATAATCTATTCCATATTTTCTCTTATAAAAATACAAATAATTCTCCAGCGAAACTTTTGTTATTCCATACGGGGAAAGTGGTCTTAATGGATGTTTCTCATCAATAGGCAAATATTCAGGTTCACCATAAACTGTGCCTCCCGAAGAAGCCAATATAATTTTTTTAATACGAAAATCTTTAACACTTTCCATGAAATTAAGAAAAAATAGACTGCTATTAATATCACCGAAAACATCTTCAATTGAAGTTGCTACGTTAGACGTCGCAGCTAAATAAATAATAATATCTATATTCACTAAAGCCTTATATATATCCTCAACATTTTCTAAATCACCTTTAATAAATTCAACTTCACTTACAATATTTTGAGGAAAATTATTTATATGTCTGGAAAATACTTTTACATTTTGCCCCTGTTTCAATAAACCCAATGCGAGGTTGATACCAATGAAACTATTTCCACCTACTATTAAATAATTATTCTTCCTCATAATATCATCTCTCTAGTAATAAATTTTTCCTATTGTCAAACTTAAAAATATACACAAATAAACTGGATCATTTTGATTATTCATCCTCTTATCATTGTATGTTTGTTATAAAATTTCATTATCTTTATTTTCTATTTTCATTTTAGAATAGCTTCCTTATTCAGGTTGACTGCAAAAACACTCATAATATTTACTCATCCCCATGAATATATTTAATAAACAATCCTCACTTGTTTACCCCATAAAAAAGCTTCTACATACACAAAGTTCTCAAAAAAGGAGCGCTAAACTCATGAAAAATATAAATCAAGAACTTTTAAATCATGTAATCCTACATAAAGATCGAATTCCGCATTACCATAAAGACTTTCCCCTTATACTATTTTGGAGTCATAGAAGCGGATGCACCTCATTAGCTAATTGGTTCTTTTTTCAAATTGGATTATTTACTGAAGCAAAGAAATACAATGACTTTATTCATTACTATGAGTTCTGGGTGTATAAAAACAGTACAAATTACATTCAACAATTACAAAATAGTCTTCTAGAGGCTAAAAAAAATGTTTGTAAACTTGTACGAAATCCTTATACAAGAGCTGTCAGCTCATTTTTATTACTTGCTGACAATCCATATGCTAGCCCACAACGGGAAAGCATCCGTCATTATTTTTATAATGATAAATATAGTAATCAAGGAATATCATTTAAACAATTTTTATATTACGTTCAGGCATTCGGTTCCAATTCCCTAGCATTAGATATACATTTTAGTCAACAATACGTCCCTGGTGAAGAAAACTTCATTCAATGCTATATTCCTTTAGAAGATTTTAATACACAAATCACTAAGATAGAACACATGTACGATTTAACAAAATCTAATTTAGCACTTCTTACAAATTCAGATCATCATCGCGCTCACAAGATGATTTATGCAGGAAGCTATGCAGAACTTAGCATTACAGATCCAGGCTTTCCCCGATTTCCAACATACGAAAGCTTTTATGATAAAGAAACTATGGACTTAGTTACAGAAATATACGCACAGGATTTTGAAATGTACCCATACACGAAAGGGATATTTTAAGTCTATACATTTTCCCACGAATAAAAGCTGATACATCGCATAGCATAAAGTGAAACTTTAATTCGAGTGGGAGTTAATTATTCTCTTTCCCTAATCGTAATTTTAAGAGATACCTAACTTTCACCCATTTCCTTTGATTTCGCTGATTGTTGACGTGTATCATACTTTCCATACATAGATTGCATTTATTAACATAGGAGGGATATCGTGTGGAAATCAATTTGAAACACAATAATGGGTACTGCGTTATTTGCGAAAAGAAAGCTACATTTATAGAGCATAATGATTGGCTTAGAGATCATTATTTATGTTCTACATGTAACTCTATACCAAGGCAGCGAGCTTTAATCCATGCTTTACATACATTTTTTCCAAAATGGTGTTCCTATAATATTCACGAATCCTCTCCTGGAGGAATTACGACTCAGCTACTATTAAAAAACTGTAAAAACTATACTTATTCTCAATACTTTAAAAATTATCCTCTTGGCCAATACTTTCAAGGTATTAGATGTGAGAACTTAGAAGACATGACTTTTGAAAATGAATCTTTTGATTTATTCATTACTCAAGACGTTTTTGAGCATGTAATGACGCCAAACAAAGCCTTTAAAGAAATAGAACGAGTATTAAAACCTGGCGGTGCTCATGTATTTACTGTCCCTTGGTATCATACACTCACAAAAACTGTGCAAAGAGCAAGAATGAATAAAGAGGTGATTGAATATATTGAAGAGCCCATTTATCATGGAAACCCTATTGATGAGAATGGATCTTTAGTAACGTTCGATTGGGGGCAGGATATGATTGAATATATTTATACACATGCAAACATGTATACAATTGTTTATTTACAAAAGGATAGATCACTAGGGCTAGATGCTGAATTTTTACATGTTTTTATTAGTAAAAAATGTGTAAAAAATTTCTAAATACTATATAATTCAGTGATTTAATAAATCACTAGTAACTTCCCACTACTTGAACTACGAATAACATAAGGGGGATATAACTTGAAAATAATCGCTTTTTACTTACCACAATTCCATCAAATTAAAGAAAATGATCGATGGTGGGGGAAAGGATTTACTGAATGGACAAATACTAAAAGTGCACGACCTTTATTTTCAGGACATTATCAACCTAGGGAACCTTATCAAGATTTTTATTACGACTTAACTACCCCCTCCGTAAGAAAGTGGCAAGCAAAAATCGCTAAAGCATACGGTATATATGGTTTTTGTTATTATCATTACTGGTTTAAGGGAAAAAGACTATTAGAAACACCCTTTAATGAGGTACTAAAGATGAAAGAACCTGACTTCCCTTTTTGTCTTTCTTGGGCAAATGAACCATGGACAAAATCTTGGGATGGTCTCGATAAACATATATTAATGCCTCAAGACTACGGAGATATATCTGATTGGAAGGAACACTTTGATTATTTATTACAGGCTTTCCAAGATGAGAGATATATTTATATAGATGATAAACCTCTATTCATTATTTATCGTCCAGGACATATTCCTGATTGTGAAAAAATGCTTAATTACTGGAATGCATTAGCGCGAGAAAATGGTTTAAAAGGTATATACTTTGCTGAAACATTAAACAGTTTTCCACTACCTAATATAAATGGATTCGATGCTAGCATTCAGTTTGAACCTTTCTATACAATTGCCCATGATAGCTCTTCAGACATAAATAAGGTAATATATGATTCTGATATGCAATTAAACGTTTGGGACTACGATAAAGTATGGATGTATATATTACAACGATCGCTCCCAAAGAAAAAAACATTTCCTGGTGCTTTTGTTGATTGGGATAATACTGCACGACGTAAAAACGCGAATAGCAGCATCTTTGTAGGTTCTACCCCTGAAAAGTTCACCATATATTTAAGCAAGCAAATTCATCGGACTTACTCTTTTTATAACAGCGAGTTTTTATTTATTAACGCATGGAACGAGTGGGCGGAAGGAACTTACTTAGAGCCAGATAAAAAATATGGATTTTCTTATTTAGAAGGGGTTAAAAATGCAATTGATAGAGGTATGAAAGCATACAAAAAAGACGAGTCATTCTGACTCGTCTTAAAGTTGCTTGGCGACGTCCTACTCTCACAGGGACAAGGTCCCAACTACCATCGGCGCTAGAGAGCTTAACTTCCGTGTTCGGTATGGGAACGGGTGTGACCTCTCTGCCATCATCACCAAACTATTGAAGGCATATTCCTTCAAAACTAGATAACATTTGCTACATATTATATGGTTAAGTCCTCGATCTATTAGTATTCGTCAGCTCCACATGTCACCATGCTTCCACCTCGAACCTATCAACCTGATCATCTTTCAGGGATCTTACTAGCTTACGCTATG
>NZ_JBYEZL010000015.1:0-8227 GCF_057624735.1 Bacillus sp. LQ01 | reverse complement strand
TTCCATTCAACTAATGTGATGTTATAGTTTTCAGATAGTCGAACAAACATATCTTTTGCATAGTCTGACATATCATCATCAAACACATTTCTTCTGTATTTCACGACCAACACAAGGTGATAATATAACAAGAATACTGAATGGTTATTACTATCTAATTTCATTTATATACCAGCCTTTATCATTTATAAGACTGATTATATCAGAGGCAAAATAAAAAGGAAAACCTTTTGGCTACGCCAAACCGAAATTCATCTCCCACCTACCGTTGGGCTACTCCCTTCACACGCTTGAGGAAGGAGAATTCTTTCCGGAAATTCGTTAAAATATGATCAATCTAGGCCTTTTTATTTTGGTTAAATGGCATTGTCTATAAACAAATTAGTCAATGGCGTTTACATAAATAACTGTAGAGAGAAAAACTTTGTTATGGGGGTGTTTAAAATATTAAGTTGATAGGCAAGTGATGTTACCCTATTCCTATCAAGCTAATACTTTGATTATCATTTTATCTATTAATTAGCCGTAAGTTAATTATTAACCCATAAACTTGCCGGAATTTTAATATAAACCATAAAGACAACTAGAGTTAACGTGTTCTTAGCTAAAAAAACTAGAATATCAATAAAGCCTTCACTGAAAGATAGCACCAACAATAACCGAATTTCTTTCGCTAATCCTATAAATAAAAAGTCGATTTCCTGTACGTTAAGAAATCGACTTTTTAGTGAGTAACTTAATTTCTTTATTAGACTCGAGCTTGGTTAAATTAAATTTAAAATATCTTTTGGTGTATTTAATACATAATCAGCCTTTTCAAAACCTTCTTTTGTCTTTGAACCCCATAAAGCGAGTGCGAATTTAACACCAGCACTTTTCGCACATTGCATATCGTATATAGAGTCTCCGATGTATACTGACTCATTATTAGGAACATCTAATTGTTTCAAACAAGCTAATAATGGTTCAGGGTGTGGTTTGTGTTTATCCGTATCACACGCACAAATTATACGTTCAAAATGATCGCTTAGACCAAATGGCTCGAACTCGTCTATTAATTCTTGCTTAGTTTTTGATGTAACAATCCCTAGCTTTAATTTACTAAGGGATAACTCTTTAATAACGTTCTCTAATTCTTCAAACACCGAAACTTCATGGGAAAAATCTAGTACGGATTTGCACCATTTCGGATGGACAACGTCTATATTTTTAACATTTAATTTTTTTAAGGTTTCTTTTCCAGGAATCCCTAATGCAAATCTTAAATTCTGTAACGCAAAATCTTCCTTTAGTTCTTCTTTTAAAACTTTTTGTAAGGATTTTAGTATTGCTTTTTCTGTGTCTAAAATTGTGCCGTCTACGTCAAAAACAAGAGATGTAATCAAAATAAATCCTCCCGATTTTTTAATCTTCACTTGCAATTACTACTTCAACACCGTTTTCTTTCAAAGTGTTATATAAATCACTAGACATAACTTGATTTGTAATGAATGTGTCTATAGATTCAAGCGTTAAACCCTTATAATTTCGTCGCTGATTCCATTTAGTGTGATCTGCCACTAAAATAACTTGATCAGCATGTTTTATTAATTCACGCTTGAAATAAATATCTTCTTCAAAACCATAGTATATCCCGTCTTCTGTAATACCTGCGGTTCCAATGAATACCTTGTCAAAGTGATAATCTTTGAGTTTTTCAGTGGTCGAAGTCCCTGTAGTATGTCGAGAAACCTTATTTAAAGTTCCTCCCAAAAGGTGAATAGTCGTATCTTCAGATTGAGCTAACATATAAGCAGTATCAATAGAGTTCGTCACAATAGTTACGTTCTTTGATTGTAAATGTTGCGCTACAAAGTTGACAGTTGTTGAAACGTCTAAATAAATCATGTCATTGTTTGCAATTATATTTGCAGCCTTCATTCCAATCGATTTTTTCGTTTCTAATTCAGTCTGTGACCTAACTTGATAAGTATCAATTTTCTTATGAAAAGTAGCTAAAGCCACTCCGCCATAAGTTCTAACTATTGCTTTGTTTTTTGAAAGTTTTACTATATCTCTTCTTGCAGTATCTCTTGAGATATGAAACATTTCACACATTTTTTTTATATTCATAGTTTTATTTGTTTCTAAATAATTAAAGACTCGTATCAATCGTTCTTCTTGATTCATAAGTAACCTCCATAAGAATATGTTAAGTTAAAATAAGTTATTATGCAAGTTATTTTAAGTTATAATGTACGATAACGCTCCTATAATTAAGTGTTATTAAGTGGGTTTGGTAAAACCTTATTTTTAATGCCTTTATAATATTAAGCGATTTTATGATGGATTTAAAATTTTATCGTTGTAAGCAGAAATTTGCCAAAGTGGCAAGGTTATGGTCTAAATCACAGTTTATATGTCCAAATTTAAAAGGTTACTTGCAATTATCTTGAAGTTTTTGCACCAGAAACTCATATAAACTTCACATATCTCTAGATAATCCCCATATAAACTCCAGATGGATACACTACTATAGCATCAAGGAGGTTAGAGAACATGAATTTTATCAAACGATCATTTTTGAGTTTACAATCAAGAAAGGGAAAGTCACTTATATTACTTGCTATTTTTCTAGTTGTTACTAATTTGGTATTCGCTGGTTTTACGATTCAAAGTGCATCCAGTAAGGCAACAGATTTGGCTAGGCAACAATTAGGAGCTGATATCAACTTAAGAATCGATATAAATAAGTATTTGGAAGAACAAAACAGCAATCAAAATGCTAATGAAGCAAGAAAGGTACCAAGTATCGAAAAAAAAGAAGCTGATAAATTAAAGAACTCTAAGTATTTAGATCACTATAATTATCTAAAAAGTGTTATTGCTGAGCTGAAAGAGCTTCATAATGTCGAACCATCTGGAGGAGCTCAATCATTTGGTCCAAATAATAATTTAAATTTCACTTTACAGGGTGTTAGAGACTTTTCTTTATTAGAAGCTGCTCAAGACAAAAAATTAAAACTTGTTGAAGGAGAGGGAATTACGTCAAAAACAGTAGGAAAAAACGTTGCTATGATTGAAAAAAAACTAGCTGAAAAAAACAATTTAAAAGTGGGTGATAAATTACAGATAGGTGAAGTAATGGATGAGGAACTTACCACGAAAGAGCTAGAAATTATAGGTATATATGAGTCTAAAGAAGAGGCTCCATCTTTTGGGGGGCAATCTTTTGCTTTATTAGAGCCTGCTAATCAAATATATGTACCGTATTCTGTTATGAATTCACTGGAAAATGCAATCTATTCATTAAAGGATCCTAAGGATATTGATGCATTTAAAGAAGAAGCAAAAAAATTGGGGTTACCAGCGTACTATGAATTAGATGCACAAGATAATGTTTATAAACAGATGATTGGTCCAATCGAAAATATTGCATCTTTTTCGAAAACGATTGTAATTATGGTGTCTATCGCAGGTGCAACGATTTTAGGATTAATCATTATGCTCTCTATTAAGGAACGTAGAAAAGAAATGGGAATTTTGTTATCTATAGGCGAGAAAAAATGGAAGTTAATGGGTCAACTACTAGTTGAGGTATTATGTATTGCTGTATTAGCTTTTGGTTTATCTTTAGCAACAGGAGAGAAAGTTTCTCAAAAAGTTTGTGATAATCTGTTATCTAGTGAAATAGCAAAGAATGAAGATAAACCGGAAGATCCTATAGCAAAATTAAGTGGTAACCCTGCTGCAGACGTAGATCCGGTTGATAATATCGATGTAAGTATTTCAACTGAAGATTTAGGAAAAGTAGGGGGAATTGGATTAGGAATCGCTATGCTAGGAACGATTCTTCCGGCATTATCCATTCTTCGTTTAAATCCAAAACAGATTTTATTAAAAGACGAATAAGGAGAATTTATATGGAGACAATTTTACAGTTTAAAAATATCAATTATCATTATGAAAGTAATAATAAGAGAACTACAATCTTACAAAATGTAAATTTTTCTTTTCAAACTGGAAGTTTTTATACTATCTTAGGGCCATCTGGTTCAGGAAAAACAACAACTCTTAGTTTAGCCAGTGGATTAGACGTTCCAAAAAGTGGATATGTCTTATATAAAGGAACGGATATACGTAAAATTGGTCTCGACTACTATCGAAATCAGTATGTATCAATTATCTTTCAATCTTATAATCTCATTACGTATATGACCGCACTTCAAAATGTTATAACAGCAATGGAAATAACAGGAGTCGATGTAAAAGACAAAAGGATAAGAGCATTGGAGCTACTAAAAAAAGTAGGATTGACAGAAATAGAAGCAAAAAGGAATGTGTTACAGCTTAGCGGTGGGCAACAACAACGTGTCGCAATCGCTCGTGCATTATCTTGTAATGTAGATTTGTTAATTGCAGATGAACCGACTGGAAACTTAGATCAAGAAACGTCCATGGAAGTTATTGAGTTGTTTAGAGAGTTAGCACATAAAGAAAATAAATGTATTATTGTTGTAACTCATTCACAAGACGTAGCCAAACAGTCAGATAAAGCTGTTTATCTACAAAAACAGAATTTAGTTGTACAAGATGTTTCTTGAAAAACGAATGTGTTTACTTTAGAGAAAACAAAGGATGACTTAACTTCAAAGTAACATATTTCCCCACAATAATTCAGCACGATTGTTGAATAGAATGACTCGCATTTTTTAAACAACTTTAAAAAGCCTTACTACACACAAATTGTAGTAAGGCTCTGACTATTTAAGATAAAAATTAAACGATTTTCTAATCTCTATACGAATAGGGATTAGAAAATAACGTATCCCCTCCGAAGAAAAGAGACTTTATTTTAACTTTCCTATTGATAGGTTAACACGATAATTCCCATACTTTAATAGTCTCCCTAGAAAGTTATCCAATTCTTCATTAGAAGCAAAATGTGTTTTTAATAAATAACATCCTTCACCACTTATACGATGTACCTCAGAAATTTCTTCTTCTTTTTGAAAGAAATTCATAAACTCTTGATGATTAGCTGATGTTACAAACAAAGTAACAAATGCAGTCACTGTTTGTCCTAGTTTGATTCGGTTTATTGCGATTGTATATTGTTCAATAATCCCTAAATCCTCTAATCTCCTGATTCGATTTCCTACAGCCTGCCCCGTCATATGTATTTTTTGGCCTAATTCTTTCCATTGTATTCTTGAGTTTTCTCCTAATAATTTCAGTATCTCAAAATCTGTTTGATCAATAATATAAACCAATCCTTTCATCGTGAAAGTAGAAAAGCAGAAAGTGTTTCGCCGACTTATTCAGCTTATCGATACAATTCACTATACTAAGTTTATCCTCTTACATCGCATTGTTTATCAGTTATATTTACTTATAACACAGAGGACGCAACAAAAAAATACATCTAGATTTAAAGGAGGTTACAAATATGTTATTACAAGATATTTTATCGTTCAATGAAAAATTTGTAGAAAATAAGGAATACGCCCCCAGTGAAGCAAAAAAAATGCCTAAGAAACGTATGGTTGTTGTTTCTTGCATGGATGCTCGTTTAATTGAGCTACTTCCAAAAGCTTTAGATATACACGATGGAGATGCAAAAGTTATCAGAAATGCAGGTGGTAAGATTGCTTCTCCTTTCGATAGTGTTATGCAAAGTGTTGTAGCATCAGTATATGATCTAAATGCAGATGAAATCTTTCTTATCGGACACCATAGATGTGGGGCGGGTCAAACTAATCCCAAAGGAACAATTCAAAAGATATTAGACCGTGGAGTAGCTTCACCAGAAATTCTATCAGCTATTGAATATGCTGGTGTTGACCTTGAAAAATGGTTATTTGGATTCGATGATGTCTGCGATTCAACTCAAGCTAATGTTGATTTAGTAAAAAATCATCCACTTATTCCAAAAGATGTTCCTGTACATGGTTTAGTTATTGATCCTCACACAGGTAAATTAGATTTAGTAGTTGATGGATATAAAACATTAAGTGGTATGAAAAATTAATTATTACTTAAATGAAGGGAAGTTATTAGATATGAATAGACAAGAAGCCACGCAAAAAATTATGGAAGCAAAAATTGCAAAAGGCTTAACATGGGAAGAAATTTCAAAAGTAAGTGAAAACTCTGAGACTTGGGTTGTAACAGCATTATTAGGACAAGCTACAATGACACGTCCGGAAGCAGAAAAAATCGGTAAGCTATTGGAATTAGATGGAGAAGTAGTTCAGGCATTAACAGTAGTTCCACTTAGAGGTCAAGTAATGCAAATGCCTCCTACTGACCCAATCTTATATCGATTATATGAAATGATGTTACAATACGCACCAACTCTTAGAGAATTAATCTTAGAAAAAGCCGGTGAAGGTGTAATGAGTGCAATTAACTTCAATCTAGGTGTAGATACACAAGAAGATCCAAAAGGTGGCGATCCTCGTATCGTTATTACACTTAACGGGAAATTCTTACCGTTCCGTACATGGTAATTAATCAAAAATCTATCTATATAATTAAAATGATTTTATAGAGTTACAAAATCCATCCTTTTTAATTTAACTGTATAGAAAGGATGGATTTTTACTATGAGATTCTTTTTCGGTAAAGGAGAATAATATGAATAAAAAATACTTTAATACAAGCTTTAATATTCTACAGTGGTTTGTTTTTTTATTAGCAAATGCAATTGCATTACCTATCATTATTGGCGGTATATTCCATTTATCAATAGAAGATATTTCAACATTAATGCAGCGCACTTTTTTAGTCGTGGGAGTAAGTTCATTTATACAAGCTTTGTTTGGACATAACTATCCCATTGCGGATGGTCCAGCGGGTTCATGGATAAGTATATTTGTCATACTAGGACAAGTCGCTATGCATCAGGGACAAAGTGCAAAAGACGTGTTGCAACTTTTAGAAGGTGGATTAATTATTGCAGGTATATTACTCTTCGTTATTGGTATAACAGGGCTTGTTCATCGAATCTTACGTTTATTTACCCCTTTAGTTACAGGAACTTTTCTTTTAACCTTAGCACTTCAGCTTAGTGGTGTGTTACTAAAAGGAATGATGGGATTACAAGGATCTGCAACTCATCCTGACTATCCAACAGCTACTATTGCACTCTTTGTTTTTGCCCTTATTACTTTCTTATCAATTAAAGGGAAAGGATGGATGAAAAGTTACGCTGTGTTACTTGGAATCTCATTTGGTTGGCTTTTGTATGCTGTTTTAGGAAAATCATCTCATATGCCTTCACACACACAGCTAGTTAAGTTACCGCAGATATTCGCTTGGGGGACACCTAGATTCGATATTGGAATGACCCTAACTGCAACTTTATTTACATTTCTTTTAGTTGCAAATACAATTGCGGCTATTTCAGCTGTAAAACAAGTAGCTCCCTTATCTAAAGAAAATGAAAAGCAAACACTCAACCGTGGTATATGGGTCGGAGGTATATCACATATTATCTCATCGTTATTCTCTACAATTGGAATTGTACCATTACCTGCATCAGCGGGATTTATTCAACTAACAGGACAAAGAAAAATGAATTCATTCCTTATAGCAAGTCTTATATTAGCAGGAATTTCGTTTATTCCCTCAATTGTAAGCTTTATATCCTTGCTTCCAGGCCCTATTGCTAATGCTGCCCTTTTAGCAACATTTGTCCAAGTAATAGGCATTTCATTTCAATCGATTTTACGTGAAGAATTAAATCAACGCCGATTAACTATATTAGGAATTACATTATTAATCAGTTTAGGAATAATGTTTCTTCCGGAAAGCGCATTTAGCGGAATTCCTTCTTCCTTACAATATGTTTTAAGTAATGGATTACTCGTGGGTACCATGATCGTCATTCTACTGGAACAGTTTTGGAAAAAGTAAAGGATTTATAAAAAGGAGTATTAGATAGATTTAATGATTGATTTTTTAGATGAAACTGCAACAGTAAAAAGAAATATTTTAATCTCATTAGAAAAGTATTAGAGAGCTTAACTTAGTGAAAGCATAAAGTGAGTGTAAACTAAAAGAAGTATAAGTTGGAAAAAATGCCCGTTTTATGTTTCTTGTTATAAGGGGTAGCACCACACATCCATCAACTTAAGGATTTAGACTATTTTTGAAGTTAAAAGCACGTTACTATTTTCTTATGTTAATGAGAAAGGGTGACGTGTTTTTTATGAATATGAATCAAAAACAAGAATTATCTTTA
>NZ_JBYEZL010000014.1:0-12082 GCF_057624735.1 Bacillus sp. LQ01 | reverse complement strand
GGTAATCCACTATATCTAAAAAACGTTCAGTTGCAATTACAGCATGTTGAAGCTCTGGTTGTAAACTTATTAACCTTTCTAAAGAAGATAATAAAAACATGGCCAAAGAATTAATTAATAATAATGTTCCTAATGTAATAGAATCAGTAAGTACTTGCTGAGTACCAACCCATAGAATAATAATAGAAAAGGAAGAATGAATTAATAATCGAACTGCATTATTAATATTTACAGTCTTAAATTCTTTTAATGCTGAATTTATTTGTCTCTTAAAAAAAACATCGAATGAATCTAAGAAATACTTCTCTTTATTAAACGAATATATAGTAGGCATATTTTTAATAAATGGAACTAAAAAAGAAGTAGTTTTTGCTTCATTAACCATTAATTCTCGACTTCTTTTGTTTAAAATTTCATAAAACATTATTGCACATAAAGTCAATAATAAAACAGGTACTAACACGGTAAAAAACAATACATCATTCATTCTATAAAGAAAAACACTTATTCCTAAAATTATAAATATATCAAGTATTCCTGTAACTACATTGACACTAAATGCATTTCTAATATAGTGACTATCCCGAAAACGTGAAATAATTTCACCATCATCCCTATTTTCAAAAAACTTAATAGGTAAATTTACAATTTTATCAAAATATTTTTCAGCTAACCCTTTATCTAAATTATATGAAATTCGAACAACAAAATAATTTCTAATATAATCAAATAGTACTTTCACAAAATTTATAACCAAGAATACTAAGCTAAATTGAATTAATGTAGTATCTAAACGCATTGGAATAACAAGATCTGTTAAAAACTTAACAAAAAATGAAAGAATAATAGCTATTCCTACAACCAATACAGATAAAATAAAAGTTAAAGTGAACAAAAATTTATTTTCTTTCAATACCCCTTTAAAAAGATTAGCTTTATTATATCTTTGATTAAAAATATCATTTTTATTTTGATCTACAGATTCTACAACTAAAAGTACTCCAGAAAATACATTTGAAAAATCCTTAATTAACATTGTTGAAATTTTATTTTTTAGTGGATCACTAATTACTAATTTGTTCCCCTTTATTGAATAAATAACAATGTAATGTTTTTCTCCCTCTCTCTCTATTAAAGCAATAGATGGTTTTTTAATATAATTTAAAGCTTCTTTTAATTTCTCCTCATTAATTCTTAAAGATTTATAAGTTATACCTTTAAAATTCCCTAATAAAAAAGTTAAATCTTTTAAACTATATCCTTTCTTATCTACCATTAAATCCCTTAAATAATCAATACCATAATTAAAACCATAGTATCTTAATAAAGAAGAGACACAAGCTAAACCACAATCATGTTCATTATGCTGTATAGTATGTATAAATTTGTTTTTTTTCATAAAATAAGCTTCCTTTATGTATTTAATCAAAAAGAAATTTCATTAAAAAATGAAATTTCTTTTTGATTAAATATAATTTATTTATTACACATTTTTCGATATGTATTACATTGACCATATGCCTGTGTAGCAGTACCACCACAACCAATTCTTCCGCCGCTTGAACATTGAGCTAATAATGCTGCACATTGTGCCCAACCCATACCACCATGTCCTGTATGTTTGTCTAATTCTTCAACTTTTAATTCTTTAAATAAATCTTTCATAATATCTCATCCCTTACTAATTTTATTTACAAGCAATTATATTGTAAACGTTTACTAGTAAGATTTTACAATATTAAGCAAACGTTTGCAATAGTTTTTTCTCAAAAAATACCAAACTTAAGATTATTTGAAAGTTTAGGATATATAAGTTAAGGATTTCATCCAATATAATTCCATCAAAAAAAAAGCAAACGTTTGCAAAATTTTAAATTTAAAACTATTAAAATATTATGAAATATAGTTAAGCGTTTCCACCTAATATAATTCCATCAAAAAAACTTTTTAATTCAGAAAACTTTTCTAAATCTCCCATTGTTGAAAAAACTTCTTCGCCCTTTTTATGACAAATAACAATTGAAGGAATCTTCTTAAATAAACCAACAGTTTGCTTCTGTTCTTTAAACTCTATAATTTCTTCATAATCAATTTCAAAAAGAATTTTATTCATTTTCATCGTTTCCGTATAAAAAATTATTCTCCTATTTGTTGTTAATAATAATCCGAATACATCAGGAGAACTAGATATATTACCGCCTAACATAGAAAGAGAAGTCAAATCCTTATATTTATAATAAGCTTTAATTTGATTTTTCACCTTTTCATTTTCTTCTAATAAAATTTGTTTTAACATATCAGGTCTCTCCTTATATAAAAATAAAATATTGATAATATTTTCTGAAATCCTTACATTACCATATTATCATGAGACAAAAATGTATCAACTTATCATTTGACAGAATCTTGATTAATAACAGGATTCTTAATATATATTTTAAAGAAGCAAAAAAAACATTTTTTTCCATCTTAGTGACATTATATATTATCATCACAACGTCTAAATATGTAATTTTGCATATTCTCAATATCAATACAAATAATCCTAGTAGAGATCACTATATCCAATGTAAACTTTTGAATATTTGTTTACATTATAAAAAGAAGACCGAACTAGAAAAACAATCTAGTTCGGTCTTCTTTTTATTTTAAATTCATTAATAATTACTTTTTTTACATCACTATAAAATACCATTATTAGCATCCCTGATATAGTTATAAATAAAGAAACCCCTTCAATACCAATAAATATCCCTACAAATATAAGAACAATACCTATAAAAAATCCAAAATCATTTCCCTCATCATCATCTTCACATTCATCTTTATCCTTTTTATCTAAATCCTCTCTAGCATCCTCTGATCCCTTTATTAACTCATCAATTGTTACTTCATATAAATCACTAAGTAAAATCAAATTATCAATATCAGGATAACTTTTATTACTCTCCCATTTATAAACAGCTTGTCTAGTCACTCCAACCTTTCGAGCTACATCTTCTTGTGAAAAGCTTTTTGATTCACGAAACTTTTTCAATTGCGAACCTAAATTCATATTATTCACCTCTAAGAAATCATTACATATAAACCATTAATCTAATACATGTAAACTAATGGTTCACATATTCAAATCCTTACTAAATTACTCTTTATATTCAATTAATACAATATTATCAGAAACTAAAAAAAGAATCCCATAAACATAGGACTCTTTTTTACTTTTATCAAATGTAAACTTTTCAATATTAGTTTACATTCAAATCCCCTTAAACATTGACTTCCAGCCAAATACCTTGATATCCTCATTTTATATAAAAAAAGTATACATTCAAAACGTTGTAAATAAAGAAAAATAAATTCACAATAATTATTTAGCAAAGGTATTTTTTAAATTTGAAACACTATCGTTTTCCTTCTTTTTTTGTTCTTCTTCTTTCTCCTTCTGTTCTTTTATGTCAACTAACACACTTTCAAATTGTGACAATAAATAATTTCGATTTTGAGAAGTAATTATAGCTTTAAAAGCCCATAAAAAAATAACTGTAACAGCTACTAAACCAAACAAAGCAACCACAGGAGGAAGTTCATTTACAGATTTAGCATGAAAAATAATTAACATATAATCTTTTAATAAAAACGTAAACATAAACAATAAAACTGAAGCAATTACAGGAAAGCCTTTAGATAAATCATAAAAAGCTTTATTAATAGCACTAGTACGATTAATAACATCTCTTATTGTTTCTAAATCCAACATAGCTAATTCTTTTTTTTTCTCATTTAACTCTTCTAAACTATCTGAATTACATAAATCAAAATTATCCGAAACAAATTTTACAAATTCCCTCCATTTTGATAATAACAACTTCTTTTTGAGTAAACTAATCATAAAACACCTCTTGTAATTTTTATTTTATATATTAAGATAATTAAATTAACGTTGCAATATAAATACTCTTTCCTTCCCTTCTTATCTAAAAAAAACCTTATGACAAAAAGTATACATTCACTTTTGAATAATTGACTTTAGCATGATTCACTTGATACCTTTTAAAAGAAAAGTATACATTCAATATATAAGACAAAGAGGTAAAAATCCATGAACAAAAAACCACATCTCATTGATGTCCAACCCATACGTAGCAAAGAACAGATCGAAGATATGAAATGGGCTCTTAAGCGTCATTGTTCCGAACGAGACTATATTCTATTTCTTTTTGGAATTCATACCGGACTACGTGTAAGTGATCTACTCCAAATAGAAACACAAACCATAATAAAACTAAAACGAAAAAAAAGAAAAGAATTTAAAATCAAAGAAGGAAAAACGAAGAAAGAACGCATAATTAATCTTACTTCTATTTTTGATGAAGTATACTCTTATGCCCAAAAACTAGAAGATATCTGGTTATTCCCTTCTCGAAAAGGAGAGAAACCCATTAGTAAGATCCAAGCTTATCGACAATTGCAAAAGGCCGGAGATTTTGCCGGTGTAGAATCTATCGGAACACACACTATGCGCAAAACCTTCGGTTATTGGTTCTATAAACAAACAAAAGATGTAGCCATGTTACAAGAAATTCTAAATCACAGCACACCACAAATTACACTTAAATATATTGGAATCAATAAAGAAGAAAAAGATAATATCCTTGATACATTTCAAATTTAATCTTTTTTATTTTATTTAACTTTAATATATTAAATATAAAATATTAAAAGAGGTGTTCATCATGAATAATCTAAATAAATTCTTAAAAGAAAACCAATTTATTAAATATTCCTTTTACATAATATTAGGTGCCGGAATTGTAAAAATAGGCTATGAATTTGGATATTACATTGCAAATTTAGCGATGTAAAAATAAAAAGACCAGATTAATAGGATGTTTCTCTAAGAAATACAAAAAACCTTAGGTTATTAAAACACCTAAGGTTTTTTAATTCAATAGACTAATCCATTAAATTTTTCAACTCTAAAAACAATTTTTAATTACATCACCTAGTTCAAAAAACTCCAAAACAGCTTTTTGTGTTTCACCCGGTAAAGCTCTAGTAGATACACTTACCGCTCTCTTAATAGCATTACCTCTACCATAACCAAGATTACGTTGATGCTTATATGCTGTTACAATGGTCTTAGTCATAGAGTTAATACCACCCATTAACTTAGCCGCTTGTTTAACCTTTAAAATTTTTGCCCATGGAAGAGCATTTACAGCAATCGCTTTTCCAGCACTAGAAATACAATCCCAACTAACACCACGAAATGATCCATTAGGATTATCCGCTACAGCTGTTAAATTATCACCATCTGCTATAAAAGTATATCCAGCAAACTCAGATCCTTTATTTTCGTTTAACCATTCAACCCCAGAATCAATTCCTGAATTCGCAACAGCATCTGGCATTTTTTCTACTAATTCTAAAAGTGGAGATAAAGCTTCATAGTCTTCAATTTCTGATTCTATCTGTTTAGTTTCATTCTTAGTTGTTTTAACTTCTGCATTTGCTACCGGAAAACTAAAGATTGTAGAAAACATTAAAAACGAACAAAAAAGAATACCTAACCTTAAAAATCTTTTTGACATACAAAAACCTCTCCCTTTATTTTACATTTATTCAAATGTATGCGCATACTTCAATAATATGGTAACATATATTAAAATATAGTCCATACTTAATTTAAATTTACTAAGGAGGTTTTCCACATGAATAAATACATTTTACCTGGAATCATACTAATCTCTATCATTACCTTTATCGCAAACTTTATTGTTAATGATGAGAAAATCAATGCTCTAATTGATGTCATTGGCCTTATTTTAATTTTAATTTTAGGATTCTGGGGTTTTTCACGAATAAGTAAAGATCAGAAAAAAAACAAATAATATTTTAAATAAAAAGCTAAGAAAAAAGATCTAGTTTTTTACTAAATCCTTTTTCTTAGCTTTTTATATTTTTATATTTAAATATTATAAATATAGATTTTTAGTCCGAAATCCATCTTGCAACAGATCATTTCATGCCTTTTTTATAACGCTACGATGCACTACAATGCTATTCATTATATATATGATTAAAAATGAAAGATCTAAAAAGATAAAAATAATATTATATGTTTTTTTAACACTAGATATATTAATCTTTTTATTCTTAATCAATATGACATACATAGTAACAACATCATTAAAATATTATTAAACATCTTTATAGCAAGGGAATGCTTGTAGACTGATCTATACTGCATTCCCTTATTGTATGTATGCTATATTCTTATTCGCCTTTTTCTAACAATAGAACCACGAATCTTGGCGAAGACATTGGTTTTTGCCCTGTCCTGGGGTCCGTCCTCGCTTTTTATTCCACGGTTCCCTTGACCACGAGCCTCCGAACCCTCAAACTCCCAAAGCTAACCCCAGCGGGCAAAAACCGCCCTTCTGGGGCCACCCCTGGCGAGTTTGCATGAGGGTTCCCCTCATCGTCAAGGAACTTTCGCGGCATAAACGCCAGGACTCAGTTTGTAAATCTTATAATAATTATTTTCCAAATAACCTCGCAAAAAATCCTTTTGATTCCGTAGATGCTGTTAATGATTTTGTTTCTTGTACTTCACGAATTGTTTCAAGTAACTTCTGATCCCGTTTTTCTAACTTATTATCAATATAATCTTGTTGCTTTTGTAATTGTTCAATTAACAATTTATTAAATTCTTCTTGTTTCTCACTATATTCTCTAAGTTTACTAACTTCATTTTTTAATGATTTTAATTCCTCAGCTAAAATCTCTCCAGCTTCTTTACTAGGAACAGGCTTTATACTCTCTCCACCTGTAGCAAAATAATGTTCAATTTGTTTTATTGAATAGTTCTGTTCTCGATGTAATTGCTTAACCATCTTCATTTGCTCAAGAGCATTTTCATCAAAAATATTGTAACCTGACTCATTTTTCTCTAAAGGAATATATGTCTTTAATTCTTTCATCCAATTCCTTATAACATTTGGTGATTCATCTAAACATAATGCAACTTCTTTAACAGTCATCGCTATATAACCTGGGTTTTCTCCACCTAGGTATTCACTTTTATCCATCTTTTTACCCACCTTTAAAACCTAGATAAAAACCTAAATATTTTTAATATCAAGGGTTATTTTCCAAAAAACCAACTTTGAAACCTAAGTATTAAACCTAGGTTTTTACTAATTCATTCTACTAAGGTTTATATCCTTTTGTCATATGAAAATAACGGAATTTTTCATATCTCCAATTCATACCTCATTTAGCAAAGATCCAAGCCGCGCCACAAATTTTTTTTTTAATAGCCTTGCAACAAACCACAATCAAAATCACATTCCTATTTTTTTTAACATAGTAAATTTCAGCTAAAAGCTAAGTCATTTTATAAAATTGGAAATTCCGAATCAAAAAAGAGAGAAGAGCATAAGGGGTTTTTGGGACCAACTAGGGGTTGGGACTAGGCGGAGCCTAGTTTAAACGTGGGTACACGAAAATTCCCAGGATGTCCACTCACTGATGACACAAAACTCTCCAAATGTCCCCATTATGTCCCTAGATGTAGACTCAGTGAGTACACAAAGTCCCTTTGATGTCTCCATATGAGTACTCACTAACGACATGATATTTTTAATAAATTGCAATCAAACATTACTTTAAAATACTAAAAGAAAACAATAGACATTGAATAAATATAAATCTTTAATCTAGAAATAAATAACAACAAAATACCAGTTGCTATTCAGGCGCTTCAGAATCATTTTTAAAGAATATAAATTTAAAACAATACTATTTGTCGTGAAAATGAAAATAAACGCTTAAAAAGCAAAATAAACAGGTTTAAAAGAAGGTTTTCTTTGCTTTTGGGGTTGAGGCTGGTTCGTCGTGTGGGGACGAGCCCCCACATATTACGTATCTATTAATATGGTAAGTGAAATTATTAGACGAAGGCACTAGCGGTTCGGCTCGTATAATAGCAATTCAAGCCGATAATCTCAAATAGTTGCTTTTGGATGTATCGGCTTGGTGATATCCAAACTCGAGCCGAAAAAAGTTTGGCAAGGATGTAGCAAAGCGAAAAGGGTGGAGATTTTTTGTAGCAAAGCGAAAGAAAATACGACCCGTTCCTTGCGGAACTTTTAGCTCCCTATATAGAGAGTGAGAAGGGACAAGCATACCAAAGTGGAAAACCCCTAGTAATATCAAGGGTTTCAAGATTTTTCGTACTTACCGTTTTTGGTAAGTAAACTTACCGTTTTTGGTAAGTACGAAATTAATAAAAAAAGTCTACTAATTAAAGTAGACTTAAAATAATTTGATAGGTAAATTTTTAAGTTGTTTAGGAACCTTTCTAAACATAGCTTTAAGTGTTGGATTCACTTCATCCCTATTCCCTGAAAACATAACATGAGGATTTATAAACAAAGCATATGCCCTAACATTATTATCATCAACACCACTCTCAGAACGAGCAATAATGCCTTTATCAATTAATTTTCTAACCAAAGGACTAACTTTCGTTTCATGTCTTCCTATTTTTTTTGCTAATTCTCGCTGAGTTAATGGTATTTGTTCTTTAGAGTTAATATCACTAACTAAACAATTACTTAAAAATCCTACACACATTGAAATATCTAATAAAAATACCTTCTCGGCATTTGTTAAATAATCAATTTCAAATAAATACTGGATGTTCTGTTGAATAATCTGAACAAACTTTGCCTTGTTTTTCACTTTACGCTCAGGAACTAACTTCATTCCTCTTGAACTAGCTTTTGCTTGAAGTTCATTTGCTAAATACATCTCTTCTTCTGACAAAATCTTTGAATCTTCGATCTCTCTCAATCTTGCATTTTTTTCAGCTTGTTTTAAATTAATAGTATTTGTCATAACTTTTCTCCTCATTCCTAGTATTTACAACTAGTACAGAGACTCTTTTTATGCTATTATGTAATTAGAATTTTATAAGAATAAAAAAGCCTCTCATTATAGTTGTTTCTCGACAATTCAATTATATCATGATTGGCTTTTTTTGTTATAACTAAAAAGGGTCCTTATTACTTAGGGCTCTTTTTCTATAAAACTAACACCATCCAACCTTGTATACGACTTCAGACTACTCTTTATTTATTAAAAACGAAAACATAAATATTATAGAAAATGCAAAAAAACTTAAAAGTGGTAAAGTAATGAATCCAAACCATTCTACCTGAATTGTAGAACAATCACTTTTAATACTACAAAAAGAACTTTTCGTATGTGAAAGTTGAATTATATATTGGTACATAGCAATTAATAAACCTACCAATGAAAAACCCCTAATATAATTCTTCACCTTATCATCATTAGTCAAAATGGAAACTAAAACAATTAAAGGTATAGGATACATAAAAATTCTTTGATACCAACATAAATCACAAGGTTTCAAACCTAATATTTCACTAAAATATAAACTACCTATTATCGAAAGAAAAGAAATAAAGAAAGAAACATAAAGAAATTGTATTCGAGTTATAATTTTACTTTTCATCTTAAAAACACAGCCCTTTTATAATATTTCATCAATTTTTGATTTCAACTCCGTAACATTATTTAAAAAATCTTGTTTTAATTCCGATGTTTGGATATCATTATATAATTCAAAAACAATATCCCATCTTCGGGAAAAACTATATAGATTAATTAACAAATGCTTAAAGTGATCTCCCTTAGAATGAATTGTGCTACATGTATTTTCATTAGTTTTATCTAAAGCTACATGTAAAGATTCAATGACTGTATTTATCCTATTTTCTATGTCCAGGAGCAATAAAGAAGCTTTATAAAACTCAATATCGTAAAAATCGGGATATTCTTCTTCTATCACAGAAATATATTTTATTAAAGATTTAAAATCTTTCAATTCAAAATAAATTTTACAAAGTAACGAAAGAGATTCAATTAAAAATCTTTTATCAGATTTAAATTTATATAAATCTATAGCACTTAAAAGTACATTTTCAACTAATCTTTTATCAGATTTTGCTTGATTTAGTTCTCTTGCATAAAAAAATAGCCATTTAGGATTACCGGGTTCTAACTGAATCATTTCTTTTGTTAATACAAGATTCCGTTCATTTTTTGCTACCATATCAACAATATCCGGATCATATCCATCATGATATACATCAACCTTTACAGTAATATTATCTGGAATCTCCCCTCCATCAAAAATTGGCTCTTCATGCACTTTTCCATAAAAAGATATATTTTGATTTAAAGAAAACATTCTTCTTGTATCTGTATATATATCACCTGTATATTCATGTATTATAGGACTGATAACACATTTAATATTAAAAAATTCTATTAACCTTGCTATTCTTTTAAATTTACTAGTATTGTTCTTACCAAAATAATTATCAGCATCTATAAAATAAATCCAATCATTGGTTACATAATTAATTAATTTATTTCTCTGATACGAAAAATCATTTTTCCATGATTCAGAAATAACCTTGACTTGCGGAAAATTTTCTCTTATTATGTCTACTGTTTTATCATTAGACATTGAATCTAAAACTACTATTTCAGAAAACTCATTAATTAGACTGTCTAAACATCGATGAATACATCGTTCTTCATTATAAGTAATAATCCCACAACTAATTGAAGGGAAATCACTCTTTTCATATAATTCAATAATATTATTGAATTCATTTTCAAAGTTCAAATCTATATAATAATATCTGTGAATATCATGTATTAAACACATATCCTGAAAAAGTTGTGAATTAGGATTTTTCTCTTTTAATAATTGATAAAATTCATATAAATTCATACAATCACCCCTCTTTATTTATACTTTTTTGAAAAACTCTTTGAGTTTTTCAGGACGATATCCCTCTAAACGTTCAGCTTCCCTTCCATCTTTATAATGAAGAATAGTAGGAGTTTTATTCAACTTATACTTATCTAAAAACGTCTCATTATAATTTTTTTCTTCCTCTATATTTAAAGCTTTTAATTTCAATTTATTATTTTTAATAAATTCATTAAGATGAGGTTTTAACTGTTGGCAAGATGGACAACTAGTCTTATATACATAAATGTAAACATCATCATTAGAGTTTACACTTTGCTCATATTCTTTAAGATCAATATTTGTATAAAAGTTTTTTTCCAGCGTTTTAGAATTAAAAATATAAAAAGCTGAACCTATAGATAATAATAGTATTAAAAAAACAAAAAACCATTTTTTCATGATACAACCTCTTTTTCCTCAATTAATGTTTTATCTTTAAAAACAAATTTACGATTATAATTTTTTAACATTTGAGAGGTGTGAGAAATAACAATCAATGTGAAATTCATTTTTAGTAGATTATTATGTATCCTCTCAAATTTTTCTAAATCGACGTTACTTAATGACTCATCTAGAATAAGAACTTCTGGATTATGCAAAATAGCACGAGCTAGTGAAAGTCTTTGTTTTTGCCCTGTAGATAAGTTATTAGCATTTTCATTTAATTTAAAATCTAAATTATCATTAAGAACAGATACAACATCCCAAATTTCAGCAACTTCACAAGCTGCTATAATTTCGTCGCTACTAATTTTTTTACCCATACACAAATTTTCTCTAATAGTTCCTTTAAAAAGAAATGGATTTTCATTTAAATAAATAATTTTTTCTCTTAATGTACTTGTATTTATTTTATTTATATCAATTCCATTTACTAAAATTTGAAACGGTGGCACATCATAAAATTTGACTAAATTTTTAACCAAAGTACTTTTACCTACTCCACTTTCACCCAATAATAGGATACGATCATTTTTTAAAATTTTCATATTAACATTTTCAATTACTTTATTTGAATTATCATAACCAAAATTAAATCCTTTAAATTCTATATCGTGAATATTAGATATTTTTTTAGTATCCTTTGCATTAAAAACTGGGTAATCCACTATATCTAAAAAACGTTCAGTTGCAATTACAGCATGTTGAAGCTCTGGTTGTAAACTTATTAACCTTTCTAAAGAAGATAATAAAAACATGGCCAAAGAATTAATTAATAATAAT
>NZ_JBYEZL010000013.1:0-14887 GCF_057624735.1 Bacillus sp. LQ01 | reverse complement strand
GTTCATCCTGAGCCAGGATCAAACTCTCCAATAAAGTTAGTTTGTCTAGCATCTAAAATAAAAATTGACGTTTCACGTTGTTTGTTTCGTTTAGTTTTCAAAGTTCAATATCGCGTTTCAGCGACTTTTATAATTTAACACTTCTCGTTAAATCTGTCAACAGCTTTTTTCTTTCGTTGCTGACGACGCTTATTAATTTACCATATTAATCATTTAATAGTCAACACTTTTTAAAAAAATGCCAAAATAATTTTATCTTGGCATGATATAAAGCTTAATAATCACTAATGCTGCCACACCCGGTAAGCCTAACAAACTCGTTATTGCTGCTGTCCCCATGTTAATCGGGATATGAAAATCAAAATATGTCCCTACAACATTTACGATAAAAAGCAATGCTATTCCTAAAGTAACATGAAAAATCACCTTACCTATAAAACGTAATGGCTTAGAGGCAACACCAAAAACAAGAAAAATAAATACTAAAGTAAGAATGCCAACAATAATAATTGTAGAATTCATTTTTTCCTCCTTATGAATGACCTATACATCTATTTGTATGGGACAAGACAATAAAAAAGAACAGTTATCATATGCAGCATCTCTTTTATATAAACTAAATAAAACGATACCTCAGCATTTAACAAATAAAATAAAAAGGCCTGCTTAGAAAGCAGAACCTTTTACCATTGTTCCATTTTTACAGGACGACGCTTTGCTTCTTTCAACAAAAAGAAATATTTCGCCTCTGCTATTTTCAAAGAACAAATGACATCTTGAGACGGTTCTACACTTTGTTCGACCATTCTCTTCTGACGTAACCACTCATTCTTCACTTTTTCCAAAAGTACAATTAACTTATCGTCATACTCTTTACGCAATTTACCCTTTTTTTGAAAGAACATTTTCGTTTCTCCTCTTATACTTCTCTGCGACCTTCTAACGCTTTGGATAATGTCACTTCATCTGCATATTCTAAATCTCCACCAACTGGCAGACCATGTGCAATACGAGTTACTTTAATGCCTGTAGGTTTTAAGAGGCGGGAGATATACATCGCTGTAGCTTCCCCTTCAATATTAGGGTTTGTTGCTAATATCACTTCTTGTACCGTTTCATCATGTAGTCGCTTTAAGAGTTGCGGGATATTAATGTCTTCCGGTCCAATTCCCTCCATAGGAGAAATCGCACCACGTAACACATGATATACACCTTGATACTCTTTCATTTTTTCCATCGCGATTACATCTTTCGGTTCTTGTACGACACAAACAACTGATTGATCTCGATGTGAATCATTACAAATATAACAAGGATCACGATCAGTAATATGTCCACATACAGAACAGTACGCTAAATCTCGCTTCGCATTTACAAGTGCTTTCGCGAAACCTAACACATCATCTTCTTTCATATCTAATACGAAAAATGCCAATCGAACCGCTGTTTTCGGTCCGATACCTGGCAACTTCATAAAACTATCGATTAGTTTTGATATTGGTTCTGGATAATGCATGTATCAATATCCTCCTAGAACATTCCACCTGGTAAGTTTAAGCCTTTTGTAAATTTACCCATTGTAGAGTTTGAAAGCTCATCAGCCTTTTTAAGTGCATCATTTGTTGCAGCTAATACTAAGTCTTGTAGCATTTCGATATCTTCTGGATCTACAACTTCTTCTTTAATCTTCACTTCAAGAATTTGCTTGTGACCATTTGCGATAACTGTAATCATTCCGCCGCCAGCTGTACCTTCAACTGTTTTTTCACCAAGCTCTTCTTGTGCTTTCGCCATGTCCTTTTGCATCTTTTGCATTTGTTTCATCATGTTATTCATATTTCCCATTCCGCCACGCATCATAATTAATTCCTCCTAATTATTATTACTCTTTTATTTCAATGAGTTCTTGCCCTACTAATTTCACTGCCTCTTCTATAAGAGGATCTTCCTTTTTCTCTGGGCTTTCTTCAGACTCTCCACCTTCACGTTGTAAAAAGTCTTCACGGATTTTACCCCATTCACTTTTTGGAATGGCAATCATATTTAACCTTTTACTTAGCAATTCAAATAAAGCTTGTTCTACTGTATCCATAGCTTCTCGATTTTCGCTCGCCATCTTACAGTGAATCTCATATTGAAATGCTAAAACGTAAGTGTCATCTGAAGCTGCCACTGGTTCGCTATTTTCTAGTAAAACAGCAAACGCTACTTTGTTATATGATTTGAGTCTTCCTAACAACTCACCCCATACAGCTTTTAATTGTTCTAAATCTTGACGCTTCGCTTGTTTTAATACTTCATTTACACGTCCGACAGGAATCTTCATACTTCCTGTTCTTACCGGCTTTGGTGTTGCACGTGTCTCTCTTACTTCCTGTTGTACACCAGCTGGCACACCATTCTTTTTAACTTGCTCTAACTCTTTCTCCAGTTGCTGCATCCTGTTCATAATTGCTTGCAAACGATCTGTACCATTTGCTTGCATCATAAACTGTTGACACAATTGCACCATAACAACTTCTAAGAAAATACGCGGATGATTTGTCCACTTCATTTCCTGTTGTCCCTTACTAAGGGTATGAATAATCTCATAGATCACTTCCGGTTGCATTTCTTCACTCAACTTACGGAATTGATCATCTACAATTACTCGTTCCAACATATGTTCTAGTTGCGGTGAAGTTTGATATAAAAGCATATCACGATAATAGTAAATGAAATCCTCCATAAAACGAACTGGATCCTTCCCTTTACTCATCATTTCATCTATGATTTGCAATGCTCTTGATACATCATTCTCACGTATGCATTCTACTAAATTGCCTAAGTATTGCTGAGAAACAGATCCTGTTACGGCCAATACATCTTCTGTCGTAACGGTCTCATCACTATAAGATATAGCCTGATCAATAAGACTAAGTGCGTCACGCATACCACCTTCAGCAGCACGCGCAACAATTTGTAATGCCTCATCTTCCACTTGCGTACCTTCATTTGTCACGACCGTTGATAATCTCTCAACAATATCATTCACTGATATTTTTCGGAATTCAAAACGCTGACAACGTGAAATAATTGTAGGCGGGATCTTATGAGGTTCTGTTGTCGCCAAAATAAAGATAACATGTCCTGGCGGCTCTTCTAAGGTTTTTAAAAGCGCATTGAATGCACCCATAGAAAGCATGTGAACTTCATCAATAATGTATACTTTATATTCTACAGCACTTGGAGCATATTTTACTTTATCTCTAATATCTCGAATTTCATCTACACCGTTATTTGAAGCCGCATCAATTTCTAATACATCTGAAATGGATCCTTGTGTAATTCCTAAACAAGAAGGACATTCATTACAAGGTTCAGCTACCGGAGCATGTTCACAGTTAATTGCTTTTGCAAATACTTTTGCAATTGTCGTTTTTCCTGTTCCCCTCGGGCCAGAAAATAAATAAGCATGTGAAACTTTCTCTTGAAGAAGGGCATTTTGCAACGTTTTTGTCACGTGCTTTTGACCGACTACATCTTCGAACTTTTGCGGTCTCCATGTTCGGTATAACGCTTGGTATGACACGAAAATACGGCCTCCCTCAAAGGTTATTATCTCATTTATTATAACCCATTCTGTTTATAGATTCCAAAAGTTATTTTCTATACAAAAAACTCACCTTTGTATTAAGGTGAGTTTTGTATACATATATAACTGCCGTGCACCCTCCGTCGATTACGTACCATAAGCGTTACTCAAGCAGTTAGCTCGGTTCAGGCACTCCTGCGGCACACGAGAAGACCCGCTTATTGCTGCTTCCTTCCGGACCTGACAAGGTTCACGGGGTCCCGTTGCGCAGGACCCAAACGTCAACACCACTTACTTAAGGCAGACCTTACAGCAACATAACCTCGAGAGGGGATTCGGCCTCGCTAGAGCGGATTGCGAGTATAGGGCACCGCTACCTCCCCGCTTAGCACGGCAAAGTTAAAACCAATATTCGGTTGCCTTCATTAAAGGCATTATCAGTATAACTTGTTTCTTTATAAAATGCAAATACGTTAGTTCCCAGTATTCTTCTCTAATTTTTTTATTGCTTTTCTTTTTTTACGAAGCTCTCTAAAAAAGCTTGTTAACAACGTACCGCATTCTTCCTCTAGTACACCAGATACTACTTCACATTGATGATTGAAGCGTTCATCCGTTAAAAGATTCATCAATGTCCCTGCACATCCGCCCTTCGGATCACTTGCACCATATACAACTCGCTTCACTCGTGATAAAACAATTCCACCTGCACACATTGGACAAGGTTCTAATGTTACATACAATGTTGCATCTTCTAAACGCCATGTCCCTAATTTTTTACACGCCTCATCTATCGCTAGCAACTCAGCATGAGCTATTGATCTCTGCTCAGTTTCCCTTAAATTATGGGCAACACTAATTACCTCACCATCTAACACTATAACTGCTCCAATTGGTACTTCCTGTATTTCCTCTGCCTTTTTAGCTTCTTCTATCGCTAATTGCATAAAATAAATATCTTGATCTTGTTCCATAACATAGTCCTTTCATTACAAATAAAGTACACTTATTTCCATTTACTACACAGGGGATAACTTTTACAAATTCAATCCACCCTAAAAGAAAAAAGAGAGGGGATTACATATGAAAAATACCGCCTTGCTCATTATCGATATGATTAATGACTTTCAATTTTCCCACGGACCCATTCTAGCTAAAAAATGTGAAATTATAACAAACCCTATTTTACAATTAAAGAAAAAAATGAAATCCTTCGGCTGTCCTATAATTTACGTTAATGACCATTATCAACTGTGGAGATCTGATATCGACCAACTTATTACTCATTGTACAAATGAATATAGCGAAAACATAATCCATAAGATTGCTCCAAGTTCTGATGATTACATTTTTATTAAACCACATTATTCCGCTTTTTATGAAACACCTTTAAATTCATTACTAGGTTATTTAAAAATAGAAAATCTAATATTAACAGGGGTTGCCGGAAATATATGTATCCTATTTACAGCTAATGATGCTCATATGAGAAATTATACATTGTATGTACCAGAGGATTGTATCGCCTCTAACAACGACCAAGATAATATACATGCTTTAAAAATAATGGAAACTACATTGAAAGCAACTATAACATCATCAACCAAAATAAAATTTAATTAATACATATATCTATTTTCTAACTTTTTATATCAAATTAACCCGCTCGCTTCCCTCTTGTGCTACAATAATTCTGTTTTGTGTTTTTAGTAGTCACGGTAAATCACTGATTGAAAGGAGGAAACAGCGTGACCGGAGTACCATTTATCACGGTTGAAGGACCAATTGGTGTTGGAAAAACTTCACTTGCGAAGAAAATTTCAACTCACATGCAACTCCACTTACTAAAAGAGATTGTTGATGAAAATCCCTTTTTAGGAAAGTTCTATGAAGACATCGACGAATGGAGTTTTCAAACAGAGATGTTCTTTCTTTGTAATAGATACAAACAATTAGAAGACATTAACATAAAGTATTTGAATCAAAGGAAACCAGTAGTAGCGGATTACCATATCTTTAAAAATTTAATTTTTGCATCCCGCACATTAAAAGACTCCCAATATGACAAATACATGCAAATTTATCGTATCCTTACACAAGATATGCCTGTGCCAAATGTCATTGTTTATTTAACAGCTAGCCTAGAAACATTGCAAAAACGAATCGCCATGCGCGGAAGAGAATTTGAAAAAAACATGGATCCAAATTACTTACTACAGCTCACAAAAGATTATGAAACAGCAATGGATGCTTTTAAAAAAGATCATCCGGAAATACCAGTATTGAAATTTAATGGAGACGATATGGATTTTGTAAAAAATCCTGATGATTTAAACGTCATCCTATCTGCCCTTCAAAATACTCTCTTAAAGGAGTCGAAATAATAATGAATTTAAGGCAAAAATATGATATACCCAATGACGCAGTAATCACTATCGCCGGAACGGTAGGTGTGGGTAAATCAACTATGACAACTGCATTAGCTAATGCTTTAGGTTATCGCACATCATTTGAAAAAGTAGATTCCAATCCATATTTGGACAAGTTCTATGCGGACTTCACTCGTTGGAGCTTCCACCTACAAGTGTACTTTTTAGCAGAACGATTTAAGGAACAAAAAAGAATTTTTGAATATGGTGGCGGTTTTGTTCAAGATCGTTCCATTTACGAAGACACTGGAATTTTCGCAAAGATGCATCATGAAAAAGGAACAATGACGGAAACTGATTATGAAACATACAAAGGTTTATTTGACGCTATGGTCATGACTCCTTACTTCCCTCATCCAGACTTATTAATTTACTTAGAAGGTTCTTTCGATGATATTGTCGATCGTATTCAAGAACGCGGGCGCCCAATGGAACAGCAAACACCAATTGAGTACTGGAAAGAAATGCATGGACGTTATGAAAACTGGATTAACAACTTTAATTCATGCCCTGTATTACGCTTAAATATTAATGAGTACGATATTTTAAAAGATGGTGATTCAATCGAACCAATCATTAAAAAAATTGGCCATTTTTTAAAACAAACACGTAAACTTGTAAAATAAAAAACCCGTGCATATGCACGGGTTTTCCTATTAAATTACTTCTTCTTTGTTGGAGCAATAATTTCACTCTCAGGTTTTCCTGCGTTAATGCGCTGACGAACAGTACTTGTACTAATATCGTATGCTTCAGCAATCTCTTTAACAGTCATTTCTTTCCCGTTAATTACTGCCGTTAATACTTTACCTGTACGTTTTGGAGCCGCCGCTTTCTTTACAGCTGCTTTTTTAACTTGTTTTGGCGCCTCTACTTTACTCGTAGCTTGTTTTACATCACAAGTACAACCACAAAGTTTACGGAATGTATCATCACTAATAATGCGTGATACGTTTGCACCACTGTTTAAAATTCTATTGTTCTTACAGACAGGACATTGTACATAATATAAAGTTTTTCCATCTAAAGGAAACGTTTGTATAATAAGATCCATGTTGACTCCTTTCATATCTATGAAGATAATCATCGGAATATGAGTGTGTAATAAGGACAAAATTACCTTACACCATACTTTATGATTGGTTTTAAAATAAAAACTCGTTACGTGTTGGTAACGAGTTCTCCAATCTCCACTTATATGCGCTGTTGTCAATTATATCTGGAGGAGGTAGAGGGATTCGAACCCCCGCGCGACTCTCGCCGCCTGTCGGTTTTCAAGACCGATCCCTTCAGCCAGACTTGGGTATACCTCCATATTGACATCAAATATAATATCAAAAGAAAAACAGTTAGTCAACCCTACTAAAATAAATTATGAGGAAAGGAAAATTTTACTTTTCCCTTCCTACATTACAGTACTGACAACGCTCATAATTACCAATCACTCATACCGATGAATGTTTAAATTTACTTAATAACTGTTTTTCCTCCCATATAAGGGCGAAGAACTTCTGGAATTATAATTGTACCATCTTCTTGTTGGTAGTTCTCTAAAATAGCTGCAACCGTACGTCCGATTGCAAGACCAGATCCATTTAATGTATGAACATGTTCTGGTTTTCCATTTGGCTCACGGCGGAAACGGATATTTGCACGTCTCGCTTGGAAAGCTTCAAAATTACTACAAGAAGAAATTTCACGATATGTGCCATAGCTTGGAATCCATACTTCAATATCGTATTTCTTCGCTGCTGTAAATCCTAAATCGCCTGTGCACATGCTCATAACGCGATATGGCAACTCTAATAATTGTAACACGCGTTCTGCATCATTTGTTAATTTTTCTAATTCTTCATAAGAATCTTCTGGTTTTACGAACTTCACAAGCTCTACTTTATTGAACTGATGCTGGCGAATTAAACCACGTGTATCACGACCAGCTGAACCTGCTTCAGAACGGAAGCAAGAGCTAAATGCAGCATATCTTATAGGCAATTGCTCTTTATTTAAAATCTCATCACGATGCATATTCGTTACAGGTACTTCAGCTGTTGGAATTAAGAAGTAATCTTCACTTTCAATACGGAATGCATCTTCTTCAAACTTTGGAAGTTGTCCTGTTCCCGTCATACTTGCACGGTTTACCATATATGGAGGTAATACTTCTTCATATCCATGCTCATCAGTATGAAGATCAAGCATAAAGCTAATTAAAGCACGCTCTAATCTTGCACCAGCACCTTTGTAAAATACGAAGCGGCTTCCTGTTACTTTCCCAGCGCGTTCAAAATCTAAAATTCCTAAATCAGTAGCAAGATCCCAATGTGGTTTTGGCTCAAAAGTAAATTCTTTCACTTCTCCCCAAGTACGTGCTACTACATTATCATCCTCTGTTTCACCAACTGGAGCAGATTCATGAGGGATATTTGGAATAGATAACATTAATCTTTCTAAGTCTTCTTCAACTGTACGAAGTTCGTTATCAAGATCCTTTACTTTTTCTCCAACCTCACGCATTTCTAAAATTAGAGCCTCTGCATCTTTCTTTTCGCGCTTTAATACAGAAATTTGTTGAGATACTTCGTTACGTTTACTTTTTAATTCTTCTGTCTGAACAAGTAGTTCTCTTCTTCTCGTATCAAGTTCTTCAAAACGGCCGAAATCAGTTAAATCTTCGCCTCTATGCTGTAATTTCGCTTTTACTTCTTCAAAGTTTGTACGTAAAAATTTAATATCAAGCATTATATACTCCTCCTTTTATTTTATAAAACACAAAAAACTCCCGTCCCTATATAAAGGGACGGGAGTTAACCCGCGTTGCCACCCTAGTTGAAAGCATTACCGCTTTCCTCTCAAGTAGAAATAACGGCTCTTCACCGGGAATGCTTACTAATCCAAAAGATATTCCACATTCCATTCCAGGATGGATTCACAAACTGTTTCTATCGATTTCCACCAACCATCGACTCTCTATAAGAAACGACATTTGTTACTATTTCCTATCAACACGCTTATTTTATAAA
Source organism: Bacillus sp. LQ01 (assembly GCF_057624735.1). Classification (NCBI taxonomy): domain Bacteria; kingdom Bacillati; phylum Bacillota; class Bacilli; order Caryophanales; family Bacillaceae; genus Bacillus; species Bacillus sp. LQ01. The sequence goes on along the minus strand of NZ_JBYEZL010000013.1, from coordinate 5,861 downwards.
ATTGTTACCATCAATTTACTATAATCTTATACAAGTTGCAAGTTACTTATACAACTTTTTTCATTTTCGCTTCTTTTACCATTTCAACAAAGTATGCTGTCACACGATGATCATCTGTTAATTCCGGATGGAATGAAGCAGCTAAAAACTGATCTTGTCTTACCGCTACCATTCGGTCACCATGCTTAGAAAGCACTTCAACATTATCAGCTACTTCTACAACATACGGCGCACGGATAAATACACCAATGAAGTCTTCACCCACGCCTTCAATTGAAAGCGCAGCTTCAAAACTATCCTTTTGGCGTCCGAACGCATTGCGCTCAACTGTAATATCCATAGCACCAATATGTGCTTCTTCATAGCCAATAAGTGTTTTCGCAAGAAGAATCATCCCTGCACATGTACCAAACATTGGTTTACCAGACTTTGCAAATGTACGAAGTGGTTCCATGAAAGCATACTTATCAATAAGACGGCGCATTGTTGTACTTTCACCGCCTGGTAAAATAAGACCATCAATCTCTTCAAGTTGCTCTATACGCTTTACAACAACAGCTTCTGCACCACTTGCTTCAACTGATTTTACATGCTCACGAACTGCACCTTGAAGACCTAGTACACCGATTTTCACCATTTTAAAGTTCTCCTTTAATTACCATCCACGCTCTTGCATGCGTTGTTCTGGTAATAACGTTGAAATTTCGACACCCTTCATTGCATTACCTAATCCTTTAGAAAGGCTTGCAATTAGTTCGTAATCTTCATAATGAGTCGTTGCTTCAACGATTGCACGTGCAAATTTCTCTGGGTTTTCTGATTTGAAGATACCAGATCCAACAAATACCCCATCAGCACCAAGTTGCATCATTAATGCTGCATCTGCTGGTGTTGCTACACCACCTGCCGCAAAGTTTACAACTGGTAAGCGACCAAGACGTTTAATTTCAAGTAATACTTCGTAAGGAGCGCCAGTATTTTTTGCATATGTCATTAACTCATCTTCACGTAGACTCGCAACTTGACGGATTTCTGCATTGACTTGGCGCATATGACGCACTGCCTCTACAATGTTTCCTGTTCCTGGTTCACCTTTTGTACGAAGCATAGATGCACCTTCTGCAATACGACGTGCAGCTTCTCCGATATCACGGCAACCACATACAAATGGAACTGTGTAATCACGTTTATTTAAATGGTATACTTCATCAGCAGGAGTTAATACTTCACTCTCATCGATATAGTCTACCCCTAATGATTCTAATACACGTGCTTCTACAAGGTGACCGATACGGCATTTTGCCATAACCGGAATTGACACCGCACCCATAACTTCTTCAACAATTGTTGGGTCTGCCATACGAGAAACGCCACCTGCTGCACGAATATCTGCTGGTACACGCTCTAATGCCATAACGGCAACTGCGCCTGCCTCTTCTGCAATTTTTGCTTGTTCAGCGTTAACTACGTCCATAATAACGCCGCCTTTTTGCATTTCTGCCATTCCACGTTTTACACGTTCTGTCCCTGTTACATTTGTCATGTACAAAAACCCCCCTAGGTGAATTGCTTTCCCCCGTTAAAGGCGAAAATTAAGAATACTCTTACATTCTACCACTAACTATCAGATGCTTGTCTACTACTTTTTCATAAAGTCGGTATGAAAAATAGGAATAAAAAAAAGCTCCTATCATGAGGAGCTTTTAAAACCAACCTTTTACTGTATCAACAGCACTATTCCACATGCCACTAAAGAATGAACCAATTCCGCGCATAGCACGAGTAAACCAGTTTGCTTCTTCTACTTCAGATGTTGTTACAAGATCCACTTGCAGTGACTTACCAGTTAAAAATCCAGGGTCGTTTGTATCTTTTGGCGTAATTACCATTTGACCAAGCGCAGCTCCCTTTTTAATAGGTGCTTCTTGTCCCTTGCTTGATTCTTTTAATTCCGTTTTATAAACATCTTTACTTCCTTTTGGCACTGGAAGTGAAATAGCCTGTTTCGTTTGAACTGCTACATCTTTATCTTTCGCATTTTCTACTCGTACTGTTTCTTGTCCTTTTACTGAAGAACCTTTTTTATACATTTGTTTTACTTCAAAGTTAGCAAATCCATAATCATATAGCTTCTTTGTTTCATCAAAACGTGCTGTATGAGAACTTGTTTTAATAACTACAGAAATAAAACGCATTCCGTTTCTTTCAACCGTACCAGTGAAGCAATCTCCTGCCTCTGGAGTTGAGCCTGTTTTTAGGCCGTCTACGCCATCATATTCTTTAACTAAGCCCTTTAACATCCAGTTCCAGTTCGACATTGCAAACTTCTCTTTTTCTGGACGGAATTCTTTTTTAGGGATTTTTGCTGTATCTAACACTTTTGGATAATCTTTAATTAAATGTTGTGCTAAAGTTGCAACATCCTTTGCAGACATTTTATTTTCTTCATCCGCTGTTGTTCCTTCAGGATGCATTCCCTTTAAATCTTTATTCGTTAAACCTGTAGAATTGACAAATTTATAATTTTTCAACCCTAGTTCTTTCGATTTATCATTCATCATTTTTACGAAGTCTACTTCTTTACCTGCAATTGCTTCTGCTAATGCAATTGTTGCACCATTTGCAGAAAAGATTGCCATTGCCTCGTATAACTCTTTTACTGTATAAGAGCCACCATTTTCTAATGCAACATTTGATAATGAAGCATCTTGTGAAACCTTATATGCATATTCAGAAACCTTAATTTTCTGGTCCCACTTAAGTTTTCCTTTATCCACTGCTTCGTGAACTAAATATTCACTCATCATCTTTGTCATACTAGCAATGGATAATAATTCATCTGCATTCTTTTGATATAAAATTTTCCCAGAATTCGCTTCTACTAAAATTGCCGCACCTGCTTCAATGTTTAAAGCGGCTCCTGTTTCAGCTGATGCATTGCTATATGGCATAAAAATGCTACAAGCTAGTGTAAGCACTGTTACCAAAGCAATGAATCTTTTGCAAAACATACCTTTCACTTTTGCTACCCCCAATATCTATGTACTCACATAACCGTTATTCTAACATAATCAAAAAAAAATAGACAGAGATATCAAATCTCTGTCTATTTGTATATAAGACATTATAATGAGTAGTTTGGAGCCTCTTTTGTAATTTGTACGTGATGAGGATGACTTTCACGTAAGCCAGCACCTGACATACGAATGAATTGTGCATTTTCGCGTAAGAATTCTAAATCCTGTGCTCCGCAATATCCCATACCTGCACGTAAGCCACCAACTAATTGGTGAACTGTATCTGCTAAAGGCCCTTTATATGGTACTCGTCCTTCAATACCTTCTGGGACAAGTTTTTTATTGCCTTCTTGGAAGTAACGATCTTTACTTCCTTTTTCCATCGCACCGACAGAACCCATACCACGATACACTTTAAATTGACGACCTTGGTAAATTTCAGTTTCTCCAGGGCTTTCTGCAACACCTGCAAACATGCTACCTAGCATAACAACATGTGCTCCTGCCGCTAAAGCTTTCACCATATCACCAGAGTACTTAATACCGCCATCAGCAATAACTGGAATGCCGTGTTTACGAGCTTCTGTTGCACAATCATAAACCGCAGTTAATTGTGGTACACCAACACCGGCTACAACGCGTGTTGTACAAATAGAACCTGGTCCAATACCAACTTTAACTACGTTTGCACCAGCTTCAATTAGTGCTTTCGTTGCTTCAGCAGTAGCAACATTTCCAGCGATAATATTTAGTGATGGATATTTAGCACGAACTTCTTTTACCTTATCAATAACACCTTTAGAATGCCCATGTGCTGTATCAAGTACAATTGCATCTACACTAGCTTTTACTAATGCATCGATGCGAAGCATAGCATCCGCTGTTACACCAACTGCTGCTCCAACTAATAAGCGTCCTTGCTTATCTTTAGCAGAGTTTGGGAATTCAATTACTTTTTCAATATCTTTTATTGTAATAAGCCCTTGTAATACACCGTTATTATCAACAAGAGGGAGTTTTTCAATTTTATACTTTTGTAGGATCTTTTCAGCTTCTTCCAGTGTAGTACCAACTGGAGCTGTAATTAATTGTTCTTTTGTCATTACGTCAGAAATTTTGATTGAGTAGTCTTGGATGAAGCGCATATCACGGTTTGTAATAATACCAACTAATTTTCGCTCATCTAAATTATTTACAACCGGTACACCTGAGATACGATATTTTCCCATAAGATGTTCTGCATCATATACTTGATGTTCTGGAGTTAAGAAGAAAGGATCTGAAATAACGCCGCTTTCAGAGCGCTTTACTTTATCAACTTGCTCTGCTTGTTGCTCAATAGACATATTCTTATGAATAATTCCTAAACCACCCTGGCGAGCCATTGCAATAGCCATGTCAGCTTCTGTTACTGTATCCATTCCTGCACTAATTAACGGGATGTTTAGCTGTAAGCTTTCAGATAAAACTGTTTTAACACTTACTTCTCTTGGTAATATATCTGACCTAGCTGGTACAAGTAATACATCATCAAAAGTCAAACCTTCTTTAACAAATTTAGATTCCCACATAATTGTTCCCCCTATGATACCAGAAATTATTATTAGTAGCTTATCAATTGGTTAAAATACTGTCAAGGACGTATATATATGTTAGAATTTTTAGACAATAAAAGGAGCGTAATATATGCATCAAACATCTTGTACTTGGCAGCAGTTAAGTTTCTTTTTTTCATCTCAAAACGTACAACGTTATCTTGCCCGTTGTTACGAAAAATCCTCTATTCAGGATGCCGAAAAAAAAAGTTTTGAAAATTGTTATCCCTTTATTTATTACTTAGAACACGGGAAAAATTATTATGAATTATATAAGACAGCTCCATTTTCCATTCAACCAATGTTGTTATTTTATGGAATTAGTCAACTTTTTAAAGCATGCCTACTAACTATTGACCCTAACTATCCTGAATCCACTACTGTTTTAGCTCATGGCGTTACAACTCGCAAACGAAAAAAACAAGGGTATCAATTTTTAGAAGATGAGGTGAAGGTACAAAAAAACGGATTATTTACTCATGTTGCAGAACAACTGTTTCACATGAAACACTTAGAAGCAGAAAAATTTAACATGTTAGAACTAATGGGAAATATTCCAGAATTACAAAATTTATTTCGTTATAGTCAAAAAGGATCAACTTTATATAAAATCGATTCAACAATTAAAAATGAGCTCTCCTTTTCAGTCAACCTACTAGATCGATTACATATGACTAAAGAGAGATTTTCTCGTTACATTGAAACATCTTGTAAGCATTTATCAATACAGCACGTACCTGAGAAGACTAATGAATCGAATTTACTTTTTACGGCGCCCATTCAATCATGGAATCCTATGTACAGTACTCCTTTATACTATGAACATCTTACTAATACTTATTATTTGCCACTTACGACTGATCCTAGAAATCCTAAGCCAATATTACCTGAACTCCTCATTCATTATTTATTACTCTATAATTTAAGCATGATTTCTAGGTATGAAACAGATTGGTGGTATGACTTACTTGGCAGTTATAGTTCTGAAGATTATCCATTTATTTATCAATTTCTAAGTATTTCTGCTCAAAAAATCCCTTACTATATTTCAAATTTTTTATTAATGGAACCAAATCTATTTCATGGGAAATAAAAAAACACAAGTCAAATGACTTGTGTTTTTACTTGCTTGGCGACGTCCTACTCTCACAGGGACAAGGTCCCAACTACCATCGGCGCTAGAGAGCTTAACTTCCGTGTTCGGTATGGGAACGGGTGTGACCTCTCTGCCATCATCACCAAACTATGA
>NZ_JBYEZL010000012.1:0-15739 GCF_057624735.1 Bacillus sp. LQ01 | reverse complement strand
CATAACCCGAAGGTCGCAGGTTCAAATCCTGTCCCCGCAACCAAATGGTCCCGTGGTGTAGTGGTTAACATGCCTGCCTGTCACGCAGGAGATCGCCGGTTCGACCCCGGTCGGGACCGCCATTTCATATAAAGAAAAGAACGAAACAAGTTGTTTCGTATTTTTTTATTTGTTTTAACAAAAAACTAATAAAGACAGTCAAACTATCCTTAGGACAACTCCTAAGGACTTTTTTATATATTCAAAACCTGTATAATAAAGAGCAGAGAACATTGTGAGTAAAGTAGGTGAAGTCTGTGAGTAAATATGAAGTAACAACAAAATCTTCTGAGGAAACACAAAGGTTATCAGAAAAACTAGGTAAGCTCGTAGAGGCACAAGACGTAATTATTTTAGAAGGAGATCTTGGAGCTGGTAAGACGACTTTTACAAAGGGACTAGCAAAAGGTCTTGGAGTGAAAAGAGTTGTAAATAGTCCTACCTTTAATATCATCAAAGAATATAAAGGAAGATTACCGCTATATCATATGGACGTGTATCGCTTAGCAGAAAGTGAAGAGGACTTAGGCTTTGATGAATATTTCTACGGTGAAGGAATTACGGTAGTAGAATGGGCTCATTTAATAGAGGCATATTTACCAAATGAAAAGTTACAAATTAGTTTATTCCATGCTGGAGATGACACAAGAAAAATTATACTCGAGCCAATTGGAGATCGCTATATTAGATTATGTGAGGAGCTATTACAAGATGAAAGTACTAGCAATTGATACTTCAAATTACGTAATGGGTGTATCCCTTATTGAGGAAGGAAACGTAATTGGGGAAATCATTACAAATTTAACAAAAAACCATTCTGTACGTCTTATGCCAGCTGTAGAGAAACTGTTAAAAGAGTGTGGCGTAAAACCGAAGGAATTAACTAAAATCGTTGTAGCTGCTGGACCTGGATCCTATACAGGTGTTCGCATAGGCGTGACAGCGGCGAAAACATTAGCTTGGTCACTTCAAATACCAATTGTAGGTGTATCAAGTTTAGAGGTAGTAGCTGCAAACGGTGCTAACTTTAACGGGTTAATTTGTCCTTTATTTGATGGAAGACGTGGGCAAATTTATACTGGGTTATATACATATGAAGGAGAGCAGTTAACTTCAATAGAAGAAGACCGAATTATTCTTATTGTAGACTGGTTGCAAATGTTAAAAGATAAAGGACAGCCTGTTTTATTTATCGGTAACGATGTTAAATTGCATAAAGAAACAATTATAGAACATTTAGGTGATCAAGCTGTATTCGCTCCATTTACTAAAAATAACCCAAGACCAAGCGAGCTAGCATTCTTAGGATTACAAAAAGAAGAACAAGATGTGCATACGTTTGTTCCAAGCTATCTTCGTTTAGCTGAAGCTGAAACAAAGTGGTTAGAAAGTCAAAACAAGTAGGAGCTTGCAGAAGATGGATATGATATTTAGAAAGATGGAGCTTGATGATATTGCTCAAATTGTAGCTATTGAAGAAGCGTCTTTTTCAACTCCTTGGACTGCAGATGCCTTTCACCGTGAATTAACGATGAATGAACATGCACATTATATTGTGTTAGAAAAAGATGGTCGTGTAGTCGGGTATTGTGGATTGTGGATAGTTATTGATGAATCACATATAACAAATATAGCTATTTTGCCAGAATACCGAGGTCGAAAGTTAGGAGATGCCCTATTGAAAGCAGTTATTTCTGAAGCGAAAGAACTAGGGGTAAAAACAATGACACTTGAAGTACGTGTATCAAATGAAGTAGCAAAGCAGTTATACAGAAAATACGGATTTCAAAATGGTGGGATTCGTAAACGATACTATGCAGACAATCAGGAAGATGGTCTCGTAATGTGGGTGAATATATAATGGAAAAAAATACGATTATACTTGGTATTGAAACAAGTTGTGATGAAACAGCAGTAGCAGTTGTTAAAAATGGAACGGAAATTATTGCGAATGTCGTTGCATCACAAATTGAAAGTCATAAACGTTTTGGCGGCGTTGTACCAGAGATTGCATCCCGTCATCATGTAGAAGAAATTACAGTTGTGTTAGAAGAAGCTTTAAAGGAAGCAAACATCACATTTGATGATATTGATGCAATTGCTGTAACAGAAGGTCCCGGTTTAGTAGGAGCACTTCTAATTGGAGTAAATGCAGCGAAGGCAGTAGCGTTTGCACATGATATTCCGTTAGTCGGTGTTCATCATATTGCTGGTCATATTTATGCGAACCGTTTAGTAAAAGAAGTTCAATTCCCGTTATTATCACTTGTTGTATCTGGTGGGCATACAGAACTTGTTTATATGAAAGAACATGGTTCATTCGAAGTAATTGGTGAAACACGAGACGATGCAGCTGGAGAAGCATATGATAAAGTAGCTCGTACGTTATCTATGCCATATCCAGGTGGTCCTCATATTGATCGCCTTGCACATGAAGGAGAACCGACAATTGATTTGCCTCGTGCATGGCTAGAACCGGATTCATATGATTTTAGCTTTAGTGGATTGAAATCAGCAGTTATCAACACTGTGCATAACGCAAAACAACGCGGTATAGAAATTGCGCCAGAAGATTTAGCGGCAAGTTTCCAAGAAAGTGTAATAGATGTACTTGTAACGAAAGCAGCTCGTGCAGCAGAAGCTTATAATGTAAAGCAATTACTTCTTGCTGGTGGAGTAGCTGCTAATAAAGGACTTCGTGCGCGATTAGAAGAGGAATTTGCACAAAAAGAAAACATTGAATTAATTATTCCGCCGCTATCTTTATGCACAGATAATGCAGCGATGATTGCAGCGGCAGGGACAATTGCTTATGAACAAGGTAAGCGTGCAACATTAGCCTTAAATGCAAATCCAGGATTAGATATTGAAGCATAGTTATGCACATAATTAACCACAGGTTGTGGATAAAACCCATATTGTCTGTTGATAATGTGGGTTTTATTGTGTATATAAAATGTTGATAACTTTTTTGTTGATTGTGGATAATGTGGAAAAGTTATTTTAAGGTTTATTTTATAAAGGTGGATATGTGTATAAACTTGTGGATAAATAGGATGATGTCAGACCTTTGAATTTGTTCTTTTTCGGGAAATAAAAAGTAAGAAGATATCCCCGAAAAACATTTTGAAACATCCCCCTATTATAGAAGATGCTAATATTGTCAATCTTTGTCGTTAAATCGATATTTCGTGTCGAATTGTTAATATATATAGGGTTACAATAGATATATTTGAAAAATCGTTGGTATATTCTAAGTTACGATTGATATACTCAAAAAATTGTTTCTGTATTAAAAGAAAAAAAGATGTCGCATAGTCAAAAATCCTGACTTATGAGACATCTTCCTTATTTAAATATGCTTATACATGCAGCTCTTCCCATTCTGCCATGCAAGTTTCAAGTTGTTCTTGTAGCGTTTGCTTTTTAGTTGTAATTTCACTAGCTTTTTCATAATCTGCATATATTTCTGGTAAGCAAAGTTGATCTTCTAACGTAGCAATTTCTTCTTCTAATTCCAATATACTTTGTTCTAGCTCTTCAATTTTTCTAGTGCGTTGACGCTCTAGTTTTTTACGCTCTTTTTCTTCTAAATAATTTAATTTCTCTTGTGCAACCACCTTTTGAACAGGAATGTCACTTTCTTGCTGTTCAAGTTCTGCACGTTCAATCATTTCATTTTTCTTTTCAACGTAGTAATCGTAATCCCCTAAATATTCCTGTGCACCTTCTGTTGATAACTCAACCACAGTCGTTGTTACACGGTTAATAAAGTAGCGGTCATGTGAGACGAATAGAAGAGTCCCTGGATAATCAATTAAAGCATTCTCCAAAATTTCTTTACTATTTAAATCAAGGTGGTTCGTAGGCTCATCTAGAATTAATAAATTTGACTTTTGCATCATAAGTTTTGCAAGAGCTAATCGAGCTTTTTGTCCACCACTAAGGGAAGATACTGGTTTCAGTACATCATCTCCTGTGAATAAAAAATTCCCGAGTATAGTACGGATTTCTTTTTCAGGTTGCAGTGGATATTCATCCCATAGTTCATTTAAAACCCGTTTAGAAGATGTTAAGTTTGCTTGTTCTTGATCATAATAACCAACAGATACATTTGATCCGAAAGAAACATCACCATTTAATAGTGGTAACTTATTCACAATAGACTTTAACAATGTGGATTTCCCAATTCCGTTTGGACCAACTAAAGCAACACTATCTCCGCGAGTTAAGCGCATAGTTACATGTTCAATTATAGGGTTCTCATCATAGCCAATGGTTGCATCATTTACTTGTAAAACATCATTTCCACTTTGCTTTTCAATATCGAAGTGGAATGATGCTGACTTAGAATCCCCTAATGGTCTCGTTAATAATTCCATTCTGTCTAGTTGTTTACGACGACTTTGAGCACGTTTCGTTGTAGAAGCGCGAGCTATATTCTTTTGAACGAAGTCCTCAAGTTTTGCGATTTCATCTTGTTGTTTTTCGTAACGTTTCATTTCTTGCTCATATAATGCTGATTTTAAGTCTAAATATTTACTGTAGTTACCAACAAATCGTCTGCTTTCTTTATTTGAAATTTCATATACTTGTGTAACGAGTTTGTCTAAGAAATAACGGTCATGTGAAACGATTAATATTGCGCCAGGATAACCTTGTAAATATTGCTCAAGCCACGTTAATGTTTCGATGTCTAAATGGTTTGTAGGCTCATCCAAAATAAGTAAGTCTGGTTTTGTTAATAATAATTTCCCGAGAGCTAATCTTGTTTTTTGCCCGCCGCTTAAAGTAGAGATCGTCGTCTGGTGCGTTTCAACTGGGAAGCCAAGGCCGCTTAAAATGGAGCGAATATCCGCTTCATATTGATATCCACCTTGATCTTTATAATTGAGTTGCAATTGGTCATAATCAGCTAACAATCTTTCATATGTAGCTTCGTTTGAAAAGTTTTCTTCTTTTCCCATTTCTTGCTCAAGTCTTCGAAGTTTTGTCTCCATTTGCTGTAAGTGGGTAAAGACGGTTAGCATTTCATCCCAAATTGTTAAAGACGTTTCTAGTCCAGTATTTTGAGCTAAATATCCGATTGAGACATCTTTCGGTTTTATAATTTCGCCACCATCATGAGATAATTCACCAGCGATAATTTTTAATAATGTAGATTTGCCTGCTCCATTCCTTCCAACTAATGCGATACGATCTTTTGTTTGTACTTCCAATTTTATGTTTGCAAGAATCGTTTCTGCACCGTATAATTTCGAAAGCGCGTTTACTTGTAATAAAATCAATGTTTTCACCTCAAATAATTTCTTAACTTTGCCATGTTTATATTTCTCAATCATACTAAAAATAGTGTATAGTTTAAAATAAAGAGAGAATACTTCTTCTCTTTATTATACAAGGAATTTAATGAGTGCTAAACTTCTGTATTTGATTAAAGTATATGAATAAAGATAGGAAGAGAGGAGAGGTCATATGGATCAGCAAAAGATTCCACAAGCCACTGCTAAAAGATTGCCTCTATACTATCGATTTATCCAAAACTTATCTCTTTCTGGTAAGCAGCGTGTTTCATCGGCCGAATTGAGTGAGGCAGTAAAAGTAGATTCCGCAACAATACGAAGAGATTTTTCGTATTTTGGAGCGTTAGGGAAAAAGGGATATGGATATAACGTAAATTATTTATTATCATTTTTCCGCGAAACACTTGATCAAGATGATATAACACGTGTAGCACTTATTGGAGTAGGTAATTTAGGGACCGCTTTCTTACATTATAATTTCACGAAAAACAATAATACAAAAATTGAAATGGCATTTGATGTTAGTGAAGAGAAAGTTGGAACAGAAATCGGGGGCATTCCTGTATATCATTTAGATGAATTAGAAGAGAGATTATCAAATGATATACAAGTGGCAATATTAACAGTACCGGCTACAGTAGCACAAGCTGTAGCAGATAGATTAGCTGAAACGAGCGTGCACGGTATTTTGAATTTCACACCAGCGCGATTAAACGTATCAGAGAATATTAGAATTCATCATATTGACTTAGCTGTAGAGTTACAAACATTAGTTTACTTTTTGAAAAACTATCCACAATAAAACGCAGAGGAAGCGACCTCTGCGTTTTATTATTGTTTCTTCTTTGTGAATTTAATTAATATAAGGCGAAGTGCCAAATTAAAATCAATTGTTGCCATAACTGCAAATAGTATTGTCCACATATTCCAGATTGTATCTGTCACGTTCGTAATGGCGAAGCGTGTAAAGATACATCCAAGAAGGAAGTATAGTGCAGCCATGAACAATGGTGAGTTTCTCATACAAAAAATCCTCCGATAAAGCCTTGCATTTTTTCAGCTTCTTTAATCATTTCTTGAATTTGTTCATTGCTCATAAAAATTTGCCCAATAGCGACCAATGTATTCATCGCAACATGAGCTGCAATCGGAACGATAATCCGTTTCGTCTTCACATATAAGAAGGCGAATACGAGCCCCATAGCAGTGTATACCAATAAATGAGTAAAATCAAAATGAATTGCTGCGAATACAAGCGAACTAATGATAGCTGCGATAAAGAAGTTAAACTTCTTATAAAGTGCACCAAATAAAATTTTTCTAAATACGATTTCTTCTAAGATAGGTCCAATTATAGATACAACAATAAGGAACCAAGGGGTCGTTCTTGCAATCTCCATCAGTTTCATTGTATTTTCTGAACCTTGTTTAATTCCTAGCAGCTGCATCTCGATCATACCGGCAACTATTTGTGAAAAGAAAGCCAAGAAGAACCCGATGAAAATCCATCCAATAGTAGCTGGAGCAGAAGAGCGCTTTGGATCTAAATGCCTGTCACGAATATCTGTTCTAAGTAACCAAAGTACGATACATAATGCAACAAAGAAGCTAATAATTGCCCAGTGTCCCGTTATGATTTGTCCTTTTTCCTCAATGGTAAATCCTCTATTATCATAGAGTCCTGTTTTTAGGAGAAGTGGCAATCCAACAACGCCAGATAACTGCATTAAAATGTATGTAACGATAATCCACCAGTATTGTTTCTTCAAATGGTTTAACCATCCTTTCTAACTATAGTGTATGAGATAAGTTAGGATAACATGTAAATATGCTACCTACGATATAAACCTCACTTGAATTATGTTTTTTTCGTAAATCCTTATTTGAAATTATAATAGAAGACAGGAGAAAGTTGTGTGTGTAGCGAAAACAACTTAGGGTGTCCTTTCATATTGTAACATACGAGCAGTGGAAACAACGATTCATATAGTAAAGGCAGTATTCTATATAGTGATTTGCGAAAAAATTATGATTTTTTTACTTGCAAAAGAAATTGAGATTATTTATTATTATAAGTGTGTTAGCACTCGGATGACTTGAGTGCTAATAAAAGAAATTTACATAACAAAATGAGGAGGTTATTGTTCATGCTAAAGCCATTAGGTGATCGCGTTGTAATTGAGCTTGTTCAAGCAGAAGAAAAAACAGCAAGTGGTATCGTATTACCAGATACTGCAAAAGAAAAACCACAAGAGGGTAAAGTTGTTGCAGTAGGTACTGGTCGAGTGCTTGAGAATGGTGAGCGTGTTGCTTTAGAGGTAGCAGCAGGTGATCTTATCATCTTCTCAAAATATGCAGGTACTGAAGTGAAATATGAAGGTACAGACTACTTGATTTTACGTGAAAGTGACATTTTAGCAGTTATCGGTTAATTATATAAATCTTAAAAAATCCAAGGGGGTCAATTATTATGGCAAAAGATATTAAATTTAGTGAAGAAGCACGTCGTTCGATGCTTCGCGGTGTCGACACTCTTGCAAACGCAGTAAAAGTTACGCTTGGACCAAAAGGTCGTAACGTTGTACTTGAGAAAAAATTTGGTTCACCACTTATTACAAATGATGGTGTAACAATCGCAAAAGAAATCGAATTAGAAGATGCATTCGAAAACATGGGTGCGAAATTAGTAGCAGAAGTTGCTAGCAAAACAAATGACGTAGCTGGTGACGGAACAACAACTGCAACTGTATTAGCGCAAGCTATGATTCGTGAAGGTCTTAAAAACGTAACAGCTGGTGCTAACCCAATGGGTCTTCGTAAAGGTATCGAAAAAGCTGTTACTGCTGCAATCGAAGAATTAAAAACGATTTCTAAACCAATCGAAGGTAAATCTTCTATCGCACAAGTAGCTGCTATTTCTGCAGCTGACGAAGAAGTAGGTCAATTAATCGCTGAAGCAATGGAGCGCGTTGGTAACGACGGCGTTATTACTTTAGAAGAATCTAAAGGCTTCACAACAGAATTAGACGTAGTAGAAGGTATGCAATTTGATCGTGGATATGCATCTCCTTACATGATTACTGATTCTGACAAAATGGAAGCAGTTCTTGATAACCCATACATCTTAATCACTGACAAAAAGATTTCTAACATTCAAGAAATCTTACCAGTATTAGAGCAAGTGGTACAACAAGGTAAACCACTTCTTATCATTGCTGAAGATGTAGAAGGCGAAGCGTTAGCTACATTAGTAGTGAACAAACTTCGTGGTACATTCAATGTAGTAGCTGTTAAAGCTCCTGGATTTGGTGACCGTCGTAAAGCAATGCTAGAAGATATCGCAATCTTAACAGGTGGCGAAGTAATCACTGAAGAATTAGGTCGTGACTTAAAATCTGCTACAGTTGAATCTTTAGGACGCGCTGGTAAAGTTGTTGTTACAAAAGAAAACACAACTGTAGTTGAAGGTGTAGGAAGCACAGAACAAATCGAAGCTCGCATCGGTCAAATCCGTGCGCAATTAGAAGAAACAACTTCTGAATTCGATCGTGAAAAATTACAAGAGCGTCTTGCAAAACTTGCAGGTGGCGTAGCGGTAATTAAAGTAGGTGCAGCAACTGAAACTGAGTTAAAAGAACGCAAACTTCGTATTGAAGATGCACTTAACTCAACTCGTGCAGCAGTAGAAGAAGGTATCGTTGCAGGTGGTGGTACTTCACTTATGAACGTATACACAAAAGTAGCTTCTATCGTAGCTGAAGGCGACGAAGCAACAGGTATCAACATCGTACTTCGCGCACTAGAAGAGCCAGTTCGTCAAATCGCAATCAACGCTGGTCTAGAAGGATCTGTAGTTGTAGAGCGTCTAAAAGGCGAAAAAGTAGGCGTTGGTTTCAACGCAGCTACTGGCGAATGGGTTAACATGCTTGAGTCTGGTATCGTAGATCCAGCTAAAGTAACTCGTTCTGCACTTCAAAACGCAGCATCTGTTGCAGCTATGTTCTTAACAACTGAAGCTGTAGTAGCTGACAAGCCAGAACCAAATGCACCAGCAATGCCTGACATGGGCGGCATGGGCATGGGCGGTATGGGCGGAATGATGTAATTCCGTTTGCCCTAAAAAACATCCATTTCTATATAGAAATGGATGTTTTTTTATGTTTTTTAGAAAAGGAAATGAATTTCTGTAGAATTTTGTCGCTTTCTCTCTTGACCATATTGATATTTCATTGTTAGAATCTAGGAAGATAATATAAAACGATCCTTCATATATCCTCAATGATATGGTTTGAGAGTCTCTACCGGGTTACCGCAAACAACCTGACTATGAAGGCAGTGTGTCTTATATTTATAAAGAGCGGAGACTATCTTTCTTTATAAAGCCAGACCCCTGCCTTTTCTTTGTTATGAGACTAGAGGCGGAGGACTGGCTTTTTTTATTATATTGGTAATGCTTTTCGCCAAATTGGTGAAAATATTTATATACGAGAACTAACGTTGGGGTGATTATTTTGAAGAAACAACACGATACAATTATCGTTTTAGATTTTGGAAGTCAATACAATCAGTTAATAGCACGTCGAATTCGTGAGTTCGGTGTATACAGTGAACTTCATCCACATACAATTACTGCAGAAGAAATTAAAGCAATGAATCCAAAAGGGATTATTTTCTCTGGTGGACCAAATAGCGTATACGGTGAAGGTGCATTACATTGTGATGAAAAAATCTTTGAACTAGGTTTACCAATCTTCGGTATTTGTTACGGTATGCAGCTTATGACGCAACACTTCGGTGGTAAAGTAGAGCGTGCAAATCACCGTGAGTACGGAAAGGCTGTTCTTAAAGTAGAGAACGAATCAAAATTATATGCGAACCTTCCAGAAGAGCAAGTTGTATGGATGAGCCATGGTGACTTAGTAACTGGTTTACCTGAAGGATTCGTAGTAGACGCAACAAGTGAGTCTTGCCCAATTGCTGGTATGAGCAATGAAGCGAAAAACTTATACGGTGTACAATTCCACCCAGAAGTACGTCACTCTGAGCACGGTAACGATTTAATTAAAAACTTCGTATTCGGCGTATGTGGTTGTTCTGAAGGATGGAACATGGAGAACTTTATCGAAGTAGAATTAGAAAAAATTCGTGAAACTGTTGGAGACAAAAAAGTACTATGCGCACTTAGTGGCGGTGTAGACTCTTCTGTTGTAGCAGTATTAATTCATAAAGCAATCGGCGATCAATTAACTTGTATTTTCGTTGACCACGGCTTACTGCGTAAAGGCGAAGCAGAAGGCGTTATGAAAACATTTAGCGAAGGCTTCCACATGAACGTTATTAAAGTGGATGCAAAAGAACGCTTCATGAACAAGTTGAAAGGTGTAGAAGATCCAGAACAAAAACGTAAAATCATCGGTAACGAATTCATTTACGTATTTGATGATGAAGCGTCTAAATTACAAGGTATGGACTTTTTAGCACAAGGTACACTTTACACAGACATCGTTGAAAGTGGTACAGCAACTGCACAAACAATTAAATCTCACCACAACGTTGGTGGACTTCCAGAAGACATGCAGTTCAAATTAATTGAGCCTTTAAACACGTTATTTAAAGACGAAGTACGTGTATTAGGATCTGAACTAGGAATTCCTGATGAAATCGTATGGCGTCAACCATTCCCAGGACCGGGTCTTGGTATTCGTGTATTAGGTGAAATTACAGAAGAGAAATTAGAAATCGTTCGTGAATCTGATGCGATTTTACGTGAAGAAATTATTAAAGCGGGCTTAGACCGTGAAATCTGGCAATACTTCACTGCACTTCCTGGTATGCGTAGCGTAGGTGTTATGGGTGACGAGCGTACTTACGATTACACAGTAGGTATCCGTGCAGTAACATCTATCGACGGTATGACAGCTGACTGGGCACGTATCCCTTGGGACGTATTAGAGAAAATCTCTGTACGTATCGTAAACGAAGTAAAACACGTTAACCGTATCGTGTATGATGTAACGAGTAAGCCACCAGCAACTATTGAGTGGGAATAGTATTTATAAAAAGGTCCATCTATTGCTTATGCATAGATGGATCTTTTTTATTTTGGCATTAATACGAACGAAACTATAAAAGTTTATGAAAATGTTCGTTTTTAAATTGACAAAACTACTTCGTCGAGTTAATATGATTATGTAATTCAAACGAAAAGTGAATATTATAGCCGTCGTATAATATCGGGGATATGGCCCGAAAGTTTCTACCTAGCTACCGTAAATGGCTTGACTACGAGGCGTTTGTATAAAGATGAGGGGAAACTTGTCTTTGTTTATAGAACGCTTCCATGTATATATGCAATGGAAGCCTTTTTTATTTCTCGGGATAAAAGAGGGCTAGGGTGAAATACGGCGAGTAATCATATAACGGGGGAAACATAGGATGAAACGCTATTTTCAGTTTGATGAGCTCGGTACGAATTATAAGACTGAGTTCATAGCAGGGTTAACGACATTTCTATCTATGGCTTACGTACTATTTGTCAATCCTGCTACGCTGTCGCTTGGAAATGTTAAAGGGTTACCAGCAGGTACAGGGATGGATCCAGGTGCAGTATTCGTTGCTACGGCATTAGCGGCAGCGATCGGTTCGTTAATTATGGGTATTTTCGCGAAGTATCCAATTGCTTTAGCGCCAGGTATGGGGATTAACGCGTTCTTTGCTTATACAGCAGTCTTAACGATGGGTATTCCGTGGCAAACGGCCATTGCCGGAACATTAATGTCAGGTATTATCTTTATTATTCTTACTGCTTCAGGTATTCGTGAAAAAATCATTAATGCAATTCCATCGGAGTTAAAGTTTGCAGTAGCAGCAGGTATTGGATTATTCATTGCTTTCCTTGGATTCCAAAATGCCGGAATTATCGTGAAAAACGATGCGGTTCTTGTTGGGTTGGGGGACTTAACAAAGGGCACAACGTTACTAGCAATCTTCGGGGTTGTTACTACGATCATCTTCATGATTAAGAAAGTTAATGGTGCAGTATTCTACGGTATGATTCTTACAGCGATCTTAGGAGTTGCAACAGGATTAATTGATACTCCGAAAGCTGTAGTGGGAGCAATACCGAGTCTAGAACCAACGTTCGGTGTGGCGTTAACGCACTTCGGCGATATTTTCACAGTTCAAATGGGGATTGTTATTATAACGTTCTTCTTTATAGATTTCTTTGATACAGCAGGTACGCTTGTAGCGGTTGCGAATCAAGCAGGATTAATGAAGAACAATAAATTACCACGTGCAGGAAAAGCGTTATTTGCAGATGCGATTGCAACTGTAATTGGTGCGATCTTGGGTACATCAACAACAACGTCTTACATTGAATCGTCTGCAGGGGTAGCAGCGGGAGGACGTTCTGGATTTACAGCAGTTGTAACAGCAGGATTCTTCTTACTGGCACTATTCTTTTCGCCATTATTAAGTGTTGTAACGCCAGCTGTAACGGCACCGGCTTTAATTATTGTAGGAATCTTGATGGTTTCTTCCTTAGGGGAAATTGATTGGAAGAAATTCGAGATTGCAGTACCAGCATTCTTTACAATTATCTCTATGCCACTTACGTATAGTATCGCAACTGGGATTGCCATTGGATTTATCTTCTATCCAATTACAATGGTTGTGAGTGGTCGTCGTAAAGAGGTTCATCCGATTATGTATGTTATGGGAGTTTTATTCGTGCTATATTTCATCTACGTTCGTAAATAAAAGGGGTTTTTTAAAGGTCTAGACTTAAGGGGAGTCTAGACCTTTTTGCGTCTTCAGAAAATCTTAAGGATTTCCGAGCGTTTTTCTTCAGAAGTTTTCCTATAATAGAAGTTAGGGATTAAAAAAGTGATGGGGGAGATATTGTGGCACACGAAACAATACTTGTCGTAGATGATGAAAAAGAAATTCGGAATTTAATTACAATCTATTTAAAGAATGAAGGATATAAAGTATTACAAGCAGGAGACGGAGAAGAAGGATTACGTCTATTGGAAGAAAATGAAATACATCTAGTCGTATTAGATATTATGATGCCGAAAGTGGATGGTATTCATATGTGTATGAAGGTAAGGGAAGCGAAAGAAATGCCTATTATTATGCTTTCTGCCAAAACGCAAGATATGGATAAGATTTTAGGATTAACAACAGGGGCAGATGATTACGTAACGAAGCCCTTTAATCCATTAGAGTTAATTGCACGAATTAAATCTCAGTTACGCCGTTATATGAAAATGAATGGTTTCGCTGTCCAAAATGAGGACGAGTTAGAAATTGGGGAGATGAAAATCAACATCTCGACCCATAAAGTTGTTGTAGAGGGAGAAGAAGTGAAACTAACTCCGAGGGAATTTTCAATTTTAGAATTGCTAGCTAGAAATCCAGGTATGGTGTTTAGTGCGGAGCAAATTTATGAAAAGGTGTGGAACGAACGATCTTTCCAGTCTGATAATACTGTAATGGTGCACATTCGGAAAGTGCGTGAAAAGATTGAGGAGAATCCAAGGGAACCTAGATATATAAAAACAGTATGGGGAGTGGGGTATAAGATTGAAAAAGATATTTAATCCGTTTACTTATATAAGGAAAATAAGAGAATTAATTGAGAAATTAGTAAAGAGCGTACGAAAGAGTATAAGGATTCAATTGATTACTACTTTTGCTGCTTGTGCGTTATTAGGAGTTTTGTCAGCGAAGGGAGCTGCGCCATTTTTTGAGAATGCGAATCGTCAAGCAACTATCGATTATCGGGCTGGTATGGAACAAATTAATCACCAAGCTCAAGGAGCGGCAAATAGTTCGGTTCATGAAAATAAATTAGAAGCTATATCAAATATGATCGAAATGGAGAACCAAAATTTAGAGCAAGGGTCTAGAGCTTTAAAGATATTGGTTACTGATGAAAGTGGTAAAGTTTTATATAAAACAAAGCAAGCGCAAGAAGAGCAAATCGATTTGCATAATACGATTCGTAATGCAGCATCATTTGCGATTAATTATACAGATGGTAGAAATGTATTTGAAAGTACAAGAAAAGAGTTTATATCTTTTTCACCTATTACTATTGAAGGAAAGAATTTGTACATGTTTGTTAGCGGAATTCCAGAGGGAGAGGTAATGTATGATACGAAAGAAGGGCCATTCCCGTTTTTAATTGGTGTTCTTGTATTCATTTTCTCTTTCTTCTATATAACAAAGAGAAAGATGAAGCAGATTGAAGCAATGGCACAAGGTGTAAAGGAAATAGAAAGAGGCAACTTAGCGTACCGCATTGAGAAAAAAGGTGAAGATGAGATTGCAGCTTTAACTGAGAATATTAATAATATGGCAGAAGAGCTTATGAATAATATAGAAAAGGAACGTAAATTAGAGAAGCAAAAGAATGAGCTTATTACGAATGTATCTCACGATTTACGCACACCGCTGACTTCTATTATGGGCTACTTACGATTACTTCGAGATTCTAAATATGAAAATAAAGAACAACACGATGAGTATACGAGAATTGCTTTTGCAAAGTCGGAGCAGTTAAAAAATTTAATAGAAGATTTATTTGAGTATACGAAGTTAACAAATGAACAAGTTGTATTAGAAAAACAGGAAGTTTGTATGAATGAGCTACTCGAGCAATTAATAGAAGAGTTAGTACCGCAGGCGGAAGAACATGGACTTACGTTTGTTAAGAAGTTTCCTGAGGAACGTGCTTATGCATCGATTGATTCGGAAAAGATGGTTCGTGTATTTGATAATTTACTAATGAATGCGATTAAGTATAGTAAAGATGATGCAGATATAAAAGTTTCTCTTCAAAGGCAGCGTAGGGATATACAAATTGTAATTGCGAATCATAGTGAAGAGTTTACGAGAGAAGAGTTAGCGAATTTGTTTGAACGTTTCTATAAGAAGGATCAATCTCGAAGTAGAGTAACGGAAGGGTCGGGACTCGGTTTAGCGATTGCGAAAAGTATTGTTGAGTTACAAGGTGGTAGTATTCGAGCGGAATATAGGGATGGTATTATTCAATTTATCGTTTCGTTACCAATTATAGAAAAATAATAAATGAATAGAATGATATGTGATAAAAAGGCTTATTTTAAAAGAAATAAGCCTTTTTATATTTTTTATAAAAACATATTGACGATTAGAGCTTAGAGGTGTAATATAGAACAAGTCGCCGATGACAATAACGTCGCAAGCGACAAATGAAATAAAAAAACTTAGTTGACATTAACTAACGAAGATGTTAACATAAGGAAGTCGCAAATGAGCGACCAAGTAGTTCTTTGAAAACTGAACGAAACAAACAACGTGAAACGTCAATTTTTATTTTAGATGCTAGACAAACTAACTTTATTGGA
>NZ_JBYEZL010000011.1:0-48446 GCF_057624735.1 Bacillus sp. LQ01 | reverse complement strand
TTCATAGTTTGGTGATGATGGCAGAGAGGTCACACCCGTTCCCATACCGAACACGGAAGTTAAGCTCTCTAGCGCCGATGGTAGTTGGGACCTTGTCCCTGTGAGAGTAGGACGTCGCCAAGCAACTAAAAACACAAGTCATTTGACTTGTGTTTTTTTGTATTGTTAAAAAGAATGGGAAAGAAGTAAGGGTGATACAAACACGTTGCCAAGAGTTAATCATATTATATAAAAGATGGGTGTATATTTTTCTGTAAATTGTTAAGGATTAGAAGTATAAAATAGGTTCACTGAAATAGGGAGGGAAGGCTATGAAATTACAAAGTGAAGTTTGTATTGTTTGTGAGACAAAAAGAAAAGAAGGTATATATGTTTATAATAATTTAATATGCTATGAATGTGAAAAGGATATGGTGAATACAGAGACAGATGATCCGAAATATATACATTATTTAAAGCAGCTTCGAAAACTAGAAGTATCATATTTTTAAATAGGCATATGCCTATTATTTTTTTTGTTCTGTATAATAGATAGAGAATGAATAATAAGGAAGAGATGTAGATGAATCAAAATCGTATGCCTTTATATGAGGCGTTAATAGAGTTTAAAGAAAGAGGGCCGTTATCCTTTCATGTTCCAGGTCATAAGAATGGTTTAAACTTCCCTCAGGAGGCAATAAGAGAGTTTAAAGATATTCTATCTATTGATGTAACTGAGTTAGCAGGACTAGATGATTTGCATAGTCCGTTTGAATGTATAGATGAGGCACAACAATTATTGGCTGAAGTTTATAATACAAAGAGGAGCTATTTTTTAATTAATGGTTCAACAGTCGGGAACTTAGCAATGATTTTGTCTTGTTGCGGGGAACATGATATTGTTCTTGTACAAAGAAATTGCCATAAATCAATTATTAATGCTTTAAAACTTGCGGGAGCAAATCCCATTTTTTTAGATCCATGGATTGATGAAGCTTATAACGTACCGGTGGGAGTTCGTAACGAAATTATTAAGAAAGCAATTGAAAAGTATCCAAATGCGAAAGCACTCATTTTAACGCATCCTAATTATTATGGTATGGGTATGGATCTAGAGGCAAGCATCGCTTTTGCACATGCACATAAAATCCCTGTTTTGGTAGATGAGGCACATGGGGCACATCTGTGCTTGGGAGAACCATTCCCGAAGTCAGCATTAACATATGGTGCAGATATTGTAGTTCATTCTGCACATAAAACATTACCCGCAATGACAATGGGTTCCTATTTACATATAAATAGTCACTTAGTAGACGAAGAGAAGGTTACTACTTATTTAAGTATGCTACAATCTAGTAGTCCATCGTATCCAATTATGGCTTCCTTGGATATAGCACGCTTTACAATGGCGCGTATAAAAGAAGAAGGTCACAGTGAAATTATTGAGTTTTTACGAAGATTTAAGGAACAATTACGTTCTATTCCCCAAATCGCCATTTTAGAATATCCGTTGCAAGATGAGTTAAAGGTCACCGTACAAACTCGTTGTCAGTTATCAGGGTACGAATTACAGTCTGTATTTGAAAAGGTCGGTATATATACAGAGATGGCTGATCCGTACAATGTCCTATTTATTTTACCCTTACAAGTAAATGAGGGATATATGAAGGTTATAGAGATGATCCGAGTAGCATTGCAACATTATGAGGTGAAAGACAAGAGGGAATCTATTCGTTATACTTATAAAGGTGAATTCTCTCTTTTACCGTATACGTATAAACAACTAGACGGATATGAAACAAAGATAGTATCTATAGAAGAGGCTGTTGGAATGATAGCGGCGGAAATGGTGATTCCGTATCCACCTGGAATTCCATTGATTATGTATGGAGAGAGAATTACTTCAGAGCATAAAGAGCAAATTATGTATTTAGAGAGAGCAGGAGCTCGTTTTCAAGGTAATACGAAATATATGAAAGTGTATGATATAGAAAGTAGGTTTTAGGATGAAGGGATTATTTGTAACAATTGAGGGCCCAGAAGGTTCAGGTAAAACAACGTTAATTAAAAGCTTATTGCCATATTTTGAAAAAAAAGCACAAAAGGTAATGGCGACAAGGGAACCAGGCGGTATTGCAATTTCTGAGGACATTAGGACGATTTTACATAAACAAGAATATACGATGATGGAAGCACGTACAGAAGCGCTTCTTTATGCTGCTGCGCGCAGACAACATTTAGTAGAAAAAGTTATGCCAGCACTTAATGAGAACTACCTCGTGTTATGTGATCGTTTTATAGATAGCTCTTTAGCATACCAAGGCTATGCAAGAGGATTGGGTATGGATAAGGTATTTGAAATAAATCGTTTCGCAACAGAGGACTGTATGCCTAGTTTAACAATTTATCTAGACATTGAGCCTGAGGTTGGTTTGGCTCGGATTGAAAAAGATGCAGGACGTGAAGTAAATCGACTAGATATGGAAGATATCTCTTTCCATAAACGTGTGCGCGAAGGGTATTTACAAGTTGTAGAACGTTTCTCGGATCGTATTGTATTGGTAAATGCTGATCAGCCGATGGAAAAACTTATAGAAGAAGTTGTTCAGATTATAGAAGATAAATTGTTATAATAGAAGGAAAGAATGAAATAAGTGAGGTATGCATTATGACGAAGACGTGGGAGCAGCTTTCTGCTATACAACCCATCGGTGTAAAAATGTTGATGAATAGCATTGCAAAAGAGCGTATATCCCACGCTTACTTGTTAGAGGGAGGGAAAGGGACAGGAAAGTTTGCGACAGCAATTCAAATGGCAAAGAGTTTCCTCTGTTCTGAGCGGAATGGGGTAGAGCCCTGCCATGTATGTACAAACTGTAAGCGAATTGATTCAGGTAACCACCCTAACTTACATATTGTAAAACCAGACGGATTATCTATTAAAAAGCAGCAAATTCATGATTTACAAGAAGAGTTTTCAAAAACAGGATTAGAGGCAAATAAAAAATTATATATTATTGAGCACGCAGATCGTATGACAGCAAATGCGGCAAATACACTTTTGAAATTTTTAGAAGAACCAAGTAGTGATACAACTGCTATTTTACTTACTGAACAAAGTCATCAAATTTTAAATACGATTTTATCTCGTTGCCAAGTTGTTACGTTTAGACCGTTACCTACGGAATCTTTAATTAGAAGATTACAGGATGAAGGGATTACAGCATCTTTATCGACACTTGCTGCTCAACTTACAAATAGTTTTGATGAAGCTTTAGCTTTATGTAGTGATGAATGGTTTGCACAAGCACGAGCTTTAGTGATAAAATTATGTGAAGCGCTCGAAAAAGATAAAACCTCTATTTTTTTTGTACAAGAAAAATGGGGAAAACACTTTGGAGAGAAAGAACAATTACAGCAAGGTTTAGATATGTTACTCCTTATTTATAAGGATTTATTATATGTTCAACTTGGAGAAGAAGATCGTCTTGTTTTTCATGATCAGAAAGAGATGTTTGAATCGTTTTCCTATGCTCAGAAGCGCATTGTATCAGCTCTCTTTAATATATTAGAGGCAAAAAATAGAATCAACGCTAATGTAAATGCGCAGCTTGTGTTCGAACAGTTAGTGTTGCGGTTGCAGGAGGGATGACCGTTTTGTATGATGTAGTAGGTGTTCGCTTTAAGAAGGCCGGAAAGGTATATTACTTTGATCCAAACCAGTTCGATATCTCTGAAAATGAGTTTGTCATTGTAGAAACGGTAAGAGGTATTGAATACGGAAAAGTAGTTATTACCAAAAAACAAGTTGATGAAAACGACGTTGTATTACCGCTAAAAAAGGTTATTCGTATTGCAAATGAAAATGATCGTACCATTGTTGAAGAGAACAAACATGCTGCCAAAGAAGCATATCAAGTCTGTCAACAAAAGGTAGTAGAGCATAATCTTGATATGAAACTTGTAGATGTAGAGTATACATTCGATCGTAATAAGATTATTTTCTATTTTACTGCGGATGGTCGGATCGATTTCCGCGAACTAGTGAAGGACTTAGCCGCAATTTTTAGAACAAGAATTGAACTAAGACAAATTGGTGTTCGTGATGAAGCGAAGATGCTAGGTGGTATTGGTCCATGTGGTCGTATGCTTTGTTGTTCTACTTTTTTAGGGGATTTTGAACCTGTATCCATTAAAATGGCAAAGGATCAAAATTTATCATTAAATCCTGCAAAAATCTCTGGTTTATGTGGTCGCTTAATGTGTTGCTTAAAATATGAGAATGATGAATATGAGGCAGCAAAGGAACAACTTCCTGATTTAGATCAACGTATACAAACCCCGCATGGTACTGGCCGTGTTATCGGATTAAATATTTTAGAAAGATTAATTCAAGTGGAACTAGTAGACAAGGAACGGATAGTAGAATATACGTTAGATGAGTTAGTGAATAAAGGGGTCGTTTCGAGTCAAACCACAGATTAATGAGGTGGGTGCTTGTGGAGAAAAAAGATATTTTTGAATCGGTTTCTAGTATGGAAGAGCAAATTGGACATTTATATAAACAGTTGGGAGAGTTAAAACAGCATCTTGCAGAGTTGTTGGAAGAAAACCAGCATATAAAAATGGAAAATAACAATTTGCGACACCGTTTTGAAGAAGTGCAGAATAAAGAAAAACAAAAAACTCAAAAACGTAAAGAAGTGAAGCCGAAAACAGATATTGGTGAAGGCTATGACAATTTAGCGAGACTGTATCAAGAAGGTTTTCATATTTGCAATCTACATTATGGAAGTGTACGTAAAGAGGGAGATTGTTTATTCTGTCTGTCATTCTTAAATAAAAAGTGAAATTACCTTTCCAATTATAATTGGAAAGGTAATTTTTTATACATGAAATAGGGTAGGTTAAGGGTAAGAAAAGGAGCAGTATATGAATTTATATGAAGATGAACGTTTAGATTACTTATTAGCACAAGACATGAAGATTATACAAAGCCCATCAGTATTTAATTTTTCTTTAGATGCCGTTTTACTTGCAGATTTTGCATGGGTACCAATTCAAAAGGGGAATTTACTTGATTTGTGTACAGGTAACGCGGTTGTTCCCCTTCTATTAAGTACAAGAACAAAAGGAAATATTACTGGGGTGGAAATTCAAGAACGCTTATATGATATGGGAGTAAGAAGTGTTCAATACAATGGGTTGGAGGAAAGAATTCACCTCATACATGGAGATTTGAAAGATATGCCAGAGAAACTTGGGCGTCATCAATATGATGTTGTTACATGTAATCCACCATATTTTCAAACACCTCAAACTTCAGAGAAAAATATGAATGAACATTTAGCGATAGCTCGTCATGAAATTATGTGTACATTAGAAGATGTTGTATCTGTAAGTAGTCAGTTAGTAAAACAAGGTGGGAAAGTAGCGTTTGTACATCGTCCAGGGCGATTACTAGACATTGTCACATTAATGCGTAAATATAAAATTGAACCAAAGCGTGTGCAATTTGTTTATCCTAAGGTTGGAAAAGAAGCAAATATATTGTTAATTGAAGGAATTAAGGATGGAAATGCAGATTTGAAAATTTTACCGCCTCTCGTTGTATATGAGAACAATAACGAATATACAAAGGAGCTACGTTCGATTTTATATGGAGAAGAATAAGCACTTTTTTTATGTGGTAGAGTGCTCTGATGGAAGTTATTATGCTGGATATACAAACCATATAGAAAAGAGAATTCAGACTCATAATAGCGGCAAAGGGGCTAAGTATACACGCGTCAGGCTTCCTGTTGTTTTAAAATATGTAGAGACCCACGATGATAAGCGTACAGCTATGCAAGCGGAGTATTACTTTAAGCAATTAACGAGAAAACAAAAAGAGGCATATATGCAAAAAGGAGAACGCTATGTGGCAACAAAAAAGCTTTCAACAAAATGAAAAGGGAGTTTTATATTTAGTACCAACTCCTATTGGAAATCTAGAAGATATGACATTTCGTGCAATCCGAATTTTAAAAGAAGTTGATTTAATTGCTGCTGAAGATACGAGACAAACGAAAAAACTTTGTAATTATTTTGAAATTGAAACACCTGTTACGAGTTATCATGAGCACAATAAAGAAGTAAGTGGGAAGAAACTATTAGAGAAATTAGAGGATGGAAAGAATGTAGCACTTGTTAGCGACGCTGGTATGCCGTGTATTTCTGATCCAGGTTACGATATTGTCGTTGAGGCAGTAGCTGAGCAATATCATGTAATTCCGCTTCCTGGAGCAAATGCAGCCCTTACAGCATTAATTGCATCCGGTCTTGAAACAAAGCAGTTTTATTTCTATGGTTTCTTGCAGAGAAACAAAAAGGAACGAAAGATGGAGTTAGAAAAGCTTCGTTATGTACAAACTACAATGATGTTTTATGAAGCGCCTCATCGTTTAGACGATACTTTAATTTCGATGCAGGAAGTGTTGGGAAATAGAGAGATTGTATTATGTCGAGAGTTAACTAAAAAATTTGAGGAATTTATTCGAGGGACAATCGAAGAAGCAATTGAGTGGACGAAGCAAAATGAAGTACGTGGTGAGTTTTGTATTTTAGTAGCTGGTTCAACAGAAGAACCTGCTCCAGAAGAACAATGGTGGGAATCTCTTTCGGTATATGATCATATTGAATATTATATAAATGAAAAAAGTATGAATTCAAAAGAAGCGATTAAAACAGTCGCTAAAGATCGAGATTTGTCGAAAAGAGATGTATATCAAATCTATCATGTCGATAAAAAATAAGCTTCTCATAATTGAGAAGCTTATTTTGCTGTTTCGATATAATCTTGAAGTTCGTTTAAGATTTGCTCAGCGCCTTCTTTGCTTAAGATGATTTTACCTTCAGCTAAAGAAAGGTTACCGTCAGATACTTCACCAGTTACTTGGCAAGTCATGTTTGGTTTATATTTCTTTAAGATGATTTTTTCGTCATCAACATAGATTTCAAGAGCGTCCTTTTCTGCAATACCTAAAGTACGGCGTAATTCGATTGGAATTACTACACGACCTAATTCATCAACTTTACGAACAATACCAGTAGATTTCATAATTTTTTTCCTCCTAAATAAATAGTTTATAAGTTTCGAGTCTATTTTTAGATTCGTCATTTTTCGACAAAATACCCTATGGACATATGATACCAATCATTTACATTTCCGTCAATTCTTAAATTCTATATTTTTTAAAAAGATTTATAGATTTCTTATTTCTTATATATAATAGATTGAGAGGAAATTCCACAATTATTTACATTATTTTCTGAAAAAATAATAAATTAAAAGTGGAGATTGTATATTTTTGTGAAATATGAGCAATAGATGATAAAGATATCGAGCATTAAGACCTAAATTTAAAATTAGGTTGGCGTAAAGAAGATAAGTTAGATTTGGGCTGCTCGTAAAAGCCCAATTAATGTGGGCTAATAATTAGTGGGGAGGAACAAAAACCCTACTGATTAAAGTTTCACTTTATATATGAGTTTTTGATATACTGTTTATAAATACATATGAGGTTATTCGGGAGGTCCAAAACAATGACAGAGGAAAATAAGTCCTTTTATATTACTACCCCAATTTATTATCCAAGTGGAAAATTACACATTGGACATGCTTATACGACAGTAGCAGGAGATGCGATGGCACGATATAAGCGTATGCAAGGTTATAATGTGCATTATTTAACAGGAACTGATGAGCATGGACAGAAGATCCAAAAGAAAGCAGAAGAGTTAAATATTACGCCACAGGCATATGTTGATAACATTGTTGCAGGAATTAAAGAGCTTTGGGAGAAGATGGATATTTCTTATGATGATTTTATTCGTACAACTGAAGATCGTCATAAAGATGTTGTCGAAAAAATCTTTAAGCAATTAGTAGATCAAGGTGACATTTATCTTGATGAATATGAAGGTTGGTATTCTGTACAAGATGAGACGTTCTATACAGAGCATCAATTAGTAGATCCAATTATGGAAGGCGACAAAGTAGTTGGAGGAAAAAGCCCAGATAGTGGTCATGATGTAGAACTTGTTCGTGAAGAATCTTATTTCTTTAGAATGGGTAAATATGTCGACAGACTATTAAAGTTCTATGAAGATAATCCACATTTCATTCAGCCGGAGTCTCGTAAAAATGAAATGATTAATAATTTTATTAAACCAGGATTAGAAGATTTAGCGGTTTCTCGTACTTCATTTGACTGGGGAGTTCGTGTTCCTGGTAACCCAAAACATGTTATTTACGTATGGGTTGACGCATTATCTAATTATATTACGGCGTTAGGTTATGGAACAGCAAATGAAGAGAAATATAAAAAATTCTGGCCTGCAGATGTGCATTTAGTTGGGAAAGAAATTGTTCGTTTCCATACAATTTATTGGCCGATAATTTTAATGGCATTAGATTTACCTCTTCCGAAGAAAGTCTTTGCTCATGGCTGGATTTTAATGAAGGATGGAAAGATGAGTAAGTCAAAAGGAAACGTAGTAGATCCAGTTACATTAATCAATCGTTACGGATTAGATGCATTACGTTATTACCTACTTCGTGAAGTTCCATTTGGATCTGATGGTGTATTCACACCAGAAGGATTTGTGGAGCGTATTAATTTCGACTTAGCAAATGACTTAGGTAATTTATTAAATCGTACAGTAGCTATGATTGATAAGTATTTTAACGGAGAAATCCCTGCATTTAAAGAAAATGTGACGGAATTTGATGAAACGTTAGTAGCGTTTGCACAAGATACTTTGAAAAAAGTAGAAGAAGCAATGGAGAATATGGAGTTCTCTGTAGCGTTAGGATCTATTTGGCAACTAGTTAGTCGTACGAATAAATATATTGATGAAACACAACCATGGGTATTAGCAAAAGATGAGAATGATCGTGAAAAGTTAGCTTCTGTAATGGCTCATTTAGCAGAAGTACTTCGTCAAACAGGTATTATGCTTATGCCATTCTTAACAGTAGCACCAAGCAAGATGTTTGCTCAGCTTGGCCTTACTGATGAAGCTCATAAATCTTGGGAAAGTCTATCTACAATTGGCTGCATTCCAGCTGGAACAAAAGTAGAAAAAGGAAACCCAATTTTCCCTCGTTTAGAAATGGAAGTGGAAGTAGAGTACATTAAAGAACAAATGAAAAGCTCTGCTCCTAAAGTAGAAGAGAAAAAAGAAGAAGAACCGAAGGCAGAAGAAATTACAATTGATGATTTCTTTAAAGTAGAATTACGCGTAGCTGAAGTACTATCTGCTGAACCTGTGAAAAAAGCAGACAAGTTGTTAAAAATTCAACTAGACTTAGGCACAGAAAAGCGTCAAGTTGTTTCTGGAATTGCAAAATTCTATTCGCCGGAAGACTTAAAAGGTAAAAAGGTTATTTGTGTAACAAACTTAAAACCTGTAAAATTACGCGGTGAATTATCGCAAGGTATGATTTTAGCGGGTGAAGAGAATGGCGTATTGTCATTAGCATCAATTGACCAAAATCTACCAAATGGTACAAAAATCAAGTAATTAAGACAAGAAAAGAGATGTTTCACGTGTAACATGTGTGAAGCGTCTTTTTTCTTTTTACACTCTCTATTTTTGCATTAAGATTGTAGTATTGTTATCGTTAAGTTATTAAAGAACTTATTTTTGTAGAATAAACTTGATTTCAATATAAAAGGAGTTATGTATTATGTTGTTTGATACACATTCACATTTGAATGCAGAGCAATTCGAAGAAGATTTGCAAGAGGTTATTGCCCGAATGAAAGAAGCGGGAGTTACTTATACAGTTGTTGTTGGTTTTGATGAAGTAACGATAAAAAAGGCGATGGAATTAGCTGAAGCCTATGATTTTATTTACGCTGCGGTTGGCTGGCATCCAGTTGATGCAATCGACATGACAGAAGAACATTTAGCTTGGTTAGAAGAACTTGCTTCTCATCCTAAAGTCGTTGCACTTGGAGAAATGGGCTTAGATTATCACTGGGATAAGTCTCCAAAAGAAATACAGAAAGAAGTATTTCGTAAACAAATTGCATTAGCGAAAAAAGTAAATTTGCCGATTATTATACATAACCGCGATGCAACTCAAGATATTGTCGATATTCTAGAAGAAGAGAATGCAGCTGAAGTAGGAGGCATTATGCATTGCTTTAGCGGTAGCGTAGAAGTAGCAGAGCGATGTGTTGATATGAACTTTTTAATTTCGTTAGGTGGACCAGTTACATTTAAAAACGCTAAGAAACCGAAAGAAGTTGCTACGGAGATTCCATTAGAGAAATTGTTAATAGAGACGGATTGTCCCTATTTAACGCCGCATCCATTTCGCGGGAAACGAAATGAACCGAGTTATGTAAAACTCGTAGCAGAAGAAATTGCGAATTTAAAAGGAATTTCTTATGAGGAAGTAGCAGAAATGACAACTAAAAATGCAAAAGTTTTATTTGGAGTTGAATAAAAAGAACGGGTGAAACCTGTTCTTTTTTATTTTGAGAAACACTAGTAGAAGTAATCAAGAAAATAAATGTGAATGATGAAGTGTTACAATAAGGACAGAGAACAAAGATTTTTCTATTCTATTTTTTAAAATATAAGAATGGGGAAAATAATAATGGAAAAGTCGTCATTTTTTTGTTTTACTAAGTAGAGACGAAATGAGTGTGGAGGCAAGCATGAAAATAAAAGAGATTATCGTTGTAGAAGGTAAAGATGATACAGTTGCGATTAAGCGTGCTGTTGATGCGGATACAATTGAAACGAACGGTTCAGCAATCGGTGATCATGTTATTGAGCAAGTTAAATTAGCGCAGCAAAAAAGGGGCGTTATTATTTTCACAGATCCGGATTATCCTGGAGAGCGTATTCGAAAAATTATTTCTGACAAGGTTCCTGGCTGTAAGCATGCTTTTTTACCGAAGGAAGAAGCGCTTGCTAAAAGGAAAAAGGGTGTTGGGATTGAACATGCTTCTAATGAGTCGATTCGCCGTGCTCTAGAGAATATACATGAAGAAATGGAAGCTTACACAAGTGAAATTAGTTGGAGTGATTTAGTCGATGCAGGCTTAGTGGGCGGAGAAATGGCAAAGAGCCGCAGAGAAAGAATGGGTAAGCTATTAAAGATTGGTTATACAAATGCAAAACAGTTACATAAACGATTACAGATGTTTCAAGTTTCAAAGGAATCATTTGCAGAAGCTTATAAGCAAGTAATACAGGAGGAAAAAAAATGAAGGATATCGCAACGCCAAATCGTACAAAAGACATTGTTGAAAAGTATGGATTTTCATTCAAAAAAAGTTTAGGACAAAACTTTTTAATTGATACAAATGTATTAAATCGTATTGTCGATCATGCAGAAATTGGTTCAGAAAGTGGTGCAATTGAAATTGGACCAGGTATTGGTGCATTAACAGAGCAATTAGCGAAGCGTGCTAAAAAAGTAGTGGCTTTTGAAATTGATCAAAGACTATTACCAATTTTAGATGAGACGTTAGCGCCATATGGTAATGTTACAGTTATTAATAAAGACGTACTAAAAGCAGATGTACATGAAGTATTTAATGAGCAATTTGAAGAAGGGCAAGATGTAATGGTAGTAGCTAACTTACCATACTATATTACAACGCCAATTTTATTTAAATTGCTTGAAGAAAAGTTACCAGTTCGTGGATTTGTTGTTATGATGCAAAAAGAAGTTGGAGATCGTTTAGCTGCTAAACCTGGAACAAAAGAGTATGGTTCTTTATCGATTGCCATTCAGTACTATACAGAGGTTGAAACAGTTATGACTGTACCGCGTACAGTGTTTGTACCACAGCCAAATGTTGATTCTGCAATTATCCGCCTTCTAAAGCGTCCTAAACCGGTTGTAGAGGTGACAGATGAAACGTTCTTCTTTGAAGTAGTACGAGCAAGTTTCGCACAGCGCCGTAAAACTTTAATGAATAATTTATCAAATAATTTAAATGGTTTCCCGAAAGATAAGGAGTTATTGGATCGAATTTTAACAGAAGTAGGAATTGATCCAAAGCGAAGAGGCGAAACGCTATCTATTGAAGAGTTTGCAACATTAAGTAATGCATTAGTTCTTCATAAATTATCATAAGAATATGAAAGGGACAGTTCAAGTTGAACTGTCCCTTTTGTCACCTTTCTCTCTCTAAATTCATACTTTAAAAACAGGTAAGATGGCCTAATGAGTTTGGAGGTAGGAGAATGGTTTTACATGTTGGAGAATTAGTGGAACGATATTCTCATAAGAGGGATATTCTTTTTCGTATTATAGAAATAAAAGGCGAGATAGCTATATTGTTTGGAGAAGAAATTAGACTGGTGGCGGATGCGCCACTTGAAGATTTAATTAGTATAGATCAAAGAGAACATAAAAAAAGGGTGAAGCGTGAGAAAGAAACAATGGAGCGCACGTATCGTTTGTTTCAACAAGATTATGTACTGATGAAACAAAGGCATGAACATACTTCAACTGGTGGATACACAAGTGAGGTAAATTATTTTCAAATGCCGGGACGTGTATTGCATATAGATGGAGACCCTTTATATTTGCGCAAGTGCTTAGATTTATATAATAAAATTGGCGTTCCTGTTCAAGGTATTCATTGTAAAGAAACGGAGATGCATGAAAAAGTAGTAGACTTAATAGATCACTTTCGCCCAGACATTCTCGTTATTACAGGACATGATGCATATACAAAATCAAAAGGAGTGAAGGGAGATTTAGCGGCATATAGGCATTCAAGGCATTTTGTACAGGCTGTTCGTGAAGTGCGGAAAAAATATCCATCATTGGATCAACTTGTTATTTTTGCTGGGGCATGTCAATCACATTTTGAGGCACTAATTCGTGCAGGGGCCAATTTCGCTAGTTCACCATCTAGAATTAATATTCATGCACTAGATCCTGTATATGTAGTTGGTAAAATTAGTTTTACTTCATTTATGGAGAGAGTCAATGTATGGGATGTCGTACGTAATACAATTACTGGTGAAAAGGGACTAGGTGGAATTGAAACGAGAGGGATTTTACGAACGGGATTACCTTTTCAACATTACGAAGAGTAAGCAGGGTACATATGTATCTTGCTTTTTTGTATGGAAGGATTTAAATGAATTTGGATAAAAAGAGGTAAGAACGTAAAGACTACGTAATGATACTTTTACAATATAGTATTTCTTCTATCTATTCAAACGCAGGATGATATTAGCTGTGAATCGCGGTTAATAATTAGGATAGATATATCGTGCTTTAAGTGTTCAATCTAAATTACAGCGAGGTGTAGCGAAGTATATGTCAAAACGTTTAGATGAAATAAAAAGCGAATTAGATCACCATCTTGGACAGCGACTTATGTTAAAAGCAAATAGTGGAAGAAGAAAAACTGTGGAGCAATCAGGTGTACTAGCAGAAACATACCGTTCCGTTTTTGTTGTACAATTGGATCAACAAGAAGATGCGTTGCAACGTGTATCTTATAGTTATGCAGATGTTTTAACAGAGACAGTAGAGTTAACATTTTATGGAGACCCTCATAATGAGGTCATTTTATAATCCATATATCATTACATATATTCCCATAAATGAAAAGCTATATTATTTTGCATACTAACTATACCGTAGCAAAATAAGGAGGGACTCTGCATTGAGTAGACGAAGAGGTGTCATGTCAAACCAATTTAAAGAAGAGCTAGCAAAAGAGCTTGGCTTTTATGATGTTGTTCAGAAAGAAGGATGGGGCGGAATTCGTGCGAAAGATGCTGGTAACATGGTGAAACGTGCTATAGAAATTGCAGAACAGCAATTAATGAAACGAAACCAGTAGTTGTAAGATACTTTCTGTGCTACGGTAGCCGAGGAGACATTCCTCGGCTTTTTGTACTCTAAAAGGTGCCATCATTTTACATAAGTAGTTTCATTCTGAATGCTTTTCGTTATAATTAGGGAAGTGTCATCGTCTTACTATAAATTTATGGTAAAATAAACGATAAAAGATTGAGTACATAGAGTGGGTGAATAGATTGAAGCTACTAGTGAAAGCACCAGCAAAGATTAATCTGTCGTTAGATGTACTGGGAAAAAGACAAGACGGATATCATGAAGTGAAAATGATTATGACAACCATTGATTTAGCAGATCGTCTAGAACTAACGGAATTAGCAGAAGACCGTATTGAAATTTTATCCCATAATCGGTATGTCCCAGACGACCAACGAAATTTAGCTTATCAGGCAGCGAAATTATTAAAAGAGAAGTTTAATGTAAAAAAAGGTGTATCTATTACTATTGAAAAAACGATTCCAGTAGCAGCTGGATTAGCAGGTGGAAGTAGTGATGCAGCAGCGACATTACGTGGTCTTAATAAATTATGGAATTTAGGGCTTACAATTGATGAGTTAGCAGAGCTTGGTGCAGAAATTGGATCAGATGTATCGTTCTGTGTATACGGAGGCACAGCAATTGCCACTGGAAGAGGAGAGAAAATTGAGCATATAAAGACTCCGCCTTCTTGTTGGGTTATTTTAGCGAAACCACATATAGGTGTATCTACTGCTGATGTGTATGGAAATTTAAAGTTAAATCGAGTTACACATCCAAATGTAGATAAAATGGTTGATGTCATAAATTCTGGTGATTATAAAGGAATTTGTGATACTGTTGGTAACGTTTTAGAAGATGTAACATTTGGAATGCATCCTGAAGTTGCCCGTATTAAATCACAGATGAAGCGATTTGGAGCGGATGCTGTATTAATGAGTGGAAGTGGTCCAACTGTATTTGGACTTGTACACCATGATTCACGAATGCATCGCATTTATAACGGATTAAAAGGATTTTGTGAACAAGTCTATGCGGTACGTTTATTAGGAGAGCGAGAAACGCTTGAATAAAGACGTATAATACGTTATGATTTGTTTAGAATATTCGTGATTTGAGGTGAGAGTATGAAAATTAGAAGAAGTACAAGATTAGTCGATATGACTTATTACTTGCTACAAAACCCTCGTCAGCTAGTATCTCTCACTTTTTTTGCTGAAAGGTATCAATCGGCTAAGTCTTCCATTAGTGAAGATTTAGTTATTATTAAGCAAACGTTTGAACAACAAGGGGTCGGCACATTGCAAACGATACCAGGAGCAGCAGGAGGAGTGAAATATATACCGTATATAAGTGAAGAAGAGGCAGATCTAATTATTGATGAGCTTTGTGGCTTATTTGAAAACCCAGATCGTATTTTGCCTGGCGGTTACTTATACATGACAGATTTATTGAGTAATCCTCGCCATATTAATGGCGCAGGTCGTTTGTTTGCTTCTGTTTTTGCTAGGCAACCAATTGATGCAGTTATGACGGTGGCAACGAAGGGGATTCCACTTGCTTATGCAGTGGCAAATTACTTAGATGTACCAGTTGTAATTGCAAGGAAAGATAATAAGGTAACAGAAGGTCCGACTGTTAGTATTAACTATGTGTCGGGTTCTTCTAAACGAATTCAAACAATGACGTTAGCAAAACGCAGTCTTCCAGAAGGGTCGAATGTTTTAATTATTGATGACTTCATGAAAGCTGGCGGAACAATTCAAGGTATGATGAGTATGCTAGAAGAATTCAAGGCTAATGTTGTTGGTATTGGTGTATTAGTAGAATCCACAGATATTGAAGAACGACTAATTAATAATTTTGTATCATTAATTCGTCTATCGGAAGTTGATGTGAAAGAAAAAACGATTCAAGTGGAAAAAGGGAATTATTCTCTTGCACCATTTGATGAAGGGCTTGTAGAGGCGGAATAAAAGATAGAGCAGATAGCTCTATCTTTTTTATTTTATTTATAGATTATAAAATAGATGGACAAACTGCCTTTCGTACACTATTTTTAAAGAGTAAAATAAATAATAAAAGGGTGAAAAGTATGAAAGTTGTTCAAACAAGCAAGGCACCACAAGCAATTGGACCTTATTCACAGGGGATTATTGTAAATAACATGTTCTATAGCTCAGGACAAATTCCATTGATGGCAAATGGGGAGCTTGTAACAGGAGATGTAACAGTACAAACAGAACAAGTATTTCAAAATTTACAAGCGGTATTAGAGGAAGCAGGTGCTTCATTTGATACAGTCGTAAAAACAACAGTATTTTTAAAGGACATGGATGATTTTAATGCTGTGAATGAAGTGTATAGCTCTTATTTCTCTACTCATAAACCAGCTCGATCTTGTGTGCAAGTAGCAAAATTACCGAAAGATGTTTCCGTTGAAATTGAAGTAATCGCCCTAGTTAAGTAACCTTTTGTAAGCGATAACCTCCACTAATCTCTATATTCAACTACTTTAAAAATTTTTATCTTAAAAATTTTTAAAAAATTAAAGGGAAAATAGAAAATTTGTGGAATTTATACAAATATATCGCTTATTTAGAAAAGGGTGGTGAACACAAGATGGAAGTGACTGACGTAAGATTACGCCGCGTAAACACAGAAGGCCGCATGAGAGCAATTGCCTCTATTACTCTAGACCATGAATTTGTTGTTCATGATATTCGTGTAATTGATGGTAATAATGGATTATTTGTAGCAATGCCAAGTAAACGTACTCCAGATGGAGAGTTCCGTGACATTGCACATCCAATTAATTCTGGTACACGCTCTAAAATTCAAGATGCGGTTTTAACAGAGTATCATCGTTTAGGCGAGTTAGAAGAGGTTGAGTTTGAAGAAGCAGGTGCTTCGTAAAATTCGAATGAAAAGGGCTTTTGACAAAAAGCCTTATAATTTTGTAGCAAACTCCTGTAAGCATTTACAGGGGTTTGTTTTTTTTGCTTTATATTTGGAAACTGTATAATTTATTAACATAAAAAGAAGAAACTACTAATTTTTTCAAAATCATTTTAAATAGTATAGCTTATTTCTTAAAAAAGATACTAAAGAGTAAAACATCTTATAAGAATTATGGTAAAATTTAATAGTTAAAATGTGTTTCTTGAAATATATGATGATTTAGGATAATATCTTTAATGGATAAATAGGTTGCGATGGAGGGTCTATATGTCAAACAGATTTGCAGTGATTCTAGCTGCAGGTAAAGGCACACGTATGAAGTCTAAGCTATACAAAGTGCTGCATCCTGTATGTGGAAAACCTATGGTACAACACGTAGTCGATCAAGTATCTCAATTAGGATTGCAGAAACTTGTAACGGTTGTTGGACATGGTGCTGAAATGGTACAAGAACAGCTAGGGAACGTAAGTGAATTTGCATTACAAGCAGAACAACTTGGTACAGCACATGCTGTAGATCAAGCTGCAAGTGTACTTGCAAATGAAGAAGGAACAACTTTAGTTATTTGTGGTGATACGCCTCTAATAACTGCTGAAACAATGGAAGCATTACTTCAGCAACATAAAGAAGCAGGAGCAATGGCGACGGTGCTAACAGCATACATAGAAGAGCCTGCTGGATATGGCCGTATTGTTCGTAATGAGAATGGTCATGTTGAAAAGATTGTTGAGCATAAAGATGCAAATGAGAAAGAATTAGCTATTAAAGAAATCAATACAGGTACGTATTGTTTTGATAATAAGGCTTTATTTGCTTCACTTTCTAAAGTTTCAAATGATAACGTGCAAGGTGAATATTACCTTCCAGATGTTATTGAGATTTTAAAAAATGAAGGTCATATCGTATCAGCTTATCAAACAGAGCAGTTCGATGAAACGTTAGGTGTTAACGACAGAGTCGCTCTATCGCAAGCGGAAATTATTATGAAAAACCGTATCAACCGAAAGAACATGGTAAATGGTGTTACAATTATTGATCCAAGTAACACTTATATTTCTGCTGATGCAATTATCGGTAGCGATACAGTTCTTCATCCAGGAACAATTATTGAGGGGAACACTGTAATTGGTTCTGATTGTGAAATTGGACCGCATACAGTAATTCGCGATAGTGAAATTGGAGATCGTACGACAATTCGACAATCTACTGTACATGATAGTAAGCTTGGTACAGAAGTATCGGTTGGTCCATTTGCACATATTCGCCCAGATTCAGTTATTGGAGACGAAGTACGCGTTGGAAACTTCGTGGAAATCAAAAAAACTGTCTTTGGTAATAGAAGTAAAGCTTCACACTTGAGTTATATCGGGGATGCACAAGTTGGAGAAGACGTGAATCTTGGTTGTGGTTCAATTACGGTGAACTATGACGGTAAGAATAAATTCAAAACTGTGATTGGTAATGGGGTATTTATTGGATGTAATTCAAACCTTGTTGCTCCAGTAACAGTTGAAGATGGTGCTTATGTGGCGGCAGGCTCTACAATTACAGAGAATGTTCCATCAAAAGCATTATCGGTAGCACGTGCACGTCAAGTTAACAAAGAAGACTATGTTGATCAATTGCTGAATAAGAAAAAATCATAATAATGTGGAGGGTTAATCTAGATGTCGACTCAATATCTAAATTCTAATTTGAAAGTATTCTCTTTAAACTCTAATAAGGAACTTGCTGAGCAGATTGCAAAGCATATTGGAGTAGGACTAGGAAAATGTTCTGTTGATCGTTTTAGTGATGGAGAAGTTCAAATTAACATTGAAGAAAGTATCCGTGGTTGCGATGTATTCATTATTCAATCTACAAGCTTCCCAGTAAACGAACATATCATGGAATTACTTATTATGATCGATGCATTAAAACGTGCATCTGCGAAAACAATTAATATTGTTATTCCTTACTATGGTTATGCGCGTCAAGACCGTAAAGCGCGTTCTCGTGAACCAATTACATCGAAACTTGTAGCAAACTTGCTTGAAACAGCAGGTGCAACTCGTGTAATCACTCTAGATTTACATGCTCCACAAATTCAAGGGTTCTTTGATATCCCAATCGACCACTTAATGGGTGTACCGATTCTTTCTGATTACTTTGAAACAAAAGGTCTTAAAGATATCGTAATCGTGTCTCCTGATCATGGTGGTGTAACTCGTGCGAGAAAAATGGCAGATCGTCTAAAAGCGCCAATCGCTATTATTGATAAGCGTCGTCCTCGCCCGAACGTTTCAGAGGTAATGAACATTATCGGTAATATTGAAGGCAAAACAGCGATTTTAATTGATGACATCATTGATACAGCTGGTACAATTACATTAGCAGCAAACGCTCTTGTTGAGAACGGTGCTTCTGAAGTATATGCTTGCTGTACACACCCAGTATTATCTGGTCCAGCAATTGAGCGTATTCAAAATTCAAACATTAAAGAGTTAGTTGTAACGAACTCTATCGTATTACCAGAAGAGAAGAAAATCGACAAAGTACATGAACTTTCAGTTGCTCCATTAATCGGAGAAGCAATCATTCGTGTATACGAAGAAGAATCTGTGAGTGTATTATTCAATTAATTGGATAGAATGAGACGTAACCAAAATTGGTTACGTCTTTTCGTATCGAAAAAAGAAAGTAGTGGTACAAGAATGAAATTGATAGTAGGACTTGGGAACCCAGGTAGAGAATATGAATTAACAAGGCATAATATTGGATTTATGGCCATTGATGAACTTGCGAAGCGTTGGAACATTTCTTTGAATGAACAAAAATTTAAAGGTGTATTTGGTGCAGGGTTTGTTAATGGAGAAAAGGTAATCTTATTAAAGCCGCTAACATACATGAATTTATCTGGGGAAAGTATTCGTCCACTTATGGATTATTATAAAATTGATGTTGAGGACTTCGTTGTTATGTACGACGATTTAGACATTCCTGTAGGTAAATTGCGTCTTCGCATGAAAGGTAGTGCTGGTGGACATAATGGTGTAAAGTCAACGATTTCGCACTTAGGAACACAAGAATTTCAACGTATCCGTATGGGAATTGATCGCCCGAAAAATGGAATGAAGGTAGTCGATTATGTATTAGGACGCTTTACATCTGAAGAGATTCCGGATGTTAACCATTCTATTGAAAAAGCAGCGGATGCATGTGAAGAGTGGCTAAATAAGCCTTTTCTTCAAATCATGAATACTTTCAATAGTTAAAAATGAGATTGGGAATATTTCTCTTTTGTTTTACCCATACTAGTAGTAATTGAATTTTTAGGAGGCTAGTATGGAAGGGTATTATTATTGCAGACACTGCGGAGGTAATGTAGGCTCCATTAACGCAGAAAAAGTATATAGCGACGTTTTATTTCAACTAACGGAGCAAGAAGTAGTAGAAATGATTCATTTTCATGAGAATGGAAATATATATATAAAAACGATTTGTGAATCGTGTCAAGAAACGCTCGCATCTTATCCTGAGTATTATGAGTATGAAAAATTTCTGCAATAAAATGTTGTCGCTTTGGCATGTCCAAAGCATTTTTCTGTTTTCCTTTTCCAAAATATTTGCATAAAATAGAATGACTTGCTCTTTATGTTGAGAGGAGTTTTAAAAATGATAGGTTTATTAGAGCAATTTTATAAAAATGAAGAGATACAATCGGTTATTAATGGGTTAGAAGATGGGTTAAAAGAACAACTTATATCAGGGATGGCAACGTCTTCTCGTTCATTATTAATGGCGGCTTTATATAAAAAAACAAAAAAATCACAATTAATCGTGACACATAACTTATACCAAGCACAAAAAGTACATGAAGATTTAGTGGCGTTACTTGGTGAAAAAGATGTGTGGTTATATCCAGTGAATGAACTGATAGCATCGGAAATTGGAGTTGCAAGTCCAGAATTGAAGGCGCAACGTATAGATGTGTTAAATCGCTTGGCTGCGGGAGAGAATGGAATCATTGTAGCGCCAGTGGCAGGATTGCGTAGATTTTTACCAATAAAAGAATTGTGGAAGCAAAAGCAAGTTGAAATCAATCTAGGGCAAGAGATTGATTTAGATGCGCTCTTGCATACTTTACATCATATTGGCTATGAACGTAAGTCGATGGTAGAAGCTCCAGGGGAGTTCAGTTTGCGTGGGGGAATATTAGATATTTATCCTTTAACTGAAGAACTACCATTTCGTATTGAATTCTTTGATACAGAAGTCGATTCTATTCGATTATTTGATGTGGATGAACAGCGTTCTCAAGGTAAAAAAGAAAACGTTAGGTTTGGTCCGGCAACAGAGTTTTTATTTTCACAGGAAGAATTAAAATCAGGAATTCAGCATCTTGAAGAAGGCTTGACTAAGACGATGCAAAAACTTTCTGATGATAAACTAAAGACTAAAGTGCTTGAGACGGTAAGTCATGAAATTGAGATGTTGAAAAACGGGCAAAGTATAGAACAGATGTTTAAATACTTATCTATTTTCTATAAAGAACCTGCTAGTCTGATAGATTATTTACCAGAAGATGGTGTTGTAATTTTAGATGAGATTTCCCGTATTCAAGAAACAGCATCACATCTTGAAACAGAAGAGGCGGAATGGTATATATCACTTCTTGGTGAAGGAACAATTATTCAAGATTTATCTTTCTCTCACCCATTCGAGGGGTTTCTTCATCATAAAAAAAGAAGTTTTGTATATTTAACGTTATTCTTGCGTCATATCGCACACACACATCCGCAAAATATTGTTAATGTAACATGTAAAACAATGCAAGATTTCCATGGACAGATGAATTTGTTAAAAACAGAAATTGATAGATGGAATGAAGGGCATTTTACGACTGTTGTACTCGGAACAGATGATGAACGTGTGAAAAAATTACAACATATTTTAAGTGATTATGATATTGAGGCAGATATTGTAGAAGGTACAGATATTTTATTGCCTGGAAGGTTACAAATTGCTGTAGGTGATTTACATGCAGGATTTGAAATGCCGATGCAAAAGCTTGTTGTCATTACTGAAAAGGAGCTTTTTCATAAGAAAGTTAAAAAATCACAACGTAAACAAAAGCTATCGAATGCTGAACGTATTAAAAGTTATTCGGAATTAAAAGTTGGAGATTATGTAGTTCATGTAAATCATGGTATAGGTAAATTTTTAGGTATTGAGACATTAGAGATTAATGGTGTTCATAAAGATTATTTAAATATTAAATATCAAGGTAATGATAAGCTATACGTTCCAATTGAACAAATTGATCAAGTTCAAAAATATGTAGGATCTGAAGGTAAGGATCCGAAAGTTTACAAATTAGGTGGGAATGATTGGAAAAAGGTTAAAACGAAAGTTGAAAAATCTGTACAAGACATTGCGGATGACCTAATTAAACTATATGCTGAGCGCGAAGCTTCAAAAGGCTATGCATATACGCCAGATACGGCAGAACAACAAGAGTTCGAATCATCTTTCCCATACCAAGAGACAGAGGATCAGTTACGTTCTATTGACGAGATTAAAAAAGATATGGAACGCGGACGCCCGATGGATAGGCTCCTTTGTGGTGATGTAGGGTATGGAAAGACTGAAGTGGCTATTCGTGCGGCATTTAAAGCGATTATGGATGAAAAACAAGTTGCAATTTTAGTACCGACAACGATTCTTGCGCAGCAACACTATGAAACAATTCGAGAGCGTTTTCAAGATTATCCAATCAATATAGGCTTATTAAGTAGATTCCGTACGAGGAAACAACAAAATGAAACAATTAAGGGCTTAAAGGATGGAACAGTAGATATTGTAATCGGAACACATCGTATTTTATCTAAAGATGTTACTTATAAAGATTTAGGGCTTCTTATTATTGATGAAGAACAAAGATTTGGTGTGACACATAAAGA
This sequence comes from Bacillus sp. LQ01, assembly GCF_057624735.1. Taxonomy (NCBI): domain Bacteria; kingdom Bacillati; phylum Bacillota; class Bacilli; order Caryophanales; family Bacillaceae; genus Bacillus; species Bacillus sp. LQ01. The sequence continues at coordinate 25,690 of NZ_JBYEZL010000011.1, read as the reverse complement.
AAAAATTAAACAATTGAAGGCGAATGTTGACGTATTAACATTAACGGCAACTCCGATTCCGCGGACGCTTCATATGTCTATGCTTGGTGTGCGCGACTTATCTGTTATTGAGACACCACCAGAAAATCGTTTCCCAGTCCAAACGTATGTAGTCGAGTATAATCCAGCGTTAATGCGAGAGGCGATAGAGCGAGAGCTTGCAAGAGGTGGTCAAGTTTACTTCCTATATAACCGTGTAGAGGATATTGAAAGAAAAGCAGATGAAATTTCGATGTTAGTTCCAGATGCCCGCGTAACGTACGCACATGGGAAAATGAACGAAAGCGAATTAGAGTCTGTTATGCTATCATTTTTAGAAGGACAGCATGATGTTCTTGTAAGTACAACAATTATTGAGACGGGTGTAGATATTCCGAATGTAAATACGTTAATTGTATTTGATGCAGATCGTATGGGATTATCACAGTTGTATCAGCTTCGTGGGCGTGTTGGACGTTCTAATCGTGTTGCATATGCATACTTTGCATATAAACGTGACAAAGTGCTGTCAGAGGTTGCAGAGAAGCGTCTACAAGCAATTAAAGAGTTCACGGAACTTGGATCTGGTTTCAAAATTGCGATGAGAGATTTATCTATTCGTGGAGCAGGTAATTTGTTAGGGGCAGAACAGCATGGATTTATTGATTCTGTCGGATTTGATCTATATTCTCAAATGTTAAAAGATGCAATTGAACAGCGTAGAGGAACAGATGGGACTGAAAATATAGTTAATGTTGAAATTGACTTAGAGGTAGATGCATACTTACCAGATGCTTATATTTCAGATAGTAAGCAAAAAATTATGATGTATAAACAATTTAGAGGTGTTTCTGCAATTGAGGATATTGAAGAATTGCAGGAAGAAATGATCGATAGATTTGGCGATTATCCACAAGAAGTTGGTTATTTATTACAAATTGCAAATATTAAAGTGTTGGCAATGAAAGAACAAATTGAATTAATTAAGCAGAATAAATTTGAAGTAACATTCCTGTTTTCTGAACAAGCAAGTCAAAATATTGATGGTGGAAAATTATTCATGCTCGGAAATAGTTTTGGACGTATGATTGGTTTAGGAATGGAAGGATCACAATTGAAAATTGTTATGAAAACAAATGGCTTAGAGACATCGAAGTGGTTAACGATTGCTGAAAATTTATTAAAAGGCTTACCAGATGTAAAAAAAGAAGTAATAAATGCCTAAAATAAGATAAAAAAATACAATTCGACGTGCATAGAAGAACTAATGTGTAAAATACTATATCTAACAGTTGGTGATTTTTACATGAACAGGTAAATTCACCACTTTGATCATCAGTAGAAAGTGAGGCAGCATTAGAATGAAAGCAACTGGAATCGTACGTCGAATTGATGATTTAGGCAGGGTCGTAATCCCGAAGGAAATTCGTAGAACTTTACGTATTCGAGAAGGAGACCCACTAGAAATATTTGTTGATCGCGATGGAGAGGTAATTTTAAAGAAGTATTCTCCAATTAGTGAGCTAGGTGATTTTGCAAAAGAATATGCTGATGCTTTATATGACAGCTTAGGACATAATGTGCTTGTGTGTGATCGAGATTCTATCATCGCAGTATCAGGCGTATCGAAAAAAGAATACTTAAATAAAAGTGTTGGCGATTTAATTGAAAAAACGATGGAAGAACGAAAGTCTGTTATTATGACGGATGAAAGTGATATTTCCATTATTGATGGTGTAACAGAAAAGGTTCATTCTTATACAGTTGGACCAATTGTTGCAAACGGAGATCCGATTGGAGCCGTCATTATTTTTTCAAAAGAAGCTATTATAAGCGAGATCGAGCATAAAGCGGTTAATACTGCTGCCAGTTTCTTAGCGAAACAAATGGAACAGTAAGGGTATATTGATTTTAGAAGTAGCAATCTTTCCTAATTATGATCTTTCTTTTTGAGAAATCAATTATTTGGAGATATATGTATATTGAATGAAGGTAGCACTTTGCTACCTTTTTTCGTTGAATATTTTTAACGTGTAGGAACTCATTATTACCCGTGTTGGGAAGGGAGTTTGTTCTTTTCTTTATGATATAATACGAGAGGTGAGAATAGAAAAAGGAGTTTTCTTGTATGGAAGCGAAGAAGTATCAAGCCTTTTGGCGTGGGGCTATTATATTAACGATTGCAAGTTTCGTTACAAAAGTATTAAGCGCTTTTTACCGTATTCCATATCAAAATATAGCGGGGGATATTGGGTTTTATATTTACCAACAAATTTACCCGTTTTATGGATTTTGTTTAATTTTAGCTACTTATGGATTTCCTGTTATCATTTCGAAAATGGTTGCAGAACGATTAGAGCGGGGAAAACAAAAAGAAGCAGAAGAAATTATTTGTGTATCTTTTTGGTTCTTATTAGGAATTGGTTTTATAGGCTTCTTTACATTGTTTTTTGGGGCCGAAACAATTGCGGTAGCTATGGGCGATATACACTTAGATAAGTTACTACGTGTTATTTCATTTTCATTCTTATTGATGCCATTTTTGTCTGTAGCAAGAGGGTATTTTCAAGGATTTAATAATATGATGCCAACGGCTGTTTCGCAAGTAATAGAACAAACAATTCGAGTTTCTATTATTGTATTTTTATCGCTATTCCTAATTGCTCACGGATTTGATTTATATACAGTTGGTGCAGGGGCTATGTTAGGCTCAATTGCGGGAGGTCTTATTGGGATTATTGTACTTATATTGTATATGCGTCAAGATTTTCGTTCTATATTCTTCAAAAGTGCAGCGAGAATTAAGGGTAAAAGGAAAATAGTTAAAATCCTTTTTTGGCAGGGGTTAGCGATTTGTGTTAGTAATTTAGTGCTTATTTTTATACAGATGGCTGATTCAGTGTCCTTTTACAGCTTACTTATTGGTGCGGGAGAACAGGCTGAAAATGCAAAGGTATTAAAGGGTGTTTATGATAGAAGTATTCCGCTAATGCAATTAGGTACTGTTGTGACGACTTCTTTCTCGTTGTCACTTATTCCGATTATTACAGCGGCGAAGGAAAGAGGAGATCTTTCCTTTATTCAAGAAAAGGTAAAGTTAGCAGTGAAAATAACATGTGTTATTGGACTTGCAGCAGCTATTGGACTAACTTGTATTATTCAACCTACGAATATTATGTTGTTTGAAAACAGTGATGGATCAGATGTTTTATCTATTTTATCGTTATCTATTTTATTTAGTTCATTGTCAATTACGACAGCTTCTATTTTACAAGGATTGGGGCAAACGTTTAAGCCAGCATTATTTGTTGTATTTGGAGGTTGCTTAAAGTTAGCGTTAAATTATATATTCATGCCTTATTTTGGTGTGAAAGGTGCAGCCTTTGCGACTTTATGTGCGTTAATTATAATCTCTGGACTAAATACTTTGTTGCTTACGAGAGCTGTATCAGGGTCACTTATCAATAAGCGAAATATGTTAGGGATAGTAATTAGTGGTATCTGTATGGGATTTGTATTAATGATGTTCACACGTGTGTTACAGATGTCTGGATTAGTAATTGATACGGAACATAGAGGAAGCGCGACACTTGAAGCGTTGTTAGGTGTAGCCATTGGCGGATTGACATATATGTTTTTTATTTTGAAATTACGTGTATTTACAAAAAAAGAATTAGGAACCGTTATGAAACAAGAGAAAAAAGAAGGTTCATTGAAGAAGAGTGGATAGAGGTGACTGGTTGTGAGTGGAATCATTACTATTTTAGGTTTAGGAGCTGGTGAATTAGATCAGCTAACGATGGGTGTATATCGAAAAATAAAAGAAGCAGACCATCTGTTTGTTAGAACGAAAGAACATCCAGTTATAGAAGAATTGGAGAAAGAAGGCGTACAATATACGTCTTTTGATGCTGTATATGAAGCACATGATACGTTTGAAATTGTATATGAAACAATTGCGAATAAATTGCTAGAACAAGCTGAAGGTACAGAAATTATCTATGCTGTTCCCGGGCATCCACTTGTAGCAGAAAGAACAGTTCAGCTACTGTTGGAAAAAGGAGAAGTTTCAAATGTTGAAGTGCGAATTGAGGGGGGACAAAGTTTCCTTGATCCTATGTTTGCAAGTCTAAAGATTGATCCGATTGAAGGATTCCAATTACTTGATGCTACATCATTTGAAAGAGGGCAATTAGAACTGCGTCAACATTTAATCTTTTGCCAAGTATATGATGCATTCGTTGCATCTGATGTAAAATTAACATTAATGGAGATGTTACCAGATGATTATGAAGTGTATATCGTAACAGCTGCAGGAACTTCATTTGAACAAGTAAAGAAGGTACCGTTGTACATGTTAGATCATGAAACGGAATTGAATAATTTAACGAGTGTGTACGTGCCGCCAGTTCAGGAGCGTGCGTCCTTGTATCAACAGTTTGATGTTCTTAGAGAAATTATTGCGGAACTTCGTGGTCCAAATGGTTGTCCGTGGGATAAAAAGCAAACACATCAATCATTAAAGAAATATTTAATTGAGGAAGCTTATGAAGTGTTGGAAGCAATCGATGAAGAGGATGATGATCACTTAGTAGAAGAATTAGGTGATATATTATTACAAGTTATGCTTCATGCTCAAATCGGAGAAGATGAAGGTTGGTTCTCTATAGATGATATCATTCGAACTCTATCTGAGAAAATGGTTCGTCGCCATCCGCATGTGTTTGGAAATACGGATGTAAACAGCGCTGATGAAGTGATTGCAAATTGGGAAGAAATTAAAAAACAAGAAAAAGGATTCGTGAAAGAATCTGTTTTAAATGGCGTTCCCAAAAGTTTGCCGCAGTTACTACGCGCCTATGAAATTCAGAAGAAAGCTGGTAAGGTTGGATTTGATTGGGTTGATGTGCAACCGATGATAGAGAAAGCTTTGGAAGAATGGCAAGAGTTCCAACAAGAGGTTACAAATATGGATGAGAAAAAGATGCTGGGTGAGTTTGGTGATTTACTATTTGCATTTGTTAATATAGCTCGTCATTACAAAATAGATCCAGAAGAGGCGTTACGTTCAACTAATGAGAAATTTACTGGTCGTTTTTTATACATGGAGGCAAAAGTAGCTGAAATGAATAAAGAGATGAAAGATTTATCATTAGAACAGTTAGATGTTTTATGGGAAGAAGCGAAACAGACAGAGCGCTAATAGGGGGATTTGATATGCGTCTAGATAAGTTTTTAAAAGTATCACGTTTAATTAAAAGAAGAACATTAGCGAAAGAAGTAGCTGATCAAGGAAGAATATCTATTAATGGTCAAGTGGCAAAAGCAAGTTCTGATGTGAAAGTAGCTGACGAATTAACAATTCGTTTTGGTCAAAAAATAGTGACTGTGAAAATAAATGAATTAAAAGAAACAACTAAAAAAGAAGATGCAGCAAATATGTATAGCTTAGTTCGTGAAGAAAAAGTAAAAGCGGAAGAAGGCTTGTTCTAAAATCATTTATCCCCTCATACATTACTATTAGCTAGTAAAAACCTATGGGGGGATTTACGTGAATAATGGTTACTCACCTACGTCTTCTAATCAACAAAATGTTTCTGTAGAGCATGACATTATTATGCGTGGCAGGCGTATAATTGATATTACCGGTGTGAAGCAGGTAGAGAGTTTTGATAGCGAAGAGTTTTTACTAGAGACCGTAATGGGTTTTTTAACAATTCGTGGTCAAAATTTACAAATGAAAAATTTAGATGTGGAAAAAGGTATTGTGTCGATTAAAGGGAAAGTTAATGAGATGCTGTATATTGATGAAAATCAAGGGGAAAAAACTAAAGGTTTCTTTAGTAAGTTGTTTAAATGAGCTTAACAATTCAGTTGTATACAATGCTTTCAATGATTGGAATGGGTGCTTGGATTGGAGCGTCTTTAGATACATATCAACGTTTTTTAAAGCGCCAAGAACGTAAACGTTGGCTTGTATTTATACATGATATATTATTTTGGATTGTCCAAGCATTATCCGTCTTTTATGTATTGCTTCTCGTAAATGAAGCTGAGCTACGTATATATGTGTTTTTGGCATTATTATGTGGTTTTGCGGCATATCAAAGCTTACTGAAGGCACTATACATGAAGCTGTTAAATTTTCTCATCTATATTTTTATGCAAACAACATATTTTTTTGTTCGAATTATACAGCTACTCATGATAAAACCTGTTATTATTATAGCGCAGCTATTTATTGCATTTATATTATTCTTATTTCGTATACTGCTTTCAATTGGACATGTGTTATGGAAAATGGTGATTTGGATATTACTTTTCATATGGAAAGTTTTTTTCTGGCCTGTTCGATTTATTGCTTCGCTCATATGGAAACTTCTCCCTAATCGTGTTAAACTTTTTATAGTGAAACATATAGGGTTCCTGCAATATATAGCAAAATTGAAGGGACATATCTTCCAACTATGGGAGCATATAAAAAAGAAGTTAGGGGGACCTCGGAAATGAGGGAACTGAGACAAAGAACAATCGAAAAACAGAGTCCAAATCCTGTTAAAGAGCATATAATACAAACGGATGAGAACAGGAAGCGACTTTATCGCCGTTTAGCGGTTTTTCTTGTCTTTACTTTTACAATTATTGCGAGTATTAGTGTAACGTTTTATCAACAAAACAGTTCCATTAAAGCAAAAGAAGCAAAAGTTAAGGACATGAAAAAAGAACTGGATTCATTAACGAATAAAGAAAAAAGTCTAAAAGACGAAGTTCAAAAGTTAAATGATGAAGAGTACGTATTAAAGATTGCTAGAAGGGATTATTTCTTCTCTGGTAAAGGGGAGATAATTTTTCCTGTTTCTAAGTAGAGTATGTCTTATTGACACTATATTTTAGGATTATATATAATAAAGTAAAATTTGACTTTTTAACCACTAAGGAGGAGCATTTTTTTTATGTCAATCGAGGTAGGCAGCAAGTTACAGGGTAAAGTAACAGGTATTACAAATTTTGGGGCTTTTGTGGAGCTGCCAGAGGGCTTAACGGGTCTTGTTCATATTAGTGAAGTTGCTGATAACTATGTAAAAGATATTAACGATCACTTAAAAGTGGGCGACCAAGTAGAAGTAAAAGTTATTAATGTTGAAAAAGATGGAAAGATTGGTTTATCTATCAAAAAAGCGAAAGAACGTGAAAAAACAGAAGGAGATCGTCCACGCGGTGAATACCAACGCGGTGGTGATCAACAACGTTCTGGACGTCCACAACGTAATAATCGCTCTTTCAACAGAGATAATCGCGGTGGCGGTAACGACCGAGCTCCGAAAGAAACATTTGAGCAAAAGATGGCACGCTTCTTAAAAGATAGCGAAGATCGTTTAACTTCTTTAAAGCGTAACACAGAGTCTAAACGTGGTGGCCGTGGCGCGCGTCGCGGATAATAAGGACGTTTAGTTTTTAACATATAGAGAGGTACCCAGAGTGATGGCTCAGGGTGCTTTTTTATATGTTAAAAATATTTTTAAAAAAGTTTTTGAGATGTGTTGACTTTAATTAGTATCTGATGTAAGATACTAATTGTCCGTTAAATAAGACGACATGGCGGTGTAGCTCAGCTGGCTAGAGCGTACGGTTCATACCCGTGAGGTCGGGGGTTCGATCCCCTCCGCCGCTATATTTAATTTAACGGCCCGTTGGTCAAGTGGTTAAGACACCGCCCTTTCACGGCGGTAACACGGGTTCGAATCCCGTACGGGTCATCTAAAAAGATCATGCAAATTTGCATGATCTTTTTTTGTTAAATAAATTAAGATATACAACACTTCTACAAAATCACCCTATATTTTCTGAATATTTAATTAAAATCTCAAAAATAACTTACATACCGTGTATATCTGTAGAGTTATTTCGAATAAAAAGTCGAACGATTATAAAAGTGAAAACTGTTGTTTTGACAAAAAAACCAACAATCATCTTTTATAATGACAGTAATTAAACTATGCAGGTGGTGTTAAAAATATGCCTAAAGCAGGAAGGAATACTATGAATACAAGTGCATTGGCAATGAATGAGAGTCAGCTTGGAGGAATAAAGTGGACGAGTAAGTTGCGAATGAAATTTGAGAAAGTTTTCTTTAGATGGGGATTTATTATTGTTGTTATTGGTTTTCTTTTGGGACGAGCATATATATTAACAAATATTTTACCGTTTGCACTGCCATTTTTTGCTGCTGTTTATGTTATGAAGCGGGATAAGATGCCGCTAGCATTTTTAGCTCTAATGGGAGGAGCTCTTTCGGTATCGATAGATAATTTGTTTTTTACCTTTGCATCTATCTTTACCTTCTTCATTTATAATATCTTCTTTAGTCGATTTACACGTAAAACTGTTGGACTTGTTCCATTTCAAGTATTTATCTCCGCATTAACCGCACACTTAGTTGTTGTATATTTTGCGCAACAAACTGTCACCATGTACGATTTACTCGTTAGTACCATTGAGGCTGGGCTTAGTTTCGTATTAACTATGATATTTTTACAAAGCGTCCCGCTTTTAGTGGAAAGGAAAGGAAAACAACAGGCATTAGAGACGGAAGAAATTGTTTGTTTGATTATATTACTAGCATCTGTTTTAACGGGTACAACAGATTGGTTTGTATATGATGCTTCTATTCAACATATTTTTACAAGGTATTTAGTGCTAGTATTTGCATTTATTGCAGGTGCTGCCACAGGATCCACAGTAGGGGTTGTAACAGGACTAATATTAAGTTTAGCAAATGTGTCTAGCTTGTCTCAGCTTAGCCTTCTTGCTTTCTCTGGATTGCTTGGTGGATTGTTAAAAGAAGGGAAGCGTTTAGGTGTTAGTTTAGGTTTATTAATTGGGACAAGCTTAATTACATTATATGTGGACAAACAGACAAATATTGTAACAACTTTAATTGAGTCAGGTGTAGCGATTGTTATCTTCTTATTAACACCGAAGCTTGTTTTGGATCGTATTGCTAAATTTATGCCAGGTACACAAGAGCATTCGCAAGACCAACAACAATATTTAAGAAGGATGCGTGATGTTACAGCAAATAAAATCAACCAATTTGCAAATGTATTTGCTGCTTTATCTAATAGCTTTTCTGTATATGGGTATGTAGAGGAAGAAGATAAAGAGACAGAAGCAGATTTGTTTTTGAGTACAATTACTGCGAAAACATGTCAAACATGCTTTAAAAAGGATCAATGCTGGGTAGTGAATTTTGATAAAACGTACGATTATATGAAACAAATAATGAATGAAACGGAAGAAGGAACCCTGCAACATAATCGTAAATTAGTTCGTGAGTGGGACAAGCATTGTGTGAGAGGGAAAAAAGTGACGGATTTAGTAGCGGGTGAATTAGATCACTTCTATGAGGGACAAAAATTACGAAAACAAATGAAGGAAAATCGTAGAATAGTAGCGGAGCAACTATTAGGTGTATCAAAGGTTATGGAGGATTTTGCTAAGGAGATACAACGAGAGCGTGAAAATCATCAAGTGCAGGAAGAACAGATTATGCAAGCATTCCGTGATTTTGGTGTCGAAGTAGAGCATGTTGATATTTATTGTTTAGATAGAGGAAGTATTGATATTGAAATGTTAATTCCAGTTGCATCTAATGAACATGGTGAATGTGAAAAGTTAGTTGCACCGATGCTTTCGGATATCCTTAAAGAAAATATTGTCGTTAAACATGAAGAAAAGTCTTCTTATCCAAATGGCCATAGTTTAATATCATTTGGTTCGGCGAAGACGTATTCTCTTGATACAGGATTGGCTACAGCTGCAAAAGGCGGTGGATTTGTTTCGGGTGACTCTTATGCGATGATGGATTTAAGTGTTGGTAAATATGCACTTGCAATTAGTGATGGTATGGGGAATGGGCAAAGGGCTCATATGGAAAGTAAGGAAACGGTGAAATTATTACAAAAAATACTCCAATCGGGCATTGATGAAGAAATAGCAATTAAGTCTATCAATTCAATTCTTTCTTTGAGAACGACAGAAGAGATGTTTACGACGTTAGATTTAGCTATGGTAGATTTGCGGGATGCGAGTGCAAGGTTTTTAAAGATTGGATCAACGCCGAGTTTTGTTAAACGCGCAAATAATATTTTGAAAATTGAAGCAAGTAATTTGCCGATGGGAATCATTGAAGATGTTGAAGTTGATGTGGTGGGTGAACAATTAAAAACGGGCGATATTCTTATTATGATGAGCGATGGGATTTTTGAAGGAGCACAGCATGTGGAGAATCATGAATTGTGGATGAAACGAAAAATTAAAGAATTGCAAACCGAAGACCCGCAAGAAATTGCTGATATCATTATGGAAGAAGTGATTCGCTCTTGTGATGGTTATATAAATGATGATATGACTATTGTAGTGGCAAAAGTGAAGAAAAATATGCCGAAGTGGGCTACGATTCCGATTGTAGGAATGCAGGCGCAGTAAAATGTAAGTGGAATGTTTATCTATAATTTGATTTTAAAAACCTAGGTGAATACCTAGGTTTTTTTGTGGAAAAAGGTAATGTTATTAATTTTGTGAATATACACGGAGGATGTAAGATAAAAATGTAATTTTTGTATATCTTTTTTTTGCACAATGTTTGTAAAAGTTGTACCATTGTAGACAAGGCAACTAACGTTGCTGTTCTTGTTTAATGAAAGGTGATTACGAAGTTGAAAGATACATTTGTTGAAAAAGTAGATGACTTTGTAAAGCAGCATGATGTATTAAAGAATGATTCAACAATTGTTGTGGGAGTTTCTGGTGGTCCTGACTCGTTAGCGCTTTTATATTATTTATTAGAAAAAAGAGCGGAAAAACAGTTGGAAATTGTAGTAGCTCATGTGGATCATATGTTTAGAGGTGATGAATCTCATGAGGATTTACGGTTTGTGCAGGGCCTTTGTGAAGAACTGGGAATTATTTGTGAAACGATAAGGATTAATGTATCACAATATCAACAGCAATACGGAATGAATGCACAGGTTGCTGCTAGAGAATGCAGATATGCATTTTTGGAAAGAATAATGAAGAAATATGATGCAAGATATGTTGCTCTTGGACATCATGGAGATGATCAAGTCGAGACAATTTTAATGCGTCTTGTAAGAGGGAGTACTCCGAAAGGATATGCAGGAATTGCAGTGAAGCGTCCTTTTCATAATGGGTATTTAATTAGGCCGTTACTTGGGGTAACGAAGGAAGAAATTGTTGATTACTGTAATAAGCTAAATTTAATGCCACGTATAGATCCGAGTAATAAAAAGGAAGTATATACAAGGAATCGATTACGTAAATATGTCCTTCCTCATTTGAAAGAAGAAAATCCACAAGTGCATGAGAAATTCCAAAAATTTAGCGTGCAGATGCAAGAGGATGAGGCTTATTTGCAGGAATTAGCTTTTGAGAAAATGAATAAAGTAATTACAAAAAAAAGTGATAAACAAATTAGCTTATCAATTCCTGCCTTTGAATCCATGTCTATGCCTTTACAAAGAAGAGGGATTCAACTAATATTAAACTATCTTTATGAATATAAGATTCCATCTTCTCTTTCTTCCATACATATTGACAAGGTGATTGAGTTTTTTAAGCGGACACAACCTTCAGGTTCACTTGATTTTCCAGGTGATTTGAAAATTGTTCGTACATACGAGGAGTGTAGCTTTAGATTTAAACAAGAAATTGTTTCTCCTTTTTTACAAGATTTATCAGTACCCGGGACCATTACGCTATTGAACGGGGATGAATTTGTAACAGAGGTGAGCGAAGATATACCAAGTAACATGAATGAAACAGTATTTGTTGCTAAGTATAATGATATATCATATCCACTTCGTATTCGTTCTAGGGAAAATGGAGATCGCATGTCAATACAAGGTATGAATGGCACGAAAAAGATAAAAGCTATTTTTATCGAAGCAAAAGTACCGAAAGAAAAAAGAGAAGAATGGCCGGTCGTTTGTGATGCAAGTGGGACCATTATTTGGGTACCCTTGTTGAAGCGGTCTGCATTTGCAATTTCGAAAGAGATGGCAAAGAAGGATAAATATATGATTATTCACTACAAAAGCAAGGAGTCTTCCGGGAGGATAATGAAATGATGAATCAAGATATCGAAAAAGTATTAATTTCTGAAGAGCAAATACAAGAAAAGGTGCGCGAACTAGGTGCAATTGTTGCAGAGGATTATAAAAACACAGTACCTCTTGCGATTGGTGTATTAAAAGGCGCAATGCCATTCATGGCAGATTTATTAAAGAGAACAGATACATATCTTGAAATGGATTTTATGGCTGTATCTAGTTACGGTCACTCTACAGTTTCAACAGGCGAAGTGAAAATTTTAAAAGATCTTGATACTTCTGTAGAAGGTCGCGATATTTTAATCGTCGAAGATATTATTGATAGTGGTCTTACACTAAGCTACTTAGTAGACTTATTCAAATATCGTAAAGCGAAGTCTGTAAAAATTGTTACATTATTAGATAAGCCAACAGGCCGTAAGGTTGATCTGAAAGCGGATTATGTTGGATTTACTGTTCCACATGAATTTGTAGTAGGATATGGATTAGATTATAAAGAGCAGTACCGTAATCTTCCTTATGTAGGCGTATTAAAACCAAGCGTTTACTCAAATTAATTAAATATAGGCTTCACAATTGTATAGGAAAGTTTTTCTATGTTACGATTTACTATAGTGTTTATGCCGTGAGAGGAGGTTAGGAATGAATCGTATCTTCCGTAATACCATCTTTTATTTACTGATATTCTTAGTAGTAATTGGAATCGTGAGCTATTTTAATGGTTCGACACAAAAAACGACATCAGTTAGCTACGACAAATTCATTACTAAACTAGAAAGCGGTGAAGTGCGTAATGTGCAACTTCAACCGAAAAATGGTGTATTTGAGGTAAAAGGACAATTCAATAACTCTAGCCAAGGAGAACAATTTGTTACTTATGCACCAAATACTGAGGAATTACAAAAGAAAATTAATGATAAAGCGAAAGGTGCCGAAGTTAAGTATCAACCAGCAGAAGAAACAAGTGCCTGGGTAACATTCTTTACTTCAATCATTCCATTTGTCATCATCTTCATTTTATTCTTCTTCTTATTAAACCAAGCTCAAGGCGGCGGTAGCCGTGTTATGAACTTCGGGAAAAGTAAGGCGAAGTTATATAATGATGAAAAGAAAAAAGTTCGTTTCAGAGATGTTGCTGGTGCGGATGAAGAGAAACAAGAACTTGTTGAGGTAGTTGAATTCTTGAAAGACCCTCGTAAGTTCTCTGAAGTTGGTGCTCGTATTCCAAAGGGTGTCCTATTAGTTGGACCTCCAGGTACAGGTAAAACTTTATTAGCACGTGCTGTTGCAGGTGAGGCTGGCGTTCCATTCTTCTCTATCAGTGGTTCTGACTTCGTAGAGATGTTTGTGGGTGTCGGTGCATCACGTGTACGTGATTTATTTGAAAATGCAAAGAAAAATGCTCCTTGTATCATTTTCATTGATGAAATTGATGCAGTAGGGCGTCAACGTGGCGCAGGTCTTGGTGGTGGCCATGATGAGCGTGAGCAAACGTTGAACCAATTACTTGTTGAAATGGATGGATTCGGTGCAAACGAAGGTATTATTATCATCGCTGCGACAAACCGTCCTGATATTCTTGATCCAGCATTATTACGTCCAGGTCGTTTTGACCGTCAAATTACAGTAGATCGGCCAGATGTAAATGGCCGTGAAGCTGTACTGAAGGTGCATGCTCGTAATAAACCGCTTGATGAGAATATCAACTTAAGAGCAATTGCAACTCGTACGCCAGGATTCTCTGGTGCTGATCTTGAAAACTTATTAAACGAAGCTGCTTTAGTAGCTGCGCGTCAAGATAAGAAGAAAATTGATATGAGTGACATTGATGAAGCAACGGATCGCGTTATTGCAGGTCCGGCTAAGAAAAGTCGTGTTATCTCTGAAAAAGAACGTAATATCGTTGCTTTCCATGAAGCGGGTCATACTGTAATTGGTGTTGTTCTTGATGAAGCTGATGTCGTTCATAAAGTAACAATTGTCCCTCGTGGTCAAGCTGGTGGATATGCAGTAATGCTTCCGAAAGAAGATCGTTACTTCATGACAAAGCCAGAGTTACTTGATAAAATCACTGGTTTACTTGGTGGTCGAGTAGCTGAGGAGATTGTATTTGGTGAAGTGAGTACAGGTGCTCACAACGACTTCCAACGTGCGACGGGCATTGCAAGACGTATGGTTACAGAATTCGGTATGAGTGATAAGCTTGGACCAATGCAATTTGGTAGTTCGCAAGGTGGTCAAGTGTTCTTAGGAAGAGACTTCCATTCAGAGCAAAACTACAGTGATGCAATTGCACACGATATCGATGTAGAAATGCAAACGATTATGAAAGAATGTTATGCTCGTGCAAAAGACATTCTTACTGAAAATCGTGATAAGCTAGATCTTATTGCAAAAACGTTACTTGAAGTAGAAACGTTAGATGCTGAGCAAATCAATCATTTATGTGATTACGGCAGATTGCCAGAACGTCCAACATCTTCAGATGATGTGAAAGTAAACATCAACATGAAGAAAGACGATGAAGATAAAGAAGATAAGTAAGAAACGAAGGAGTGACTATCGTCACTCCTTTTTTGTTTGTTAAAACCTTTGTTAATTACTATTGAGAACTTAGTGGATAAAGTAATTTAAGTAAAACTAGTATTAAAAATTGAAATAGAGAGCAATCTTTTTGTAAAATGATGAGGATAGGAAAGCTGATTATATAAGTATGTGTGATATGATGTTTTTATAAGTTTTATACATACTGCACAAATATAGATTAAATAAGATAAGTGGTGAGAATATGATTTTTGTATTGGATGTAGGGAACACAAATGCTGTACTAGGTGTGTTTGAAGAGGGGGAACTTCGTCAGCATTGGCGCATGGAAACAGATCGTCATAAGACAGAAGATGAATATGGAATGCTTGTAAAGCAATTGCTTGAGCATGAAGGTCTTTCGTTTGAAGATGTGAAAGGTATTATTGTGTCTTCAGTCGTACCACCAATTATGTTTGCTTTAGAGCGCATGTGTGAAAAATATTTTAAAATTAAACCGCTTGTAGTAGGGCCTGGGATAAAAACGGGGCTAAATATTAAATATGAAAATCCGCGTGAAGTAGGCGCAGACCGAATTGTAAATGCAGTAGCAGGAATCCACTTATATGGAAGTCCGCTTATTATTGTTGATTTTGGTACGGCTACTACATATTGTTATATTAACGAAGAAAAGCATTATATGGGTGGAGTTATTACGCCAGGAATTATGATTTCAGCAGAGGCTTTATATAGCAGAGCAGCAAAACTTCCTCGTATCGAAATTACAAAACCAAGCAGTGTAGTTGGGAAAAATACAGTAAGTGCGATGCAATCGGGTATTCTTTATGGTTATGTTGGACAAGTGGAAGGTATTGTTAAGCGTATGAAAGAAGAAGCTAGACAAGAACCTAAAGTTATTGCAACAGGTGGATTAGCAAAATTAATTTCCGAAGAATCGAATGTAATTGATATTGTAGATCCATTTTTAACGTTAAAAGGTTTATACATGTTATATGAACGTAATGCAAATTTACAGCATGAGAAAGGTGAATAAATACGTATGAAAGATTATTTAGTAAAAGCGTTAGCGTTTGATGGAGAAGTGCGTGCGTATAGTGTACGTACAACAAATACAGTAAGTGAGGCGCAAAGACGTCATGATACATGGAGAACAGCTTCAGCGGCACTAGGGCGTTCTTTAACTGCGGGTACAATGATGGGCGCAATGTTAAAAGGTGAGCAAAAGTTAACGATTAAGGTAGAAGGTAACGGTCCGATTGGTCCTATCTTAGTAGATGCTCATGCAAATGGAGATGTACGTGGTTATGTAACGAATCCGCATGTTGATTTTGAAGGAACAGAACAAGGGAAGTTACGTGTATATCAAGCGGTAGGTACAGAGGGGTTTGTAACTGTAATTAAAGATATTGGAATGCGTGAGCCGTTTATTGGTCAATCTCCAATCGTTTCAGGAGAATTAGGAGAAGACTTTACGTATTATTTTGCAGTTTCTGAACAAACGCCTTCTTCTGTAGGTGTTGGTGTTCTTGTAAATGGAGATGATAGCATATTAGCGGCAGGTGGATTCATCCTTCAAATTATGCCGGGTGCGCAAGATGAAACGATTTCATTTATTGAAGACCGTTTACAAAAGATTCCACCTGTATCAACGTTGATTGAACAAGGACTTTCTCCGGAAGAGCTACTATATGCAGTTCTTGGAGAAGATAAAGTAAAAGTATTAGAAACAATGGATGTTCAATTTAATTGCACATGCTCACGCGAGCGTATTGAGAGTGTATTAATTAGTTTAGGTAAAACAGAGTTAGAGCAAGTTCGTGAAGAAGAGGAAGAGACAGAAGTTCACTGTCATTTCTGTAATGAACGATACAAGTTCTCTAAAGAAGATATTACAAATTTAATCGAGAATTTGTAATAAGGGAATTAAGAGGAGCAATCCTCCAAATGAATTGACAAACAGGGAATTTTCTGACAAAATCTAAATATAGATAAAACCAATAAAAATACTCGGTGTTAGGAGTGACAGGAATGCGAGTGGCACAATCAGTTTCAGAATTAATCGGGAAAACGCCGATCGTTAAGTTGAACCGCATCGTAGAATCAGACAGCGCAGATATATACTTAAAATTAGAATTTATGAATCCGGGGAGTAGCGTTAAAGATCGTATCGCATTAGCTATGATTGAAGATGCTGAAAAAAATGGATTATTAAAAGAGGGCGATACAATCATTGAGCCGACAAGTGGTAACACAGGAATTGGTTTAGCGATGGTAGCGGCTGCTAAAGGATATAATGCAATCTTAGTAATGCCAGAAACAATGAGTATTGAGCGTCGTAATTTATTACGTGCTTACGGTGCGGAATTAGTATTGACTCCAGGGCCTGAAGGAATGGGTGGAGCAATTCGTAAAGCGACTGAATTAGCAAAAGAGCATGGCTACTTTATACCACAACAGTTCAAAAACCAATCGAATCCAGAAATTCACCGTTTAACAACAGGTCCAGAAATTATTGAACAAATGGGTGACCAATTAGATGCGTTTATTGCAGGTATTGGTACAGGTGGAACGATTACTGGTGCTGGTGAAGTACTGAAGGAAGCGTATAAAGATATTAAAATTTATGCAGTAGAACCTGCAGATTCACCAGTATTATCTGGTGGGAAACCAGGTCCACATAAAATCCAAGGAATTGGGGCGGGATTTGTTCCGGAGACGTTGGATGTAGAAGTATATGATGAAATTATTCAAGTGAAAACAGAGCAAGCATTTGAATATGCGAGAAGAGTGGCTAAAGAGGAAGGTATTTTAGTTGGTATCTCTTCAGGCGCAGTTATTTATGCAGCAACAGAAGTTGCGAAAAAGTTAGGTAAAGGGAAAAAGGTACTTGTTATTATCCCGAGTAACGGTGAACGTTATTTAAGTACACCACTTTATCAATTTGAATCATAATTAAACGCGATTGAAAAAGCATCCTTGAAAAAGGGTGCTTTTTCTTTTGGGATTGGAAATAGGAAAAGAGTGAATGACTAGAAAACTTCATGTAAAATAAGAGGTAGTATAATTAAATTATTTTCACTAGCCTTCGAGTATAATCAATCTCTATATAAATAACTTATGTAGTTTGAGCTGGTTAATCTAAGAAGGTGGGATAAAAGAAGACGGGGTGTTGATATGCAACGAAGAAAATCTTTAGCGCTTTCTATTCCATATCAGTTAGATTTCTTTAAGCAATATAAATTTCTTTCTCAGGGTAAATCGCAACATATTTTGTTAGAAAGCGGCCGTGGCGGTCGTTATAACATTGTAGGGCTGAACCCAGTAGCGGTAATCCGAGGGAAGGATGAAACGTTACATATAAGTGAAAGTGGTAAGGAAACAATAAAACGAGGGAATCCGTTAGATTTAATGCAAGAATATATGGAACAATGGAAGACGGACTATAACCCAGAGTATCCGCCTTTTCAAGGTGGTGCAATTGGCTATTTCAGTTATGACTGTATCCGTTATATTGAAAAGCTGCCTTCTCTTGCGGAAGATGATATTAATATACCTGACATCTTCTTTTTATTATTTGATGACGTATTTGTCTATGATCAAAAAGAACAAGTGTTATGGGTTATTACGCATTATGTAGATAAATATGAAGAGGCAAAAGAACGGCTAAATGAGTGGAAGAGTCTTTGGATGACAGAAGCGCCTGAAGTGACTGTGCCCTTTGAAAGTCCTGAAAAGAAAAGTGAAGCAGTTGCTTTTACTGAAGCCGGCTTTATGAAGGCAGTTGAATGTATTCAAGAATATATTGGGGCGGGTGATGTGTTCCAAGTAAACTTGTCGACGAGACAAGAAAGAACGTTACAGACACACCCACTAGAAATTTATACAAGTCTTCGTGAAATTAATCCATCTCCATATATGGGTTACCTGGAGCTTGGGGATTTTCAAATTGTTAGTGGATCGCCAGAGTTGTTAATTAAGAAACAAGGAACTGAAGTAAGTACAAGACCAATTGCTGGAACGAGATCTAGAGGCGCGGATGAGCAAGAGGATGAAGAATTAGCAAGAGAATTAATTGAGAACGAAAAAGAAAGAGCAGAGCATGTAATGCTTGTGGATTTAGAAAGAAATGATTTAGGACGTGTTTGTAAATATGGCACTGTAGAAGTAGATGAATTTATGGTAATTGAGAAATACTCACATGTTATGCATATTGTTTCTAATGTGCGTGGTGAGGTGGAAGAAGATAAAGATGCTTTTGATTTAGTGAAGGCTGTATTCCCTGGGGGAACAATTACTGGTGCCCCGAAAATACGTACGATGGAAATTATTGAGGAATTAGAACCTGTTCGAAGAGGGATTTATACAGGTTCAATCGGTTGGATTGGTTATTCTGGAGATACAGAATTGAATATTGTAATTAGAACGCTTCTTGCTAAAGATGGAAAAGCTCATGTACAAGCAGGGGCGGGAATTGTAATTGATTCAAATCCAGAAAATGAATATAAAGAGTCGTTAAAAAAGGCGATTGCTTTATGGCGTGCAAAAGAACGTAGCGAAGAAACGGTTAGGTGAGAGAAATGATATTAATGATTGATAATTATGATTCTTTTACATTTAATTTAGTGCAGTTTCTTGGAGAACTTGGACAAGAGCTCGTTGTTAAACGTAACGATGAAGTGACCATTTCAGATATTGAGAATATGAAACCAGATTTTCTAATGATTTCTCCAGGTCCATGTAGTCCTAATGAAGCGGGGATTAGTATGGAAGTTATTAAATACTTTGCTGGAAAGATTCCGATTTTTGGAGTTTGTCTAGGGCATCAATCCATTGCACAAGTGTTTGGTGGAGAGGTTGTCCGTGCAGAACGATTAATGCATGGGAAAACGTCGCTTATGCATCATGATGGAAAGACGATTTTTTCGGATATTCCTAATCCGTTTACTGCGACGCGCTATCATTCCCTTATTGTTAAGAAAGAGACGTTACCCGATTGCTTAGAGGTAACATCTTGGACAGAGGAAGGAGAAATTATGGCACTTCGTCATAAGACATTGCCGATAGAGGGTGTGCAATTCCATCCGGAATCTATTATGACTTCTCATGGGAAAGAGTTGTTACAGAATTTCATTTGTAAATACAGTCCAAGTGCAACGTTATGTTAATTTACGTAAATGGTCAGTATGTAGAAGCAAGTGAAGCGAAAATTTCTCCTTATGATCATGGTTATTTATATGGTCTTGGAGTTTTTGAAACGTTTCGTATTTATAATGGTCATCCTTTCTTATTGGATGATCATTATGACCGTTTAATAGAAGCGCTGGATACATTGCAAATTAAATGGACAATGACAAAAAATGACGTGATGCTTATTTTGAAAGATTTACTCGCTAAGAATGAATTGAAGCATGCATATGTACGTTTTAATGTATCAGCGGGTATAGATGAAATAGGATTACAAACGGAAATGTATGAAGAGCCTTCGGTTATTGTTTTTATAAAACCTTTAACAGCTCCAGGAGATGTAGTGGAAAAAGAAGGTGTTATTCTAAAACAAGTGCGAAATACACCGGAAGGAACATTTCGTCTGAAGTCTCATCATTATTTAAATAATATTTTAGGGAAGCGTGAAATTGGAAATGTTGTGAGTAAGGAAGGTATTTTTCTTACTGAAGCAGGTTATGTTGCAGAGGGTATTGTTTCCAATCTATTTTTTGTGAAAGGTGATGTTTTATATACACCTTCGTTAGAGACAGGGATTTTAAATGGTATCACTCGTGCGTTTATTATAAAGAGTGCTGAAGAATTAAATATAGAAGTAAAGGAAGGTTTCTTTACAAAAGATGAGCTACTTTCAGCGGATGAAGTCTTCGTAACAAACTCCATTCAAGAAATTGTTCCGCTTTATCGTATAGAAGCGCAGGATTTTCCGGGTAAAGTAGGAGTGGTTACAAAAAGTTTAATGTACCTTTATGGAATGCAAAGAGAGAAATTATGGAGCAAAAATGAATTACGAAGAGGAGATGTGTAGTTTGAAGTGGGATTATGATTTACGCTGCGGCGAATATACATTGAATTTAAATGAAAAGACATTAATTATGGGGATTTTAAATGTAACACCAGATTCGTTTTCTGATGGTGGGAGTTACAACGAGGTAGATGCTGCGGTACGTCACGCAAAAGAAATGCAAGGTGAAGGTGCTCATATTATTGATATTGGTGGCGAATCTACTCGCCCGGGTTTTGCTAAAGTATCAGTAGAAGAAGAAATAAAGCGAGTTGTCCCGATGATTCAAGCAGTTTCAAAAGAAGTAAAATTGCCTATATCTATCGATACATATAAAGCTGAAGTTGCAAAGCAAGCAATTGAGGCTGGTGCTCATATTATTAATGATATTTGGGGAGCGAAGGCGGAGCCGAAAATTGCTGAAGTCGCAGCTCATTACGATGTACCCATCATTTTAATGCATAACCGCGATAACATGAATTATCGTAATTTAATGGCGGATATGATTGCTGATTTGTATGACAGTATTAAAATTGCTAAAAATGCTGGTGTGCGAGATGAGAATATTATTTTAGATCCAGGTATCGGTTTTGCTAAAACACCTGAGCAGAACTTAGAGGCGATGCGTAATTTAGAACAGTTAAATGTGCTAGGTTATCCGGTTCTCTTAGGTACTTCGAGAAAGTCCTTTATTGGGCACGTATTAGATTTGCCAGTAGAGGAACGCCTTGAGGGAACGGGAGCTACTGTTTGTCTTGGTATTGAAAAGGGCTGTGAGTTTGTTCGTGTCCATGATGTGAAAGAAATGGCGCGTATGGCTAAAATGATGGATGCGATGATTGGTAAGGGGGTAAGGTAATTGGATAAAATTTATATCCATGATATGGAGTTTTATGGTTATCATGGCGTGTTCCCAGAGGAGAATAAATTAGGTCAGAGATTTAAAGTTGACTTAACGGTGGAGTTGGATTTAAAGCGTGCAGGGGAAAGTGATGACTTAGAGCATTCGGTCAATTATGGCGAGCTTTTCGAATTATGTAGAAAAGTTGTTGAGGATAGAAAGTATAAGCTTGTGGAGAGTATCGCTGAAAATATTGCTGCAGATATATTAAAACAATATGAAAGTATTTCGCGCTGTACAATTAAGGTAATTAAGCCGGATCCACCGATACCGGGTCATTATCGTGCTGTAGCAGTAGAAATTACGAGAGAACGTCCATGAACAATATAGCTTACATTGCATTAGGGTCAAATATTGGAGAGCGTTATACGTATCTAACCGAAGCGATTCAGTTTTTAAATAAAAATCCTTATATTCAGGTTGATGATATTTCATCTGTATATGAAACTGAGCCAGTTGGCTATACTGACCAAAGTTGCTTTTTAAATTTAGTTATAAAAATTTCTACCAATTTATCACCACAAGAATTATTGAAAGTAACACAAAAAGTAGAAAATGACCTAGGAAGAAAAAGGGAAATTAGGTGGGGGCCGAGGACTATCGACCTTGACATTTTACTTTATAATCAAGAGAATATTGAAGCAGAGAATCTTATTGTTCCGCATCCGCGGATGTTTGAAAGAGCTTTTGTTATCGTTCCGTTGTTAGAAATTAATCAAGACATAAAACAAAACATTTCATGTTCACAAGTAGAAGAAATGAAAAGGCGAGAGGGAGTAACGGTATGGAAGCAGAAAAATGGGGAAGACGCATTCGTGCTTTTCGAAAGCTAAAAGGTTACACACAAGAAGGTTTTGCTAAAGCACTAGGGGTATCTGTATCTGTTTTAGGTGAGGTTGAGAGAGGGAATAGATCGCCTTCTCAAGATTTTGTAGTAGAAGTTGCTAAGGCATTAAATGTTTCGATAGAGGAATTAATGCCAAAGTGATTGTACAGGAAGGAGTAGATTGATTGTTAAAGATTGCAAATATCGAGATGAAAAATCCGGTTGTACTAGCACCGATGGCGGGAGTGTGTAACTCTGCATTCCGTTTAACAGTAAAAGAATTTGGTGCCGGATTAGTTTGTGCTGAAATGGTAAGTGATAAGGCAATATTACTTAATAATAAAAGAACATTAGATATGTTATATATCGACGAGAGAGAAAAGCCATTAAGTTTACAAATTTTTGGTGGAGAGAAAGAAACTCTTGTAGATGCTGCGAAATATGTAGATAAATATACGACAGCAGACATAATTGATATTAATATGGGTTGTCCAGTGCCGAAAATCGTTAAATGTGATGCTGGAGCAAGGTGGCTTTTAGACCCGAATAAAATATATGAAATAGTAGCAGCGGTTGTAGATGCTGTTGAAAAGCCGGTTACAGTTAAAATGCGTATCGGTTGGGATGAAGAACATATTTTCGCAATAGAAAATGCTAGGGCTGTTGAGCGTGCTGGTGGCCAAGCTGTGGCGGTTCACGGACGTACACGAGTGCAAATGTATGAAGGAAAAGCGGATTGGGATATTATTAAACAAGTAAAACAATCTGTAAATATCCCGGTTATCGGAAATGGTGATGTCGCAACGCCGCAAGATGCAAAGCGTATGCTTGATGAAATCGGTGTAGATGGTGTTATGATTGGGCGTGCTGCTCTTGGAGATCCGTGGATGATTTATCGTACGGTAAAGTATTTGGAGACAGGTGAATTAATGCCGGAACCAACAGTGCGCGAGAAAATTGATGTATGTATGTTGCATCTAGATCGTCTTATCGACTTAAAGAATGAAAGTGTCGCTGTAAGAGAGATGAGAAAACATGCAGTTTGGTATTTAAAAGGTGTTCGTGGTAATGCGAGTGTACGTAATGGTATTAATGCTTGTAACACACGGGAAGACCTTGCGAATGTGTTAGGTACATTTGTAGAAGAAGTGGAAGCGAAACAACAAACAATTTACGTTGGTTAATAATGGACATAGGAGATTGACATTCTTCTATACACTTCCTATAATTACGTGAAAGAAAGAAGAGCTGCCAGTTAGTTGCTGGCAGTTTTTCTAGTTGAGTAGAAAATGCTATACTGTATATATTGTAAAATTAAATAGAGCTGGAGTGATATCAATATCATGGATAACATGAACCACGAAGAATTAAACGACCAATTGATTGTTCGTCGTGAAAAGCTACATAATTTACGTGAACAAGGAATTGACCCGTTCGGTAAAAGATTTGAACGCACAAATTCAACAACTGACTTAGTGAGTCTATATGGAGAGTTCTCTAAAGAGGAATTAGAGGAGAAGGAAATCGCTGTTTCTATCGCTGGTCGTATTATGACAAAACGCGGAAAAGGGAAAGCTGGATTTGCACATGTTCAAGATTTACATGGACAAGTTCAAATTTATGTTCGTAAAGATGCTGTTGGAGATGACGAGTACGAATTATTTAAAACAGCAGATTTAGGTGATTTAGTAGGTATTGAAGGTAAAGTGTTCAAAACAAACGTTGGAGAACTTTCAGTAAAAGCAACAGGCTTTACGCTATTAACGAAATCTCTTCGTCCATTACCAGATAAATACCATGGATTAAAAGATGTTGAACAACGCTACCGTCAACGTTACTTAGACTTAATTACAAGTATGGAAAGTCGTGAAACGTTCGTTACTCGTAGTAAAATTATTCGTGAGATGAGAAGATACCTAGATGACAACGGTTATCTTGAAGTGGAAACACCTATGATGCATGCAATTGCAGGTGGAGCTTCTGCGCGTCCTTTCACTACACACCATAATGCGTTAGATATGGAATTATATATGCGTATCGCAATTGAGCTACATTTAAAGCGTCTTATTGTGGGTGGTTTAGAAAAAGTATATGAGATCGGCCGTGTATTCCGTAATGAGGGTGTATCAACTCGTCATAACCCTGAGTTTACGATGATTGAATTATATGAAGCATACGCTGATTATAAAGATATTATGAAGTTAACAGAAGATATGGTTGCTCATATCGCGAAAAAAGTACTGGGTACAACAACAATCCAGTATGGTGATTATGAAATTAATCTAGAACCAGAATGGACACGTCTTCATATGGTAGATGCGATTAAGCAATACTCTGGAGCTGATTTCTGGAATCCGATGAGTATAGAAGAAGCGCGTGAACTTGCAAAAGAACATAATGTAGAAATTAAAGATACAATGGAAGTTGGTCATATTATAAATGAATTCTTCGAACAAAAAGTAGAAGATAAATTAATCCAACCAACATTTATTTACGGTCATCCGGTAGAAATCTCGCCGCTTGCGAAAAAGAATGATGAAGATCCAAGATTTACAGATCGTTTCGAATTATTTATCGTTGCGCGTGAACATGCAAATGCATTCACTGAGTTAAATGATCCAATCGATCAAAAAGAACGTTTTGAAGCGCAATTAAAAGAGCGCGAACAAGGTAATGACGAAGCTCACATGATGGATGACGATTATATTGAAGCTCTTGAGTACGGTATGCCTCCTACGGGTGGATTAGGAATCGGTATTGATCGTCTAGTTATGTTATTAACAAATGCACCATCTATTCGTGATGTATTATTATTCCCTGCTATGCGCCATAAACAAGACTAAGCTTTGGAGATTTCTCCAAAGCTTTTTTTATTTGAGCATGAGTTGCGTGGGTATAGTAAATCTTGATAGTGCGAGAAATTATATTTATATAGAAGAAATGTGCTGTTTTTATACTTTTTTACTAAGTTAAAAATTTTATTAGAAAAACTATTGCATTTTAATAATCAAACTGGTATATTTATATTCGTTGCCACGAAAGGTAACAAACAAAACAAACGAAAAACAACTTATTAAAAAAAGTTGTTGACGAAAATATAACGAAATGTTATATTGATAAAGTCGCTTCTGAGCGACAAAGTAGTTCTTTGAAAACTGAACGAAACAAACAACGTGAAACGTCAATTTTTATTTTAGATGCTAGACAAACTAACTTTATTGGAGAGTTTGATCCTGGCTCAGGATGAACGCTGGCGGCGTGCC
>NZ_JBYEZL010000010.1:0-58554 GCF_057624735.1 Bacillus sp. LQ01 | reverse complement strand
AGTTTGGTGATGATGGCAGAGAGGTCACACCCGTTCCCATACCGAACACGGAAGTTAAGCTCTCTAGCGCCGATGGTAGTTGGGACCTTGTCCCTGTGAGAGTAGGACGTCGCCAAGCAACTAAACACGAGTCAAATGACTCGTGTTTTTTCGTGTTTTCTTTTATAATCCATAGTAATTAAAAAAATGTCCTTAAATAATTACTATTTTGATTAAATGCAGGGGAATGTGGCTAGGATAGTGAATAAGCAAAAGAGTTGCAAATTTTATTAATACGTATATAATTAAAGTCAAAGATAGTCAAAGTCAATAAAGGTGGCGGATAAATGAGAAATATATCTGATATCATTGAGCAATATCTAAAGCAAGTTATTGACTTAAGTAATAATAATGTGATTGAAATCAAAAGAAATGAGATTGCGGATCGATTCGAGTGCGTACCATCTCAAATCAATTATGTAATCAATACCCGTTTTACATTAGAAAGAGGATTTGTAGTAGAAAGTAAACGTGGTGGAGGAGGTTACATTCGCATTATAAAAGTCAAACTGCATGATGATATAGACATTATTGATCAAATGCTTCATATGATTGATCATAGCGTTGCACAAGGGAATGCAGAGAGTATGATTATACGTTTATTAGAAGAGGGAATCATAACAGGCCGTGAAGCAAAACTAATGTTAAGTGTACTAGATCGTTCTGTATTATCAATGGATATTCCTTCTCGAGATGAACTTAGGGCTCGAATATTATGCGCAATGTTAAGAACACTGAAATATAAATAAATACAGCTTTTGTAAAAGAATGATAATTAAGATAGGGCAGTTAAATATTGTAGAAGTTTTGAAAAAGAGCATGTACTTTTATCTAAATGGATTAAGGAAAGAGGACAATCTAGTAATGTATGAAAAGTATCATGAGGTAGATCGTTCCTGTTGTAAAGGTGGGGATATTGATGACTTGTCAAAACTGTAATATAAGACCAGCAACTTTACATTATACAAAAGTAATCAACGAGAAGAAGGCGGAAGTTCATCTTTGTGAGCAATGTGCAGAGCAAAGTGGCTATACGTCTTTCTTTCAATCATCACAGTCTAACTTTTCATTTCATGATGTATTTGCTGGTTTATTACACGGTGAATCAACAATGTTTGGAGAAGGAAAAAACGGGTTTTCAAATACAAATACAATAAGATGTCCAGGTTGTAAGATGACATACGAACATTTTACAAAGGTGGGACGCCTTGGTTGTGCTTCTTGTTACGATACATTTAAAGGACACTTAAACCCATTGTTAAAACGACTTCATGGTGGACATACAGAACATTGTGGAAAAATTCCGGAACGAATGGAAGGAAATATCCACTTAAAGAAAGAATTAGATGAACTAAAACTTATTCTGAAACAATATGTACAGAATGAGGAGTTTGAGAAAGCTGCTGAGGTAAGAGATGAAATTCGAGGGCTTGAAACTCAGCTTAGTGAGCATAGAGAGGGGGAGTAGTTCTATGTCACTGGACAAAATTATGAATGAAGCGATTAGTCCATGGATGAAGGGGGATGGCCCTGATTCTGATATTGTTTTAAGTAGTCGAATTCGTTTGGCTCGTAATTTTAAGCAATATCAATTTTCTACTATGCAAAACGAAGAGGAAGCTCAAAAGGTTCAAGAATTATTTAAAAAGAAATTTATAAATAAAGCGGTAGAGCCCTTTGGGAAGTTTGGACTATTAAAAATGAATGAATTAACGCCTCTTCAAAGGAGAGTTTTAGTCGAAAAGCATTTAATTAGTCCAAATCTAGCAGGGACTGAATATGGAGCATGTCTGTTATCAGAAAGCGAACACATTAGTGTGATGCTTAATGAGGAAGACCACATTAGGATTCAGTGCCTATTTCCAGGACTACAGTTATCAAAGGCGCTTCAAAGCGCCAATCAAATAGATAATTGGATTGAGAAAGAGGTTGAATATGCTTTTGATGAATCACTTGGATATATTACGAGTTGTCCTACTAACGTTGGTACAGGATTAAGAGCTTCTGTAATGATTCATTTACCAGGGCTGGTTTTAACAAAAAGAATTAGCCGTATTATACAAGTAATTCAAAAATTAGGTTTAGTAGTAAGAGGAATATACGGTGAAGGTAGCGAAGCGTTAGGTAATATATTTCAAGTATCAAATCAAATGACGCTAGGGAAATCCGAAGAAGATATTATTGCAGATTTAAAGAGTGTCATGCAGCAAATTATACAACAAGAAAAATTGGCCAGAGAATTAATTGTACAAAATTCGAGTATTGAGCTTGAAGATAAGGTTTATCGTTCTTACGGTATACTAGCAAATAGTCGTTTAATTCAATCTGCAGAAGCGGCAACTTGCTTATCGGATGTACGACTTGGTATTGATCTAGGATATATAAAAGGTATATCGAGAAATATTTTGACTGAGCTAATGGTTCTTACGCAACCAGGTATTTTACAACAATACGCAGGAGGACCTTTAGGACCAGAAGAAAGAGATTATCGAAGAGCAACCTTAATCCGTGAGCGATTACGTATTGAAAAAAACTAAGCGCAAGTAGGAGGCGATTTCTATGATGTTTGGAAGATTTACAGAAAGAGCACAGAAAGTATTAGCTTTATCTCAAGAGGAAGCAATTCGCATTGGGCATAATAATATTGGAACAGAACATATTTTACTTGGGCTTGTACGCGAAGGTGAAGGAATTGCAGCAAAAGCGTTAATTGCTCTTGGATTGAGCCCGGAGAAAGTGCAAAAAGAGGTAGAAGCGTTAATTGGACGTGGAACAGAAGCTTCTCAAACTGTACATTATACACCTCGTGCTAAAAAAGTTATTGAATTGTCTATGGATGAAGCGCGTAAGCTAGGACATTCTTACGTTGGAACAGAACATATTTTACTTGGCTTAATCCGTGAAGGTGAAGGTGTAGCGGCACGTGTTTTAAATAATTTAGGCGTCAGCCTTAACAAAGCAAGACAACAAGTGTTACAACTTCTTGGAAGTAACGAGGCAAGTTCAGGTCACCAAGGTGGTTCATCGACAAATGCCAATACACCGACACTAGACAGTTTAGCGCGCGACTTAACAGTTGTTGCACGTGAGAATCGTTTGGATCCTGTTATTGGACGTAGTAAAGAAATTCAACGTGTAATTGAAGTGTTAAGCCGTAGAACAAAAAACAATCCAGTGTTAATTGGAGAGCCTGGTGTAGGTAAAACAGCAATTGCTGAAGGGTTAGCACAGCAAATCGTAAATAATGAAGTTCCTGAAACGTTAAGAGATAAGCGTGTTATGACACTAGATATGGGAACAGTGGTAGCTGGGACGAAATATCGTGGTGAGTTTGAAGATCGTTTAAAGAAAGTAATGGATGAAATACGTCAAGCAGGGAATATTATTCTATTTATTGATGAACTTCATACATTAATCGGTGCAGGTGGAGCAGAAGGTGCAATCGATGCATCAAATATTTTAAAACCATCTTTAGCACGCGGAGAATTACAATGTATTGGTGCGACAACTTTAGATGAGTATCGTAAATATATTGAAAAGGATGCAGCTTTAGAGAGACGTTTCCAGCCAATTCATGTTGATGAGCCGAGTCTAGAAGAATCAACTCAAATCTTGAAAGGTTTACGCGATCGTTATGAGGCCCATCACCGTGTGTCTATTACAGATGATGCAATTGATGCAGCTGTGAAACTTTCCGATCGTTATATTACGGATCGTTTCTTACCAGATAAAGCAATTGATTTAATTGATGAAGCTGCTTCAAAGGTTCGCTTACGTTCTTATACAACACCACCAAACTTAAAAGAGCTTGAAGTGAATCTTGAGGAAATTCGAAAAGAAAAAGATGCGGCTGTACAAAGTCAAGAGTTTGAAAAGGCTGCTTCCTTACGTGATATGGAACAACGCTTACGTGAGAAATTGGAAGATACAAAGCGTCAGTGGAAAGAACAACAAGGAAAAGAAAATTCAGAGGTTACGGTAGAAGATATTGCAAATGTCGTTTCTACATGGACACGTATCCCTGTTTCTAAACTTGCACAAACAGAGACTGATAAATTATTAAACTTAGAATCCATTCTTCATGATCGTGTCATCGGCCAGGATGAAGCGGTAGTGGCTGTAGCGAAAGCTGTTCGTCGTGCAAGAGCAGGACTGAAAGATCCGAAACGTCCAATTGGTTCATTTATTTTCTTAGGGCCAACAGGTGTAGGTAAAACAGAATTAGCAAGAGCATTGGCAGAATCTATGTTCGGTGATGAGGATGCAATGATTCGCATTGATATGTCTGAGTATATGGAGAAACATTCAACTTCTCGCTTAGTTGGTTCTCCTCCAGGATATGTTGGGTATGAAGAAGGCGGACAATTAACAGAGAAGGTTCGTCGTAAGCCGTATTCAGTTGTCCTATTAGATGAAGTAGAGAAGGCGCATCCTGATGTATTTAATATTTTACTACAGGTATTGGAAGATGGTCGTTTAACTGATTCTAAAGGACGTACAGTTGACTTCCGTAATACGATTGTTATTATGACGTCTAACGTTGGTGCTGAGGCGTTAAAACGTAACAAACATCTTGGATTTAACGTACAAGATGAAAGCCGTGATTATTCGGATATGAAAGGTAAAGTAATGGATGAGCTGAAAAAGGCATTTCGTCCAGAATTCTTAAACCGTATTGATGAAATTATCGTATTCCATATGCTTGAGAAAAAACATATTCAAGAAATTGTGACTCTTATGGTAAATCAGTTAGTGAATCGCTTAAAAGAACAAGAAATTGAATTGCAATTAACAGAAGGAGCGATTGCAGCTATTGCTGATAAAGGGTTTGATCGTGAATATGGTGCTCGTCCACTACGTAGAGCAATTCAGAAGCATGTAGAAGATAGACTATCGGAAGAACTTTTAAAAGGTGCTATTGAGAAAGGACAAAAAGTTATCTTTGATGTAGAAGGGGAAACATTTGTCATTCATAGTGCTGAAAAGGTAAAATAAGTATAGACAAACTAAGAGGGCTACGAGATAGCCCTCTTTCTTGTACGAGAAGGTCAAATGTTTATAGATGAAAGCGAAGTGAAATATAAAAAGATATGGCTAAAAAGAAAACAAAATTCACATGTCAAGAGTGTGGTTATCAATCACCAAAATATATGGGTAAATGTCCAGGGTGTGGTCAATGGAATTCGCTTGTTGAAGAGATGGAACCCGTTGTATCATCCAGACGCCTAAATTATGCAAATGCAATTCAAACAGAAGTAACAAAACCAAGACGTCTTACAGAAGTAGAAACAAAGTCTGAGGCACGTATTGAAACAAAATTTCAGGAGTTTAACCGTGTACTAGGTGGCGGAATTGTAGATGGATCTTTAGTACTTATTGGTGGGGACCCTGGGATTGGAAAATCAACGTTATTATTACAGATTTCCTCGCAATTAGCAGATGCTTCATATGATGTATTGTATATATCAGGTGAGGAGTCAGCAAAGCAGATTAAACTTCGTGCAGATCGTTTACATGTAAATGGTAGTAATCTATTTGTTGTATCAGAGACAGATTTACAGCGTATTGCAGCACATATTGAAGAGATGAATCCTGCTTTTGTTGTTATTGATTCTATTCAAACGATACATTTACCTGAGGTGACATCAGCTCCTGGTAGCGTGGCGCAAGTACGTGAATGTACAGCAGAATTAATGAAACTTGCAAAAACAAAGGGAATCCCAATTTTCATCGTAGGACATGTGACAAAAGAAGGTGCAATTGCGGGGCCGCGTATGTTAGAACATATGGTCGATGCAGTTCTTTACTTTGAAGGAGATCGACACCATACATATCGTATTTTACGAGCTGTAAAGAATCGTTTTGGTTCTACGAATGAAATGGGTATCTTTGAAATGAAAGAACTTGGCCTTGCAGAAGTCTTAAATCCTTCTGAAATTTTCCTTGAGGAAAGACCAGTTGGAGTTGCAGGTTCAACAGTAGTTGCCTCAATGGAAGGAACAAGACCAGTTTTAGTAGAAATACAGGCATTAATTTCCCCTACTAGTTTTGGAAATCCTCGAAGAATGGCGACAGGAATTGATCATAATCGTGTCTCGCTTATTATGGCGGTACTAGAGAAAAGAACAGGTTTACTATTACAAAATCAAGATGCGTATTTAAAAGTAGCTGGTGGTTTGAAATTAGATGAACCGGCAATTGATTTAGCTGTTGCCTTAAGTATAGCTTCAAGTTTTAGAGATAAATCTACGGCACCAACTGATGCGGTAATAGGAGAAGTTGGATTAACTGGAGAAATAAGAAGAGTATCAAGAATCGAACAACGTGTACAAGAAGCAGCTAAATTAGGATTTCAACGTGCTATCATTCCTAGAAAAAATTTAGGGGGGTGGACAATTCCAGAGGGGATTGAGGTTGTAGGTGTTTCTAATTTAGGAGAAGCGCTTCGTTTGACATTAGGAGGCTAGGCTATGGAAGAAAATAAGCAACGTGTCAAAAGTATAATTAATATTTTACAGCTCGTGGCCCCGGGAACACCACTGCGCGAAGGGATAGATAATGTACTTCGTGCACAAACAGGGGGACTAATTGTTCTTGGGTATAATGAGCAGATTAAAAGCATTGTTGATGGTGGTTTTCATATTAATTGCGCATTCTCTCCTGCTAGTTTATATGAATTAGCAAAAATGGATGGAGCACTTATTTTAAATGAAACTGGAAGTAAAATTTTAATTGCAAACGCACAGTTAGTTCCGGATTCATCTATTGATTCTATTGAAACAGGTATGCGTCACCGAACAGCAGAGCGTGTAGCAAAGCAGACGGGCAGCCTTGTTGTGGCCATTTCACAAAGACGTAATGTAATTACGCTATATCAAGGGAACTTACGTTATACACTAAAAGATATAGGTGTCATTTTAACGAAGGCAAATCAAGCAATTCAAACGCTAGAAAAATATAAGGCTGTATGGAATGACGGCATTACGAATTTGGGTATTCTAGAATTTGAAGAGGTCGTTACAATGTCCGAGGTGGTTCACGTTTTACATAGTGTTGAAATGGTGCTGCGTATAAAAAATGAAATATTGAGCTATATTCATGAGCTAGGAACAGAAGGTAGGTTAATTCGTTTACAGCTTACAGAATTACTAGCTGATTTAGAGGCAGAGGCAGCATTGTTAATTAAAGATTATCACCAGGAGAAAACACAAGACCATCATCAAATCTTGAAAAAGTTACAAGATCTTGCAAATACACAACTTTTAGAGGATAGTGATTTAGTTAAATTACTTGGGTATCCAGGACAAACAAGTTTAGAAGAAAGTGTGACACCTAGAGGGTACCGAATCACAAGCAAGATTTCTCGTGTTCCGCCACTTATTATCGAGAATTTAATTAATCGATTTAAAACATTGCAAGGTGTTTGCCGAGCAACTATTAATGAATTGGATGATGTGGAAGGAATTGGAGAAGTGAGAGCGAAGAAAATACGAGAAGGTCTAAAAAGAATTCAAGAGCATCTCTATATGAGTAGACACAATTAAGAATATTACATTGATTCTATAATATAACGACACTAGAACATTTTTGGTATATGATATGATATATTGGTAAATAAAACTATTTACAAAAAAACACGTCCGCTTTTGCATTCGGCGTTTTGATTAGCGAAACAATGGTTAATAATGAGTAGGAGGTGGTTGGATGTTAAAACGGATTGTACAGCTCTTCTTTTTAGTGATCGGGGGAGCGTTAGGGATTTACTTAATCCCAAAAATTATTAATGTATTAGATATCGGTGCGGTTCCTTTGTTGGAAGGATCGTATGTTCGTGCAATTATTGGTGCAATTATTTTATTTTTAACAACATTTTGGCTTGTAGATTATATTGTTCAACTTATTAAGCATATTGAAGAGGCTCTTGTAAAGGCGCCTGTAGCAGATGTTTTATTTGGTACATTAGGATTAATCTCTGGTCTTATTGTTGCATATTTAATTTTGATACCAATTCGTGAATTTACAATTCCAGTTATTAGTACGGTGTTGCAAGTGTTCTTCACCCTTTTACTTGGATATTTAGGATTCCAAGTAGGGTTTAAAAAGAGGAATGAATTGCTAGGATTATTTACATTACCCCAACGCGGAGGTAAGAAGAAAAACAATAGTGAGAATGAAGAGGTAGAGGTCGAAGCAGAAAAATCTACGACTCATTGGAAAATTCTTGATACGAGTGTAATTATTGACGGACGTATTGCAGATATTTGCCAAACAAAGTTTTTAGAAGGAACAATTGTCATTCCGCAATTCGTATTAGAAGAGCTTCAGCATATTGCCGATTCTTCAGATGCTTTAAAGCGTAATCGTGGCCGCAGAGGGCTAGACATTTTAAATCGTATTCAAAAGGAGATGCCAATTCCGGTAGAAATTTATGAAGGCGATTTCGATGATATCCAAGAAGTAGATAGCAAGCTTGTAAAGTTGGCAAAAATCACTGGTGGAACTGTAGTAACAAACGATTTCAATTTAAACAAAGTTTCTGAATTACAAGGGGTTACGGTGTTAAACATTAATGATTTAGCTAATGCGATTAAACCAGTCGTACTCCCTGGTGAAGAATTAAGTGTTTATGTTGTGAAAGATGGTAAAGAACAGAATCAAGGTGTTGCATACTTAGATGATGGTACGATGATTGTAGTAGAAGATGGTAGAGAGTATGTGGGTTCACAACTTGATGTACTTGTTACTAGCGTATTACAAACATCGGCTGGTCGTATGATTTTCGCAAAACGTAAATTGCTAGAAAAAGCATTATAAGTAGAGGATTATTAATATGTATACATTAATTATTCCGGCAGCGGGCCAAGGGAAACGAATGGGTGCTGGTAAAAATAAGTTATTTTTACTTATAGATGAAGTACCAATTATTGTGCACACATTGCGTGCTTTTGAAAAAGATAAAGCGTGCAAAAGTATTATTATGGCAATTAACGAAGAAGAACGCCCGTATTTTGAAGAGTTGATGCAGAAGTACCAGATTGAAAAGCAGGTACAATTTATTCAGGGTGGAGCCGAAAGACAAGATAGCGTATATAACGCACTTCAGTATGCGAGTGGTGTCGAATATGTTCTTGTTCATGACGGGGCGCGCCCGTTCGTAACGAATAAAGTGATTCGCGATGTATTAACTGCAGCAGAAAAATATGGAGCTTCCATTTGTGCAGTGCCAGTAAAAGATACTGTTAAGAAAGTAGAGCAGGGTGTTGTTGTAGAAACGGTAGAGCGGTCTCAACTTAACGCTGTACAAACACCACAAGGATTCTCTGTTTCTCTTTTGCTAGAAGCTCATAGAAGCGCAAAGCAAAGTTGTTTTCTTGGCACAGATGATGCAAGTCTCGTAGAACGCGTTGGGAAGCAAGTTGGTGTAGTGGAGGGGAGTTACTATAATATTAAAGTGACGACTCCGGAAGATCTACTAATTGCTGAAAGTTTCCTTCGTGTTCAGAAGAAATAACGTTGATGATGTGTTAATAAAGAAAAGCTCGGCAACAGCCGGGCTTTTCTTTATAAGGATAGCGATATAATATAGAGTCATAAAGCTCAGTAGTTTAGCTTAAGGAGGAAGTAAGGATGTTTCGAATTGGACAAGGTTTTGATGTACATGAATTTGCGGAAGGGCGTCCGTTGATTATCGGTGGAATTACAATTCCACACGAGAAAGGATTAATTGGTCATTCAGATGCAGATGTATTGTTACATACGATTGCTGATGCATGTTTAGGTGCGATTGCAGCAGGAGATATCGGAAAGCATTTTCCTGATACAGACCCAGCTTTTAAAGATGCAGATTCAGCTGTATTGTTACAAAAAGTTTGGGAATTTGTGCGTGAACAAGGTTACGAGTTAGGAAATTTAGATTGTACAATTATTGCTCAAAAACCAAAAATGGCACCACATATTGAGAGCATGCGTAAGCGCATTAGTGAACTGTTAGAAACGTCTATCAATAACATTAATGTAAAGGCAACAACAACAGAAAAATTAGGATTTACAGGTAGAGAAGAAGGGATTGCTTCTCAAGCGGTTGTTTTATTACAGAAAAAATAATGGTTTTTAATTCGTAAGATGGATAATCACATTTTTTTGGTGTACAATTATAGAATGTGTTGACATTAAGAATGGAAGGTGTACCAATTATGGAAAAGCAAGTGAGAGTGCGCTACGCGCCAAGTCCAACAGGACACTTACATATCGGAAATGCGCGTACGGCATTATTTAATTATTTATTTGCTCGTCATTTAGATGGCAAATTTATTATTCGTATTGAAGATACTGATGTAAAACGTAACGTGGCTGGTGGAGAAGAAAGCCAATTAAAATACTTGAAATGGCTCGGTATGGACTGGGATGAAGGTGTTGATGTTGGTGGTGAATTTGGACCATATCGCCAAACAGAGCGTTTAGATATTTATAAAAAATTATATGAAGATTTATTAGAGCGTGGTCTAGCTTATAAATGTTATATGACAGAAGAAGAGCTAGAAGCAGAGCGTGAAGGACAAATCGCTCGCGGTGAAACACCTCGTTACGCAGGTAACCACCGTGAATTAACTGAAGAACAAGTGAAAGAATTTGAAGCTGAGGGACGTATTCCAAGTATTCGTTTCCGTGTACCAGCTGATCGTGACTACACATTCAAAGATATTGTAAAAGATGAAGTTGCGTTCCATTCAAATGATTTCGGTGATTTTGTTATTGTGAAAAAAGATGGAATTCCAACTTATAACTTTGCAGTAGCAGTAGATGATCATCTAATGGAAATTACACATGTACTTCGTGGTGATGATCATATTTCAAATACACCGAAACAAATGATGATTTATGAAGCTTTCGGCTGGGATATTCCACAATTCGGTCATATGACTCTAATTGTTAATGAAAGTCGTAAAAAGTTAAGTAAGCGTGATGAATCTATTATTCAATTTATTGAGCAATATAAAGAGCTTGGGTATCTTCCAGAAGCAATCTTTAACTTTATTGCACTACTAGGTTGGTCTCCGGTAGGAGAAGAAGAAATCTTCTCTAAAGATGAGTTTATCAAAATGTTCGATGCAGCTCGTTTATCAAAATCACCTGCATTATTTGATTCTCAAAAACTAAAATGGATGAACAACCAGTATATGAAAAAGCAAGATTTAGATACGGTTGTAGAGTTAAGCTTACCGCATTTAGTGAAAGCTGGACGTGTGGGAGAAACTTTAAGCGAACAAGACCAAGCTTGGATTCGTGATGTAATTGCTTTATACCATGAACAAATGAGTTTTGGAGCTGAAATTGTAGAGCTTTCTGAAATGTTCTTTAAAGATCATGTTGATTATGAAGAAGAAGGACAAGAAGTATTAAATGGTGAACAAGTACCTGAAGTACTTCGTGCATTTGCTGGTCAAATAGAAGCTCTAGAAGCAATGGAGCCAGCAGCAATTAAGGCAGCGATTAAAGCAGTTCAAAAGGAAACAGGACATAAAGGTAAAAATTTATTTATGCCAATCCGTGTTGCAACTACAGGACAAACGCATGGTCCAGAGCTTCCGAATGCTATTGCACTTCTTGGAAAAGAAAAAGTTTTAAATCGTCTTCAAAAAGTAATTGGTTAACATTTTCTAGGTTTAGAAATATAATAAGTATACCTAAAACCTAATAAGGAAAAGCGACGAGAAGGAGAAGTAGAAAATCAGGCTTTTTACAGAGAGAACCACCTTTAGGCTGGGAGTGGTTTATAAGCGGATTTTTGAAATGCCCCTTCGAGTCTTCTGCTGAACAGCGAATTGCTTCGTGGGATGTCTTAGGCCGCAAAGTAAGCAGAAGCGGTGTACACCGTTATCATGGATGAGTTTGAGGCTTTTTTTAAGCCTAAACAGAGTGGAACCGCGCTTAAAAGGCGTCTCTGTCAATATGACAGAGACGCCTTTTTTTTATACCGTGTAAATAGGTATGAATATAGAATTTATCTCCTTATATAAAGAATTAGGGGAGAAGTGATGAGTTAGGGGAGTTAGTTCGTTCGACAAAAAAGCAGCCCATAAAGGGGAGGGAACACCGATGTTTAAGAGGCTTCGGGAAGATATTGAAGTCGTTTTTGAACAGGATCCAGCGGCAAGAGGTTATTTCGAAGTCATTTTAACTTACTCTGGATTACATGCAGTTTGGGCCCATCGAATTGCACATGCTTTTTATAAAAGAAATTTTTTCTTTCTTGCACGTTTTGTTTCACAAGTGAGCCGCTTTTTTACTGGCATTGAGATCCATCCAGGAGCAACTATTGGTCGACGCTTTTTTATAGATCATGGAATGGGAGTTGTAATTGGAGAAACTTGTGAAATTGGTGATAATGTAACGATTTATCAAGGGGTTACATTAGGTGGTACAGGAAAAGAAAAAGGGAAGAGGCACCCAACAATTCAGGATAATGTATTAATTGCGACGGGTGCTAAAGTTCTTGGGTCTATTACTGTGGGAGAGAATTCTAAAATCGGAGCAGGGTCTGTCGTATTAAAAGAAGTTCCTGCACATTCTACAGTTGTAGGTATACCTGGCCGTGTCGTTATTCAAAATGGAGTAAAGATTGGTCAAGAATTAAATCACTCTGACCTTCCAGATCCGATTTTTGATAAATTAAAGGCTATGGAAGTAGAACTTGATAAATTGAAGAAACAATTGGAATTAAAGGTAGAAAGGAAGGATAAAAATGACTATTCACATTTATAATACGTTAACACGTCAAAAAGAAGAGTTTGTTCCATTAGAAGAAAATAAGGTAAAGATGTATGTATGCGGACCTACAGTTTATAACTACATTCATATTGGGAATGCAAGACCTCCTATGGTATTCGATACAGTGCGTCGTTATTTAGAATACAAAGGATACGATGTGCAATATGTATCTAACTTTACGGACGTAGATGATAAATTAATTAAAGCGGCAAATGAATTAGGTGAAGATGTACCAACGATTGCTGATCGTTTTGTTGAAGCGTACTTTGAAGATGTAACAGCACTAGGTTGCAAACACGCAACAGTTCATCCTCGTGTAACAGAAAATATGGATATCATTATTGAATTTATTCAAGAACTTGTGAATAAAGGGTATGCATATGAATCAGAGGGTGATGTGTACTTTAAGACGAAGGAATTCGAAGGTTACGGTAAATTATCACATCAACCAATCGCAGATTTACGTCACGGTGCTCGTATTGAGGTAGGGGAAAAGAAACAAGACCCTCTTGATTTTGCTTTATGGAAAGCTGCGAAAGAAGGAGAAATCTTCTGGGAAAGCCCTTGGGGGCAAGGACGTCCAGGATGGCATATTGAATGCTCAGCAATGGCGCGTAAGTACTTAGGGGATACAATTGACATTCATGCTGGTGGGCAAGACTTGGCGTTCCCGCATCATGAAAATGAAATTGCGCAGTCAGAGGCATTGACTGGAAAAACGTTTGCACGTTACTGGATGCATAATGGATATATTAATATTAACAATGAGAAGATGTCTAAATCGCTGGGTAACTTTATTTTAGTTCACGATATTATTAAGCAATACGACCCGCAGTTAATTAGATTCTTTATGTTATCAGTACACTATCGTCACCCGATTAACTTTAGTGAAGAGTTATTACAAAGTACGAATAATGGACTGGAAAGAATTAAAACAGCTTATGGAAACTTAAAGCATCGTATGGAGAGTAGTACGGATTTAACGGACCATAATGAGAAATGGTTAGCTGAAATAGAGAAATTCCAGACTGCATTTGAAGAGGCAATGAATGATGACTTTAACACTGCAAATGCAATTACCGAATTATACAACGTAGCAAATCATGCAAATCAATATTTACTTGAAGAACATACATCTAAAGTTGTGATTGAAGCATACGTAAAACAACTGGAAACGTTATTTGATATTTTAGGATTAGAATTATCAAAAGAAGAATTACTGGATGAAGAAATTGAAGAGCTTATCCAAAAGCGCATTGAAGCTCGTAAAAATCGCGATTTCGCATTGTCTGATCAAATTCGTGACGATTTAAAAGAACGTAATATTATTTTAGAAGATACCGCTCAAGGTACAAGATGGAAAAGAGGATAAGGATGATTGATGCAAAGCAATTAAACAGCTTGGCGTTAGCGTATATGGGTGATGCGGTATATGAACAATATATCCGCTATCACCTCCTTCAAAAAGGAAAAGTTCGCCCTAATCAATTACATCGCTTAGGGACGAGCTTTGTTTCAGCAAAAGCACAGGCGAAAGTTGTTTATCATTTATTAGAGACGGCATTTTTGACAGAGGAAGAAGAGGCGGTATTAAGAAGAGGGCGTAATGCAAATTCAGGTACAGTTCCGAAAAATACGGATGTACAAACATATCGACATAGTACAGCCTTTGAAGCACTAATTGGTTATCATCATTTATTAAATAATCGTGAAAGATTAGACGAAATTGTATATAAGGCAATTGCAGTTTTAGAAGAAAAGGAAGGGGGCACATCATCATGACTAGTGAATATATTATCGGACGTAACCCTGTAATTGAAGCGTTAAGATCAGGGAGAGATATTAATAAAATTTGGATCGCAGAAGGTGCTGCCAAAGGACAAGTACAAATTGTACTAGCGTTAGCGAAAGAAAATAAGATTATTTTACAACATGCACCAAAGAAAAAGTTAGATCAATTAGTTGAGGGTAATCATCAAGGTGTAATTGCTCAAGTAGCTGCATATCAGTATGCAGAGTTAGAAGATTTATTCAAAGTGGCAGAAAAACGTAATGAAGATCCGTTCTTCTTGATTTTAGATGAGATTGAAGATCCGCATAACCTAGGTTCTATTATGCGTACTGCTGATGCAACAGGAGCTCATGGAATTATTATTCCGAAGAGAAGAGCTGTGGGACTTACCGCATCAGTTGCGAAAGCATCAACAGGAGCGATTGAATACATTCCTGTTGCGCGCGTAACAAACTTATCTCGTACAATTGATGAATTAAAAGAGCGTGGACTTTGGATTGCTGGTACAGATGCCAAAGGGAAAACGGATTACCGTAATTTAGATGGTACAATGCCGATTGGATTAGTAATTGGTAGTGAAGGAAAAGGTATGAGTCGTATTATTGGTGAAAAGTGTGATTTCTTAATCACTCTACCGATGGTTGGTAAAGTTACATCCTTAAATGCTTCAGTAGCCGCAAGTTTGTTAATGTATGAGGTATATCGTAAACGTCACGAAATTGGTAAATAAAAAATGAACGATATTTTAATCGTTGACGGCTACAACATTATCGGAGCTTGGGGAGATTTGAAGAAACTGCGGGATGTAGATTTACAATCATCAAGAGATGCGCTTATTGATAAGATGGCGGATTATCAAGGTTATACAGGCACAAAAGTGATGATAGTCTTTGATGCCTATACAGTCCATGGTATTGAAAAAAAGATGAAACAATCTCGTGTAGAAGTAATATTCACACGAAAGAATCAAACTGCAGACGAAAAGATAGAGCAACTTGCGATAGAGCTTAGAAATATAAATACACAAATATATGTTGCGACTTCTGATTATACAGAACAATGGGTTATATTTGCGCAAGGTGCCCTTCGAAAATCTGCGCGTGAATTAGAGTTGGAAGTACAAGCGATGGAACAACAAGTAAGAAGGCGTACAAAAGACGCGAAAGAACAGCAGCCCGCCATGCGAAAGATATTTAGTAAGGATATTACAGAAAAATTAGAAAAATTAAGAAGAGGAGAGCGTTGAAGCATTGACGCTCTTTATCTTTTTACTGTATAATATTGCTAAATAAATAGCGGTCGGAGGGATCAAGGTGGAAGCAGGCTTCGTAAGTATAGGCGACGTTACATTTCGTGATTTAGAGGATGAGGCAATCGTTGAGTTAGTTCGAAAAGGTAATACTGACGCTCTAGAATATTTAATTCACAAGTATAAGAACTTTGTTCGTGCGAAATCAAGATCTTACTTTTTAGTGGGTGCCGATCGAGAAGACATTGTTCAAGAAGGTATGATAGGGTTGTTTAAAGCAATTCGTGATTATAAAGAGGACAAGCTGTCTTCATTCAAAGCATTTGCTGAACTATGTATCACTCGACAAATTATTACCGCTATTAAAACGGCAACAAGACAAAAACATATTCCTTTAAATTCGTATGTGTCTTTAGATAAGCCGATTTACGATGAGGAATCTGATCGAACGTTATTGGATGTTATTTCTGAAGCGAAGGTGACTGATCCTGAAGAGATGATCATTAGCCAGGAAGAATATACAGACATAGAATCAAAAATATCTGAATTATTAAGCGATTTAGAAAGAAAAGTGCTTTCTTTATATTTAGATGGTCGTTCTTATCAAGAGATTTCAGAACAGTTAAACAGGCATGTGAAATCTATTGATAACGCTTTACAAAGAGTAAAGAGGAAATTGGAACGATATATGGAAATGAGAGAAAGTACAACTTTAAATTCATAAGAAGTAACAAGTGCTGCAGGTGTAAAATAAATCACCTGTTTTCTTTTGTAGAGAGTACAAAATGCATGTCATTGACATTGTCTTTTATTGTATGATACATTTTTAGGGACATAATGTTACAAGGTTGGTGTAACTAATGAGGAAAAAAGTTGTACTCTCATGTGAAGAGTGTAAAAATCGAAACTACTCTACTATGAAAGATACGAGCTCAATAGAGCGACTTGAAATAAAAAAGTTTTGTAAAACATGCAATCAGCATACAGTTCACAAGGAAACAAAATAAATAATTGAAATAATACACTGGAGGTCCCGCAGATGCGTTTAACGAACTTTTTCGGCGATGTAGGTCGCGAAATGAAAAAAGTAAGTTGGCCTAAAAAAGATGAATTACTCCGCTCAACAGCGACTGTTGTTGCTACAGTTGTGTTCTTTGCGATTTTCTTCGCAGTAGTTGATATGGGCATTTCTTCTTTAATTCGGTTAATTCTTGAATAAGAAGCACTTATCCATGATATAATGTTATTTATAAGAACTGTGTAAAAGCCCGGTGAACGGGTTTTTTCATTTGCGCAAAAAAATGTACGTCAGGGAGGGAAGGACGCTCGTCCTAAATGAATGGAAAAAAGTTGGTATGTTGTCCATACTTATTCTGGATATGAAAATAAAGTAAAAGCAAACCTAGAGAAACGTGTAGAATCAATGGGTATGCAAGATAAAATTTTCCGTGTTGTTGTCCCGGAAGAAGTAGAAGTAGAAATGAAAAACGGAAAAGAAAAATTAATGAAAAGAAAAGTGTTCCCAGGTTATGTATTAGTAGAATTAATCATGACTGATGACTCTTGGTATGTTGTACGTAACACGCCGGGTGTAACTGGGTTCGTTGGTTCTTCTGGTTCTGGATCTAAACCATCACCTCTATTAGAAGAGGAAGTTGTTACCATTATGAAACATATGGGAATGGACAACGAAGTGGTTGATTTCGACTTTGAACTTCATGAGACAGTACGTGTAAATGAGGGGCCATTCGCAGATTATACAGGTGCTATTGAAGAAATTGATGTGGAGAAGAAAAAGGTTAGCGTGCTTGTGGATATGTTTGGTCGCGAGACTCCAGTTGAACTTGACTTCCATCAAATTGAAAAATTATAAAATGAAACTTGAAATGAATTGTAAAAAGTGATAATATCTTTTAAGTCAGTACGTCTTCGTTATCGGAGACGTTTTTTGAAAGATTTTATCCTTACAGATAAAATATGACGTGGGAGGGCAAATCACTGTCCAATTGACCACATCACGGACTTAAGGAGGTGTGTCTCGTGGCTAAAAAGGTAATTAAAATGGTAAAGCTTCAAATTCCTGCAGGTAAAGCTAACCCAGCTCCACCAGTTGGTCCAGCATTAGGACAAGCAGGTGTTAACATCATGGGCTTCTGTAAAGAGTTTAACGCTCGTACAGCAGATCAAGCTGGTCTTATCATCCCTGTTGAAATTACGGTATTTGAGGACCGTTCATTCACTTTCATTACTAAAACTCCTCCTGCTGCTGTTCTTCTTAAGAAAGTAGCTGGTATTGAGTCTGGTTCTGGTGAACCAAACCGTAATAAAGTGGCAACTGTTAAGCGTGATAAAGTACGCGAAATCGCTGAAACTAAAATGCCTGACCTAAACGCTGCTAGCGTAGAAGCTGCAATGCGTATGGTTGAAGGTACTGCACGCAGTATGGGCATCGTTATCGAAGACTAATTCGATTTGTTTTTAAAAAAGGTTGCGGGTCTGGAATTCCAATTCGCAACCTTTATTATCGTAAATGATTATCGTTTTTAAATAAATGGATGGCGCTCATCCTCAGGTTATACCTGAAAACAGGCGTAAACGTGGGAGGTTATTCCGCTAAAACCACATTCGAGGAGGAAATAAAAATGGCTAAAAGAGGTAAAAAGTACGTAGAAGCTGCAAAGCTTGTTGATCGTGCAGCTGCT
This sequence comes from Bacillus sp. LQ01, assembly GCF_057624735.1. Lineage (NCBI taxonomy): Bacteria > Bacillati > Bacillota > Bacilli > Caryophanales > Bacillaceae > Bacillus > Bacillus sp. LQ01. Next base: position 40,004 of record NZ_JBYEZL010000010.1, on the reverse strand, counting down.
TACTCTGCAACAGAAGCAGTAGAATTAGTAAAGAAAACAAACACAGCTAAATTTGATGCAACTGTAGAAGCTGCATTCCGTTTAGGTGTTGACCCTAAGAAAGCTGACCAACAAATCCGTGGTGCAGTTGTTCTTCCACACGGTACTGGTAAAGTACAACGTGTATTAGTATTTGCTAAAGGTGAAAAAGCTAAAGAAGCTGAAGCTGCTGGAGCTGACTTCGTAGGCGATACTGATTACATCGGTAAAATCCAACAAGGTTGGTTCGATTTCGATGTAGTAGTAGCAACTCCTGACATGATGGGTGAAGTTGGTAAACTTGGTCGCGTATTAGGACCTAAAGGTTTAATGCCAAACCCTAAAACTGGAACAGTTACTTTCGATGTAACTAAAGCTGTTAACGAAATCAAAGCTGGTAAAGTTGAATACCGCGTTGATAAAGCTGGTAACATCCACGTTCCAATCGGTAAAGTATCTTTCGAAGATGCTAAATTAGTAGAAAACTTCAAAACAATTGCTGACACTTTACAAAAAGTTAAGCCAGCTGCTGCAAAAGGTACTTACATGAAGAACGTAACAGTTGCTTCTACAATGGGACCTGGCGTACGTGTAGACGTTTCTACATTAGCGTAAATTTTGGAAGTTGACTTCATAAAGAAGTTTTAATATAATCATTTATGTTGTGAATTTAATTAGTGTACCGTAGACAGTAGGTGTCAATAGACTTAATTTCCTACCTAGGTGTTAATATACGAAGCGGAATCTTTTTTCTGTGACTATATGCCTCCATGTCTACAAGTTGGGCATGGAGGTTTTTAGTGCACTTTCGGTACATCTTCTATATAATCTACAGGAGGTGTAATAACATGAGCAAAGTAATCGAAACTAAACAACAAGTTGTAACTGAAATCGCGGACAAACTTCGCGCTAGTAAATCTACAATCGTTGTTGACTACCGTGGTTTAACAGTTTCTGAAGCAACAGAATTACGTAAGCAATTACGTGAAGCTGGCGTTGAGTTCAAAGTTTACAAAAACTCTCTAACTCGTCGTGCTGCAGAATCTGCTGAAATGGCTGAGTTAAATGAATTCTTAACAGGACCAAACGCAATCGCGTTCAGTAACGAGGATGTAGTTGCTCCTGCGAAAGTATTAAACGACTTCGCTAAAGATCATGAAGCTTTAGAAATTAAAGCGGGCGTAATCGAAGGTAAACTTGTAACACTTGATGAGGTTAAAGCAATCGCTACTCTTCCATCACGTGAAGGCTTACTTTCTATGCTTCTTAGCGTTCTTCAAGCTCCAATCCGTAACCTTGCACTTGCTACTAAAGCAGTTGCAGACCAAAAGGAAGAGCAAGGCGCTTAATTTTTTAAAAGATAATTACGTATTATCGATAAAACAATACAAACCTATTTAAGGGAGGATATTTACAATGACTAAAGAACAAATCATTGAAGCAGTTAAATCTATGACTGTATTAGAACTTAACGACTTAGTAAAAGCTATCGAGGAAGAATTCGGCGTAACTGCTGCTGCTCCTGTAGCTGTTGCTGGTGGCGCTGGAGAAGCTGCTGCTGAGAAAACTGAATTTGATGTGGAACTAACTAGCGCTGGTGCACAAAAAATCAAAGTTATCAAAGTTGTTCGTGAAATCACTGGTCTTGGCTTAAAAGAAGCTAAAGAATTAGTTGACAACACTCCAAAAGTAATCAAAGAAGCTGCTGCTAAAGAAGAAGCTGAAGAAATCAAAGCTAAACTTGAAGAAGTTGGCGCTGCTGTAGAAGTTAAGTAATTAACTTTTGATGCTTTAAAAAAAGCTCGCTCTCATGCGAGCTTTTTTTTTAACTGTAAAGAAAAGAGGTGGCCATATGGCAGACCATTATTTTTCTAACGACCCTTCTAGTAAAAGTGATCGTAAGCGATGGGAGTTTGCCCTTCGTGGATCTCGATTCACTTTCTTATCTGACCATGGGGTGTTCTCGAAAAACGAAGTGGACTTTGGTTCCCGTCTTTTAATTGAAGCGTTTCAAATGCCAGATATTAAAGGTGATATATTAGACGTAGGTTGCGGATACGGTCCTATTGGTTTGTCGTTAGCGAAAGAGTTTCAAGGTCGTGAAGTTCACATGGTGGATGTGAACGAGAGGGCACTTGGGCTTGCGAAAGAAAACGCCGCTAATAACAAAATCGAGAATATACGTATTTTTCAAAGTAGCGTCTATGAAAATGTAGATGGTAAGTATGCTGCTATTCTATCTAACCCTCCAATTCGTGCGGGTAAAGATATCGTACATGAGATTTTAGAAAAAGCTGTGGAGTATTTAGTTCCAGATGGAGAGCTTTGGATTGTTATTAAAAAGAAACAAGGTGCACCGTCTGCGCTAAAAAAACTAGAAGAAGTATTTTCTGAAGTTGAGGTTGTAGAAAAGAAAAAAGGATATTATATCATAAAATCAAAAAAACGTTGACGGTTATTTTTGGCTATGTTAACATTATACAATGCCAATATATGATTTTCTGCGTTGAGAAAGATGTATATTTTTGTTTCTCTTGGAAAAGATAGTAAAATCAGCAGATTATGAAACAGAATGATGGTTTTCTTATAGAAGCCATTTTTCTTTTTTGAGCAGGTAGAAAGACTCAACGTATTTATCTTTAAGAGAAAGAGACTACGCTAATAGCAGTAGTTGTATTTATTTGTGATTTTGCACAAATTTTTTTGTGCATTTATAATACTCATGATTTGAGGGGTGAAGCAGTTGACAGGTCAACTAGTTCAATACGGACGCCACCGCCAACGAAGAAGTTATGCCCGTATTAGTGAAGTATTAGAGTTACCAAATCTTATCGAAATTCAAACCTCTTCTTATCAGTGGTTTCTTGATGAGGGTTTGCGAGAAATGTTCCAAGACATTTCTCCGATTGAAGACTTTACGGGAAATCTATCGCTTGAATTTATCGACTACAGCTTAGGTGAACCTAAATACTCTGTAGACGAATGCAAAGAGCGTGATGTGACGTATGCAGCACCACTTCGTGTAAAAGTGCGTCTAATCAACAAGGAAACTGGTGAAGTAAAAGAACAAGATGTGTTCATGGGAGATTTCCCACTCATGACAGAGACTGGAACATTCGTAATTAACGGTGCAGAACGTGTTATCGTTTCCCAGTTAGTTCGCTCTCCAAGCGTATACTATAGTGGCAAAGTGGATAAAAACGGAAAACGTGGTTTTACTGCTACTGTAATTCCAAACCGCGGGGCTTGGTTAGAGTATGAGACAGATGCTAAGGATGTTGTATATGTGCGTATTGACCGTACGCGTAAACTTCCTGTAACTGTTTTGTTACGCGCATTAGGGTTTGGCTCTGATCAAGAAATCACCGAGCTTTTAGGTGATAACGAATACTTAAGCAACACATTAGAAAAAGACAACACAGATAGCACAGAAAAAGCATTGCTTGAAATTTATGAGCGTCTACGTCCTGGTGAACCACCAACAGTAGAAAATGCTAAGAGCTTACTTGTGTCTCGTTTCTTCGATCCAAAGCGCTACGATTTAGCAAATGTAGGTCGCTATAAGATCAACAAGAAGTTACACATTAAAAACAGATTGTTTAATCAACGTTTAGCTGAAACATTAGTGGATCCAGAAACTGGTGAAATTTTAGCGGCAGAAGGAACAATCTTAGATCGTCGTACACTTGATCGCATTTTACCTTACTTAGAGAAAAACATTGGATTCAAAACAGCGAAACCAATGGGTGGAGTGGTAGAAGGCGATGTTGAGCTGCAATCTATTAAGATTTATGCTCCTGAGTCGGAAGGCGAACGCGTAATTAATGTAATTGGTAATGCAAACATTACTCGTGATGTGAAACACATCACACCAGGTGATATCCTTGCTTCTATCAGTTACTTCTTCAACCTACTATACAAAGTAGGGGATACAGATGATATTGACCATTTAGGAAACCGTCGTCTGCGTTCTGTTGGAGAACTATTACAAAATCAATTCCGTATCGGTCTTTCTCGTATGGAACGTGTTGTTCGTGAGAGAATGTCGATCCAAGATACAAATGCGATTACACCACAGGCACTAATTAATATTCGTCCTGTTATTGCATCTATTAAAGAGTTCTTCGGAAGTTCTCAGTTATCTCAGTTTATGGACCAAACAAACCCATTAGCAGAGTTAACTCACAAACGAAGACTATCTGCATTAGGACCTGGTGGTTTAACGCGTGAGCGCGCAGGCTTTGAAGTGCGTGACGTTCATTACTCTCACTACGGTCGTATGTGTCCGATTGAAACACCAGAGGGACCAAACATCGGTTTGATTAACTCATTATCTTCGTTCGCGAAAGTAAATGAGTTTGGTTTCATTGAAACACCATACCGTCGTGTTGACCCAGAAACTGGTCTTGTAACAGGGCATGTTGATTACTTAACAGCAGATGAAGAAGATAATTATGTTGTAGCCCAAGCGAATATGAAATTATCTGACGAAGGTGAATTCCTAAGTGAAGATATCGTAGCTCGTTTCCGTGGTGAAAACATTGTCACAAATAGAGAACGCATCGACTACATGGATGTATCTCCAAAACAAGTAGTGTCGGCAGCGACAGCTTGTATTCCGTTCTTAGAAAACGATGACTCTAACCGCGCACTTATGGGAGCGAACATGCAACGTCAGGCGGTTCCGTTAATGAATCCGGAATCTCCGATTGTAGGTACAGGTATGGAGTACGTATCAGCAAAAGACTCAGGTGCTGCAGTAATCTGTAAACATCCTGGTGTTGTTGAGCGCGTAGAAGCACGTGAAGTTTGGGTACGTCGCTATGTAGAAGTTGACGGTCAAACAGTAAAAGGCGACTTAGATCGCTACAAAATGCAAAAATTCATTCGTTCTAACCAAGGAACTTGTTACAACCAACGTCCAATCGTAAGTGTTGGAAATGAAGTTGTAAAAGGTGAAATCCTTGCGGATGGTCCTTCTATGGAATTAGGTGAACTAGCACTTGGACGTAACGTGCTTGTTGGCTTCATGACTTGGGACGGTTATAACTACGAGGATGCGATCATCATGAGTGAGCGCCTTGTAAAAGATGATGTGTACACTTCTATTCATATTGAAGAATATGAATCAGAAGCTCGTGATACGAAGCTTGGACCAGAAGAAATTACACGTGACATTCCAAACGTTGGGGAAGACGCATTACGTAACCTTGACGAGCGCGGTATCATTCGCGTTGGTGCTGAAGTAAAAGATGGAGATTTACTTGTTGGTAAAGTAACACCTAAAGGTGTAACAGAATTAACAGCTGAAGAACGTCTATTACATGCTATCTTTGGAGAAAAAGCGCGTGAAGTACGTGATACATCACTACGTGTACCACACGGTGGTGGCGGTATTATCTTAGACGTAAAAGTATTCAACCGTGAAGATGGCGATGAATTGCCACCAGGCGTGAATCAACTTGTACGTGCATATATCGTTCAAAAACGTAAAATTTCTGAAGGTGACAAGATGGCCGGACGTCACGGTAACAAAGGTGTTATTTCTCGTATTTTACCAGAAGAAGATATGCCTTACTTACCAGACGGTACGCCAATCGATATCATGTTAAACCCATTAGGGGTACCATCTCGTATGAATATCGGTCAGGTATTAGAGCTTCATCTTGGTATGGCAGCAAGATACCTTGGCATTCACATTGCAACACCAGTATTCGATGGTGCTCGTGAGGAAGATGTTTGGGGCACAATTGAAGAAGCTGGTATGGCAAATGACGCGAAAACAATCCTGTATGACGGACGTACTGGTGAACCATTCGATAACCGCGTATCTGTTGGTGTCATGTATATGATCAAACTTGCGCACATGGTTGACGATAAACTTCATGCTCGTTCTACTGGACCATACTCACTTGTAACGCAGCAACCTCTTGGAGGTAAAGCTCAGTTCGGTGGACAGCGTTTCGGTGAGATGGAGGTTTGGGCACTTGAAGCTTACGGTGCTGCTTATACTCTTCAAGAAATCTTAACAGTGAAGTCTGATGATGTTGTTGGACGTGTTAAGACTTATGAAGCAATTGTTAAAGGCGAAAATGTTCCAGAACCAGGCGTTCCTGAATCATTCAAAGTATTGATTAAAGAGCTGCAAAGTTTAGGTATGGACGTTAAAATGATGTCTAGCGACGATACAGAAATTGAAATGCGTGATACAGAAGATGACGATGATCATCAATCAGCAGATAAATTGAATGTCGAAGTTGAGACAACTAAGGAATAATTGGGATAACCTGTAGACTAAAAGGGAGGTAGGCCCCTTGATAGATGTAAATAACTTTGAATATATGAAGATTGGACTTGCTTCACCTGACAAGATTCGTTCTTGGTCATACGGTGAAGTTAAGAAACCAGAAACTATTAACTATCGTACGTTAAAGCCTGAAAAAGATGGCTTGTTCTGTGAGCGTATTTTCGGACCACAAAAGGACTGGGAATGTCATTGCGGAAAATACAAACGTGTACGTTATAAAGGTGTAGTTTGTGATCGATGTGGCGTTGAAGTAACGCGTGCAAAAGTACGTCGTGAACGTATGGGTCATATCGAATTAGCTGCTCCTGTATCTCATATTTGGTATTTCAAAGGTATCCCGAGCCGCATGGGACTTGTCTTAGACATGTCCCCTCGCGCGCTTGAAGAAGTAATTTATTTCGCTTCTTATGTTGTAACAGAAAGTGGAGATACACCACTTGATAAGAAGCAATTACTTTCTGAAAAAGAATACCGTGCATATCGTGATCGATATGGTAGCACATTCCAAGCTGCTATGGGTGCAGAAGCAATTAAAAAGCTACTACAAGACATCGATTTAGATAAAGAAGTAGACTTCTTAAAAGAAGAATTAAAAACAGCACAAGGACAACGCCGTACTCGTGCTATTAAACGTCTAGAAGTATTAGAAGCATTCCGTAACTCTGGAAATGAACCGTCTTGGATGATCTTAGATGTTCTACCAGTAATTCCACCAGAACTACGCCCAATGGTACAGTTAGACGGTGGACGTTTTGCTACTTCTGACTTAAACGACTTATACCGTCGTGTAATTAACCGTAACAATCGTTTAAAACGTCTATTGGACTTAGGTGCACCAAGCATCATCGTTCAAAACGAAAAACGTATGTTACAAGAAGCTGTAGACGCATTAATCGATAATGGTCGTCGTGGCCGTCCAGTTACTGGACCAGGTAACCGTCCATTAAAATCACTATCTCACATGCTTAAAGGTAAACAAGGACGTTTCCGTCAAAACTTATTAGGTAAACGTGTTGACTACTCTGGTCGTTCTGTAATCGTTGTAGGACCGAACTTAAAGATGTATCAATGTGGATTACCAAAAGAAATGGCGCTTGAACTGTTCAAACCTTTCGTAATGAAAGAGTTAGTTGAAAAAGGATTAGCACATAACATTAAGAGTGCGAAACGTAAAATCGAGCGTGTACAACCTGAAGTTTGGGACGTTTTAGAGTCTGTGATTAAAGAACATCCAGTACTTCTAAACCGCGCACCAACACTTCACCGTCTTGGTATCCAGGCGTTTGAACCTACATTAGTAGAAGGTCGCGCAATCCGTCTTCACCCACTTGTATGTACTGCATACAACGCGGACTTTGACGGTGACCAAATGGCCGTTCACGTACCTTTATCATCAGAAGCTCAAGCTGAAGCTCGTCTTCTTATGTTAGCGGCACAAAACATCTTGAACCCGAAAGACGGTAAACCAGTTGTTACTCCATCTCAGGATATGGTATTAGGTAACTATTACTTAACACTTGAGCGTGAAGGTGCAATCGGTGAAGGTATGGTCTTCAAAGATGCAAACGAAGCATTGCTTGCATATCAAAATGGATATGTTCATCTTCATACACGTGTTGCAGTAGCTGCAAGTGCAGTAAACAACGCAACATTTACTGAAGAGCAAAAGAGTATGCTTCTATTAACAACAGTTGGTAAATTAATATTTAACGAAATCTTACCAGAGTCGTTCCCTTATATTAATGAACCAACAAATTCAAACCTTGAAAAAGAAACACCAGCGAAATATTTCGTTGAAAAAGGTGCGAACATTAAAGAAATTATTGCTAGTCGCGAAGAAGTGGCGCCATTTAGCAAGAAAATCCTTGGTAACATCATTGCGGAAGTATTCAAACGTTTCCAAATTACAGAAACGTCTCGCATGCTTGACCGTATGAAAAACTTAGGATTCAAGTACTCTACAAAAGCTGGTATTACAGTTGGGGTATCTGACATTCTTGTATTAGGCGAAAAAGATGAAATTCTCCACGAAGCACAAGCAAAAGTAGATAATGTAATTAAACAATTCCGTCGCGGTTTAATCACGGAAGAAGAACGTTACGATCGCGTTATCTCTATTTGGAGTAATGCAAAAGATGTTATTCAAGGAAAACTGATGAAATCCTTGAATAAACGCAACCCAATCTTCATGATGAGTGACTCAGGTGCCCGTGGTAACGCATCTAACTTTACTCAGCTTGCTGGTATGCGTGGTCTTATGGCCAATCCATCTGGTCGTATCATCGAACTTCCAATCAAATCGAGTTTCCGTGAAGGTTTAACAGTACTTGAGTACTTCATCTCTACGCACGGTGCGCGTAAAGGTCTTGCTGATACAGCACTTAAAACTGCCGATTCTGGTTACTTAACACGTCGTCTTGTTGACGTTGCACAAGATGTAATCGTTCGTGAAGATGATTGTGGAACAGATCGCGGTTTATTAATCGGTGCGATTAAAGAGGGTAATGAAGTTATCGAGTCATTATATGATCGTCTTGTTGGACGTTTTGCAAGAAAAACTGTAAAACATCCTGAAACAGGTGAAGTATTAGTTGCTGAAAATCAATTAATTACTGAAGATATCGCTCATATCGTTGAAAATTCGGGTGTTGAAACTGTAAACATTCGTTCAGCGTTTACGTGTAACACTCGCCACGGTGTATGTAAGAAGTGTTACGGTCGTAACTTAGCAACTGGAACAGACGTAGAAGTAGGAGAAGCGGTAGGTATTATCGCAGCTCAATCTATCGGTGAGCCAGGTACACAGTTAACGATGCGTACATTCCATACAGGTGGGGTTGCCGGAGATGATATCACTCAAGGTTTACCTCGTATCCAAGAGATCTTCGAAGCTCGTAATCCGAAAGGTCAGGCAGTTATCAGTGAAATCGACGGTGTTATCGCAGCGATCAACGACGTTAAAGATCGCCAAGAAGTAGTTGTACAGGGTGAAGTTGAAGCTCGTACGTATGCTATTCCTTACGGTGCTCGTCTGAAAGTAACTCCAGGACAGCCAATTAGCCACGGTAAAGAGTTAACAGAAGGTTCTATTGATCCGAAAGAATTACTAAAAGTAACGGACATTACGGCGGTTCAAGAATACTTATTACGTGAAGTTCAAAAAGTATACCGTATGCAAGGGGTAGAAATTGGTGACAAACACGTAGAAGTAATGGTACGTCAAATGTTACGTAAAGTTCGTGTAAGTGATGCAGGTGAAACAGATGTATTACCAGGAACATTACTAGATATCCATCAGTTCACTGATGCGAATGCTAAGGTCTTACTGCAAGGTAAGCAACCAGCAACAGCTAGACCTGTTCTACTTGGTATTACAAAAGCTTCACTTGAAACAGATTCATTCTTATCTGCAGCATCGTTCCAAGAAACAACTCGTGTCTTAACTGATGCAGCAATTAAGGGTAAACGCGATGAACTTCTAGGATTAAAAGAAAATGTTATTATCGGTAAACTTGTTCCTGCTGGAACAGGTATGAATCGTTATCGCAAAGTGGATCTTGTAAAAACAACACAAGATGACATGAATGTAGAAAACGATGAGGTTTATGTGGAACAGTAAAATTTTCCGGCATAAATTTTGTATAAAAACAATTAATCTTAGTTGACATTGTATGAGTCAAAATGTTACTATAATCAAGGTTGCTCCTGAACGATGCTTTGGAGGATATTTATATGTCTTATCAAAAAGTATCAACTGCTGAAAATGTAGTCGTTGGTCATAAACGCACATTGGAGGCAATCAAAAATGGTACAGTTAAAGAAGTTGTCATCGCAGAGGATGCTGACATGCGGTTAACCCATGCTATCATTCGTGTTGCAATGCAATATAACGTGCCCATAACAAAAGTTGAATCAGTTCGTAAGCTTGGTAAAGCTTCGGGGATTCAAGTGGGAGCTTCAGCAATAGGAATAATAAGTTAAAACTGTTTTTGTGAGGAGAGAGCATTTGCTCTTCCTTGCAAAAACTTTGTTTTCAACTAATAATGAACCACCTGGATATGTGGTCATACAAACATGCGAAGGGAGGATAATCAAATGCCTACTATTAACCAATTAGTGAGAAATGGTCGTACTGATAAAGTATGGAAATCTAAATCACCTGCGTTAAACAAAGGTTTTAACTCTTTAAAGAAAAAATCAACTGATATCTCTGCACCTCAAAAACGTGGTGTATGTACTCGTGTTGGTACAATGACTCCAAAGAAACCTAACTCAGCGTTACGTAAATACGCTCGTGTACGTTTAACAAACGGTATCGAGGTTACAGCTTACATCCCAGGTATCGGTCATAACCTACAAGAGCATAGCGTAGTATTAATTCGCGGTGGTCGTGTAAAGGATTTACCGGGGGTACGTTACCACATCGTTCGTGGTGCGCTTGACACAGCTGGTGTTGACAAACGTATGCAAGGACGTTCTAAATATGGTACTAAGAGACCAAAACCTGCTAAAAAATAATAACTTTAAAATGAAAGGAGGAACTCAATATGCCTCGTAAAGGACCTGTTGCGAAACGTGACGTGTTACCAGATCCAATGTACAATTCGAAGCTAGTAACACGCCTTATCAACAAAATGATGGTTGACGGTAAAAAAGGTAAATCTCAAACAATTCTTTATAATGCGTTCGATATCGTAAACGAACGTACTGGTAAAGAGCCAATGGAAGTATTCGAGCAAGCTCTTAAGAACATCATGCCTGTTCTTGAAGTACGCGCTCGTCGTGTTGGTGGTGCTAACTACCAAGTTCCAGTTGAGGTTCGTCCAGAACGCCGTACAACTTTAGGTCTTCGTTGGTTAGTAAACTACGCTCGTCTTCGTGGTGAAAAAACTATGGAAGAGCGTCTTGCTAACGAAATCTTAGATGCAGCTAACAACGCTGGTGCATCTGTTAAGAAACGTGAAGACACTCATAAAATGGCAGAAGCTAACAAAGCATTTGCTCATTACCGTTGGTAGGATTCAACGTAAAATAAATGTAAGCATAAACCGCTTTATTTGTCGCTTATGGAAGTGTGGAGAGGGAGAATGCCTCTCCCTTTCATCGGGCGCTCGTTTTACATAATGAGAGTACTGGACATACTGACATGTGTAACAATATAAAGTGGCTTTTTTGCTACTTAAAATAAAAAAATCCAATCCATATATGGAAGGAGCAAGACACCAAATGGCAAGAGAGTTCTCTTTAGAAAACACTCGTAATATTGGTATCATGGCTCACATCGATGCTGGTAAAACAACAGCAACTGAGCGTATTCTGTACTACACAGGACGTATTCATAAAATCGGTGAAACTCACGAAGGTGCATCTCAGATGGACTGGATGGAGCAAGAGCAAGAGCGTGGTATCACAATTACTTCTGCTGCAACTACAGCACAATGGAAAGGTCATCGTGTAAACATCATTGATACTCCAGGACACGTAGATTTCACAGTAGAAGTAGAACGTTCTTTACGCGTACTTGATGGCGCTGTAGCAGTACTTGATGCGCAATCTGGTGTAGAACCACAAACAGAAACTGTTTGGCGTCAGGCTACTACTTACGGCGTACCTCGTATCGTATTCGTTAACAAAATGGATAAGATCGGTGCAGATTTCTTATACTCTGTAGGAACAATCCACGATCGTTTACAAGCAAACGCACATCCAATTCAGTTACCAATCGGTGCTGAAGATGAGTTCAATGGTATCATTGACCTTGTTGAAGAGTGTGCTTACATGTACGGTAACGATTTAGGAACAGACATTCAACGTGTTGAAATTCCTGAAGAGCACAAAGAATTAGCTGAAGAATACCGTGGAAAACTTATTGAAGCGGTAGCTGAGCTTGATGAAGAAATGATGATGAAGTACCTAGAAGGTGAAGAAATCACTGTAGAAGAGCTTAAAGCTGGTATCCGTAAGGCTACAACTTCTGTAGAATTCTTCCCAGTAATCTGTGGTTCTGCATTCAAAAACAAAGGTGTTCAAATTCTGTTAGACGCAGTTATCGACTACCTTCCATCTCCACTAGATGTACCTGCTATTAAAGGTACTCTACCGGATACAGATGAAGAAGTAGAACGTAAGTCTAGCGATGAAGAACCATTCGCAGCTTTAGCATTCAAAATCATGACTGACCCTTATGTTGGTAAGTTAACGTTCTTCCGTGTGTACTCTGGTGTGTTAAACTCTGGATCATACGTGAAAAACTCAACTAAAGGTAAGCGTGAGCGTGTAGGTCGTATCCTACAAATGCACGCTAACAGCCGTGAAGAGATTTCAACAGTTTACGCTGGTGATATCGCTGCTGCTGTAGGTTTAAAAGATACTACTACTGGTGATACTCTTTGTGACGAGAAGAGCCTTGTTATCCTTGAGTCTATGGAATTCCCAGAGCCAGTTATCTCTGTAGCTATCGAACCAAAATCTAAAGCTGACCAAGATAAAATGGGTACAGCATTATCTAAGCTTTCTGAAGAAGATCCAACATTCCGTGCTCACACTGACCAAGAAACTGGCCAAACTATCATCGCTGGTATGGGTGAACTTCACCTTGATATCATCGTTGACCGTATGCGTCGTGAATTCAAAGTGGAAGCAAACGTTGGTGCTCCTCAGGTAGCATACCGTGAGACTTTCCGCGCTGCTGCGAAAGTTGAAGGTAAGTTCGCTCGTCAATCTGGTGGTCGTGGACAATTCGGTCACGTTTGGATTGAGTTTGAACCTAACGAAGAAGGTAAAGGATTCGAATTCGAAAACAAGATCGTCGGTGGTGTAGTTCCTCGTGAATACATCCCAGCTGTTGGAGCAGGTCTTGAAGATGCACTTAAAAATGGTGTACTAGCTGGTTATCCACTAGTTGACATTAAAGCTGCATTAGTTGACGGATCTTACCATGATGTCGATTCATCTGAGATGGCGTTCAAAATCGCTGCATCTATGGCACTTAAAGCTGCGGTTTCTAAATGTAGCCCAGTAATTCTTGAGCCAATGATGAAAGTTGAAGTTGTAATTCCTGAAGAGTACATGGGTGACATTATGGGTGACGTAACATCTCGTCGTGGACGTGTAGAAGGTATGGAAGCTCGCGGTAACGCACAAGTTGTTCGCGCTATGGTTCCACTTTCTGAAATGTTCGGTTATGCAACGTCATTACGTTCTAACACTCAAGGACGCGGAACATTCTCTATGGTGTTTGACCACTATGAAGAAGTACCAAAGTCTGTTTCTGAAGAAATTATCAAAAAAAATAAAGGTGAATAATTGATTTTTATCGATTGTTCAAGTATAACTACTTATGTAAGCTTAGAAAGTGGGACGTAAGTTTCACTTTCTAGTCTAAATATAAAATAACCTATATAAACTAAGGAGGAATTTAGAATGGCTAAAGCTAAATTCGAACGTTCTAAACCCCATGTTAACATCGGTACAATCGGCCACGTTGACCATGGTAAAACTACATTAACTGCTGCGATCACTACAGTTCTTGCAAAAGCTGGTGGTGCTGAAGCACGCGGATACGATCAAATCGATGCTGCTCCAGAAGAAAGAGAGCGCGGTATCACAATCTCAACTGCACACGTTGAGTACGAAACTGAAACTCGTCACTATGCACACGTTGACTGCCCAGGTCACGCTGACTATGTTAAAAACATGATCACTGGTGCTGCTCAAATGGACGGCGGTATCTTAGTAGTATCTGCTGCTGATGGCCCAATGCCTCAAACACGTGAGCACATCCTTCTTTCTCGTCAAGTAGGTGTTCCTTACATCGTTGTATTCTTAAACAAATGCGACATGGTAGATGACGAAGAATTATTAGAATTAGTAGAAATGGAAGTTCGCGACCTATTATCTGAATACGGATTCCCAGGCGACGACATTCCTGTAATCAAAGGTTCTGCTCTTAAAGCTCTTCAAGGAGAAGCTGATTGGGAAGCAAAAATCATTGAATTAATGGCTGAAGTTGATGCTTACATCCCAACTCCAGAACGTGAAACTGACAAACCATTCTTAATGCCTGTAGAGGACGTATTCTCTATCACAGGTCGTGGTACAGTTGCTACTGGTCGTGTTGAGCGCGGTATCGTTAAAGTTGGTGACGTAGTAGAAATCATCGGTCTTGCTGAAGAAAATGCTTCTACAACTGTAACTGGTGTAGAGATGTTCCGTAAACTTCTTGACCAAGCTCAAGCTGGAGACAACATCGGTGCTTTACTTCGTGGGGTTGCTCGTGAAGACATCCAACGTGGACAAGTACTTGCAAAAAGCGGTTCTGTAAAAGCTCACGCTAAATTCAAAGCTGAAGTTTTCGTATTATCTAAAGAAGAAGGTGGACGTCACACTCCATTCTTCGCTAACTACCGTCCTCAGTTCTACTTCCGTACAACTGACGTAACTGGTATCATCCAATTACCAGAAGGTACTGAAATGGTAATGCCTGGTGACAACATCGAAATGACTATCGAACTTATCGCTCCAATCGCTATCGAAGAGGGAACTAAATTCTCTATTCGTGAAGGTGGACGTACAGTAGGTTACGGTGTAGTTGCTACTATCGTTGAGTAATCTTAACTGATATAAAAAACCTAAGGGATTTTCCCTTAGGTTTTTTGTTTGCGTTTATATAAGGGAGAAGAGAGTGTTTTTTTGTTTTGACGAGTTTCTTCTATAGTAATATAAAAACAACAAAAGATAATCCAGAAACTGTAAAATAAATTCTGTTAGATGAAAACTTGAAATTCTTTAAAGTGCCATGTATAATAGCAAAAGTAGAGAAAAGCAGATGTAAACAAAAAGATGCTTGCATCTAGACGAATAACATTGTATAATAGACAATGTTGGTCTTTGACTGCGATGAAGTGGAAGGTTGCTGACACACCCGGCCGCTTTGCCATGGCATGGTGTGGGGAAATTTCCATGGAGAAGGTCTATTTTAGAAATAGGCGAACGAAGGAGGGAAAATAATGGCAAAAGAAAAAATTCGTATCCGTTTAAAAGCTTACGATCACCGTATTCTTGATCAGTCAGCTGAGAAAATTGTAGAAACAGCTAAGCGTTCTGGGGCAACAGTTTCTGGTCCGATCCCATTACCAACTGAAAAAACTGTTTACACAATTCTTCGTGCTGTTCATAAGTACAAAGATTCTCGTGAGCAATTCGAAATGCGCACGCACAAACGTCTAATCGACATCGTGAGTCCTACTCCACAAACAGTAGATTCATTAATGCGTTTAGACTTACCATCTGGTGTAGATATCGAAATCAAACTATAATTTATATAACTTAAAAATGTAGGAGGTGTAACTCATGACCAAAGGAATCTTAGGAAGAAAGATCGGTATGACTCAAGTATTTGCTGAGAACGGTGAGTTAATCCCAGTAACAGTTATCGCTGCTAATCCAAACGTTGTTCTTCAAAAGAAAACAACTGAAACTGATGGCTACAATGCAATCCAGTTAGGATTTGAAGATAAACGTGAAAAGTTAACTAACAAACCTGAACAAGGCCACACTGCTAAAGCATCTACAACTCCTAAGCGCTTCATTCGCGAAATCCGCGATGCAGACGTGGACGGATTAGAGGTTGGTCAAGAGGTAAAAGTTGACGTATTCGCTACAGGTGAAATCGTTGATGTAACAGGAATTTCTAAAGGTAAAGGTTTCCAAGGTGTTATCAAACGCCACGGACAATCTCGCGGACCTATGTCTCATGGTTCTCGCTATCACCGTCGTCCAGGTTCAATGGGCCCAGTTGCTCCAAACCGTGTATTCAAAGGCAAAAAACTTGCTGGACGTATGGGTGGAGACCAAGTTACTATCCAAAACTTAGAAATCGTTCAAGTTGACACTGAGCGCAACTTATTATTAGTAAAAGGTAACGTTCCAGGTGCTAAGAAATCTCTTGTAGTTGTTCAAGGCGCTGTGAAGGTTAGCAAATAATTCACAATAGGAAGGAGGAATTCCAATGCCAAAAGTTACTGTATATAACCAAACTGGTTCACAGGTTGGTGAAATCGAATTAGCTGAAGCTATTTTCGGTATCGAACCAAATGAAGCTGTACTTTTCGAAGCTGTAATGATGCAACGTGCATCTTTACGTCAAGGTACACACAAAGTAAAAACTCGCTCTGAAGTTCGCGGTGGTGGTCGTAAACCATGGCGTCAAAAAGGAACTGGACGTGCTCGTCAAGGGTCTATCCGCTCTCCTCAATGGCGTGGTGGTGGTACGGTATTCGGACCTACACCAAGAAGCTATGCGTACAAACTTCCTAAGAAAGTTCGTCGTTTAGCAATCAAATCTGCATTAGCTACTAAAGTAGTTGAGAACAACATTGTAGTTCTTGAAGACCTAGTGTTAAATGCACCAAAAACAAAAGATATGCTAGCAGTACTTAAAGGATTAACTGTTGAGAAGAAAGCTCTTATCGTAACTGCTGATGCAAACGAATCTGTAGAGTTATCTGCTCGCAATATCCCTGGAGTAACAGTAATCACTGCTGATGGCGTAAACGTTTTAGACGTGCTTCATCATGATAAGCTAATCATGACAAAAGCGGCAGTGGAAAAAGTAGAGGAGGTGCTTGCATAATGAGAGATCCTCGTGATATCATTAAGCGCCCAGTTATCACTGAACGTTCTATGGAAATGATGGCTGAAAAAAAATACACGTTCGATGTGGACGTTAAATCTAATAAAACAGAAGTTAAAGATGCTCTTGAAGCGATCTTTGGTGTTAAAGTAGAAAAAGTGAACATCATGAACTACAAGCCGAAAGCAAAACGCGTTGGTCGTCACGCTGGTTTTACTAGCCGTCGTCGTAAAGCAATCGTTAAGCTAACTGCTGACAGCAAAGAAATCGAAATCTTCCAAGGCGTTTAATTCTTACTAAAGAAGGAGGGAAATTGAGATGGGAATCAAAAAGTATAATCCAACTACTAACGGTCGTCGTAATATGACTACGAATGATTTCGCTGAAATCACGACTGATAGACCCGAAAAGTCATTACTTGCTCCTTTAAGCAAGAAGGCTGGTCGTAATAACCAAGGTAAAATCACTGTACGTCATCAAGGTGGCGGACATAAGCGTCAATACCGTATCATCGACTTTAAGCGTAACAAAGATGGAATTCCAGGACGCGTTGCTACGATCGAATACGATCCAAACCGCTCTGCGAATATCGCATTAATTAACTACGTTGACGGTGAAAAACGTTACATTCTTGCTCCTAAATCTTTAGAAGTAGGTATGGAAGTTATGTCTGGCCCAGAAGCTGACATTAAAATCGGTAACGCATTACCATTAATCAACATTCCAGTAGGTACTGTTGTTCATAACATCGAGCTTAAGCCTGGTCGTGGCGGACAATTAGTTCGTTCTGCTGGTACATCTGCTCAAGTACTTGGTAAAGAAGGTAAATACGTACTTGTACGTTTAACTTCTGGTGAAGTACGTCTTGTATTATCTGCTTGTCGCGCTTCAATCGGTCAAGTAGGTAACGAACAACACGAACTTATCAAAATCGGTAAAGCAGGTCGCTCTCGCTGGTTAGGTAAACGCCCAACAGTTCGTGGTTCTGTAATGAACCCGGTTGATCACCCACACGGTGGTGGTGAAGGACGTTCTCCAATCGGACGTAAGTCTCCAATGTCTCCATGGGGTAAACCAACTCTTGGATTCAAGACTCGTAAGAAAAACAAAGCGTCTGACAAATTCATCGTTCGTCGTCGTAAAAAATAATGGGATTGTAGTACGGTTCATTTCTAGAACCGTACGCCAATCACGAAGGGAGGCACCAAAATGGCTCGTAGCTTAAAAAAAGGACCATTTGTCGATGATCACTTAATGAGCAAAATGGAAAAATTAGTTGCATCTGAGCAAAAACAAGTTGTTAAAACTTGGTCTCGCCGTTCAACAATCTTCCCTCAGTTCATCGGACACACAATCGCTGTATATGATGGTCGTAAACACGTACCTGTGTACATCACTGAGGATATGGTTGGCCATAAGTTAGGTGAATTCGCACCAACTCGTACGTACAAAGGTCACCTTGCTGACGATAAGAAAACTAGAAGATAATGAGAGGAGGCACTTCAATGCAAGCTAAAGCAGTAGCGAGAACAGTTCGTATTGCTCCTCGTAAAGTTCGTTTAGTAGTAGACTTAATCCGAGGTAAGCAAGTGGGTGAAGCGATTGCTATCCTTAACCACACACCAAAAACTGCTTCTCCAGTTGTAGAAAAAGTTTTAAAATCTGCAATCGCAAATGCAGAGCACAATTATGAGATGGACATTAACAACCTAGTTGTTGAAAAAGTTTTCGTTGACGAAGGTCCAACGTTAAAACGTTTCCGTCCACGTGCAATGGGTCGTGCAAGCCAAATTAACAAACGCACAAGCCACATCACAGTTGTGGTATCAGAAAAGAAGGAGGGATAATCGATGGGTCAAAAGGTTAATCCAATTGGTCTTCGTGTCGGCGTTATCCGTGACTGGGAATCTCGTTGGTTCGCTGAGAAAGATTACGCTACATTATTACATGAAGACATCAAAATCCGTGAGTACATTAATGTACGCTTAAAAGATTCTGCTGTTGCTAAAGTAGAAATCGAACGTGCAGCAAATCGTGTAAATGTTACAATTCACACTGCAAAACCTGGTATGGTAATTGGTAAAGGTGGTACTGAAGTTGAAGCACTTCGTAAAGCTCTTAACCAATTAACAGGCAAGCGTGTACACATCAACATTTTAGAAGTTAAGAGAGCTGATCTTAACGCTAAATTAGTAGGCGAAAACATCGCTCGTCAATTAGAAAACCGTGTATCATTCCGTCGTGCACAAAAGCAAGTTATTCAACGTGCTATGCGTGCAGGTGCTAAAGGTATTAAAACACAGGTTTCTGGTCGTCTTGGCGGAGCTGATATCGCTCGTGCAGAATCTTACAGTGAAGGAACTGTTCCACTTCATACACTTCGCGCTGATATTGACTATGCAGCAGTTGAAGCTGATACAACATACGGTAAATTAGGCGTAAAAGTATGGATCTACCGTGGAGAAGTCCTTCCTACAAAAAAGAAAGCTTCTGAGGAAGGAGGAAAATAATATGTTAATGCCAAAACGCGTAAAATATCGTAGAGAGCATCGTGGTAAAATGCGTGGTCGTGCTAAAGGTGGAACTGAAATTGCTTTCGGTGAATTCGGTTTACAAGCACAAGCTGCTTCATGGATTACAAACCGTCAAATCGAAGCTGCTCGTCGTGCAATGACTCGTTACATGAAACGTGGCGGTAAAGTATGGATTAAAATTTTCCCTTCTAAACCTTACACTGCAAAACCTCTAGAAGTACGTATGGGTTCCGGTAAAGGGGCACCAGAAGGCTGGGTAGCAGTAGTAAAACCTGGGAAAATTATGTTCGAAATCGCGGGTGTATCTGAAGAGGTAGCACGCGAAGCATTACGTCTTGCAGCTCACAAGTTACCTGTGAAATGTAAATTCGTAAAACGTGAAGAAAATGGTGGTGAATCTAATGAAAACTAATGATATTCGTGAATTAACCACTGCCGAAATCGAAACAAAAGTTAAAGCTTTAAAGGAAGAGTTGTTTAATCTTCGCTTCCAACTTGCTACAGGACAATTAGAGAATCCAACTCGCATTCGTGAAGTGCGTAAAGCAATTGCTCGTATGAAAACTGTAGTTCGTGAAAGAGAGATCGGAATTAATCGATAAATTGAGGGGAGGTTTGCATAGTGAGCGAACGTAACCAACGCAAAGTTTATACTGGTCGTGTAGTGTCTGACAAAATGGACAAAACGATTACAGTTTTAGTTGAAACTTACAAAACTCATTCCTTGTACGGAAAACGTGTTAAGTATTCTAAGAAGTACAAAGCCCATGATGAGCAAAACCAAGCGAAACTTGGCGATATCGTTAAAATCATGGAAACTCGCCCGCTTTCTGCTACTAAGCGTTTCCGTTTAGTTGAAATCGTTGAAGAAGCGGTTATTATCTAAATAGACGAATCGGAATTTTTAGTCCGAAGGGAGGTTTCATAACATGATCCAACAAGAATCTCGTTTGAAAGTTGCTGACAACTCTGGTGCACGTGAACTTTTAACAATTAAAGTATTAGGCGGCTCTGGTCGTAAATATGCTAACATTGGTGACATTATCGTTGCTACGGTAAAACAAGCAACACCAGGTGGCGTTGTTAAAAAAGGTGACGTTGTTAAAGCAGTAGTGGTACGTACGAAGAGCGGAGCTCGTCGTCCGGACGGTTCTTACATCAAATTTGATGAAAACGCAGCGGTTATCATTAAAGACGATAAGAGCCCACGTGGTACTCGTATCTTCGGACCAGTAGCTCGTGAATTACGTGATAGCAACTTCATGAAGATCGTTTCTTTAGCTCCAGAAGTTCTATAATTTAAGGTATTGCCTTGCTAAGGAGGTGCAGAATTAAGATGCATGTAAAAAAAGGTGATAAAGTACAGGTAATCACTGGTAAAGACAAAGGAAAACAAGGCGTTATCCTTGTGGCTTTCCCAAAGCAAAACCGTGTTATCGTTGAGGGTGTCAATATCGTTAAGAAGCACTCTAAGCCATCTCAATTAAATCCACAAGGTGGAATTATTACTAAAGAAGCACCTATTCACGTTTCTAACGTTATGATTTTAGATCCGAAAACAGGTGAACCTACTCGTGTAGGCTTCAAAGTAGAAGATGGTAAAAAAGTTCGTATTGCAAAAAAATCTGGTGAATTATTAGATAAATAATTTTCTTAAGAAAGGAGGTCACTTCATTGAATCGCCTTAAAGAGAAGTTCCAAAAGGAAATTACTCCTGCTCTAGTGAGCAAGTTTAACTATAAATCTGTAATGCAGGTACCAAAAATCGAAAAGATCGTAATCAACACTGGTGTTGGTGACGCGGTATCTAACTCAAAAGCGTTAGACAACGCAGTAGAAGAATTAACACAAATCACAGGTCAAAAACCTGTTGTAACTCGTGCTAAAAAATCAATCGCTGGTTTCCGTCTTCGTGAAGGTATGCCAATCGGTGCGAAAGTAACTTTACGCGGCGAGCAAATGTATGAGTTCTTCGACAAATTAGTATCAGTTTCTTTACCACGTGTACGTGATTTCCGTGGTGTTTCTAAGAAATCATTCGATGGTCGTGGAAACTATACATTAGGTGTTAAAGAGCAACTTATTTTCCCTGAGATTGATTATGATAAAGTAAGCAAAGTCCGCGGTATGGACATCGTAATCGTTACTACAGCGAAAACTGATGAAGAAGCTCGTGAACTTTTAACACAATTCGGTATGCCATTCCAAAAATAATGGAAGCCAACGCTAAGTAGAGGAGGCGAAAACGTGGCTAAAAAATCTATGATAGCGAAACAAAAGCGTACTCCTAAGTTTAAAGTACAAGAGTATACACGTTGCGAACGCTGCGGTCGTCCGCATTCTGTATACCGCAAATTTAAACTTTGCCGTATTTGTTTCCGTGAACTTGCATATAAAGGTCAAATTCCTGGTGTTAAAAAAGCTAGTTGGTAAAACCCACAAATGGGAAGGAGGTAAAACACATGGTGATGACAGATCCAATTGCAGACATGCTTACTCGCATCCGTAATGCGAACATGGTACGTCATGAGAAATTAGAGGTTCCTGCTTCTAAAATCAAAAAAGAGATCGCTGAACTTTTAAAACGTGAAGGTTTCATTCGTGATGTAGAATACATCGAGGATAACAAACAAGGTATCCTTCGTATTTTCCTGAAATATGGTGCAAACAATGAACGTGTAATCACTGGATTAAAACGTATCAGTAAACCTGGCTTACGCGTTTACGCTAAAGCTGACGAAGTACCACGTGTACTTAACGGATTAGGTATCGCTCTTGTTTCTACATCTAAGGGAGTAATGACAGACAAAGACGCTCGTCAATTACAAACTGGTGGAGAAGTAGTAGCATACGTTTGGTAATATATATTTAAAACGAACGG
Source organism: Bacillus sp. LQ01 (assembly GCF_057624735.1). Taxonomy (NCBI): domain Bacteria; kingdom Bacillati; phylum Bacillota; class Bacilli; order Caryophanales; family Bacillaceae; genus Bacillus; species Bacillus sp. LQ01. Next base: position 17,631 of record NZ_JBYEZL010000010.1, on the reverse strand, counting down.
AGGTGTGACCACATGTCTCGTATTGGTAAAAAGATTCTTGAAATCCCTGCAGGTGTTACTATTACAGTTGCAGAAGACAATACTGTAACAGTAAAAGGCCCTAAAGGTGAATTAACTCGTACTTTCAATGCTGATATGCTTATCAAAATTGAAGAGAATACATTAACAGTTGAGCGTCCATCTGAACAGAAGGAACACCGTGCATTACACGGTACAACTCGTGCTTTAATCGGAAACATGGTTGAAGGTGTAACTGAAGGTTTCGCACGCGGACTTGAATTAGTCGGTGTTGGTTACCGTGCTCAAAAACAAGGTGATAAACTTGTATTAAGCGTAGGTTATTCTCATCCAGTAGAAATGACTCCGGAAGCAGGTCTTGAAGTTGAAGTACCTGCACCAACTAAGATCGTAATTAAAGGTATCGACAAGCAACGTGTTGGCGAATTCGCTGCTAACATCCGTGCTGTACGTGCTCCTGAGCCTTACAAAGGTAAAGGTATTCGTTACGAAGGCGAAGTTGTTCGTCGTAAAGAAGGTAAAACTGCTAAGTAAACCCGTTAGGTGAGAGAAAGGAGTGACAAGAATGATCACTAAAGCTGATAAAAATGCGACTCGTAAGAAAAGACATGCACGTGTACGTGCTAAACTTACTGGTACTGCAGAGCGTCCACGTTTAAACGTGTTCCGTTCTAACCAACATATTTACGCTCAAGTTATTGATGATGTGAATGGTGTAACGTTAGTAAGTGCATCTACTCTTGATAAAGACCTTGCTCTTAACGGTACTAGCAATATTGAAGCTGCTACGAAAGTTGGAGAATCAGTTGCTAAGCGTGCTGTAGAGAAAGGCGTTAAAGAAGTAGTATTTGATCGCGGTGGTTACTTATACCATGGCCGTGTTAAAGCTCTAGCTGAAGCTGCTCGTGAGGCTGGATTACAATTTTAATGGTCAAAGGAGGGAAAATTGATGCATCGCATTGACCCAAGTAAATTAGAACTTGAAGAACGTGTAGTTACGATAAATCGTGTCGCGAAAGTTGTTAAGGGTGGTCGTCGTTTCCGCTTTGCTGCACTAGTTGTAGTTGGCGATAAAAACGGTCATGTTGGATTCGGTACTGGTAAAGCACAAGAGGTACCAGACGCAATCCGTAAAGCTATCGAAGACGCTAAGAAAAACTTAATCGCTGTACCATTAGTTGGTACAACAATTCCACACACAATCAACGGTCATTTTGGCGCTGGTGAAGTATTCTTAAAACCTGCTGCTGAGGGTACTGGTGTTATTGCTGGTGGACCTGTTCGTGCGGTCCTTGAATTAGCTGGTGTACAAGATATTCTTTCGAAATCTCTTGGTTCTAACACACCAATCAACATGATTCGCGCTACTGTGAACGGATTAAGCGAACTTAAGCGCGCTGAAGATGTTGCAAAATTACGCGGTAAATCTGTAGAAGAGCTACTAGGTTAAGGAGGGAAAACAAATGGCGAAAAAGTTAGAAATTACCCTCACTCGTAGTGTAATTGGTCGTCCACAAGATCAACGTGCGACGGTAGAAGCTTTAGGTCTTAAAAAGTTGAATTCAACTGTAGTTAAGGAAGAAACTCCTGCTATTCTTGGTATGATCAACAAAGTTTCTCACCTTGTAACTGTAAAAGAAGCTTAAGGATAACTCATTAATATAAGGAGGTGCCTGGGAATGAAACTTCATGAATTAAAACCTGCAGAAGGTTCTCGTAAAGTACGTAACCGTGTCGGTCGTGGTATCGGTTCTGGTAACGGTAAAACTGCTGGTAAAGGTCATAAAGGACAAAACGCACGTTCTGGCGGCGGTGTTCGTCTTGGCTTCGAAGGTGGTCAAACTCCATTATTCCGTCGTTTACCAAAACGCGGCTTCACAAACATTAACCGTAAAGAGTTTGCTATTGTAAACTTATCAACGTTAAATCGTTTTGAAGATGGTACAGAAGTAACACCTGAATTATTGCTGGAAACTGGCGTTATCAGCAAGTTAAACGACGGTGTTAAAGTTCTTGCAAGCGGAGCAGTAGAGAAAAAACTAACTGTTAAAGCGCACAAGTTCTCTTCAAGTGCTAAAGAAGCAATTGAAGCAGCTGGCGGATCAGTTGAGGTGATCTAATGTTTCGTACAATCTCCAACTTTATGCGCGTTGCTGAGATAAGACGTAAAATATTATTCACTTTAGCGATGTTAATCGTATTCAGGATTGGCACGTTTATCCCCGTGCCATTTACAAATGGAGACGTACTGAAGGCACAAGATCAATTAAATGCTTTAGGTATTCTAAATACATTTGGCGGTGGAGCCTTGAAAAACTTCTCCATCTTTGCGATGGGAATCATGCCGTATATTACAGCATCCATCATCGTGCAATTATTGCAGATGGATGTTGTTCCTAAATTTTCGGAATGGTCGAAGCAAGGTGAAATGGGCCGTCGTAAATTAACGCAATTCACGCGTTACTTTACAATTGTTCTTGCGTTTATTCAGGGGTTTGGTATGTCAATCGGTTTTAACGGTATGGTAGGTGGACAATTAATTTTGAATCCAGGTTGGAGCACTTATTTATACATTGCTACGGTACTGACTGCTGGTACTGCATTTTTAATGTGGTTAGGTGAACAGATTACAGCTAAAGGTGTAGGTAATGGTATTTCCATCCTTATCTTTGGCGGTATTGCCGCAGCGATCCCAAGTGTTATATCTCAAGTGTATCAGCAACAGTTTCAAAATATCGGAGATCAATTGTTCATGAGTATCGTTAAAGTTGCATTGATTTTACTAGCTGTGCTAGCAGTTATTGTGGGTGTTATTTTCATTCAACAGGCTGTTAGAAAGATCCCAATTCAATATGCGAAGCGTGTAACAGGAGGAAATGGTGGTTATGCTGGAGCACAAAACACACATTTACCGCTTAAGGTAAATAGTGCTGGTGTTATTCCAGTAATTTTTGCTGTTTCATTCTTAATTACGCCTCCGACTATTGCACAGTTCTTCCCGAAACATGATGTATCGCAGTGGATTATTGCAAACTTTAACTATTCTCACCCAGTGGGAATGATCATATATGTTGCGCTCATTGTAGCCTTCACATATTTCTATGCATTTGTTCAGGTTAATCCAGAGCAAATGTCAGAGAATCTAAACAAGCAAGGTGGATATGTTCCAGGTATTCGTCCGGGTAAGAATACGGAACAATATCTAACAAAAATCTTGTATCGTTTGACCTTTGTAGGATCAATTTTCCTAGCAGCGATTGCAATCTTACCAGTTATCTTTACGAAATTGGGAAATCTTCCTCCATCTGCACAGATCGGTGGAACGAGTATGTTAATCGTTGTCGGCGTTGCTTTAGAAACAATGAAGCAGCTAGAAAGCCAACTGGTAAAACGCCATTACAAAGGGTTTATCAAGCAGTGAGTAAGTGGGAAGAATTGTCTTCCCTACATGCTCATGTACTCTGAGGGGGAACAAGGATGAACTTAATTTTAATGGGGCTTCCTGGTGCTGGTAAAGGTACACAAGCCGAACAGATTGTTGCCAAGTATAACATCCCTCACATTTCAACAGGAGACATGTTCCGTGCAGCTATGAAGGCTGAAACTGAAATGGGTCTACAAGCAAAATCTTTTATTGATAAAGGTGCACTTGTTCCAGATGAAGTTACAATCGGAATCGTTCGTGAACGTTTAAGTCAAGACGACTGCGTAAGAGGTTTCTTACTAGACGGTTTCCCACGAACTGTTGCACAAGCATCAGCTCTTGAAGAAATTATGAAAGATCTTGGCAAAAAAATCGACTATGTTTTAAACATTAATGTGGATTCAGGGTTGTTATTAAAACGCCTTACAGGCCGTCGCATTTGTAAAGAGTGCGGTGCGACTTACCATTTAGAATTCAATCCACCAGCAAAAGCTGATGTGTGCGATAAATGTGGTGGCGAATTATATCAACGCTCTGATGACAATGAAGAAACTGTAGCAAATCGTTTAGATGTAAATATTAAGCAAACAAAACCTTTGCTTGATTTCTACGAAGAGCTTGGTTACTTACAAAGCATTAATGGTGAGCAAGATATCAATAAAGTATTTGCTGATATCGATGTTCTCATCGGAGGCTTAGCGTAATGATAATCTGCAAAACTCCTCGCGAGATAGAAATCATGCGAGAAGCTGGCAGGATCGTTGCTTTGACTCATCAAGAGTTGAAACAGCACATTACTCCAGGAATTACAACGAAAGAGCTCGATCAAATAGCGGAAAAGACGATTCAAAAATATGGTGCTACGCCATCTTTTAAAGGATACAACGGATTTCCGGGGAGCATATGTGCTTCTGTAAATGAAGAGCTTGTACACGGAATTCCAGGGAAGCGCAAGCTCAAAGAGGGCGATATCATCAGTATCGATATTGGTGCGAAATACAATGGGTACCATGGAGATTCTGCATGGACGTATCCAGTTGGAAACATTTCTGAATCTGTTCAAAAGCTACTTGATGTCACAGAAAAATCGTTGTATCTTGGTCTAGAACAAGTAAAACCAGGCGAGAGATTATCAAATATCTCACATGCGGTTCAAACCCATGCTGAAGAGAATGGATTCTCGATCGTTAGGGAGTATGTTGGTCACGGAATCGGGCAAGACTTACATGAGGACCCTCAAATCCCGCACTATGGTCCACCAAATAGAGGCCCTAGATTAAAGCCGGGAATGGTCATCTGTGTTGAGCCGATGGTGAATCAAGGAAGACGATATGTAAAAACACTATCTGATGACTGGACAGTGGTAACGGTAGATGGTAAATGGTGTGCCCATTTTGAGCACACGATTGCTCTTACAGAAGCAGGATACGAAATCCTTACCACTTTATAAGTAGCTGGCTCTCCGGGATTTCAGAGCAGTGTAAAATGTTACTGATTTGAAGAAGGGAGAACTATTGAATGGCTAAAGATGATGTAATTGAAGTCGAAGGTACCGTTCTTGAAACGTTGCCAAATGCTATGTTCAAAGTAGAATTAGAGAATGGGCATGTCGTATTGGCTCACGTTTCTGGTAAAATCCGTATGAACTTCATTCGTATTTTACCAGGAGACAAAGTTACGGTAGAATTATCTCCGTACGATTTAAATCGTGGTCGTATTACGTACCGTTTTAAATAATATAGCACTCCGTAATCTTTAAGGAGGTTCGAGACATGAAAGTAAGACCGTCAGTTAAACCAATCTGCGAAAAATGTAAAGTTATTCGTAGACGTGGAAAAGTAATGGTTATTTGTGAAAACCCTAAACATAAACAAAAACAAGGTTAATCAGAAGGAGGTGCATTCGTAATGGCACGTATCGCAGGTGTAGATATTCCTCGAGACAAACGCGTTGTTATTTCTTTAACTTACGTATTCGGCATTGGTCGCACAACTGCTGAAAAAATTCTTGCTGAAGCAGGTATTTCTGAAGAAACACGAGTTCGTGATTTAACGGAAGACGAATTAGGACGTATCCGTGATATCATCGATCGTATTAAAGTTGAGGGAGACCTTCGTCGTGAAGTATCTCTTAACATCAAACGTCTAATGGAGATCGGTTCTTACCGTGGTCTTCGTCACCGTCGTGGTTTACCAGTTCGTGGTCAAAACTCTAAAAACAATGCTCGTACACGTAAAGGTCCACGTCGTACAGTAGCAAATAAAAAGAAATAATAAGTAAAGGAGGTTGAACTAACAATGGCACGTAAAACAAACACTCGTAAAAAACGTGTGAAAAAGAATATTGAAGCAGGTATAGCTCATATTCGTTCTACTTTCAACAACACAATCGTAACACTTACAGATACTCACGGTAACGCACTTTCTTGGTCTAGTGCTGGTGCACTTGGTTTCCGTGGATCTCGTAAATCTACTCCATTCGCTGCGCAAATGGCTGCTGAAACTGCTGCTAAAGCTGCAATGGAACACGGTTTAAAAACTTTAGAGGTTACTGTTAAAGGTCCTGGTGCTGGTCGTGAAGCTGCAATTCGTGCTCTTCAAGCTGCAGGTCTAGAAGTAACAGCAATTAGAGATGTTACTCCAGTTCCTCATAATGGATGTCGTCCACCAAAACGTCGTCGTGTGTAATTTTTCTGTATAGAATTTTCCCTTTTGTCTATAATGGATATGATGCATTATCGAGAAATTTCGTACAGAAACATCGCTTGTTGTGCACAATCGGGAACTGCCTAAGGGGGACTTTCGGTTAGACAGGGGTTATACCTTTGTTTAACCGGGGTTTCGACGTTTTGAAGGAGGGTTTAGTTAATGATTGAAATCGAAAAGCCGAAAATCGAAACGGTTGAACTTAACGAAGATGCTAAATATGGTAAATTCGTAATTGAACCGCTTGAGCGTGGATATGGTACTACTTTGGGTAACTCCTTACGTCGTATTCTTTTATCCTCACTCCCTGGTGCCGCTGTTACTGCTATCCAAATCGATGGCGTATTACATGAATTTTCAACAGTTGAGGGCGTAGTAGAAGACGTTACGACGATCATCTTAAACTTGAAAAAGTTAGCTCTTAAAATCTACTCTGAAGAAGAGAAGACGTTGGAAATTGATGTACAGGGCGAAGGTATTGTCACAGCTGCTGATATTACTCACGATAGTGATGTAGAAATCTTAAATCCAGATTTACACATTGCAACGTTAGCAAAAGATGCGCATTTCCGCGTGCGTTTAACTGCAAAGCGTGGCCGTGGGTATACGCCAGCTGATGCAAATAAAAGCGAAGATCAACCAATAGGAGTAATTCCTATTGATTCTATTTATACTCCAGTATCACGTGTGACTTACCAAGTGGAAAAGACACGTGTCGGACAAGTGGCTAATTATGATAAGCTTACGCTTGATGTATGGACGGATGGAAGCATCGGGCCAAAAGAAGCTATCTCTTTAGGTGCCAAAATCTTAACTGAGCATTTAAATATCTTTGTTGGTTTAACTGATGAAGCACAAAATGCTGAGATTATGGTCGAGAAGGAAGAAGATCAAAAAGAGAAAGTTCTTGAGATGACTATCGAAGAACTAGACCTTTCTGTTCGTTCTTATAATTGCCTAAAACGTGCAGGAATTAATACTGTACAAGAGCTTGCGAACAAAACAGAAGAAGATATGATGAAAGTTCGTAACTTAGGACGTAAATCCTTAGAAGAAGTTAAACATAAACTTGAGGAATTAGGTTTAGGTTTACGTAAAGACGACTGAGGATTTAAACCCATCAACAAAGGAGGGAACTACGAATGGCATACAGAAAATTAGGCCGTACAAGTGCGCAACGTAAAGCTATGTTACGTGATTTAGCTACTGATTTAATTATCAACGAGCGCATCCAAACGACAGAAACTCGTGCAAAAGAACTTCGTTCTGTAGTGGAAAAAATGATCACTTTAGGTAAACGCGGAGATCTTCATGCTCGTCGTCAAGCAGCAGCTTTCATTCGCAATGAAGTAGCTAACGCTGAGACTGGTCAAGATGCACTTCAAAAACTATTCGCTGATGTAGCTCCACGCTATGCTGAGCGCCAAGGCGGATACACTCGTATTGCAAAAATTGGTCCACGTCGCGGAGACGCAGCACCAATGGTAATTATCGAGTTAGTATAATGATAATTAAAAGGGCAGGACAGTTCTTTTCAAGAAACTGGTCATGGCCCTTTTTTTTAAATATAAAAATAGGCTAACTGTGCGAAGGAAAGGGTGCCTTCTATTGAAAAAAGAGAAACTTCGGATAGAAAATATATCATTTCAATATCCTGGGGCAGCCACTTATGCATTAAAAGATGTTTCATTTTCCTTATATGAGGGAGAATGGGTATCTATTATTGGACAAAACGGTTCAGGAAAGTCTACACTTGCAAAATTATTGAATGGTTTGTTTTTGCCAGAAGCAGGGACTATTACAGTAAATGATACAATGGTTTTATCAGAGGAAACGGTATGGGATGTTCGAAAACAAATTGGAATGGTATTTCAAAATCCAGATAATCAATTTGTTGGAACAACAGTGCAAGATGATGTTGTATTTGGCTTAGAGAATATCGGAATGCCAAGAGAACAAATGATTGAAAGATTAGAACAGGCCTTGCGACTTGTCCGTATGGAAGATTTTCTTAATGATGAGCCTCATTCCTTATCTGGTGGGCAAAAGCAGCGAGTGGCAATAGCAGGCGTTTTAGCACTTCAACCATCTATTTTAATATTAGATGAAGCAACGTCAATGTTAGACCCTCAAGGGAGACGTGAAGTAGTAGAAACGGTTAGACAACTTGTTACTCAAAAAGGTATTACCGTGTTATCGATTACGCACGATTTAGAAGAAGCGGCACAGTCAGATCGTGTCATTATTTTAAATAAGGGAGAAATATTAGAGGAAGGGACTCCAGAAAAAATTTTCAAATCCTCTCATATGCTCCAAGAAATTGGCTTAGATGTACCGTTTTCAGTGAAAATAGCAGAATTATTAAAAAGAAATGAAATTCTCTTGCAAAATACGCATCTTACAATGGAAAGCTTGGTGAACGAACTTTGGAGATTACATTCCAAAAAGTAGAGCATCGTTATCAATATAAAACTCCATTTGAAAGACGCGCACTTTATGATGTAGATGTGTCGTTTCCAAGTGGGGGCTATTATGCCATTATTGGTCATACTGGTTCAGGTAAGTCAACGATGATTCAACATTTAAATGGTTTATTGCAGCCGACAAATGGTACAGTTCAAATTGGTGAACATTTGATTTCGGCAGGAAAGAAAGAAAAAAAGTTAAAGCCACTACGTAAAAAAGTAGGGGTTGTCTTTCAATTCCCAGAACATCAGTTGTTTGAAGAGACTGTGGAGAAAGATATTTGTTTCGGCCCTACTAATTTTGGAGTATCTGTAGACGAAGCAAGGCAAAAGGCTAGAAAGGCAATTGAACTTGTAGGGCTAGAACCGGAACTGTTAACACGTTCTCCGTTCGAATTAAGTGGTGGACAAATGAGACGTGTTGCTATAGCGGGTGTACTGGCGATGGAACCTGAAGTGCTTGTATTAGATGAACCTACAGCAGGACTAGATCCAAAAGGGCAGAACGAACTTATGGAGATGTTTTATAAGCTGCACAAGGAAAAGGGGCTTACAGTTATCCTTGTAACGCATAATATGGAGGATGCTGCTCAGTATGCGGAGCAGATTGTAGTTATGCATAAAGGAACGGTCTTTTTGCAAGGAAGTGCAGAGGAAGTATTTTCACATGCCGATGAACTAGAGAAAATTGGTGTGGATCTTCCTATGTCATTAAAGTATAAACGTGCAATTGAAGAGAAGTTTGGTATTTCAATTCCAAAGGCTACCTTATCTTTAGAGGATCTTACTCATGAAGTTGTGCAGGTGTTACGAAAAGGTGGTCATGAATCATGCAGCAGTTGATTATTGGGAGATATATCCCGGGGAATTCACTTATTCATCAACTTGATCCACGTACGAAGCTGCTGATTGTCTTTTTATATGTATTTGTTGTTTTCTTAGCAAATAATGCGATTTCATATGGATTTTTATTTTTATATGCACTCATTGCTTTATTTTTTGCAAAAGTGCCGATTCGTTATGTACTTTCGGGCTTAAAACCAATTTTATGGATTTTTCTTTTTACATTTTTCCTGCATATTTTTACAAATAAGGAGGGGGATGTACTATTCCAGCTTGGTTGGTTTTCGATATATGAAAAAGGATTAGAGCAAGGGATATACATTTCTGTACGATTCTTCGTTATTATTTTAATGACGACATTATTAACGTTAACGACGACACCTATTGAAATTACAGATGGTTTGGAGACGTTATTAAAGCCGTTGAAGCGTATAAAGGTTCCTGTTCATGAAATCGCATTAATGATGTCAATTTCTCTTCGTTTTATCCCGACATTAATGGATGAAACGAGTAAAATAATGAAAGCACAAGCGTCACGTGGTATTGATTTTGCCGGGGGACCGATAAAAGATAGAATGAAAGCTATTATTTCACTGCTCGTTCCTCTGTTTATCAGTGCTTTTAAGCGTGCAGAGGACTTAGCCATTGCGATGGAAGCTCGTGGATATCAAAGTGGTGAAGGACGTACTAAATTTAGGCAACTACGCTGGAAAACAAGCGATACAGTAACGATTGTCAGCTTATTTTGTTTAGCTTGTATTTTGGCATGGGTGCGATCGTAATGGAGAATAGAGAAATGGATAGAATAAAATGTACGGTTGCATATGATGGCATGCATTTTTGTGGTTATCAAATTCAGCCGAACCATCGTACTGTTCAACAGGAGATAGAAAAAGCATTGCAGAAATTGCATAAGGGAGAACTTGTTCGTGTTCAGGCATCTGGTAGAACAGATTCTACAGTTCATGCAAAAGGACAAGTAATACACTTTGATACTCCTTTGTCTCTTGAAGAGTGGCAATGGATTAATGCTTTAAACACAATGTTGCCAGATGATATTGTTATTAGGCAAGTAGAGAAAAAAACAGAAGAATTTCATGCACGTTACGGTGTTGAGAAAAAAGAATATCGTTATCGTGTATTATTATCAAAGACTGCGGATGTATTCCGTAGAAATTACGTATATCAATATCCATACCCGCTCGAAATCAACTCTATAAGAAAAGCAATTCCTTATTTTATTGGAACACATGATTTCACTTCTTTTTGTTCGGCAAAAACTGACAAAAAAGATAAAGTGCGAACAATTTATGAAATCGAGTTAATTGAACAAAATGATGAAATAATTTTTCGTTTTGTAGGTAATGGATTTTTATATAATATGGTCAGAATTATTGTTGGTACGTTACTTAGCGTAGGGCAAGGAAAGCTTGATCCTGATAGCATTCCAGAGATTTTAGCGAAACAAAATCGTCAGTTTGCTGGAAAGATGGCTCCAGGTCATGGGCTTTACTTATGGGAGGTAAACTATAACAACTAATCCTGGTGTAACATTTGCTTGACATTAGAAACTCAAAAGTATATCATAACATATGGTATTGTTTCTAAAACCACGATTAGCCCCGGAAGGAAATCGTGTTTAAGATAAACAATAGATTTTTTCTATGGAAAAGATAACGAGGAGGGAAACACATGCGTACGACTTTTATGGCAAAAGCTAACGAAGTTGAGCGTAAATGGTATGTGGTTGATGCTGAAGGTCAAACTTTAGGTCGCCTTGCTAGTGAAGTAGCATCCATTTTACGTGGTAAAAACAAACCTACATTTACACCACACGTTGACACGGGTGATCATGTAATTATTATTAACGCTGAGAAAATTCATTTAACAGGTAATAAATTAAACGATAAAATTTACTACCGTCACACTAACCACCCAGGTGGACTTAAGCAAAGAACAGCTCTTGAAATGCGTACAAACTACCCTGTACAAATGTTAGAGCTTGCAATTAAAGGCATGCTTCCAAAAGGACGCTTAGGCCGTCAAGTTTCTAAGAAACTTAACGTGTATGCTGGAGCAGAGCATCCACACCAAGCACAAAAACCAGAAGTTTACGAACTTCGCGGATAATTAATTAAAGGAGGGCTTACTTTGGCACAGGTTCAATACTATGGCACTGGACGTCGTAAGAGTTCAGTAGCGCGCGTACGCCTAGTTCCAGGCGAAGGACGCGTTATCATTAACGGTCGTGATTTTGAAAACTATATCCCATTTGCTGCATTACGTGAAGTAGTGAAACAACCTCTAGTTGCAACAGAAACTTTAGGTAACTACGATGTACTTGTAAACGTAAATGGTGGTGGATACACTGGTCAAGCTGGTGCTATTCGTCACGGTATTTCTCGCGCTTTATTAAAAGCTGATCCAGAATACCGTCTAACACTAAAACGTGCAGGTCTATTAACTCGTGACGCACGTATGAAAGAGCGTAAAAAATACGGTCTTAAAGGCGCACGTCGTGCACCTCAGTTCTCAAAACGTTAATTTTTGTGAACTACAAACCCCAACCATTTTGGTTGGGGTTTTTTTATGTTTCATTCCTCTTTTGCAATTTTTATAGCTTGGAATATTTTAGTGCTACCGCCACGCGTATGCTTCTTCTTTAGAAGTTTAGACTAATACGTATTAGGGAGGTTTATAAGTACTATGAATGTCATTGTCAGCTTACAAGAAAAACAAAAAGAAAAGCAGTTAAAATACGAGCGGAAGATGTTGCGGGAATTATCATTAAAAACATTGCGTTCAAATATTCGTGATGCCTTTCAAATGCAAGAGCTTCATCGTCAGTATGAAGATTACTGTATTGAATTAGGGATAGAATCTTATTTATTAGGAGCGAGATACAGTAAATTTGGTTATTATGGTGAATCGTTTTTTGATGTGAAATATAGAGCTTTAGAAGAAGAACAACAATTAACTGAAACGCTATTTCAATTTTTAACGAGTATGACTATGCGAGAAATAAAGTTGAAAGATGAGGAATTACTTTTTGAATCTTGTCAGCAGTTTATAGGATTGTGGTGGCAAGAAGGGTATGAAAAAGGTGAAAGAAGATATCGATTAAAGCTTCATTAAGACAAGCATAAACTTTCCTCTTGTCCCATATAAGTAATTAGAGGGACTAGCTGGAGGAGGAAAGGTATGAAGAGAATTCGAATTATCTCTTTTGCACTCGCTGCGGTTGTATTGTTTTTTTTAGTTAAACAAGAATTTCAAATTACAAAATCGTGGCGAGCTTGGAATTTACCCTTATCAGGGAAAGTAATTGTATTAGATGCTGGGCATGGTGGACCAGATGGAGGGGCTGTTGGTGGAAAGGATATTATAGAAAAGGATATTACGCTTGAAATTACAAAAAAGGTACAAGACTATTTACAAGAACAAGGTGCACTAGTTATTTTAACGCGTGAGGGAGATTATGATTTAGCTAACAAAGATACAAAGTCATATAGTAGACGTAAAGCAGAGGATTTAAAAAAACGTGTGGAAATCATCAATAAACCTGATGTAGACTTTTTTGCAAGTATTCATTTAAATGCTTTAACTAGTAGTGGATCGAAAGGCGCACAAACGTTCTATTACCGCTCTTCGATTGAAAATGAACGTGCTGCAAAATTTATACAGGCTGAATTGAGAACAAGTTTAGAAAACACGAATCGTTCTGCTAAGACAATTTCGCATGTATATTTATTAAAGTATTCTAAAACACCAGGTGCTTTAATTGAAGCTGGCTTTTTATCGAATGTGAACGAAAGGTATATGTTAAATTCGGAGAAATATCAGCAAAAGGTAGCAGCTGCAATATACCGTGGTATATTACGTTATTTCACGGAAAAAGGAAATCCTCCAGAATAAGGAGGATTTTTTTGAGCTTCTCTCGTTAACGAAGTTTTCGGAAAATATGTTATACTGGAAATGTAAACGCATTTATTTCAAGGATAAGCAGAGATAAATTAAATTAACATTACGTTATTTTTCATACAGGGGGCTGGGCTAATTATGATAACGAAAGAGCAAGTGGTTGAAGCGTTAGAAGGGATTGTAGATCCGTTTTTACATAAAACATTAAAAGAAACAAGTGCAATTAAAGAGGTAACAGTCAAGCCAGAGAAGGAACATGTGAGTGTCAAAATTGCAATCGTAAAAACCGGTACAGCGGAACAAATGCAGTTGCAATCTGGAATTGTAAAGTTAGTAAAAGAACTTGGGGCAGCAACAGTTGGACTTCGTTTTGCAGAATTTACAGAAGAGGAATTAGCTCAGTTTGCACCGGAACAAGAAGAAGAGCAAAGTGAATCTTTATTGTCACCTAATTCAAAAACAACATTCTTAGCAGTAGCGAGTGGAAAAGGTGGCGTGGGAAAATCAACTGTTTCCGTTAACCTTGCAGTTGCTTTAGCTCGTTTAGGAAAAAAAGTTGGTATTATTGATGCGGACATTTACGGTTTTAGTGTGCCAGACATGATGGGGATAGAAAAACGTCCTATCGTAAGAGGTGACAAGATAATTCCGGTGGAACGTTTAGGTGTAAAGGTAATCTCAATGGGCTTCTTTGTAGAGGATAATGCACCAGTTATTTGGAGAGGACCTATGCTTGGGAAAATGTTAAACCACTTCTTCACAGAAGTAGAATGGGGCGATTTAGATTATTTAGTACTAGATTTGCCACCAGGCACAGGTGATGTTGCGTTAGATGTGCACTCAATGTTGCCATCTTGCAAAGAGATTATTGTAACGACGCCTCATCCAACAGCTGCGTTTGTAGCAGCGCGTGCTGGAGCGATGGCATTGCGCACTGAACATAGTATTCTTGGTGTTGTTGAGAATATGGCATATTTTGAAAGTAAGGTAACTGGTGAGAAAGAATATGTATTTGGAAAAGGCGGGGGAGATAAGTTAGCTACCGAATTACAAACGAATGTTCTTGGTCGCATTCCGCTACAACAACCCGATTGGAATAAAGAAGACTTTGCTCCTTCAGTATATGAAGATACACATACAACGGGCATTATTTATAGTAAAATAGCTGAAACAGTAATTGATAGAACAGCTGTTACACAAAAATAAAGTGAAACTTTAATCAGTGGGGTTCACCTGTTACTGCCAACAATAAGGCTTTTGTTGCTAGTAAACCTTTCGCTTAACTAGAGGGGGCCATTTCGTCTGTTAATAGCAAGATAAAGTAATAACGAGTGAACAATGTATAAATTGTCCACTCGTTATTATAGTTATTATTTTTTACTATTCTTCCTTCTTCCCGCCTTGAGAACCACCGTCACCGCCTGCTTCTTTCTTACCAGATCCGCCTTTTTCAGCTTTTTGCACACCTTTACTAATGATATCAATCATCTTGGCTTGGAAGAGTGGACTTTCAGCAGTTTCTGTTAGTACTTGTTGTAGATATTGACGGTATTCTTTACTCTTCATTGTTTGTAACATCATTTTTTCTACTTCAGGATTTTTCATAATTTCTATAACGCCTGCTTGGTATTCAGGGTCTTTTAATAAGGTTTTCATTAATTGGGTTTGTTCTTTCCCCATACTTTTAGCGAACTTCGATGAGAACTCAGGATCTTTAAAGAGCTTTTCCCAGAATTGTTGCCCTTTATCGGATACCATGGCATCTTCAATCGTTTTCTTTACTACTGTTTCATCTAGTATGAGTGCTTGTTTCATTTTTTCATCAGTTAATACATCTTGAATAGCTTTCTTACCTTGATCTGTTTTTAAAATATCAACAATCATTTTCTTTGTTTGATCGTAATCTAGTTCGGATTTCGTTTCTTTTCCTTGTGCGCATGCTGCAAGTGCGATAAGTAGAAAAGAAGAAACGAAAATGAATAGCATCCGTTTCATAAGTTGGAACTCCTTTCAGCACAGTTCTCTCTTTTTAATATAAATATCTTTAAGGAATTTATACATGAACATGGCTAGCTTTTTGAAATTGTCATTGATACAATTTAATTAGAAATATAAGGATAATGGGGGATGTGTTGTGAATAGCCGCAAGTGGGTACGACTATTTTTAACGACGTTGTTTCTTGGTGGAATTAGCACAGTTATTATTGGTTTTGTTTTGGAGTGGGACAAGTACAATAAATTTTTTCAAAATTTCGACGGTAAGGAGATTTTAGCAGTATCTTTCTGGCTGATGGGTGTAGGATTTATTTTTAGTGTTATAAGTCAAATGGGATTCTTTGCATATTTAACAATCCACCGTTTTGGACTAGGGATGTTCCGCTCATCTTCTTTATGGAATGCAGTCCAGCTCTTCTTTATTGCATTCGTATTATTTGATTTTGTGTATTTAAGATCTGTACTTATTGCAAATGGGGAAGTCTCGTTAGGGAATAACATACTTGTTGCTGGAATATTATTTGTGTTTGGAGCAATTGTTGCTTATGTAAAAAGCAAAGAAACAAATAAAAAAGCATTTGTGCCAGCTCTGTTCTTTATGGTTGTTGTAACGATCCTTGAATGGGTACCGGCGCTTCGGATTAATGATACAGATTGGTTATATTTAATGGTTATACCGCTATTGTTATGTAACGCATATCAATTACTTGTATTACATCGTTTAATCGGAAAAACAAGTAAATCAGCTTAATAGAGAGATTTTATACACCAGCAGTTATAATGCTGGAAATGGTATGATTAAAAAAGCTCTACCACCTTCTTGAAAGGTAGTAGAGCTTTTTATGCGTGAAGAGTGGTAGGGAAGAAGCTACTTCACATCTTCACTTTTCGTACTTGTGTTGGAAATAAGTTGTGATACGGATATTTGCTCATATCCATCACTTTTTATTTTTTGCAGGAGCAGCGGTAAAGCTCTATTTGTTTGAAGGGCAGAATCGGATGCGTGTAATAAGACGATATCTCCACCTTTCAAATTATTAGAGACAGTGGAAACGATGTTATTTACACCTGGGTTTTTCCAATCGTTTGAATTATTACTCCAATGCACGACGGTGTATCCAAGTGATTCTGCGATTTTAAGGGTTGCTTTGTTAAATTCGCCACTAGGTGGACGTAACAGCTTGACTTGTTTTACACCAAGTTTCGTAAAAACATCTTGTGCTCGTAAAAGGTCTCGTCTTATTTCATTTGTCTCTAGAGAAGTGTAGGATGTGTAATTGTACCCCATACTACCGATTTCGTGTCCGTCTTTCATGATTCGCTCTACAATATCGGGGTGTCTTTCGGCCCATGCAGCAGAAAGGAAGAATGTTGCATTCTTAATTTCTCTTTCTTTAAGAGTATCTAGGATTGGAATTGCTTTTTTGTCTCCCCAACTAATATCAAACGTAAATGCAACTTGCTTTTTAGCGGTGTCTCCTTTGTAAATTACTTTAGGGCCTGTAGCAGTTGAAAAAGCAGATTCATGTGAATATGTTTTTAAAAAGAGTAGCCATGCTGTAAATAAGGACAGTATCACTATTAAGCTAATGTGTTTAAAATTTCTCTTACTCGTAATAAAAAAGAAAAACATAATATTACGCCCCTTTGTCCAATCCTTTTCAGTTACATATATGCTGTAAATATAAAAAAGAGAACAAAGGATTAATATCGTAAGTAGTGGATATAATGGATGATAGGATTGTGATAATTGAAAATGAGCGGAACGTTTATTGTTGCGTAAGGAATTATTGAGGTGATTGTTTGCTTGGGCTGATGTTGACAAAAGAAGAGAGAAAAGAAATGGAATACATATTGAAGAGAGAATTAGAGGAACTTTTATTTGATTTTGAAGATGAGCGTATTCATGAAGTTGTAAAAAAAGCCATGGAAGAAAGATATAAAATCATTTTCTGTTTATTCCGGAGAGTAGCTAACACAGAAGAATGTATTCGTTATGTAAGAAAAAGAATTTTTTATTAAAAAGTGTTGACGTTAATAGTTTGTATATGTTAAATTAATAACCGTCGCTGATGCGGAAACGCAGAAAACGACAAAAAGAAATTGAAAAACTTAGTTGACATCGAAAAACGAAAATGTTAACATAAGGAAGTCGCAAATGAGCGACCAAGTAGTTCTTTGAAAACTGAACGAAACAAACAACGTGAAACGTCAATTTTTATTTTAGATGCTAGACAAACTAACTTTATTGGAGAGTTTG
>NZ_JBYEZL010000009.1:0-86792 GCF_057624735.1 Bacillus sp. LQ01 | reverse complement strand
AAAGATGATCAGGTTGATAGGTTCGAGGTGGAAGCATGGTGACATGTGGAGCTGACGAATACTAATAGATCGAGGACTTAACCATATAATATGTAGCAATGTTATCTAGTTTTGAAGGAATATGCATTAAAATTTCTTCTTGACATTTCGAAAGAAATGTTTATAATGATAAAAGTCTGGTAATGATGGCAGAGAGGTCACACCCGTTCCCATACCGAACACGGAAGTTAAGCTCTCTAGCGCCGATGGTAGTTGGGACCTTGTCCCTGTGAGAGTAGGACGTTGCCAGGCTAATATTATTCCGCAGTAGCTCAGTGGTAGAGCTATCGGCTGTTAACCGATCGGTCGTAGGTTCGAGTCCTACCTGCGGAGCCATTATGCTTCCATAGCTCAGCTGGTAGAGCACTTCCATGGTAAGGAAGAGGTCACCGGTTCAAGCCCGGTTGGAAGCTTGGGAATAGGTTTAAAACTTTTTTGGCCCGTTGGTCAAGTGGTTAAGACACCGCCCTTTCACGGCGGTAACACGGGTTCGAATCCCGTACGGGTCACCACTTTTGGAGGATTAGCTCAGCTGGGAGAGCACCTGCCTTACAAGCAGGGGGTCGGCGGTTCGATCCCGTCATCCTCCACCATATATATTTAAAATGTCGGAGGGGTAGCGAAGTGGCTAAACGCGGCGGACTGTAAATCCGCTCCTTCGGGTTCGGCAGTTCGAATCTGCCCCCCTCCACCATTTTCTTTAAAATAACCTGAGAGGGTTTATTTTTTTGAAAAGATAACCATACTAGTAAATATTAATGGGCTATAGCCAAGCGGTAAGGCAACGGACTTTGACTCCGTCATGCGCTGGTTCGAATCCAGCTAGCCCAGCCATTTACGAGCCATTAGCTCAGTTGGTAGAGCATCTGACTTTTAATCAGAGGGTCGAAGGTTCGAGTCCTTCATGGCTCATCATTTTTGCGGAAGTAGTTCAGTGGTAGAATACAACCTTGCCAAGGTTGGGGTCGCGGGTTCGAATCCCGTCTTCCGCTTAATTAATAAGGGGCCTTAGCTCAGCTGGGAGAGCGCCTGCCTTGCACGCAGGAGGTCAGCGGTTCGATCCCGCTAGGCTCCATCTAAATAAAAAAGCTTACATCATATGATGTAAGCTTTTTTTTTGTTTAAAAAGACAACTTTTATACTTGTCGTTTAAAATAAAGAAAACGTAAAAATAAGGGATGGGGAGATAATTGTGAAAGTTGTTATTGCATCTGATTCATATAAAGAAAGCCTAAAAGCTATAGAAGTATGTGGAGCTATTGAAAGAGGTTTTAGAGCAATTTTTCCTAATGCAGAGTATGTGAAAATACCAATTGGAGATGGAGGAGAAGGGACGGTTGAATCACTTGTTGATGCTACAGGGGGGAGAATTATATCAATTAGTGTGACAGGACCGCTTAGAGAAGGTATACAAGCTTTTTATGGCATTTCTAAAGATAAAAAGACAGCGTTTATTGAAATGGCAGCAGCATCAGGATTACAGCACGTTCCAGTTGAAAAGCGCAACCCACTTATTACAACGACAAAAGGAACAGGAGAACTTATATTACATGCGCTAGATCAAGGAGTGGAGTACATAATTTTAGGACTTGGAGGAAGTGCTACAAATGATGGTGGGGCAGGTATGTTAGCAGCTTTAGGAGTAAGATTTATAAATGACAAGGGTGAAGTAATAGATCCATCTGGAGGCACATTACATTCGATTGTTGCTATTGATTTTTCACGAATGGACCCCCGCTTAAAGGGGGTAAAGATAGAAGCGGCATGTGATGTGGATAATCCATTAGTCGGAATGCAGGGAGCATCTTTCATATTTGGGAGACAAAAGGGTGCAAATGTAGAGATGATGAAAGAGCTAGATGAGAATTTACAACATTATGCTAATATGCTTAAACGATATGTATCTTTTGATGTATCTGAAATACCTGGTGCAGGGGCAGCGGGAGGAATGGGAGCGGCTGTTATTTCAGTGTTAAAGGGAGACTTGCGGAGGGGCATTGAAATTGTATTAGATTATACAAATTTCGATAAACATATAGAAGATGCAAATCTCATTATAACTGGTGAAGGTAGAATAGATAAACAAACTGCATATGGAAAGGCTCCTGTGGGTGTTGCGGGGCGTGCAAAACGTTTTTCTGTGCCTGTAATTGCTATTGGAGGGTCTGTATCATCTGATTATTCAGCTGTGTACGAGAAAGGAATAGATGCGGTATTTAGTATTACAACGAGACCGATGACACTAGAAGAAGCATATAAAGTAGCAGAAGAAAATATTGAAATGACAACAAAAAATATTGCAATAGTATGGAAAATAGCATCAGAAAAACACTTCTAAATGTAGGAGTGTTTTATTATTATTATTTAATAATAGTGATTACGATTGTTTCATTAAGTTAACTTTATACATAGAATAGTCTTGAAATTTAGTTTTCAGTATGAATATAAGTGAATAAATTGTATATCCATACAGAAAAATGTCGAGTTGAGTCAGACTATATAAAAGATTTAAAATATTTAGTGAAGGCATAAAAGGGGGATACTATCTATGAAAAAAGAAATCTCAGTTATTGGAGTTCCAATGGATTTAGGACAGATGCGTCGTGGAGTTGATATGGGACCGAGCGCGATCCGTTATGCAGGGGTAATTGAAAGAATTGAAGAAATTGGATATGACGTTAAAGATATGGGAGATATATGTATAGAGAGAGAAAAAGAGATAGATGAAAATACAAAATTAAGAAACCTTACACAAGTTGCAACTGTATGTAATGAATTAGCAAGTAAGGTGGATCATATTATAGAAGAAGGTCGTTTTCCACTTGTATTAGGTGGTGACCATAGTATTGCTATCGGTACATTAGCTGGTGTAGCAAAACATTATAAAAACTTAGGCGTTATTTGGTATGATGCACACGGTGATTTAAATACAGAGGAAACTTCACCATCTGGAAATATTCATGGTATGTCACTTGCAGCAAGTTTAGGTTATGGACATTCTTCACTTGTAGATTTATACGGAGCATATCCAAAGGTGAAAAAAGAGAATGTCGTAATTATCGGTGCGCGTGCATTGGATGAAGGAGAAAAAGATTTCATTCGCAATGAAGGTATTAAAGTGTTCTCAATGCATGAAATTGATCGTATGGGGATGACGGCTGTTATGGAAGAAACAATCGCATATTTATCTCATACTGATGGTGTACACTTATCATTAGATTTAGACGGTCTTGATCCTCATGATGCACCAGGTGTTGGAACGCCTGTAATTGGCGGTCTATCTTATCGTGAAAGTCATTTGGCGATGGAAATGTTAGCAGAAGCTGATATTATCACATCTGCTGAATTTGTTGAGGTAAATACGATTTTAGATGAGAGAAATAGAACGGCAACAACAGCAGTTGCTTTAATGGGTTCTTTATTCGGTGAAAAACTAAAATAAATGTAAGAAAAGCAACTGAGAAGTTGCTTTTTTTATTTGAAAATAGGCGTATAATAATGATTTATATTATACTGTACAATAAAAATGTTTGACATCTTACCAATTTGAGCTAAAGGGGGTTGTTTGTAATTGTCGTTTGTTTCATGTATGGTATAATTAACTAGTTGTTGGAAATACATACAGATAGAGCATAAAACAATATTTCAATATATGGATAGAATTGCTCGTAAGTAGGAGGAAGGGATAGCATGCCTTTTGAAGATACGACCATTTTGAAATATCTTAGTACGGCATTAGATATTGCCATTGTATGGTTTATTATATATAAGCTAATTCTTATAATCCGAGGGACGAAAGCTGTTCAACTTTTAAAAGGGATTACAGTTATTATCGTCGTTAAGATGATCAGTATTTTCCTTGAATTGCGTACGCTATCTTGGCTAACTGAACAAGTATTAACGTGGGGATTTTTAGCCGTTATTATTATCTTTCAGCCAGAATTGCGAAGAGCACTTGAGCAGCTAGGGCGCGGAAGTTTATTTTCGCGTGTTGGAACGCATGAGGATGATGAACCTGAAATGGTTGCAACAGCGATAGCAAAAGCAACCGAATATATGGGGAAACGTAGAATTGGTGCATTAATTACTTTGTCAAAAGAGACCGGTATGGGTGATTATGTGGAAACGGGTATTCCGCTGAATGCAAACGTATCATCGGAATTACTTATTAATATTTTTATTCCAAATACACCTCTTCATGACGGAGCGGTAATTATGCAAGGAAGTACAATTAAAGCAGCAGCATGCTATCTTCCATTATCAGAAAGTCCGTTTATTTCTAAAGAATTAGGAACTAGACATCGTGCTGCAATGGGAGTTAGTGAAGTTACTGATAGTATTACAGTAGTTGTGTCTGAAGAAACTGGTCAAATTTCTTTAACGAAAAATGGTAAGTTGCATCGTGATTTGAAGACAGAACAGCTGAAGGATATGTTATTGGCTGAATTTAGTGGAAACGAAAAAACGACTTCTTCGTCTTTATGGAATTGGAGGAGAAAGCGTCATGGATAAGTTAATGGAGAATCATTGGTTTTTAAAAGGGATCTCATTACTATTGGCGTGTATGCTTTTTATGTCAGCGACGTTAACTGAAAAAAATACGACATCAGGTATATTACCTTTTGCAAATGATACGAAAGAAACATTAACTAATTATGCTATTAATCTTAAGTATGATGAGGAGAAATATATTGTAAGTGGTATTCCGGCAGAGGGCGTTAAAGTAAAATTAGAAGGCCCAAAAGCATCAGTTGCTACAGCAAAAGCAAAAAAACAATTTGACATACCGGTTGATTTGCGAGATAGTCCAAAAGGAACTTATGAGATTTCTTTAAAAACGAACGGGCTTCCAGATGATGTGAAAGGAACAGTTCAGCCATCAACAATTAAAGTTACTCTTCATGAAAAGGCGAGAAAATATGTTCATGTAGATCTGAAATTATCAAATGAGGATCAGATGCCAGCGGGGGCTACTCTAGAAAAATCAAGCCTTAAACCGGATACTGTTGAGGTAGTTGGGACGAAAGAAGAAATTGAAAGCATTTCATCTGCCAAAGCGTATGTTGATTTAAAAGGTGTTAATAAAACTGTTACAAAAACGCCCGAAGTTACATTATACAATAAAGAAGGAAAACGTTTAAATGTAAGAACAAGTCCATCTAAGATTAGTGTAACGTTGAATGTGGCAACGCAAAATACAGCCAATAATACTGAAAAAACTGTTCCTGTAACGTATACGAAGAAGGGGAGTTTAGCAGAAGGATTGGCGGTTACAAATATCAGTGTTGAACCGAGAGAAGTAACGATAGCTGGTCCAAAAGATATTTTGGATAATATACAATCGCTAGAGGGGGTCGAAGTAGATCTTAGTCAATTGACAGAGTCTACAACATTCGATGCCTCTGTTTTATTACCCAAGGGTGTAACAAGTGCCAAACCGAATCAAGTGAAGGTTTCGGTGGGAGTGCAAAAAACAAAACAAACGAAAACAAAAACGATTGATGGTATCCCAATCCAGAAAAATGGACTTTCTAAAGATGTTACTGCTCAGCTACTTTCGCCGCAAGATGGAAAGATAAGTGTTGATATTTCAGGAGAAGCAAGTATAGTAGATAAAATAACAGCTGCTCAAATAACAGCGGTAATTAATCTGCAAAATGTATCTCCAGGAACGAAAGATATTTCAATTCAAGTGAGTGGTCCTGGTAATATTTCAATAGAGCCAAAACAAAAAAGTGCTAAAGTTACTATTGTGAAGAAAGAAAAACCAGATAAAGAAGTACAGGGTAACGGTCAACAACCGGATTCAAACACCGATCAAGAAAATCAAAATGAGAAACCAAAAAATCCTGAACCTGATTCAGAAAAAGAACAGGAAAAGAATCAAAACCAAAATCAAAATCAAGATAAAGATAAAGAAACGAGTCAAGAACCAACAGTAGATAATCACAATCAAAAAGAGCAAGAAAAAGGAGCGAATCATAATGGGTAAATATTTTGGTACAGATGGAGTACGCGGAGTTGCAAATAAGGAGTTAACACCTGAATTAGCTTTCAAAATTGGACGTTTTGGTGGTTATGTATTAACAAAAGATACAGATCGTCCAAAAGTAATTATTGGTCGTGATACACGTGTATCTGGCCATATGTTAGAAGGAGCTTTAGTAGCAGGGCTATTATCAACTGGAGCAGAAGTAATGCGCCTTGGCGTTATTTCTACACCGGGCGTTGCTTATTTAACAAAAGCACTAGACGCACAAGCGGGTGTTATGATTTCTGCATCTCATAATCCAGTACAAGATAACGGTATTAAATTCTTTGGTTCAGATGGCTTTAAATTAACAGATGAGCAAGAAGCTGAGATTGAAGCTTTATTAGACAAAGAAGTTGATGAACTACCACGTCCGACAGGTACTAATCTTGGACAAGTGAGTGATTACTTTGAAGGTGGACAAAAATATTTACAGTACATTAAACAAACTGTTGAAGAAGATTTCTCTGGCCTACATATCGCTTTAGATTGTGCACATGGTGCAACTTCTTCTCTTGCTCCATACTTATTTGCAGACCTAGAAGCTGATATTTCAACGATGGGAACTTCTCCAAATGGTATGAATATTAATGAGGGTGTAGGATCTACACATCCAGAAGGCTTAGCTGAATTGGTAAAAGAAAAAGGTGCGGATATCGGACTTGCTTTTGATGGCGATGGCGACCGTTTAATTGCTGTAGACGAAAAAGGAAACATCGTTGACGGTGATCAAATTATGTTCATTTGTGCGAAGTACATGAAAGAAACTGGTCAATTAAAACATAATACAGTTGTTTCAACTGTTATGAGTAACTTAGGTTTCTACAAAGCACTTGAAGCAAATAATATTACAAGTGATAAAACAGCAGTTGGTGACCGCTACGTAATGGAAGAAATGAAGCGCGGAGGTTACAACCTAGGTGGAGAACAATCAGGCCATATTATCTTACTTGATTACATTACAACTGGTGATGGAATGTTAAGTGCACTTCAACTTGTAAACATCATGAAAATGACGAAAAAGCCATTATCTGAGCTTGCAGGGGAAATGACGAAATTCCCACAATTGCTAGTAAACGTTCGTGTAACAGATAAAAAATTAGCATTAGAAAATGAAAAAATTAAAGAAATTATTCGTGTTGTAGAGGAAGAAATGAACGGTGATGGCCGTATTCTTGTTCGCCCATCTGGAACAGAGCCACTTATTCGTGTAATGGCAGAAGCACCAACACAAGAAGTTTGTGATGCATATGTACATCGCATTGTAGAAGTTGTGAAAGCCGAAGTTGGCGCTGAATAATTAGCTGAATTTATATGAAAAAGGAGCACAAAAAGTGCTCCTTTTTCATATGTTTTATAGACGATGAAAAAAATTTCATTGACGGTTTATCCATGTTTGTTATAAGATGGTCTTGTTCTTTTTCTCAAAGGAAATATTGTAAATTATAAAAGCGCCAGAACTACAAATAGTGTAGTTGACGAGGTGGGGTTTATCGAGATTTCGGCGGATGACTCCCGGTTGTTCATCACAACCGCAAGCTTTTACTTAAATCATTAAGGTGACTTAGTGGACAAAGGTGAAAGTGTGATGAGAGAAGAGGAACGGATGAAAACTAGCTGTATAAGTATATACGGACTTAAACCCAATCGAGAGGAAGGTGAAAGCCGTTACAAGCTTACAGGGCTAGCAATATGTAATCCGTTTTTTAGTATAAATAAAAATGGTATCGGACTATGTCGTTACATGTTCGCAGAGCAGTGTAAGCATTTGTAACGGCGACTAAACATGTGTGGAATCGTAGGATTTATTGGAGAGCAAGATGCAAAGGAAATTTTATTAAAAGGTTTAGAAAAGCTAGAATATCGTGGATATGATTCAGCAGGTATTGCAGTACAAGCAGAGAACGGTGTTGTTGTATACAAAGAAAAAGGCCGTATCGCAAAACTTCGTGAAATCGTAGATGAGAACGTAGCAGCAAGCGTAGGTATCGGACACACACGCTGGGCTACACACGGTGTTCCAAGTAAAGTAAACGCGCATCCGCATCAAAGTACATCAAAACGCTTTACATTAGTTCATAACGGTGTAATTGAAAACTATGAATTAGTGAAAAAGGAATATTTACAAGATGTAACGTTCGTAAGTGAAACAGATACAGAGGTTATCGTACAGCTTATGGAACAACAAGTGAGCACAGGATTAAGTGTAGAAGAAGCGTTCCGTAATACGCTATCTCTTTTACATGGCTCTTATGCAATCGGATTACTTGATGCTGAAAATCCAAACATGATTTATGTTGCTAAAAACAAAAGCCCGCTATTAGTAGGTGTTGGTGACAACTTTAATGTTGTGGCAAGCGACGCTATGGCGATGTTACAAGTTACAGATCAATTCATTGAGTTAATGGATAAAGAAATCGTAATCGTAACGAAAGAAAGTATTACAATTAAAAACTTACAAGGTGAAACGATTGAACGTGCACCGTTTACAGCGGAATTAGACGCAAGTGATATTGAAAAGGGAACATATCCTCATTTCATGCTTAAAGAAATCGATGAGCAACCACTTGTAATCCGTAATATAATTCAAAAGTATCAAGATGAAAATGGCGAAATTGAATTAAATCAAGACATCCGCAATGCGATTTTAGATAGCGATCGCATTTACATCATTGCATGTGGAACGAGTTATCATGCAGGTCTTGTTGGAAAACAATTTATCGAGAAGTTTGCAAAAATGCCAGTTGAAGTACACGTGGCAAGTGAATTCTCTTACAACATGCCATTATTAACAGAAAGACCATTCTTCATTTACATTTCACAAAGTGGTGAAACAGCTGATAGCCGTGCAGTACTTGT
Organism: Bacillus sp. LQ01; assembly: GCF_057624735.1. NCBI lineage: Bacteria > Bacillati > Bacillota > Bacilli > Caryophanales > Bacillaceae > Bacillus > Bacillus sp. LQ01. Next base: position 77,863 of record NZ_JBYEZL010000009.1, on the reverse strand, counting down.
ACAAACAAATGAAATGGGGCATAAAGCATTAACAATTACAAACGTGCCTGGTTCTACGCTTTCTCGTGAAGCTGATTATACACTTCCGTTATACGCTGGACCAGAAATTGCAGTTGCATCAACGAAAGCTTACACAGCACAGCTTGCAGTACTTTCAATTTTAGCGGCTGATATTGCTAAAGCAAAAGGTGAAGTTCTTGATTTCGATTTAACACACGAACTAGGACTTGTAGCAAATGCAATGATAGAACTTTGTGATCAAAAAGAAGAAATGGACGCATTAGCAAAACAATTTTTAGCAACAACGCGTAACTGTTTCTTCATCGGCCGTAGCGTAGACTTCTACGTAGGATTAGAAGGTGCGTTAAAACTAAAAGAAATCTCTTACATCCAAGCAGAAGGATTCGCTGGAGGAGAGTTAAAACACGGTACAATCGCTTTAATTGAAAATGGTACACCAGTTATCGCACTTGCTACACAAGAGCACGTAAACCTTGGAATTCGTGGTAACGTGAAAGAAGTAGTAGCACGCGGGGCTAACCCATGTATCATCTCAATGAAAGGCTTAGAAATGGAAGGTGACAGCTTCGTATTACCAGCTGTACACGAAGCGCTAGCACCGCTAGTAGCAGTTATTCCATTACAACTTATCTCATACTACGCAGCACTTCACCGCGAGTGTGACGTTGATAAGCCACGTAACTTAGCTAAGTCTGTTACTGTTGAGTAGGAGATTGGTAGGTTAATAAATATAGTTATAGCTTTAAAATAAATTTACAAATTTGCACCCCTTTAGATATTTTATCTAAAGGGGTATTTTTGTGTCGAAAAAGAACATCTAAAATTGATAAGCGGAAAGAGCCCTATAGATTAAAGTTTTACTTTATCGGATTCACTTTTATTTATCTGAATTTTCCGTTACTATTTTAAGTATCCGTGAACAATTTCCTTTATTACGACAAGAAGAGACGGTAGATTCATGGACATTACAAGGGGGCTTATTATATGAAAGTGAAAGCAAAAACATATTTAAGTATAGAAGAGATTATTTCATTACCAACCGTATCAAGTACAAACATAAGTGATGATGGTAAAAACGTAGCATTTGTTAAGAAGACGGCTGATTGGAAAGACAATACATATAGGAATCATGTATGGATATATGAAAAAGATAAGAAGCAGAGTTACCCATTATCAAATGGTGATATAGATAGTACACACCCATTATGGTCTCCAGATGCTAGGTGTATCGCATATCTTAGTCCAGTTGGTGATGGGGAAAATCAGATATTTGTTAAGTCACTAGATGATTATAGAGAGGTTCAAATTACTGATAAGAAAGAAGGAGTCAGTACATTCAAATGGGGTCCTACTGGCAAGGGTCTTTATTATGTTACGCAGTCAAAAGAATGTGAAGAGATAAAGAAACGTAAGGACCTATATGGAGATTTTCAACATATAGGTAAGGAACACCAGAATAATTGTTTATATTACATTGAAATAGAAAAGGTGATACAAAGTGATACAGATGAACACGAGAACAGAGTTGTTTATCAATTAACGGATGGTAAGGATTTTCATATCCATGAATTTGATATTTCAAATGATGGTAAAAAGGTTGTATTTATGGCGGCACCAAGCTCAAATATGGCAGATTATATAAATGGAGATCTATACATACTCCATATTAAAGCTGGAGAGCTACAAAAGCTGAATGTGGATAAGTTGTTGGGAGGGAGTGTTTGCTTTTCTCCTGACGGCAGTAAAATATGTTACACAGCAAGCATAAGAGAGAAGGATTACTATAGAAACCATATACAAGATAGTACGTTAGAGATATATGATATGAATACTGGAGAGGTAATTCAGCCTCTAACAAACTTTGATAGTACAGTTATGCCATTACAGTGGACAGCTAAAGGAATTTTAATTAGATGGCAGGATAAAACGAATTATCGTATTGGATTACTAGCTGAAGATGGCACTGTGGAAGCATTAAGCGACAAGATAGATGGCTTTATAATGGATGCCTCTATAACAAAGGATGGAAATCATATAACCTATAATAAGGCTATAACAAATGAAACCTTTGAAATCTATTTAGACGATAAAAAAATAACGGATGAAAATAGCTTTTTCAAAGGGAAACTTAAAAGTAACAGGGAAATCATCTCATGGAAAAGTAGTGATGGTCTTGAAATAGAAGGTGTTTTATCAACGCCAGTAGAGTTTGACACTAATAAAAAATATCCTTTATTAGTAGTAATTCACGGCGGTCCGGCTTGGGCATCTTTTCCGATATTTTCAGACTGTTTCAATGAGAAATATCCGATTGAACAGTTTGTTGAAAAAGGCTTTATCGTTTTAGAACCAAATTACAGAGGAAGTTCAGGTTATGGTAATGAATTTTTAAAAGCTAACTATAGAAAACAGGGGATTGCTGACTACGACGATGTTATATCAGGAGTTGATAAACTAGTTGATCAAGGGATAGTAGATAAAGATAGAGTAGGAGTTATGGGATGGAGCAATGGTGGATATGTATCAGCTTTTTGTTCTACATTTAGTAGCAGGTTTAAAGCTATTTCAGTTGGCGGTGGAATAACTAACTGGAGTACCCATTATGTAAATACAGATATACCTTACTTTATTAGAATGTATTTAGGAAATACTCCATGGAATGATCCAGATATATATACGAAGACATCACCTATGACGTATATTAAATCAGCTTGTACGCCTACCTTAATTCAACATGGGGAAAAGGATGCAAGAATTCCGATTACAAATGCATATGATCTATATCAAGGATTAATGGATATGGAAGTTGATACAGAATTAATTATATTTAAAGGAATGGCATATAGTTCTGACCAACCAGGAGTTCATGTGGCTATTATGAAGCAGAACTTGATGTGGTTTTCACACTATATGCTTGAAGAGAGTATGGAGGGTTTTAGGACTTTGTAATAGATGTTTGTACAAGACATATGATTGAAACGGTCTTCATATTGAGATGATTTATTATAAAATATATACTTAAACTACTATCAGTACATACATCAGGGAGGACTAATATGACAGGAAATAAAAATGACTTACTAGTAGAAAAACGTGAAGAGTTATTGAAAGTATTGCAAGCTCGTTTTGAGAAAAACATGAACCGCCATGAAGGTCTTGAATGGGCTAAAGTTGAAGCGAAGCTGACTACTAATAATGAAAAATTGTGGTCACTTAACGAAATGGAAGTAACTGGTGGTGAGCCGGATGTTATTGGTTATGATGAAGAAAAGGACGAATATACTTTCTATGATTGTTCAAAGGAGAGTCCTAAAGGCCGCAGAAGTCTTTGTTATGATCTTGAAGCGTTAGAATCAAGAAAAAAGCATAAACCAGAAAATAACGCTATTGATGTGGCGTCCGCTATGGGTATTGAGTTATTAACGGAAGAACAATATCGAGAGTTACAACAACTTGGAGATTTTGATATGAAATCATCGAGTTGGGTACAAACACCTTCAGATATTAGAGAGCTTGGTGGAGCTCTATTTTGCGATTATCGCTTTGGACATGTTTTCGTGTACCACAATGGAGCAGACTCTTACTATGCTGCCAGAGGTTTTCGTGGTTCATTAAAAGTTTAAATTAGGATAAATAAGAAAAAGAGCCTATATTCAGGCTCTTTTTCTTATTTATATTTTAAAAGTAAATTGTTACTACGCAGTTTTACTTAATTTATATGTTCTGTGGTTGTTTTTACGGAAAAGTTTAGGGAAAACATAGCCATCTAATCCAATACGTCCAGCGTTCTGCCCTGCAACTAAAATGAACATAGTCAAAATAAGCAGGTTTGGGTTTACACTAACAGTTCCGCTTAATAAAAATGAAAGATTCATTATGATTCCGAAAAATGCAGCTGTTTTTGTTAATCCGCCTAAAATCAAACCTAGACCTACTAAAATTTCTCCCCATTGAACTAAAAAGCTAAATAGGTCTGCGTTTGGAAGGACAAAATGTTGAAGGAAATCTGCCCACCAACTTTGTACTGCAGGGTGGTCCCCTGATGCTTGAGCAATAGCACCCTTTAGAAAGCCACTTGCGTCAAAAGATTGTCCGAAGACTTTGCCTATCCCAGCAGCGAACCATGTATATCCTATGTAAAGTCGTAAAAGTAATAATATGAAAGTAGCACGTTTATCAGTTCTTAAAAAATTGATAACCATTGAAATCCCTCCAATATTGTATTTACACGTTTATTATATATCCAATGTGAAAAGATTCACAATGGAGAGAATGTGAACAAGGATAGGTTGTGAATAATTGTTTTATTTTTTGTAACATTTTATCTGCTTTGATAAACTAAGAATAGAGATATATGTAAAGGAGACAAAGACTCAATATGTGGATGAACTTGTAATGATTAGAAACTAGATAGATAAATTTTGCTCTCATAAGCGAGGGTTTATTTAGTTATCTGTAAATCATTCAAGGAATGCATATTTGGCTTGTACATCCCTTTTATAAGGATAGGTGCCTATTTTATGTATCTGTCTTTTTTGTGGGAAAGTTTATATCTCTTATATAAAATATGCGTCCTTTAAACTTGGAGGAGTATATGATGAACCAATTAAAAAATAAAGTAGCAGTTATTACAGGGGTAAGTCGTCTAGATGGTATAGGGGCAGCGATTTGTAAAGAATTAGCAGAATCAGGATACGATATATTTTTTACGTATTGGACAGCTTACGATAAAGAGATGCCTTGGGGCGTTGATAAAAATGAACAAATACAATTAAAAGAAGAGTTACTAAAAAACGGTGTTAAAGTATCAAGTATGGAGTTAGATTTAACTCAGAATGATGCACCAAAAGAGCTTATAAATAAAGTTACTGAACAATTAGGGTACCCTCATATATTAATTAATAATGCAGCATATTCTACGAATAATGATTTCTCTACGTTGACTGCTGAAGAATTAGATAAGCATTATATGGTAAATGTTCGTGCGACTACATTGCTCAGTAGTCAATTTTCCCGGGGATTTGATAAGAAATCTGGTGGTAGAATTGTTAATATTACTTCGGGGCAATTTCAAGGTCCTATGGCAGGAGAACTAGCTTATGCGACAACGAAGGGAGCTATTGATGCTCTTACTAGTACGTTGTCAGCAGAGGTAGCTCATTTAGGAATAACAGTGAATGCAATTAATCCAGGACCAACCGATACAGGATGGATGACTGAAGAGATAAAACAAGGGTTAAAGCCGATGTTTCCTTTTGGCAGAATTGGTGAGCCAAGGGATGCAGCTAGACTCATTAAATTTTTAGTAAGTGAAGAGGCCGAGTGGATTACTGGGCAAGTTATTCATTCAGAAGGTGGATTTAAAAGATAAAAAAGAAGGCATCTCACCAGGGTGAGATGCCTTCTTTTTTAATCTTTCTTCAATCTTCGTGCAACACCATTCCCTAAAGACTGTAATCCTTGAACGAGGATAATTAAAATAAAGACGGTTGCATACATTACTTCAGGCTCGTAGCGTAAATGTCCGAAGCGGTATGCTAAATCCCCTAGCCCGCCAGCACCTACAAGGCCAGCCATTGCTGTTGCGCCGATTAAGCCGATCGTTGCGATTGTTAATCCGAGTACAAGGGAGGGACGAGCTTCTTTCACCATGACGTGCCAAATGATTTTTATAGTAGAGACTCCCATCGCTTGGTAGGCTTCAATGACACCGCGATCGACTTCTAGTAAAGCTGTCTCCATTAAACGTGCGATATAAGGGGCTGTGAAGACGACAAGCGGTACGATAACACCTTGCACGCCAATGGACGTTCCCATTAGAAACTTTGTAAAAGGTAAAATAAAGAATAATAGAATGATAAATGGAAGAGAGCGAATGATATTAATAATTGTATTAAGAATAGGATAGATGATTTTATTTTCACGCTGTCCACCAGGTCTCGTTAAAACAAGTGTGACGCCAAGTGGTAATGCAATAAGGATCGAGATGAGTAATGAGATAGATGTCATTTGAAAGGTTTGGATTGTGGCTTCCCATATGACTTTACCCCATTCATCCAAAAAGGACTTGTTTCCCATAATCTGTTCTACCTCCTTCTACGATGATTCCTTGCTCTTGTAAAAATGATAAAGCACGGTGGATTTCATTTTGTTCCCCTTGCATATGAACGACTAGTTTCCCATATGCTTCATGTTTTAACTGCGTAATATTACCGGATAAAATATTCGGATACACTTGGAAACGTTTTGTGGCAACGGCTAAGGCAGGTTCCCCTGAAGTAGTGCCAATAAATGAAAGTGTTACAATTTCTCCAGTACTTTGTAGTTCTTTCTGTACCTCTTTTGGAATTTTCGCTGCAAATGCGCTATTTACAAATTTCTTCGTGGTTACATGTTGTGGGTTTGTGAAAATATCTTTTACAGTCCCACTTTCGACTACAGATCCATGTTCCATAACAGCAACGCGGTCACATATACGCTGGATGACATTCATTTCATGTGTAATGAGTAAAATCGTAATTCCGATTTCTTCGTTAATCTTTAATAACAAATCAAGGATAGAATCGGTTGTTTCGGGATCTAATGCGCTCGTTGCTTCATCACTTAATAACACTTCAGGTTCATGTGATAGCGCACGAGCAATTGCAACACGCTGTTTTTGACCACCAGAAAGTTCGCTTGGATACGCATCTTTTCTATTAAAAAGATCGACAATGCGTAAATACTTTTCTACTCTTTTTTCAATTTCTGCTTTTGGAATGCCAGCAAGCCGTAACGGTAATGCGATATTTTCATAAACGGTAACAGTTTTAAGTAAATTGAATCCTTGGAAGATCATTCCGATTTTTTGTCTCGATTTTGCTAGTTCTTTTGTCGATAACGTTGTTAAGTCTTGTTCGTTTACAATGATATTTCCTGTCGTTGGTTTTTCTAATAAATTTACACATCGAATCAATGTACTTTTACCAGCGCCACTATACCCAATGATTCCAAATACCTCGCCTTTTTCTACTTTAAGGGAAGTAGACTTAAGAGCCTCAACATTCCCTTTTTTTGTTGTAAATACTTTGGATATGTTTTTTAATTCAATCATTATCGTAAGCTCCTACCAAGATGGTAAAACTGAACCATCAAATTTTTTCTCGATAAACTCTTTTACTTCTTTAGATTGATAAGCTTTCTTTAATTTGTTTACAACGGCATCATCTTTATTTTCAGTACGAACAACGACCCAGTTCACATATGGTGAATCTTTTCCTTCGCGGAAGATAGAATCTTTCGCTGGACTTAATTTTGCACCTAATGCAAAGTTTGTGTTAATTGCAGCTGCTTTCACTTCACTTAGTTGTATTGGTAATTGAGATGCCTCTAATTCGACAATCTTTAATTTTTTTGGATTTTCAATTACATCTTTTGCAGTCGCTTTTTCTGTAGCCTTTGGATCAACTTTTAAAACCCCTGCTTTTTCAAATAATTTTAAAGCTCGAAGTTCATTCGTTGGGTCATTTGGTACAGCAATTGCGTCGCCCTCTTTTAAGTCTTTTACATCTTTTATATCTTTAGAATATACGCCCATAGGGAATGTTACTGTTGAAAATACTTCAGCTAATTTCATATTGCGTTCAGCTTTAAATACATCTAAATACGATTTCGTTTGGTAGCTATTTACATCAAGGCTTTTTTCATCTAAAGATACGTTTGGCGCTACATAATCATTAAATACTTTTATATCAATTTCGAGACCATCTTTTGCTGCAACTTCTTGTACCTTTTCAAAAATTTGTTCATGTGGTCCACCTGTTACACCGACAGTAATCTTTTTCTCGTCTAATGCTTTTACCTCTTTATCTGAACTCACGCTACATGCGCCTAATAATAATACTGCTCCGCTTACAATGCTTAATAATACCTTTTTCATCTATAAATCCCCCTTCATATACGTTCCAAAATAAAAAGCACCTCCCAAAAATAAGAGAGGTGCCGAATAGACGAAATAGATTCCTCTCTTATCTTCCAAAACGAAAACTCGTTTTGCAGGAATTAGCACCTTAGCTTATACGTCATAAGCTCGGTTGCCGGGCATCATCGGGCCAGTCCCTCCGCCACTCTTGATAAGAGTATGTGTATGTAGTTTTGAATATGGTACTAATAGTAAATCGTACAAAAAGAATTGTCAATGATATTTTCGGAATATATTTTATTTTAAGATAATCGAAACGTTCCCCTTTTTATGTCCTTTTTCTACATATATATGAGCTTCAGCAATTTCTTCTAATCGGTAAGTTCTATCAATAACAGGTTTTAGCTTTTCTGTTTCAGCTAGTTGTTTTAGTAGGTTCATATCTTCTTTACTGACCTTTGCCATCATTCCGTTCACAGATACATATTTTCCATTAGGCATTAATGCATCTGTACAAAGAGACTTTTTATATTTTCCAACTGCATCAAATATAATATCGTAGTGCTCGCCCTGTTTAGTAAAATCTTCTTTCATATAATCAATTATGTTGTCTGCCCCTAAAGTTGTTACTAGATCGAAATTCGAACTACTACAAATGGCTGTGACAGTCGCCCCGAAGTATTTAGCAAGTTGTATGGCAGCTGTCCCTACTGACCCAGAGGCGCCGTATATAAGTACTCGTTGCCCTTTTTTTATCTGTCCTTTTCTAAGGAAGTGCAATGCTGAAGTTCCGCCGAAAGGAATAACGGCAGCTTCTTCATATGTCACATTGGTAGGTTTTAATGCTATTAATCCACTTTCATGCACGCATGTATATTCCGCATAACCACCAAGGTTTAGTTCTGTTAATGCAAAAACTTGATCTCCTTTTTTAAATTGTGTTACATCTGTTCCAATGTCTTCGATTTCACCGGATAACTCTACGCCAAGTATAGGTTTTCTCGGTTTTCTGAAACCTAATATGATCCGCATAGGAATCCAAAATAAGAGGGGGCTATTAAAGCCACGTATTCTACAATCTCCAGTCGATACACTTGTTGCGTGAATTTTAACTAATACTTCATTTTTTTTAGGTTTAGGCTTTTCTACATTTTGAAGCTGGAGAACATTAGGTGGTCCGTACTTTGTACAAATAATCGCTTTCATAATGACCTCCTGAAATGAGTTGTTATTATTTACATCATATTTAAACTTTTTCTCAAACATGTTGTTATATAGGAAATAAATTTAAAGATAAATATTACGAATTATATAGATTTCATAGGAAAAGAGATGATATTATTTTTGGGAAGGAGGGGACGTTATGAAAAAACTTATTTTAATTTCAAGTTTAGTACTTGCAGTCGGTCTAGGAGTAGGGTGTAGTAATGAGAAAACAAAAAAGACTGACGAACCGAAAAAAGAAGCTGTGCAGAAAGAAAAGGAATTAACAGCGAAGGATGTTTTTAATAAAGCGAATGAAGCTTTTAAAAACGAAGAAAATGTAACGATGACATATGATGTGGGAATAAAGGCTGAAGGAACAGAGATGAATGTAATAAAGGCTAAAATGCAACTAGAGCCGAAGAAAAAAAATTCTCGTTCTGAAATGAATGTTTCTGGTACAGAGGTTGTTGTTTATGATGTGGGTGGCAAAATTGCTGGTCAGTTGAAAAATCCTAATACGGGTGAAATTATGTCTGTACCAGAGGAACAATTGAATGCTAACGGAATGAACGCGACTCAAGGAATGGTAGATAATTTAGAGATTCCATCGGAAATTTTAAATAAAGTGAAGATGGAGAAAAGTGGAGATAATTATAAGCTGAAGTTTGCATTAAAAGGGCAAGAGACAGAGAGTATGCTAGCTAGTATGGATGAAAAGCAGAAACAAATGCTACAAGGCCAAAATGCAAAGATAGAAGAAATAGATGGGGAATATATTATTACAAAAGATTTTAAATATGAATCAGCAAAGATAGATATGGTTATGAGTAGCAATGGTGAGGATAAAGCGCACATTATTACGGATGCAAAGTTTACATCGTATGATAAATTTGATCCAATACAATTGCCAGCAGCAAAGTAATCACTGTCAAGAGAGGTACCTGAAAGAAAGGGTATCTCTTTTTGTTGCTAATAAGGAGAGTGTCCTTTGAAAAAAAGAAAGATAGCAGCGGTCATTGTCGCATATACGGTTTTGCTTGCAACGTCTGTACATACGTATAAAAAACAAATTGATCATCCTATTATGAGTGATGTAGGTAAATTGCTTCCGACAAAAATAAAACGTGTTGAAAGTGCTACGGAAGAGCACTCGTTAATAAAATTAGTGCGAGATGCAAAAGTTTCAGGAGAGAAAATTTCCATTGCAGGCATGCAACATAGCCAAGGAGGACAGACATATTATCCGAATGGCACGATGCTCGATATGAAAGGATATAATAAAATATTAGAATTTGATCCAGAGAAGAAGCGGATTACAGTTCAAAGTGGTGTCACCTGGAATGATATTCAGAAGAAAATAAATCCTTATGGCCTTGCGGTACAGGTCATGCAGTCTCAAAATATTTTTACTGTTGGCGGTTCATTAAGTGTAAATGTACACGGGCGTGATATTCGTCATGAGGCACTGATTGATACAGTAGATTCATTTAGATTGTTAATGGCAGATGGCACGGTACGTAATGTAAGTAGAGAAGAAAATGCAGAGTTATTTCCATATGTCATTGGGGGTTACGGTTTATTTGGAGTTATTTTAGATGTGACGCTGAAGTTAACAGATGATGAATTATATGAAATGCACACGAGAATGATAGATTATAAAGAATACGCATCTTATTTCAAAGAGAAAGTGAAAAGAGATGAGAATGTTCGTATGCACTTAGCGCGTATTTCTGTTGCTCCAAATTCATTTTTAAAAGAGATGTATGTGACAGATTATACTTTGGCACAAAATCAAAATATGAGAGAAGAGTACAGTGAATTAAAGGAAGAAAATATTATAGCTGCACCGAAATTTTTACTTGGGTTATCACGTTATAGTGATTGGGGAAAGAATACATTTTGGGATATACAAAGAGGTTATTTTGAACGTACAGATGGAAAGTATGAGACGCGTAATAACGTTATGAGATCAGATAGTGCTTTTATGGAATATGAAAATCCAAATAGGACCGAAGTGTTACAAGAATACTTTGTGCCTATAGATGCTTTCACAGAGTATATAGATGATTTACGTAATGTATTAAATGAAGAAGAGTTTAATTTACTCAACATTACGATTCGTTACGTGGAAAAGAATGAAAATGCAGTTTTGTCCTATGCGAAAGATGATATGTTTGCGCTGGTTCTTTTGATTAACCAGGGACGCTCAGAGAGTGAGATAAAGAAAACAGAGGATGTCATTCGAAAGATGATTGATATTACTTTAAAGCATAATGGTAGTTACTATTTGCCGTATTATTCTTATCCAACGAAAGAGCAGTTAAAGAGTGCATATCCTCGCATTGAAGAATTTCTCAAGAAAAAGAAGGAAGTAGATTCAGAAGAGAGATTTGTGAATTTATTTTATAGGGAGTATACGAAATGACATATAGAAGATTTGTGGCTTCGCAAAGTATCATCATGATGGCAGGAAGTATGGTATTTCCTTTTTATATATTATTGCTTCGAAACGTTGGAAATAGCTTCTCGCAATTTGGCTGGGCGTATGGCTTATTTGCTTTAACATCAGCACTTGTATATCCACTAGTGGGAAAGGTATCTGATCAAGTAGGGGATAAAAAATTATTAATCATATACGCTTGGTCCATGGCAATCTTAATGCTTTGCTTTCCAATTGCCACGGAAGTTTGGCATGTGTATATTCTTCAAATTGTAATGGGCGTTTTAGGTGCTGTGCAGCGTAATACTGAGAAGACTTCGTTAGCACGAAAGGTTGCGCAGGAAAAGGCTGGTTATGAGATTGGAAAATACCATGTGTGGACATCCATTGGCGGAGCAGTAGCGGTTATTGCCACGGGATATTTAGTAGATTTCTTTACGATTGGTACAATTTTTTATATTGCATCTATTCTATATGTAGTGAGCGGGATTGTATTAAGTAGTAAAAAAATATAACTATTCCTATTTTCACCTTAATAACCTTTATTTGTTATACTAAAAGGGAATACAAAAGAAAAGGGGACAGTGCCTTTGATGAAATTTGTAGTTTTAGCTATTCTTACTTTGTTTTTGATTCCATGGACAAGAAGTAGTAGTAAGCTTCGAGCAGTGGATAAGAAGGGAGATAAGAAGGTTGTAAAGGGTAAGAAATCATCTATTTTAGTTATTCCTGTTTTATTTTGGATAGGTATTGCAATCTATGAATACTTTTGGCTAATTGATGATCGAGTAGATTCGATTCTTACTCATTATTCTGTTGCAGTAGCAATTTTAATTGGGCTTGTTTTATTTTCACAAGATCAAATAGGGAAATTAGAAGGTACATTAAAAGGACTTCTAATGTTTATTTTACTCGCAAGTTACGGCTACTTTGGTTATTTGCACGATATAGTAATCTCGCAAAAGAAATATGATTCTGTTGTTAAGGTAGAGAAAGATATTTCAGAGCCATTTACTGAAAATGACCAGCCGTTTACAGTGCCGCCAAAGACAGCGGAGAATAAGATGAAAAAAGTATTTGGTGATATTCCAAAAGTAGCTTATTTTGAGCTAGGAGAATTAACGCCACAAATGGTAAACGGCGAGGCTTTATATGTAGCGCCGATTGAAGTTTCAGGATTTTTTAAAGCGCGTAAAGCTGAGACAATTCCAGGGTACGTAACGATGTCAGGTACGAATCCTGATGCGGAAGCGAAACTGCACCTCGGTTATAAAATGAAATATGTGCCAAGCATGTTTTTTGGTAATAATTTAGAGCGTGTGGTAAGGCAAGCAGAACCAAATTTAATCTTTAAAGGAAAACCTAAATTTGAGGTTGATGATAAAGGAAAACCATATTATACAATGACGTATGGTGAATTTATTTCAGGAAGATCTGGATTTGAGGTAGAAGGTGTTGTCGTAGTAGATGCACAAACAGGTGAAGTGAAAAGATATGATAAAGGAAAGGCACCTAAATTTGTTGATGGTGTATTAAATCATGAGACTGCATCTACGTTAAATACGTACTTTGGCAAATATATTCACGGATTTTGGAATACGAAATTCTCGCAAACAGATATGAAAATTCCGACTGAGTGGGGAACGAAAGAAGGCGTGACCCCGATCTTTGGTAAAGATGGAACACTGTATTATTTTACAGACTTTACTTCTCCAAAAGAAGGAGTAGATTCAGCTCTAGGCTATTCATTAGTAGATGCACGCACAGGCAAGCTATATTACTATAATGGAAAAGAAGTAAAGGGGATTATGGATGGTTCAGCAGCTACAGAAGTAGTAGATAATTCCTTTAAGAGAGAGAAATGGCATGGGACAATGCCTGTCATTTATAACGTATACGGTAAACCAGCTTGGATTATTCCGGTTGTTGATGACGGAGGCCTAGTACGTGCGCATACAGTTGTATATGCTGCTAATGCAAAAATATTTGCGACAGGTTCTTCGCAGAAAGAAGCGCTTGAGAATTATAAAAACGTAATGAGCGGTAATGGTGATACATTTAGACCAACCTCAACAGGAAAAGAAGCACAAAAAGAAGGTATTGTACAACGTGTATATAAAGAAAAATCAGGTGAAAATACAATCGTGTACGTACTTTTAGAGAATGAACAAAAGGTATTTATGATACCGGTGAAGAAATTCCCATATGCTATGTTTACAGAAGTAGGAGACCCAATTCAAATTACATATTTAGATACGGGAGAGACGATGGCCTCGGTATCTAAATTTACGAATAGCAATGTGAAAAAATAAAGCGGTAGAATTTCTATCGCTTTTTTTACATTATGAAAGAGGAAAATGCACTGTACTTGACGTATGTTTATGATGTAACTATAATTGTTACGATTCAGTGTGTATAGGAAAGGGTGAATTGAAAAAGTGAATGAAGTTAATCACGAAATATATAAACCTGTAAAGGCAAACAGGTTGTGGATGATTCTTGTATTAGGGACACTTACGGCGATTGGGCCATTATCTATTGATATGTATTTGCCTTCATTACCGAAGTTAACGGATGACTTGCAAACAGGTGCATCCCTAGCGCAGCTTACATTAACAGCTTGTTTGCTTGGGTTGTCAGTAGGGCAATTATTTGTTGGCTCAATTAGTGATATTTACGGAAGACGCAAACCACTTATTATTGCTCTTATTATTTATGTTGCTTCTTCTTTACTTTGTGCTGTTGCGCCATCTATTTGGACATTAGTATTATTGCGCTTCCTACAAGGAGCTTCAGGATCAGCCGGGATTGTTATATCACGTGCGATGGTAAGAGATATGTACTCAGGTTCTGAAATGACGAAGTTTTTCTCACTGCTTATGTTAGTAAACGGAGCAGCACCTATTTTGGCACCGATTATTGGGGGGCAATTGTTACAGTTTACAACGTGGCGCGGTGTTTTCATCGTTCTTGGAGCAATTAGCGTATTCATGTTAATCTCAGCTACTTTTGTATTGCGTGAAACATTACCTCCTGAAGAAAGAGAAACAGGTGGTTTGTCAGGGACTTTGGCGACGTACGGAAAATTGTTAAAGGACCGTCTGTTTATGGGATATGCATTGTCACAAGGATTAGTAACAGCGGCAATGTTTGCATACATTTCGGGCTCACCATTTGTGTTGCAGAACATATACGGAGCATCACCACAGCAATTTAGTTTATTCTTTGCGATTAACGGCATCGGTATTATTATTGCTAGTCAGGTAACGGGTCGTTTAGCGGGGAAAGTGAATGAGAAGACATTATTTGTTGCGGGTATTATTATCGCAGCTGTTGGTGGTCTATCTTTACTACTGACAATCGTACTAGGAATAGGTTTAATTGGTGTTTTATGTTCGTTATTCCTTGTTGTATCAAGTGTCGGGGTTGTATCAACAACTGGGTTCTCATTAGCGATGAGAAATCAGAAACAAGCTGCAGGAACAGCATCAGCTTTATTAGGTTTATTACAGTTTATTTCAGGAGCTCTTGTTGCTCCGCTAGTAGGTATCGGTGGAAGTAATACAGCATTACCGATGGGTATTGTTATTGCGCTTTGTGAAGTAGGAGCAGTGTTATGTTATCTATTTATGGCCAGAAGAAGTGAGAAACAGTTTGAACTGCAGCAAAAACAAAATCTAGAGGCTTAACAAAAAAGAACTGATTCAAAGGGAATGTTTGAATCAGTTCTTTTTTCATTTCTTTGAAATACCTCATACAGTTTTGTAAGGTGATGTAGTAAAGCATTGCAAAAGTTATTTGTATAAAGTGACGATACTGTGACAAACATGTTGGTATATATATTACGGTGTCGTCTTAAGTGTAAAAAGTAGGATGTTCTCGGTATAATAACAAGTGGAGATAAAAGAAACTATAATGAGTAATAGTTGTAGATAAAAGGAGAAGAAGAGATGAAGAAGGTTTTGGGTATTGCCGTAATGGGAGGAATGCTCCTTCTAGCAGGATGTAATGGAAATAAAGATACGAAAGAACCGAAAGAAAAGGTAGAGCAATCTACAGAACAAACAGAAGAGATGAAAGAATACCGTGCAGTACATGAAAAATACGATATGAAAATGAATAAAGAAATTAATAAAGCACTGCAGTTATTTGAAGTAGCAAAAGAAAAGGGCGGTAAGGAAATAACGACTGCTACATATAAAGAAGATGTGCAAAAGGTAACAACGAGCATGTTAGAAGATATTGATCATATACGTAAAGAAATTCGTGTTCCGAAGTCGAAAGAGCAAGAACATGAAGTATATGTTGGTTTCTTGAATGAATCGGAGCAAGCAATGAAAAAATTACAGAAGTTAGCTAAAGAAGAAGATTCATCGTTGATTCGTGATATAGAAATTAATTTTGCAACAGCATCGACATACTATAAACGTTTTCAAGCAGAAACGAAAAAATAACCTTGCCTGTGCAAGGTTATTTTTTCTTCTTACTACCGCCTACTTCTTTATTTTATTTCTCTTTTGTATTCTTTTTTCGTTCCATCAGAGAAGACAACTTCTAAATCAAATTTTTGATAGTCTTTATCAAGTTTGAACACGTTCACTACTTGATCGATTACTTCTTGGTCAGCAGTATTTTTATCAAATTTTAATTCTTGTAAGAGTGGGCTTAATTTTGTGATAGCCTCGTCTCCTGTTAATTTTACATCTGCTTTATGATCTTCAATTTTTGCTTCCATTTTCTTATCAGCTGCTACATTTTTATAGTCTGCTTCGTAGTCTTTCTTTGTATCTTGGTAGTCTGCCTTTAAATCGAATTCATTGAAGTTTAGTTTTAAATCTGCAGGAGCCTCATTTTTTGCTTCTTCAGTCGTCTTTTTATTAGAAGTTGTGTCTTCTTTTGCAGGAGCTTTACATCCTGTTAATGCAGGTACTAGCATAAGAGCTAATAAAACTGATAGTAGAATTCTCATTATAAATTCCTCCTTATGTAAATTCGTTCTATACAAGTTTTTCCCAAAAACATGTAATTATGTATGTGTTGAAAATAAATTATTATTCTGTAGTTGCAAGGGCTAATCCGCAATTTAAATCAAAAAAGATTTGTATGTATATGGTAAATTGAAGTTGTGAGGAGGGGCTAAAATGCATGAAGAATATAAAGAGATAATAAAAAAATCAATTGAATATATAGAGAATCACTTACATGAGGAGCTTACAACAGAAAGAGTGGCATCTCACAGTGCAGTATCGATGTACCATTTTCAGCGCATCTTTCAAAGATATGTTGGGATGAGTGTAACAGATTATATTCGAAAGAGAAGGTTAACTCATGCTGCGCAAGTGTTAGTGTCAACGGAGAGAGCTGTTATTGATATTGCAGTGCAATACGGTTTTTCCTCACAAGAGGCATTTACGAGAGCTTTTAAAAGAATGTTTCAATTGCCACCAAAGAAATATCGAAAGTACTTTCAGTCATTTTATATAGAAAGAGAGGGTGTTTCAATGCAAAAAGGTATACCGAAAGGATGGATCTTAAGTGGAAGTCATCCTGCTGAATATGAGATGGGTTTAGATTATGAAGTTGTCCATCAGGGGAAAGTATCTGCATACATAAAAGCAAAAGAGAATGTTACGCACGGAGGATTTTCAACATTAATGCAAATGTTCCGAGCGGATAAATATGTAGGAAAGAGATTACGTTTTACAGCATTTATTAAGAGTGAAAATGTAAGAGATTGGGCAGGATTGTGGATGCGAGTAGATGGAAAAGATACAGAACCGCTCGCTATGGATAATATGCAAAATCGCCCCATTAAAAATACGAATAACTGGCAATCGTACTCGGTTGTATTAGATATAAAAGAAGAAGCACTTGGTATTGCATTTGGTGTTTTATTATCAGGAGAAGGTTGTGTATGGCTAGATAGTATTCGATTTGATGAAGTAGATGAAAAAATTCCTTCAACAGATTTGGCAGAGAACTTTTATGAAACACTTTTAGAAGAGCCGGTGAATCTACAATTTGAAGAAGTAGAAAAATAAAAAACAAGGAGAAAAGATATGCTCAAATATGTAAAACTAATAAGTATTAGTTTAGTAATATCGTCTTGTATTATGGGAGTTAATTATTTAGTTAGCTATCTTTGGTCAGGGCATATACCTTCTTTGACGTGGAGAACATATTTGATGTTTGTGTTTATATGTATGATGAGTTTTGGTTCAATGCAAAAAGAAGGAAAAGAGGATTATTGACAATAGTCTTCTTCGCCTTTCTTTCATTAACACAAATGGTTGTAACTGTTTTTGGAGATGCAGGTATGATTTTCAATATCATCTCACTATCGTTACAACTTGTAAGTTTGGGTGTAATTGTACCACATGAAATGCTTTCTAAAACATACCAAACAATCAGTGAATTATTTCCTGCAATATATGCAGGAAATGGCTATTATACAATAATATTTGGAGGAGTTAGTTTAGAAAGAAATATTATTTCATTATTAGTTATTGTATTGGTTATACAATTAGTAGCAGGTATGATTTTAGCTATAAAAGGAATGGCAAAGGGAAGAGGAAGCTCTGTAGTTAAAGTTGTATAAAAGTAAAAAGGTATCCTTCATGGGATACCTTTTACTTTTGTTACTTTGCAACTTCTGTCCACTTGTAGTTAAACTCACCACCGAAGTCAGTTGTTACAAGTCCTTTAATGAAAGAGCGTTGTAAGTAAGAACGACCTTGTTGGTATAAAGGAGCGACAGCGCCGTCTTGTAATAGAATTTTTTCAGCTTGCTTCATTGCTTCAAAGCGTGCTTTTTCATCGCCAGCTAAATCTGTTTTCACTTTATGAATTAGCTCATCGTACTCTTTGTTAGAGTATTTATCGAAGTTATAAGCACTATCTGTTGTAAATAGATCTAAGAATGTAATTGGATCAGCGAAGTCAGGGCCCCAGCCGTCAATACCAATTTCATAGTCACCACTTAATAGTAGTTTTAGCTGTTGTTTACGTGGTTGTGGTTTTAAATTCACTGTTAATCCGTCTAAGTTCTTTTCTAATTCACCTTTTAAATATTCACCAGTCTTTTTAGCTAAAGCATTGTCACTTGTTAATAGTTCGATTGTTACTTTGTCAGTACCAAGTTCTTGTTTTGCTTTTTTCCAGTTTTCTTTCGCTGTTTTCACATCATCCTTGACTAGATTTCCATTTTCTTTACGGAAGTCGTTGCCTTCTGGGCTCTTTGCGAATTTCGCAGGAACCATTCCTTCAGCTGGAACAGCGCCGTTATTTAAAATTGTTTCTACGTAAGCTTTTTTATTCATTGCGCCGTTAATAGCAAGGCGTGCATGTTGATTTTTTAATGTTTCATTTTTTTGATTTAATCGTAAGAATTGAATGCCGACTTCAGCGCGTTCCTTGAAGTTTGGATCGCTCTTATATTTATCAACAAACTCTGCAGTTAAAGCAACACGATCAATTTGTCCTGAATCATATAAGTTCACTTCTGTAGACTTATCTTTAACGACATTGAAGTTGATTTCTTCTAATTTTACCGTTTTAGCATCCCAATAGTTAGGGTTTTTCTTCAATTGGAAGCTTTGTTCATGTTTCCAGTTCTCTAATGTGAAAGCACCGTTGTAAATTAAATGATTTGTTTCCAAACCATATTTATCACCTTGAGATTTTAAGTACTCTTCATTAATTGGTAAGAATGTTGAGAATGTCGTTAAGCTTAAGAAGTAGGGAACAGGACGGTCTAGTTGCACTTCTAACGTTTTGTCATCAACAGCTTTGACCCCTAGTTGATCAATTGGCAATTGTTTTTGGTTTATTTGTTTCGCATTCTTTATATCGAAGAATAAGAATGCGTATTCAGCTGCTGTATCAGGATTTACGGCACGTTGCCAAGCGAAGGCAAAGTCCTTTGCTGTAACAGGAGTACCGTTTGACCATTTTGAATCACGCAGATGGAATGTATATTTTGTTTTATCGGGACTAATGTCAACCGACTCAGCGACACCAGGAACCGGTTTATTATCTTCTCCCATTGCATATAACCCTTCAAAAACATTGCGCATTACGTTCATGGATTCCCCATCCGTTGCTTTTGCAACATCCATTGTTGGAATTTCTGAAGCGAATGATAAGTTAATTGCCTGTTTATCAGGTGCTTTATCGTTTGCTTTCGCTCCGCTTGCATTATCCTTATTTCCCCCGCAAGCAGTTAGTAATAGACTTGCCCCTAAAACAGATGCAACAACAGGTATAACTTTTTTCTTCATTGTTCGTTCCTCCCTAAATGTGTTGTTCGTAACGTCATAATGTCCATGTCTTGAAGTAGCTATAGAAGGAGATAAAACCTATTATAAATATTTGTTTATAGGTAATCAGGTGTTCTATATGTATATACATGTTGATCTATAATCTATCGTTATATGTTTCAACGTAGTAGACATTATATTTTGATGGTGAAATATTTCGTTTATTTGATTATTTAGAATATTAACACTGGAAAGAACTATATGTCAATAATAAAAATAGATTGTTAATTTCTTAGAATAATATATTGAAAAAGCGGATTCTCATGTGTGAGAGAACCTATTTTTAATATATTTTGCTAAAAAAACAATTGGTGTGGGCTAATAATAAGTGGGGATGAAGAAACCCCCACTTATTAAAGTTTCACTTTATTTTTCAATTTTTGCCCACTTGAAGTTTAATTGCCCTGCAAAGTCTACTTGCACAATTCCTTTCACATAAGAACGTTCTAAATAAGATTCGCCTTTTTGGTAAAGAGGAGCGATAACAGAGTCTTTAAATAATATTTTCTCGGATGCTAGTAATGCTTCCCAGCGAGCTTTTTCATCACCAGCTAAAGTTGTTTTCACTTTTGCTATTGTTTCATCGAATTCCTTATTAGAGTAATGATCTAAGTTATAAGGGTTATTCGTTGTAAATAGCTCAAGGAATGTAATTGGATCCGCAAAGTCAGGGCTCCAGCCATCAATTCCGATTTCGTAGTCACCTTTTAATAAAAGCGAAACTTGTTGCTTACGCGGTTGCGGTTTTATATTTACTGTTAATCCATCTAGATTCTTTTCTAGTTGTCCTTTTAAGAATTCACCAGTTTTCTTATCAAGGTCAGCATCACTCGTTAATAATTCTAATGTTATCTTTTCAGAACCAAGCTCTTGTTTAGCTTTTTTCCATAACTCTTGTGCAGATTTTGTATCAACTTTTGTTAAATCGCCATTTGCAGTACGGAAGTCTTTTCCTTCAGGTCCTTTTGCAAAGTTTTTTGGAACGAGACCAAATGTTGGTGTAGATCCATCATTTAATAACGTATTTACAAAGGATTTTCTATCAATTGTTTGATCAATTGCTTGGCGTGCAGAAACGTTTTGAAGCACTTTGTTTTGTTGATTCATACGTAAAAATTGTACGCCTACGTTTGGACGTTCTTTAAAGTTAGCATCCTTTTTATATTTATCGACGAAGTCAGATGTTAGTTTTATACGATCTAATTGTTTTGACTCGAATAAATTTACTTCTGTTGATTTTTCTTTTACGACGTTAAAATTGATTTCTTCTAGTTTGACAGTATCTTTATCCCAATAGGTAGGGTTTTTCTTGAATTTAAAGCTTTGTTCGTGCTTCCAATCGCTTAGTGTAAAAGCTCCGTTGTACAAGATTGTATTATCTTCTAAAGCGTACTTATCACCTTGTGCTTTAAAGAATTCCTCGTTAATTGGTAGAAATGTTGGGAACGCTGTTAAGCTAATAAAATACGGAACAGGACGCTCCAATTCTACCTCAAACGTATGGTCATCAACTGCTTTTACACCAAGTTGGTCGGCTGGAAGTTCTTTGTTGTTAATTTTTGTTGCGTTTTTAATATCAAAGAATAGAAATGCATATTCAGAGGCTGTTGCTGGATCTACGGCTCTTTGCCAAGCGAACACAAAATCTTTAGCTGTAACAGGAGTGCCGTTTGACCATTTTGAATCTCGCAAATGGAATGTGTATTTCGTTTTATCGCCACTTACTTCATGAGATTTTGCAACACCAGGAACAGGTTTGTTACCTTCACCAAGATTATACAAACCTTCAAATACGTTTCTCATTACTTGACCAGAATCAGTATCTGTAGCACGAGCCGTATCCATTGTTCGTATTTCAGTAGGTGAAGATAAGTTTAAAACCTGTTTACTAGGTGCCTCGTCTTTTGCATTTGCTCCGCTTGCTTCGTTTTTATAACTACCGCAACCAGTTAATAAAATACTTACTCCTACAACTGATGCAATACCGGGTACAAACTTCTTTTTCATTTGATTTTCCTCCTAAATAATTAAGTTTGGATGATGATGAGGGAAATGAAAAATAAAAAATCCCTCTTTTCATATTGAGAAAGAGGGATTTTTACGTACAAGTTATGCACCCGTATATAAACGAAGTCCCTCATTCTATCTTTCAAGCATAAAGCTTGCAGGAAGTGGCACAGTATTCAAAATGAACCTGTTGCCGAGGTTTCAAAGGGCCAGTCCCTCCACCTCTCTTGATACAATGAGTAAACGAATAAATTTTATTAATTTTTGTGTTTCTTTGATAATTCAAAATCTTACACCTTGAATAATGAAGTGTCAACTAAATGAAAAATAGTTTAAATTTTCAGTTTTATCAAACGGAAAAATCACTGCATAGGGCAGTGGTTTTTCTACTAGAAGTTAAAGTTATCTGGATCTGGACCAACGCGACGATCTTCATTTAAAGCTTGAATTGCTTTCATATCATCAGCACTTAATTCAAAGTCGAAGATGTTTGCATTTTCAATAATGCGATGTTCTTTAATTGATTTGGGAATTGTTACAACTTCGTTTTGTAAATCCCAGCGTAAAATAATTTGCGCAGTTGATTTATTATATTTTGTTGCAATTTCTTGTAACGTTGGATTATCTAGTAGTTGTCCTTGCATTAATGGTGACCAAGCTTCAAGCTGAATATTATGTTCTTTACAGAATGCATGTAACTCTTCTTGTGCTAAACGTGGGTGGTATTCCACTTGGTTGACCATTGGCTTAATTTCAGCAATTTCAAATACGTCTTGTAAGTGGTGAATGTGGAAATTACTCACACCGATAGCGCGAACACGGCCATCTTTATAAAGTTTTTCTAATGCTTTCCATGATTCGGTATATTTCCCTTTTACAGGCCAATGTACTAAATATAAATCTAAATATTCTAGACCTAATTTCTCTAATGTAGTTTCAAATGCTTGAAGTGTTGTTTCATATCCTTGATCGCTATTCCATACTTTTGAGGTAATAAATAATTCTTCGCGTGAAACACCGGATTCACGAATCGCTTGTCCAACGCCTTCTTCATTTTGATAGATTGCTGCAGTATCGATGCTGCGGTAGCCATTTTTAATTGCTGCTTTTACAGAATCAATTACTTCTGAACCATCTTCTACTTTAAAAACACCTAAACCAAACCAAGGCATTTTTACACCGTTATGTAATGTTGTATAGTCTTTTAAACTTGTTAAAATCATATTATTTCCCCCTAGCTTTTTTGTTTGTTGCTTCTACTGCTTTTTGAATTGCCTCTGAAAAATTATATTCGTATAAAGTTTTGAGACCCTCAGCTGTGGAACCACCTGGCGTTGTTACTTGTTCGCGGAGGTTAGCTGGATTTTGCGTTTGTTCGAGCATAGAAGCAGAGCCAGAAATCATTTGAATGACAAGATGTTTTGCGGTTTCTTCATCGACTCCATAACTTTTTGTTGTTTCAATTAGGCTTTCAGCAAAGTAATAAAGGAAGGCTGGTGCACTTCCAGTAACTGCAGTAAGCTGATGAACTTCTTCCTCAGTACAAAGTTGCGAAGTACCAATACCTTTTAAAAGCAGTTGCAGGGTTTCTTGATGCATCTCGTTTACTGATTGTCCCATTGTATATAAGGAGATAGATTTTCCAATTTCAGCAGCTGTATTAGGCATAATCCAAGCAACAGGCGTGCCCTTTGGGAGTCTAGCTTCTAAATAAGATGGTCCAATGCCGGCTGCGACTGTTACGACTAGTTGATTTGATATTAACGGAGATAGCTCAGCTAATAACTCTTCATGAGCAGAAGGTGGCATTGCTAAAACAACCGTATCAACAGATGTAACATGCTGTTTCCAATCTGTTGCAGTAGACACATTATATCGATGTTGTAACTGTTTTAGCTTTTCTACGTTGCTTCGGTTAGAGACGATAATTTCTTCGATGTACTCTTTGCTTGTTTTAAGTAATCCGGAAAATATAGCTTCTGCCATACGACCGGCACCAATAAATAAAATTCGATGTTTAGTTAGCATATTCTTTATTCCTTTCTAGTAGAGATATGTTATAAAAACGATATCATCTTTAAGAGAATGTTGTAAAAAGAAAAGACTTATCGTAGATGGAATGGATAATGAGAAGGCGGAAATTCATGCTAATATTAACTGTTATTAATCTCTTTATATGTGTAGCTGGTTTGCTAGAGTGGAAGAGCAATTATAAGGGGCAAGAACATACAAATAATTATATCTAGAAAATAATTAGAATTGAAAAACCCCTGAAGCATATATGCTTCAGGGGTTTACTAATAGAATATAAGATTATGCTTTTGTCATACCAAGTAATACAGCGCCGCCGATAATTAAAACACTACCTAGTGCAATAAAGATCAATTGACGTTTTGTTTTCTTTTCACCTAAGAATACAATCGCACCGAATGTTGAGATAACGATTCCAGTTTGAGATAATGGGAAGCTTGTTGCTACTCCAACACGTGGTAATGAAAGAAGTAAGAATAAGTTTCCAGTTCCCCATAGTAAACCAGACAAAGCATTACGGATTGCATATTTGTTAAACGGTTTATGTTTAGACGTCAGTACAACCGCACCAACAAACATACCAACTGCTTGTGGTAAAATAGCAGACCAACCATCAATATTATACCAACGAATAATAATTACATATACAAGATAGCCGAAAGTAGAAACAATTAAAGTAAGAAGTCCTTTTTTCAATTGTCCAGGTGGCTGAGCATTTTCTTTATCATCTAATGATGTGAATACAACACCAACTACAATTAATAGGATTGCAATCGTTCCCAGAATGATCGTTGTAGTAGTAGTCCACTCACGGAAAGCGATAACCCCAAAGATAGAAGTTGCAACAAGTTGCATACCAGTAGAAATCGTTACAGTAGTTGAAACACCTAGTTTTTCAACTGTTTTTAATTGGTTTACTTGTCCTAAAGCCCAGAATAAACCTGAAATAAAACCAACAATTAAGATTGTCATTGTTAAAGCTGGTTGAGTAAATACATACATAATTGTTGCGAAGAATAGAGCACCGATTGTCATACCTACCGTTTGGCTATATGCACCACCGCCCATTTTTACGCTTACTAATAAGATGTTTCCCCATGCAATTGCAGGAAGAAGCGCTAATAAAATGTCCATTACAAGACTCCCTTCGGTTTGCTATACCAATATAGTTACATATCGTTCTAACGATCGGTAATGCCCCACTAATAGAGTAGAAGATTACCGATCGCTAAAACAGGATGAAGAATTCACGATATAAATGCGTTTTCATTTCTTCATTTTTTGAAACACCTCCATATAATAACAGGAAATTGCCTATTTTAGAAAGTGAATTCGAATAAAATGTATATTTAAATAAGAGGTAAAATTCAGTTATTTCCCATTGGTATATTTTATTTCCTAAGAAATAAAGAAGCAGCTTCGACAAAAGCTGCTTTAAGAGTTAGTGATTCTTTTATTAATAAGTTGAATACATAGTAGAAATACGAGTGACATACCGATAGTAATAACTACAAGTGTCCAGGCGAGTTGCATATTACTTGCATCAATAGCCATGTAAATTGCAGTTGGGATTGTCTGTGTTTTACCAGGAATGTTCCCGGCAAACATGAGTGTAGCACCAAACTCACCGAGCGCGCGGACAAAGCTCAAAATCATCCCGCTTAGTAAGGCAGGAAATGCGAGTGGAAGTGTAACGTGCAGAAAAACTTGATATTCACTTGCGCCAAGGTCACGAGCACTTTCTTCAATTTGTACATTTGCGATAGAAAATCCCGTTTTCGCTGATTGGTACATAAGTGGAAATGCAACAACTGTAGAAGCAATGATCGCAGCAGTAGATGTGAACATAATAGACTGCTGAAATAATGATTCAACCCACTTTCCGATCGGGCTGTTGTTTCCAAAGATGATGATGAGAAAGAAGCCGATAACAGTTGGTGGAAGTACCATTGGTAATAAAAATATGGTTTCTAATAGTACTTTATATCGCCATGAGGAGCGAGCTAGTGCTCGTCCGACAATTGTCCCTAAAATTGTAACGAGAATAGTGGCGCACGCAGCTACTCTTAAAGATAGAAAGACAGGCGATAAAATAGCATCAATGCTCATAGTAATTACGACAGAACTGTAAATCCATATTTCTTAAAGATAGATTGTGCCTCTTTTGACTGCAAATACTCATAAAATGAAGTCGCCTCTTTCTTATGTTTAGATTCCTTTATAACACCTAAAGGATAGTGGATTGGCTCATGAGAAGTAGCTGCTGCTGTCTCACCAATCTTTACTTTATCCGAAATGAGAGCATCTGTTTTGTATACGATGCCAGCATCGACATTCCCTGTTTCTACATATGTTAACACTTGGCGAACATCTTTTGTAAATACGACTTTATTTTGAACATCATTCCAAAGGTTTTCGTGTGTTAGAGAAGCCTTTGCATATTTGCCAGCAGGTACAGATTCAGGTGTACCAAGTGCAATTTTTTTGATTTTCTCATCTTTTAAATCTTGAAATTTTGTAAGTGAACTATCTTTAGGGATGACTAGAACTAGTTCATTTCCAAGA
Organism: Bacillus sp. LQ01; assembly: GCF_057624735.1. Classification (NCBI taxonomy): domain Bacteria; kingdom Bacillati; phylum Bacillota; class Bacilli; order Caryophanales; family Bacillaceae; genus Bacillus; species Bacillus sp. LQ01. Next base: position 51,375 of record NZ_JBYEZL010000009.1, on the reverse strand, counting down.
AGATTTTTCCCTTCTTTTTCACTAATGAATCCTTTTTTTACAAGGGTTTGGAATTTATCTTCTGCTGCAGAGAAGAATAAATCAGCAGGTGCACCTTGTTCAATTTGTTGTTGAAGTGCTCCAGAAGCACCGAAGTTAAAAGAAAGTTTGATATTTGGCTCTTTTTCTTTATATTGTTTTTCGATTTCTTTTAATGCATCTTGTAAGCTTGCAGCAGCTGAGATAGTCAGTTCAACTGTTTTATCCTCTTTAGCAGCTGACTTTGTATGCTTTTCCCCACTTGTACAAGCAGCACTAAATATAAGAAGGAAAGAAAGTATAAGTGCCCCGATGGAACGTAATGTAAATTTATTCATAAAAAAATCCCCTTTCGTTTTGATACATCTAATTATAACTAATTATATCTAAATATAAATAGTTATAATTGAATGTAATTTGAACATATATCTATTTTTAAAAAATAGGAGAAATATTCTTTTCTTTGTTACAATGAAAGGAGAAAGTGAGGAATCGTCTATGGATCATCATTCCTACACAACGGAAGAAGTAGCAAAGCGATTAAAAGTATCAAAATTAACTGTATACGACTTAATTAAAAAAGGAGAACTTCCTTCTTATAGAGTTGGTAGACAGATGCGCATTGATGCAGCAGATTTAGATCAATATATAAAACAAATGAAAACAGGAAAGGTACAAGTTACTCCTGTAAAAAACGATGGTAGTAGTATCTTGAACACGTGTATTATTAGTGGTCAAGAACTAACGTTAGATATGTTAGCTAAACGTATAGAAAATCGTTTGCCAAGTTCTAATGTTTTAAGGGCGTATCAAGGTAGCTTAACGAGTTTAGTGAAAATGTATCAAGGAGAAGGAAGTATCGTTAGTTTGCATTTGTTTGATGGTGAAACTGGTACATATAATGTTCCTTACGTAAAACGCATTTTAGTAGGACAGCCATGCATTATGATTAATTTATTGTCCAGAAATGTAGGATTTTATGTCCGAAAAGGAAATCCGAAGAAAATAAAGACATGGGCTGACATATCCGGGTCCACTATAAAGTTTGTGAATCGAGAAAAGGGTTCTGGTATTAGAGTGTTAGTCGATGAACAATTACGAATCCAAAAATTAAATAAAGCTGATATTAGTGGATATGAATGGGAAGAATCGAATCATCTTGGTGTTGCCACGCAAGTTGCAAATGGAAAAGCTGATGTAGGAGTAGGTTCAGAAAAGTTTTCGCAAATTGTAAATGTGGACTTTATTCCAATCATGAAAGAACAGTATGATTTAGTAATTTTGAAGAATAAAGAAAATGAAGAGTTGATTGAAGTTGTGAAAGACATTCTGCAATCGGAAGAATTTCATAATGAATTAAATGCGATTGGCGGATATGATATTACGAAAACAGGTCAAATTGTATATGAAACAAACTAAAAAGCTGCTTGTCTATAAGACGAGCAGCTTTTTCTATATATAAAGGGGGTTGGGGAAACAAAGTGTTAAACAAGACCTTGAGCAAGTGTATAAATGAAAGCCGTAAGAAGAGTGGCTCCACTTGCAAGTCCGATAAAGTCTGATTTGTTGAAAGTAATGTTGTTCATTATAAACTCTCCTTATTTGTTTAATGTAGTTGCAACAGCTTTTGCATCGACAAGTGCGGATAGCACCATGCCCATTGTATTTAAAAATTTATTTGATTTCATATTGTTCATCATGCGTATCCGCTCCTTTTCGAATTGTTGTTGCCCTGCTTATGTCTTAATTATAGGAAATATGGCTACTTGCAACTATCGAATTAGCTTACGAAAGACTTACACTTTTGTAAGAAAAAAAGACATTCATGTAAGAATGTCTTTCACAGCATATTGATATGATGATGGTCTTCAATTGTTTTTAAAAAACTACGCATTGAATTCGTCATATAGCTATCTTTACGGCGTATGAAAACCGTTGAAATACTGCCGTATTTTTCAGGGATTGCATGACAATGTACCTTACCTGCTTTAGAAAGATGATGGACAGCAGACTGTGGTACGAGTGTAATTCCGAGGCCGAGTGCAACGCTGTTTAATATTGTCTCTAATATATTGAATTCCATAATTCTTTTTGGTAGCAAACCTTCATCTTTAAGCCAACGTTCTAGTTTGGAGCGGTATCCACATCCTTGGTTAAAAACGAGTAGAGGAGTTGTTGTAAATTCTTCTATATGAAAGGCTTTATTTTGTGTTATAAGCATTAATTTCTCTGTACTAACATCGTATTGTTCGATTAGTGGATGTTTAATAGGACCTGATATAAAGGCGCCATCCAATTGATGATCAAGTACTTCTCTAATTAATTCTTCTGTTAGACCCGCTTGTAATGATAAATCGACATTTGGATAGCTTTTATAGTAAGAAGATAAAATGGTAGGCAGTGTACTTACTGTTTCGACTGTACCGATTTTCAATATACCGGAGGGTGTTTCGCTATCTAAAAATACTTGTTTTAGTTCGTCGACATCTTGCAAAATTTTACTAACATAAACGAGCATTTTTCTTCCTTCAGCTGTTAAAGTCATTCCTCGTTTATGGCGGTAAAAGAGTGGGGTTTTTAATTCGTTTTCTAGTTGTTTAATACGTGCAGTTACATTTGATTGTACATAATTTAATTCCTTTGCTGCGCTACTTACACTACCCTGATCGGCAACGCTTTTAAAGATTTGTAAGTCTCGTAATTCCATTTTGTAATCCCCCTTGATGTTAACTATCATTATAAATGATAGTTAACATCATTTTGAATCATTTTACGTGATATATTTTTTCTTTTACAATTCTCTTTGTGCAAATAGAAAGAAACGGGGGATTGCGGTGAGAAGAGGTCAAATGATAATAGGGGCTGTAGCGTGTTTAATTGCGAGTATGTCATGGGGAGCGATGTTTCCAGTTGCTGATCATGCGCTAGAATACATAGATCCATTTTATTTTTCGCTTATTCGCTATGGAGCAGTGGCGATAATGCTGATTGTATTGTTGTTAGTGAAAGAAGGAAAACAGGCATTTCGTTTAGAGGGAAGAGGAAAGTTACTCGTCTTTTTTGGAACGATGGCATTTACAGTATATAATGTCCTCATATTTTTAGGGCAAATGTTGATGGGTAAGTCGGGTGTAATGGTAGCTTCCATTATGGAAGCACTTATGCCGATGATTTCTATTTGTATTTTATGGGGATATAAGCATATAAAACCGAAGAAGTATACGATAACGAGTATGGTTATTGCTTTTGTAGGAGCTGTGTTTGTTATTACAAAAGGTGACATGAGTTTCTTTGTAACATTGAAAGATAATATGTTCCCATTAGCATTTATATTTATTGGTGTTATAGGCTGGGTTATTTATACGATGGGTGGTCAAACGTGTAGTGATTGGTCAACATTACGTTATTCTACGTTGACGTGTGTATTCGGTACGACTGTTACAGGAATTATAACGGTAATTATTACGTGGCTTGGATATGTTTCAGTTCCTAGTATGGGAACGATTTCTATTGTAAAATATGATTTGTTATTTATGATGACATTGCCAGGTATTGTAGCGCTACTTGCTTGGAACTACGGTGTGAAAATTTTATCATCCATTAATGGGATTTTATTTATTAATTTTGTACCAATTACGACTTTAGCTATTATGATGATGCAAGGGTATCAAATCACAATGTTTGATATTATAGGGACTGTACTTGTTATTGCAGCACTTATTCGCAATAACGTTTGCCAGAGAAAAGAAGAAAATATAAATAATAGAGTTTTACAAGAAGAACAATTACGTCAAGCTGTTTAATAGGCAAATGGAGGATTTCACATGTTAGAAAGTTTATTGTTTTTCTTCGCGGTCGGAGTTGCCTGTGAGCTTGCAGCAATTAATCGAAATGGTCGTAAAAAGATAGAACAACAAGCTGAGCTGATACAGCTTTTAAAAGAGTTGAAAGAAAGAAAAAATTAAAAAGACGACCGGGCATAGACGGTCGTCTTTTTCTATATAAAGGGGAAAGGGGACACAAAGTTTATACAAGCGTAGCAGCGTAAATAAAAGCAGTAAGAAGAAGAGAGCCGCTAGCTAATCCTAAAAAGTCTAATTTGTTAAAAGTGATGTTATTCATAATACATTCTCCTTACTTGTTTAATGTAGAAGCAACAGCTTTTGCATCGAAAAGAGCCGATAATACCATGCCCATTGTATGTAAGAAATTGTTCGTTTTCATTTTGTTCATCATATTAATCGACTCCTTTTCGAATAATTGTTGCCCTGTTTCTGACTTAATTGTATGAAATATAGTAAGAAGTAACTATCGAATTAGCTTACAAGAAAATTACACTTTTATAAGAATTGAAATTTAACAATTCATACTTATTTTTATTACCAACTCCTAAAACTTAGTGTTATAATTGTTGTAAGAATATGATTATACTTCGGATGTTTAGAAAGGAACGAAATAAATGTATAAACCAATTACATTTTTGTTGAAATATATATTTAAAACAGCTGGGAAAGTAGAAGTGCAAGGAAGAGAAAAGCTACCAGAAGGTGGTCCGTATGTTGTTGCGTGTACACATACAAGTTTTATGGATGTATTAATGTTAGCTACAGGGATGTACCCAACTCAAATTCATTACATGGCAAAAAAAGAATTATTTGAAGGGAAATTCAAAAATTGGTTCTTTAAAAATGTAAATGCATTCCCTGTAGATCGCGCGAATCCGGGACCGAGTACACTTAAAATTCCATCACGTTTATTAAAAGAAGGAAAGGTAGTAGGGATTTTTCCGAGTGGAACGAGATCAGCGGAAGATGTTTCATTAAAAGCGGGTGCTGTGACAATTGCGATGCGTTCTAATGTACCTTTAGTGCCGGCAGCTTATGTTGGTCCATCAAGTGTAAAAGAATTAATAAAGGGGAAAAAGGCAAAATTGATTTTTGGAGATCCGATTCAAATTGAGGCTGGAGAACAAATAGATCGAAAAACCGCTATGAAAATGATGACAGATCAATTAAATGAGAAGTTTGAGGAGTTAAAAGAAGCTTTGCAATCAAATCAAAAATAAGAAAAGACGACCGGGCATAGACGGTCGTCTTTTCTATTACTATTTATAATAAAGGGGAAAGGGGACACAAAGTTATACAAGCGTAGCGGCGTAAATAAAAGCAGTAAGAAGAAGAGAGCCACTAGCTAGTCCTAAAAAATCTAATTTGTTAAAAGTGATGTTATTCATAATATATTCTCCTTACTTGTTTAATGTAGAAGCAACAGCTTTTGCGTCGATAAGAGCGGAAAATACCATGCCCATTGTATGTAAGAAATTGTTCGTTTTCATTTTGTTCATCATATTAATCCGCTCCTTTTCGAATAGTTGTTACCTTGTTTCTGACTTAATTGTATGAAATGTTGCGGAAAGTCACTATCGAATTAGCTTACAGAAAAATTACACTTTTGTAAGAGAAACAAATGAAGGTGTAATGATAAGAAGATTTGACATATGTTTATGAGATTCATTAAGTTAAAGATAGAGGTGAGTGCATGGCTAATATTAAAGATATCGCAAAGATGGCGGGAGTTTCAGTTACGACTGTTTCGAGAGTGTTGAATGATCACCCATATGTAAGTGAAGAAAAAAGGAAAGCGGTTATAGAGATAGTTGAGAAATTGAATTACTCGCAAAACGCAAATGCTGTTCATTTATCAAAAGGAAAGACGAATATTGTTGGTGTGATTTTACCGTATATTAATCATCCGTGTTTTGATGCGATGGTGAGCGGAATGATGGAGATTGCGTTAACTCATAATTACAGAGTGTTACTTTGCCAAACGAATTATAATAAAAAAGAAGAAATGAAAAGTTTACATATGTTAAAAACAAAACAATTGGATGGTCTTATTATTTGTTCACGTGCAAATGATTGGGAAACGATAGAACCGTATGCTTCTTACGGCACAATAATTGCTTGTGAAGATAATGATATTTCAAACATCTCAAGTGTATATACGAATCATTCAGCGGCCTTTCAATTAGGAATGGATTATTTGATTGAGAAAGGTTATAAAAAAATTGGCTATTGTACGGGAAGAAAATTAGGGCCGAGTAGTCAAAAGCGTTTTGATGTTTATAAACAGCAATTGCAATCTATAGATGAAGAGGTTAACGAAGAATGGATTTTTACAGAATGTTTTACACTAGAAGATGGTGTAAAAGTGGCTCATAAGTTAAAAGAGATGCAGGATCTTCCTGGAGCATTAATAGTAGCAGGTGATGAAGTTGCGATTGGGGTTATGACAGAGGTTGAAAAATTAGGGATTCAAGTTCCTGAGGATTTAGCGATTATTGGCTTTGATAATCAACCTATCTCGCAAGTGTTACAATTGACAACTATTGATCAAAATTTAAAGGAGATAGGGAAAACTGCTTTTGAAATGTTGCATAGAAAAGTGAATGACGAGAGTTCTAAACAAGAAAAGCTGGAAATTCCATACGAACTTGTGGAACGCTCTACAGTTTAATCTTAATCCGTTATGTGTATAATCGCATAACGGATTATTTTTTTGAAATATCTTTGACAGGAAACGCGTTTCATACTTTATAAAGGAGTTAAACCGGTCTGTAATATCCATGGATTCTTTTCAAGTGTTAAAGCAGTGAATAGAATTTGGAGGAATATGCATGAATGAACTTTTATCGAGTATGAAAAAGTATGTAGATGATGATGAAAAGATTTTGGTTTTTGTGGTAGGGATCTTTGAGAAGGATAATTTCATGTTATGTTATCAACATGGAATTTTTGTTGCCACTACTAGACGCCTCCTGTTTTACGGGAAATTTCCTTACTATCCTTCAACATTTAAAGAGTACTCATATTTGCATATAGATAGCATAGATTTTCATCCGTACTTTGAGTTTACTTGTAATCATGAAACCATTCGCGCTAAGTATATTCAGAAAGGGAATGTGGAGCAATTTGTCCGTGCAGTTAGAGCAAATATGAATAATTAATCAACCCTCTGTTTAAACATAATATTTCAATTTTTAAGAGGGAAAATGCGGAATAAAAACCACTTCTAAACCTCTAGGAGATAGTGATACAATGTCAAATGGGGGGAGGGTATGAACTATGGTTAATCAACGTATAAAGGAAATAACACTAATTACAATTGGTTCATTATTATTCGCAATTGGTATTAATTACTTTGCAATTCCAAACCGTTTATCGGAAGGTGGAATTATTGGTTTAACGGTTGTTACGTACTACTTATTTGATTGGTCACCAGGGATTGTGAATTTTGCTATAAATGCAATTTTACTAGCTATTGGTTATAAATTTTTTGATAAGAAAACAATGATTTATACAATTTTAGGGATTGTAGAAACATCTTTGTTTTTATACGTTACAGAACATATTGAGTATCATGTAAATAGTGATACATTATTAGCAGCTTTATTTGCTGGTTTATTTGTGGGTATTGGATTAGGCTGTATGTTCAAAGCTGGAGGTACATCGGGAGGGTCAGCAATCTTAGCTCGGTTAGCAAATCAATATTTAGGTTGGAGCGTAGGTAAAGGCGTACTAATTATTGATATTGTTGTAATTGCTGGTTCTGTATTTATAATAGGGCAAGAAAAGGCAATGTATACACTTGTAGCTGTGTTCATCGGAGCGAAGGTGATTGATTTCATTGTAGAAGGAATGGATACAAAAACGGCTGTTACGATTATTTCGAATCAACCAGATTTAATTCGTGAAGCTATTACGAAAAATATGACACGCGGTGTTACTGTATTAGAAGGGCGCGGCGGATATACTGGTAAAAATAAAGAAGTTTTATATGTTGTTATTAATAAACAAGAGCTTGTTAAGTTAAAACAAGTTATTAGCCGGGTAGATGAAGATGCTTTCGTTGTTATACATGATGTACGTGATGTACTTGGCGGTGGCTTTAAAGCAAGCTAAAAGGTGAACGAGTAAATTCGTTCACCTTTTTTTAATTCTTACAAAAATGTAAGTGTAATGTAATGAGATTCAATAGTAGATTTTATTCCCCCTTTTTAAAATGGATGTATATATATCCTGCAGAGGAGGAATGTTTATTATGAAGAAAAAAATGATCACTACCATAATAGCGATGATAGTGATAGTAGTAATGTTACTGCCTACGAAACTTGGACCGGTTATCGATAAATATAATCCATTTTATAAGACGAAAGAATACTATACGGTTGTGAATACAATTGGTCAGCATATTGGTGATGAGTGGTATGAATATGAATTTATTGCATTCGATGAACGTGGTAGAGAGCAGAAAATAAAGAAAACGGTTAAGCATATGTTAAAGAGAGATGAAGCATTAAAGGTTTTTGCAAAAGGACGTTACGGTGAATCGATTGAAGAGATTGAGGTTGCAAATATTCCTATAAATGCGAAGAGTAAACTTTTAACGATGAGATAGTGAAATATACCCCCAGCTATTTTTTGTCGAAAATAAAAATACTAGGTAAGGGTATTTTAGGGGTTAGCAAAAAAGCCTTAGTCCATATAGACTAAGGCTTTTTTATTATATAAAGGGGAAGGGGGTACATTGTAGTAGCATGGGTGAAAGGTATAAGAAGAGTAGCTACTAGCAATGCAATTTGGTTATGTGATTGTTCTTCTTATTTGGCTTACTTTCTAACTTTATTGTACGAAATATAAGTAAGGGAAACTATCGAATTACATTACACATAACTTACAAACATGTAAGTCTTCTGTAATGTAATTCGATAGTTAAAAGATAGTAATTTTCATATAGTGTAACTAGAAAGTCTTAATGTATTACTTTCTGTTTGTAATGAAGAATGAAAAACCAACTAATTTTTAATAATCCTCATCTGAATAAAGATGAGGATCCTTTTTTAAACCTTACAACATTGTAAGGTTTACGTAAGTTAATTCGATAGTAAATTTGTCATATTTTTTGCATAATAGATACAGATAGAAAAATAATTAGGGATCTAGTAAGAAGGGAGAAAAATGGGATGCGTAAAGAAGAAGTAGTGAAGTTACCAATTAAAGATTTCTGTAGCTACTTTACTGTTGCCATAGTGTGTATTGGATTATTTGATATCATAACAAACTTAATTGTTAAATAATATAGATGCTAAAACAAGAAAGGAAGTCCTTTCTTGTTTTTTTTATGGGGGCATAAAGATGAAATGGATTGATAGTCATATACATGTTGATCAATATAAGGATGAAGAGAAGAACAGATTACTGAAAGAGGTGGAAAATAGTAATGAAATAAAGGGGCTTATTGCTGTATCTATGAATTATCAATCTTGTAAGGAAACGTTATCTTTAGCGAAGAAGTATCCCTTTATATATCCAGCGATAGGGTTTCATCCAGAGCAACAGATTCATAAAGAAGAGTGTGAACAGATTTATAAACTTATTGAACAGAACGCAGAGGAAATTGTTGCGATTGGTGAAGTAGGTTTGCCCTATTATTTGAGGAAAGAAGATGAAAGCATTGCTGTAGATCCATACATAGCTGTATTGAAAAAATTTATAGAACTAGCTAGTAAGTATAATTTGCCGATTATATTACACGCAGTTTATGAAGATGCTGACACTGTATGTGATTTGCTAGAGAAATATAAAGTTTCACGTGCACATTTCCATTGGTTTAAAGGAAGTGATGAAACAATGAAACGGATGATGAAGAATGGTTATTATATTTCGATTACACCGGATGTTTTACATAAGGAGAAGATTAGAAAAATTGTTTCGTATTATCCGCTTGAATATATGATGGTAGAAACAGATGGACCGTGGGAATTTCAAGACGATGTTATGACGCACCCGAGAATGATTCGAGATGTATTAAAGGAAATTAGTTCTATACAAAACATATCCATTGATAAGGTCGCAAAAACAATATATGAAAATACAAGTCGATTTTATTTGAAAGGATAGGAGAATTATAGTTTTAATCATGTAACGGAAAAAGTGAAAATTGAATGTATTTAATAAAATGCCACGGTTTGATATATGACAAAAAACCACCAAGCGTTCCGCTCGGTGGTTTTGTATTAGGATTCTAATTTTCTCGCACGTTTTAATAATAAAAGAAAGACAATGATAACGAACCCCAGTATAAGGAAGAAGCCATATTGCTTTATATAATCAATTATGTCATTCGCACTGGTTGGTTTTTCAACGTGAATGCCGTCTTTATTCGTCGTAATATGAATATCTTTCATTTTTACTTCATTCTTTTCCTTTTGTAAATCAATCCATTCTATATTTGGAATACTTTCTAGATCTTTTAACACTTCTTTTAATGGTTTCACACCTAAGTAAGGATGATAAAATGCCCCAATAATCCCATCGGATAATTTAGAAACAGATAGAGCACGTTCTTTCATTTTAGCAATAGTTTGTGGCGTATCTTCTTCAATAAATCCGACTGTTTCAGGCAATAGTTTCATTCCATGTAAAAATGACGGAGTACTTGTATAATATGGTGAGTGCATGGATTTCCAAGTTGTATCATTTAACTGTAGTTGTCCTACATAAGTTGAAAAGTACCTTGATAATATTTCATATCCTTTTTGAGACATCGTGTAATGAGGTGCTTCAAAGGCAACAGGATATAGTTTAGCATCTACAAGTTCTTGAATTCCTTTTTCAATATGATTTTTCGTATATTTTTCCTCGAATTCTTCCCCTTTTTTTACATATTGGTTATATGCCTCTATATTTGGAAAGTCATCTTTTGTCTTCGGTTTTTCATGCTTCGGTTGGCGAATTGGTTGATCTTTTTTGACATCCCAAAATTCAAAGCCCTCACCTGTTTCACTGTCATAAAATTGGTGAGTATAACCATGCATAATAATTGCTGCACCATCATCTTGCATAGAGCGTAAAAGATCAACTAGTTCTGGTTTATCTTTTAAATGTATTATCTTTCCTGTATCTGGATCTTTATATACCGGAATAACAGTAATCATGTAAGGCATCTTTTTCTCTTTTAGTAATTTAGCAATTTCTTTCAATTGATTTATATCTGCTGCTGGGTGAACATCCTCAAGACGTAAATAAGCTTCAACTTTATTTTTCGTTGGTTTTTGGCTGAAATAAGAAAATAACATTTCACCGACGTAATGAGACATCCAGTCAAAGAGGTTAGGTGTTGCGACATAATAAGATATTTCATGCTGAACGATTAGTGGGTTAGTGTTATTTGAGCTTAAAGCGTTAGCAAGCACAGTTCCATTCGTATCAAATGATTGAATTAATCGTTCCTCTTCTAAGGTATTTTTTAGCTTCTTTTCTGGATATTCAATTTTATTAACTCGTATATCGTCACTCTTCAATGTAATGAAAGAAAAACGCTTAGATAATTGTTCAACATTTTGTCCTAATACTAATAAAGGGCCGGAGAAGTTTTCTAGAAATTGTTTCGTTTCATCAGAAAACGCTTCTTTTGTTTCACCGATATAAACAATATGTGTATAGGAGGATACGTTATTAATTGAAGTTGCTTCTTTTAAGTTTTTTACGGTTATATCATTTGTAAAATGTCCTAATTGAGTATTAAGGATTTGGACATTATTTGAAACTTTATCGTCTTGTGTACTATACAAAACAAGTACTTTTGGTTTTGATGATGTTTGTGCAGAGGTGTAGGTAGGGATGAGTAGTAAAATGCTGAACAAGAGTGTTAGGCATTTTTTCATTTTGTACGCTCCTATTCTATATATAGAGTTCAGTTTACAATTATATACAAAAAATGCGTTATAGTCTATGAAAGTTACATTTTTGCACGTATTTACCAGCTGTTTTTTCACAAAATCGGTCTAAAGCATGATGATAATACGTATAGTTATTTGCTATGATAAAAGAGTAATAGAATGTAGGTAATTGTAAAGGGAAGGCTGAAAGGGGACAAATTTCAGCGGAGAAAGAGGTAGAGGTAGTGAAGAAATTCTTTGTAGGATTTTTAGTTGTTCTTGGAGTATATTTATATTTCCAAGGAAAGTCTGAAGGAATGGATAAGCTAGTGAATGGAACAAGCTATGTTGATTCAGAAGAAGCAAAACAGATGAAACAAATCATTATAGAGGAAGCGAAGAAAGTAAATCTTCCGGAATGGATACCACTTGCAATTGCCGAGCATGAAAGTCGATTAAATCCAAGAAGTGTTGGAGATAATGGAACTTCATTTGGATTGTTTCAACTACACCGCGGCGGCGGGCTTGCACCAGAACATTTAACTGATGATGAGCTGAAAGATCCACGTACAAATGCGCAAATTGCAATGCCGCATTTAATGAAAGGATATAAGCGTGGGGTGCAAAAAGGTTTGACTGATTTTGCATTACTGAAATATATAGCGAATACATCTGGATGGCCAGGGAATTTAGGGCCAGAGTGGACGGATAATAACATGAAGTATAACATCGGATTAGAAGATGTGTACTATCGAAATAAAGGTGTAATAAAGTGAAACTTTAATCAGTGGGGGAGTCTGTTCATCCCCCGCTGATTATTAGTCTTCACCAATCGGGCTTTTACGAGCAGTTAATCTTCCGCCTAAATTCTAGCGTTTTCCGGATTTTGAGGTGGAAGTTTTACTGCTCGTTAATGCGGGGTAAAAGAGTAGGTTTTCTATACCTACTCTGTTTTTTTATGAATAATTTCATCCTTTTCTTTCGTGAAATACTGCGTGAGTTGTATTTTCACCTCTTCTAGTTTTGTAGAAACTTGCGGTATTTTATATCCTACATACAATGGTGAAACGACAAATCTAGGTACAACTTTACAAATGATTTTTCCATTTAAGTAATAGAAGAATAAGTTATAACTACTGCATCCTTTATGGAAATCTATCAGTATGTAACGTACAGTTTGCTGAATGTAATTTGCCATTTCATCTATATATGAAATATTATCAATGATTATATTGAATTCAGTGAAGCCAATAATGGGATGCTCTGAAATATTAAGCTCAATGCGTTCATTTTTTTGAACAATTACTCCTTGGAAATTTTCTTCTTCAATATTTTCAAGATAATTTACATATTTCATTCCGATAATTTGCATGTGTGCATGATGCAAACTTCCACCTGAAAATGGACCGTGATTTTTGTATAAAATTACAGATGCAAATTCTTCGTTCTTCTGTAAGTGTAACCAATGTTGAATAGAAAATTGCATTAATTTTCGCATATGTTCTTCTGTATATGTTGCGATATGATCTTCGCAATTATCCGTTTCAATCAGCACCGTTTGAAATGTATCTTGTAATGTAGGAAATTTATTTTTTAACCAAATAATAGAACCATCAGTTGCTAAAATATCCGTTAAATGTTCTTTATCGCAAAATGGACATGCAGCGCTTCTATTCCGAATACTTTCTGGTTTTTGTTTACCGATATCGTTTAAAAAATATAGTTGTTGTGTATCCATTTGTATATATGCCCCTTTAAAATATGTGTAAAAATCCCGCTTAATACATTCGGGAAAAGGAGAAGGAAATCCTCTAAAGACAATATGGAAAAAATAAAAGACAAGATATCCTCATTACGATAGGGTACCTTGTCTTTTATTTTTTCTCTAATAGTGTGTATGGATAATATAGAACATTTTCATTATTTTTCTTTTTTCTATTTTTTATTGTGTATAAAGTAATTGCTGTGCTTGCAATTATAATAATGGCTTTCTTCATATTCATATACCCCTTTTTATTGTTGGTTTAATTCTTGGCTAACTGCTTTTGCATCGACTAAAGCGTGTAAAATCATTTTCACCATGTTCATCATATTTCTTCACTCCTTTTTATAGTTCATTTAGTTCTTTTACAACTGCTTGTCCGTTCACTAATACCTCAAAGATTGCTTTTACGATTTCTTTCATCATGTTTGTTTCCTCCTTGTGTTTGTCACTCTTGTTTTACATCTTTATTGTATAGGGAGGCATCTTTTCGTACTATCGCTTTCCATTACGTGAACATAACAGTTTTGTAAGATTTGATGTCACTTATTGAAATGTTTAGTCTATCTTCATTATTTTCAGAAAAATGACTATTCAAACATGAAATTGGAAAGTATAATAAAGAAGTAAGTATTAAATTCCGTACGAAAGGGGTGAATGAGATGAAACGTTCTTTAGCTGCGCGTGCCAAATTTTTAGATTTTATCTATTTTTGTCGTGCGATTTTTCATGATGTAGTTGTTAACGGGATACGTATGCCCTTTTTTAACAATTGCATAGTGACTATTGAACGATAGAAATCTCTTCACCCATTTTTAATAAACGTGTGAAAAGGGAGCTATTTGGCTTCCTTTTTCTATGCCGAAAACCATGGGGAATGTTTCTTTCTCATGGTTTTTTATATTGAAAGGAGTACGGAAAATGACTATTTGTAGTGTAAATAATGTAACGAAATCTTTTGGTGGAAACATCATATTTGAAAATATATCGCTTGAAATAAAGAATGGTGAACGTGTTGGGTTAGTTGGTCGTAACGGTAGTGGGAAGACAACAATCTTTGGGCTTCTAACGGGAATGGAGAGTTTGGATGCAGGAGCCATTCATATGAAGAAAGGTACACGTATTGGTCATGTCGCACAAATTCCGAAGTTTGATGAGGCCATGACTGTATATGATGTATTGAGTTCCGCTTTTAAAGTAGAAAAGGAATTAGAAAAAGAAATGCATGCTCTAGAAAAAAATATGGCGGAGGAGCAGGAACAATCTTCTTTGAAAAAGCTAATGGAGAGGTACGGAATAATTCAAGAAAAATTTGCATTTCTCGGTGGTTATGAAATAGAGGCAAATATAATGAAGGTAGCAAATGGCTTACAAGTAACAGACTTATTTCCAAGAGTATTTACGGAATTAAGTGGAGGAGAACAGACGAAAGTAAGCCTTGCATATATGCTATTGCAGAAACCAGATTTACTTCTATTAGATGAACCAACAAATCATTTAGATTTGTTTGCAGTTGAATGGTTAGAGAAATTTTTAAAAGAATATAATGGAACAGTTATGGTTATTTCACACGATCGCTATTTCCTTGATGAAGTTGTAACGAAAATTTTTGATCTGGAAGATGGAGAGATTCACGTGTACCATACGAATTATTCTCAGTTCGTTGAGGAGAAGGAAGAAAGATTACTTCAAGAGTTTCAAGCTTATCAAGAGCAGCAAAAGAAAATAAAGAAAATGAAAGAAGCAATTAAGCGCCTACGTGAATGGGCAAATCAAGCGAATCCTCCGAATGAAGGATTGCATAAAAGAGCGAGGAATATGGAACGTGCGTTAGAGCGTATAGAGAAATTAAAGAGGCCAATTTTAGAAAGAAAACAGATGGGTCTTCAGTTTGAAGGGCAAGAGAGAAGCGGAAAAGATGTTGTTGTAATGAAAGAAGTGAGTAAAGGTTTTGCTGGCCGACCTTTATTTGAACAAGCGAATTTACATGTTCGTTTTCAAGAGCGTACTGCTATCGTTGGTCGTAATGGTACAGGAAAGACTACATTATTAAAACTACTATTAGAAGAAATAAATCCAGACGTTGGTGAAATTCGCATTGGCAGTAGTGTCAAAATTGGTTATTTATCACAGCATACGTATGGAAATGTGAAGAGTAATGTATTGGAAGCTTTTAGAGAGTATGTGGCTGTAACAGAAGGAGAAGCAAGACATATATTAGCTAAGTTTTTATTTTATGGTCCAGCGGTGTTTAAGAAAGTAACACAACTGAGCGGTGGAGAAAAAATGAGGTTAAGACTTGCGCAACTTATGTATCAAGACATCAATTTTCTAATTTTAGATGAGCCGACAAACCACCTTGATATTGAATCAAGGGAAGTTTTAGAGGAAGCCCTTGAGCAATATAATGGGACGATTTTAGCTGTTTCACACGATCGA
The DNA here is from genome assembly GCF_057624735.1 of Bacillus sp. LQ01. Taxonomy (NCBI): domain Bacteria; kingdom Bacillati; phylum Bacillota; class Bacilli; order Caryophanales; family Bacillaceae; genus Bacillus; species Bacillus sp. LQ01. The sequence goes on along the minus strand of NZ_JBYEZL010000009.1, from coordinate 35,437 downwards.
TATTTTTTAAATAAGTTATTTGAAAAGACGTACTGGATTGATAGATGCAAATTATTTGAGTTTGCAGGAAATTATGCATGGGCTCGTCAAAAGTGGGAGGAAAAGCTTGAGAAGCAAGTAATAAAGCAGAAACGCCAAGGGAGAAAAAGTGTTGAAACGGTTCCTGTAAAAGAGAAAGAAGCTAGGAATCTTGAAGAGATTGAAAATGAGTTAATGCATGTAGAAGAAGATATATATGCAATAGAATGTGGAATGGAACATGTAGCTGATGTTGAAAAACTTGAAAAATTATATGAGGAAAAAACGAAGAAAGAGTTGTTACGAGCAGAACTATATAATGAGTTAGAGAATATGGTGGAGTAAAGAGATTAGAATGAAAGAGCAAGTTGTTTTCTCATGTTTTGAGGGAGGGCTTGCTCTTTTTGTGTACGGAAAGACGAAAATTGGTATAATTTTCTTGTTATTAAAATCAAGAAAAGAACTTTAGGTTATTAAAACGTGAGGAGAATGTTATGTTAGGATACGCGCGAATTGTTACAATCGTCATGATCTGTTTTGTTTATGCAAACCATGTTTCACGTGAAACAGCACATTTGCAATTTTTTGTGGGTACAGCACTTTTTATTTATATTGTGAATCATATTTTGCTAGTAAAAGTGAATGGAGGTAAAAAACTTGTTTTTTATACACTATTAGCAAATGGGATAGTCACAGCTTTATTAGGTTTTTTATTTCCCGAGACATGTTTATATTTAATTATATTTGGAATTGATGCAGTAGGGCTATTTATTCATGAATTTCGTAGAAGCATGACGTACTTTTTTATTACTTTTTTCTTTCTTTGCTGGTTTATAAATATAATACATGCTTATGAACATACAGGTAGTTTAGAATTGGAGAGTAATGCTATTAATTTTATGTTTATCGTTTTTAGTGCTTTAGCTGGAAGCTTAATAAAAAAACTTACAGCTGCTCGGAAAATGGTAGATGAGCAATATGAGGAATTGACATTGTCTCATACAGCTCTAAAAGAAGCGCATGAACAATTACGTCTATATGCCAAAGAGGTAGAAGAATTGACAGCTGTTCAAGAGCGAAATGATATTGCCCGAGAAATTCATGATACTGTCGGTCATAATATGACAGCCTTACTTGTCCAATTACAACTTGCAGAGGCTTTGTGGAAACAAAAGTCGGACGCTACAGAAGAGGTTTTACATACATGTCATGGGCTAGCCAGGAAATCACTTCAAGAGGTGAGAGCGTCTGTACATGCCTTAAAAGAAGAAGGTAAACTAGGGAACATAATAGAAAATATGCGTGAAATGTTACATGGATATTCTAAAGCGACGAAAGTACAAGTATCTTTTCAATTACAAGGGGATCCGGTTTTGATTCCGTTGTCACTACAACCTACACTCCTCCGGGTTATGCAAGAGTCTTTAACAAATGCAAAGCGGCATGGCAAAGCGAGTTTATGTGAAGTGAGTTTAACTTGTTCGGCGAAACAAGTTAAACTATGTATTTTGGATAATGGCTTGGGAGTTAACGAGGTAAGCCCTGGTTTTGGTTTACTTAATATGAGAGAACGAGTAGAGGAACATGGTGGAACTATTCAATTTGAGAGTGAGATAGAAAAAGGCTTTCGGTTACAGATTGAATTTCCACTTCAGGAGAAAACGTGGTTAATAGGGGGAACTGTATGATTCGGATTATGATTGTTGATGATCAATCACTCATTCGTGATGGTTTAGCGATGTTATTAAACTTACGTCAAGAACTTGAAGTAGTGGGAACTGCTACAGATGGAGACGAAGTGATACAAAAGGTGAAAGAGCTACATCCTGAAATTATTTTGATGGATATTCGGATGCCTCGTATGAATGGTGTTGAAGGAACACGTTTAGTTAGAGAACAGTTCCCTCATATAAAGGTACTTATGTTGACGACTTTTAGTGATAGTGAGCTTATCTTTGAAGCATTGGAGCAAGGAGCAAGTGGTTATTTATTGAAGGATATGGAGACAGATGCAATCGCTCAAGCAATTTTAACGGTGCATAGTGGAGGGGCTGTGCTTCCTCAGGATATAACAGCGCAAATCATAAAAGAATTAAAAAAGACAAAAGTAGCAGTAGAGTGCACCACACCAGAACAATTAGCGCAATTAACTGAGCGAGAAGTAGATGTTTTAAGGGAAATTGGACTTGGGTTAAATAATAAAGAGATTGCGGAAAAGTTATTTATTACAGAGGGAACTGTTAAGAATCATGTTTCTAATTTAATTAGTAAGCTAGAACTGAGAGATCGAACGCAAGCAGCCATATACGCAGTAAGGTATGGCATCACGATGTACACATGACTTTTGGCATATATAAGTGTGAAAAAGCAGCAGAATTTGCTGCTTTTTTATTTTGTATTTCTATCTCAAGGATGATGGGGAGAAGAAGAAATTTTTCTACAATGAAAGTGTAGATGAATGCAAAGGGGCTGAATCAGTATGTTAGTCATAGATCATATTACGAAATCATTTGGTAAGAAGAAAATCATAAAGAATGTTTCTTTTGAGGTGAAGAAAGGGGAAACATTCGGATTGCTTGGTCCAAATGGAGCGGGAAAATCAACGACGATATCAATGATTTGCGGGTTAATTTCATACGACAGTGGCGATATAAAAGTTGGTGGGAAATCTGTAAAAGAATATCTATTAGAGGCGAAAAAGAAAATTGGTATTGTTCCACAAGACATTGCGCTCTATCCAACACTTTCAGCGAAGGAAAATTTGGTTTTTTGGGGAAAGATGTACGGTTTAAATGGAAAAGTTGCAAAAGAGCGAGCGGAGGAAGTATTGGCTTACGTCGGTTTACAGGACCGTGGAAAAGATAAAATTGAAACATTTTCAGGTGGAATGAAAAGACGTATTAATATTGGTGCCGCACTTATGCATGAGCCAGAGTTGTTAATTATGGATGAACCGACAGTTGGGATTGATCCGCAATCGAGAAACCATATTTTAGAGACTGTTAAAAAATTAAATGAAAAAGGGATGACAGTTATTTATACGAGTCATTACATGGAAGAAGTAGAGTATTTATGTGAAAGAATTGCAATTGTTGATCATGGAAAGGTAATTGCATTAGGAACGAAAAGGGAGCTATGTAATCGCCTGGCAGATGGGTTTATAGTGAGATTGCAATTAAATCGTTATAGTACGGAACTGCTACAAAAGTTGAAAGCACTATCTGTTGTTGAACGAATTATTTTTGATGAAGATAATAGTACGATTGATATTGGGCTAAATGGTGGTGAGTCCATTGGTACAGTTGTGTCAGTAGTGGTGGAGAACAACGCTCAAATTTTAAAGCTTGAAGTGCAAGAACCGAATTTGGAGGCACTCTTTTTACAATTAACAGGACGTTCACTTCGTGATTAAGGAGGTTAGTGCGAGATGAAAAGTTTTATTATTGCATGGAAAGATTTAAAAATACGTTTAATTGATCGACGCGGATTTATGATGATGTTAATTATGCCGCTTTTATTAACAGCGATTTTAGGTTCAGCGTTAAGTAATATATTTGATAATGGTGGACTACTAAAAACAGTGATTGGCTATTATCAAGTAGGAACTGATGAGTTTGCAGATGTCTTTCAAAAAGAAGTATTGCAATCTAAAGAATTAAAAGATGATGTGAAAGTAAAGATAGTTAATTCTCAGGAAGAGCTTGAAGATATGTTAAAGGAAAAGAAAATCGATGTGGGAATCATCATCCCAAATAAATGGAGCGAACAAGTACAAGATGGAAAATTAAAAGAGCCAAAGGTGCTTATAGACCCATCAAAAGATATACAAGCAAAAATCGCTGAATCAATGATCCGCTCTTTTTCAGAGCGTGTTCAAACAGTTGCGGTATCTACTAAAAGTGTTGTGACGGAATTAGCAAAGTCTCAGCATAGTAATGTGGAACAAGTTGCAAAAGAAGTAAGTGGAGATTTACAAACAGTAGCAACTTCGGATGCAAATAACATTGAAAAAGGAACGATAGGTAAAAAAACAGTTGCAGCGATGCAGTATTATGCAGCAGCGATGTTAGTCATGTTTTTACTATATAACATAACAGTAGGTGCAAAGTCAGTTGTCACAGAGCAACGAACTGAAACGTTGGCGCGTTTGTTTAGTACACCAACGAGCTCATTTTCAATTTTATTTGGGAAGTTTTTAGGTACGTTATTATTTGCATGTATACAATTTGGAATATTTATAGTTGCTACACACTTTATGTTTCATGTGGAATGGGGCGGAGACTTGTCTCAAATAGTAGCGATAGGAATTTCTTATGCAATTTGTGTTTCTGGTTTATCTATGTTAATTGCCGCTTTTATTCGTGAGGAAAAAACGGCAGATGTAATGGGAGGAATCGGTATTCAAATACTCGCTATATTAGGAGGATCAATGTTACCGATTTATGTATTCCCTGATACACTTCAAACCATTGCGAATATTGCTCCGAATAAATGGGCACTTACAAGCTTTTTAAATATTATGTCGGGAACATCTTGGGATGTGCTACTCCCTGTTATTTTTAGTTTATGTAGTGCAGGAATTGTCTCCGTTATGATAGGAACATTACGTTTACGTACGAGATAGGAGGGAGAAATGATGAAGAAGGTTTGGGCACTTTGTTGGCTAGAGTTAAAACAAATTTTAATAAAACCACAAAGTTATATACTTATGTTTGGAATGCCTATTATTTTTACACTCATTTTCGGCGGACTTTTGGGTGGAAGTGGGAATACGAAAGTAAATGTTAGCTTAGTAGATGAAGATGGTTCTGTATTATCTAGCAAGTATTACGAGGACATAAAGAAAAGTGACTTAATTTCTATAGAGAAGGTAACGTATAAGGAAGGAAAACAGAAGATTGAAAACAAAAAATCATCCGGCATAGTTATTATTCCGAAAGACTTTCAAAAGAGTATGCTAGATGGAAGTAAAGAAAGTATTCAGTTTCAAGCCAGTGCTGATTTTACTGGTGGAACTTCTGTAGAGCAAGTATTGGCAAGTGCATTAAAAAAAATGGAGATAGAAGTTAGTGCAGCGAGCGATTTTGAGAAGAAAAGCAACGCCTCGTGGGAACCTATGTATAAAGAAATCTATACAAAAATAGAACCTGCTTCGATTCAAAAAGAATCAATTTCACATGATGATCAAAAGTTAAATAACGTTACAGGGAGAGCGGCAGGATTTTCAATTCTATTCGTTATGATTGTTATGTTAAGTGCGACGGGGACTATTTTGAAAGCTAGACAACTTGGGGTTTGGTCTCGTTTATTAGAAGCACCAGTTTCAAAAGCTCAAATACTAACGGGATATATCCTTTCATTCTTTTTAATAGGGTGGATTCAATTTGGTGTTCTAATGATATTAACGCATTCCTTATTTAATGTGCAGTGGGGAAATTTATTAGGGGTTATTATACTCGTTTCCGTGTTATTATTAGCTGTCATTGGTCTAGCCTTATTATTAGCAAGTATCGTGAAAACAACAGAACAACAGTCTGCATTAGGTAATATCGTTGTGATTTCAACATGCATGATTGGCGGTCTTTATTGGCCGATTGAAATTGAACCAGCATGGATGCAGACGGCAGCAAATTTTGTTCCGCAAACTTGGGCGATGCGTGGCTTTACGGAGTTAATTGTAAGGGGAGGTACATTGGCAGATATAGGGGGATATATTGGTATACTCATTTTATTTGCAGGAGTCTTTTTCATAATTAGTTTAACAAGAATACGTTACGAATGAAAAAAACAGAGTTACAGCTTTACACGCTGAACTCTGTTTTCTTTTTGTGTCGTATCTTCTCTTGTTGAAATGATAATAGCGATCCCGAGCATAATAAAAAAAGCTAAAAAGAGGACGAACTTTGGGAAGAATGGGAATAGTAATAGCGCCCCAACTATCATAATTGTTAATAATACGTAGTGCAGGACGTATTGGAATAGGTTGTCCATATTTTCGCCCCCTTTTTGGTAATTGGTTATTAGTATTCTATGTTTCATGCTGAAGGAATAGAAGTAGATTTTTAAGTTTTAATACGAATTATAGCTGAGTTTTCTTAAAGTATAAATGTAGAGTGATAATTTTGGAAAAATTCTAAAAATATTTATTTAGAAAGAATTGACAAAACATAATGAACGATATAAGCTAATAACCATAAAGTCTACCGGAAAGGTCGGAATAAGATTGTTACCCCTCAAAAACATCTATTTTTTTCTGATTAAAACCGACTTTTCCGATTGGCTATAAATGTGCTGTGGGAGGCATACATAAGCTAATAAGTTCAAAGGGTATAACTATTAAACAGTTAGGGTGGGGACAATGAAGAAAAAGACAAAAAAATGGGCTGGTGTATTTTCAGTATTACTGAGTAGTTCGCTTGTGTTATCTGCTTGTGGGGGACAGGAGGATACGGCTTCTACAGAACCAGTAAAAAAGCAGGATTTAAAAGACTCTAAGATTGAATCAATTCCAGCTACAGATAAAAAGAAAAGTCCAGAGAAAGCAAATCAACGAAAAGATACTTTCATTACAGCCATTTCTAAGCCAGGGGGAGTTTTCCTTCCGTATTTCCAAGATAATGGTTGGGATGGAAATGTAACGTCGGTTATTTTTGCTTCATTAGTAACAACAGACAAACAAAGTAAACCTATTCCGGATCTTGCGGAAAAATGGGATATTTCTGCTGACCAGTTAACATATACATTCCATTTACGTAAAAATTTAAAATTTAGTGATGGGTCGCCTCTAACAGCGGATGACGTAGCATTTACATTAACACTACTTCATGATAAAGCGTATGAAGGTGGATTGGATATTGCTCAGTATGCTGTTAAAGGTGGGAAAGAATATAAAGAAGGAAAAGCAACTTCTATTGAAGGAATCCAAGTTGTTGATCCACAGACAATTAAAATTACAACTGAAAAAGTTAATTCACAGGCGCTAACGAATTTAGGTGGCCCAGTGCTATCAAAAGCTTATTATGGAAAAGATTATAAACAAAATACAAGTTTAGACTATTTAAAAGCATTATATGGGCAACCAATTGCAGCGGGTCCATATAAATTTGAAAAATATGTTCCAGGTCAAGAAGTCCGCTTTGTTGCTAACGAAAATTATTATGCAGGTAAACCAAAAATTAAAAACTTTATTTACAAAATCACATCAGGTGATACTGGATTCCAATTATTCCAAACAGGTGAACTGGACTATAGTGGGTTTAGAGCGAACCCTGAAAATATAGACCAATTAAAAGGATTAGAGTTTGCAAATATTAATCTTGAATCATCAAGTGATATTGCTTATATCTATGTAAATAATAAGAAGTCGTATTTGAAAGATAAAAAGGTACGCCAAGCACTTACTTATGGATTAGACCGTAAGAAGTATGTGGATACAGCTTTACAAGGCTATGGCTCTGTCGCTAACGCACCAATTGCTCCAGTTTCATGGGCATATACAGAAGAAGGTATTAATAAATATCCGCATGACGTAGAAAAGGCTAAAAAATTATTGGATGAGGCTGGTTGGAAAGTAGGTTCTGACGGGGTTCGTGAAAAAGATGGTCAAAAATTAAAATTAACATACTACGCATCAAATACAGGTAAAACAAATGATATCTTTATTCCGATTGCAAAAGAAAGTTACAAAGAAATTGGTGTTGAATTAAATCCAGAGTTGATGGACTTTAATACGATGCTTTCAAAAGTAGGAAAAGGTGACTACGATTTAGCGGCAGTTTCAACACCAGGAATTAGTGATCCAAGTGAAGTTGTAAGTGAGTACTTATCAACTAATCCAAAAAGTGATACGGGTTATAATAATCCGAAAGTAGATGATTTGATTGTAAAAGGTATAGGAACGACAGATATTGAAAAACGTAAAGCGATTTATAAAGAGCTGTATAAAGAGTTAAGTGATGATCCACCAGTTATTTTATTAAACTATCGTAAACTACTTTATGCTCATAATGCACGTATAAAAGGAATTGATCCAGAAAAGTACGATAGCATCAGTTCCAACTTACCAGTGTTATCTATTGAACAATAAGGGTTGACCTAAATAATAGAAGACGTTTTTTCACACAGCAATGGAATGGTAGCTGTTTTGAAAAAATGTTCTTCTATTTTTAAGTAAATAGGATTGGGGAGACAAAAGGTGAAAACATATATCATTCGTAGGTTTCTACAAATGATTCCTACATTGTTTGGTACGTCTATTATTATCTTTTTCTTATTTGCACTCTTACCGGGTGATTATATCGATTCAAATCCAAAATTAACACCAGAGAGAGCTCAAGAATTAAGAGAGTTGTACGGTTTAAATAAACCGATTATTGAAAGGTATTTTCATTGGTTAGTGAATGCTTTGCATGGTGATTTTGGATTTTCTTTACAGTATCAAGAACCGGTAACTTCATTACTTAATAAATTCATTTGGAATACATTTATTGTTGCTGCTGCAGCTTTATTTTTCACTTGGATTATTGCTCTTATTATTGGGGTTATTTCTGCAACAAAGCAGCACTCTTGGTTTGATAGATTGGTAACAATCGGTGTCTTTGCAGCAATGTCATTTCCATCATTTTTTATCGGACTATTTTTAATTAAATTATTAGCAGTTGATTTAAAGTTATTACCTATTGGTGGCATGATTGATATTGGGAGTAACTCAACAGGGATAGCATACATATTAGAAGTATTACGTCATATGATTCTACCTGTATTTATTTTAACGCTTCTTGGTGTAGGATCGTTAACACGCTATTTTAGAACTGGCATGTTGGATGTTATTAGGCAAGATTATATTCGTACTGCTCGTGCAAAAGGTTTAAAAGAAAGGACCGTTATTTATAAACATGCATTGAAAAATGCAATTTTGCCAGCAATTACATTACTCGCTTTTGAATTACCGGGTTTATTTTCAGGAGCTATTATTATTGAACAGATTTTTAATTGGCCAGGGATTGGGAGTATTCAATTAGAAGCATTAAACTTCCGTGATTATACGGTATTAATGGCCTTTACAATGTTTCTTTCTTGTTTAACAATTATGGCTAATTTCTTAGCTGATATTGTATATGCGTTTGTTGATCCAAGAATTCGATTGAAGTAAGGGGGGAAAGATATGGAGACTATTACACCCATAATAGAGAAAAAGAAAGAACGGAAAAAAAGAAATGAATCATCACCATGGCGCCAAGCATATAAAAAAATCAAGAAAAATAAGATGGCACTGTGTGGCTTATACGTTTTAATATTTATGTTTTTATTTAGTTTTATCGGTCCAATCTTTTCACCGTATGCTGATGGGAAAGTACAAGTAACACACATTAATAAACCGCCCAGCCTGTCACATTGGCTTGGAACAGACCAGTTGGGACGGGATATTTTAACTAGACTTATGCAAGCAGGGCGTATTTCATTAACAATTGGTTTAGCGTCGATGCTACTATCCGTTATACTAGGAGCTTTATTAGGAGCAATTGCTGGTTTTTATCGAGGGGTTGTGGATCATTTAATTATGCGTGTTGCGGATGTGTTAATGTCCATTCCGGGATTACCGCTACTTATTATAATGGGAGCAATTTTATCAGAATGGAAATTACCATCAGAATACCGTTTATATGTTGTAATGATTATTTTGAGTTTAGTAGGATGGCCAGGACTTGCTCGTCTTGTGAGAGGACAAATTTTAACATTGCGGGAGCAAGCCTTTATGCAAGCAGCAGATGTATTAGGATTAAAGGATTCTCGAAAAATTATTCATCATTTAATTCCTAATGTCTTTACGCTGCTTATTGTTGTAGCAACTTTGGGCGTAGCTGGATCTATTTTAAGTGAGTCCGCACTAAGTTACTTAGGTCTCGGCGTAGTTCCACCTACACCGTCATGGGGGAATATGATTAGCGCAGCGAACTCATTAATTGATTTTCAAAAGCGTCCGTGGTTATGGATCCCGCCTGGTTTCGCAATTTTTATAACAGTTGTATCCATTAATTTACTTGGTGATGCACTTCGTGATGCGTTAGATCCAAAGATGAGACGGTAGGTGAAGGAATATGAGTAAAGCGGTAGTAGAGCTGAAAGACTTACAAACACATTTTCAAACTGACGAGGGGACGGTAAAGGCTGTGAACCATGTTAGCTTTGCGGTTCGAGAAGGGGAAACAGTTTGTGTAGTAGGAGAATCAGGTTGCGGAAAGAGTGTAACAGCTTTATCTATTATGGGGCTTATTGCTGAATCTGGTAGTGTAGTGGGTGGAGACATTTTATATGAAGGAAAAAGTCTTTTAGGAATGAAAGAGAAAGAACTTCGTAGTTTACGAGGCAATGATATTGCAATGATTTTCCAAGAACCGATGACATCGCTAAACCCCGTCTTCACTGTAGGGGAGCAAATTGTAGAAACGTTAAGAGAGCATGAATTACTTAGTAAAAATGAAGCATATAAGAAGGCAATTGAGTTAATTCGTAAAGTTGGCATAGCCCGCGCTGATGAAATCGTCCATTCTTATCCGCATGAACTGAGCGGTGGGATGTTACAACGTATTATGATTGCTGTTGCGCTTAGTTGTAATCCTAAGTTATTAATTGCAGATGAACCAACAACAGCTCTTGATGTTACCATTCAGGCTCAAATATTGGATCTACTAAGACAAGTGAAAGAAGAATTTAAAACGTCGATTTTATTAATTACACATGACTTAGGTGTCGTAGCGGAAATGGCTGATTATGTTGTCGTTATGTATGGCGGGAAAGTTATTGAAGAAGCCCCAGTACTAGAGATATTCCAAAATCCAAAACATCCTTATACGAAAGGATTATTGAAATCAAAACCAGTAATGGGAAAACGAATAGATAAACTATATTCTATTCCAGGGCAAGTTCCGAATTTAGTTGGTTTAGGTGAGTTTTGTTACTTTAGTGGGCGTTGTGAGCATTGTATGGAAATATGTGAAAAAGAAGCCCCAAATCTAAATGTAAATGATGAAAATCATAAAGTAGCTTGCTGGTTATATGAGGAGCGTGCGGAACAATGAGTGAACCATTATTAGAGGTGAAAAACCTAAAGGCATATTTTCCAATTAAGGGTGGCGTATTTAGTAGAACAATTGGGCATGTAAAAGCAGTTGATGGAGTAAGTTTTACTATTAATAAAGGTGAAGTGTTTGGTCTCGTTGGTGAATCAGGGAGCGGGAAAACAACAATAGGAAAAACAATTTTACGCCTCGTTCAAAAAACGGAGGGAGAAGTGAAGTTTAAAGGAAAAGATGTTCATTCTTTATCCAAGGATGAATTAAGAAAACATCGCCCTAATATGCAGCTCGTTTTCCAAGATCCATTTAGCTCATTAAATCCGAGAATGAGAATTGGAGAAGCGCTTGGAGAGCCAATGTTGGCCCACGGATTAGCAACGAAAGAAAATGTGCGTGAAAAGGTAATTGAAGTATTGGAGTTATGTGGATTAGCTCCTTATCATATTGACCGGTATCCCCATGAGTTTTCTGGTGGACAACGTCAGCGTATCGTAATCGCAAGAGCTATGGTATTAAATCCAGAATTCATTGTAGCTGATGAACCTGTAGCGGCACTAGATGTATCTATCCAAGCACAAATTATTAATTTATTTAGTGAGTTACAGGAGAAAAAGGGATTATCTTATTTATTCATTTCGCATGATTTAAGTGTAGTAGAACATTTATGTACGAAAATCGGAATTATGTATTTAGGTACGATTGTGGAGACAGCACCGCGTGATGAGTTATTTACCAATCCGCTACATCCTTATACGAAAGCATTGTTATCAGCTGTTCCAATACCAGATCCAACAGTGAAGCGAGAACGAATTATACTAGAAGGGGATATTCCAAGTCCAGCAAATCCACCTTCGGGCTGTCGTTTTCATACACGTTGCCCATTTGCAACGGATGTTTGTAAAAAAACAGTACCAGAATTCCGTAATGTTGGTGTAGAGCATTTTGTTGCTTGTCATCACGTATAAAAAAGGACTCTTTCAAATTGAAAGAGTCCTTTTTTTATTTACTAGATGAAGTTTGTTTCAATACAAATTGCTCGATTGCATGAGCAACACCATGTTCATTGTTTGTTAGTGTTACAACATCACATAGCTTTTTTACATCTTCTTCAGCGTTGCCCATTGCAACAGATAAACCCGCTACTTCTAACATCGGTACATCATTAAAATTATCACCAATAGCAACTGTATCTTCAATAGGGATATTAAAATGAGCTGCCATCTGCTGTATCCCGTTTCCTTTATGTCCATTCTTATCCATAATTTCTAAGTTGGTAGGAGCCGATGCTGTAACCATAATATCAGCATCCTCTTGTAATATACTTAATAGCTGTGCGCGATGCGCTGCATTAAACGTTAAAATGAAGAATTTAGATATTTCTAGTTCTTGGTTATTTACAACATCTTCTATTTTTTTGAAATCAGTAATTAGGTTCGATTTCTTTTGCTTTTCTGTAATTCGTTCAAGTTCCTCTAATGTAACATCAAGCGCATGCTTATTTTCTTCGAATGCTTGCATCACTTGATCTTGCCATGTATATGGAGAATAAACTCCTTTATTTGTATATAGCTTATATGGGAAACCTTCAGATTCTAGTAATTTTGCAAGTTTGTACACTTTGTCGTTTTGTATACAACGCGAGTTAATTACTTTTCCATCCACATAAACAATAGCCCCATTGCTTGCTCCGACTGGAAGAGATAATTTATATTCTTCCAATAGCTTTAAAGCATCCTCTTTCGCACGACCAGAACAGATCATTACAATATGACCGGCTTCTTGTGCAGTTTGGATTGCTTGTAGGTTTTCTTTGGAGATTTCAAGATTAGATGATAGTAGTGTACCATCCATATCTAATGCGATTAATTTCAAAATGACCACCTCTTTGTTTTTATTATACATAGTTATATAGAGGAAACATATAAACTTATCTTGGAAAGACGGTATTTTATCTCATATTAAAAGTAAGTAAAGATTAGATAGGTTTAGTGGCACTAAATAAACAATTTGTAACAAAAATAGAGAGGAATATGACTACATTTCACTTTATGACTGTAATGTTACACGAATGTTACAAACGTGAACTTAGTGAAAAACGCATTAAATAAAGGTTTTTGAGGGTTATTATAAAAAAACGTAAAAAAAGTGTAATAAATTTTACGTAATTATATTGCAACGTAATAATAGTTATGTTACATTAATGTTACAAACGTTACGTTATCAAATTTAATGTAACGTTAACATAAAAACTATGAAATAAACATTTCTTAGAAATTACATATAGATAACTTATAAAAAGGGAGGATAAATGATATGAAAGAGCAAGTATTACAAGTAACAAAAGGTGACTTTGTAGGATCAGCAAGTGGAGCAGTAGTATTAACAGCGTTAATCGTATTTCTATCAAGCGTATTAGTATAATAGAAGCTTTGTAACAAAAGAAAAAGAAGGGAGAATGAAAGATATGAAAGAGCAGGTATTACAAGTAACAAAAGGTGACTTCGTAGGATCAGCAAGTGGAGCGGTAGTATTAACAGCATTAATCGTATTTTTATCAAGCGTATTAGTATAATAGAAGTTTTGTAATAAAAGAAAAAGAGAGGAGAATGAAAGATATGAAAGAGCAAGTATTACAAGTAACAAAAGGTGACTTCGTAGGATCAGCAAGTGGAGCGGTAGTATTAACAGCGTTAATCGTATTTCTATCAAGCGTATTAGTATAATAGAAGCTTTGTAACAAAAGAAAAAAAGGAGGATAAATGATATGAAAGAGCAAGTATTACAAGTAACAAAAGGTGATTTCGTAGGATCAGCAAGTGGAGCGGTAGTATTAACAGCATTAATCGTATTTTTATCAAGTGTATTAGTATAATAGAAGTTTTAAATTAAACAAAAAAGGAAGGAGAATGAGGGATATGAACAGTGAACAAGTGTTTCAAGTAACAAAAACAGATTTATTAGGATCCTTAGGTGGAGCGGTAATATTAACATCATTTATTCTATTCCTTGCAAATGTATTAGTATGAGATATATAAATACAATCATTCAAAAAAAATAAAGACTCTAACGTATTAGTAAGTAGTTAATATGTTGGAGTCTTTTTTATATTCTTCTTATATACCCTCAAGTATTAAAGTTACCTCATTATCCAGCATTCATGGCTAATTAAACGCTGCGGTTGAAACTTGATTCAACGAATAATCAAAAATCCACTGAATAAAATCCCGCTTTATTTCAAAGAGAAAAAAGTCGAATTTTATATGTAAGAAAAAAAGAGGAATTTGACAGAAAAGATAGAAAATTTTAAAGGTCAGAATTTGTTAGCTTGCTAACTAATTTCTATTAATTAATGTTGGAAGCGTTTTCGGTTGGTTTTAAGTATGGACCATTTAATCTATTTACAGGGGGATGAAGATATTATGAAACAAAAATCTATGGATACGCTAGCTGCACAAATGGAGGACTTTTTTCCAGTACGTGATGTAGATCATTTGGAATTTTACGTAGGGAATGCAAAGCAATCGAGTTATTATCTTGCGAGAGCGTTCGGATTCAAAATTGTAGCTTACTCTGGATTAGAAACTGGAAACCGTGAAAAGGTATCTTATGTTCTTGTGCAAAAAAATATGCGTTTCGTTGTGTCTGGAGCTTTAAGTAGTGAAAATCGTATTGCAGAGTTTGTAAAGACTCATGGTGATGGCGTGAAGGATGTGGCACTACTTGTTGATGATGTTGATAAAGCATACTCAGAAGCAGTGAAACGTGGTGCCGTCGCAATTGCTCCACCGCAGGAATTAACAGATGAGGACGGTACATTGAAAAAAGCAGTTATTGGTACGTATGGTGATACAATTCATACGCTTGTAGAGCGTAAAAATTATAAAGGGGCATTTATGCCAGGATTCCAAAAGGTAGAATTTAATATTCCATTTGAGGAGTCTGGTTTAATTGCTGTTGATCATGTAGTTGGTAATGTTGAAAAAATGGAAGAGTGGGTTAGTTATTACGAGAATGTTATGGGCTTTAAACAAATGATTCATTTTGATGATGACGATATTAGTACAGAGTATTCGGCGTTAATGTCAAAAGTTATGACGAATGGAAGTCGTATTAAGTTTCCTATTAACGAACCAGCAGACGGAAAGAGAAAGTCACAAATTCAAGAGTATCTAGAATTCTATAATGGAGCTGGTGTACAACATCTTGCTTTATTAACAAGTGATATTGTTAAAACAGTTGAAGCGCTTCGTGCAAATGGGGTGGAGTTTTTAGATACACCTGATACTTATTACGATGAGCTAACTGCACGAGTTGGAAAAATCGATGAAGAAATTGATAAGTTAAAAGAATTAAAGATCTTAGTAGATCGTGATGATGAAGGTTACTTACTACAAATCTTTACGAAACCAATTGTAGATCGTCCGACTTTATTTATTGAAATCATTCAACGTAAAGGTTCTCGTGGATTTGGTGAAGGAAACTTTAAAGCGTTATTCGAATCAATTGAAAGAGAACAAGAGCGTCGCGGAAACTTATAAGATTTGTATCCACCAGCAAAAGTCCCTTTGCTGGTGGAAATTTCATTTTTATAAGGAGGAATCAGGATGAAATTTGTTACATTTTGTCTTCCTTCAAAAGAACTACGGGCTGGATGGCTTGAAGGTGACAAAGTAATAGATATGAATCTTGCTAGTGAAGGGAAAATCCCTTCTTCTATGATGGATTTTTTAGAGAAAGCGGATGAGTATGTAGAAGTAGTGCGGAATATTAAGAATCCAAATAAGGGTATATATGCTTTAGAAGAAGTACAATTGACAGCTGCTCTTCCTAATCCGAGTAGTATTCGAGATTTTTACGCATTTGAACAACATGTAAAAACAGCTCGTGGACGAAGAGGATTAGATGTTGTGCCTGAATGGTATGATATTCCGGTTTTTTATTTTACTAATCATCGTGCTGTAATTGGTTCCGGTGATTTTGTAATTGGTCCGAAAAAGTCTAAACAGCTTGATTATGAGTTGGAGATTGCTTGCGTAATAGGAAGAGAAGGGCGAAATATTTCTCGAGAGCAAGCAGAGGAATATATTTTTGGTTATTGTATTATGAACGACTGGAGTGCGAGAGACTTACAAGCAACAGAAATGAAAGTAGGTCTCGGTCCAGCGAAAGGAAAAGACTTTGCAACTTCATTAGGAGCACATCTCGTTACGAAAGAGGAATTAGACGTTTATCGTAATGGTGATCGATATAATTTAGAAATGACTGCTCATGTAAATGGAAAACTATTATCAAAAGGAAACTTCCAAGATATTTACTATACATTTGCTGAAATGATTGAACGTGCTTCAGAGGACGTTACGTTATATCCAGGAGATGTGATTGGTTCTGGGACAGTAGGAACAGGATGTATTTTAGAACTGGGTACAGAAGAGTGGCTACAAGATGGAGATGTTGTAGAACTGTCGATTACTGGTTTAGGTACACTACGTAATACGATCAAAAAAGAAAAGGAAGCGGGTGATGGGCATGTTTTATCGTCACATGGGAGAACTACCTCATAAACGACATGTACAATTTCGTAAAAAAGATGGGTCGCTTTATCGTGAACAGGTAATGGGAACAAAAGGTTTTTCTGGTACGCAGTCTATTTTGTATCATCATTATATGCCAACAGAAGTAGGTCATTCTGCATTATCGCATTCTTGTCAGTTGCAGTATGAAGAGGATGTTGCTCTTTCTCATCGCCACTTTCGAACGAAAGAAAGTAAAAAAAGTGGTGATGCAATAAGTGGACGGAATTTCATACTTGGAAATGAAGATTTGTTAATTGGAGTAGTGAGTCCAACAGAAAAAATGGATTATTTCTATCGTAATGGTGATGGCGATGAAATGTTATTTGTTCATTATGGAACAGGGAAAATTGAAACGATGTTTGGAACGATTCACTATAGAAAAGGCGACTATGTAACGATTCCAATTGGAACGATTTATCGTGTTATTCCAGATGAAGGAGAGACTAAGTTTCTTGTTGTAGAGGCAAATAGCCAAATTACAACGCCGCGTCGTTATCGAAATGAATACGGACAATTGTTAGAGCATAGTCCGTTTTGTGAAAGAGATCTTCGTGGTCCAGAAAAATTAGAGACATATGATGAAAAAGGCGAGTTTGTCGTAATGACAAAATCAAGAGGCTATATGCATAAACATGTTTTAGGACACCACCCGTTAGATGTTGTTGGATGGGATGGCTATTTATATCCGTGGGTATTTAATGTAGAGGATTTTGAACCAATTACAGGGCGCATTCATCAGCCACCGCCAGTACATCAAACATTTGAAGGACATAATTTTGTTATTTGCTCTTTCGTACCACGTTTATACGATTATCATCCAGAGTCAATTCCAGCACCATATTATCATAGTAATGTTAATAGTGATGAAGTTCTTTACTATGTAGAAGGAAACTTTATGAGTCGCAAAGGTGTGGAAGAAGGTTCTATTACACTTCATCCGAGCGGGATTCCCCATGGACCGCATCCGGGGAAAACAGAGGCAAGTATAGGGAAGAAAGAGACGCTTGAATTAGCTGTTATGATAGACACATTCCGTCCGCTTCGTATTGTAAAACAAGCACATGAAACAGAAGATGAAAAGTATATGTATAGCTGGATTGAACAAGGTTCATATACTGTGAAATAAGTAAAAAAGGCATGCTCTCAATAAGGGGGCATGCCTTTTTCACGGAATCGACATGTATAATAATACCAAAAAAATAATGGAAAGATATATAGAAAGAATAATAAGGATCGTGCATATTCAGAAGAATTTCTACTTGTTTCGACAAAAGTATTGACTAGGAAAAGCGTAATGAGTAAAATAAAAAAGCGAATTAAAAATTTTCAGAAAATTTAAAACTTGGAGGAGTGAAAGATGAAGCAAATTTTTCAAAAGAAGCCAATTGCAAAGTTAATGCATGAAAGTAAGCAAAAAACGTTAGCAAGAACATTGGGTGCGCTAGATTTAACTATGCTTGGAATCGGAGCAATTGTTGGAACTGGTATTTTTGTTCTAACGGGTGTTGTGGCAGCGAAACATTCTGGGCCAGCTATTATATTATCATTTGCGATTGCCGCGTTAGCTTGTGCCTTTGCTGCATTTTGTTATGCTGAATTTGCTTCTTCAGTTCCTGTCTCGGGCAGTGTGTATACGTATACATACGCGACGATGGGGGAAGTGTTCGCATTTTTAATTGGCTGGGACTTAATGCTTGAATATTTACTTGCTACATCTGCTGTAGCAAACGGTTGGTCTGCATATTTTCAATCTTTATTAAAGGGGTTTGGAATTCACATTCCGACTATTCTCTCCTCGGCTCCTGGTACAGGAAAGGGTGGAATAATTGATCTACCTGCAGTTCTAATTATTTTAGTGATGACAGTTCTTTTATCTAGGGGTGTTCGTGAAAGTGCACGAGTAAATAACATTATGGTATTTATTAAAATAGCAGTTGTTCTTATTTTTATCTTTGCTGGTTTTAATTATGTGAAACCTGAAAACTGGACGCCCTTTATGCCATTTGGTTTAGATGGTGTAATGGCTGGAGCGGCTACAGTATTCTTCGCATTTATAGGATTTGATGCAGTTTCAACAGCGGCAGAAGAAGTGAAACGTCCGCAACGTGATTTACCAATTGGTATTATTGCATCGTTATTAATTTGTACAGTTCTTTATATCGTTGTTTCGCTTATTTTGACAGGAATTGTTCCATACGGCCAGCTAAATATATCAGATCCAGTTGCTTTTGCACTTCAATTTATTGGACAAGATGGTTTAGCGGGGGTAATTTCAGTAGGAGCAATTACAGGAATTACAACAGTAATGCTAGTTATGATGTATGGGCAAGTTCGTGTTTCTTATGCGATGAGCCGAGATGGTTTACTGCCGAAGCGTCTTGCTAAAGTTCATCCGAAATTTAAAACGCCATTTTTAAATACATGGACAACGGGGATTATTGCGGCACTGATTTCAGGATTAATAGATTTAAATGTTTTAGCACATCTTGTAAATATGGGGACATTGTCAGCATTTGCACTTGTAGCTGTTGCGGTAATCGTAATGAGAAGAACTCATCCAGACTTACCAAGGGCATTTAAGGCTCCGCTTGTACCATTTTTACCAGCATTAACAGTGATTTTCTGTTTATACTTAATGCTTCAATTATCAGGGACAGCGTGGATTAGTTTTGGGATATGGATGGTTATTGGTATAGCGGTTTACTTCTTATATAGCCGAAAACATAGTGCTTTAAATAATAGTAAAAAAGAAGAAGATGTTGCAAATTTATAAGCGAAAAAATCCATTCTAATTCTGTTAGAATGGATTTTTTTATTTGAAAATTTACATTTTTCTGAACTTGTTATAAGATAATTGTTGGCTAACTAAAGGGGTGGAATGATGAAAAATACGTGGCGTGAGTTAAGGGAGATGGACCGTAACGTATGGATTCGATTTATTGGAGAGACGTTAAATGGAATTGCAATGATGATGTTAATGCCTTTTTTTGCATTATATTTAAAAGATAAGGTAGATTCGTTGTTGGAAGTTGGGGTTATTATGGCGCTTTCTCCAATTGCTGCAAGCTTTGGATCACTTATAGGAGGGAGAATTGCTGACATATATGGAAGAAAGCCTATTATGATATTTTCTATGGCAAGTAATGCATTATTAATGCTCGGTTTTCTATTTATAGAAGGATTTATTCCGTATGCAATTTTATCTATTTTTTTAGGGTTGAGTAATTCTTTATTTCATCCAGCTGCATCAGCTATGGTCGCAGATGTAACGGCACCAGAAAAAAGAACAGAGGCATATGGTTTATTACGAATGGGACACAATATAGGTGCTGCGATTGGTCCGATAATGGGAGCATCAGTAGTTGTGTTGTCAAAGAACCTTGTATTTATTATTGCCTCTTCTACAATGCTATTTTATGCGTTACTTGTATTACTTCTTATTCAAGAGACGATGCCAAAGAGGATAGATAAGGAAGAACATAAAGAAAAGGAATCTGGGGCAGTTTGGAAAATTTTAATGCGAGATAAGGCATTAATGATTTACTTATTAGCAGGTATTATCATTTCGATGGGGTTTTCTCAAACGGAAGGCATGCTGCCACTACATTTTGATAATGAAATGAAGCGTATTTTTGGAACGAATAATCCATATCCATATTTAATGGCGTTAAACGGACTATTAGTTGTTTTATTCCAGTTTCAAATTTCAAAATGGGCTACGGACAAACCAGTCGGGAAGACGATGTTATATGGTGCATGTTTATTCGGGATTGGATTATTTTTTATAGGGTGGTTACCGAAGTGGTTTGGAGAATTTAATACAAATGCTACAATTATTTTAATAACACTACTGTTCGTTTATGCTATATATACGTTAGGTGAGATGATTATGTCGCCTGTACAGATGACATTTGTAGCAAATTTGGCCCCTGAGCATTTGAGAGGGACTTATATGGGAGCTGCAAGTTTGCAGTGGATTATAGGAAGCGCATTTGGTCCACTTTTGGGAGGTTTTTTATTAGATCGATTACTTGGTCACTTTCTATTTACAATTTTAGCTGTAGGATGTGTAGTTGCAGGTATTGTATATGTTTCTTTAGATCGCCTTGTGGAGCAAAGGCAAAAAGACACACTAACCAAACAATCTTCTTAGTGAATAGGTGATATACACAAAAAAGGGGATTTCTACATATTTTAGGTACATAACTAGATTAGATTGCCATTTTATTTTGTGTAGCTATATAGAAAATGAAATGAAAAACCAATAAGTGATGTTATTTAATTATTTATGGAAGTTACATTTTATTTCAAATAGGAACTACCTATTTTTATAAAAAGTGCTAAAATAGAAAAATGAAAACAATTGGTTAGGGTGATTTCATTGACGAAAATTAAATTAGGTTTATTATATGGTGGAAAATCAGCTGAGCATCAAGTTTCGCTACAGACGGCTCTTGCTGCTATTAAAGCGTTAAATCAAGATAAATTCGAGATTCATCCAATTTATATTACAGAACAAGGTCAATGGGTACGCGGTGAGCGTATTGAAGGCGAAGTAACAGATGTTGAAGCTTTAAAAATGAGCGGTGCAGAAAATGCGATTTCTCCGTTATCATTAAGTACAGAAATTATCCCATCTGCAGCTTCTGAGGAGAATGCTATTGACGTTATTTTCCCATTACTACATGGACCAAACGGTGAAGATGGAACGGTTCAAGGACTATTAGAATTAATGAATATCCCTTATGTAGGAAATGGTGTTCTAGCATCATCTGCTGGTATGGATAAAGTTGTTATGAAAAACATCTTTGCAGAGGCTGGTTTAAAACAAGCAAAATATGCATCCTTCATTCGTAGTGCATGGGAAAAAAATCGTGAGGAAGCTTATTCTAAAGTAGAAGATAAGTTAGGATATCCTTGCTTCGTAAAACCAGCGAACCTTGGTTCAAGTGTTGGTATTAATAAGTGTAAAAATCGTGAAGAACTTGAGGATGCATTTGTAGAGGCATTCCAATTTGATCGCAAAATTATTGTAGAAGAAAATATTGTAGGTCGTGAAGTAGAAGTTGGGGTACTAGGTAATGATGAGCCGAAATGTTCAGTTGTAGGTGAAATCGTTCCGAAAAAGGACTTCTATGATTATAAGTCGAAATATATCGATGGTGATACGGCGCTAATTATTCCAGCTGAAATGACAGAAGAAGAATCTAATGTAATTAAGCGTGATGCAATTATTGCATTCCAATCATTAGACGGTGCAGGTTTAACGCGAGCTGATTTCTTCTTAACGAAAGATGGAGAAGTGTATATTAACGAAGTAAACACAATGCCAGGATTTACACCGTTCAGTATGTTCCCTCTATTATGGCAACATACTGGGTTACCGTATCCAGAATTAATCGAAGAGCTAATTCGTTTAGCGATTGAACGTCACGAAGAAAAACAAAAAATTAAATATACAATCTAACAAAAAAGGAGGAAGCACTATTCGTAGGAATAGTGCTTCCTCTATGTAAGGAGCGTTTCTATATGATAAAGCGAATGTTAAAGCAAGTGGAACAGATGGTAAATGGTACTGGATTAGCAGAGCAATATGAGGGAATTACTATTCAAGGCGTGTCTATTGATACAAGAAAAATTGAAAAAGGAAACTTGTATGTTCCGATTCAAGGGGAGCGCTTTGATGGACATGCTTTTGTAGATAAAGCTGTTGAAAATGGAGCTGTGGCTACATTATGGATGAAAGATGTAGCGAATCCACCTGAGAATCTTCCGGTTATTTTTGTGGAAGACACGCTATCCGCATTGCAAATGTTAGCGAAAAACTATCGTGATCAATTGGATGTTAAAGTTGTAGGTGTAACGGGTAGTAACGGTAAAACATCTACGAAAGATATTGTAACAAGTCTTCTTGCGACTAAATTCAAAGTGCAAAAAACAGAAGGGAACTTCAATAACCATATCGGATTACCTCTTACCATTTTAAACTTAGAAGAAACTACAGAAGTAGCAGTATTAGAGATGGGTATGTCAAGCCGAGGCGAAATTGAATTCTTATCTAAGTTAGCTCGTCCTAATGCAGCTATCATTACGAATATTGGTGAGGCACATTTAATGGATTTAGGATCTCGTGAGGCAATTGCTGAAGCGAAATTAGAAATTGTTACAGGGTTACAAGAAGGTGGCGTGTTCGTATATAACGGAGATGAGCCTTTATTAACGAATCGTGTTCCTGAAATGAATTTAGCAACAGAAACGGTTACGTTTGGTGATGCAAGAGCAAACGATTATTATCCAACGACTGTAACATTACAAGCAACTGGGACACATTTCAAAATGAATAGAGATGAAAATATTTCATTCTACTTACCGGTGTTAGGAAAACATAATGTGTATAATACACTTGCTTCAATGGCAATTGCGAAACATTTTGGTGTAACGTGGGAAGAGATGAAAGAAGGTTTAGTAACACTTCAAATGACGGGCATGCGTATGGAAATTGTGAAAACAAATAGTGGTTTAACAATTATCAACGATGCTTATAATGCAAGTCCGACGGCTATGGAAGCAGCATTCCATTTAATGAATGGTTTAGATGGTTTTGCTAAAAAAATCGTTGTGCTCGGTGATATGTTAGAACTTGGAGATCAAGAAGTACAGTTCCATTATGAGGTAGGAAAATTAATCGATCCAGCAAAAATCTCGCATGTATTCACATACGGTAGATTAGGGGCTCAAATTGCTGAAGGAGCGAAAATTAATTTCCCTAATGAACGTGTAAAGGCGTATGATAATAAAGAAGAGTTAGTAAAAGATTTACAAGCAGTAGTCGATGTGAAAGATGTTGTATTAATAAAAGCATCTCGCGGTATGAAATTAGAAGAAGTAATTACGATGTTGAAATAATTGGTGTATATAAATAGGGATGATAGTTACGAAAATAGAAGAAACTTATAATAAGCGCTTACAGTAAATATAAAAAAATAAAAGTGAAGAAAAAAACTCTGAATATGAAAATAAGGTAACAGTTGGGTTTGCTTTTTACACATACAAAACTTATAATTGATAAAGTGTAATAACGTTTAGAAGTATTTTCGTGAAGAATATACGCCCGTTTATATACGTGAGCATTCAGGAAAAGGGCTTTTCCGCAAATTCGGAAAACGCCTTTTTTTAAATGATAAGTATAGGATAGAAAAGGAGAAGTAACATTGACAACATTTCGAGAATTAGGATTAAGTGATTCTTTACTGCAATCTGTTGAAAGTATGGGCTTTGAAGAGGCTACACCAATTCAAGCTGAAACAATTCCACATGCATTGCAAGGTAAAGATATTATTGGGCAAGCGCAAACAGGTACAGGGAAAACAGCAGCATTCGGATTACCACTATTAGATAAAGTGGATACACATAAAGAATCGGTTCAAGGTATTGTTATCGCGCCAACGCGTGAATTAGCAATTCAAGTTGGAGAAGAATTATACAAAATTGGTAAGCATAAACGTGTTCGCATTTTACCAATTTATGGTGGTCAAGATATTAACCGCCAAATTCGTGCTCTAAAAAAACACCCACACATTATTGTTGGTACGCCGGGTCGTATTTTAGATCATATTAACCGTAAAACACTTCGTCTGCAAAACGTAGAGACAGTTGTTCTTGATGAAGCGGATGAAATGTTAAACATGGGCTTCATTGAAGACATTGAAGCAATTTTAACAGATGTGCCAGAAACACATCAAACATTACTATTCTCAGCGACAATGCCGGATCCAATCCGCCGTATTGCTGAGCGTTTCATGACTGAGCCTCAACACATTAAAGTAAAAGCAAAAGAAGTAACAATGCCAAACATTCAGCAGTTCTATTTAGAAGTGCAAGAAAAGAAAAAGTTTGACGTGTTAACACGCTTATTAGATATTCAATCTCCAGAGCTTGCAATCGTATTCGGTCGTACAAAGCGTCGTGTTGATGAATTATCAGAAGCATTAAACTTACGTGGTTATGCTGCAGAAGGTATTCACGGTGATTTAACTCAGGCGAAACGTATGTCTGTATTACGTAAATTTAAAGAAGGTTCTATTGAAGTTCTTGTTGCAACAGACGTTGCTGCACGTGGTCTTGATATTTCAGGCGTAACGCACGTATATAACTTCGATATTCCACAAGATCCAGAATCATACGTTCACCGTATCGGTCGTACTGGTCGTGCAGGTAAAAAAGGTATTGCAATGCTATTTGTAACACCACGTGAATCGGGACAATTAAAAAATATCGAGCGTACAACAAAACGTAAAATGGACCGTATGGATGCACCGACACTTGACGAGGCATTAGAAGGTCAACAACGTTTAATCGCTGAAAAGCTTCAAAGCACAATTGAAAATGAAAACTTAGCATACTACAAGCGTATTGCAGAAGAAATGTTAGAAGAAAATGACTCTGTAACAGTAGTAGCTGCTGCTTTAAAAATGATGACTAAAGAGCCGGATACAACTCCGATCGCTTTAACATCAGAACCACCTGTTGTTTCAAGAGGCGGCGGTTCTAAAAAACGCGGCGGTAACGGAGGCGGATACCGTGATGGTAACCGTAATCGTAGTCGTGATGCACGCGGCGGTGGCGATGGACGTAATCGTGACCGTAACCGTGATGGACGTAATCGTGACGGAAACCGTGATCGCAATCGTGATGGTGGTAGTCGTGGTCGTAGAGGTGAAGGCCAAGGTCGCCCTGGTTCTTCAAATGGACGCGGCGAAAGAAAACATCATAGCCGTCCACAAGCTTAATAAAAAAAAGAGAATGCCCGCAAAGGGCATTCTCTTTTTTTATTTCTATAATTGTGCATACTACATAATAGTTATGATAGAAAAGGGGCTGTTATATGCTTGTAAGGCTTGGTTACGTTGCGATGAGTGTACATTTGAAGAATGCATCTCCATCTCAAACGATGACGTATGCACAGTTTCAGAAATTAGATGATCGTGCTGCTGCAATTCGTAAACTTGAAAGAATTGCTAATTCCAATTTAGAAAATTGTTTACGTTTATTAAAGCATAATAAAGGGCATGACATATCTTTCTTTCGGCTCAGTTCAAAGCTCATTCCTTTAGCGAATCATGAGGAATTGCTAGAGTGGAACTATATTCGTCCTTTAAAAGAAAATTTAAAAAAACTAGGTGAATATGCAGTTCATATGAATATGAGAATTGATTTCCATCCAGATCATTTTGTTGTACTAAATTCACCTGAGGAGAGTGTTTTTAAACAATCTGTAAAAACATTGCAGATGCACAAAAAATTATTAAAAGGCATGGGGATGGAACATAAGCAACGATGTGTACTGCATGTCGGAGGAGGATATAAAGATAAAGAACTTGCATTAGAGCGCTTTATAGAGAATTGGTCTAATGTCCCAAGGGGTATTCAAGAAATGATTATATTAGAAAATGATGATACAACCTTTACGTTAGAGGAAACATTATATTTAGGAGAAAAATTAGATATTCCCGTCGTATTTGACTTGCATCACCATATGATGAATAATGAGCAAGAAGATTGGTATGAAGATTGGGCACGTGTCGTTCATACGTGGGAAACGTCTTTGTTGCCGGTTAAAATGCATATCTCTAGCCCTAGAGAGGGAAAAGATCCAAGAGCTCATGCAGATTATATTAATGTAGAGGCATTTTTATCTTTTTTAAGAAGGATAAAGGGAAGTGTTCCGCAAATTGATTGTATGATTGAGGCGAAGATGAAGGATGAGTCTTTATTTCAATTAATGAGAGATTTAAGTGAACAAGTAGATGTAGAAATTATCGATGGTGCAAGCTTTTATATTAAATAAGCTTTGCACCATCGTTTTTTTTGGTTAAAAAAGGGGTTAAAATGCCACCGGTTATTAAACCTGTTAAATGACTGATCGGATTGGCAGAAGGGTTAAAGAAAGTAAATAGTAGTAATAGAAGAATCATAATTGAGAAAATGGCAATTTCTTTTGGTTTTGAAGAGCGGTATCGATTGTACAATAAAAATAACTGTGCACCTAATAGTCCGAAAATACCACCTGATGCACCTGCGTGAATATATTCAAGCGGCATAATAATATAAGAAGAAATATTTCCAGAAATTCCAGAGAGAAAAAATAGAATAAAAAAAGAAAAGTGTCCGAGTTGCTTTTCGATAGAAGAACCAAGAGCGAACAAAAAAATACTATTAGAAAGAAAATGTTGTAAGTCTACGTGTACGAGAAGAGAAGTTATGACACGCCACCATTCTCCTTTAGCGATATATTCATTAGAGGCTGCCAGTGGTAAGAGAAAAAAGTCGCCTAATATCATCATGACTAAATGAATAAGAAGTAAGGTAAGAATAGTCGGTTGTAAAGAAATATGAGTGGATCTTATTAGCATACGGTTACTTTCACCCCTTTTGCATCAGAAAGATTCTCTGTTATTCTTATCAATATGAAAGAAGAAAGTTAAATAGAAGAAGGGGATTTCGAAATGATTATAGGGATTGGTATCGATATTATTGAATTAAATCGTATTGAAAAAATGCTAGATGGAAAGCTTAAATTTATGGAACGTATTTTAACGGAAAATGAACGTAATGTTGCTATGGAGCTGAAAGGAAGTCGTCTTACAGAGTTTGTAGCTGGAAGGTTTGCAGCGAAAGAGGCGTATTCAAAAGCTGTAGGTACTGGTATCGGAAAAGAAGTGAGTTTTTTAGATATTGAAGTGAAAAATGATGAAAGAGGTAAGCCAATTCTGATTACAAGTACAGAGTATATTGTTCATTTATCAATTAGTCATAGTAAGGAATTTGCTGTTGCTCAAGTTGTTTTAGAAAGCTCGTCACGCTAGTCTGCATATTTTATATCTTTGTCTCATATATTTGAGGTAGCGATAAGGAAGGTACATCTTCCATTCATTTATAGGGGCAAAGGGGCTGAATTGATGAAAAGGCGTCTGTTTTTAGTTCTTGTCGGTTTGTTGACCGTTTTTGTGTTGGCGGGTTGTATGGAAAAGAAGCAAGATGATGTCGTGAGAGATTTAGAATCAAAAGTAAAAGGGATGAAAAGTTATCAAGCTGAGGCAAAATTATCTATTAAAACAGGCAATGAGCCTCAAGAATATAACGTAGAGATTTGGCATAAGGAACCGTCTTTTTATCGTGTGAATTTAAAAAATGCAAAAAAAGATCAGAGCCAAATTATTTTGAGAAATGAAGAAGGTGTATTTGTATTAACGCCAGCACTTAATAAGAGCTTCCGTTTTCAAAGTGATTGGCCGCAAAATAGTAGCCAGGCTTATTTATATGAATCACTTGTAAGAGATATTTTGCAGGACAAGAAAAACCTTACTTTTGAGAAAACAGATAAGTATTATATTTTTAAAACAAAAACAAACTATCAACATCAAAATATGTTGCCGAGACAAGAGATTACATTGAATAAGAGCGACTTGACTCCAGTTTCAGTGAAGTTAATGGATAATGATCAAAATGTTCTTGTGAAAGTAGATTTCTCTAAAGTGAAATTCGATGCGAAATTTGATAAAGGTGCATTTGATACGAAACAAAATATGTCTAGAGCACAGGTAGATGTTCAAACAACAGCGAAAGAAGACAAACCGTTTGCTATTTTGTATCCACTTGATACACCACAAGGTATGACTCTGAAAGATGAAAAAGAGTTGAAGACAGACAGTGGCAAGCGTGCGATACTCACATACACTGGAAATAAGAAATCCTTTACTTTAATACAAGAAAAGGCAAAAGTTGCAGAGGCATCATCAGCGGTAAGTGTAAGTGGAGAACCAGTTGATCTTGGGTTTACGATTGGTGCATTGACGAAAGACTCTGTAACGTGGTCGCATAACGGAGTAGAATATATGCTCGTGTCTAAAGGTTTAGAGCCGAAGGAGCTGTTAATGGTTGCTCGTTCAGTTACAGCGAAGCAGGTGAAGTAAACTTCTTAGACGTGGTGATATATGTGCACCACGTCTTTTCTTAGTTTGAAGGTGGATTTCATAAAAGAAGCATATAAAAGAATAAGCTTCGCATATCGTGTATAAGGAAGTGTATTTATGGAAGAAGCACCATTTTACCGTGACACTTGGGTGGAAGTGGATTTAGATGCCATTTATAACAACGTTACACATATTAAAGAGTTCATCCCAAGTAATGTAGAGATTTTTGCTGTAGTTAAAGCAAACGCATATGGGCACGATTATGTACCGGTGGCTAAAACGGCATTAGAAGCAGGTGCAACAAGGTTAGCTGTTGCTTTTTTAGATGAAGCTTTAGTGCTTCGGAGGGCTGGTATTACTGAACCGATTTTAGTGTTAGGTCCCTCGCCGCCGCGTGATGTAAATGTAGCTGCTGAAAATGATGTAGCGCTAACTGTTTTTCAAAAAGAATGGGTGGAAGAAGCAATTAAACTTTGGGATGGTTCATCTGTAATGAAATTCCATATTAACTTTGATAGTGGTATGGGGAGAATTGGAATACGTGAAAGAAAAGAGCTAAAAGAATTTTTAAAGAGTTTAGAGGGTGCACCGTTTTTAGAGTTAGAAGGAGTATACACGCATTTTGCAACGGCAGATGAGGTTGAGACTTCGTATTTTGATAAGCAATATAACACGTTCTTGGAGCAGTTAAGTTGGTTGAAAGAATTCGGAGTGGATCCTAAGTTTGTTCATACAGCTAATAGTGCTGCGACGTTACGTTTTCAAGGGATTACATTTAATGCAGTGCGAATTGGGATTGCAATGTATGGATTATCTCCTTCTGTAGAAATACGTCCTTTTTTACCATTTGAATTAGAACCGGCGCTATCACTTCATACGAAAGTTGCTCATATTAAACAGGTAATTAAAGGTGATGGAATTAGTTATAACGTCACCTATCGAACGAAAACTGAAGAATGGATTGCGACTGTAGCGATTGGCTATGCAGATGGGTGGCTTAGAAGGTTACAAGGATTTGAAGTGCTTATAAATGGTAAAAGGGTACCGATTGTAGGGCGAGTAACAATGGATCAGTTCATGATTCATCTTCCTTGTGAAGTGCCACTTGGTACGAAAGTTACGCTTATTGGAAGGCAAGGAGATGAGTATATTAGCGCTACAGAGGTTGCGGAATACTCAGGGACTATTAATTATGAAATTATTGCAACGATCAGTTTCCGTGTGCCAAGAATATTTATACGGAATGGTAAGGTTGTAGAGATAATTAATTACTTGAACAATATATAGAAGGTAGTATGATTGCTTCTTGTCATTGGAGTGACTGTTCATTGCTGGATAATAAGCTCTTTTTGATGAGAAGCTTTTTACTTATAATCATTTTTTATATAAGTTGCACGTAAGTTTTGAAGAGGAGTTCTATTGTTTTTAGTTAGTTATGAGATAAAAAATTTAAGAAGATGAATGTTTTGTTTGTGAATTGGAAAACATAAGCAAGGAATAAGGAAGTCTTTGCAACAGGCTCCATACAATGGTATTATTACAATAGGTGTCATATATATATTTGGGTGTGTAGTTGACGGTGGAGGTGTATTTTTGTGTCCGAATCAAGTGTAACTACTGAAATCGTGGTTCGGTTGCCAAAGCAAATGGTAACGGAATTGGACGGAATTGGAAAACAAGAGAATAAGAATCGCCATGAACTAATTTGCCAGGCAACACAATTGTTATTGCGTCAACATAAGACGAAGAAACGCTACCAACATGAATCAATGCGACGTGGGTACATTGAAATGGGAAAAATTAATCTTGGTATTGCATCTGAAGCTTTCTTAGCAGAGTATGAAGCAGCTCATACAGTAGAACGCTTAGTTAGCGGGGGGTAATATTTTGATTGTAAAACGCGGCGACGTGTATTTTGCAGACCTTTCCCCAGTTGTTGGTTCTGAGCAAGGAGGCGTTCGTCCGGTTCTTGTCATTCAAAATGACATCGGAAATCGTTTTAGTCCAACGGTGATTGTAGCGGCTATTACTGCACAGATTCAAAAAGCGAAATTACCCACTCATGTGGAAATTGATGCGAAAAAGTATGGTTTTGAGAGAGATTCTGTTATTTTACTTGAGCAGATTCGAACAATCGATAAGCAACGCTTAACGGACAAAATCACTCATTTGGATGAAGTGATGATGAGTCGTGTAGATGAAGCGTTACAAATTAGTTTAGGACTAATAGATTTTTAAATCGGCAGTTTAAGTTGCTCTCTTTGAAGGGCAACTTTTTTTATTATAGAGGAGGTTACGGTTGTATATGGAAATGGTAGATAATCGACAAGCGTTAATGAAAATGTTAGTGAAAGAATTAGGCTTTACCGAAAAGCAAGTTCGTCATGTTATTCAATTAACAGAAGAAGGTAACACAGTTCCATTTATTGCTCGTTACCGAAAAGAATGGACAGGCTCTTTAGATGAGGTGCAAATTCGTACGATTTTAGAGAGATGGCAATATATGATGCAACTTGAAGATAGGAAGGAAGAAGTTCTTCGTCTTATTGATGAGAAGGGGAAACTGACAGAAGAGCTACGACAGCAAATTGTTAAAGCTACAAAGTTGCAAGAAGTAGAAGATCTATATCGTCCATATAAAGAGAAAAGAAGAACGAAAGCGACAATTGCTAAAGAAAAAGGATTAGAACCATTAGCTGAATGGTTATTGTTATATAAGAAAGAAGATCCGGCTAAAAAGGCAGTGGAATTTATTAATGTAGAGAAAGAAGTGCAATCTGCAGAAGAAGCTTTACAAGGTGCACAAGACATTATTGCAGAAATGGTTTCAGATGAAGCTGCGTATCGTAGTTGGATTCGAAATGTTACTTTTAGAAAAGGTGTTATGTCTTCGTCCGTGAAAGATGAAGAAAAAGATGAAAAGAATATATATGAAATGTATTACAGTTATGAAGAACCATTGCAAAAAGTAGTGCCACATCGTGTATTAGCAATGAATCGTGGCGAGAAAGAAGATATATTGAGAGTTGCTGTTGTTCCGCCAGTAGATGAGATAGTAACTTTTTTAAATAAGAAAGTAATTCGTGATAACGATTCGAAAAGTGCACATTATGTACAATTAGCGATTGAAGATGGTTATAAACGATTAATTCAATCTTCAATCGAAAGAGAAATTCGTAAAGAATTAACAGAAACAGCTGAAGAACAAGCGATACATATTTTCTCTGAGAACTTACGTAACTTACTATTACAACCTCCGATGAAAGGGAAAGTCGTGCTAGCGGTAGATCCGGCATATAGAACTGGTTGTAAATTGTCTGTAGTAGATGATACGGGGAAAGTACTACATATCGATGTTATTTATCCGCATCCACCTGTTCGTAAATATGATGATGCAAAAACGAAAGTTCTTTCTATTATAGATAAATATCAAGTTGAAATGATTGCAATTGGTAATGGGACAGCATCTAGAGAAACAGAAGAGTTTATAGTAGATGTATTACAAAGTGTGAACCGAGATGTCTTTTATATTATTGTAAATGAAGCGGGTGCTAGTGTATATTCAGCTTCTGATTTAGCTCGTGAGGAATTCCCAAATTTACAAGTTGAAGAGAGAAGTGCCGTTTCTATTGGAAGACGTCTGCAAGATCCACTTGCTGAACTTGTGAAAATTGATCCTAAATCAGTTGGGGTTGGACAATACCAACATGATGTATCTCAAAAGAGACTGAATGAGTCATTAACATTTGTAGTAGAAACAGCTGTTAACCAAGTTGGGGTTAATGTAAATACGGCTTCGGTTGCATTGTTACAATATGTTTCAGGTTTATCGAAAACTGTTGCGAAAAATATTGTGGCAAAGAGAGAAGAAGATGGGAAATTCACGAAGCGCACGGAATTAAAGAAAATCCCGCGTTTAGGTGCAAAGACGTATGAACAATGTATAGGTTTCTTACGTATACTAGAAGGAGCGAATCCATTAGATCGAACAGGTATTCATCCAGAGCAATATAAGAATGTTGAATTGTTATTGAAGAGTCTAGGGTTATCGATAGATGACGTAGGACAACCGCAATTACAAAAGAGATTGGAAGAAGTAGAGATTTCTAAGTTATCTCAAGAAACAGGAGTTGGGGAGCCGACGTTAGTTGATATTATAGATGCACTTATTAGTCCAGAAAGAGATATGAGGGATGAGTTGCCTAAACCACTTCTGAAAAAAGGGATTTTGAAATTAGAAGATTTAAAACGTGGTATGGAATTAGAAGGAACAGTTCGTAACGTTGTTGATTTTGGTGCTTTTGTTGATGTTGGCGTAAAGCAAGATGGTTTAGTACATATTTCTAAACTTAGCAAACAGTTTGTAAAGCATCCGTTAGATGTTGTATCAGTAGGGCAAATTGTAAAAGTATGGGTAGATGATATTGATACAAAAAAAGGACGCGTTGCACTATCTATGTTGCCGATTGAATAGTAAGAGAAGAGAGCAGATGAAACTGCTCTTTTTTTATGGAATAAAAAGTGTAATGGATTATGAGCTTTGATGTATTTTGCTATAATAAAACCAGCATTCATTTAATAATTTAATTTGATACCGGTTTTTTTCGAAATATGCACGTTGCATTTGTTTTTTTAGCCACGTAGGCATAGGAATCCCTCCTTGTTTAATCCTGCTCTCAAAAATCTAAAATGCTATTGATGAGAGGTTGGTGAGTGGATTTCTATTCATGTTTTGTTTTTAGAAACCACGCTTCTTACATGAGGATGGGTATATGTACTATTTAATATATGTATAAGAAGGGAGAAAAGTGTAAAAATATTTTTTTGTTTAGGAGGAATGAGAGTGGATGAGCAAGAAATTCAGCGACTAGTGGAAGAAGTGTCACTACAATACTTTGAGATGCCGTTCTTACATAAAGCAGTGTTTAATAATAGATTACGTACAACTGGTGGGCGTTATTTATTGAAGAGTCATAATATCGAACTGAATTATCGATATTACGAAGTGTATGGTGAAGAAGAGTTAGTCGGGATTATTAAACATGAGCTTTGTCATTATCACTTACATATTGCAGGAAGAGGGTATAAGCACAGGGACAGGGATTTCCGTGAGTTGTTAAAGAAAGTTGAGGCACCACGTTTTTGTAAACAAATGATTAATGAAGAGAAGGAAAAAAAGATTTATAAGTATGAATGTATGGAGTGTTCACTTCAATATGTAAGAAGGCGTCAAATAAATACAAAAAGATATGTCTGTGGAAAGTGTAAAGGGAAACTCAAACCGATATCGAAAACATCTTGACAGTAAAAACGCAATCCAGTATATTATAAACATGTCACGTTTGAACAAGATGTTGTTAAAAACTTCTTGACTTACAGAGAGAATTTTTATAAGATACAAATTGTCTTCATTATTCCGCAGTAGCTCAGTGGTAGAGCTATCGGCTGTTAACCGATCGGTCGTAGGTTCGAGTCCTACCTGCGGAGCCATACAGAGAAGTACCCAAGTGGCTCAAGGGGCTCCCCTGCTAAGGGAGTAGATCGCTAACGCGGTGCGAGGGTTCGAATCCCTTCTTCTCTGCCATACATATTGGCCCGTTGGTCAAGTGGTTAAGACACCGCCCTTTCACGGCGGTAACACGGGTTCGAATCCCGTACGGGTCACCACTTTTGGAGGATTAGCTCAGCTGGGAGAGCACCTGCCTTACAAGCAGGGGGTCGGCGGTTCGATCCCGTCATCCTCCACCATATAATTTTATATGAATAGTATTGTCGCGGGGTGGAGCAGCACGGTAGCTCGTCGGGCTCATAACCCGAAGGTCGCAGGTTCAAATCCTGTCCCCGCAACCAAATGGTCCCGTGGTGTAGTGGTTAACATGCCTGCCTGTCACGCAGGAGATCGCCGGTTCGACCCCGGTCGGGACCGCCATTTTAACTTCTGCTATATAGCAGTTGTTTTTTATTGGACATTATGGTACAATAACATTTGTCTTTGAAAAGAAGATAATTATTTCGATGGGCTATAGCCAAGCGGTAAGGCAACGGACTTTGACTCCGTCATGCGCTGGTTCGAATCCAGCTAGCCCAGCCATTTACGAGCCATTAGCTCAGTTGGTAGAGCATCTGACTTTTAATCAGAGGGTCGAAGGTTCGAGTCCTTCATGGCTCACTTTTGTTTTTTCCGCGCGGTCGTGGCGGAACGGCAGACGCGCTAGGTTGAGGGCCTAGTGGGGGAAACCCCGTGGAGGTTCAAGTCCTCTCGGCCGCATCAAAAAAATCTTAAAAAAGTACTTGCATTTGAAAATGTAGTATGATAAGATAATTGAGTCGCCAAATTACAACGACGAAAAAACATCATGAATAAGCGCCCGTAGCTCAATTGGATAGAGCGTTTGACTACGGATCAAGAGGTTAGGGGTTCGACTCCTCTCGGGCGCGCCAATTACGGGAAGTGGCTCAGCTTGGTAGAGCACCTGGTTTGGGACCAGGGGGTCGCAGGTTCAAATCCTGTCTTCCCGACCACGCGGGTGTAGTTTAGTGGTAAAACAAGAGCCTTCCAAGCTCTGGTCGAGAGTTCGATTCTCTTCACCCGCTTTTAGTTCTTTGAAAACTGAACGAAACAAACAACGTGAAACGTCAATTTTTATTTTAGATGCTAGACAAACTAACTTTATTTGGAGAGTTTGATCCTGGCTCAGGATGAACGCTGGCGGCGTGCCTAATACATGCAAGTCGAGCGAATGGATTAAGAGCTTGCTCTTATGAAGTTAGCGGCGGACGGGTGAGTAACACGTGGGTA
>NZ_JBYEZL010000008.1:0-118317 GCF_057624735.1 Bacillus sp. LQ01 | reverse complement strand
TATAACAGAATGTTAGCTGAACGGAAAGAAGCGTATGAAAAACATAAAGATGATAAGGATCAACTAAAGAAACAAAAGCTTCCCACTCCTGCGAAATACAAAGCAGAATTTGAGTGGTTAAAAGAGGTGGATTCATTAGCTTTGGCAAATGCTCAACTAAACTTGCAAACTGCCTATAAAAATTTCTTTCGTGGTCAAAATGACTTCCCGACATTCAAAAGCAAAAAAGACAGAAAGTCTTATACAACGAATGTAGTGAACGGAAATATTATGTTGCTTAACGGTCATATCAAATTGCCAAAACTGAAAATGGTACGTATCAAACAGCATAGAGACATACCACAAGGCCATATAATCAAGTCATGTACGATTTCTATGACACCTACTGGTAAATACTATGTGTCCATTTTGACTGAATACGAAAAAGAGATCGTACAAAAAGAAGTAGAAACAGTTGTTGGATTAGACTTTGCGATGGATCAATTATACGTCAGTTCTGAGGATGAGAGAGCCAATTATCCTAAGTTCTATCGTGAAATGTTAGACCGATTAGCAAAGGCGCAACGAGTATTATCAAGACGTACAAAAGGTTCAGGGCGTTGGAATAAACAACGTATCCGTGTAGCTAAGCTGCATGAAAAAGTAGCAAACCAACGTAAGAACTTCCTTCATCATAAGTCTAAAGAGTTAGCTACTCATTTTGATGTTGTAGCTATTGAAGATCTAAATATGAAGGGAATATCGCAAGCACTTCATTTTGGAAAAAGCGTCGCTGATAATGCTTGGGGTATGTTCACCTCTTTCTTAGCTTATAAACTAAATGAACAAGGCAAACAGCTTGTGAAAATAGACAAATGGTTTCCTTCCACAAAAACATGTAGCAGTTGTGGAAATGTGAAAAATATGTCATTGTCTGAGCGAGTTTATTCTTGTATATGCGGTGTAAATCTCGATAGAGATTATAACGCAGCTATCAATATCAAAAATGAAGCAATACGCCTATTAGCGTTAGCATAGATAGTAATAAAATAACCCTTGGAACAAGGGAGTTAGCTCGGTTGTCCTAGGGCGAATTCGTTAGCTATTAAAAGTAACGACTAACCGAGAAGCCCCCACTTCAAACAGTCCGTGAGGACGTTAAGTGGCGGGTAGTTCACTAGCCTATGCTAGCTTATATTTACCAGGAGTTATAACATTTGGTTTAGTTGGATACTTTTCTAATTCATGGATTTTTGGAATTGTAATGGGTGTTATAGTTGAGGCAATTCGTTTCTATGGATTAGGCAGAATACTAAATCATATATCCTCTTCTTTAAGAGCGATGAAAGTGAAAATTGCTATAGCAAAAGCAAATAAAATAGCAAATACTAAAAACAAACCTTTAGAGGTAATTGAAGCTGCTGAAGTTAATATTGAAAAAGAGGACATAGTACAAGAGCAACCAGTAATTGAATTGAAAAAAGAACAGAAGGAAATTATACAAACAGAAGAACCAGAAATAATTGACGATGCAGATGATGTAGAAGATTTAGATGAAATGGAAGGCTTAGAGCGTGTAGCTGTACTGGAGCACATAGAAATGGTCGCAGAAACTAAAGAAGAATCACTAGTTAAAAATGATTCTGCAGTGAAGCGTGAACGTAAACAAGCAGAAACTACACCGGATACACAGGAAATTTATGAACAACTACAACTAGTGTTAGTTGGTGGGGATTAAGAAAAGAATAAAGAAGATATAAGTTTTGATTAATATAAGAGCTATCATCATGTTTAATGATGATAGCTTTTTGTAATTTGAATTAAAAAACTCGCTTTAAGATGAACTAGCTACTATCTTACTCTGTTTCAATAATGGAAAAATAAATATCATGGTACTGTTAAGAGATAATAAAGTTGTTTAATTTCTATCCATTTAAATGTGTCTGCACTCAAAAATCAATAATAAAGTTGTTTAACTCTTGTTCAATTAAAGCACCCGTTAGTTCAATAACTTACCTATACTGTTTTGGATCTTTTTCTCTTCTAATTGGACCATTATGAGCAATACTCCATTCAACAACTCGGTCAGTAATTCTATCATATAAATCGTCTTCAAGATAAGGATTTTCATAATCGAGTAATGTTTTAATATCAAATTTAATTTCTTCTAAAGAATGGCTTTCGAAGGTTTTACTGTCATTTAAAATATCCCAAATGTATTCGCAAAAACGCTCTAGGCCCTCATCCCAATTACCATTCCCATTGTTTTGTGCTTCATATCGAAGCTTTTCTACTGCTCTTATGAGTTCGCCTTCGATAGTGTCTGATTGACCATTCTTTGGAACTTGGTTTTTCCAAATGTTTTTAGCTTCTTCAAAGTACTTCATAATAGCCTCCTTGAAAATCTTTTCGCTCTTTTTATAAAACATGTACTTTAATAACAATTTCCTTTTAATAAATTATAGCATTCCTTATTAAACTATCCTGCACTGTGAGTTCAATAAGAATTAAACAACTTTAAAGAGCTTTACTACAATACAATGTAGCAAGGCTCTTATATTTTTTATATCTAAATTAAATAACTGTATTATCACTTTACATGTACACTTTTGTACGCGAATAATAAACCTGCTAAAAGTAATAACACCATTTCAAAAAACTTTAGAAACACATGGTAATAATTGGTGTGGTCGTTCTTTATCCTGTATGATAAAAATGGGGATATTCCAATATTTTCATAGATAATAATTAGCTTAATATAAGTAGAAAAAATTATTAATAGGAACGAAAAGGATGATCAAAATGAGAAGAAAAAGGAACTCGCATGACAGTGTCTTTGTTAAAGACTTAAAATATGAATTAAGATTGTCTGGATCTGAGGCACTATCTATACATAAAACTAACTTTGAAGACTGGGAGTTAGAATTAAGTGCCTATGAAGAAGAATTATATTATTTTGAAGATGTAAAACAAAAAGATGAACCTATAGAATTTGCAATTTATATTCAATATATGAATCGTTTAACAGGAAAGGCGGTAGTGAAAAGTATTGAAAAAAATACAGTTGTAGTAAAGGGAATTACTGTTTTATATGGGTATAGATATGTATCACCACGTTGAAAATATTTTAATCTTTAAACAGAATATGTAAAAAATGTCGTGAAATAACGGGTAACTATTTCTGATTAGTTATTTAAAATGTTTAATACATTAAATGAAACAGGCCAGTAAGATTTTGAAATGTTAGTCGAAGTAAACTTGAAAACAAATAAACAAAACAGCAAATGTAAGAGTTTAACTGAGATGAACTACAATTTGGAGAGTTGTTTATGAGTTCACAACAAAGAGAACGCTATAATAACATCTTAAAATAAGGGAGGGGTAAAATATCCCATTTTTCATAGGTAGTGCAAAAGCAGGTTTCACGAAAGTAAGCGGTACAGGAGAAGAAATCGGAGTATCTGCGTGGTATAAGTATATGTGGTACAGAGAAAACAATAGAGACGTCTTGCAACGTCATGAAGCATTTGTTGACAGGACTCATGTAGAATTGATAGAGAAATACGGTAAGGTGTATTGGAACGTGATTGACAATAGATTAACATCTGCAGAAAAGGAAGCAGCTAGAGATGCATTACTGAGAGCAGATAGATGTCTGAGAGACTACGGTTTAAAATAAACTACAAGGGGTAGAAAAAATGAGGAAATATGTGAAAGGCCAAAAGGTAGTTGCCTATACATTACTAGGATTAGCACCATGTACAGTAGTAAGAGTTGGTTGGTTCTTTATTATGGTAGAGGTAGAGGAAGAGGAAACGAAACATTTATATTCTGTTACAAAGAAGAAGCTAACTCCTATAGAGGAAGAAGCACACTACTTAGTAGAAGAGAGTATTGATGAAGACGGTGTATTCGATATAGGTAGATTGTTTGCTAAAATAGAAGCAGAAGACATGGACCTTGCAAAGAAATCATTTGAAGAAAATGAAGACTTCAAGAAATATGAAGATTTTCATAATCCATCAGAAGGGAAACTGTATGGTGGTGAGTACTATACAACAATCAAAACAGGTAAAGAGCTACTAGAACAATACTTTAATCGTGAAGAGCTAGAGTGTAATGGTACTAATTAAATTAGATGAGAAAACGTTAAAGGTAAAATCTCATTTATGATAGACATATAGACTGAAAAATTTTATATTTCATTATTGGGAGGACAACATTATGGATTTGGTAAACAAATTTTTAAACGGTTTGAAAGAAGCCTTATCAACAGCTGATCTCGAAGCACTAAATAAAGCATACGGTGCTACAAAAGAGGCTATTGATATATTAAGGACGAAATATCCAAATTGTCCAGAATCATTAATCTCTTTACTTGAAAATATCGATGGTACATATTGGCGGAAATATGGAGAAAACGAAGTTTCGGTATGTATTTTAGGTTCAGACGTTGAAGAGTATCCATATTATTTGCTTTCTACACAGGAGATGATCGAAAGTTCTAAAGAAGGAGAAGACGTCTCCTATCTTTTAGAATACCAAGATGACGAGGATGCTGTTGACCCTAAGATAAATCCAGAAGGACTTCTCCCTGGCACGTATATTCACTTTTCAGATTGTATGAACAACGGTGGAACATCAAAGCTGTATATTGATTTTAATCCTTCTGAAGAAGGGGTATGTGGTCAAATAATTCGTTTTTTACACGACCCTGATGAATATGAAGTGATTGCAAACAGTTTTGATGAGTATTTACAGGATCTTATTGATGGTAATTTTAATTTTCTAGGCGAGGAAGAATAATCTCAATAATTGGTGAAGAATTATACTTAAACTAACAGGTTCTTTATTTGAACTAGATTTAAATAACTTTATTACTGAATTTTGTCTACAAACACATTTAAAAGGTTAAAAATTAAAGAATTTTAAAGAGCCTTACTACAAAATAATTTGTAACGAGGCTCTTATTTTGAGTGTGGGATGCGAGATATTTCTAGAGATAATAATTTAGAGGAATTACAAGAGGCAAATCTAAATCATATACGCGAATTAAACAATTATTGGACAAACAGGTTAAGAGATAAGTTGGTTAAATATACTTCTTTTGAATTAGCAAAGTAGGTTTTAGTTTGATAATAATGTGATCAAGGAATAGACGAATAATAAAGGTTTTGGCACAAAACAAAGTTATTTGCAACCGCTTTTTATTGGAATCACAAGTTTTTATAGTTTAGACACCCTGCTAACATAAGAGCCTATTTGCATGTGTTACCTTTTTTTATGTACAATAGTAATAAGATATGATATAGACAGGGAGAGGAAATCCATGTCCACTAAATTAGTGAATTTACGCATTGATTTTGCTTTTAAACAGTTATTTGGAACAAAAGGAAATGAGGAAATTTTAACGGGTTTCCTAAATGCAATTTTAGAGGAATCTTTAGATGCGCCTATTACTTCGCTACAATTAGATGATCCACATCTCCATAAATCTTATGAAGATGATAAGTTATCGATTTTAGACCTATTAGCAACGCTAGATAATGGGACGCAAGTAAATATTGAAATTCAGCTTCGAAATACACATGATATGGTAAAACGATCTTTATATTACTGGAGTAAACTTTATACATCCCAAATGCAAGAAGGAATGCCATATCGTTCACTTTGGAAAACTATTACCATTAACTTACTAGACTTTATTTTATTTTCTCAGGATGATGCATTTCATACCATCGGACAATTATGGAATACTAAAATGCAGCAACTCTTAAGTGACGATATTGAAATCCATTTTGTAGAGATACCGAAATTGGTAAAACAATGGCGTGAAGAAAAAGTAAACCCATGGGAAAATACATTTGTTCGTTGGATGTTATTATTACCAGCACATGAAGATGAACATTTAACTCAAACATTGGAGGAGATTGCGATGAATCAAGATCCAATTTTACAAAAGGCAATAAATAAATGGGAAAATATGAGCCATGATTCTTCTTTTAGAACAGCGTACGAAGCTCGAGAGAAATTGCTTTTAGATGAACAAGCTAAGTTAGCACATGCAGAACAAGAGGGCATGGAAAAAGGGATTGAGCAAGGCAAGATGCAGATGATCCGAGGAATGCATGAAATTGGTGTGCCACTTGAAACTATTGCAAAAGCAAGTAAGTTGAGTGTGAAGGAAATAGAACGTATCTTAAATCTAAAATAAATATATGTGATTATACAGAACTCATGAGTAGAAAAATTAGACGTTCATTATCATATACGGTTAATGGGAAAGCATTGCTGAAGATTTCAGCAGTGCTTTTTCTATATTATTTAAGGCAATTGACCTTTTGTAAAAAAAATCAATTGCCTTTTTACGATTTAAAAATATTTTAACTTTGTAATAAAGGAACCTAAATCATAACCTGTTTTTATTATAGCTATAGCTGAAATCACAGTTAATAGATATTTAATAAATGGATTGTTGAGGCGTTCCATTATGTTTTTCATGTTATAAACCTCCATGGTATTATTTATATCATTTAATTTATTATACCTAATATAAAGATTAATAGTAAATAAAATGTAAAGAAAGACACTTAATTGAAGGAGAACTAAACAAAATAATGAATAACAAAACCTTCATTTCTATCATTCCTTCTACAAGTAATTAGGATTCAGTGTAGCGTATAGAAACAGTTCTTAGGAAGAAACTATTAGGCAATTGAAATAAACCTCTACTTTCACCATCCATATTTAGTTTAAGTATTAGATTGTCCGATTTTGTTGAAACATAATTATAATAATTCAATTGTAATATCATAAGCGACCCAAT
Organism: Bacillus sp. LQ01; assembly: GCF_057624735.1. NCBI lineage: Bacteria > Bacillati > Bacillota > Bacilli > Caryophanales > Bacillaceae > Bacillus > Bacillus sp. LQ01. The sequence continues at coordinate 111,512 of NZ_JBYEZL010000008.1, read as the reverse complement.
TATTATTTAGAAATACAAATTCAATGACTTGAATTCAATGTTTTGTTACGCTATAAATAGCTTGATTTGTTTTTAACTTAAACATATTAAGAGTACTTAATAATTTTTAGGAGGCTTTTTTGAATGAAGTTATGTAAGGCGAAAACCTGGTTACCATTATCTGCTGCAATGATTACAGTAGTATCAAATCCAGTAGGGACTGCGGCTTCAACGGTTTATACGGTTCAAAAGAATGATACCCTAGAAGCAATAAGTAAACAATATGAGGTGTCCGTACAATCACTAAAACAAGAAAACAATAAAGCAAATGATCAAATTAATATTGGAGAACGTTTAACAATTCCGATATCGACAACTGCAAACAAATATGTTCAAAAAAATAATTCACCAGTTTCAACTAATACATATCAAGCAATTTACCAAGTAAAAAGTGGGGATACATTAAGTTCTATATCACAACAATATAAGGTTTCAATACAGTCCCTAAAACAAAACAATAACGTAGATGAAAACCATATTTTTGTCGGTCAGCACTTAAAGATTGATACTGGTATTTCATTACAAGAAGTGGACTTAATGGCTCGATTAGTAAATGCAGAAGCAGGAGGAGAACCGCATGCAGGAAAGGTTGCAGTTGCAAAGGTAGTATTAAATCGTGCTAACGCAAATGGTTTTCCAAATACAATTACAGACGTAATTTATGAACCCATTAAAAATGGTTACGCATTTACTCCTGTTACAGACGGTAGAATTAATCAGCCTGCTACACAGGAAGCAAAAATGGCAGTAGAAGAGGCTCTCACTTCAAAAGGAACAAATTCTGATTGGCTTTATTTCTACAATCCCAAAACCTCGACTGATAAATGGATTACAACACGTCAAACCATTGCACAAATTGGAAACCATCTGTTTGCTAAATAAAATAATCATACATTAATAGGTTTTCAATGAGATAAGGAGAGGTTATTTTTGCGTGTAGTTCATTCACTATTAGGAATATTAGCAGTTATATTTTTAATTTGTGGTGTTATTATTCACGAGTATGTATTGGTGTTTTTGGTAGGGATTTGTTGCATGGTGATAGTAAGTTTTATAATTTCCAGTATACGTAATTGGAAAGAGAATAGAAAGCGTATTTCTATCGTGTATTTTACTTGTGTACTAATACTATTGCTATTAACAATATATCTTTTGTTTGTCACTTTTTATACACGTTCTGTTGAATTTTAGTACTATTATATAAGCTAACGCGGCCCAAAAATCAAAAAATGATGAATTCCTCAAAAAATAACCAGCTCGATTTATCGAGCTGGTTATTACATCCAGAAATCCTCAAAGTCTACGCTGTAACCTTTTCTTTTTAAGGCCCTAATTAGTTTTTGGCCATTTCCTAATGAAGGCTTAAATGTATTTGAACGAGAAATACGACTAATTGTATTTTGATTTACTCCACTCCATTCCTTTAATTCGGTTTGAGTAATATTATTTCTCCTTAAAAACTTACCAAACTTTGATAATGGTTTCCCCAAGCCAAACATTGTGAACACTCCTATTCTTAAATCCTCTATTAATCACATCTTTACCAAAGCCTGATTTTTTTAAACAAAAGTGTTAATAATGTACAAGCCCCACGTAATATGATGTATCAAGGTAGCCACTATGGTATATAGCAAACTTATTACCAGAGTAGATACCAAATTAACTAGCCTTTGTACTAGAAAAGTATCTACCAAGTTAACAGGCAAGATAATGCTATCAAGGTAATAGGCGTATAATCCCTATATTTTATCTAGTTTGTTCATTTTGTTTATAGGAGGGGGCATTTAAATGCTTGGTAGGAAGGAAACAATTTCTTTTCGTGAATGTATGAAGAGACACTACGAAGAGAAAGAAAAAAAAATACGTAAATACAATTCATTAAGTCCTTTCGCATTCCTTCATATGTCGGATCAGGTATTACATACTTACATTGCATTAGGAGTTATGGGAACGATTTTAATCGGAGCAGTCATATTAGAAAAATACTTGGTGCGACATGACTATATATCAGCAGCTAAATTTGTAAGTGAAGGTATTTATCATGGAACCCGAATTGGTGGAGTTTGCTTGATTGGATATGTATTTGTTCGTATCGTAATCATGTATTAAGGAGGGAAGGGAGTAATGGGGATTATAAAGGAGTGGCTTCGTATGCAAAGGTTAAGGAATCAGCTTATGGAGGTGTTCGGAAAAGCAGGTTTATATACGGAACATCAAACACGCGGGGGTAAAGTATCTATTTATCCAAAGGTACATACTGTTTCTTCCTCAGCAGAAAGTGTGAGATATGTGTTTACCATACCAAACGGTTTAGATCCACAGAAGATTGAAAAGAAGTGGTTTTGTTTCCAGCAAATATTAGGACGAAATATTACGATTGAAGGTGATGTGAAAAAATTTGTCCTACATGTATTTCGTTCAAATGCTGGACTAAAGTCGTACAATTATTGTTATAAAGAATGGAAGCCACTATTAAAAGATTACCGTTTACCTGTTGTGGTCGGCAGGGACCAATTCGGAAAAATGATTGCGTACGATATGATTGATTCCAATTCACCACACTTATTAATTGCAGGAGAAACTGGAAGCGGGAAAAGTAGTATGGTACGTGTTGTATTATCCACACTTATTCAATATATGTCTCCTGAAAAGTTACATTTGTACCTTGGTGACTTAAAAAACTCTGAATTTCATTTCTTGCGTAGAGTGAAGCATGTAAAAAAAGTTTGTATGGAAGAAATCGAAATGAAAATAATGCTTCAAAAGTTATGGAAGGAAATCAGGGAACGAAGAAAACTTATGGAAAAATATGAAGTTGATCATATTGATGCGTACAACAAATTAAATCCAAATCATCCAAAGCCATATATTTTGCTTGCTATTGATGAAGTGGCTATGCTTAAAGATGAAAAAGAGTGCATGACTACGATTGAAAAGATTTCAGCAGTCGGCCGGGCACTTGGGGTCTTTCTTATGCTTAGCATGCAGAGGCCAGATGCCAAGGTGTTAGATGGTAAATTAAAACTTAATATGACAGTAAGAATCGGCTTTAAATGTGATAGTGCAATTAATAGTAATATCATAGGTACACCTGGGTCAGAGCACTTAGGACAATCTGGACAAATGATTTTTAAACGAAATGGATTAAAGAAAGTGCAAGCTCCTTATTTGGAATTAAGTAAGGCGAAACAAATTGTTGAACCATATTGCATGTCTAAAGAGGAGAAGATACCCAAGCATTCATCGCAAGTAGAAATTCCGTTATTTGGGGTGTTAGATGATGAAGAGTAGAGATAAAGGAATTCTTAATGATTTGAAGCAATTTAGATGTATGTCCCGAGACGATATTATTGACTTGCATTTTCAAGGCTTAAAGAATGCGATAACCTGCTGTAATACCGTTATGAAAAGATTAAGAAGAGACGGCCATGTTAATGCTAACGTATTGCAACACCCATACATTTATTTTCCGCAACCCAGTTCTATCAGAAAGACGAGTCAAAAAATTCCTCATTTCCTTGGTATTGTGGACGTATACAAACAACTTGTTCATTATGAAAACCCAAAGTTATTCAAAGTGGAACCAAAGTATGGGAAGGAATATATGGAGCCGGATGCTTTTACTATATGGCGTAGGTCGCCATTCTTTGTTGAAGTTCAAAAGTCAGTGTACAGTAAAAAGCTAATGCAAGATAAGATAAATAGATATGAGTTATACTTCCATAGCCAAGAATGGCATAATGAATATTGGCAACCGAAAACTTCTAAATTCTTTCCTTCAATTCTTATCATTACTGATAAACATTATGACGTTCAATCTCATCATTTACGTATATTTCAGGCGAATTCTATAGAGAAATTTATGAATAATTTAGCGGTAAAACCATAAAACAAGATACTGCTTTCTCAATTCACATAATTTTCAAAATTAAAACCTTTGGATGTTAATATTTGTTATATAATATACTTGTCAAAGCATTACCCCTGTAGTATTTATGATAAATTTTCAAGAAAGTTTGTTTATCTCGTATATTCACCTTAAACTGAAAAGAACTTGTAGAGATTCCTACAAGTTCTTTTTGTTGCTCTTATAAACACGAAAATCCTCTTCTTTACTCCCAGTAATTTTACTTTATGAAGATTATCTCCTTGTTGAATTACTCCCACAGTTACTTTGTATAGAAGAAGGAAATTAATAAGTAAGGAGCTCAATCGAGTCCTAATTTATTAGTAGGCTATCAACATAGTCCTTGTGGTTAGAAGCATTATCACTTCATTCTTTCAATTGATACTTGCGTTAATATCCTGATTATGGTGTGTACAACAAGAAGGGTAGTCCCATTTCCGTAGGTTTAGATTAGTAACGTCTTGGTTTTGATATCCATAACAAGAACATAATTGATTTGAAACAAATGTTTCTGATACGACAATGGTTTGTTTGCCATACCATTTCGCTATCAAGTTAACAAAGAGACTAAAAATATTAAAGAGGAATTTTTTAAATAGAGGCGCTTTATCAGTAAGAGAAATATGTAATTATACATATCCCTTTTTTTTAATGTTTTTATATGCAAAATCCTTTACATATGCATTATCGATTATATTCAAAATGTCACAGGCCTTGATATCTCTGTAAAAACGTATCAAAATTTTACTTTAAGACACACGGTATATAAATTTTTGATTGGGCAAATTCCTCTTTTTTAGGAAGAGTAAAAACACCTACTATAAAAATTTTCACAACAGAGCCAGATAACGTGATAAAGTATTTATTGCTGTTCATGTAAATATAAAAAAAGAGCCTTACAAAATGATGTTTGTAATGGTTTAGCTTATACGATTTTAGGAAATTAATAGCATTTTATGCCGTTATTATTAACCTAGTTACCAAGAAATAGAGGTGAATATAGGATGACTAAACCTTTTAAAAAAAATAGTCGTTATATGGTTGGGTTGGACAGTCTAAGAGGGCTAGCTATACTAGGTGTTATTTTGTATCATATTAATTTTAATTGGTTACCTGGAGGGTTTTTAGGGGTTACAGTATTTTTTGTACTTTCAGGTTATTTAATTACAGATATTCTAGCCATGGAGTGGAAGAGAAATAAGAGAATTGATTTGAAAAAATTCTGGCTTAGTAGAGCAAGAAGATTGCTTCCAGGAATGCTTGTTATGCTCGTTATAACATTGGCATGGATTACGATTTTTCATAGCTCTTTACTTGAAAAAATGCGCGGAGATTCATTAGCGGCATTATTTTATGTTAGTAACTGGTGGTATATTTATCATAAATTATCTTACTTTGATAATTTTAATCAGATTTCTCCATTAAATCATTTTTGGTCGTTAGCAGTCGAGGAACAATTCTATGTTGTCTGGCCGTTTATTATTAGTTTAGGACTTTACTACATAAAAAAACAATCTCGTATGATTTTATTGATTTGTCTAGGAGCGTTTGCTTCAGCTTTAGCAATGGCAAATTTATATGAACCTGGAGTTGATCCGAGTAGAATATATTATGGTACAGATACGAGGGCCTTTTCCTTACTTATCGGAGCGGTACTTGCCTTAGTTTGGCCAAGCAATAGGCTTGCTAATAAAATTATCCCGAAGGCGCGTTTCATTCTTGATGTAGTGGGGGGCATAGCTCTTATTATAATTTTGGTTATGTTTTGGAAGACCAATCAATATGATCCATTTCTATACAAGGGAGGAATGGTTCTCTTATCAATTGCAACAGCATTGTTAGTGGCAAATCTAGCTCATCCAGCTAGTCGCATTGCTCAATTTTTGCGATTTAGGCCTTTACGTTGGGTAGGGGTAAGATCGTATGGCATATACCTCTGGCATTATCCAATTCTTACATTAACGACTCCAAAAGTAAATGTAGGGGATTTTTCAATAATAAGAGCAATCTTTCAATTTCTTTTAATCATATTGATTGCGCAAATTTCATGGAAGTTTATCGAAAAACCAATCCGACAAGGTGCGCTTCGGAACATTCAGTTTAAGAACTTAAGACTTCAAAATGTCACTTTAGGTGTTAAATTAGCTTTAGTTTGTTCATTATTCTTTTCGTCAATAGCAGTTTTAGGGTTATCAAATGCTAGTAAGGCTAAGGAGAATTCTCAACAAGATAAGGTGGAAACAGTACAAACAAAACCGGCGCCACATCCAGTTGCTGTTTGGGAAAATGCAGATCAAGAAACGCCACTAAATCAAGGGGAATCAAAAGAAGTAAATCCTGCAAAACCTAAAAATCCACTCACAGTTACTGCGATAGGCGATTCCGTTATGATTGATATTACTCCATATTTAAAAAATACTTTTCCTAATATTAGGATTGATGCGCAAATTGGTCGTCAGCTGTCAAAAGCGATTCCGGTAGTTGAACAGTTAAAAAATGAAGGGAATTTAGGAAACTATGTCATTATTGGATTAGGTACAAATGGAGCCTTTACTACTGAGCAACTTGTTTCATTAATAAAATTAATTGGAAACGAACGTAAAATAATATTTATTAATACGAGAGTGCCACGTCCGTGGGAATCAATTGTGAACGAGAGACTGAAAGTAACGGCATCTAAATATTCTAATGTAACTCTAATTGATTGGTATGTAGCAAGTGCTGGAAAGAAAGACTACTTTGCACCTGATGGTGTGCATTTAACCACTGTAGGTGCAGAAGCATACGCAGTACTTGTAGCTAAAGCGGTTAATCAATAATTAATTATATTTGATCAAATTCTTTTGCAAAGTTAGCTGAAATAAAAAAGATTTATATTTGGAGAAATACACTTTTGGCATTTAGCAATAATTCCTGTAATTCATAATACATTGAAAAGCGAAGTTTAGTTAAAGACTTCGCTTTTTTGTACGGGACATGAATGGTATCGATGCCTTTTACTATACATACGGTATAACGAAAATGTTGAATTTCTGTAGTTTTGAAAAATAGGTTGTCAATTTACATGTTAATAAACCTGTTCTGTAGGGTTCTTTAACGGGCTACCTATATTTTTTCTTGAAATATAATGATACCGTCAGTTATTAACAATAATAGCTAAGAAAAAACTACTTTTTTAATTCACATAATTTTCAAAAATAAATCCCGTGGATGTTAATATTTGTTATATAATATATTTGTCAAAGCATTACCCCTAAAGTTTCTACAGTCAATCTGTAAGATAGTTTGTTTGGCCCGTATATTCACCTTAAACTAAAAAGAACTTGTAGAGAGTCCTACAAGTTCTTTTTGTTTTAAGGGTTGAATGTGGATTTAAAATATAGTTGCAATTCTTTGAGGGGGAAAAGTAATGTTTATAGAAACAGAAAGATTATTAATACGAAAATTTGAGTTCAAAGATTGGCAAGCTGTTCATGAGTATACATCAGATATTAATGTAATGAAATACATACCTAAAGGGGTTTTTACTGAAAAAGGTGCAAGAAACTTTGTGAATGAAAATATTGGTGAAAACGCTAAGAACTTTCCTGTAGTATTAATTGATAAAGATATTCTGATTGGTCATATAGTTTTTCATAAATACTTTGGTGAGCATACTTATGAGATTGGTTGGGTGTTCAATCAAAAATATTTCAATAAAGGATATGCTTCTGAAGCAGCACAAGCTACATTAAAATATGGCTTTAAGGAAATGAAATTACATAGGATAATAGCTACATGTCAGCCACAAAATATCCCATCATATCGGGTGATGGAGAAGATTGGAATGAGAAGAGAAGGCTATTTCAGGAAGTGTATACCACATGGGAATGAATGGTGGGATGAATATTATTACGCTATTTTAGAAGAAGAGTAGTGTCTCAGAACGCATTATTTAAATTGAAGCTCCTATCTCTAAAGAGGCAAGTTGACTAACGTTAGTAGGATTCTTACTACCAAAGGCGGAGTCTATTTCTACTATGGCTGACGTGCAAGACCAGGGTGTCCCATTACCACTCTTGATTGCCTCTATGGATTCTTAAAATATAGAATATTATAAATATATTATAGTGAAATGTGTATAACTATAAATCATTAAATAGATTGGAGAATACTAGAATGAAAGTACAATTACTAAGAATAGGGATATTGGCTTGCTTCATGATATTCTGTTGGTCCTATGAAGATGTCTCTGCTGCATCTACGTGTGAGCCATATGGTGAAATTAAGCCGAACCAAAATCCCTCTCATCAGCACATAAATTGCCTACTAACGAACGCAGCATTAAAAGAAAATGTTCCTCCTGAAGTTGTAAAAGCTGTAGCTACACAAGAAAGTGGATGGAAACAATTTGATGGAAACGGCCAGCCAATCATAGCACAAGATGGTGGAATTGGGATTATGCAAATTACCAATCAATCTCAGTTCGATCAACAAAAGTTAAAATATGATATTAATTATAATATTGAAGCAGGTGTTAAAATTCTTCGTAGTATGTATCAGCGAACAGATCTACCTAAAGTAAAAGTTGCTGGACCAGAAATAATCGAAAACTGGTACTTCTCTGTTATGGCTTATAATGGAACAAAACCTGCAAACAGTCCTTTGTATAAAGCTACCGGTCAAAAAAATTTAAACGCTTACCAGGAAAAAGTGTTTTCTATTCTAGAACAATACAGTTTTTTAAATGATACAAAATTGGGGCAGTTTCCTTTCAGTACAGCTGATTTCGAATATGATCCTAACACGAGCACAAACATTATATTTAAAAAGAAGGAGTACACACTAACTAATCTACATCCTTCTATCTATCACCTAAAAACAGGTGATCAAGTACTTGTAACAAGAGATGGAGTAAATTTAAGATCTAAACCTACTTCCGCTTCAAATGGGAAACCATTAAGTAAAAATACGAACTTGATTATTCAAGGAAACGCAGCATATGATGAATCTGTAGATAGTAGCAATCAGTTTGTATGGTATCCAGTTAAAACTGCAGATCAAAAACTAGTAGGTTATATTTCTTCTACATATATTATGAAAAAATTATAATTTAAAATCAAACGGTGAAGATAATCACTGATAAAGATATGGTAGTGATAGGAACGGTTGAACCAAATATAGTTGTGGGTTCTGGTACAAAAAAATATTAAACTTGAACATACCGATACTGCTACTCTACAAAGGACTGTAACAGTTATGGAACAAAATGGTTGTTCAAGTGGAAGCATTTCGTTCCTAACTGTATTTTGTAAACAGTGAAATGATACAAGCGGTACAACTTGAATCTTCGTAAAGAAGCACCCCTGCGTGATATTACTTAGGAAAGTTTGGGAGGAAGTGAAGAGAGACGAGCTCCCAACGAAAGTAAAAGAAAGAATAGATATGAAATAATTAGTTACTTGTGATGGCGGATTCTCTTACATGGAGGAATCGCCGTTCTTTTTATTTACAATGAGAAACGCATGTTAGGGTGAATATTGAGGTTAATTGGAATGCCAGACTGATCGATACATTGAACGTATCAATTATTGATTTATATAAGTACCTATACATACCAGGTTAACGAAATTTTGTTCATTTGTTTTCATTAGAGGTGCATCTCGGGGAAAGAAGAAAGTGTGCAAAAGAAGTGCTAGAAAGCCGTAGCGTGTTTGAGAGAATTAAACTCGTAAGATATCTCGTAATAGATAGCATAATAGAGAATTAAATCGTTGTATATTTTAATATATTGTTATAATATTACGAAAGGGAATAAGGTAATATAAGGTAAATACGCTAATGTTATTGTATAAATATAGCGCAAACAGGGAGAATGAACATGAAAAAGTATCTAGTAGCAGGATTATTGTTGTCAAGTTTATTAGTGGGGTGTGGTCAGGAGAACGCCTCTACCAAGAAAGAAACGCCTAAGAGTGAGCAGGAAGTGAAGAAGGACCCGCAAGCCAATAAGAAGGTAGACGAAACAAAGCGTGATGAATTAAAGGACACGGAAAAGTTGGATGATAATGTGCCAAAGGATAATGAAAACAAAGCGCTTGATACGAAAAATAGTGAAGATAAAGTTGATATTGTGCAGTATCAGCTTCCATCAGATGAAAGTAGTTCTACGATGCCTGTGGATTACTTTGAAGCACTTGAACATGGTATGCCATATGAAGAAGTAGCTAAGGCGTTACACCGTAATGCGACAAGTGCAATTAAAACTAAGAAATTTGATACTGAATTAATTGAATATACTTATGAGGCGCCAGAAGCGGTGATACAAGTTCAATTTAAGGATGGTAATTTATTTGGTGCGGAATATGTTGGTCAAGATAAGGAAATGTATTCAGTTATTCCTGTTGGATGGGATGTAAAAAATAATCGTTGGGATGAAGAGAGAAACGTAGGCTTGCAATCTAGTGAGAGTAAGTCAAACAATCACAAGTCTGAAGGTAAGAATGTTGAAGCAAATGATAAGCCCGCATCTAGTACAGCAGGTGTAAAGGCAAATAAAAAGCCCGGAGAATTTACTACGAATCATAAACCTAATAATAACGAAGTTGAACAACATCATAATAAGGAACAGCAACGTGAGGAAATAGAAGAATTTAAGCCGAGTGATGCAGACATGGAACGCATTAAACGACAAGAAGACCGTTGGAATACGCCATCAGGTGGGTTTGGTGCTACATGGCAGCAAGAAATGGAAGAGATGAAAAAACAGAAATAAAACAACATAAACACCTATTATACGGATTAAGTGAATTTAAAGTAAGAAATTTATAGTTTTTATCATCACTCTGTCTATTACAAAATATTAATATTGTTGTTGATATTGTCTTATAAGAAGGAATTCATTTAAGATATTAATTGAAAATATTAATTGGGAGGATGTTAGAAATGGAATTAAATAATGGGGATGGAATTAGTATAGAAAAAAGTACAAGTATTAACATGGAAGAAATGGAGTTATTATTGCTAGCTGATCCCTCAACAGAAGTAGTTAATGGATATCTTAAAAAGGGAGATTGTTTTGTTTTAAAAAAAGGTGCTGTTACTGTAGGTATTATGATTTTAATTCCTAACCGAACTGAAACAATTGAGATTATAAATATAGCAGTTTCCGAAAAAGAGCAAGGAAAAGGATATGGGAAATACCTACTTAGATTTGCTATAGATTATGCTAAAAAAGAAAAATATAAAACTATAGAAATAGGCACAGGAAATTCTAGTTTAATGCAACTAGGCCTTTATCAAAAATGTGGTTTTAGAATAACCAGTGTGGATAAGGACTTTTTCTTACAAAACTATAATGAAGAAATATATGAAAATGGTATTCAATGTATGGATATGATTAGGTTAACGCAAAATTTATAAAAATTATTTGTACATAAAAATCGCAACCCCCATTAAATGTAGAGGGTTGCGATTTTTTTTGATGTAAAGCGTCATTATGATTTGTGGGTAGTATTAAGGAGTTTATGTATTTGAGAATTATTACAAAATCAACAAGTGTTAATAAATTGATCTGTTATGTCAACAATTTGAATATATTTCAAATTGTTTTTTATAATTCAGATAGATCTTTTTCCATTAATTTTAATAAAAAGTAAAAAATATGAAACTCATGCATTTTAGTTATGGTTAAATGTTCATTTAAATCACTAAACGATGGGATTTATTGGATAATTATAAGCGTAATTTTTTCTTTATTCAAGGATGAAAATCGTACTAAATGTAGACATAACAACTATTATATTGTTTTAATGATATAAAAATATTTAGTTTTTTTAAAAATAAATTTTCTGAATTATAAATATTATTATATATTGAGAAAGTAAAAAAATAGAAAAATATCAATTGAATCCCAAAAAATAACGTGTGAATATTATAGATATAAATTACACCTTGATATTTCGCATGAATTTCTACAAATTTAGATGTTTATTAAATTAGGAGGATTGATAGTGCCAAAAATGTAGTTTGTTGCTAATTCAGTATTTTATATGCATCCATGGGATTTTAGAACGCACAGTTATTATTTGCTAGTAAGCATTTTAATATCAAATCTTTTGGGGAAGTGATAAGTAATGGTCACAGTATTAAATAATGAAACTAAAAGTTTATTAGTTGAAAAAATTGCAAATAAAAATGCGTGTATTGGATATGTAGGCCTAGGTTATGTTGGACTACCATCAGCTCTTAAATGTTTAGAAGTAGGTTATGCGGTAAGAGGTTTTGATAAAAACTCAGCAAAAATAAGAAAACTAGAACGTGGAATAAGTTATATCAGCGATATTCAAGATACTGAAATCCAAGATGCTTTACATACAAATAGATTTTTTGTTAGTACAGAAATGAATGATATAAACGAATGTGATGTTGTAGTTATATGTGTTCCTACACCATTAGAAAGAACTAGTAAACAACCAGATTTAACATATATTCATTCAGCAGTTGATGAAATAGTTAAATACATTAAAAAAGGTACATTAATTATCTTAGAAAGTACTACTTATCCAGGTACTACAAGGGAAGAAGTTTTATACAAATTAGAACAGAAAACTAATTTTAAAATTGGTGTAGATATATTTGTAGTATACTCTCCAGAGCGAATCGATCCTGCAAATCAATCGTTTTCAATTCAAGATATTATAAAAATCGTAGGTGGAGTTACATCTAATTGTACCGATTGTGCAGCAGCCTTCTATAGTAATTTAATTAAGGATATTCATAAGGTAAGCAGTCCAGAAGTAGCAGAGACAGCTAAGTTATTAGAAAATACGTATCGTTTTATAAATATTGCTTTTATTAATGAAATGACACAAATTTGTAATGAGTTAAACATAAATATCTGGGAAGTAATTGATGCCTCAGGAACTAAGCCATTTGGATTTCAAAAATTCTATCCTGGTCCTGGCGTAGGAGGACACTGTATTCCGATTGATCCTATTTATTTTAAGTGGATTGCAAATAATAAGGATTTAGCGACAAAAATGATTGATGTGGCAAGAGAAATTAATGAAAACATGCCTAAGTATGTTCTTAATAGAGCACTACAGTTACTAGATGATAAAGATGGTAAGGATATTCTTATGGTTGGTGTTGCATATAAAAAGAATGTTAATGATGCTAGGGAATCGCCAGCTTTGGATATTATGAATGATTTAATGATAGAAGACTATAACGTGGATTATTACGATCCGTTTATAGAGGAACTCATTGTGGGCGATAACACATTGAAAAAATCTATAGATTTAAACATAAGTCAATTAGACAAATACACTTTAATTATTGTTCATACAGATCATGATTGCATTAATTTTAAATTGCTTAATGAGGTAAATTGTTTAATTTTAGACACAAGAAACATATTTAAAGATGAATCAGTATATAAAAAAAATATTATAAGTTTGTAGGTGATTACATGGTAGGGTTTATTCCTTTTTATCGACCAGAAATCAATGATGAAGATATAGATAGGGTAGTTTCTGCCCTTAAATCTGGATGGCTTTCAAAGGGGCCAAAAGTAATAGAGTTTGAAGAGAATTTAAAAGAATATCTGAATACTGAACATGTAGTAAGTTGTAATTCAGGGACTGCCGCATTACATTTAGCATTACTGTCTCTGGGAGTTGGATTAGAAGACGAAGTAATAGTTCCAAGTTTTACTTTTTGTTCAAGTGTAAACGTTATTATGCATGTAGGTGCAAAACCTGTATTTGTAGACATAGATGAAGAGGATTTATGTCTTGATCTTCAAGATGTTAAAAGAAAAATCACTAAAAAAACGAAAGCAATTATTGCAGTTCACTTTGCTGGATACCCGGCTAAATTAAAAGAACTTCAAAAATTATGTAAAGAATACGGATTGTTTTTGATAGAGGATGCAGCGCATGCATTAGGAACAAAATATGATAATACTTTAATTGGTACACATGGAGATGTCATTTGTTTTAGTTTTTATGCAACAAAAAATATAACAACAGGTGAAGGCGGAGCGTTAGTCACTAAAAATGAATCGATTGCTGAAAAAGCTAGATTATATGGTTGGCATGGTATCACGAAAAATGCATGGAATCGTTATGGTGAAGAAGGAAGCTGGCGTTATGATGTTCTATTACCTGGGTTTAAATATAACATGATGGATCTACAAGCTAGTTTGGGTATTAGTCAGTTAAAAAGAGCTGATGAAATGATTGAAAAACGCAAGAGAATAGCTGAAAGGTACCAAGAGGAATTAAAAGAGGTTCAAGAATATATAACGTTACCTAATTATACTAACGATCCAAGTGTAAAACACGCATGGCATTTATTTGTTATAAAAATTAATTCTAATTCTCCTGTTAGTAGAGATCAGGTAATTCAAGAAATGAAAAAGAGAAATATTGGGCTTAGTGTTCACTTTATTCCTGTTCATATGCACCCGTATTATGAAGAGAGATTTAACGTATATTTACCTAAAACGGAAGAGATATTTAATCAAATTATTTCATTACCACTGTATAGTGCTCTTACAGACAATGAAGTTGAACATATAATAACGTCTTTAAAAAGTCTATATCAATTAAAAATAGGGAGGTAAATATTTATGAAAATTGGAGTTATTGGTGGCAGCGGATTTATTGGTAAGCATGTTACAAAGGAGTTACTAGCAAGGGGTTATGAAGTAGTTATATTTGATAAATTTAATCCAAGTATTGATGTTCCTTTTAAGGAAATTGATATTTTAGATATTGCAACATTAAGAGAAAATCTTATTAATATCAATGGGGTAATTCATTTAGCTGCATTAGTGGGTGTTGATAATTGCCGTTTAAATGAAGAAGAGGTAGTGAGGGTGAACTTTGAAGGTACGAAAAATATTGTACAGGTTTGTAGCGAAAATGGTATAGAGAAATTATTGTTTTCTTCCAGTTCAGAGGTATATGGGGATGGCGTGAGTGTTCCGTTTAAAGAAAATGATATTAAAATGCCAAAATCAGCTTATGGAAAAGCTAAATTAATGTCCGAAGATTATTTGAAAGAATATGCTAGTGATAGTTTGAAAATCAGAGTGGTACGTTATTTTAATGTATACGGTTCACAACAAAATGATAACTTTGTAATTTCTAAGTTTTTAAAACAAGCTCATAGTGGTGAAGATATTACTATTTATGGAGATGGACAGCAAATTAGATGTTTTAGTTATATAAGTGATATTGTTAACGGAACTATACTAGCCTTTGAATATGAAGGAGAGAAATTTGCAGATTTTAATGTTGGCAATAACAAACCTATATCTATGGAAGAACTAGCAATAAAAATTAATGAATTAATGGGCAATAAAAGTAAAATTAAATTTCTTGATTTAGGTGAAGAGGGAGTCAGAAATTCTAGCATTGAAATCTTTAGAAGAATCCCTTCAATAGAGAAAGCTAAATTATTTTTAAACTATCAACCAATTATTTCATTAGATAAAGGACTAGAGATAATAATAGGGGAGAAGTATGGAAACACAGTATCTATATCCTAAGAATCCAAAGAAAATTAAGTATCCCATATATTCTTCTCTTTGGAGTATATCTGATCATGTATTTTTTTTGAAAAGTGTATATAGACCTACTGATTCTAACCTTAAAAAAAGTCTTCAAGCTTTTTATCCGGATGCAGAAATTGTATTAACTAATAGCGGTACATCTGCATTAGTAGTTGGTTTAAAGTACCTAAAAGTAGCAAAGGGAGATGAAGTGATTCTATCAAACTTTAATTGTCCTAATGTGATAGAAGCATTATTAACGGTGGGAGCAAAACCTGTATTAATTGATTTAAACACTAATCATTCAATTTCTCTTAATAAAATAAAAAAACATTTGAATGCTAATACAAAGGCAATTATTCTTACGCACTTGTATGGATGTCATGATGATTTAGAAATTATTGACTGGGCTAGAGAAAATAATATTTATATCATCGATGATGCTGCACAAGCAATGTTTTCTTATCAAAATGGAAAGCCAGTTGGTAGTTTAGGTGACATTGGTATTTTAAGTTTTGGGGGAACTAAACCAATCCCAAGTATAGGGGGAGGAGCGTTACTTCTTAATTGTACAATAAGTGAATTGTGTGACATGGATGAAGAAAAGAAGGAAGAAGTGATTTTAGATTATAAGAATCATTTAAAAACACAATTAGGTATAAGAATAAAAAAGAGTAGAGTACTGAGCTTATTTACTAATTATTGGAGGAAATTAGAGATTCTGCCCTCCTATAATAATAGTAAATTAGATTCTTTACCGGAGAAAACGGAAGTTATAAATCCAAAAAGAATGTCTATAGTACGTTCATTGTTAATTGATAAACACCTACAGAAAACAAAGAAGATTTTAGAAATAAATATATGCAACGCTAGTCTGTGTTATACAATGCTGCAGGAAATTGAAGAAAAGTATGGCGTTCAGATTATATTTTCAGCTCAGAATGTTTATTTAAACTATTTTACCATTATATTCAAAGAATCATCTGATAGGTATGAGTGTTCTGTACATTTAGCGAAAAAAGGTATACAAACTTGTTGGAACTATTTACCTCTGAGTGAAATCCCTATTTTTTCGAAGTACGCAACCGAGACAGAAAATATAGATTTTTTATGGCCAAGGGTATTATCAATACCTTTTAAATATCCTTTAGTAGACAAGGACCTTAAGTATATATGTAGTCAAATTCTAAAATATTTAGAGAATAAGAATTAAAAGGTGATTATATGGAAATCGAAATATGTACTGACGCCCAATATTGGGATGCCTGTATGGAAGAATACAATGGTTCTGTATTTCATAGTTACGAATGGGGAAAGTTAATGGAATTATTACCTGGTGTTCAATTTTTCCCAGTACTAATAGAAACACGAGATACAGTAGTTTTAACTCCTATGTATGTACAGAATGGTAGGCTTTTGGGAAGTTTAATTGGTTATGGAGGCCCAATAATAATTGGCCAAGATAAAATAGATTTTTCAGTTTATGAATCCATAATAAATAAGAAATTTGAAAATAAAATTCAAAAGCTTTTATTACCTATAACGATAAATCCTTTTCAAAGTTATAGTAAGGAAAAGTGGGATTATAAAGAAACTTATATGTTAGATCTACCAAATAAGTTTGAGGATTTATGGACATCGTGTTCTGGGAAAGCTAGGACAAGTGTTAGGTATGCACGTAAACAGAATGTTGAAATTCGACCTATAACTGTAGCGGAATTAGATGAGTTTTACCAATTATATCAAGAACATAATAACAGTATAGGAGCGAGTTATTCATTTAGTAGAGAGTTTTTTTATCATTTAGTTCTTAATTTACAAGAAAAAATCCTTTTTTTAGGGGCATTCTTAGAAGAAGAACTAATTAGTTCCAGCCTTTTTATAATGGATAAACAGGTTTTATATTACTGGATTAATATTAATAATACCAAAGGGAAAAATTCGCAATCCTCATATTTACTACTAAATGATGCGTTTGAATTAGCAATTCATAATAAATTAAAGTATGCGGATTTAGGATATTCACATAATAAAGAGATTGCTAGACCTAAGATATACTGGGGGGCAGCTTTGAAAAAATGTTTTTGTTTAAAAGAGAGGATTTAAACTATGATTATTAGTGGCCACCAACCAAGTTATTTACCTTGGTATGGTTTTTTTGAAAAAATTCATAAATCAGATGTGTTTGTATTTCATGATATAGCACAATTTGAAAAAAAAGGTTTTTTAAATAGGAACCGCATTAAAACTTCACAAGGAGCATCTTGGCTAACGGTTCCAATACAAATGAAGAATTATAAAGAAATTCCATTTAATAAGTTAAAGATAGACAATACTCAAGACTGGGAACGGAAGCATTGGAAAACGATAAGAATTAATTATTCTAATGCACCTTATTTTAATGTATATAAGGATTATTTAGAAAGTTTTTATTCAGAAGATTGGATTAATTTAAATGATATGAACATGAGTTTTATTCATTTTATTATCCGTGAATTAAACATTGATACGGAACTATATTATGTATCAGACCTAGAAGGAATTACAGGTAAGAAAAGTGATTTTGTATTAGAGTTGTGTCAGAAATTTAATGCCAGTACTTATTATTCTGGAAGTTTAGGGCAAGATTATTTAAACGAAAATGACTTTGAGAATGAGAATATAGAAATTATCTACCAAAGAATAAGAGATTATTCCTACAAGCAATTATTTGGGGAATTTATACCACATTTATCTATTTTAGATATTTTACTAAATTGTGGGCCAAAGGAAACAGAAAAATTAATTAAAGGAGTCTAAAATTATATGAATGTACTTGTATTTGCCGCTCATCCGGATGATGAAATAATTGGTGTTGGTGGAACAATAGCGAAACACGTGAAACAAGGTGATGATGTACATGTTGTAATACTTGCAGAGGGAAAATCTTCTAGAGCTAAAGAATATAAAGAGCTAGATTTAGAGGTTAAGAACTTATCTTATAAAGAAACAGAGGGGGCATGTACTACACTTGGTGTAAAGAGTTTTGCAAGACTAGATTTCCCTGATAATCGTCTTGATACATTACCCTTACTTGATGTAGTGAAAGAGATTGAACATCACATTGAAAAAATAAATCCTACAATTATTTATACTCAATATGGTGGAGATATAAATATTGATCATACTGTTGTTTACAGAGCAGTAATGACAGCGACACGCCCTCTGCCAGATACTAATATCAAATGGGTATTTGCATATGAAACTTTATCTTCTACAGAGTGGAATTATAATGAAAAAGATAAGTTCCTTCCTAATTATTTTGTGAATATTGAAGATCATTTGGAGGAGAAATTAAGTGCGATGAGACATTATGAATCTGAGTTAAGGGAATTTCCTCATCCACGCTCTATAGAAGCAATGAGACATAACGCATTTGTATGGGGTGCCAAATCTGGATACCAAGCGGCTGAGGCATTTATGTTAGTAAGGGGGACATGGTAGGTGAAGAGAATATGTTAATACCACAGGTCCCGTTCTTTGGTTTAGATAGTAAACAGATTGACTTAAAATGGGTTGAAAAAGGCTATGGATTAGAAGCAAATATTTTTGATGGGAAATCTTTATTTGATAACTCATATACAAAAAGGTTTTCTGAGGTCCTTTCTTTTGTTCAAACCCTTAATCCATCCTTGTTAACGCTGCATTTTCCTACTGATAATGCAGACTATCTCAATGATGAATTTATTAAAAAGCAACTATATGAATTTATTGACCTTGCTATAAAGTATAATGCATCAGGTATAACAGTGCATGCTAATCAATTTATGAATGTCGCGGAATTTCAAAACTATAATCTTCTTAATAATAGAAAAAGGATTATAGAGTTCTTTAATATGCTAGATGAAGAAATAAAAGGAACTGATATATGGATTGGCGTTGAAAACCTACCCATTATTGGAAACTTGGGCGATGATTTTGATCCTATATTTATATATCCCGAAGATTTTACGGATTTGGTTAATTTGGAGTTATCTAACGTTGGAATAACATGGGATATATGTCATTGGTCTATAACCTATCTTACACGTTTAGGTATTTCTAAATTATTAAGGCAAGAGGAAATTGAATATAAGGATTTTCATAAGTATTTAAGCTTAATGGAACATATTAAACATTTTCATTTTAGTTCTTTTAAACATTTAACGATTCCTTATAGTGAGGTACGTTGCTTTGAGGGAGAGAATCCGGTTGATGGATCTATTGATGAGAGTATATTACATGAAACTTTATTAAAATTGAAGAACAATACTTTGGATAAAAACATAGGTATTGTATTTGAGGTTCAGGAAACGGATTATACGAATAGAAAGAGGTCATGGGAGACTCTTAATTGGTTTCAAAAGAATATTGCTGGTATGCAAACAAAAATGAATTTTTTGGAGATATAAAAAGCAATATCAGTTTATTTATTTTTACATGCAATTTGAGTTAGAGATTATTTTAATGAACCTTTTCTTCTAAGTAAGTGTGTTAGGAGGGAAGGTTTTACTATTAATCTTTTTTAATTATAGGGAGGACAAATGAAGAAACTAATTCTGACAAAGAAGTCTATTGTAACTTTTGGGGTTTTATTGCTTTTCCTTTTTAGTAATTTATCTGGAAAAGTAATACCAGTACATGCTATGACTAAGAACGACCAAAGTTCTCTCATGGCAGATAAAGTTCGTGCTAGTCGAGCTATTGAACATACACGTTTTCTGTCTGAGAAAATTGGTCCACGTCCAAGTGGGACTAGGGAAGAACATAAAGCAGCTACATACATTGGAGATACATTGAAAAAATTAGGGTATGAAGTGGAGTATCAGGCATTTCCTGTACCAGATCAATATATTGGGAGTATCTCTTTTAGTATGTATGGGGAAAAAGAATGGCAAGTTGGAGCAGCATCTAATGCATCTATACCTAAAGATCCTGTCGTGGGGCAGGTAGTTTCTATAGGAAAAGAGAATGATATTAAAAATTCACCTGAACCAATTCATGGGAAAATAGTATTATTGGAACAAGCTGATACGTATGAGAAATATAATGAACAAGTTGAGTATGCAGCAGAAAAGGGAGCAAAAGCTGTATTGTTATATAGTACGATTGGGGATAGAGGCAACTATGGAGAAGCCTTTAACCCAGTTCTAAAAAAGAAACAAGAAATACCTGTATTTGGGCTTGCTTATAATCAGGGAATAAGAATGAAAGATAAGATAGTGCATAATAAAAATATAGTTAGTTTAAAGGCAAAACACGAAATGAATTTGAGTTCATTAAATGTTATTGCGAAAAAAAAGCCCAAATACAAGCCAGATAATGAGGATGTAGCAATAATGAGTGCTCATTATGATAGTGTTATCGGAGCACCTGGAGCAAATGACAATGCTTCCGGCGTAGGACTTTTATTAGAGTTAGCATACAATTTTAAAGATATAGAGACTAATAAAGAAATTCAATTCATAGCCTTTGGAGCAGAAGAAAATGAATCTTTAGGTGCTTACCATTATGTTAATCAGTTATCTACAACAGATAAGAAACATATTCTAGGGGTTTTTAATGCAGATATGATAGCGACTAGTTATCACCAGGCTAAGGATTTATATGCAATGACACTAGATGGTTCTCAAAATGAAGTAACAAATACTGCGGTAGCTACTAGTAAAGCATTAGGGAAATCGGTTGTATTAACTGGAAAGTTTGATTCTAGTGATCATGTACCATTTAACGAAGCTGGAATTTCCTCGGCACTATTTATTTGGATGGATGTAGAGAGCTGGAATCCTCTAATTTATCATGTTGAAAAGGTATTCCATACACCTCAAGATACCGTTTTAGAAAATATTTCTCCTCAACGTATGCAGGAGGCATTAGAAATTATAGGGACAAGTTTGTATTACTTTATCAAAAGATAGGTTTTTCGGAGGTTTCAGCATAGCCGACTAAATTTAGATTTTAATAATAATATAGTAAAACTTTTGTTGGGATAAAAATATACTTTGAGCATAGGCGAGGTAACTATATGAGGAGTACATGGAAAGAATTAAGGGGGATGGACCTTAATGTCTGGATCCGCTTTATCGGAGAAGCTTTAAATGGTATTGCAATGATGATGTTAATGCCATTTTTTGCATTATATTTGAAGGACAAAGTGGATTCTCTACTTGAGGTAGGTATAATTATAGCCTTATCTCCAATTGCAGCAAGTATTGGTTCATTAATTGGAGGGCATATAGCAGATACTTATGGTCGGAAACCAACTATGGTGCTCTCTATGGCAAGTAATGGGCTACTAATGCTTGTTTTTTTGTTTATTGATGGTTTTATAGCATATGCCATTTTATCTATTGGTTTAGGGCTATGTAATTCTTTCTTTGAACCAGCGGCATCTGCAATGGTTACCGATGTAACAGAACCCGAAAAAAGAACTGAGGCATATGGACTACTTAGAATGGCTCATAATATAGGAGCTGCGATAGGCCCTATCATTGGTGCAGCAGTTGTGGTTGTATCAAAAGATGTCATATTTTTGATTACTTCTGGAACCATGCTGTTTTATACAATATTAATGTTATTGTTTCTAAAGGAAACAAAACCTAAAAATATCATAATACATGAGGAAACACATAAACAGTCAATAAGATTTACGTTAAGAGTTGTTATAAGAGATAGAATATTTCTATTCTATATAGTGACGGGAATCATTATATTTATGGGATTCTCACAATCGGAAGGTATGTTACCACTTCATTTTAGTAATGAGGATACAATGATTTTTGGAAATAGTAATCCATTTCCATATTTAATGACTTTAAATGGCTTATTGGTTGTATGTTTTCAATTTCCTATTTCAAAGTGGTTAACTCACAAATCAATTGGTAAATCAATGCTATATGGTGCCATTCTTTTTGGCGTGGGCCTTTTAGCAATAGGATGGTTACCAAAGTGGTTTCAAGTAATAGACGCAAATGATTTAGTTATTCTAGGCTCATTATTAATAGCTTATACAGTTTATACAGTAGGGGAAATGATTATGTCACCTGTTCAAATGACATTTGTTGCTAATATAGCTCCAGAACATTTGAGGGGGACTTATATGGGAGCGGCTAATCTGCAATGGATTACAGGTAATGTATTTGGACCTCTTCTAGGTGGTGTATTACTGGATCAGCTTTTAGGGCATATGTTATTTACAATCTTAGGTGTAGGTTGTATTATTTCTGGATTTGTTTACTTACTTTTAGATAGACTTATTGAGAATAGAAGTAAAGAATTACCTATAAAACAAACATCTTAATTTTAATATTGTTAATGAGTTGAAAATTAAATTTTATGTTTTAAGAATTAAATAAAGTACACGTTTATTATTAGTAAACGTGTACTTTATTTATTAGTATTTAAATTAACTCATATATAAATTTTTTAGGTTACGACCTAAGTATATAAAAGTAATTTACTGTTTCTTTTAATCAATTATAACTAAACTTCTTGACCTATCAATATGATTAAGTAACATACGATACTCTTCTTCGTACATAGTTACACTTTGTAGAAGGGACTGGTTTTCTGCTTCTAAGTTTTTTACTTGGTTTTGTAAGTTTGTAAATTCATTTGTTTTTTTATAATTTTGTAGAAAGAGAATAATATCATCTAATGTCATAGATAAAGAGTTTGTTTCTTTTTTTGGTTGAGAGGGAGAAATATTGTTTCCCCCTTTTCGATTTTGTTTTGCTTGTTGTATTTCCTCTTGGTATTGTTTTCTCACGTATGAATTCCAACGAAATCCACAAGCTGCAGGTGTCCTATTTAGTAGTTTTGCTACTTCTTTGAATGCAGCTAACTGTGTTCCTCCGTTACGAATATTCTGGAGTACTGTTGATGCGAGAAGTGAATCGTTATCGTTAGTCCAGGAATCTTGCCTTGAGATTACCACGTTTTGACCTCCTTTACATGCTTTATATTACATATATGCAATTACCTATAATGATAGAAGCCTAACTTCTATTAAAATATTTAAGACTAATTGGATGTAATTAGACATTCTTTCTTTAAAATGCGAAATTTCATAAAAAATTAGATTGACTATTCGTTATAGTTGTAACTATAATGGTTACAGTTATGTAGCTAAATTAATAGGTTTGATGGTATGAAGTAGTTGTATTAATGATGGTTAAGCAAATATTAAAAAATGAACGGAGTTGGAAATATAAGAAGCTTATATAAATAAAGAATTAAGGCCATATAAAGCATTTTATAATCATATATAAATTAAAAGAGGTGCACATTTTGAAAATTTTTAAGGGAATTATAGTTTCTTCAATTGCATTAACAGCATTTAATGGGGTGGGTGGACTACTTCCAAGTGATAAATCAGAAGTTGCCTATGCAGCTAGTTACAATTATTCAAATAAGCAATTGAATTCTACTGTACATAAGCAAGTTACGAAACAATTAATTTTGAAATTTAGAAATGAGGCAAATTTGCCATATCAGGATGGAATAGAAAAATTCATTAAAGAAGAAAAACAAGATCCTGAATTAATTGGAATTTTAAACGAATACCCAAATGTAACTATAAATCGACTTTTTAGTTCTTTAAATCCTAAAGAAATTAAAAATTTAGGTAGAGAAATAAACGACTCCGAACATATTTCTTCCAATTTGCTAAACTATTATATTGTAGAAAACCAAGGTGATATTGATGTACAAGCCTTACTTGTAAAGTTTGAGAAATCATCTCTTATTGAAACGGCGTATTTACAGGAAGAAGAAACGCCACCTCAAGAGCGTTTACCAAATTTATCTGTTAATCCATATGATGAGCCTAGACTTACAAGACAAGGTTACCTTGAACCAGCACCATTAGGAATTAATGCACCTTATGCTTGGAGTATAAATGGTGGGGATGGAAAAGGAACTACTTTCGTAGATATGGAGTATGGTTGGTTACTAAGTCATGAAGATTTAGTGAATCAAAAGATTGAATTGATGTCCGGACAGAATAAGAGTGAACACCATGATCATGGTACCTCAGTATTGGGAATTGTTTCTGCAGAGGATAATAACATAGGTGGAATTGGGATTGCACCAAAGGCTAAGGTAAAGGCTGTATCCCAGATTAGGGATAACGGAACTTATAATACAGCTGATGCTATTTTAAGTGCGGTTAACAATATGCAAGCTGGAGATATTCTTTTACTAGAGGCACAAGCAACTTACGATGGATATGGAGATAAGAACTATTTTCCAGTGGAAGTAAAACCAGACATATTTGATGCAATTCGTATGGGAACAAATAAGGGAATTATTATTATTGAAGCAGGTGCAAATGGTGGAAATGACTTGGATCAATTTAGAGACCGTAATGGTAAACAAGTTTTAAATCGTAATAGTCCTGATTTTAAAGATTCAGGGGCAATTATGGTTGGGGCAGCTTCTGCAAGGGTTCCTCATAAACGTTCATATTTCTCTAATTACGGTAGTAGAGTGGATGTGTATGGATGGGGGAATGCAGTAGATACTACAGATGCTAAACCAAGTGAATTTATAACAAATCTATATACATCTAGTTTTGCTGGAACATCTAGTGCATCACCTATTATTGCTGGTGCTGCAGCATCAATTCAAGGAATTGCAAAAAATAATCAGGGGAGAGTATATACACCAAGACAGCTTAGGGATATTTTAAGTGATTCTAGCACCGGAACGAAATCTAATGATCCAACTTCTGATAAAATTGGTGTTTTACCTGACTTAAAAGCCATTTTGTCTAAACTTGGTTTTTCACCAAACTTAAGTAATGATTCTTCCATTGTATTTCCTGAGGAACAAGAAATAAATAAAGGAAATAAGGGAAATGAAGGATCTACTATTACATTCCCGAAAGAAGATACTGTTAATGAAGAGGACTCTAGCTTTATTTTCCCAGAATAATAGAAATACCTCCTATTAAGCATGGGGCAAAATAGTTTACTCAATAAGAATAAAGGATATGAATTCAATAGAAATATGAATTTATATCCTTTTTATTTTAAGCTGTTTTTACTACCTTACAAAAACGTAATGTTAGCGTAATGGAAATGAATTTTGGCAGCCAATAGATTAGGATATAATTTTTGTGAGAAAAGATATGAGGTGAATAATATGAAACAAATAGTGCTTATGTGTAGCGTTTTTGTGATGTTTACTGTGGTGTTATCCGGGTGTAATTTAAATCGTCTTGGTACAGATACATATTATGTGCAAATTACCAAGGATGGTGAAAAATTAAAAGAGAAAAATGTAAATGGGGATACGACTTACGAATATAAATTACCTGGATTTGATAAGGATGGTAATGAGAAAGAAATGGAGTTTACAGCGTTAAAAAATCTTCGTAAAGAAGCGTTTTTACGTATATATTACTCTGAGAAAAAAGGTGTGAAATCTTGGGAAGAAGTTAAAAAAGATGAACTCCCTACAAAGGTAAAAGAAAAAGTAAAGGTGGATTAATATATAATGCTTTGTTAGAGCAATATATCCTCAAACTATTAGAATGTATATTGTGAAATAGGCTAAAGTTCTTTAGAGTTGTTAAAGTAAGAGGCTGACAGTTATTGTCAGTCTTTTGCTTTTGCAGGAAGAAAATATAAAAGGTATTTAACAGGCAAGTGTTGGATTATTAACAATTATTTAAGATCCAAAGCTACAATATATCTACCCCTGAACTATAATAATTTTAGGTCAGAAATAAGCTTCTGATTTTGTGAGGAGTTAAGTACTAAAAAAGCTTAATTTTGTTTACGTATTTATAGTCGTTTAAAGGATTTATGATTGGTTATGATATAATAAAATTCAAGTACAATAAGGGGGATTAATTAAATGATTTTTCAAAGCATGATAACAGCTATTATAGAAAAATTACAAGAGACGGTGAATCCCTATTGGATAATTGTGTTTGGATCAACGGCTGAGAACAGAGAACGAGAAGATAGTGATATTGATATAGCTTATGTAAGTGACACAACATTAGGGAACTATGAACGTTTTTTATTAGCACAGGAGTTAGCTAACATTGTTCATAGAGATGTTGATTTAGTTGATTTATCCGAAGCTTCTACAGTTTTTCAAGCTCAGATTATACATACAGGTAAGACAATATTTTGTTCGGATGAAAAACGTAAGGTTATTTTTGAAATGAAAACCTTAAAAATGTATTCAAAATTGAATGAAGAACGACAGGTAGTATTTGATGATATAAAGAAAAGAGGTTCTATATATGAAGAATGAGGTTATTTTAAATAAAATTTCTACAATAGAGCGTTGTATAAAAAGAATCCAAGATGTGTATGGAAATGACCCTGAAAATTTAGAGGACTTTACAAAACAAGATTCAATAATATTGAATATACAAAGAGCTTGTGAAGCGAGTATTGATTTAGCAATGCATATTGTTGCAGGGAAAAAATTAGGATTACCCCAATCTAGTCGAGAGGCCTTTGATTTATTGGTTACAGCAGGATTACTTAGCGCTGATCTAGCAAATAAGTTAAAGGCGATGGTTGGATTTCGTAATATTGCTGTTCATGATTATCAAAGTGTAAATTTAGATATTGTTCGTCAAATTATTGAAAAACATTTAACTGATTTCAAACTATTTACGAAGGAAGTAATGGGGATATTGGAATTTTAGGCGAAAGAACAGAATAATAAAGCTGAGAGAGAAAGTAATTCTATGACTAAAAAACCAGCTATTGAAACAATTACTTAATTTCGTAAGAAGAAACGCGGTCATAAGATGAGTTTGTTTTTGATTTTAGTGAATAAAAACAACATAAAATAATAGAGTTTCAAAAAAATAGCCCTCCACCAGACCTTTTTTGGTCAGATGGAGGGCTATTTTTTTCATGTTTTGATAAGTTGCGGTGAGATAAGCCTGCATTTTGACAGACTTCAGCCCCCGAAATCGAGCATATCGATAGCCATGTAGTTCTTTGGCGTCCGCAAAGCTTCGCTCTATAGTTGAACAGCGTACTTTGAAAAACATACCTCACGTAGCGGACAAACAGCGTAGTCTTCTGGGTTGGATTTATATTGATGATATCCTTTATGATCCGTTGTCGCATACTCTAAAATACATCCCATGGGACAAGCAAATGCATTTATTTAATTGGCTTTTTGACCCTTTACGCTCCTTGAGGAAGGAGTCTTCTTGGCTAAAATGATAAATTTGAAGCTATAAAAGCAACAGAATTATGTAATAAGTGAATCAAAAAAACAACCCAAAAAGCAGACATGGTAACCTGATATTTTTCATTCTTTTTTTTATATACCCAATAAGCATAGTTATATAAAAGACCAATTATCGTTGTACCAACTATATAAGTGATTCCGTATTGATGATTTAATCCAAATATAATTGAAGCTATTAAAATGATAAGGTAATCGCGATTTTTAATGTAAGGAATCCAACTTAATAGCCAAAATAAAAATACTTGAAAAACTACTGTTTCATATATAGGTGCCGCTAATACCCCTAATAAAACTTGAAGAATAAGAGGTGCTTCTGTTATTGGGTTTTTTTGTATTTCAGGTAAGAATAGATCTAATGGTATTACAAATAAAAATGATCCTAATAAAATAAGAAAAACAAAAGAAATGGTAGGCAAAGCAAACATAAATTTATTTATTTTTTTGAGCATATATATTTCTCCTATAATCTTTTATTACATCTATACGAAAAGTAATAAATAATTGAGTCTCTTTTTGTTTGACATGTTTTTGTCTACTATTGATGAAAACCGTTCTGTAATTGAATTCTTGGCTTATATGTAGGTGTAGCGATAAAGTAGGGATATATTAACACTATATTGTTAATATTAAAATATTAAAGAGTTAAGTGAGATATTAAGGTCACACCAATTTTATGATGAATATAGTATCAAGCCCGTTAAGGAAATATGCTGTATAGGACACGCTTGTACTGTTTATTTTACTATATGAATATTTAAGTGCATATAGTTTTGGAGGAGTATGTATTTTTGCATTTTTTAATACAAAAGTTTTTTATTAAAAATTTACTTTCTGCGCTACCTCATATGAATTTAAGACAATTGAAGGGTAAAGGCCAAAAGAGTCCGCGTTCAGATTGTACAGGTAAATATTATAATGTTATAGAAAAATAAGGAAAAAAGTTATAAAATAGGAGATTGAATTAAACTTTCAGATTTTATTGTTCTGCAAGATAAAAATAACTAAAGATGGGGCTCTTAAAAATTCTTATCTTTATTTAAAACTAACGATATTATAAAAAATCCTCGCTGAAGGTACTGCAACAAATCTAATTTGAAAATCTTTAGGAGATAAATATGGAATTTTAAATATTCTTAGTCGTCTATTAAACATTATAGCAATTATTATAGGAAAATCCTTTAATATCATCGATTTAGAAGAAATCAGTACAAATAGAAAAGATGAAGTGGTAGAAGTATTACGTCTTCCTTTTAATAGATTTCCAGGAGCAGCTGGACATATAAAAGATGCAATTGTAAATGAAAAAAATTGGAACGTTTGGTTGAACGATTAGTATGCTATTTTAAAGTTTAAATTAATAACAGAAAGAGAACCTCTTAATATGTTACTACTTTGTTTTTGTATTGTTGAAAATAAGAAAGGAGAAATCAATGAAAAAATATTGGCATAAGCTATCGTTGCTTCAAAAAAATGTATTACTAACGGTATTAGTAATTCTGACCCTTGTTGGAAGTATAGGAGCGTTAAGTTTTAATATGTTTCAAAGTAGTATCATGTCTATATTTGAGAGGCAGTCTTTTGAAACAGGTGATGCAGTATTAAATCAATTAGATCTAGAAATAGTAAAAGATGTAGCAAAAGACCCCACAGCACAAAGAGAGAAGAAAGAAAAATTGACAGAGCAATTAGATAAAGCTATAAAAGATATGAAAAGTGTTGGGCAAACATATGTTACAGGAGCCAAGCTAAATAATAAAGCTGAATTACAAATAGTAGCTTTGGATACAAAATTAGCAAATACTGTTTCTGTAAAACCAGGTGAATATTATGAGCAGCCTACTTATTGGATGAAAACATATGATAAAGTAATACAAACAAAACAGGCACAAATGACAGAAGTGTATGAAGATGAATTAGGGTTCTGGGTAACAATTTTAGAGCCAGTTACAGATGAAAATAAAAATATAATTGCAATTGTTGCAGCGGATTTGGATGCTTCTATTATTCCTCTTACAAAGAAACAATTTATGATACAAGGTTTACTATTTATTATAATTTCATTAACAATCGCAATTACAATTCAAATATTTATCTCACGAAACTCTCTATCGCCTTTAAAGGATTTACAAGAAGGGTTACGTAAAGTTGGTGAAGGGGATTTAAGTATTAAATTGAATGAAAGATCTGATGATATAGGAATAACTAATATCTATTTTAATAATACTATTAAAAAGTTTAATAGTATTATAGATAAAGTAAGGCAGACTGCTGAACAGGTGTCGACATCTTCACAGGAATTGTCGGTAAGTACAAAAGAGAATAGCATAGCCTTTAAAGAAATTGCAAGTGCTATTACAGGATTAAATTTAGGAGCACATTCTCATGAATATGTAGTGCAAAAATGTTTAGGGATTGTTCAAGAAATGGAAAGTAAGATGAAAGAAATTAAAGGAGCTGCAAAACAAGTTGGCAATGCTTTGGAAGACATGGACCAGCATTCTGCAAAGGGAAAAGATTTGATTAAGCAAATCGTGAATCAAATGAAAAGAATCAAAGATACAGTTCAGGATGTATCTTCTAGTATTTATGCATTAGAAGTACGATCTAAGGAAATTCATGAAATTCTTACTGTAATTACAACCATTTCAAATCAAACAAATTCATTAGCTTTAAATGCTTCTACTGAATCCTCATGTGCTGGAGAGATGGGAGAAGAATTTTCAGGTGTCGCGGACGAGGTACGTATATTAGCGGAAAGAACCGAGGCATCTGCAAGGGATATAGCTAAATTAATTGGTGAAACCCAGGCTGAAGCAGAGAGAGCTGTAAAATCCATACAGAAGAGTTCAAAGGAAGTTGAATCAGGAATAACACTTGTTCAAAGTAGTGGTGCTTTCTTTGAAAAGATTTCAGAATCTGCACAATCTGTTACAAATCAAATTAAAGCGAATTCGAATAATTCAAGTGACATTTTAAAAGATAATCAAACAATTGTTCAGTTTGTAAATGAATTATCACACATTGCAAATACATATGTGAATAGCAGTAGTAATGTGGAGACAAGTATGAAAGAGCAAGAACTATATGTACAAGGTATTGCAGAGTTAGCAAATTCTTTAAATTGGCTCTCGCAAGAGTTACAGGGGTTAATAGGGGAATTCAAAAGTAAGTAGGATAGGAGAAGGTGTAGGTATAGAGTATGACCTATACCTTTATTTATTCTTACATAAGAGATGAAAGATTAGGTATATATGTAAAATAGCTAAACGAATAATTTTTTTGTATATTTTGTTGGAAATAGAGCATGATATTACCAAATTCAACGGAGGTGTTTAAAAAATGCAAATTCGCGAAAATAATAATTCAAACGAAATCTTAATAGCAGCGGCAGCAAGTGCAATTGAGCAAATGAAGTATGAAATTGCTCAGGAGTTTGGCGTTACACTTGGACCAGATTCAACATCACGAGCAAATGGTTCAGTAGGTGGAGAGATTACGAAACGTTTAGTTCGTATGGCGCAAGAGCAATTATCTGGTCAATATAAAATTCACTAAAGTTAAAGGTATATCCCATTGAAGGGATATACCTTTTTAATTTGCTTTTAAAGAGGATCGTTACATTTTTTATTGTTGGTTAAGTTTAGAAACCGCAAATTTAGCTGTGAAATTCATTTTCTTCATGTAAGAAGAATTTACTCCTGCTTGAAATTGAACAGAAATATTACCGTCTTTTTGTGCTTTGAATACGCGACCATATGGTGAATTAGCATTGTATGTGCCAATTACTTGATTATCTGCATCAAAGACTGTATAAGAAATTGGGAACCCGGAATTTTGTACAAAGACTGTAAGTTCTTCCCCTTTACTAAGATTAAATGATTCTTTTTGAGAAACTTCATAGGAATTCATAGAGTAATATTTTGTAACTTCTTGAATTTCTAAATTCGTAGTTGCCGCACTCGCTTTTGGTGCCTCTACTCCTGGTAAATTCATACCTGATAGTACTGCAATCCCTAGTGCCCCTGCTAAAATAACTTTTTTCATAATGCTAGTTCCTCCTTTAATATATTTTGAGATTTGAAAAGGAAGTGAAAATATCACTTCTTGAAACCATTATAGTTACAGTGAGAATGATTTTCAATATAGTTTGATATGTAATTCTGCATACATAAGGTGGCGCTATAAGATAATCTATCTGAGATTTAGAATATTCTTAGAAGAAGAGGAGGACAAATTTTTAAAACTATGAATGGAATTGTAGCTGTTTTTTTACATACGTTGGTTTTTTAAGTGAATATTTCGTTGAGTTTATTTTTGTATGGAGGGAGTATTACAGATGATTGATTATTATCAAATTTTTTAATTACAATGACAGGTAGTGCTTTATTTTTTTATATACAACATGCTGGAAACCAACAAAAAGAAACAAATGGACATTCTTTGTTGTAGTATTTTTCTTTTTAAATTATTTATTTCTTAATTTTGTATAAGTGAATGTAGGTAGGGATACGTTTTTTATAATGGATATTTTTTAAAACTATAATAAGGATTCAAATAAATAATACGATGAATAATTCCTAAGATGAAAATTGTATTAGCTAGTGAGAAAGAGGCATGTTATTAAATATTAGGGGTATGAGAAGGTAAGGAATCTAGGGAAAGGTAAAAAAAGAATATAAAAAGGAGTCGCTATTTGACTCCTTTTTATATGGGATAGCTAAATTATTGGAAATATTACCTACTGAAATACTTTTTCAATTGTAGGCATAACAGCTATTGGTGGTAGGGATTTAGTCCATGCAGCTGCATATACATTTAATTTCTCACCTAATGTGTAGTTTTCATCATCTGAAACAGGAACTCTTAAAATCTTATTTTGAGAAACTAGATCCCACCAATCATGTTGATAAGCAAGAGCTTCATCTTTTGTAGGCGTAGCTGCAACTACTAAATAATTGTTCTCTACTGAAATGACATATCCAGTAAAAGGTTCTTGTTCTTGGTTCTGAATAGAATGAACAGGAATATTGTTGGCGGAAATTTTGTTAGAATCTGCAAAGGCCGGTGTTAATCCGAATGTAAATCCACATCCTAGTGTTAAAGCTGTTACCGTTGTTACGAATGTTTGTTTTTTGTTAAACATGATATATCCCCCTTATATTTTATCCTTACACTATCCATTTTCAATTTACATACATATAAAGCCTTTTAATATTAAGATACTTAACAATTTTGTAACAATTATTCCATAAATGTTAATATTATCTATTAATGGAATTGGGTTCATGTTATAATTCACTAGGTGAACTATTATTGTTCATTTCATCTCTTGATGAATGTATGCCCTTCCTTAAGTGTAAAGATGTTCGATTTTATTGGTGAAGAGAGGATATATCCCTCTTCTTTTTTTATTAATATGGGACTTTAGGGAATGAACAGAAAAAGAACCCTATAGGGTTCTTTTTCTAGGCATATTAACAGTAAGGAGAGTAATGAAATGCTATTTTCAAATCTTTACAAGGAGAAAAATTTAAAAAAGCTTATCATGTCATTATTTTTACATACATGTAATATAAAGTGAATTGATAATATTTAGACTTACTATTACTAATATTCAATTAAGATAGTTAGTACTACATTGATAGTGTTAATTATCCTGATTGGTGTGGAATGTGATAGGAAGCATAAGTTTGCCGCAAACTTATGCTTTCAGGATCTGAAGATATTCTTAATATGGATTTTAAAGAAAATACAAATTTTTTATTAGATGTGAGAAAAAGGAATTGAAAATATCCATTAAAACAAGATATATTCTGGTCAAAAAATTAGAGGGCATCAATTCATTAAAGCAGTAAAAAACGTTTTTATGAATTGGTGTCCTTTTTGTTTTAAAAAGAGAATATATTTTCTCAACAGGACAAATGGTAATCAGCTATAAGTATTAATTATAAGGATAAAAGGAAAATAGAAATTAATAATAAAGGAGAATGTGAAATGACAACATTAATAACTGAAAGAAATCTAGCTGAAATCCATGAAGACGATGTAGATGTATTAAAAGTAATGGCACATCCTGTTCGATTACAAATTGTAAATGAATTAATGCAACATAAAATATGCAATGTTACACAGTTAACGGAGATATTGAGACTTCCACAATCCACTGTTTCACAACATTTATCAAAATTGAGGGGAACCATACTCCGCTCAGAAAGAAGAGGGTTAGAGATGCATTATTATATAGATAATGCTAAGGCCCGTCAGATTGTTGAAATTTTAGGTTTGTAGGTTAATAACATGTAAAAGGTTTCCTGTTATATGGCAGAAAACCTTTTTTTATGTATAACTAATTGTGTGATAATATCATACCGTAGAAACTACCTAACAATAATTAAATTTAACAGCTTGTTTTATCTTGCCACACACAATTTAACACGATATATAGGTATAAACTTACAAAGAAGAGTTTTAAATAGAAATTAGATATAACAATGGATAATGGTAAGTGTATTAAAGAAATTATAGAATTAATAAAATGAAAAATAATAAATAGTTGTTGTAAAGGCTTATTCTGATAATAAAAGGAATTAGATACATTAAATTCAACTATGAGTTTTTTTACTAAAAATATGTAGGTGAAGAGTATAAGCAACATAATCCTTTTGTTGCTGATGGACGAAAAGCCTTTATGAATTTCTTTAAGGAGAATTTTGTTAAAAACCCTAATTCCTCTGCAGAGATTAAACGTGTAGTAGCTGAAGGGGATACAGTTGCTCTTCATGTATATTCTCGTACTAATTCTCAAGATAAGGGAGTTGCTATAGTCGATATATTTCGTAACAAGGATGGAAAGATTGTCGAACACTGGAATGTAATTCAAGAGATTCCAAGTGAAGCAGCTAATGACAATACGATGTTTTAGGTAGAATAAATATTTATTTATTAGAGATGTATAGAATCTTGATATTATAAAATGAAGGGGATGTCCTAGGTATACTACTAAGACATCTCTTTTTGTTTTACCAAGATTCAATTTGTTATAATTTGTAAGGGAGGTATTTTGTATTGAGCAAGAAAAAGCATTCAAGTATAGATTTTGAAGAAGTACCAAGTATGATTGAACGTTTAAGAGGCGAAAGCGGACAGTATATGTCCCTATAATAAGTGTTTCAAACCCTTGACACAAAACGTGCTGAGTTTTTTTATGTTGTAGGTAAAACACTTTTATTTGAAAGAAGAGTAATTCACCCACAAAACACACAAGAAAAATCAAAATTTCCTGAAACTAGACAAGATAAATTCCTGCTATAAAAAAGAAGGGGAGAAATCCCCTTTACTTTAAAATTTATTAAAAAATAACTTAATTCATTGATGAAATATTATTGAATTGGTGCACAACTCCAAATGTATTTTCCAACTACTTTTATTTCTGGACAATTTTCTATATCTGTACAATCAAACATTAATGGATGTATACTAGGATTAAAAGAATCTGGTTCTAGGATAATTCTATTATTGGTTTTGTAAATTCTTTTTAAAGTGGCGTCATATCCGTTGATGAGTACAGCGGCAATGTCGCCATTATTTATATTTGTTGTCCTCTCAAGTACAGCTATATGTCCATCATGTACAATTCTATTCATACTGTCTCCGTTTATACGAAGTGCTAATAGTTTTTCAAATCCATATTTATCTAAAATGATATCAGGTACCTGTATATCCCCAATTACATTTTCTATAGCCTCAATTGGTTTACCAGCTGCGATTGTACCATAAATGGGAATATTCCGTTTGGTAATTGCGTGATCTTCAGGACAATAGGATTCATTTTCATCAATAAAGTAGGTTGCAGAGACATTTAATATCTTAGCAATTTGAGATATTTTTGACATTTTAGGGCTTCTTTCACCATTTCTCCACCGCAAAACAGTAGTTCTACTAACAGATAATAATTCAGCTAATTGCTCGTCTGTCATATTATTTTTCTTCATCAATTGAGATAATTTTAAACCGAATGATTTCATGACTTTTTGTCACCTCCGTCTTGATTGATTATATAATTGGTGTGACAAAAATGCAACTTTCTTCGTGATTTGGTAAAAAAATTCTTGACTGTTTTGTCACGTAGTACTATATTTGAATTTGAAAAGAGGTGACAAAAATGCACAAGATGATATTTTTAGAAAGAAAATTAAAGAGAAAAACTATTGAAGAAGTTGCTGATTTTCTTAATGTTTCTCCACGTACATATTGGGCAAAAGAACATAATAAAAGTGAATTCACTCTGAAAGAGGCACATATGCTATCGTGCTATTTAGAGAAATCTATAGAAGAATTATTCCCTGATCTTTTTTTAAATAATTTGTGACAAAAATGCACGTATTTATATCTGGATTATAGGATGTTTATTGGGGTATTTTAAACCAAATATCTAATAATTCTACTATTAAAGGTACTTCATATATAGTTTTTTACTTGGAAAATAAGGAAAGAGATTCAAAAAATGAAACGCTAAAGTGTATTTGGTATATAAAA
Source organism: Bacillus sp. LQ01 (assembly GCF_057624735.1). Classification (NCBI taxonomy): domain Bacteria; kingdom Bacillati; phylum Bacillota; class Bacilli; order Caryophanales; family Bacillaceae; genus Bacillus; species Bacillus sp. LQ01. The sequence goes on along the minus strand of NZ_JBYEZL010000008.1, from coordinate 75,237 downwards.
ATTGAGATGAAATATAGAATGCTAAATATTCAAGTAGATGAAAGAGCAATCAGAAGATTATATTTAGAAAAATTAGAAGAAAAGCTTAAAGAAGTGGATGCAGAATTTGTATTTTGGGATACAAGGGAATTTTTAAAAAGAACGTGCATGTCGTGGAGTACTATTTAAAAAGAATTCTTTTTTGATCAGCGTGTTCAAAAATTTAAAGTGGGCGGGACATGGTATTTTCCGGCTAAAGAAACGAAAGCATTTTTATTGAATTGGCTAACAGAGAATGTGGTGTAAGAAAAGAAAGACTATCGTCTTAAAAAACAAATCTTATAGGAAATCCTATTGTAAGGAGGATTAATCATGGTTTTTAGAGTGACAAAAAAACAAGGATATGTCAGCAAGAGTACTAATGAGAATGAAGAATTTAGAAATCCTAGTTGTTTTGAATCGGAAAAGCTTTCGCATAAACAGTTAAAAATGATTTATGCCAAAATGCATATAATAGCATTGAAATATGATGGAGTAATTTCAAAAGAGGAAATCAAAAATAAATTAAAAGTAAAACTTAAAATTCAATCACTGAGTGATCTTACAAGGAAGCAAGCTAATCAAGCTATAAAAGTATTAATAGGTTGGGAAATTTAAAGGTTTTGGATAATAAAACCTTTAATATTTAAGAAGCTTAATATATTGATTTTAAGAAAAAATCTGGAGGAAGATAAAATGAGCAGTTTGCTAATACAGGATGAGCCATTATTAGTATTACCTCGATTAGCAAGTAAGATTGGATTGAACGAGGCAATTTTTCTTCAACAAATACATTATTGGCTTAAGCGCTCGAAACATTATTATGATGATCGTTATTGGGTCTATAATAGCATTACAAATTGGCATAAACAATTCCCGTTTTGGAATGAAAGAACGTTGAAACGTATTGTTAAAAATCTAGAAGAGTTTAATTTATTGATAAGTGGTAACTATAACAAATTAAAGTTTGATAAAACAAAATGGTATTCAATAAATTATGACAGACTAGTTGAATTAGAAATAGATAACGATTGTGACAAATTGTCTCAACGAAAAGAACATATTGTCATGATGGAAAATGATAATATGTCTCAACCAATACCAGAGACTACACAAAAGATTAACTCAGAGAATACCACTCAAAAAGATATAGTAGAGATAATTAATTATCTCAACAGTGTATGTAATACAAGTTATCGTATTTCAACTAAAAAGACACAAATGTTAATTAAATCTAGACTACAAGAGGGATTTAATATAAATGAATTTAAAGAAGTTATTGAGACGAAGGCGAAAGAATGGCTTTATACAGAACAGGCAAAATATTTAAGACCAGAAACCTTGTTTGGAACTAAATTTGAGGGATATTTGCAGCAGAGAAAGATGGTGAAATCAAATGGCTTTAACAAAGGTAACAGATATAGTACAAAGTCTTTCGAAGAAAATGAAATTCCTTTCTGAAACATGTGTGATATGTAATCAGGAGAGGAAGCGAATGGTAAGATTGATGGAGATTCAGGGTGAAACGATTTGTCCAGTATGTCGTTTAGAAGAAGAAAATAGAAGGTTAGAAAAAGAAATGAATGTTTTTCGTTATGAGAAAGAGGAAAGAAAACGTAAAAGTATATTTTACGATCAGAGTCTTATTAAAGATGAAACTATTAAATTAGCTAGATTTTCGACATTTATATCAGAGTGTGAAGAGGATGAAAAGAATTTAATTTTAGCTAAAAAGGCTCTTACAGACTATTTAAATGATATTCGATTTAATTTGATTCTTGTGGGGAAAGTTGGAGCCGGAAAAAGTCATATTGCATACTCTATAGCGCATGAAATGAATGAACAAAGTTCGGATAAAGTTATGTATGTTACAAGTTCAGAACTCTTTGATTACATACGTTCGACATTTAATACGCAATCTTGTGAAACAGAGCATAGTATAACAAATATGCTAATTTCTATGGATTTATTAGTCATTGATGATCTAGGAGCAGAGCTAGGGGATATGGATATTAATGATTTAAAAGCAACAGCATTTGTAAATCGTGTGTTATTTAAACTCTTTGATGGACGACAAGGGAAAAAAACAATTGTTACAACGAATTTAACAGGTGAGGCAATTATAAAAGCGTACGATGAAAGAGTTACATCTCGTATGTTTAATACATATCGACACATAGAATTTAAAAAAACAAGGGATAAGCGTAAGAGAAAATTACCTTTTTAAGAAAAGAATATATATGTAGATAAAAAACATATTATTCAAGAAATTTGTACTGTATGAATTGGTTCGGAAGTTAAGAAAGAATATGAGGAATGGAAAGAGTATTTAATCAGAAATTACACGTATGTACATTGAAAGTAGTTTTTAAGTTTATTTAATATGTTTTAAATAATTAAATGGAGGCATCTTAAAAATGAGAACATATAAAGGATTTGAAGCAATTAAACGAATGAAAACAAATTGGATTACAACAGTACAAGAGACACCGATGAGTTGGAAAATAGAAGGTGAAAGAGTGATTGCTGATTATTTAGGTAAAAAAGAAAGCTATCAACAAATTAATTTCTTTTTTGAGAATGAATTTATAGATTGTAGAGAAACAATTCGAAAAGGAGAACTATTGTATATTGAAAATGAAAAAAGTGAAAAATTCATCGCTGAATATTGTAAAGAAAATGAAAAAGAAATAAAGCATGGTAGTTGGTTTTGGATTAATGGAGAGGAGTTCTCTAATAATTATGGTCATTTTGAAAAGAGTACGAAATTAAAAATTAGGAAAGCTGAAAAAAGTGAAAAATTATTATTTGAACAGGCAAAATTATTCGCTATCAAAGGGCGTAAAATAAATGAGTTTAGACTTGGTGATGTAGTTGAAAGAGATAATAAATTGTATAAAGTGGCTATTGTAAAAAGTGGAAGTGAATCTCAAATTGTAGTAGGATGTGTTCCGATTAATGGGGGCGCAATTTGTTATTATAATTCAAAAGATATAGAGATTCAATTTTTCGTTGAAGATATGGTGGTGTAGCAAGATGAAGTTATTTTTAATTAATCAACTTATTGAAAATGGAATTTACAAATATAAGGATAAACAATTATACGAATTAAATAGTGATGAGTTAATAAAATTAATCAAAAATCATAAGGATAAGAAAATAAATGTTAGTAATACAATGTATGAAATAATACATGAAGGATATAAGCCTTAATAGCAAATCATTGTAATGATTTAGAGATATGAAATTCAAATTATGATTAAGGATAAATGATAAGAAAGGGGCTTAACATGTTAAATATAGAATTACCAGTATTAAATAAAGAAGCTACAAAAGAAAATGTATTGAAAGCTATAAAGAAATACAGATTATTTATGAAGTGTAATTATCTTAACGAAACGATACTCTCGAAAGAAAATATATTCAAAGAAAATGCGAAAGAAGAGCGGATCAATTATATTATTGCGATGAACAAAGGGTTAGAAAAGTTAGATATTGAAAGTGATAGAATAATTATTCAAAAATATTTATTAAAGAATCGAGTTAATAGATATGAGGTCATGAAAGAGTTGAATTTATCCGAGGGAGATTATTATAGAAAAAGAAATATTGCTTTTTACAACTATGCATATGCATTAGGGATTGAGGTTGAGGAGTGTTAAGATTACTACTAATAATGAATAAGTTTTTAATATGGATTATAACCACCTGTGTAAACAAGCAGGTGGTTATTTTTATGTAAAAAAATGATGAAAAAGAGATAAAAACGAATCGTTATATACATATATCATATAAGTACAAAGTAGCAATGATAAATAGTATTAAGCAAGATATTTTTTATAATTTTAGTTTTTTGGTGAGAAAAAATAAATGGAAATTAAATGTAGATTTAGATGGTCTCTATTTTTAACAATTTTGCTTTGTTATAAGGGTGGGAATGGTATATGCGAGATTTAATTATCCAATATAAAGAAACGTTATGTAAGCTAGAGAGTGCAAAAATAAGTGCAAAAGAAGAAGAGATTAAAATATTAACAAGTATGATTAGTGATGTCACATATGCTTTGGAGTGGATGAAGAATGCAAAGATGCCAGGTAATCGCAGGGGAATAGAACGTAGAGCTGCTTATCAACGAGAGAAATCATATGATTCCTTGTTAATGCAAAGGTATTTTCGTAGTACTGATACAACATATGAATGGGATGATGAAAACAAAGAAAGTGTCATTTCAGAATGGGAGAGAATAAAACTAGAAGATGCGCTCTCTACTTTGACAAAATATGAAAGAGAAATATATATCATGTCAAGAGGAAGAGGCATTACACAAGAGAAAATTGCTAAATATTTGAATGTTTCAAGAAGCACAATTAAAACGATTCTATATAGATCTGAAATAAAAATTGCTAAACAAGTAAGAAAAAGTCTTTTCTGCGAAAGTAGTTAAGGCTTTTTTAATTACAAATACATTCTTGTCACCATAGTGCCACCTATAAATAGAGAGTAATAAAATAAGTTTAAATGAAATATAAAAAATGAAGAATGGATACTAGCAAAAAGAAAGAGTAATCCAAAAGATATCTATAAATTAAATGAGAGATTTTAAAAGTGACGGCATCTTTTTATTTACTACAAAATAGGCAGTAGTACATGAAAAACTACAGAAGGATGCGATTAGATGTTAGAACAAGATATAGATACTATGCCAATATGTTCAATTTGCCTTGAAAAATGTTTGTGGGTTTTGAAATTTCCAATCACAATTCAGTATTGTGAACAAATGTTAATTCGTGAGGTAGTTGACGACAATATAACAACAATATGTATTGAGTGTTTAGAAAAAGAAATACAATTGATGAGTTAAAACGGGAGGGAATGCTAGTGGCGCGACCAATGAAATTGAATGATGAGCTGATAAATAGGTTGACCCAATATATTAAAGTAGGGAATTATATTGAAACCGCATGTGCGTTAGTTGGAATAAGTAGAAGTATAGTTTATGTTTGGTTAAAACAAGGGCGTAGGGCAATTGAAACGAGTGAAAAGACAGGTGAAGTAGTACCGAGAAAAGATAAGATTTATGTGAAGTTAGTCATGGAAATTGATCAGGCATTAGCATTTAGTGAAGCTAGAGACGTTGAGACAATTGGGGAGCATGCAAAATCTAATTGGAAAGCCGCAGCATGGAGATTAGAAAGAAAATTCCCAACTAAATGGGGAAGAAAAGATCAATTGCAAGCAAATATAAATCATTCAGGAGAAATGAAAGTAGAGCATAATAAAATGGCTATGAAAATTGGGTGTGATGAGGAAATGCTTGATTTAGCTATGAAATTATTTGAGAAAGTTCAAGGAGGAGAATTACAATCATGACACGGATGAATGTGCATAAGTTAATAGATGAAAATACATTTAAGGAATTGGCAAAAGTGAACTACCCCTTTCTATGTTCAGTATACACATAAGGGATTCTATAAACATGCAAAGCACACAAAATTAATAACAAAGATTTGCCAAGATTTAATTGAAGAGAAATTATCGACTAATAGATTAATGGTGTTTATGCCACCTAGGCATTCAAAATCACAGTCTATAACAGAAACATTGCCAAGTTGGTATTTAGGAAAGTATCCAAATAAGAGAGTTATAGAGGTATCTTATGCATCAAGTTTAGCTGAAAAGTTTGGTAGAAGAAATCGTGCTAAGATTGAAGAGTTTGGTAAAGAGATATTTAACATTAGAATTGATGAGCGACAAGGTTCCGTAACAGATTGGGCACTACATAACCACTCTGGTGGAATGTTGTCTGTAGGAGTTGGTGGTTCGATTACAGGGGAAGGAGCAGATTTATTAATTATTGATGACCCTATTAAAAATCGCCAAGAGGCCGAATCAATTACATACCGAAATAGACTATGGGATGAATGGGAAGACACTTTATCTACACGTTTACAAAAAGGTGCAAAGGTAATTCTAATTTTGACGCGATGGCATGAGGATGATTTAGCTGGTAGATTGTTAGAGAAAGAACAGGAGAAATGGACTGTGTTATCAATTCCTGCTATAGCAGAGTCAAGGAACGATCCATTAAACAGAGAAATAGGAAGAGGCTTATGGGTGGAACACTATGGCCAAAATTATTATGAAGATAAAAAGAAGTTTTCCTCTGCACGCTCATGGTTATCTTTATGGCAACAAAAACCATCAAGTGATATAGGGAATATTTTTAAAAGGAACTGGTTTCAATATTACGATGTATTACCAAATTGGGAACAATTTGATCAAATTATTACTTCCTGGGATATGGCTTTTGATAACACTACAAATAAAAGTTCATTTGTGGTTGGACAGATCTGGGGAAAAATAGATGGAGACAAATATTTAATTGATCAAGTGAGGGCGCAAATGAATTTTCTAGAAACAAAGAAAGCATTTGTTGTTTTTCACCATAAATATGAGTCAATCCTTCGGAATTCTGGGTTTAAAAAGTCCATTCCGAAATTAGTTGAAAAAAAAGCAAATGGCCCTGCCATTATTAGTTCATTGAAGAATGAAATAAGTGGAATTATTCCTATAAATCCACAGGGTTCAAAAGAAACACGCGCTGAGGCGATATCCCCTGAATTTCAATCTGGAAATGTATATATACCTAATCCTAAAATACAATCTTGGGTATATGATTATATAGATGAATTAGCTTCTTTCCCATCTGGTAAGCATAATGATCAAGTAGATACAACGTCACAAGCCTTAGAATACTTTTTTACTAAGCAAAAAAAAATAATGGGTGGAAAAATAAAAAGAGTTTAGCTGAACATGTAATGTTCAGTTTTTTTATATTGGTAAAGTTTTTATGAAAAACATTGAATAAATGATTTGTATATGAAAGGAGGCATAAATCTTATGGTTGAGAAAAAAGCAATTAAAAATGTGAAGGTACTTAAATTACAAAGTCGTGAGATGGCTTTACGTGATGAGGAACTTCAAAGTAAACAAATGGCAATAGATCCATTTGCACAAGTGTACGGTGATAAAGAACTAGTGAAGCCTCCATATGATATGCAAGTATTATTAAATTTGAGAGAAAGTAACCCTATTCACTCGGCATGTATTAGTGCAAAAGTAAATGATATTGCTGGTATGGGATTTGATTTTGCACCGCTAGATGAAGTGACAGAGGCAAATCAGGAACAATATAAAGAATTAAAGCGTTTTATGAGGTATTGCAATAATGAAATGACAAGTAGCGAAATACTTAGGGCAGTTTGGGAGGATTATGAAACTGTAGGTTGGGGAATTATAGAGGTTGTTCGTAATTTGAAAGGGGAACCAGCGCAGCTTCACCATATCCCAGCACATACGGTACGTGCGCATAAAGATAAGATTCGATTTGCACAGATTGTAAATAATGAGGAGAGATGGTTTAAGAGATTTAGTTATCCATCAGATTTTAGGTTAGTAGATGGGAAAATGATTAGTGATAGCTTAGATGAAAACTCGTTATTAGACACTGAAGAAAAAGCTGGTGAAGTTATTGTAATTCGTAAATTTGGTTCTAGATCATCATACTATGGTATTCCGGATTATGTGAGTTCAATTGGTTCCATTGTAGGATCACAAGCTGTAAGAGATTACAATATTAATTATTTTACTGGTAAAACAATTCCAGATGCTGTTTTGTTTGTTGAGGGTGTTGATGAAATAGATGATTCAGTTGAAAGAGAATTAAAAACATTTTTCTCTGTCGAAACAAAAGGAGAACATCATAAGTTAGCAGTTGTTCCTGTCCCTGAAGGAGCCAAAGCTCGCTTAGAGAAATTAGGGCCTGATGTCAAAGAAGCGAGTTTTCGTTTATATCGCCAAGATAATGCTATGGAAATTTGTGTAGCTCATCGAGTTCCACCATATAGAATTGGTTGGGCTATGACAGGATCACTTGGACAGACGACAGCAAAAGAAATGAATGAAATGTATAAAAGATCAATTATTGAACCAGGTCAACAAATTTTAGAACATCGATTAAATACACAATTATTTAAAGAGTTTACAGAAACGTTGGGGGAATTGGACTGGCAGTTTCAATTAAATGAAATTGATACAGATGATCGAGCAAGTGATATGCAATATGCAATAGATGGATACGAAAAGAGTATATTAACAAGAAATGAATGCCGAAAAGTTATTGGATACGAACCAGTTCTAGAAGGAGATAAATTTTTAAATGAAGATTCAAATTCGATTTAGTAGTCTTGCTAGAAAGTAGGAATATATTATGCCAAATGAATTGAAAAATGTAGAAATTAGTTATGTTTCATTAGTAACAAAGGGGGCTAATGGTAGGCCATTTGCAATTATGAAGGGTATGAACATGAATGGCTCTAACGTTTTGAAAAATGTCCCTATTTTAAAGAGGGAAGATGAAAAACAACTTGTAACAGGGGTTGTTTATGAACCAAATATAGAAGATGCACATGGTGATATCATGACGGCTGAAGAAATTGAAAGAGCGGCTTATAATTTTTTAGAGAAATATAGATACATAGATAAAAACCATGACGAGTTGGCAGGAAAAGGAACAGTAGTAGAAAGCTGGATTTCTAAAAATAATACGGTTGTTGGGAAACAAAATATTAAAAAAGGAACATGGCTTATGACTGTTCGAGTAGACGATAGTGAAACATGGAAAGAGATCAAAAAAGGGAAAATCACAGGCTTTTCGATGGGAGGGGTTGGAGAAAGAATGGAGATGCCACAAATGGATGAGTTTACACAAGATGAGAAAGGTGTAATTCGTAAGATGTTTAATTTTTTTAAGTCACATTATGACGAGGAACAAACTCAGGAGATGGATAATCAGTCAGTAAATAGTAAACAAAACTCTAAGATGCAAAAGGTATTTAATTTGTTTGAAGATGTATTTTATGTTGGGATTTGGGAGGGAAATGTAGATATTAAGCAGATGGTTTCCACCTTAGATGAAATGAAGGACATTTTAAATACAATGAAGGGTGGTGATACAGATTTCTCGCCGGAAGATATTACTATTAATTCCATAAATGAAGTAGGCAAAATCTTATATAAGAAAAATGATAAAAAATTTGATGAAATGATTTCTTTGATGAACCAAATTAAAGAAAATAAGTTACAAAAAAACGCAGATCAAAATTCAGATGAGATTGCAGACATTGTAAAGAGAGAAATGGGTCCTTTTCTTGAGAGATTACAGGAGTTGGAAGAACAGTTAAATAAAGAACTTGAATCAACTCATGATACTAATGAATTAGAAAATGACAGAGAATCTAAAAAGACAAGTGAATTTATTCAGAAGGTAATAGACCCCATTTCAAAGAGACTTGAAGTAATTGAGCGATCAGCACAAGTTCGTAAAAGTCTTGGGGCTGATGCCAAACCAACAAACGAGATGAGAAAACCAGTAAATAAATGGGTAGGATTAGATCTATAAAGATAAGGAGAAATGAATCTATGAATAATAAAGAATTATTAGCACGTATTGAACGAATTGAAAAGAGTACAATGACAACAGGAGGAATGAAAGCGGGGCTATTATATCCGGAACAAAGTAAAGAATTTTTCCGAATGGTATTTGATGCAACTCCATTTTCTCAATTGCATCGCAAAGAGATTCGTAAAGCGAAAAAAGGTGAATTAGATAAAATTGCAATCGGTGGTCGAATTTTACGTAGGAAAATGGAAAATAGTGATGATGGCTATCGAGCGGGTGTAGAAACGTCGAAAGTTGAATATGATACAGTTTCTATTCGTTTACCATGGGAGATTACGGAGGAGCTACTTCGAGAAAATATCGAAGGTGAAGGATATGAAGATACTGTTATGACATTAATGTCAACTCAGTTAGGTATTGACCTTGAAGATCTTCATTGGAATGGGGATGTAACTTCAGAAGATCCATTTCTTCAAATTAATGATGGCTGGTTAAAACAAATTAAACAATCAAGTAAATCTCATATTGTCGATCATTTTAAATTAGTGACGGGAACGGGAGATGCTGAAGCTAGCGCCGGGTTTAGTAAAGACTCAATCTTTAATTTATCTAAGGCGATGCCTAATAAATATAAAAATGAAGGTTTAAAGTGGATTATGTCACCTGCTCGTAGAGAGAAGTGGATTGAATATTTAACAACTCGTTCAACTGGCTTAGGTGATGCTGCGTTATTAGGTACAGGGGATCAAGTTAATAAGCCGTTAGGGTATGAAATTGTCACAGTTCCTTCTCTTCAAGATGATGTAATTATTTTTGCAGATCCTAAAAACTTTATTGCGGTAAATACGTATGACACGCGAGTTCGTAAGACTGTAGAAGGTAAATCTGCTGTTATGGAAGATAAGCGATTTTATGTTATTCATTTGGATGATGATGCAGTTATTCAAGAAATGGACGCAGTAGCAATTCTTACTAATATACCTGATAAATTTGGGAATTAAGTAAGGTAATTTGTATATGAAGATTATAGAATTAAAATTAGGCGGTACATATACTGCATATGGCTATACTTTTTTCAACGGAGTAAAGGAAAAGGTTGCAAATGAGAAAGCAAACTATTTACTGAGTACAGGACATTTTAAGTTAATAGATAGTATAGAGGTTAAAAAGAAAGAGAAGTAAAAGAGGTGGAAGAATGGAAATTACTGTACAGGACATAAAGAACAGGGTAAATGTTCATCGAATGCCCGATACGGTAATCCAGGAACTCATTAGTCAATATGAATTGATTACTAAAAACTATTTGAGAAGTAAGCCAAGTAACCCAATGAAAGAGAAAGTTAGAACTAGTAAATTGGCTTGGCTTTCTTTTCGAGCAGAAAATTTGATCAAGGTAATCCATATTGGTTCTGGAGAAGAAGTTACCAGTTCAGTTTTTTCTGATGGTTGCACTGTATATGGTTTAAGTGAGAATCAATTATATGAATTTGAGTATACCATACAAGATTATGATGGGCTTTTGACTTTAATGAAAAAATGCATCATCGATATGACGTGTTATGCGGTAATTCGAACAAATCTACAATATGAAAATATGAAAAAATCAGCAAATATCGGAGATTATTCATATGAAATAAATATTGAATCGCTAGATGAGGAAACTGTTAATAAAAAGATTTTAAAAGTATTAAAAAAATACCGAAGTAGAAACCCTTTAATAGCATTATGAATGAAAGAATAGGCTGTGAACATTAGATATGGAAGAATTATATATACATGAAGTAACTGTGAAAAGGAATCAAAAGGTAAAACAGCCGGCAGGAAATTTTAAAGAAGAGCCTGTCATTATTTATGAAAGAATGAAGTGTCGTGTAACAACACACACAGCGGTAGATAATGAAAGGTTAAAAAGAAATAAACAAAATTTTGAGCCGAATTATAAAATTTATACTTCTGCAGAACATAACATCCATACAAATGATGTAATCTATTTTCATGATTATGTATTTGAGGTAAGAGGAGAACCAAGAAATCCATCATTTTTAAATCACCATATTGAATTGTATTGTGAGCTGTTGGAATAAAATGACGAATACATCGGAGTTCATGGTTACACGTAATGTAGAACAGGTTAAAGAACAACTTAATAAAATGATGGTAGAAAGAATTATAAGTGCTTGCAATCAACTGCAACGAGAAATGAAACAAACAGTATCAGGTAATCACAATGGTGTGAAGTATAAAATTCCACGATCGAGTCGCACATATATTGCTTCAAAACCAGGAGAGACATTTGCTTCTAGAACGGGAGAATTACAAGATTCCATTAAATATGGCTTACATATTACAGATAACGAAGTAGTAGGAACGATTGGAAGCCAATTAAAAAGAGCGGTGTATGTCGAAAATGGTACAAGTACTGTAGAAGCCCGACCTTTTTTCTTAAAAACGTTTGAAAAAGAGCGTGGGGAATTAAAAAGGACATTGGGAGGAGAACAATGACGACAAAAGCGATTGCAACAATTAGAAATATTATTGAGAAAGATACAATTGTGCAAAGTAATCTATCGAAATATGAAGGAGAGCCCGCTCTAACATTTCAAACTGCACAAAATGATATGAAAATGCCTTATGTGGTAATGAGAATTGAATCTAATAATCCGGATGATATAGAGGTAATTGATCGTATGATCCTCACTTTTGATATATATTGTGGCCAAGGTGATTATGAAAAAGCGGATGTAATTTCAAGGCGAATAGAACATTTGTTAGACAGAGAAGCGGGATTGTTAAGAGATTCTGGTATTATTACAATTCATCGAGCAGGCAGTATTACAGTTCCAGATGAAGATCCATCAATTATTCATATTAGTATTAAGTTTCTTGTACGGGTAGGAAGAATGGAATTATATTAAGGAGGGAAAAAAATGAGTTGGAAGCTTATTAATGGTGTACGTGAGGGTACAACTGATAATTTTGTTATTGGACCGGGTGTAATGTATAAAGGTTTTAAAAGTGTTAAAGACCTAGGTGAGATGTTAGGAGCTACTACAGGTGGCTGTAAAGTGGGGTTTACTAGAGAATACTATGATGCTGATATTGATGGTGTTTTAGGAAAACTAGTTCGCGGAAAATGGCTATTAAAAGATGAACCACATATGGAGGTTACACTAGTAGAATTTACGAAAGAAAATTTAGAGTTAGCTCTACCAGGCGTAGATGTAGATAGTACGACTGATAACGATTATAACATTGTAAAACCAACCAATGAAATTAAAGACGCAAGTTATAGTGATATTGCAATAGTAGGTGTAGTTTCAGGAAGTGATATTCCGGTTATTTTTGTTATCCGAAATGCAATGGTAGTTTCTTCTGTAGAAATTGATTTAAAAGATGGTAAAGGAACTGTAGGACTTAAATGCAAATTTATTGGTCATTATAGTGAAAGTTCGCCTAATACACCCCCTTATGAAATTTATTTACCAAAGAAAAAAGCACCTAAATTACCTACAACAAGTAAATAAGTTGTAGGTTTTATTTTTAGGTTATAAAAGGAGATATTGAATATGACAACAATGCTAGAAAAAATGATGCATAATAGTACAGAAATTACAATTTCAGGTCAGAAGATGAAGATGAGACGTTTAAATGTAAAAGATGTTTGGCGTTTTACTAAGATTATTTCTAAAGTTGGTCGTCATGCAATGACTGATTTTATGGAGTTTGGGAAAGAAAAGAATGAAATTGATGAAAAAATTAAATTGGCCCAAATGAATGAAGAGCAACAAGAACAGTTAAATGAAATTGAAAAACAAAAAAAAGAAAAGGGTTTAGAGTTTGTCTTTCAATTATTGTCTATGATTCCGGAATGTGAAGATGAGTTTTCGGAATTTTTTTCTAGTCTATTACAGATTAAGCGTGAAGAATTCGATCAGTTACCACCAGAAGCTATGGTAGCAGTTATTGAAGGATTATTAGAAAGTGAAGATTTAATGTCTTTTTTCAATCAGGTCAAGGGTCTAATCAAATCTCAAAGTCTCAAGTGGAACAAACAAGAAATGTAGAAAATGACTCTAATAAATACATAGAAGAAACAGAGCAAAATATGCTAAGGGCTTTTGATAAAGTCCAAAAACGGTATGGATGGACAGATGATTATGTCTTATCCATACCGTATTCTCGTTTAATGGACTTATTTTCTTTTATTAGTCAGGAAGAGCAGCAAGAAGAATTAAATGAATGGAAAAAGATGGCCTTTATCGGATTTCAAACAAGGCAATTAGAAGAAGGAACAACTTTTCAGGACTATTTGCAAGCTTTTGGACTTACGGAATCTACGTCGGATGGGGAAGAAAATGAGACTATGGAAGTTTGGTCCAAAGAGGAATGTATCGACCATGCAAATAAGCTGATTGCAGAGTTTCAGTTTGAAGACGATCAGGAATAAAAAACTTCCTAGTTAGAAAGGGGGGAGTGAATGTTTACAGAAGTATTCCAGTTGTTTGGTACAATTGGAATTAAAGCAGATGAAGCTTATAAGGATTTAGCAAAGTTTGAGGAAAGTTTACAAAAGGCTTCTAAGAACATACAAGAAAAATTTCAGAAACCAGCAGAAGTACTTAATCAAATAAATGGACAAATTCAAAAATTTGGTAACGGGGCGACCAATGTTTTTGGGAAGATTGGTAACAAAGCGGATCAGGCATATAAAGGTGTAGAAAAGTTTGAAGAGAGAGTGCAAAAAGCCTCTAATACAATGCAAGAAAAAATCCAAAAATCAGCAGATTCTCTTGGGAATATTAGTAAGCAAATGCAAACGTTTGGTGACACTATTTCAAATAAAGTTACAAAACCTATAGAACAAGTCAATAGCAAAGCTTTACAATTTGCTACCGATGTGGAAGGTTCTCAAAAAAAACTACAGGATATGCTTGGGTTAACTGAAAAAGATGCAAAGAGTTTAGCTGGAACTATTCAACCTATCGCTCAACAAGTCGTGAAGATTTCCAATATAGTAATACCATCGTTGAAGCAAACGGTTGAGTTAATCAAATCTGTTTCTAGTCTTATATCTAAGGCGAGTGAAATCATTGGTGGCCTTGTAAATATAGTTAAAACATTAATGCAAATACCGGGTGCAATTACGGCGATTATTAAAGATGCCTTAAAACTAATTAAAGTTTTTAGTGAGTTCGCACAGATATTGACTGGTCTTGGAAAATCAATGTTTTCATTAGTATTAAGTCCATGGGGCATTGCAATACTTTTAATGGTTGGTTTAGTATATGTGCTGTATAAAAATTGGGATTCAATTGTGAAATATACAAAGCAGGCAGTGCAATGGATCAGTGATATTTGTTCTAAAGCCTGGGATGCTATCGTTAAAGTTGCGAAGTCAGTATGGGATAGTTTGTCAAAGTTTTTCTCAAGTTTTTGGGAAGGAACAAAAAAAGTATTCCAATCTGCGGTAGCGTTTATAGATAAAATACTTAGCGGGGCATGGAAAATAATTACTACTGTAATTACAATGTATATCAACATATGGAAAAAGACATTTGAAATTGGTTGGAATTTAATAAAAACGATATTTAATACAGTGCTAAACGTAATAAAAAGTGTTGTTAAGTTTGCTTTAGAATTTATTAAAAGCTATATTTCTACTGCTATTAAAACATGGCAAAATATTTTTAAAACTGGCTGGGATATTATAAAAACAGTTTTTACGACGGTGCTAAACTTTTTGAAAACATTTATAAGTGGTGCATTTCAAGCAATTCGCAGCATAATTACGACTGTGATGAATGGGATAAAAACCGTCATTTCTACAGTGTGGAATGGAATAAAGGCAATTTTTACGACTGTATTAAACTTCTTAAAATCAGTTGTAAGTAGTGTGTTTCAAGCAATTCATAGCATAATTACAACTGTAATGAATGGAATAAAGACGGTTATTTCTACGATTTGGAATGTAATTAAAACAGTTTTTATAACTGTATTAGAGACTATAAAGAATTTTGTGGTTACAGCATTTCATTTTATAAAAAACACAATTACGACTGTAATGGATATCGTAAAGTCTATTATTGTAACCGCATGGAATTTTATTAAAGAAACAATAATAGTTGCTGTTCGGACATTTGTTAACTTTGTGGTGGATAACTTTAATAAGATAAAAAACACAATATTTAGTGTTGTTGGTGCTATTAGAGATTTCATAGTAAGTAACTTTGCAGCAATTAAAAAAGCTATCGTCGGAGCGTTTGACGGCATTGTTGATACAGTAAGGGATGTATTCGGTAAAGTTGGTTCTATAGTTAAGGGGATAGCAAACGACGCTGTAAGCTGGGGGAAAGATATTATTGCTGGTATTGGTAAAGGTATGACATCTATGGCTGGCTGGGTTGTTGATAAAGCTAAAGGCGTTGTAGACGGAATACCAAAAGCAGTTAAAAGTTTCTTTGGTATAAAATCTCCTTCTCGTCTAATGATGGAGTACGGCGGATATATTACAGAAGGTCTTGGTGTAGGGATGGAAAAAATGATCCCGGCTGTGGACAAGGCTTCTGGATTGTTAAATAAAGCGGTTGTTCCACCGAAACCGATGCAACTAGTAACGGATGTATCTACCCGAATTGGACAAATGGGAGCACATTCTGCTGATATGATTGGAAAATCTGCACATCCATTTGCTGGGCACTCTTCTGTTGAAAAGAAAACAGATAAAGGTGTTACAATTCAAAATGCTACATTCAAAGTTGCTGTTGAAAAATTGCAAACTGCAGAGGATTTTGTGAAAATGAGAAAATTACTACAAAACGTAGTTGCTGACGATCTAATGGGAATGGCGGTGCGTAATGTATGAGTATATTAAAAACATTGCATAGAAGAGCTGGTTCATATCATCTCTTATGGGATGTTACAGAATTAAAAAGTACAATTAAATATACTATTAATTTTTCATGGCCTGGGACATATAATTTTTCTTTTATGTCCCAAGTTCCTATTGGTTCTGATGGTATGTTACCAGATAAATACTTTATTGTTCGAGTAAATGGTATTGAAAAATTTAGAGCAAGAGGTGCTTATGCCTGGGAAGCAAGAGAAATTTTTGTTGGTGCAGGGCCACAAACAATTGAATTTACAACAATCGGTTACGGTTCTTCTGACGTAGCCTATTTGCGTGATGTTTATTATCATGCATATGGGCCTATACCTACAATTGCAATGATTGAACAAACGAAAATGCCTAAATCCTTAAACGGATTAAAAAATTACAATGTTATGCATGGATATCCTCGTTACCAAAGTACTGGTAATAAAGGATGTGAAGTAGAATTTACTGCTTTATTCAATGATATCAGTCATTGGCGTGAGTTCATGAGTGAAATATATCGCCCTCATATTATTACAGGTGATTATGGTACCTATGGTGGTATTATTCCACCTAATGAAGTTGATGCAATACGTAAAGGAACACTAGTAATAGCAAAGTGTAAATTAATATCTATGTCACAAGCAGGTATTGGAGTTGATGGAATGTGAGAGAAGGATCAATTTCTTTAATCAGAATGTTGGGGAGCTATTTCCAAGTGGGGAATAATGCTCCTAATTTAATTGTTTATATGAAAAAAAGAGAATCTTCTTCTTATGTACAAATACAACATCGTGTAGTGAGCCTGGAAGTGCAGGAGAACGCAGATCAGTTCGCAAGTACATTTTCTATTACCTTTGCTAATGAATATGGGCAAATGGCACCTGATAACTGGTATGGTAAGTTTTCTTCCATTCAAGAATGGTTTTACAACAGTGAAGTAACAAACACAAACCAACTATATCCGCAGACTGAATTTAAGGTTTCTATCGGTTATGGCGAAGAAGCTTTACCGTATATACATGGTTTTGTATCTGACGTAAAGGTGAATGCCGAAAGCGGCACAATATCAGTTACCTGCACAACATCTTATAAAAAGGTTCTACAAAAATCAGTAATTCCAACGCCGGGATCAGATGAAATTGTTGCACCAACTGGAAATGTGTATGATGTAGTGAAATTCTTCCTTGAAAAAGCAGGAGTTACATTACACGGAAGTAGGGTAAACATTCCTGGGACCAATCAAAGCTGGATTGTTGAAGGGGCAACTGGAAAGAGGTTTCAAAAGTGGGATGAAATTGTACGCGATATTATAGATACAACATTCCACTACATTAAACATGAACCAGATGGAAGTTGTACATTTATGAAAATGCCAGACTACGAAATTAACGAACTTGCCAAATTTAGTTTTAGAGAAGGGGAAAACCTAATCTCTTTAGATATGCAATTAACAGATCAGGACATTAGTAATAGTATTGTTATTAAATGCGGAGATTATGCTAATGGTTTTGTTAATTCATTCTTACTTAAAAACGTCTCTTTAGGGGATTTGCGAGAGGAAATGATAGAGGTACCTTGGGCAACAACATTCTTTGCAAGAAGGGCAGTTGCTGCAGCTTATCATTTAAAAGCGATTCAAAAATTCAGAACACTAACAGTTGCTGTGATAGGGAATCCGCGAATTCAATTGTTCGATGTGGTTTCCATTTACAATAGGGATTCTGGGCAACAGTGGAACTACTTTGTTAAAGGAATTAACACAATGATTTCTGCTGATGATGGATTCTATCAAACTTTAGATTTATCCGTTAACTATGGATATGAACCTACTCCGTATACCGATATAACAGGAATCACAGTAAATGTAGATACATTACGATTAAAGCTGTGGGATTGGGATTATGAGGATGGAGATTTATTAAATATTTATTGTAATAATAAATTAATAGTGGAAAACTACTTTATCCGAAACAATCCTACGTATGTTGATATACCACTAGAATATGGCGTGAATATTATTATTTTTGAAGCGGTGCGCACTCCTTTAGGAATACTTACCGGGCGATTACAAGTATTAGATACACAAAATAATATCTTATTTGATTATGGTTCTTTACCAGATTTAACGTTTGATGAAACAGATTTAAATGCAGATAGATATTATATTAAACGCCCAGCTAAAACATGGCCTGTAACAAGGGTAAATTAGGGGTGATTCTATGATAATGCAAAAGAATTTATATGATCCTATTATGTATTTAATGAAAGGATTAATTGATAGGGAATTTTACAGCGGTGGAAAACCGATGCCTGGTAACGATCCAAATGATGTTTTTAAAGAGGGTATGACCGAGGGGTATACACTGGTTCGTGATGGTGCTCGGTTATCGGCAGTTGTTGGAGATAAATATTTGCACTACGATTTGGTTTTTAATGGACAAGCACTGCTTGAAAAGGTCCTTATATCCCATAAAATAACGGGTAAAAAGATGGAGATGCAACTAATTTATAACGCAAACAAACAATTAGATCGAGTACAGCCAAGGCTTATTAATAAAGGTAGCGGTATGTTATCTAATTTACCAATTCCCGATGTGTCGTAATGATGCATGGGGATTTTTTAATACAATAAAAAGGGTGATTACCTTTGTTTGAAACAACTTATATAGCTGGTGGTCGATTAGATGCGCCATTTTATCCAACAAAAACCTTTCCGTATATGAAAGGTTTTATAATGGATTCTAAAGCATGGACAGAAGATAAGATGGAATACGTATTACCAATTGACATGGAGTTTTATGCCATTAGTGTGAGTAGTTCTATGTATGAAATCGATGATAAATGGTCGCTTATTGTAAATGACGGTATTGTCTGTGAGGATATTTATACAAAAAAAATACCAGAAGGTATAAGTCTTATGTCCTATATGCAATTAAAGGCTGGAGATAAAATTATTTTTAAATTTCATAACCAAGGAATTAATAATAAGCAAGTATGGATTGCTTTACAGTTTTTGAAGTAATGGGAGGGAGATTATGAGTTTTGCTGTAAATTATATGGCAGGTGGCCGATTAGATGCTCCATACTTTCCAACCAAAACGATTCCTTTTATAAAAGGAAGAAGAATAGGTGTTTATGAAAATATTCATCATAATGAATTTATAGCACCAGTTGATATGGAGATGATTGCATTTTCTATTGGTGCATCAAAATATAACGATAATGATTATTGGAATTTATATATTAATAATGAAAAAATAGCAGATGAAATTTATATGAAAGATGTTCCTGAAGGATTTAATTTTTCTGTTGTTAAACAAATTCCTGCGAAAGCGATTATCCGTTTTGAATATATAAATAAATCTTTAGAGAAAAAAGCTATTTGGCTTAATTATCAATTTTTAAAAGATTAGGAGTGAAGTAAAGTGGCGTTTATTGAAAAGGTATTTCAAGAAGGAAGTTTCTTAGATGATCTTATAAATGTAGCAACTAGTAACGGATGGACAAAGGTTAAAAGGTTTCAAAAAGCAGGTTATCCATTAGCAATTTTAAAGAATTCTGGTATGGATGAAACATTATACCGGTTTGGAATTGCGGAACATACGATTATTAAAAATGCAGAAGGGGCTATGTATGGATTAGTCCAAATCGCATCTTGGGATATTGCTAAAAAGGATCTTTCGTATAAATTTAATACGGAAGAGGATAAAGCGGAGTTTATTAAGGATGCAAAATTAAGATATAGTAAAAATCTTGATCGTTCCTGTTTTTATGTTTATATGATTGAAAAAGATCCTGCATTTAAAGATGGGACAGCGACAGCAGTAGCTTATGATTCTTTCACAAAAATTTTAATAGATGTAGAAGTGAGTAAAACGGATATTCTTATGAAGAATGGCAATCCAAGTATAGATTATACCAGTGCTAATACGGATGTTATGATGTCACCGTTTGTAAAAATTACATTACGTAACCCGAATTTAGAAGGGGTTGATGTAAAAACAAATTGGTGGCCTGATTCATTAGTTAGAGTGACTGGCCAAGTAGATAAGGATCGTGTAGTTTTATTAATTCAAGCAGATAATACACCTGCATTTGAAAATAATGTAGTTCCGGTTACACCTTTATACATGGGCAAAATTGAAAGCTATGCGAAAGATGATCAAATTGGTGACGCACTTTGGGCTGGGACAGCATTTGATACAGGTGCAGAAAATAGCTCACATGCATTTGATTTTAATGATAAGAAACCATATAGAAATGTGAATGATAGCTTACCAATTTTAAAAACATATCCTAAATCACCAGGTAATGGTATTGATAACGTTATTATTAAGCGCTCGCGATTAGGGGCTAGATATCAAGCTCATTATATTGCTTGGAATGTTGCTCCGAATGAGATGCCACCTGATAGAAAAGGAGTAAATGGTGGTCAATATCCACTAGCTTGGCAGTCTCATGATAATGATGAATATAAGTATCAATTTAATCCTTCGGTATATAGTGGTCGAGTTCATACATCTCGTGCTTATGTTGTTCATCCAGATGAAGGTGTGCGAGGTTTCTTACCTCACATGGTTTTACTATCTCCTTTAGGATTATTGAATGGGGATAAGTTAAAAGTGCGAAAGAATACTTGTCCAGATACATTTGATATTTATCGTTTTTATAATGTTGATGCCATTTCGCCAATTACAAAAAGACCAGCGACACCATATCGTCCAGCTGGATTAGGAATTTATGAGAAGTCAATGTAAAGGAGAGAGAAAACATGTGGTTTGATAAAGTAGCATATTTACAAACATTACCAGTTGAATTAGAGAAAATGATTACAGAGCGAGGATGGAGTCGAAAGCTATACTTTAAAATTAGAAGTGGTATCAATAAGTTTATTGATGTTCGATTATTTGAATCGTTAGGTAGTGATGGAGAATGGCGCAGATTTGGAGTGGCAAATGCTTATGATACGAGCGATTCTGATTTTACAGATGGTAGATTTATTCCTGTGGATTCTCCATTAGGAAAACTAGGCATGGGAGATGGAGTGAAAAAGGAATTTCAAATTCCGACATTTCCTGTAGTTGAAAGTTCTTTATTAGTGTATGTAAATAGCATTTTACTAGAAAAGGATAAATATAAAGTTGATGCTAAAGCGGGGAAAGTTATTTTTAATCAAGCGATTGCAAAAGGAGATAAAATCACCTGTGAGTATCGATTAACAAATGATGCATACGAACCAAATAATGATATGATTTTCTTTACGTTTAACCAATATTTTATTGAGAAGGAAGTAAAGTTATCAGATGCTGAAAGTGATTTAGGAAACGGTACCGGTTCAAAAAAATCATTTAATTTGCCATTTTCAAATTTTGATGAAAGTCGTTTTATGGTTTATAGAAATAATCAGATGGTCGATCCGGGGGAATATACAATTTCAGATACAGCAATTGAATTTCAAACTGCCCCAAAAAGTTCCGAGAACATTAAATTTTCTGGAGTGTATTTTCTAGCACCAAAGGCAGACGGAACGTTAGATACTTTAGTAGCGAAGACATCATTTGACGTACAAAAAATGGAAAGTATTATGGCTGAAGTATATTCTACAGTTAATTTTGTAAATCCTTCGCCTTATACACCGATTAGTTTTACACCAGAAGCCCGTTTTACAAAAGATTGGAAACGTGATTCTGTCGTTTATATGTATGGTAATGGAAATAAAGATCGTATTGTTATGTTTATGCGTGTAGATCCAACACCAAGTCCTGTTCGAGCATTATTTGTACCATTATATATTGGAAGAATGTACACATTTGATAATGCACCGCGTAAAAACACTGTAATTATTGGTGGTTGTCGTAACGGAGATCAATATAATTATGCGCCTAATAAAAAAATTGGAAATGCAAATTTAGACTACGGAGAAAATACAGGTAATGGAAATGATTCTGTATTATTAGCTCAATCATATACAGGTGCAATGTATCAAAAACATTATTTATCATTTATTACTCACGATATGGATATTGATAGTGGACAAGGTCGATTTAATCCATCTGTCTATAGTGGGAAATATCATTTGTCACAGATTTATATCGTTCATCCTAATGATGGATATGTTGGAAAATTAGATGATGTCTATGCTGTTCACCCAAAAAATATTCAACAGGCCGATGAATTGGAAATTGAAAAGGAAGTTACAAGTGAATCTTTAGGAAAAGGAAATGGAATGAGAAAAGTTTTCCATTTAGAGCATAAACCAAAAGCAGGAACACTTAAGTTGTTCAATGCATGTACTCTAGTTCCTAATACTGACTTTATTTTAAATGAAGATGATAAAACAGTGACGTTTAAAGAAATCCCAATTAACGGGGTAGAGATTACAGCAAGTTATGAATTTGCACAATTATATCGTTATACGTTGCCGACTACCGCAGTCTCTCCGATGACACAAGCGAAAGCAACGCCATTTAATCCGATTGGTCTAGCTATTTATAAAGAAGATATTTAATCATTAATCATATAAGGGGGAATGCAGAGAGTGAGTGAGAAAATTTATTCTATTGCTTCCCCTTCTTTATGTACGAAAAAGAAGAGTCATGTTGTTTCGATTCCTTTGGGATCAACAATGAAGAAAACATATAGTCTCTCGCTTTCTGTTTTAAATCCTTTTGTAAAAAATGCGAATAATTTTCCAGTCAGTTTGCCTCCATATTCAAGATTCAAAGCTGTTAAGGAAGAAGATGCTGGGGTATTTGCAACCAAAATAGTAAAGGGAAAAGGTATATTAACAGACCTTGTTGTAGAGGCAATAAGGCAAGTTGAGGTGACTGCTAATATTGCTAAAGTGGATATTGCAAGCCTAATGCGGAGTATCAACATGGAACTGTTAAGCATACAGGATTCTAAACCGCTTAAAGAAATTCTTGCAGATGTTCATTACTATCAGAAAGCAATGCAACATGACCGAACTTTTGATATGGAACATATGGAAGGGAACAATGGAAGCAGATTAGATACAAAGTATGCAGATGTAACAGAAATGTCTAGTACAGATCGTAAGATATATAAAGCAGGTAATATGCTCCCAATTGAGCAAGAGAGAGTAAAACAGAAATTACGAGAATTTGCAACCAATGTAGATGAAATACCGCGATGGGTACAGGTTGCACGTATTTTATATGGCGAAGGATTTTATGAGACAATATTGACTGAAAGAAGAGAAAAAGAAATAGGTAGTACTGTAGTTAGAAATGTGGATCATGTAGAGATTAGCCAAAAAGAATTACCTGTACAAGAGATAAGTGATTTTGAGCTTTATAATAACTTGCCAAGAGAAGTAACTACTTCTTATGAGGAATTTGATTTATTTACTGATACAGGGATTCCGGTTTATATGCCAGATTATGATTTGTTTGCTCGTAAACAAAGAGAAATACAGGCTTGTAATATAAATTACAATACAGCGAATAGAGATGCCATTCAGCGAAATGGTGAAATAAATTATTTTGAATTTGTAAATAGAAAAGCACTGAAGATAGATGGAAGATTTATTAATATAGAAGATTTAGAACGTAAAAAGCTAGAACTTCAAACTAATGAATATGATGTGTCATTTGCGGACCGCATAATGGAAGACATATATACATATGGTGGCCATGTATATAATAACGCTCAAAAACTATTAATAGAATA
This sequence comes from Bacillus sp. LQ01, assembly GCF_057624735.1. Taxonomy (NCBI): domain Bacteria; kingdom Bacillati; phylum Bacillota; class Bacilli; order Caryophanales; family Bacillaceae; genus Bacillus; species Bacillus sp. LQ01. The sequence continues at coordinate 51,192 of NZ_JBYEZL010000008.1, read as the reverse complement.
TGATTCATCTCACATAGAAATGAATGACATGAATCATATAACGCATGAATATGAAAGTAAATTCATAAGTGAATATGAGTTATTAGAAAGACAGTACCATTCTAATGAGGTAAATTTAGTAGAGTCATTGATGGTATCAAGTCAGAATCATTTGTACATGGATTATAATCTTCCAGAAATGATACAGAGTGATGTGCTCACAAAAGAAGTAGAAGTAAAATTAGCTGAAGACGAACAAGTTAATAAGAAAACGAAACATGTATGGACTGACTATATACACCATGAGGAAATGGACCTAATACATAAACAATTATTGGGGACTATTCAAGATAACTATGAATTTGCTAGTAGACAAATCAAAAAATTGACTGGATTTTATGAGGAATTTGATCTTTTTAATAGTTTAGGAATCCCAGTTTATATGCCAGACTATGATTTATTTGCTCGTGTACAGAGAGAACTACAAGCGAAACAAATAACAGTTAATTCAGCTAAAAGAGACATACGTTCAGTATATGGTAATGTTCGTGATACGGATCTAGCAGATAGAACCATGCAAGAGAAAGAGGGAGTCTTTTTCGATGTAGCTGCTATAGATAGAAAAGTATTACAAATGGAAGTGAATGTACCTTCTTATGAACTTTCTAATCGAGTTATAGGTGAGCAAGAAGATATGGGAATATATGGATATGAACATTTCAATCGAGTAAATGGACAGTATCATACTGCTCAAGCAGATATATCTTCCATGAATCGGATTCTATGTGAAATAGAAACTCCATTTACAAATGCGTATGAATTAGCAAAGCGTGACCTTCATGAGTTGTTAGTGGAGGATGATAAAGTAGCGGATTCTGTATTGTATGATCGATTGTTTATAAGTGAAGAAAGTAATGAACCAATAACAAGTGAAAGAGTTAAAGTCGATAATGAATCAGAATGTATTAGCCCTGTAGAGTTTACAAAGCAAGAACAATTGATAGCGCATAATGATGAAGGATATGAACTTGTTAATAGACGCGTAAAAGAACAGGATTCTCGTTATGAAGAATTTGATCTTTTTGATTTAATAGGAACTCCAGTTTACTTACCGGAGTATGATTTATTCGCAAGGATTCAAAGGGAATTACTAACGAATATTGAGACAGCTGAAATAGCAAATAGAGAAAATAATATAGAAGCAGAAATTAATACGGTTGATTCGATTGGTCATCTAGTGAAAGAAGTAGCAACTAATATAATTGATAGTAATGATATAGGACATATTGAGAAAGAGTTACAAACTAGTATTGAACAATATGAAACTGCAACGAATGATAGGAATTGGTATGCAGAAAGTACTATATCTGATCCGATGACAAAGCGAGTGCCAGAAATAGATACGCATATAATCGCTACTGATCAATTAGAGAGAATAATAAAAGAACGTAATACAAATGTAATTAAGGATAAAGAATTAGAACGACTTACGAAACAACTCATAATGAAAATTAAGCATTTTGATGATATGCGACAAATTAATAATGAGTACGAGTCAAATATTTTTGAAACAGACCAATGGCAAAGAAAATTAGATAATAAAGCATCAATACATGAATACCATGTAAGTGAGTCTGAAAGAGAACTAGCTAGTGAAGAAATCCGTACAACTTTAACGAATAAGTACAATACTTTTAATACTACTATTGGTGAGATAGAACAATCCAGCCGAACAGTAGACAGCGAAAGTATACTTGTTGAAAGTGATACTTTTGTATTAGAAAAAGAACTAGAAGCATCGTATGAAGAGTTTGATCTATTCGAAGGATTAGGAATTACAGTTTACTTACCAGATTATGATTTGTTTGCAAGAACCCAAAGAGAATTACAAACAAATATAGATACGTATGAAATAATGAATAAAGAAAATGAAACAAGAGCAGAAATTAGTTCATTCTATCAGTTTGGTAATGTCTTGCAAGAAGTTGATGCGACTGTTGCAACGATAGATAATGTAAAAGTCGTAAAAGAATTAGCTGCAAAAATGATCGATAAAGAGAATTTTAAGATTATTGACAGAGAGTTACAGATTAGTATTGAACAATATGAAACCGCAATAAATGATCGAAACTGGTATGTAAAGAATATTACATCTGCCCCAATGGAAAAGCTTATGAAAGAGGCAGAGGCAAATATAGTAGTCACGGATCAATTGCATAAAGGTGTAAGAGAATTTAATACAGATGTAGTGAAGAATGAAGAATTAGATCGTACAGTACGAAATATAATGATGAATATCTTTGAATTGAAGGATATGCATCGGAAGTCAATTGAAGAGGCTTCAAATATACATGAGCTATATGAATGGGAAAGAAAATCAACTCATAAAGCATCCATAAATACATACGGTATGTTTGAAAATGTAAGAGAATTATCTAGTATAGAGATCCAATCAACTCCAGTGAATAGAAGAAATCTCGTTCATACGAATATAGATGAAATAGAACAATTTAATCGCATTTTAGACAACGAAAGTATACTTGTTGAAAACGATACGTTTAAATTAGAAAATATCTATCAGGCAGAAGAACCGGTTGAATTTGAGGAAAGCGATATATTAATCGAAGAAGAACCAAAAATATGGTTAAAACATAGCCGGGAATCTTGGTGGAATAATTGGAATTGGAAGAAAACGAGATAATAAAGTAGAGTGCTAGATTAGCTTTTACTTAAGTATATGATATCGAATATTCGTATTTTCATGACATTATGTAATTTTTAAAATTGAACTGCTAGAGCTGTTGTAAAAGTAAAAGCTTAAGCAGTTCAATTGTATTTTAAATGTCTTTTAGTAAGTAAATTAGTTCCTTTCTGTTATGCATGAAATATTTAAATTTATTGATCCATCAAGCTGTTAATACAAATAGTTAGGGCATAGTAATTGCTACTGATGGAGCAATTGAAATTATTTTAAGATAAAAATGGAGAGGTGATATGATGGTGAGAGTATTAACTCAGCCCGAACCAGGGTGGCAGCGTATTGATGATAGCGATAGGAATATTATCTTTGAAGGAGAAAATTGGTTTAGTGGATACTCTAAATACTCTGATAATTATTTGAAAACATTCCACTATAAAAGTTCTAGTCAACCATCAAACTCAGTACAGATTAAATTTTCTTTCGTAGGTACTAAACTTCGGCTTATTGGACTTGTTAATAATGGTGGTTATGATAGATATGCAACAATCGTTATTGATGGCAATACAGAGAGATTAGATTACGATGCATGGGAGGGAACAAGGCAAGCTGTTATATATGAGAAAACAAATCTTAATAAAGGGCCGCATACAGTAACGATTCTAGGTACATACTTAAATCTTGATGCAATTGATATCGATTCTGATGGTTATGTATTTACACCCAAAAAAGTAGGGGAGATATTAGATAAACCTGATCCTGGTTGGAATCGTTTCGATGATGCTGATTCATTAATTAAGTATGGTGATGGTGCTTGGAATAGATTTACTGATGATAGGTACTATAATAGTACAGCAGTATATTCCCTTACCAAATCAGTTGTAGAATTTTCATTTAAAGGTACAGGTGTCAGACTTGTTTCTAAAAGTGTTAATTTAGGTTATGGTCCTGTAGATATAACGATCGACGGTGTCAAAGAATCATACAATCCAGTACTAGGTTCAGATAACTGGAAAGTTCTACTTTACAATAAAGAAGGTCTAAAAAATGAATTTCATTCAGTTAAACTTGAGGGTCCTGAAGGAATTATAATGGATGCTATTGACATTCTTGATGGAGAATTAGTAAAAACTGCTAAAGTAGGTGACGTTCTGCTTCAACCTGAAACTGGTTGGAAACGAATTGATGATACTGATGTTAATATTAAGTATTCAGGTAATTGGACGTTAATAGACAATCTTCCTGAATACCACAATTCTACCGCTCGATTTAAGCATGCAAAGCAAAGTTCAGTTGACAATAGTGCTATGTCTGCAACATTCAAGTTTAAAGGAACTAAACTTCGAGTTATCGGTGTTTCTAATAACACTTACGATAGAGATGCTAAAATAATAATTGATGGTAAACCTGAAACAATTAGCTTTTATGCTGATAGAGATGTTTCACCGACTAGAGTACTATTATTTGATAAGCAAGGTTTAACTGATGAAATTCATACTGTTGAGTTAAAGGGTGTATTCATGCACCTAGATGCTATTGATATTGATGAAACTGGGTCAATGGTACCACCTACTAAAGTAGGTGATGTGTTACTTCAACCTGAAAGTGGTTGGAAACGATATAAACACCAAGATGAAAACTTTGCATATGCGGGTGTTTGGGGACTATCCGCTGGTTCTGCAGAAGAGCTATTCCATTATGCAAATCCCAATAAACCTGAATATTCGGTTGAATTTATGTTTGTAGGAAAATCATTAAGAATTATATGTCCTAACAGACTCATCCATAACGATTCTATGGTTATCTCAATTGATGGTAATGAGGAAACGTATTCATTAAGAGGAACAGATCGAAATTTCGTATTGGTTTATGAGAAGCAAAACTTAGAGGTTAAAACTCATACCGTCGTTATTAAATCAGCTAAACCTGATATTGTTTCATTCTGGGGTATTGATATTGACAGTGAAGGATACTTAGTGAAAACTGCTAAAGTAGGTGACCAATTACTCCAACCAGAATTTGGATGGAAGCGTATGGATGACGCAGATTCAAATATTCAATATGATGGAAAATGGAATTTCATAACTACTCAGAAAGGTGCATACAATGAAACTATTCATTATTATTCTGCACCATCGGGGAGTACAGAAGAAGCGTCTGCTAGCTTTAAATTTAAAGGGACTAAGTTAAGACTTGTAGCATTAAGCAGTTACTTCCAGAAAAAAGCTATTTTAAAGATCGACGGAATATCTTACGACTTAACTAAGGTTGAAGCAAGATCACCAATTAACGGAGTTCAGCAAACTTTAATGTTCGAAGCAACTGAACTTGAAGATAAAGAGCATTTAGTTGAGTTATCTGGTATAGACATAACGCTAGATGCAATCGATATTGACAAAACGGGGTCTTTAGTAAAACCAAACCCACCTGCTAAAGTAGGAGACATTTTATTACAACCTGAACCAGGATGGACTCGTGTAGATGATACAAATCCGCTAATTCATTACAGAGGCGATTACTGGACTTTAGCTAAGGATGGAGGGTATGAAGGCGGATACAATAAAACAGCAACTTATAGAGTTCCTGACTACTCGAACAGGACATTAGGGATAGTAGAGTTCTCTTTCAAAGGTACAGGCCTTCGTGTCATTTCAGCAACCTACTCCACGAGTTCTTGGGAGGATGTTTCCATTACAATTGATGGTGTGACTGAGAAATATAAGGTTAACACTACAACTGACCCAGCCAAGAATCATTATCAGGTTATACTATACGAGAAACACTTACCCGACGGCGTTCATAAAGTAAAACTTTCAGGTACTCAATGTACATTCGATGCTTTTGATATAAAAGGAGGAGAATTAGTAGGAACTCCTACAAACCTTCGTGATGTATTATTTGAGCCTGAACCAGGTTGGCAACGAATTGACGATACGGATAGTAATATTCAATATACTGGTGTATGGGCAACAAGCGATGCTGATGGTAGATGCTACAAGAACACTATTCATTATAAACATGCAACTTCAAACACACCAGCTGATGCTAACCCGGTTTCGATAAAGTTTAACTTTACAGGAACAAAACTTAGAATTATCGGAATTGGAGTATACGGGTATGACCCTGACGCTAAGATTTCAATCGATGGAGTAGAAGAAACTATCAACTTCTTTAGACCTTCAGGCTTAGCTGCTGTCTACAAGTCGTTAATATACGAGAAGTTAGGTTTATCAAATAAATTGCATACTGTTGAAATAAAAGGTAAATATATAAATCTTGATGCTATCGACATTGATGAATCTGGTTCAATTGGAGGTAAGTCATCAGTTAAGATCGGGGATCAACTTTTACAACCTGAAGTTGGTTGGAAACGAGTTGATGATACTGACTCGTTACTTAAATACCAAGGTACTTGGGAAAAAGGTTCACATTCTTCTTGGTATAATGGTACTTGCCATTATGTAGCAGATAAGGACTCTACCGGTGCAGTTGAATTCGATTTTTATGGAACTCAGCTTAGAATTATTACTTGCTTCGATGTTGCATCATATCGTACAGATGACATATCAATTACAATTGATGGCGTGACAGAAAAGTATAGCGAGATAGCATCTGCTAAGGTATATCAAGGTCTTGCATATGAGAAGTTAGGCTTAACTAAAGGGAAGCATAGAGTTAAAATTCAGTGTGGAACTAAAGGCACTTATCGACTTAATATTGATGCAATTGACATTGATGCAGATGGTTATATTGAAAAACCACCTATAACAGTTGGAGATTTCTTAGCTACACCAGAAGACGGTTGGAAACGTTTCACGAAGGAGAATATGTATTTCGATTATACCGGTGGCATGGATTACCAAAATCAAACACCACCAATCAAGTACTCGTTCGATAAAATTCAGTTTAGATTCTTCGGTACAAAATTTAGATTAATTTATTCGTCTAACTTAGGCTCAAATGAAGACCAACTTGGTCACGTATTAATTGATGGAGTAAAGTATCCTGTTAATATGTTCCCTGTATCCGGACCAGCTAAAATTGCTTGTGAAGTACTTAATCTAGATGAAGGATATCACGTGGTAACAGTCAACGGTGGAACTCATGAAGGTTGGGACCCTCAATTTATTGGTGTTGATATCGACGCTACTGGACACATTGATAGACTACCTGTAAGTATTGGTGATGTTTCTACTTATCCAAACTATGGATGGCAACGTTATGATGACAACGCCACATACATTCAATATGATGCTAACTGGAGTAAAAACGTAGCCTATAATGGTGCTTATGGCGGAAAAAGTACTTGTGCTAAAAAGGGTAAAAATGCAAGTATGGTATTCAAATTTAAAGGTACTAAGTTACGACTCATTGTTGGTTGTGCTACTAATCAATATTATTCAGATAGAATCAGAGTAAAAATTGATGACTTACCGGAAGAGTATTTTGACGCTATTGCACCACAAGATACAAACCAAGTCTTGAAATATGAGAAACTCGGTTTAGAAGATATTGAGCACGATGTAACGGTAACAGTTATCACAACTCAACCCGGTGCTTTAGAATATGACTTCCGAATGGATGCTATTGATATTGATGACACTGGTACTCTTGTTTCACGACCTGGTGTAGGTACTGTTCTTACAGAGCCTGAAAAAGGTTGGAAACGGATTGATGATACCGATCCATTAATTCGTTATATCGGTAACTGGAAACTAACCACGGGTAATGATAAGCACTACAACAAGACAACTCATTACAATCTCGACAAGAAACTTGACACGAGTTTCGAATTTGAGTTCGTAGGTACTAAACTTAGACTTCTAGCTTATGGCGACAGTGGTTACGATGCAACTTCTAAAGTACTTATTGATGGTAAAGAAGAAACTATGGTTTACAATAGTCCTTCAGGTAACCAAGTCATACGTTACGAGAAAATAGGTTTAGACCGTGGCAAGCATACTGTAAAAGTGATTGGTAAAGCTATGTCGTTAGATTCCATTGACATTGACGCTGACGGATACTTACTTGCTAGATTAGGTGACCAGTTAGTTGAGCCGGAACCTGGTTGGGTACGTTTTGACGATACTCACAAGAATATTGAATACAACGGTTTCTGGAAAACAACTGAAGCTGATGTTAGTTGCTACAATAATACTCATCATTGGAAGAGTAAGGAAGACAATAACGATAGCACCATATCGGCTAGATTTTTATTCAAGGGTACTAAGTTCCGATTAATTAGTATGACAAGTCCATCTTATCCAGAAGACATTGAATTGAAAATTGATGGCCAAAAGGACATCCTTAAACTTTCAGGAGAAGGTATGCAATACCAAACACTTGCATATGAAAAGAAAAATCTTGAAGATATGATTCACGTTATTGAGTTGTCAGGGAAATACATCAGTATCGATGCTATTGACTTAGAAGAAGGTGCAACACTATTAAAACTACCTGATGAGAAATTAAAACCATATCAAATAAGAAGTGGTTTAATCTTTAAGGATGATTTTGATACGTTCGATTCCAGATGGATTGCATCTCCTGTCGGTAGCTATTCTTTAATTGATCGAAAAGGATATTTTAGAATGCTACACAATGTTTCGCGTGACACATTATTACTTGCAGATCTTCCAAATGAGAAAGAATTCGCATTTGAAGTATCTGCTGATTATACGCCAACCCATGAAGATGACAAAGGCGGTATTATCGTTTGGAAAAACGGTGAGGAGAATATCGAGTTCTTAGAAACAGAAGATGGTACTCGAGAAACAACTGAATTGAAGTGGATGGCGTGCAAAGATAATGAAGATTGGACGTTTTTTTCTGATTATGGCGAAGGTTTTAATTTTTATGACTCAGATAGAATGAACTGTAGTAAGTTTGGTGTTGTATTAAAAAAAGGATCGAATTCAAAATTTGTAAATCTTGATATTGATTCCATTATTGCTACAAAAGGAAGAAAGTTAACTATTGCTAATATAGCGCCGAATATAAGTGTGCAGATGGAAGATGAATTTGGGGGAATTATATTCAATGGAAATACAGGGTATAACACTGGTATTCAAATTACTCTCCCGTCACTAGAATTTACAGGTAAAGTTATTTTGACAAATGTAGAAGGTAAAGAATTAGGTGTTATTAAGACTACATTTTATGGTGGGGATATATATGGATTCGGATCTAATTTAGAAATTAAATTTTCAGGTGAGGAGCTTTCAACATTAGCACAAACTCGATTGCCAGATATGATATCAGGGAAATCAGAAATTATGCTAGAACTTGTGAATCCTTCAGTTGCACGAGCGAATAATGTGAATTTAAGTATTGCTCAATATGAAGATAAATTTGGATGGTCATGGGCGGATCTTGCGTTAGACAGTAATGGTAAACCAGGTCAATATCAAGATAGTATCAATATTCCTTATGTAAATCCAGAAAAAACAATAAAGTTTTGGTTAAAAGTAACAAAGGGAACAGATTATGTTGGGCTTGCTCCATTACAATTTCAAATACATCTTGAACATGAGTAGCTGGAGGTGAAGAGTTGGGAACATCAATGGTCGTAAATCGATATTATAAGCAAGAAGAACAAACAGAAAATATTCTTCCAAAGCTTATCGAAAAAAAAGTAAAGGTTGAGATTAATAGTAATGAAAAGAAGTATATACCTATTGAACTAGGTATAAACAAGTATGAACTTAGGACAATCTTTATTGAAAATACAGCAAATAATGATTATGAGTGTACAATTTTTGATAAACAAAAAGATGGGCAAATTCAGTACAGCAGTATTAAAGAAAAAAGAACATACGATATAATCAATATTCCTTGTGACGATAAAGATCAAACAAAGTCTTGTCACCTATTTATTGAAAATTTTAGTAATGTTCCTTCGCTGTATACTGTGGTATTAAAAGTAACAACATTAATTTAGAGGTGAAATTAAATGACTAAGGCTATTTTTACAAAGGGAACATGCAAAAAATATGAGTTATTTGATACATTTGTTCAGGTAGCATTGAATGGGGGATGGAAACTCCGTGAAGGAACTAACCTAACTGATACTACTATTGATCTATATACTAATGGTTACAATGAAGACAAACATTTGGCGATTCGAATAAATTGTTTTGATGGTAACTATTCTGGTTATAATATAAGAACAACAAATCACTCTGATGGCTCAATCGCGATGGGTGCAATACAACAAGCTGGAAACTTTACCACTCAAGATGCTTTTAATACTCTTTGCTTCTTTCCAGGTCGTCAATACAATGATTTTAGCTCAAGTGGAGCTCGTCAATATGATAGGCTATTTGATATGGAATACTATTATTATGTGGATAAAGAAGTTATTGTTTTTTTAGTAACACCATTTAGATATACGAATCTAGGTAATACTTTAATATTTATAGGTTTTCCAGAAGAGTCATTTGTTGAAGAAAGTCGAAAAGAAGAAAAAAAACCTTATTCAGGTGCTATATATGCCAACAGTGGCCATTCTGGTACAGATATTGGCCAATATTCTGCAAGGATAACGGAAACACCTAAAAATTTACTAGCGTTACCTAGTAGAACAACTATGGCGCAACGAACTTTAAGTCTTGTCTCCCCCCTTTCTCCTAATGTGGACAACAAGTTTGTATTGAGCGAGATATTTTATGGAGATAGTACTACAGGTTTAAGAGGACGTTTTGGTAGAATCTATTTATTGTCACCTGGTGGAATGCTAGATGGTGATATAATCGAAATTAAGGTTGAAAATAAGATTCAAAAATATCGCTATACTGCTTTGGGCGGTGCGAGTAATAACTATACGTCATTTATAACTAACGCGGTAGCAATAAGAGTAGAGTGAGGGGATTACAATGGAAGTAATTTATAAAAAGGGCTCGTGTAAACGGGGGGAATTGTTTGATGTATTAGTTAGTAAGTTTGTTGAAGGTGGTTGGAAAATACTTGAGGATGAAAGCAATCATAAAAATTATAGAGTTGTGTTACACTCAAAAGGAAGTTTAGGAAATACTCCAATGTACATAGGTTTATATCCTTACGCAGGGACGAATGTTCAAGGGAATGATTCGTATAACATTAAAACTTCAAGATACTGTAATGGGTATTTTAACCTATTTAAGGATTGGGATTTTAATCAAAAAAATAACGTATCTACAGTTAGTGGTGAGTATAGATTGAACTTTATTAATGCACATTCTTCTTTGTCTTCTAGTAATAATGTGACATTAAATGTAGAAATCCCTATAGAGTACTATTATTATTGTGATTTAGATCGGGTTATTTTTATTACAATTCCTGACGTGGTAAAGTGTAAACAAGATAACAGTAGTGTGGATTCATTACCCACCGTTCATTTTTTTGGTATACCTGAAGAAACTTATTTAAAAGAAAAAAATGCCCCGTCTTATTCTTGTGTAATACACGCAGGAAGTAGTACGGGTTACAGTAGCAATAAATATCTAATATGTAACAAGCCAGCTGCATTGCTAGATACCGTGGCATATGAAATGTCATTTTCGTATTTTGATGGCTGGCCGGGGCCTGCTGATGGAGGTGTTGGGGCAGGACCTATGATGTTGACGGATTACTACCTCGATGATTCACAAACAGGTCTAAGAGCAAAACTTGGTTTTATATATTCATTTGTACCAAACGGTAAGATTACTAGGGATGATACTATTGAGCTCGATACTGAAATTGGTAAACAAGTGTATAAACCGTTATTTACTAGTTCTAGCTATTATTCATCGTTTCCTAGAACAACTTTAGCTATTAGAATAGAGTGAGTTAAAAGGAGGGGAAGAATGTGACTGCATTTAAAGGTACTATATTGAATTTAAATAGATCGACAGGTATCCGAAGAATGAATAAAGGTATAGTTAATAAATTGCCTGTTAAATTAGTTAAAAGAGATTATGGTAGACGTGTCGATGTAGTTGAAAAAGCGAAAAGCTCAATAAAGCCAATAGGTCCGATGAGTGGAGAACGAACTTTAGTTATTGGAAAGGCAAAAACTTCAATAAAGCCAATAGGTCCGATGAGTGGAGAGCGAACTTTAGTTATTGGAAAAGCAAAAAGCCCAATAAAGCCAATAGGTCCGATGAGTGGAGAGCGAACTTTAGTTATTGGAAAAGCAAAAAGTCCATTAAAGTTGATGGGGATTATGGGTGGAGAGCGAATTTTAGTTGCTGGGAAATCAAGGTTAATGCCTAGTTTATTTTTAACAGGTGGTGTACGTATTCCAAATGCAAGAAGAGAAGGGATTTTTCTTCAAAATCCATATGAAGTAGAAGGACACAATGGAGAACGAATATTACCAAGAAAAGAACCATTAGAAGCGCCGTGGAAGCACTCAATTAGTAAGTAGAAAAAATAATTATTTAGAGATTTTTAGTAGAGTAAAAGCTATTTTCATATCTGAAGGGAATTTAATGTCTATGAAAATGGTGTAGCTAAGTATTTTTTTACTTAAAATATAATACTTTGAGAACATGTTCATGTAAAACAATAGCGTGCAAAAGCAGGCTTTTTTATTTTGCTTTGAAATGTAAAAAGGGGGGTGAAAGTTTGGAACGGATGCATGAGCTTGTAAAAACATTAAATGTACTGGATGTTATTAATACCACCCAATTTAAAGTTGCTTCTGTAATTAGTGGGGGATTGGGCACTATATTTAATTTTTTATATGGTAAATCTAATTTAATTTGGATTATCATTTTGGTATGGGTAGTTGTATTAGATTGGATAACTGGTAGTAAGGCTTCAAAATTAGATGGTACGTATTCATCACAATATGGAATTGAGGGCATTGCACGAACTGTGGTGCTTTTTTTATTACCTTCTTTAGCGCATTTATTTGATATTGCATTTAAACTACCAGAGTTTTTCTATTTTATGGTAACGGGTGGTTTGATTTATCATATTTTTAATAGCTTTACAGCCAATTGTGTACGGATTGGCTGGGATAGATGGATTCCTACTTGGTTGTTAGAAAGTGTATCTTCTGAAATTGAAGCGAAAATTAGAAGATCAAACTCTAGAAAAGAAAAAAATTAAATAAAGACAAATTTAAATTATGATAGCAAAAGGAGCAGTCTCAATTGAGTTGCTCTTTTTGTTTATCGAGATTTTATTTCAGTTATTCAACAGGAAGCATGCGCAGCATTATTTGTGTGGATGCTTTTTATTACACAAAAAAGAATGAACAGCGTGAAGCGCAGTACCAAGCTGTTATTCAAAAGAACCAGGAAGTTATTGAAGAATAGGCAAAAGTTCTTGGGTCTATTTCTAAAGACGTAACAGGAATTAAACAACAACTATTTGGAGGAGATGTTCAGTAATGGGACACATTGTAGATATTTCAAAATGGAATGGAAATATTAATTGGGATGTAGCGGCAGCGCAATTAGATTTAGTAATTGCTAGGGTACAATATGGTTCAAATCTAGTAGATCATTTGTATAATGAGCATGTAGCCAAATCAGAACAATACGGTATTCCACATGCTGCATATGCTTATGGATGTTTCGTATCAGTAGCAGATGCAATTGTAGAAGCTAAGGATTTCTTAGCAAGAGTAAATCCTAATGCTAAATTCCTTGTATTAGATGTGGAAGATGACACAGTAAAGTCAATAAAAAGCAAAGGTAACCTTAGTGATTTAGCTAAAGCATCACAAGCTTTTATTGATACATGTAAAGCTGCAGGTTGGAAAGTAGGATTTTATGTAGCACACCATATGTACGGTGACTATAATTTACAAAGTGTACAAGCTGATTTTATTTGGTTACCACGATACGGAACAAATGACGGCAGTCCACAGAAGAAACCATCCTATACTTGTGACATTTGGCAATATACCGATAATGGTTATATTGATGGTATTGGAAAAGTGGATATTAATTTATTGCAAGGTGACAAAACGCTAGATTGGTTTACCGGAGAGAAACAATCAAAACAATCTGTTGCTAATGGCGGTTATCAATATGTTAAATCTGGTGGTTTTGGTATTTCATTGGTTCAAGAAGCTCTAAATGCTATGAATGAGCGTGGAACTAAAGGGCAAGTTATTTCTGATCCATTAACTGGTTTAGCATACTTGCAAACCGAAGTGTTACCAAATGGTGAGCTTGATAAGATTACAGCTTGGATGGATGAAAGAAACTGGTGGTACGAGTATTTGAAATAAAACATAAGCCGTCCTGTTTGATGTGCACCCCAATTGTTAGACACGAACAACAATTGGAGGTGTACTTTTTTATGGCTATGTAATTAAAATTCACTTTTAGATAATGCTTTTGATATTGGTTTTACAATTAACCCTATTAAACGTAGACTATTAAATATAGAACGAACAACTTTTATAGAGATGCCTCCCGTTTATATCACGCATTCATAAGTAATTTTTTTAGTTCTTTTGTGGATTATTCCATTTCTGTATACTTCTTGTTGTGGATATCAAAACAAGGACGTTAAAAATCTAAACCTACGTAAATGGTTTTGCCCTTTATGTCAAACACATCATGATAGGGATATTAACGTAAGTATCAATCTAAAGCATGAAGCGATAAGGCTTCTAACCGCAAGGACTGCGGGGTTAGCCTAATCAATTAGAGTTCGATAGAACTCTTTACTTAGGAATCCCTCACTTCTAAACGAAGTGAAGGTGGGGGTAGTTCAAAATAGCTTTATTTGCTTATCTCCTTTCAACAGGAGAAGAAAAGCAACAAGCAAAAGAGGATTTAAAGGAGCTTTCTAAAACTGCTCTCATCCCATTTGTAGTGTTTGTAATCGTAATATTATTTTTTGTTGTTAAGGTGATTGATCATGACAATAAAGTTGAACAAGAACAACAAAGGCTACATGAAGAGAACTACCAAGGTTACCATAATGATAGTAATTCTAATCTTGATAAAAATCTGGAAAAAGATAATAAATAATATAGATAAGAACTTCGCCATTTCCATAAGATGTCGAGGTTCTTACGCATAAAGAAAAGACACCCTAAGGTGTCTTTTCTAATAGTTTTTTAGCAGAAGCAACTGCATCCGATAATGATTAATAATATAAAGAGTACAACGAGTAAAGCAAAGCCTCCAGCAAAACCGCAGCCTTCGCCGCAACTACCACCATATCCCATAATAATAGTTCCTCCTTTAGATAAGAGAAAAAGACTAGGAGTCATTCCATGTGTTTTAATGGGTTCACTTTACCTTATGTTTTTACGTATGAATTGAGGAGGTCCTTTTGAAAATAAGGGAGAGATCATTTAATGTGCTTCCCCGGAATATTGATTACCTATTTTCTGGAAAACAAACTATTTAATTATATAAATAATCAGATTATTAAATATAATGTATTAATCCTAACAGAAGGGAGGATTAGCCATGCAATTAGTTTGTTTTAAATTAGTAAATGGTCAATACTTTTTAGTTGTAGAAGGTATCGAGATTCCTGCGCCAATTCCAGCGTTTGCTGCAGCTTTATTAATTGGTTTAGGAGTAATCCCGCTTTGTTCTTAATTTAAGGAATTCCAAACAGCTCTATCTTTCAATCGATAAACCCTTAAGTATATGAATGCTTGAGGGTTTTCTTATAATAAAAAAAGAAAAGACGCCATAAGGCGTCCCCACAATTAGGTAGATAAGACTTTAGTTTTCCAATCTAAAGAAATTTTGTATCAGCTCTTGGAAAGTATATCATAATATCTTATTGATTTATTATGCATTATTACATACTTCGCTCAAATCCTCTATTTTCTATTTGATAAAATAGAATCCCAAGATTACCAAAAATCAAATAAATATTTCTAAAAACCCTAAATATTTAAAAGGATAACAAAAGTGATACATTTAAGGTGCAAATAATAAAAAATATTAAAGGGGGAATAAAGCAGTATTTAAAAAGAACTATTATAAACGGTTAGCAGTTATATAGGTTATATGAACCTGTATCTTGTTAAAAAAGGGTACTCATTTGAGTGTACTTTCTTTGACTTGAACCACCTTGATTTTTATAAGATGAATGTTGGAGGCAGATCCCAATAGGGGCATAATGAAACGAAATACCAACATCGCTTTAGGGATCCTATCATGCAGTAAAATCTTATTATTCAAATGAATTGTTTTACTGGATTCAAAAGATTGAAAAGCGTATTTAAAATTGTAATACCTTTGCAGAGATAATAAGGTTATCTAATTAAGGTACCTGTTCGTTAAAGTGAGTTTTTCAACAGATTACTATTTTAGGGTGAATTCTGTAATGAAATGATACTGGCATTTGTCTATTGGGTTTTTAGAAGGATGTAAAATCGTATATCTAAAAAATATAAACATATATATTTTAAGGGAACTGAGTTTGAAAGTATAACGATAAATGTGCTGGGTTTACTGATACATGTATAACCGAAAAAACAAACTATTCAAGACCAGTGCTATCAGATACTACAATTCTACTGGTCGCGTTAATTATTTCTCAATTGTAATAGGGGATTGTAGTGTTTTGAAATGTATCTGTTTTTGTTCCCTTATATGAACGATTATATCAACGGGCTCCTTACTGAAATAATGAAGAATCATCATTTGTTTATTCTGATTTC
This sequence comes from Bacillus sp. LQ01, assembly GCF_057624735.1. Classification (NCBI taxonomy): domain Bacteria; kingdom Bacillati; phylum Bacillota; class Bacilli; order Caryophanales; family Bacillaceae; genus Bacillus; species Bacillus sp. LQ01. The sequence goes on along the minus strand of NZ_JBYEZL010000008.1, from coordinate 34,897 downwards.
TGGAAAAGTTTTAATAGATTTATGCTTAAAAAACATACTTTTTAGAAAGAGGAGAGATTATTAATGGATAATCAATTATTATATCAACAGCAAAAAAGAGGAAAGGCACTTGTGATTGGAGCTGGTATTGCAGGCCTACTTACTGCACGCGTGCTTTCCAGTTATTTTGAGACAGTGATAGTTGTTGAAAAAGATGAGTTAACTCAAAAACCATCCGAACGTCCAGGTACACCACAAGACTTTCATCCTCATCGTGTATTACCACGTGGAGAAATAATTATGAACCGTTTCTTTCCTGGATATGTTGATGATTTATTAAATCTAGGGGCCCATAATGTCAAGAATGATAAAATGATTCGATTTTCTCCTTATGGGGCACTTGAACTAGTTATAGAACGAAAAGGTGCAGCGAGCAGTCGAGCATTGTTAGAATGGACAATCCGCCAACGTGTACAAGAAATTTCTAATGTACATTTTCATTCAAAGCAAGCGGTGACAGGCCTTTTAGCTTCGTCTGATAACAAGCGTGTTATTGGGATTAATATTCAAGAACGAGACGAATTAAAAACAAAGCGAACTGTGTTAACCGATTTGGTAGTTGACACATGTGGTCGTCAATCTAAACTCAATAAATGGCTTACATCTATGGGATATGATGTTCCAGAACCAGAACGTTTAAAGGTGAATTTTGGATATAGCACAAGATATTATAAAGTACCCCCGCATATCAAAGAGAAATTGAGTGCAATTTCTGAAGGAGATCCTGCTAAAAACGTTGGTGCTGTAGGGTTATTGTATATTGAAGATAACATAGCTCAAGCGCTACTATTTGTTGCTGGAGGTACGCACTATCCACCAACCAATTCAAAAGAATATGAAAAAGAACTGGATTCTTTAGTTACCCCTATGATGAGGGAGTTAATTAAACAGTTAGAACCAATTAGTGTCCCAAGAGGATTTAGAGCGCAGGAGTCAACTCGTCAACATTTTGAACAAATGGAAAATTGGCCATCTGGATTATTAGTGTTAGGTGATGCTTTTTGTAACTTTGATCCCATTTACGGACAAGGGATGACCGTAGCTGCCATTGAAGCTGAAATGTTAGATACTTGTTTAAAAGAACATTCTACTCATAAACCTGGATTCGAACGCAAAGTGCTACAACGTATGCAACAAGCTATTGAGCCAGCATGGTGGCTGAGTTCAATTGCGGATTTACGTTGGAAAGGTGTTGAACATGTAGGAGCCGTTCCACTAAAAGGTGTGAAATTTGCACAAAAATATTTTGATTTATATCTTAAACAAGCTTTAAAGCAAGCAAATGAGGGTAATTCATCCATGCTCCAAAAATATATAATGATGAATGGGCTAGTTCATTCGCCTCATGAAATCATTAATTCAGATATATTAAGTATGTTAATCACTGGGGATGAGACTTCGGAGGGAAATGAACTTTTGAACGAACTTGGAGAAGTAGGTAAGAGGTCGCTACAAGGGAGAATACATGAACTCATTCCTTCCTTTACATTAGCTTTTGAGAATAACATTCCAAATCTATTCGCTTCCATTTCAATTTCTAATGCCAAATGAGGAAAAGGTAGTACAAATCAATGACTATTTGTACTAGATATACTCTAATTTTGTATATCTTACACACTATATCAAAGAAGAAACATAACCTCTCATTTTTCTGTAGGTATATGTTTCTTTTTTACGAGACAATTTTGTGCGTATTCTCATGTAATTTTATTTATACTGGCTGATGTAATCTAATAAATTAAATTTAAAAATCATCAAATGCCTTTAGGGTCAATATTAATTAATCACTATTGATAATTTATAATTGGCATGCTGGTTTAGTTTGGTTAAAAATTGATCTAGTACTTCATTAGAAGAAAACTTACACTCAAGAAGATAACAACCTTCACCACTAATTTTAAAGTTATTTATAATATATTCATGGTGTGTTTTTATAAAAGATAAAAAGGGCTGATGTTGAACGTCTTTTGTATATATATTTATAAATGTATGTACTGGGTAGCCGGATTTCTGTTTATTTAATTGAATCGTATAACCTTCTATGACACCGTTCTCTTCTAACTTTATTACTCTAGATGACGTTGCTTGCCCCGTCAAATGAACTTTTTCTCCTAATTCTTTCATCGACATACGACCATTCTTCGATAATTCTCTTAATATTTTTTTATCTGTATCATCTAACATCATTTCAAATCCTTTCATATTTCAAGTCAAACCATCTAAATACTTGATTTTGACCATGTAAGATTATTTACTTCTTATTTTATACTATTAGTATATCTTGCAAAAGGAGGATTACTTCATGGATATCAGGCTCATACGAAATGCAACGCTAGTTTTACATTATGGTGATAAGAAGTTTCTAATCGATCCTTTTTTAGCTGAAAAAGGGTCGATTCCACCGTTTCCTAATACACCAAATCAACATATGCTAAACCCTTTGGTTAGCTTACCAACTTCTATAGAAGAAATCATTCAGGTTGATGCTGTTATCATTACACACTTACATCCTGATCATTTTGACCAGATTGCAAAAGAGGTTTTACCTGAAGATATACAAATCTATGCACAAAATGAAAAAGACGTGGAAGCAATTAAAAAAGAAGGTTTTCAGAACGTTGAAGCATTAACTAATGCCATTAATATGGGGAGCATTACCCTAACTAAAACCGATGGAAAACACGGTACAGGAGACATAGGACATCTTATGGGGGAAGTATCAGGTGTTGTCTTTAAGCACCCAAATGAAAAAACACTCTATATAGCAGGAGATACAATATGGTGTAACGATGTTCAAAAGGTGCTTAAAACGCATAATCCGGAAGTAATCGTTGTAAATGGAGGAGGGGCACAATTTCTTCAAGGAAATCCTGTAATTATGACTAAAGAAGATATTTATCAAACATACATGGAAGCACAAAATTCAACTATTATCGTTGCTCATATGGAAGCTGTTAACCATTGCTTACTAACTAGAAAAGAATTAAGAGATTTCATCAGTGAAAAAGGACTTTCCAATAATATTTTAGTACCATCTGATGGTGAAGTATCTCACTTTCCAAGATAAATATTTATACACTTTCTTTGATTATAAGCGTTGGTTTTCAAAATAGGGGACCTACCACACATGCCTATCAAGTTAAGGTAATATAATACTCCCAGGAAGAAAATCTTGTGCGTGTTTTTCGTATTTATTGTTTTGGGATAAATCGTTCATGTTAGCTTGATAGCGATGGAGTATAGCCAGCAATGTAGGTTTAAAATAAAATTATGCTGTTTATAAAAAAGCTGTAGGAATGGTGTGTAAAACCATACCGTTAGTTAAAGAGAATATATATACGGTGGACCTTTTAATAGCTAAAATGGATAGCTATCAAGATATGGAGCAGTATGTTCAAGTAGCAATAAAAGGTTTTGAAGGGGAAACAGATCTACCATTTGTTGTTGTAGATCAAAAAATGAATGAAATTGTAGGTAGTACACGTTTGTACAGTATTTCAAAAGATAACAAAACGGTTGAACTTGGGCAAACGTGGTATTATCTAAGTGTACATCGTACAAGTATAAATACTGAGTGTAAGTATATGTTATTGCAATATGCTTTTGAAGAATTACACATGTTACGTATGCAAATAAAAATGGATTTACGAAATGAAAAAGCACAGCGCACAATTGAAAGGCTTAGTGCTGTAAAAGAAGGTGTATTGCGAAACGAGAGACAATTGCCAAATGGTTATGTACGGGATACAGTTGTATATAGTATTATTGCAAGCGACTGGCCGGTTATAAAAGAATAATTAATAAAAAAACTAGCTGTATATAAATATTACATTTTTAAATAAGGAGGTATCATCTAATATATATTGGATGATACCTTTTTGTTTTATGAACAAAAAGGATATTGAAAGGGCCTTGATATGAATATCAAACCCTTTTCAATATGTATAATTATTTTACTGCCTCTTTTAATTCTTTTCCAGCCTTAAAAGCAGGTGCTTTTGAAGCCGGGATTTGCATTTCTTCACCTGTTTGTGGGTTACGTCCTGTACGTGCAGATCTTTCACGTACTTCAAATGTACCAAACCCAATAATCTGTACTTTCTCTCCATTTGCTAGTGCATTTGTTATTGTATCTAATAAAGCTTGTGTTGCTGCTGCTGCATCTTTTTGTGTAAGTTCAGCTTTTTCTGCTACTACTTTTGTTAATTCTGTTTTATTCATTTTCTGCACCTCTTCATATGTAATTAGGTGACTATTATAACGTGTGTGTATTCATGACGCAATTATACTGTACTTAGAAAAAGACATAGCAAGAGCAAGAGGATAATGTTTGTGTAAAAGGCATAAGAAGGATATTAATTATCGCTTTAAACTCTGTTCATATTTCTTTACATCTTCCATGGTTTTAAATATTAACACATCAAAAATTCCTTTTTCATCCCCACACACGACAACAAAACCATCTGTTGCTTCCAGAACTCTACCGACGCCACCATCTGTAAGTGAAATATTGGTGAGATGTTTTACGTTCAGTTTTTCTTCTTTTTGAATGTAAGTAGTTATAGGTGTTCCTACAGGAAATGCGTCTGTGATCTCTTTTGTTGTATATGTGCCATCATCTATTGATTGAGTTTTAGCTGTAATAGAATTAGTTTGAGTGGCACATCCTGTTGAACATATTAAAAGAATTCCAGTAATAATACTTACACAAGCTGTTTTTACCATTCACAAAATCCTCCTATAACTGTTCGTATCGTCAACCTATTTAGGGTAACAAATTATATATACGAAGTTTGTTGGTTTATGTGAGTCGTAAATCAACAAAGATACAGGTATTTTGCCAGAATGTGTTTCAAACAAAAGAAAAGACACCCAAAGGTGCCTTCCTGCGACTGGAACCATCGTAATATGGTATTGGGTGCCAACCTGATTATTTTTTACCACATTAAGTAATTTTGGTTGTTGAGAAATATAATTCAAATTTATATGTTGTTTATTTTTGCTTCGTTAGCTTTTTTGTAATGGATTCTTCAACCTGTTCAGATTTACTTTTAATTTCATCGGTAATTGCTATTTTGCTACCCGGGTGCACACAATAACAGCATTTCTTGCACCAGAACCAACAAAAATAATTAAATATAAAAAATAGTTAAAGGTCAAAATGTATATTATTATACTAAGAATTATAAATTTAAGGTGGCATCTGGAAGGGAATAGTTATGAATGAAAACAATAAAGGGGAAGTTATTTCTTAGCATTGATATTATAGGTTGTATCCTTTGCATTATAATGCTTATTATAAGTCTTGTTAATTTTAGAACATGGGTACACCCTTTTTTATTTTCATTTGACAATATATAACGATATATAAATTAACAATTTGTTATTATATATACGGATTTATTTACATTAGGAGGAATGAACAACTATGTTTAAAAGATTAGCAGTATTACTTATTGGTGCCCTATTATTATTCGGTTTAGCTGCTTGTGACAGCGTTAAATCAATGACAGGTAATGTCACGGTTGATAAGGTAATTGAAGAATTTAAAGCTGCAGGATTAGAAGCTGAAAATCCTAGTGACCTACCAGAAAAAGAATTTGGAAATACTAGAAAAGAAGCAAAGCGCATTCTTGTTCCAGCATTAGGTGAAGATAGTGGCGGTCGAATATTTGAGTTTAAAAACAAAGAAGATCTTGAAAAAGCTAAGAAATACTATGATGATTTAGGCAATGGTAATCAAATGCTATTTTCTCATACTTACGCAAAAGGTAACTTTCTTATACAAATGAACGGTGATATGGAAGATGCCCAATTTAACAAATATAAAGAGGTTATGGACAAAGTAATTAAGTAAGTTGAAGAATCCGCTTTCATTTTTCTGAAAACATGTTAGAATTATCTTTGGATGAAAGTCCAATACATATTATTAAAATTAAAGTGGTTATCAAGTCGGAGGAAGGCACCTTAGGGTGTCTTTTCTTTGTGGAAAGATACTTATTATAGGGGGCCGCCATATCACTATCAACCTAAGATTTTAAGACGCCCCATAATAAAAATTTTATTTTTTCATAGTTATTCATAAGATTTCGGCTCATTATTTCTTTTTTGAGACTTTATTTTTTAAGTTGATGGTAATGAGGTGCTACCCAAGAATTGCTTAAAAATTATTATTTTGAGTTCATCTTACTTGATTGTACCCATTCCACCAATTTTAACATGTACATTAACTTTAACATCAGCCTTCGATAATGCTTTTCCCCATTGCTTTTGGACCCTTTTCCAATCCTTATATGTATACGCTCGTGCATACACTCCAAATCCTATAGGGTCAATTTCTGCTTTTTGTATTTTCTTTATGAAATGTTCTAAATCACTTTCCAACTCCTTTTCAATGCTTTTTTCTAATCTCTCCGCATTATCCCTAACATTAAAAGGGAACAGTCGTTCTGAAATTAGAATTCTCATATGTACATTTATATTAAACAAAAAATTTTCTTTATATTGTACGCTTGTTTTTACTTTGGTACCTTGAGCATTAAAACTTAACCAATGTTTTTCTTTGCTTTCAGATTGTAGTGGTACGGCAATAGTAAATGGAAATTCTCCCTGTATCTTATTTTGTAAAATGCTTAATAATAAATTTTCTTTTGGTGTAATAGTTAGCTTATATCTATTCTGTTCATCAAGTAATGTAGAACCTGTCAACTTTAAATTACTATCCTTTTTAAGTGCACTTACACTCACTGTCATTCCTTTTTCTTTTGTTTGGTTATGAAAATCTTGAAGAGTCGTTTTTACAGTAATATTTCTTCTATGTCCAGTCTCAATTAGTTTTGTCAAAAATATAGGAAGACGAGGTTTATTTTTAGGAGCATAATAAATTATGTCTGAAACAGATCCATCCACAGCAACAATTTTTGAAGTAACCGTGTTCTTGGGATCTCGATAAAAAGGATCTAAATAATCAGCCCACTTCTTTTGTTTTAAAAGTCGTTTACCAATCAAAATAAGTTGTGTCTTGCTCCCTGATGTCAAGGCCATAACCATGGTATCAAATTTTTCACGAGAGTTTCGCACAGTAACAGATTTTACACCATATTGTTCCTCTTTAATCTTAGCCTCTTTATTGAAAACAGGACTGGATAAGTATACTTTCAAATTATCATTTTCATCCAAATCTAAACCCAGTATAAGCGTGAGTGTAACATCTTCTACATTCATTTGGTCTGAATCTGAACACCCTGTGAGTAACAGTAGCTGAATTAAAACACAGCATAATATTTTTTGCTTCAATGTGCTTCCCTCCGAAAGTATTTTTTGTAGATTAAGTTATATATCCATAAAAATACAGGGAATAAGAAAGCTAATACAATTCCACCTTTCGATGTGAGATTTTGAAATAATTCAGATTCATTCCATGAGGGATGAATCCAAAACGTTACTATAATTACTGCCAATAATAAAATAAATACCTGAAGAGAATGATCTTGTTTTCCAATTAGTCGACTAGAACAAAACGCAGCTCCGTATACACAAGGAATCCATGCAGTAGAGACGACAAGTAAGTAAATAGATAATAAAATCATATCAAACCGTTCTAAAAAACGAAATTCAATAACTTTAAGTAAGTTTAGTACGGGTTGATTAAACTCTAAAATTGCATCTGGACTGAAGTATAAAAAGCAAATAACTATAGTAAATAGATAAAATACAAATGTTAAGGTATTTGCTATAATAATGCCTTGCGTTGCATATTGCTTTTTTTGTAAAAAAGGATACAGAAAAAATGCCATTTCAAATCCTATAAAGGAAAAGATAGTAGATGGAACAGCCGAAAATATAGGTTTCCAGCCCTCCTTTAATAATGGAAGAAAGTGTAACCAATTGCTATCTTTTAATGGTATGAAGAAAAAAATGGAATCCACATTGTCATATAAAAACATAATTCACAGTATCGACCTATTACCCGAACACCATTGCGTGCAACCAGAAAGGTTGGAATAGAGAACAAAAACAAAATAATATAGTCGGCTGTTTTTGGAAGAAGCCAGGCCTTAATATAAAGCATGCCATTAATTAGAACTGTCCATGCGTAAAAAGCAAAATATATCATATAAAGAATAATTACCATGCTACCAATGATTTTCCCGAAAAATCGAATAAGAATTTCATATAAGGTATCATTTGGATAGTGTTTCGCTGTTTGAATTAGTAAAATGCTGGCGGTCATAGCGCAAAACCATCCGATAAATAGTGCTATCCAGCTATCTGTGCCAGCTTTTTCTGCAAGTACCCTTGGAAGGGATAGGACTCCAGTTCCCACTTGTGAGGCATTAATAATAAAAATATATTGCATGACAGTGATGTCATTATGGGCATATTTTTTCATATTTTCACCCTTTATCAGGATTAGTTTCTTTGTGATTCTTTGTAATATTTTTGGATCTTCTCTTCATTGACCACAAAGGAAAGCGAACAAACGTGTCCTTCATACCTGAAATGTGAAAAGGGGACAAAGGACTACCATAAGGAGTACCTAAGGATTCTAAACTTACAAGATGTGCAATTATAGTCATCCAGCCGATAATAATTCCTACAATTCCAAATAAAGCAGCTAATAACATCATAGGAAAACGTAATAATCTTATTGCCAAACCCATTTCATAATTAGGAACAATAGAAGAAGCTATAGTTGTAACAGCAACAATAATAATCATAATATTACTCACAATCCCTGCTTGAACAGCAGCTTGTCCAATCACAATACCTCCAACAATCCCTACGGTCTGGCTAATGGGAGTGGGTTAACGAAGGGCAGCCTCTCTCATCATTTCTAAGGTAATCTCCATAAGTAAAGCTTCTATCACTGGAAGAAACGGAACACGTTCTCTTGATTCTGCAATTGATAAATAGAGCTGTACAGGGATAACTTCATAATTAAATGAAATAAACGCTACATATGTTGCAGGTAATAATAAAGCTATAAAAAAACCTATAAAACGTAGTAATCTAACAGAGGAAGATACTAACCAACGTGTGTTGTAGTCATCTATCCCTTGAAAGAAAGAAATGAAATTTACGGGAGCAATCAATACATTTGGGCTTCGATCCACAACAATGACGTATCTCCCATGAAGAATGTGAGATACAGTTGAATCAGGCCTTTCGGTCAAGATGAACTGTGGAAATGGTGAATAAGGATTATCCTCAATAAACTCGATTATTTCACCAGTATTAATAATCGAGTCCACCACAATATTTTGAATTCTAGTTTCCAATTCCTTAAGTACATCTTCAGAAGCTACATCTCTTAAATATAAAATAGATACTTTGGTCTTTCCTCTACTACCAATAAAAACCTCTTTTAATACTAATTCTCTGTTAGGAATATACCTTCGTATTAAAGCTATATTTTGACTAGACGTTTCTACAAATCCTTGATCCCCTTTAGAGAGATTTCATTTTTAGGTTCTGTTATATCTCTTTGTGGCCACCCTTTTGTATTTAGTTGATATCCTGCGTCTAGACCGTGAACTAATAATATGCTGTCCCCTTGAAAAATAGCATTTTCGAATTGATTCCAAGTATTAATTATTTGAACTTCTCCTATTGTGACAGGGAGACCATTACTAATTTCAAACGTTGTATGCATCAAAGGGGACAGTATATTATTATGAATAGATTGTGTATCTGTTAATCCTGATAAATATATTAGAGCAGCTTCTGATCTATTTACTAGTTGAAATTGACGAATTACCAGATCTGGAGCTTGTTGAAAATTTTTTTGAAGATTATTTATGTTTTGGAATAAGTCACAGTGGATGTTATGATTCTCTACATTTTCTTTCTGTATATTTGAAGTTCTATTGTCTTGATTATCTACAGAATAACGTCCTTGTTTCAAAAATTTAAAAATAGGAAACACAACATAGACTCCCCTCGAAAAGACTTTTCAATATGTTTATTGTGTATATTTTATTGAGATTTATTCCACTATTTACTGATTTGTAAATTTCCCCTAACGTAGTAAGCCAAATCTATCCCGACTACTGACTGGGATATCCAGGTTTAGATTTTTCACATATACCTTCGTGTTTAATTTCAAACGAGAAAAATAGTATGTACCTCGTTGATCCATTTGATCTAAGTCTACCAATGAAAAATAACCCAAATCATGAATACATAAATCTCCTAATTGTAAAGAAACTTAAAAAAAATGGAGGGAATTACGAAAACTTCCATTAAATCTGAAATTAACATTGTTTAATATAAGTATTCAAAAAAGTTTATCAATTTTTAATATTCAAAAAAATCATTTATATAAACAAGTATGTTATGGTAACATTTAATAAAAGGGGGTAGCGTATATGAATGTTGAAATTATTTCTAAAGAAGAATTCAAAAAATTATTAAACGACTGGTATCAAGCTATAATTTCACAACGTGTATTACAGTCTAATAAAATAAAAGAAGAGATTGCAGATAAAATCAATAATATTAAGGAAGACCAAACAATACTAGTCTACTATGCTTTATTGAATGCGCGGTATAATCTGCTAATTCGTGATATGGGTAGTTCAAAAGATATTTTGGATAAAATTGAGCCATTACAAGAGCCTACAGAAACATTTTTAGAGTACTATCATCATTTATTTAAAGCAATTTATGCTACTAATACAGCAAACCATAGTGAAGCAAGAATGCAATTTGAAGAAGCTGAAAAGTATTTAGAGTACATGCATGATGAAATCGAAAAAGCTGAATTTAATTATTGGCTTGCAGTTCATTACTATCACATATTGAAACCAATCCTAGCAGTTCAATTTGCTACGAAGGCAAATGAAGTATTTTCAATTAGTCCAGGGTATGAATTAAAAACTGCTGCTTGTTTGAATACTTTAGGGATGGCACACACTCGCTTAAGTGATTTCGAAAGTGCAGAAGAATATTTACTTTCAGCATTGGGTACTTTTCAAAAATCTAATGATGAAAGTCTTACTAAACGTGTAAAACACAATTTAGGACTTTTATATGCAAGTCAAAACATGTCAGAGTTAGCAATTAAGCATTTAGAGGAATCACTAGAAAACAACGCTAAAACGATGTTTCTTTTAGCAAGAGAACATTTTAAGTTAGGTCACAATCATAATGCTAATGAATATATTGAGAATGGCTATAAGATTAGTGACTTATGTTATCGTCATCATTTTCAAATTTTAAAAGCATTACATAACTATGCACCACAAGAAGAATTAGAAAAGGTGGTCATGGAAGGTATTTTGTATTTTGAAAGAGAAGAATTATATGATTGGGTAAAAGAATATGCTTATCTTTTAGGTAATATATTCTATGGTTCAGAAAATCACGAAAAAGCCAGCAAGTATTTACACATCGCTTTAGATGCAGACAAAAAGAGTATAGAAAGAAGGGCGCTAAAATGAAAAAAGCAATCTTATTAATGATGATGTTATCCGCTGTTTTTACTTTTGGTCTGATTAATGTAAAAGACGTATCACAAAATGAAACTATTGAAGTGTTTATGGATCATGGAGAGCATATTTAATTGTGACCATATTAATTTAGAAATAACATAAGTAGCAGTAGGAATGAAAAATATAAGAGATAATGTTCCATATTAGATGTCATAAAAAAACGCCTCCTATGTCGTTATTGAAAACAAGACAAAAGACGTATAACTACCCGTTGTAGCTGACCGCCACCCTGTGTCAAGTCACCGTTAAGTCAACGGAAAATAAAAAACCGCATCAAACGTTAATTTGACACGGTTTCTATCAGTATGACCCCGGAGAGGCTCGAACTCACGACCTCCACCCTGTCAAGGTGGAGGCCTTTTAGCTAATTTAGTCTTCCTTTTGTATTAAAAACTTCCAAAACTTCTTTAATTCCTCCTGCTTTTGAGGAGAGGCACTTTTAATAGCTTTAAACCACTGTTCTAATTCTGTATCAGTTACCTCAATATTATCTCTTGTAATGAATCCTATTTCTTCTAATAAGGATTTTGTGCTTATATTCATGGCATTTGATATCTTTTCTATTACTAAAAGTGTGGGTTCTACAGGTTTTCCAGTTCTTGAATCTACACCTTTTTCAAGTTTGTCTATATAAGTATGACTAACATCACATTTTTGAGCAAACTCGCGTAAGGATAGTTTATTTGTTAAACGATAATTTTTTATAATTTCACCAAGAGTTTTCTTCATATGTAATCCTCCTATTACAATTGTAAACAATAATTTACAAAAAGAAACTAAAATAGAGAAAAAACATGTAAACCATTGTTTACGATTAAGTAAACTATGGTTTACAATTGATTTGTAATCATATGAATACATAAGCGGAGAGGAGTAGAGCAGTGAATAAGATAGCTGAATTACGAAAAGAAAAACTAATATCACAAGAAAAATTAGCGGAACAAGTTGGTTTATCGCGCACTTATATTTCTGAGATAGAGAATAATAAAAAACAACCAAACGTTAAGTTAGCTATAAAGATAGCAAAGGTTTTGGGAAAAAGCGTTGAATCTATTTTTGGGTCCAATTGTAAATTATAGTTTACAATTGGAGTGAGTGAGAATTCAATTACCGTACATAGCAGCTACATCATAATCTAAACATTTAATTATCAGTAAAAAATACGGAGAAGGAAGTGGTTAAATATGAACATGAAAACATTTGAAATGCGTGAAAAACGTTTAGCAGAATTACTAGGTGCAAAAGTACTATGGGAATTTATCAGTGCCGTCACAGAGGAAATTGAAAAGCAGGAATTAGAGTCTACACCAGGTTTATTAGAGGATCTATTCATACATGTGAAAGAAACCATTCAAATTCAAAATATGAATCAATACATAACAAAAGCCCCTGTAAAAACAGAGGCTAATGGTATAGATAAAGATACATTATTTATGGAAGCGTATGTAGAATTAATTAATCATAAGTTTGTTATTTCTGAATTAGCTGTAGAGCTTTCATCTGTTCTAAAAGAAGTAAATTGTTTTGTTCAATCATCTTTGCCACAGCCTCAAAGTGAGCTTGATTCTCAAGAACCTCAATCTGCTTCTCTTTAGGGAGTGATTGAAGTATTTCTTTTATTTCTTTACACTCGTATATGTTATTCTCCGAGTCTTCGATTAATTTATTGCGACGATTGGTGTATTCAAGTGCACCTAAAGTCGCTAATGCGCGAGGATCTAATCCTAGAATTTCCATGTATTCCTCTCCTTTCCTCTACAATAATTCGATAGGGGGAAGGAGATTCCTTTAATAATTTGGTAGAGTTTTTATAGTTATATAACATATTTTTTATTAGTGAGAATTTTATTTAGCAGGAATACTCTAGAATTAGACTTAAAATGTTTACCTTCGTCTAAATACAAGTTATACACACATATATTGATCTTATAAAGGTATATATTACACATAATATTATGTTAAAGGTGGCGAATTGTATCATGAAAGATTTTGTTCTCGAAAAAGAAAACATTATTCGTAAATATGGTGAATGGACTGCTTATGATATTAAATTAACGGATACTCTATATACAAGAGATATTCGACAACCAAATCCTGCGTTAAAAAAAATTGTGACAATGATTCAAGATATCACACAATGTGATTTTAAAAATCTTCGAATCTTAGATTTAGCTTGTTTAGAGGGGCATTACTCTATTGAGTTTGCTATGCAAGGAGCAACTGTTGTAGGGATAGAAGGAAGAGAATCAAACGTACAAAAAGCTATATTCGCTAAAGATTTATTAAGATTGGAAAACTTAACCTTTTATCAAGATGATGTAAGAAATTTAAGTGCTGAAAAATATGGTCAATTTGATATTGTTTTATGCTCTGGTATTTTATATCATTTAGATTGCTCAGATGTATTCCCTTTTTTAGAAAAAGTGTATGAAGTATGCAAAAGGTTTGTAATAATTGATACTCATATTACTTCTACTCCTAATGTATCAGTACTTTATAAAAATTATGAATATAAGGGACACACAATGCTAGAACACTCTGCTAATTCATCAATAGAAGAACGTTTAAAAGCAAAATGGGCATCATTAGATAACGTTACTAGTTTTTGGATGACAAAATCCTCTTTATACAATTTTTTAACGCGAACAGGTTTCTCTTCTATAAATGAATCCAGAAGTTTAGTTCAAGAAGATAGGGTTACTGTTGCAGCTTTTAAGAAATATCCTATAGAAATTAAAAGTTCTCCTGAAACAGAAAAATACATTGAACCCGATTATTTAGAATGCTAAAAATAACACGTTTAAGTTTAATATCCTAATCACTCTGTATGAGGTTGTACTATATGCCTCTCAAGCTAAAATCTTAAAGTATCCCTAAACAAAATTATCAATTTTTAAAAGCTATTTATATAAATGCAACTTGTTGTTTCCGTTTTGAGGGCACTATAAAGTTTTAGCTTTATAGTGATGGGATAGCACCGCATTGCTATCAACTTAAAGAAATACTTCCGAAAACAAAAAATGAAAAGAATAATAAAAAAGCTTATCATTACGTGTTAAAGGATAAGCTTTTTTATTTAGCGTTCGATAGAACTCTTTACTTAGGAATTCCCCACTTCTAAACGAAGTGAAAGTGAGGGTAGTTCAATTGTAATTACAACAAATTAGTTAAGAAAGACTTAAATACAAGTGGCTACTAAAATAGTGTCTTTCTTAAACTGTTCTCATTTAATGTTCCTCATGTAACAGTCTTCTTATCTCATTTTTTCTAAGAGTCAACCCAGCTTCAGAAACTGTGTAACGGAAACCAAAGAAACATGAAGCCAAATTAATACAGTAAAAGAACAATTTAAAAATATGTTGTGATTATAAAATGGTGCCAAGAAAGGATTGCTCATTTTATGCTTCTACAGTTCATACAATAAATTGATGAATTTCTAAAAGCGGAACCATATTCGGAAATTTAGGCTGATGGTAAGTGAAGTAAAGATGCTTGGTGTTGTGAAAAATTAGGTAGTTTAAAAGGGGATTTTTTATGAAGAATGAACGAGTAGTAACTTGTAATAAAAAAGGAAGTATTGCTGTCGTTACAATTAAAAATCCACCAGTCAACACTTTAAGTTTAGAAGTAGTTCAACAATTAGTAGATGTATTAGAGGAAATAGAAATTGATAATGATATTTCAGTCGTAATTATAACTGGAAGTGGAGAAAAGGCCTTTGTAGCAGGAGGGAATATAAAAGAATTTCCAGATTGGATGGGCAAAGGTGAAAAATATGCCGAGATGAAATCATTAGAATTGCACCAACCTCTTAATCAACTAGAGAATCTGTCTAAACCGACTATAGCTGCTGTTAATGGGTTAGCACTAGGTGGTGGATGCGAATTAGCACTTGCTTGTGACTTAAGGATAATAGAAGAACAATCTTTAATTGGATTACCGGAAATTACGTTAGGTTTATTTCCTGGGGCTGGAGGAACCCAACGCTTACCTAGATTAATTGGAGAAGGGAAAGCAAAAGAGATGATGTTCACAGGGAAATCGATTACAGCTAAAGAAGCAAAAGAAATAGGCTTGGTTAACTACATTACCCCTCGAGGAGAGGCGTTAAATAAAGCAAAAGAAATTGCAAGGGATATAAGTAAATTTTCTCTTCCAGCTCTCGCCTATATGAAGTTGGCAATTCGCGAAGGGACAGCAGTACCTTTACAAGAAGGGCTTGAGATTGAAGCGCGTTACTTTGGAAAAGTATTTCAAACAGAAGATGTGAAGGAGGGGGTAAAGGCATTTATTGAAAAAAGAATGCCGCATTTTACAAATAAATAGAATGGGACGAAAAAAGTTATCCAGGTTTATTCTACACTATGTCAACATAGCTGCTGTTTTTAAAGCTATTTATTTGTTTTTCGCAACACCTTTCAGATCTAGTTCGTCTAATAAATAGATTTGTAGTAGCATGTCTATTTCAAAAGTGAAAATAAATAAAAAGGCGGAGGAATAGAATGGAAAATGGTACAAATGAAAAGGAAATAAATAAAACGCCTTTAGTAAGTGTATTAATTCCTACGTATAATCGTCCACACTACTTTGAAAAAGCTTTATGTAGTGTATTAGAACAAACGTATCCTAATATAGAAATTATAATAGGGGATGATAGTACAAACGACGAAACAGAGAAAGTGTTACAAAAGTACTTGTATGATCATTCAAATATTATTTATATAAAAAATAAGTCAACTCTTGGACAATTTGAGAACTCACGTATGTTATTTCATGAAGCGAAAGGTGAGTATGTAAACTTCTTAATGGATGATGATTTATTTCATGTAAATAAAATTAAAAAAATGATGAAATACTTTTTAAAAGACCTAGATAATGAAATTAAGCTTGTAACATCTCATCGCCAAGTAATGGATGCAGAAGGAAACCTATTGCCAGATGTTTATTCAACGATGCGTTTATTTTATACAGATACGATTATAGATGGGTCACAATTAGGAAAAATGGTGATTATGAATCAAAAGAATTATATAGGAGAACCGACAACGGTTTTATTTCGTAAAAGTGATTTAACAGAACCGTATGGTGTATTTGATAAAAGGCGGTATCTTTGCAACGTAGATGTAGCTTCATGGTTATCCTTACTGAGTAAAGGGAAAGCAGTATATATAGCGGAGACACTCAGTTACTTTCGATTACATTCAAATCAGCAGTTAAATGAATCTAATAAAATGATGGATGGGTTAGAAGATTTTTCTCATAGTATTATTATAGCTGGAGAAAAATATGGTTTCTTATCCTCCGAAGAGGAGTTAGACAGAGCTATTACAAATTTTCTAGACTATGCAAGAAGAATTGTTCCATCATCCATATTATATTCATTGGATTACTATCAACAAATCAAGCTAAAGAAAATAAATATTGAAAAGAAAAAACAGCGTATGAATATCAACTCGCACCTCCCAAAAGTCAGTATACTAATTCCTGCCTACAATAGACCTCATTACTTAGAATTAGCCCTCAAAAGTGCTTTGAATCAAACCTATGAAAATATAGAAATTATAATTTCTGACGATAGTACAAATGATGAAGTAAAAACAATGATCCAGCCATACTTAAAAGAACATGAATGTATAACATATGTTAAAAATGAAAATCCATTGGTGGCTGAAAATTTTAATCAATGTATAGAGCTTGCTACTGGTGAATATATAAATTTTTTATTAGATGATGATTTATTTCACCTTGAAAAGATTGAGAGAATGATGAAATACTTTTTTGAATTAGAAAACATTGCATTTGTGACGTCGTACCGTGAACTGATTGATGAGAATGGAGAGGTATTACCCCCCTCAACATTAAATGTGAAAATTGCCACAGAAACTACAATTTTTGAAGGGGAAACACTAGGGAATTATATGTTGAAAAACTTGAAAAACGTAGTTGGAGAACCGACAACAGTTTTGTTTAATCGCAATTTTTTTGGAGGGAAATTTGGTTATTTTAAGGGGAAAGCGTATTCTTCTATTAATGACATTGCAACTTGGTTAGATATGATGAGGAAAGGAAAAGCAGTTTATATACAGGAACCTCTTAGCTACTTTAGACAACATAGTGGACAAAATCAAAAACAAATGCACTTTATATTAATGACAATTGAAGAATGGATTGAATTAATTACAGATGCACATAATAGTGGGTTTTTAAATACTGAACAAGATTATAAAGAGAGCTTATCTTATTGTTTGGAGAATGCGGGCTTTATACTTAAGGATGCAGTAAGAAGTGGAGAACTAGATCAAATTTATAATGAAAAGATAAAAAGCGGGTTAATTAAACTAGTTACTCATATATTTGAGAAAAATATTTGTTATTGCCAATATTGCAATCAAGAATTTGAAAAATTTTCTCCTTGGCCAGCACATTATGATTTTCAAAAATATGAATTTGAGATGTGGAATAAAGATACAGGTATCTGTCCAGTTTGCTATTCCATGGATCGTGACAGGTTGTATCGTGCGTACATTGAAACAGAAACGGATTTGTTAAGTAGGAATTATACTATGCTTCATATTGCACCTGAAGTGAAGGTAAGAGGATGGCTTAACCAGTTTAAAAACATTACTTATATATGTGGGGATTTAGAACCAAAGGATTCTTTAATGGAGGAAATTGATATTACGAGAATTGCATACGAAAATAATACCTTTGATGTTATTTTATGTAGTCATGTATTAGAACACGTGCCTGACGATGAAAAAGCAATGCGAGAATTATATAGGGTACTAAAGCCAAATGGATGGGGAATTATTCAAGTGCCAATTGTAATGAATGTAGATTTTATTATAGAGGATAAATCTATTGTAACGCCATTATTGAGAAAAATAGCCTTTGGTCAAGAAGATCATGTTAGGATTTATAATCGATCGGGATTTATTCAACGATTAACAGATGCGGGCTTTAAGGTGGAATTGTATAACATAGCTCAGAAACAAGGGATAGAAATTGCTAGGAAATTCGGATTATCTGAAACGGATATGCTCTATATTGTCCGAAAATGATAGAAAGGAATAGATGCATATGGAGAATATTCCTTTTTTACGTGCGTCAATTGTACCTGCAAAAGAGTACTTAGATGAATTAGAGCGAATTGATATATCCCACATATATACAAATTATGGACCTATAAATCAACGTTTTGAAGAAACAATTATGTCGGAATTTTTTCAGAACAGGGGAGCAGTTACAACAGTAGCAAACGCAACGTTAGGGTTAATGGCGGCAATTCAATGTAAGAAAAGAAAAAAAGGAAAGTATGCGCTTATGCCTAGTTTTACATTCCCTGCTACTCCATTGGCAGCTATTTGGTGTGGCTTGGAGCCTTATTTTATTGATATTTCATTAGATGATTGGTGTATGGATAAAACGGTACTTTTGGATAAGATTGATGAATTAAAAGAAGAGGTTGCAGTTGTTGTTCCATATGCAACATTCGGATCATGGATGGACTTGAAAGACTATGAAGAATTAGAGAAAAAGGGCGTTCCGGTTGTTGTAGATGCGGCACCAGGGTTTGGATTAATGCATGAGGGTGTACATTACGGTCAGAATTTTAGTGGTATGATTGTATATAGCTTTCATGCAACAAAGCCTTTCGGAATTGGTGAAGGTGGTATGATATATAGCCATAATGAGGAAGAGATAAATCAAATTAAAAGAATGGGTAATTTTGGATTTGATCATAATCGTGAATGTACGATGATGGGGTTTAACTGTAAAATGACTGAATATGCAGCAGCTATTGGGATCACAACGATAAATAAATGGAATCAAAAAATGCAAGAACGAACTCGTATCTCTGAATGGTATAAACAGTTATTACAAAGTACGGGATTAATAAAAAAAGGCTGGCAAGTTCAAAAGACAAAAGCAGTTATTCATCAATTTATGCCTATCCTCTGTTCGGAAAAAATTAACAATATGCAGATAATAGAAGAGTTGAAAAAGCAAAAGATAGAAGCTAGATCATATTTTTCACCATCTTGTCATCAACAAGATTTCTTTAAAAAATATAAGTCTACAGATTTAACAAATACAAATAAAATAGAAAAACGAATCATTAGTCTACCTTTATGGGAAGGAATGACAAAAGAAATCGTAGAGAAAATTATAATGTGTTTAATGCAGAAGGGGGTTTCCACAGATGAATAGTTTTTATAGTCAAGAAGAGTTGAGCGAAATTGGCTTTCTATCTGTCGGGGAAAATGTATTAATAAGTAAAAAAACCAGCATATATAATCCAGGTGCTATATCTGTTGGAAATAATGTAAGAATCGATGACTTTTGCATTTTAAGTGGCAAAATTACAATTGGAAGTTATTCGCATATAGCGGCATATACAGCGTTATTTGGAGGAGAAATGGGGATTGAAATGCATGATTTTGCAAATATTTCATCAAAAACAATTGTATATGCAGCAATTGATGATTTTAGCGGAAATACATTAATGGGACCGACTATTCCACATCAATATAAAAATGTGAAAGCTGGAAAAGTTATTTTAAAAAAGCATGCCATTGTTGGTGCGCATTCTATTATCTTTCCAAATGTAGTAATAGGAGAAGGAGCGGCTGTTGGTGCGATGAGTATGGTAAAAGAAAGTTTAGATGATTGGTATATGTATGCTGGGGTGCCTGTGAGAAAAATAAAAGCTCGTAAAAAAAAGATAGTAGAATTAGAAAATGAATTTTTAAAAAGCATTAATTCCTGAGTGTTTAAAAGATTTTGTTGCAGCATTTCTCAAAAAAATAAAAATAGAAGAAATGAGAAATGTATCAAAAGCTACTCTTTACAGAGCAATTAGAAAAAGAAAAAAGGATATTATTTAAGTACTCACTTAATACGTGAGTACTTTTTGGGTTTAAATAAAGCATTTAAAAAATATCTGAAACAAAAATGTAAAAGTAGATGATTTAGAAATATATATTAAACTGGTGATAGTTATGATGAAAAAATGTACTTAATCTATCGGTTATAGGTTAGTTGAAGAGTGGTTTTTATTTGTTGGGGGTCTGGAGAAGTCAAAAACGCTAATGGTGGATATCGAGTGTTATTTAAAAAAGAGGTTGGGTATCTAAAAGTTCCAACCCTTTTTGTGAATGAGTAAATTCAGATAGAAAAATGTTCTATATTATAATTAATGCTGTGAATATAAAAAGTAATAATTTTTTTATAAAAAACCATGATATGAATATTCTTTTTTCTTATCCTATCTTGGTGGTTGTATTATAGATTTATAATCTCCTTGCTCCGCTGATGTTAAGCATATCAGTTGGCATTCTAAGAGATTTAATTGTACACATCCCATTATCTTTAAAAGAGAATATTGCTGTAACCATCTCATGACCTGCTTCAAGGTCAATTCTGTGTACAAATAAACGTGTTCCAGCAGGAATTACAAATAGAAAAGATGTTTGACCAGTAGGGGTCATTTCTATTTTTAAATCTTTTTGTGTGTCATAAAAATGTCCAACCTCAAATGCATGAAATTCATTTGATTTATTATAATAGTTATATGGATATAGATTCTAATACATAAATCTAACCTTTTTCTTTTTGTAAATTTATTTAATACATTAACCTATTAAAGCAAATATAAGAGTGATCTCGATAGGTTAGGCTTAGAAAGTGACTATTGAATTCGAAGAAGTTAAAATGTGAAAAGTTTCACTTATGTTAACCTGAATATCTATTACTTATTTACTCTATATAAAAAAGCAGCTGCACAAAAGTACAGCTAGTCTTCTTCACAAATTTATATGGCTTTAACGACGAATTGAGATTGAGGTATAAATAGTAATTGTGCTGCTAAGGAAGTTGTTGTGTTAGCAAATGGGTATGCTTCCTTATAAAGAAAATTACTATACACTATTTCATTCATTTCATAGGTCGTACACAGTTTTTTTAGGATTTTTTGAGAAATTTTATTTGTACAAGCAGCAATAAAATCATAATCTCTTTTACTTATTTCTTGAATGGCATGTGAAAGAAGGGTAGTGACTATACCACTTCCCATCCAATCTGGATGACAAGCGCCCATATCTAGATAGACCAATTTTTCTTTATCTAAATGAGAAAATTCAATAGATTCT
Source organism: Bacillus sp. LQ01 (assembly GCF_057624735.1). Classification (NCBI taxonomy): domain Bacteria; kingdom Bacillati; phylum Bacillota; class Bacilli; order Caryophanales; family Bacillaceae; genus Bacillus; species Bacillus sp. LQ01. The sequence continues at coordinate 13,212 of NZ_JBYEZL010000008.1, read as the reverse complement.
GTCTCTAATGTATCTAAAAGTTGAAAAATAGGTTCCATTTGCGGGCATAGTTCAATCGCTTTCTCTGTATCTATTAGTGGCTGAGTTACTTTTTTTGTTAAAAGAACTCCAACAATTTGAAAATTTTCTATTGCTACAAATGACATAGCTTGAGATACAGCTTGTTTCATCATTTCTTCGCACATTTTGTGAAAATGAGCAAAAGGAATTTGTAAGCTGCTTACAAGAGGTTCATTATTAACAAAAGAATGTGCAAGTAAATGTGCTGCATCTTTCACGTGGTGTGTATCAAGTAGCTCTATATTCATATGTTTTTCCTCTTTCCTGATATAGTTAATAGTAATTAAAAGGATTAATAATTTTATTTAATTTAGTTAAGTTTAACTATTAAAGCGCTAACAAAGATGGTTATTAAACATATGAATAAATCTGTTTAGTAGCAATCGAAATATGTTCATAAAGAAATGCTACAACCTCATCTAAACATTCAACAGTTGTATATGGGGAGATAGAAAAGAATTTTAATGTAGAAATTGGATTTCTATCATAACTGTTTATTACATCTACTACACAAGAACGAGTTGTATCACCAAAAAATACTTGATCACGATTTTTTCCTAGGTAATTAAATAGTTCTATATTTAATCGGTTTGTATCCTCAATCTCTTCTTTTGTTGCAAGGCCTATTCGTTCCTTTTCCCAATTTTCTTGGCCATCTCCATTCATATAGAAACGGAAAGTTGTAATTGGTCCAAATGTAAAATCATTTGTGATTGCGACTTGAGGCAGGGCTTTGCGCAATTTTTCTCTAAATAATAGATTTACACGAATATAATTTGCTAATAATTTTTGATATCCTTCAATTCCAAAGGCTACTAGATTGATATACATGGGAATAGCGCTACCAGCTCGTGAACATTCTAAAGTATAGCCTGTATGATAACTCCCATATGATCTATTACCAAGATAAGGTGTATCATCTTGTTCAATGTCCATCAGTTGTAAATCAGTATGGTTTTTTACGATTAAAATACTTGAGGCATAAGGTGTTTGTCCTAATTTATGAAAATCAAAACATACACTATCTGCAAGAGACATATATTGCATTTTATCTTGTACGTATTGTAAGGCATTTTTCACATCAGGTTCAAATGCGAGTGGATTTTCTTCGAAACTATAATTATTAAAGAAACTATAGAATCCGCCCATTGCAGAATCAGCATGGATATAAATAGGTTTTAATTTATATTTTTTCTGTATTGTTTCGGTACTCTCTTTAATTTTTTTTATATCATCAATGGTAAAAGTATCTGTTGACCCCATAGTAGCTAGAATATAAAGGGGGATACCGCCATTTTTAATAACTTGTATCATTTTATTCTCTAAATCTTCTATATCCATAGAGTTTGTATAAGGATCAGTTTTCACTTTTATTAAGTGATTTGACCCAATGCCAGTTGCTTCAGCTGACTTTAATAAACTATAATGTGCATTTTCAGAAGCAAAGCAATATACATTTTGTGGAGTACCATGTTCCTTTGCTGATGGGAATTGTTTAGAAATTGCTAAGCGCAAGCTCGAAAACACGCATCCTTGTCCACCCCATGTTGTATAGCCACCGCTATTATGCGGATTATAACCAATCAGTTTTGAAAGCATGGATACAACTTTTACTTCTGCTTCAGCTGCCCCTGGACCATATACATCCCAAACACCATTACCATTTAAAAGGGCCATGGTTATTACACCTAATAGTGAAGGTATACTTGGTAGTGGTACAGCGTTAGACAAGTAATATTTATTTGGACAAGGATGACCATTCATAAATTGGTTTAGCTCTTCTATAACCTCAGACATAGTAATTCCAGCTAGTGGAATATGACTTTGGTGAATTAAGCCATTGTAGTATCCCTCGGATTTTTCCTCACATTTACCTAAAGTAGCTCGCTCTTCATTTTTTAATCGGTCAAGATTTTTAATTATTTTCTGCATAGATTCTAATAAAAGTTGTTGTTTTTCTTCATTTCCGTCAACGCTCGGAAATAATTTTAAAATATCTTGCATGCAGTCACTTCTCCTTGTAAAAAACTGGATTTTTATTTTGCTTGGTTAAACATAAGGGTATAATAATTTGTAATTGCCCTTTTGAATACTTAGAAATCAGGAGCTATTTAGAAAAAAATGTAATTCCATAGAAGATTATATGAACTATGGAATTTAAAGTAAAGAAAAATTTTTTGATTTATTTTAAAAAAAGTAATTGTGAGATAATGAAGTTTCTAAAAATATTTCTGAATTAATTGTTTATTTGGTTTGCATGATGTCCTATCATGTATTCAACTAATGTAGTAGATAATTTAATATAATGTAGAACTATTATAAGGTAGTTGAATATAAGGGCTCAACTACCTTATAAACTGTGGATATTGTTGGAAAAAGAGAAGAATAGGGTGGAAGTGTTAAAGATATGTTCTAGTGGAGAAGAAGTAGTAGTATGGATTTAATAGAAGAGTCAACATGATTTTTGTAGGTGAATAATGATCTGATCAAAGCTTTTTAATGAATTCAATTTCATTATCTAATAATAATGGGCGAGTTAGGTGTGAAGAATTTTCTTCAACCTGAATGGAATTTTTTGCACCAGGAATAGCAACTGAAACGGCTGGGTGACTTAAAACATAACGTAAAGCAACTTGCGCTAAACTTCGATTTGAACGTACAAGTGAACGTAATTTCTCTACTGTGTTTAAGCTATCTTTAAACCACTTTTCTTTTGGCCAATCTTTTCTTAAATCATCGTCTGGAAATTGAGTTTCATGATTAAATTTCCCAGTTAAAATTCCCATCTTAAGTGGACCTCTTATCACAGCACCTAAATTATGTTTTTCAATATAAGGAAGGATGTCTTTTTCAGGTTCTTTATTCAAAATACTATAATCGAATTGTACGACATCTAAATCATTATTCTGATTAAAATGTTTTATATAATCTAAATCATTAGTAGAAACGCCAACAGCTCTCACTTTGCCAGATTTTTTTAAGGTTTGGAAAGCTTGTAGAAAGGCTTCTGTTTCTTCAGGTTTATCCCACCAAATATGACAAAAGTACACATCTATATAATCCGTTTTAAGCCGCAGTAAACTAGCCTCAAACGCATCAATGATCTTTTGAGGATCTCCATAAACGGCTGGTTGATTTGGGTCATAATGATGACCAATTAAACCACCTTTTGTAGAAAGGATTATATCTTGCCTGCGATTATTTATAGCTTTTGCAACTAGCGTTTCACTATGACCTAGTCCATAAACATCAGCAGTATCAATAAAATTGACCCCTAGATCAATTGCTTTTTCCATTGCATCAAGTGATTCATTATCTTTTACTGCTCCCCATTCATCTCCACCAATTGCCCAAGAACCGAATCCTATCTCTGAAACTATTAATCCGGTGTTACCTAATAATTTATATTCCATTATGTACGGACTCCTCCTTTACAGTTTATGTTATTAGAAGTATATATAGTGCCCAGTTGGAATATTCTTGAATTTATTTACGGGGTATAAATTAGGCTATTTCCTTTAATGAAATATGTAAGATTACTGTATAAAAAGAAATTAGAATTATTAGTGAAATGGTTTTTTATGCTTAAATTGAATAAAAGTATGAACTGTTACAGTATAAATATGAATTTTATTCATCATTTTAATAACTATGCAATAAGCGAAATAAATGTTGAATTTAGTCGGAAAATATACATTTACAAATCGCAGAATGTGTACATATAGTTGTAATTGTAAATATTATCCGTTTTGAAATATTTATAAAAGGAGAAATTCATATGAAGGAAATACAAAAGCAATATGAAATTGTAGAAGAATTGGATACAACAGTAGGGCAAGAAGCATTATGGATAGCTCATCAAATGGAATTAGAAAATGGAATGAACAATGAAGCTAACATAATAAAGCTAAAAGGAAATCTTCAAATAGATACCCTTAAGAGAGCGCTTACTTTAATAGTGCAATCTCACCCGGCGCTACGTACACTATTTATTAAGAGGGACGAAAAAATTAAACAATTCATTCAAAAGAGTATAGACTTTGATATACCAATTAAGGATTTAACTGCTTTTAAAAACACAGAACAAAAATTTATTTTAAAAAAATTCTTAGGCTCTATAGTGAATGAGAAATTTAATTTAGAAGAAGGGCCTTTGTTTAAATTCCACATCATTAAATTTTGTGAAGATGAATTTATTTTACATATGATTTTTCATCACATTATTTATGATGGATGTAGTTTAGGAGTTTTTATCCAACAATTGTCTCATACGTATTGTGAATTACTTCAAGAAAATACGGGTTTAGTATTAGAATCTCCTTATAAGAGCCTTGTAGAATTTGAGGAAGGTTTTATTGATAGTGCAATATATAGAGAAGGATCATCCTATTGGAAAGATTATTTACAAGGTGAATTACCTCCTACAGAGTTTCCTGCTACTATTAATAAAATGAATGAACCGAAATATACGAACAAAAATATAAGCAAGAATATTGATGCCGATCTATTTTATCAAATACAATGTTTTGCTAAAAGAAATAACATAAGTGTCTATCGGGTTATGTTAAGTACTTATTGTGCCTTGCTTCATCAAATGACAAATGCTGAAGAAATTATTGTAGGTATTCCAATTAATACTAGACCACAAACGGAAGAAGGGAATGCTTTTGGTTATTTTGTTAATACATTACCTATACGTATAACAATAGAAAAAGGTGATACATTTAAGGGAATACTTAACAAGGTGAATAAATCTGTTTATTTGGCTATTAAGTATAAACATAATCCATATTCACATATAGTAAGAGATTTAAATCTAAATAATAATACACATCATAATATGATTTATTCAACAGCATTTAATACGGTAAGGATACCTCAATTGAAAATTCCTGATATTGAGTCCACAGTTTTAACAGATTGTAAAAGAGTAAATCCTTTTAACATGACCTGGAGAATAATGAGATATGAAGGGGAAACAGAGAATAAAATTGAGGTTGACTATAATTCAGCATTATATAAACCAGATAGTATGAATGATTTAGTTGAAAGATATATATATTTGTTACAAAAACTAATGAAGAATGTGAACGAACCTATCCATTCATTGGATTTACTTTTAAAAAAAGATCATCGTTTATACAAAGATATAAACTCAAATACTCTTGCATATCCTAATTTAAAAACATTAGATCAATTAATTGATCTACAAGCATTAAAATCGCCAAATCAAATAGCGATTTCAATGGGGGATAAATCAATTACCTATTATGACTTGCAGCAAAGGTCAAATCAAATTGCGAATTATTTACGTGAAAATGATATAAAAAAGGGACAGCGTGTAAGTATTACTATGGTGAGAGAGATCGATACAATTGTATGCATTCTAGGTATACTAAAATCAGGTGGAGTTTATGTACCAATCGATCCAAAGTTTCCTGAAAAAAGAATAGAATACATCTTAAAAGATAGCGAAAGTCAAATGATTATTACGAAGAAAGAATACAGGAGATTGGTTGAAAGTTTTGCGATTCATACAATTTATCTAGAAGATTTTCATTACGCTAATTCTATAGAAAATATTGCGCCTACACATACCATAGAAGATGCTGCGTATATTATCTATACGTCAGGTTCAACAGGTTTACCAAAAGGAGTAGTTGTACCACATAGAGGAGTAATTAATTTATCATATTCATTAATGAATCAATTTAATTTAGACAAAAATGATGTATTTTTACAATTTGCAACAATGATTTTTGATGCCTCCATTATGGAAATGTTTCCGATTTTGTTATGCGGAGGAAGAATGCATGTAATTTCTGAAATGGAAAAACGTTCTGCAGAAGAATTTATAAATGTAATTAACAAGAATGGTATTACATTTGTTCTTTTACCAACTGCATTTTTTAAATTAATAGCTGATATGCCTAAAGAAATGTTACTGAAATTAAATTCCTTAAAATGTGTATTTGTGGGAGGGGAAACCATACCTGCTGAATCAGTTCGTAAATGGCAAAGTAAAGTAGGGTTAAAGATTCCAATTCTTAACGCATATGGTCCTACTGAAGCTACTGTATGTACAACCATTTATGAAGTAAATCATGAGATAAAAGAAGAAACTTCTAATATACCAATAGGTAAACCAATTGCTAATAGTAAAGTTTTCGTGGTCAGTTCGTTCAACACGTTATGTCCGTCAGGAGTAGTAGGTGAGTTATTCATTGGTGGTGATGGGGTTGCTAAAGGATATATAAATCAAAAGAAAAAAACAGAAGAGGCATTTATTTCTTTCGAAAAATCATATAATCGAAATAAAAAAATATATAGTACTGGGGACTTAGTACGTCTTTTACCAAATGGTAACTTAGAATTTATCGGAAGGAAAGATAATCAAGTAAAACTACGTGGGTATCGAATTGAGCTTGATGAAATAGAAAGAGCATTATTTAAACACCCAGAGGTAAAAGATGCAGTAGTAGTAACTTATCAAAATGACAAAATTGCTAGCTTTTTTGTATCAAAAGACAATACAGAGATAAAACAAGAGAACTTAAAAACATTCTTAAGTGAAAGCTTACCAGATTTTATGATACCAAATTATGTATTTCACCTTAAAAGTTTTCCTTTATCACCAAGCGGGAAACTAGATAGAAAAAAATTAGAATTACAAATCCCATCTTTACTTGAAAACATGCAGAAGAAATATGTACCACCGATAAGTGAAACAGAAAAAAGGTTGGCAAAAACATGGGTAGAGATTTTAAATTTAGGGAAATATAGAATCAGTAGAGATGATGACTTTTTTAAACTTGGGGGACATTCATTAATTGCTGTGCAAGTATTAAATCAAATTCAAAAAGAGTTTCATTTGAAAATAGAAATTAGAGATATTTTTGAGCATACAACAATTGCTAGTCTAGCTGCTTATATCGATAAATTAATGGAAGTAAATCATGATAGGGAAGAACAGAAGATGCAAATATTAAAAGTTGCAGATAAGGAAAGTTACCAGTTATCAAGTGCTCAAAAAAGAATCTGGTTTTTAAATAAATCAAACGCTATTAATAGAGTATACGATACACCACTACACATATATATTGAGCCGAGTTTGAAAAAAGATATTTTACAGGACGCCATAAGGTTTTTAGTTGAACGACACGAGATGCTCCGAACAGTGTTTATTGAAAAAAATGGGGAGCCTAGACAAGTCATATTAAAATCAATAGCGATTGACCTGACACACCATGAGATTGAACACATGGCTAAAAAGGAACAACAAGAATATATACGTAGAACAATAAATCAAACGGATCATACACCATTTGATTTGGAAAATGGACCGCTTTTCCGGATTAGAATTTTTAATCTTGATAAGAAAAAATCCTATCTATATATCAATTTACATCACATTATTACTGACGAGTGGAGTGTCAGGAATTTATTAGATGAATTGATGAAGGTATATAGTGCCTTTGCTAAACGAAGAAATCCTGAGTTGCCAACTATTTCTAATCGATATGTAGATTATGTTGAGTGGGAACAAGAGCAGTTAAAATTAGGTCGGTGGGATACGGAAAAATCTTATTGGATGGCCGAACTTGCAGCGCCTCTTCCTATACTAAATCTTCCTTTAGATTTTAGTAAGAATCGTCAAAGTACAAATAGAGGTACAGTATTTGAAATGAAGTTAGATAATAAAATGAAAGAGTCTTTGAAACAAGTATGTGAACAAGAGAATGTTTCGATGTATATGCTATTTTTGGCAGCATATATTCAATTGTTACATTATCTCACGGATCAAAAAGACATTATTGTAGGTACACCGGTTGTTGGAAGGAATTATCAAGAATTTGAACAAATACAAGGATTTTTTGTAAATACTTTAGCGATTAGAACACAATTAAATGATGTAAAAAATTTAAAACAGCTATTAAAAGTAGTGAGAGAAAAATGTTTGAATTCTTTCCAAAACCAATCATACCCATTTGATAAAGTAATTGAGCAAATAAATCCTGATAGAAGCTTTGGAAATAACCCGATCTTTTCTACTATGTTTAGTTACCAGAAAGATATTTTGCAACAACATGATGCTTACAAGCTTCAATTGTTACCTAATAAACAAGATGTTAGTAAGTTTGACATTTCTTTAGCTGTTGAAGAAGGATCGGATTATGTAGAGATTTCATTTGAGTATAATATTAATCTTTTCAAGGAAGAGTCAATTAATAGGTTTACTCAAAATTTACTTAATATACTGGACGCATTTATTCATCAAAGAACAGTGGCATATGAGAATCTTTCATTCCTATCACTGGAAGAGGAATCTCTATATAGAAAGGTAAATCATACAGAAAGACCGTATCCTTATTTTCAAAATATACAGGAGCAATTTTATAAGCAAGTAGAAAGACAATCAAATCGGATTGCTATAGCGACTGAAACAGAGTCTTTAACATATAGGCAATTAAATAGGAGTTCTAATCAAGTAGCTCAACATTTGCTTGATAAAGGTATAAAAAAAGGTGACAAGGTAGCCATATTTTTAGATAGAAGTATGAATAGTATCGTTTCTATGATTGGAATATTAAAAGCCGGTGCTGCCTATATACCAATCGATGTAAAATACCCTGAGGATAGAATAAATTATATAGTTAGTGATAGCGAGGCATGTAGAATTATAACGAGTAACAAATACAAAAGTCATTTGAACGTAAGCAATTATAACGTTTCAATAATAGAGGATATATATCGTACGACTATAAATAGTGATGTGAAAATTTTAAATAAACCAGATGACTTGGCCTATGTCATTTATACTTCAGGATCAACAGGCAAACCAAAAGGTACATTATTAACTCATAAAGGAGTATTAAATTTAGTTGAATGGAGAAATGAAGTATTTCATATTTCACCAAATGATAAAATAACACAGTTTTATTCCCATAGTTTTGATTCTTCTGTATCGGAAATTTTTTCTACTTTGTTAAATGGGGCGGAACTATATGTATTAAGTAATGAACAGCGCTATTCAACTGTCGAATATGCCCAAGCAGTCCAAGAAATACAAGCAACTATTTCTGATTTACCAACAGTATTTTTTAATGAATTATCGACCTCATTAACTAAACCGGATAGGGAGAAGATACGTTCTTTAAGATTTATGATAATGGGAGGGGAAGCTGCATCAACAAATGCTATTAGGAGTTGGCAAAATACTTTTAAAAACCAAGTGCAACTGGTAAATGAGTATGGTCCTACTGAAGCAACTGTTTCAGCGATGTACTATTTCATACCAGAATTAGAATGCGAAAATAACATTTTAGGAAGCATACCGATTGGTATTCCAATTTCTAACACAAAGGTTCATATATTGAATTCATATATGCAACATTGTCCGGTAGGTTGCATGGGTGAATTATACATTGAGAGCTTAGGATTAGCCAAAGGGTATTGGAAGCAGGAAGAGAAAACAAAACAGGCATTTATTTCGAATCTATTTTCAGCGGATAATAGTAAAAGGTTATATCGAACCGGTGATTTAGCAAGGTGGTTACCAAATGGAAATATAGAATTTATGGGAAGAAAAGATAAGCAGGTTAAAATTAGAGGGCACAGAATTGAATTAGGGGAAATAGAAGATGCAATGTTACAACTTAAGGGGATAAATCAAGCCGTGGTAACACAAACGAAAGATGGGATGTTACTGCAAGCTTATTATAAAACAGTGGACGCTATAGGGATAGAAAAAAATAAGCTAGCTTTACATTTATCAAATGTATTGCCAGAATATATGATCCCTAAATATTACTCTCACGTGTTAGAAATACCACTAACGGCGAATGGGAAAATTGATTTTGAAAAACTGCCTGCAATAGAGCTTGACCATGAGCAAAAGGATGAGGGTATACTTAAGCCTCAAACTAAAGTGCAAAAAAACATTGCAAAGGTATGGTCTGAAGTTCTAAACATAAAATCTATAGGTTTAAAAGATGATTTCTTTAATTTGGGTGGACATTCTTTAAAAGTTATGCCGGCATTAGTCAAATTAAAACCGTTATATCCTAACTTGAAAATTCAAGATTTCTTTAAGTATAGAACAATAGAAAACTTAGCCTCTCATATTGAAGAAATGGAAAAGATGTCGTTAAAGAAAGAGAAAAATATGAATGTAGCATGTATGGAAAATGAAACGATAATGCCTCCTGCTTGTAAAAGAAATAAAATAGAAGAATGTGAGATAGGTAGGGTGAATTATCCAAAAGCAGTGTTCCTTACAGGGGCTACAGGATATTTAGGAGCACACATTTTAGAACGCTTATTACAGTTGCCATCTACGACTATTTACTGTCTAGTAAGAAATAATGAGGATCAAGTAATTGGTGCAAAGTTAAAAGAAAGAATGATGTTTTATTTCGGTAAAGAAATTCTCCAAAAGTTGGAGGAGAGAGTAGAGTTAATTGAAGGAGATTTATCTTTGATAAATTTAGGTCTAGATTCAAAGCAATTGGACCATTTAAATAATAAGGTAGAATCAATCATACATTGTGGTGGAGAAGTTAGACACTATGGAGAACGTGAGCATTTTCAAAAGGTAAATGTTCAGTCTACAAAATATTTATTGGAATTAGCTAAGAATACAAATGCACGTTTTCATTATATATCGACTTTAAGTGTAGCTGGACAGGCTGAAAGCGATCCAAAAGAATTTGAATTCCTTGAGTCTAATTTTGATAGAGGTCAAAATTTAGATAATGTCTACTTAGAAAGTAAGTTTCAAGGCGAGAAAATGGTCAGAGAAGCAATGGAAAAAGGAGTTCGTGCTACGATATACCGTGTGGGGAATTTAGTGGGTAACTCTAAAACGGGTAAATTTCAATTCAATATTAATGAAAACGCTTTTTATAGATTGTTGAAAGGGATATGCTTATCTAACGTAGCACCTGAAATCAATACGTATGTAGATTTAACGCCTGTAGACTATGGAAGTTTAGCTATTACTGAATTATCCTATAAGGCCAATACAGTAAATAAAACTATGCATATTTGTAATCCCAATCAACTTAAATGGGATCAATTTATAAATAATTTACAAGATTTTGGATATGGTATTATGTTAATGAAACAAGAAAAGTATATAGAGAAGTTTTTTGATACGAATCTAACTACTGATGAACAGAAAGCTTTAGAGCTCATAATGCCTTTATTAGAATCTGTAGAAGAGCTATCAGTAGCTATACCATCTTGTTTATACACGCAAGGATACTTAAAGAATGTACATTGTTTAGAACCAAATCAAGAGTATATCAATTTGTTATTACATTACGCTATGAGTATCGAGTTTTTACCAACCATTAAAGAACCAATATTGCTATAGAATATACCATCGATTTTGAACAGATTGGTTTATAAATATGAAGTTTTGAATATTTGTTTACTTTCTCTTATTATTTGGAAAAGTAAAAAGAACTTGTAGTTTTGTCTACAAGTTCTTTTCGATTAAAAGGTTTATACATTTAGTTGGTTGGATAATATTTCAATTCTTCATATTACTAACAGAAGAAATTAACCATGACAAATAATTCTTTTCAATAAGAGAAAAAATACAATTTTATATTAAGACCAAATCCATCGATCATCAGTTAATGCTTGAGAATCATTAACTTTTTCAATCTCATCTGTTATCGACCACTCATTACTTCTTTCAGCGTTCGCCATATGAACTTTAACCTTTTCACCTACATTAAATTTCTGCCCGTGTGTTAAATAAACTGTAACATTACGTTTACTTCCGTCATTTCCAGTATATTGAACAATTACATAACTATATTCTTCTATTCCAGATTTAAACTTATCTACTTTTGTAACATGTCCTATTTCATATTCGTATGCAAAAACATGTTTTAAATAACTTCCCTGGTGTAATGTATCAGTATCTTGAACCTTTTCAATTGACTCTGCAATCATATAGTCCGTAAAATTACGCATCATTGCACCAGTAGCTTTTATTTGATCACCAACTTTTACATTTGGTGTAGAGTTTAAATAGATACTAATAGGTTCTGAATACTTTGTTGACTCAACAGAGATAACATTATCAGTAACCTCAACTACACGCCCTTCAATTGTTGATAAATTTGACTCGATAGAAGCTGCACTTGCTTTTGTTACTTCTAATCCTGGTAGATTTGTGCCTGCAAGAGCTGCAATTCCTAATGCACCAGCTAAAATGATTTTTTTCATACCTTATAACATCTCCATTCCGATTGTATTTAAATGTGTAGTTAGGTTTAATTCGTAAATAACTTTCTTATATCACCCAACATGTAATCATTATAGTTACATTAAGAATGATTATCAACTACAATTGAAATGTAATTTTGCATAATAATAAATCTTGATATAATAATTTACCATTCAAATGGAAAGGAAGATGTGTATGTATGAAATTGTTACCGTAGAGCAAAAAGGAACCTTCGTGCGAAATGGGGAAAGAAAAATCCTAGGCGTAAATGGTCAACATATGAATTTCCTAATTAAACAGTGGAAAATTATAACTGTGATAAAATTATACAAGGTTAGATTATCTCTTCGAGAGGATATTAAGGAGAAGTGTAAGGAAATCGAAGGATTAAGAGAGAAATACAAGCCATTTAATACATCTAAAAAAGAAGAAATAGGCTACCATGACTGACTATTTCTATTTTTTATTGCAAATTAATCCGCTGAATCCACCTGTTTTTGTAGAGCTCTAAAAGATGGGGAAACAGATTTTAACGAATTTCCCGAAAGAATTCTCCTTCCTCAAGCGTGTGAAGGGCGTAGCCCAACGGTAAGTGGGAGATGAATTTCGGTTTGGCGTAGCCAAAAGGTTTTCCTTTTTATTTTGCCTCTGATATAATCAGTCTTATAAATTATAAAGGCTGGTATATAAATGAAATTAGATAGTAATAACCATTCAGTATTCTTGTTGTATTATCACCTTGTGTTGGTCGTGAAATACAGAAGAAATGTGTTTGATGATGATATGTCAGACTATGCAAAAGATATGTTTGTTCGACTATCTGAAAACTATAACATCACATTAGTTGAATGGAATCATGATGTAGACCATGTTCATATTTTGTTCAAGGCACACCCTAATACAGAAAT
>NZ_JBYEZL010000007.1:0-136592 GCF_057624735.1 Bacillus sp. LQ01 | reverse complement strand
CAAAAAGAAGTAGAAACAGTTGTTGGATTAGACTTTGCGATGGATCAATTATACGTCAGTTCTGAGGATGAGAGAGCCAATTATCCTAAGTTCTATCGTGAAATGTTAGACCGATTAGCAAAGGCTCAACGAGTATTATCAAGACGTACAAAAGGTTCAGGGCGTTGGAATAAACAACGTATCCGTGTAGCTAAGCTGCATGAAAAAGTAGCAAACCAACGTAAGAACTTTCTTCATCATAAGTCTAAAGAGTTAGCTACTCATTTTGATGTTGTAGCTATTGAAGATCTAAATATGAAGGGAATGTCGCAAGCACTTCATTTTGGAAAAAGCGTCGCTGATAATGCTTGGGGTATGTTCACTTCTTTCTTAGCTTACAAACTAAATGAACAAGGCAAACAGCTTGTGAAAATAGACAAATGGTTTCCTTCCACAAAAACATGTAGTAGTTGTGGAAATGTGAAAAATATGCCATTGTCTGAGCGAGTCTATTCTTGTATATGCGGTGTAAATCTCGATAGAGATTATAACGCAGCTATCAATATCAAAAATGAAGCAATACGCCTATTGGCGTTAGCATAGATAGCAATAAAATAACCCTTGGAACAAGGGAGTTAGCTCGGCTGTCTTAGGACGAATTCGTTAGCTACCAAATGTAACGACTAACCGAGAAGCCCCCACTTCAAACAGTCCGCTAGGACGTTAAGTGGCGGGTAGTTCACGATTGATTTCCATAGTTGAAAGTAAACCTCATTTACAAATTCATTTGTTTCATAACCATTTTTAACTATAGCAAATACGGTGTCATATATTCACTGAATTGTTAAATCAAATATATATTCAAAGTCTTCTTCGTCACCGGATAACAGACGGTCTATCCAGTTGCTTATGTTGTCATTACTAGCCAAACAGGCAACCTCCTTAAAATTGATTTCACTATATATATTGGACAGTAATCATGATAAAGTTCCAAGTTTGATAAAAAATATATATTTATCATCTCTTTAGAAATATATAGATTACGTTAAGCAATTAGGCTGGTGTAAATTCCACAAAATCCAATGTTTCCCATTTAAATATGATAGAATAGAAAGATATCTAAAGAGGAGGAAAAACTACTGAACTCAAACACAAAACAGTTTATTTATGATATCCAGAAAAGAAAGAACAATTATATGGAAGATGTATTAACAGCAATACAACACCCTAAAAAAGAGCAATCTGTACAGGTCATTCAAAATATAGTAGAGAAGATGGATATGATGATTAGTTTAGTTACTACCTACATGACTATTGAAACAGAATCTATGAAAGAATTAAAAGAACTTCAGGAAGAAATTATTCATGCTCAAGTTTATATTCAAAAACGAAAATTTGAAGAAACACAGAGATAAAACCCTGTGTTTTTATCCAGTAGTCTATGACGCCAATCTTTTATGAATCAAACTAGATGTAATTTGATTCTCAATTTAACTCGCGTTATGGAGTTTTGAGAATCCTTTAGCGTATAAAAACGTTAAAATGTGCGTGCTCCCCCTTTGTAACCTGAAAATTCATTCCAGCAATTCCTTACAACGTATATTTATATATACAAACTCTAATTACAGAAAAAGGGAGAAGAATGTTTATTATTCTCCTCCCTCTGTCTATTAACACTACTTGATTATAGCTCTGTAACCTTTTTTATTCATCTCATGTTATTCTACGAATAGTTTAAGGTATAAGTACTTCTTATTTGATATTTAGTGCTGATTCACTGAAAACATATATTCTTTGTATGTTTTTCGTGTGGATAAAATAAGCCCCATCATTAGCATGTTCGAAAATAAAGAGCTTCCGCCATATGATAAAAATGGAAGTGCAATACCTTTGACAGGCATTAATCCCACAATCATACCGATATTTTGAAAAAATTGTAACATTAGAACGCCTACAATTCCTGCACATAGTAAGGTGCCGAATAAATTATCTGCGGAATTACCAATTATAAGTATTCGGGAAAGCATTAAGAAGAATATACATATTATAAAAGTGGCAACTATAAAACCGCCTTCTTCGGCAATTGTGGCAAAAATGAAATCAGTATGTTTTTCTGGAATATAAACATTTCCAGAACCGAGGCCTTTTCCTTCTATCCCCCCACTACCAACTGCTAAAATTGATTGTTGAGTTTGATATCCCTGATCTGTATGCTGAAATGGATCTAACCAGCCTAAAATTCGCGATTGTTGGTGGGGCTTTAATAAAGTAACTAACTTATTGAAGAAAATATCTGGATATTTTACGTATATAAATATTAAAGCAGACAATACAGTCATCGGAATTCCTGCACATAGTACGATTAACTTTTTTTGGATTCCTGACATAAATATAATACATGCAATGGCTGCTATATATAGGAACACCATTCCCGTATCGGGTTGACTATATACAAGTAACGCAGGTGGAATAGTTATCAAACATATTTTACCAATCAAAAGCAAATCAGTTTGAAATGTCCGTGCCATATACTGTGCATTATGTTTTACGACTAAACTTGCGGCCAGAAGAATTAAGGCAAGCTTAAAAAATTCAGCTGGTTGAATAGCACCAATAATTGGAAATCTAAACCATCTTTTTGCCCCTAATATTTCAGGTGTAAAACTTGACACTGGTAATACCTTTAAAATGATAATTGAGATGAACCCCACAATATAAATCGGCCAAGCTAATTTTTGTAATTGATCTAAATCGATATTGGCAACAATTAATAATAGAACAAAACCTATGGCGTAATTTACCATTTGTTTCATAGCAAAATTTTGGTTGCCATATTGCCCGGTTTGCTGACTACTGTATATTGCAACAATACTGGTGACACATAATATGAATAAAATGAATATTAGTTTCTTATCTAATTTTTTTAAAAAAACTATTTTTTCCACCATTATCCCCCCTAGGCATTGTTGTATTTACTTTTTATAGGAACTATCCTGTTTTTTATGTGTACATTAACATTTATTAATATAATTTTACAATAATAAGGATAGATTGAACATTCTCAAAATTATCCATACTAATTAGACTACTTTAAAAAGGTGTATGATTAGTGTGGATAAGGAAAGTTTATTTAAATGGATACATTATGAGCCTAATATTATTTTGTTGAACGTGAAATGATACCTACGGTAAAACCTAAATTCTCGTGACTTGGTGGAGTGCTTTTTAAATCCTGCCTACTTTGCATGAGTCACTCCAAACTTATCTGAACCAGACATGTAGTCAGACTATTTTTAGAATACGGGTATCACTATGACCTGATTTAATAGATCTCTCACATGAATCTTAAAGTTCTTACATTAAAAATTTTCTCAATTATATTTTGAATTTTTTCGGAGAAGTTCTTCAATAAGTTTTGCTTTTTCATTCACCTTTGTTGCATATGTGAAATCACCATAACAATATGGATACCTAAAATTATTTTTATTTCCACCACAAGTGTACATCTCTGGATTTTGATCAACTTTCATCTTAGAAAAATTTTTGGCGGAATCTTCCGAGTGTTGTTTAACTTCTTGACTTGCAATAAAATCAATATACCCTGGTCCCATATTATAGCTTTGAATAATTGTATCCATGCTAACATCTTTTTCCGTTCCATATTTGTACATTTGAGCAAAGTGTTTTACTCCTTGTTCAATGCTCAGGCTTGTCTCTTGAATTTCATTTGGCTTTAATCCCAGTGATTCAGAAGACTGCATAGGGTCATTTCCCTCACCTCTACTCTCTTGGTACATAATTCCTAATAAAACTGCTGTTTTCTCTCCTAAATTATATTTTTCTAATTCTTTTTTCAAGTTAGACTCATATTGCAATACACGTTTTTCGGCAGCAATCACTTTATTTCTTTGAATATTGGTTTTATGCTTTACATAAAATATTACAAGCATGGTTCCTAAACCTAAAATACTTATAATGAATAATATAATAAATCGTGATTTAATCGTATCCTTCATACATTACTCCTCCTCGTATAAAAAATTCGTACCTTTTTGGGTCCAAAATTATTTTTTTAGGTGTAAATTTTAATATAGGAATTTAAAGGAAAAACAACCGCCTGAATTGGAGGTTTTTTCAAGGCGGGTTATTCTTTGAATCGTTTCCTTCTCCCTACAAGTATCACACTTTTTTTTTGAAATTTTTTGTTCTTTGTTTTGCCCAATTGATACATTTCTTTTCAATTAAATGATACGATAATATAGAACAAATTATTGTCGTTGTAATACATAAGATAAGAAGAAAAAGGGTAGGTATCTTTGCATACAAAAGTTTAAAGAGTACCATCGTGATTGGAAAATGACATAAATAGATACTATATGAAATTTCCCCTAAATATACAAATACACCCTTATTTAAAATAGCTTTTACCTTTAGGTTATTCATTGCCATAATGATTATTATACTCACACCAATTACGACACCCCAATCTTTTAATAAGAAAGTAGTATCATTACTAGAAAGCCCATAAATCATAATGGAATATAGATATAGAAAGATCCCTAATACAATAAGAAGTTTTCTGTTTAAGTTTTTCATCCTTTTATATAATTGAGTAAGTTCTTCCTGATGTTTAAAAAGTAGCATTCCAACCATAAACATAGATGTGAAATGCAGTGTATCGGCATAACCATTATAAAACCCCTCAGCTTTCCCAATATGCAACTTATTAAGGAAAATACCGATTAAAGAAAAGCTCATAGCAAACAGTATCGTTTTCTTCCAACTCTGTTTATAAAACAGAAGGAATAACAAGGGAAACACGATAGATATACGCATTTCTTGAGCTAATGACCAGATAACCGGATTATAATTATCCGTAAAAAAGTTATTAAGAAGTACAAAGTGATTCATAATATCTAATTTTGTTATAGGCCCTTGCCACTTATCATAGAACCAGTCTCGTAGTCCCGTAACTTCATATGGTGAAAACAAAATAAATAAAGCAAAGGTAATGATTATCCAAAAATAATAAGGAATATAGATTCTTACAAATCTCTTAATTAAATATCCCCAATAATTTGTTTTTGAATGATAGAGTGCCATAGATAGCACAAAACCACTGAGTACATAAAAAATGATTACAGCTTCCCCACCAGCCCATAAAAACCTAAGAGGGGAAAATTTAATAGAATTAGGCAACGAAGGTAGCATTAAACAAAAGTGCCCAAATACAACTGTAATTGCGGCTAAACCTCGTATTGAGTCTAATTCGTTTATTCTCTTACTCATAAAGTATTCTCCTTGTAAATTGTAGTTTTTGCCTTTTAATAAAGGTCATTTAACCCCTCGATACTACAAAAAAAGTTGTGTATCTTTTAAAGAGATTTTTCATATTCATACATAAATTATAGAAAGAAAAAATAAAATTTATCTAAAGTTTTTTTTAACATTTATCTAAAGTTTTTTAAAATGGTATTCATCTTATATTAAAACGCATAAACATATTTATTTTAAATGTTAAAGTCTGTGTTTGTTCACAGCGTTTTTGTTGTAAAGAAAAATATATTGTAAAAACAAAACTGCCTTTGTATTTAAGCGTTTATTTAAGCCCTCAAGGCTGAGTAAGGTACCAGTGGCTGCATGAAGTTTACTACATAATTGTACTAAGGGAGCACTTGCTACTCGTTGACTGATTAAATTCTGTCTGTTTCTCTGCCCATTGAACACCCTTATTTTCAGTCCAACCTGAGGTATTAGTAACATGCTTTAATAGATCTGATCCTTTTAAACTTTTCTGTAAACCACGGTTAAATACACGTGTCATATTAGGTATTGTAATTCGAGTATTGGTTTCTGCATTTTTCAAATCTTCATTCGTTAAATCTCTGGGTGCTAATCCACCTCGATGAATTTGAAGCAGTCCCAGGGATGTGCCCTGATCTCCAACTGCATTTGGATCAAACTTGCTTTCAAGGTGCATATCCAACCATAATTAGTGATTGAGTATGCACCTTCAATTTTCCGGTTATTTTTTTATGAATATATTTTTGTACATATGCGTTTTATATAGTGATTTCTAATAATAAGGAAGTAAATAATTTGCATACAAATAAGGCTTAGTAATAATTGTTGAAGTTCATTGTACGTTAAAAAGGTGGAGTCTCTTTGAAGACTTAGCCTTTGTTTATATAGAGCGTGAATGGTTTCAATACCTTTTATCGTACGTGAAGCATGACGGAGATTTTGAAACCCTGCAGATTTGCCAAAACGTCTCGTTACATGCCTATACCCTTGTTCAATTAGATTGTTTAAATGCTTGATTGTACAATGGATTGTAGTTTGATAAGATCTCAATCCTAACATCAAACGAACTCTCATTTTAATAAAACGCTGAAAATCTTCTTTCCTGTTTTTCTCTCTATTTTTTGGTTGCTTACATTAGAAATGCTCAACTGTATAATGACACATGTTAAACTTACAAATAGACTTGTTAATAACGTTTCATACTGATTATGCCTTTCTTTATGCTGTAATATTTAATAGACAACCTAAACAATAAAGTTGTTCCACATTTACAAAAAAAATAATTAAATATAAGATGAAATAGGCTACATAAGGGAGGGTTATATGTTACATACAAAAAGATGGAGATTTTTTGCGGTTCTTTCTATTGTAGGTTTGATTTTACTAATTTTATTAAAAATCAACTTCATTTCAATTACTATCGCAACTTCTTCAGCTGAAAGAGGAAAGATTTTTGATAAAAATGGTGTAATACTAGCTACAAATAAGAAAGTTAAGTCTCTATATTGCACTTCTAATGATGAAAGGCTATCGAAACAAGATACATCAAACACACTAGCTTTTTTCAATCAATTTTCAAGTGAGTTTCAACATGATATTTCTACAGAGAACATAAAATCTCAATTACAACAATCTTGTAAAAAGCAGACTATGAATGATATACCGTTATACTCTGATATAACTGAGAATGAACTTGCATTCATAAACAAAAACAAACCCCATAATGTAATAATTAAAGATGAATGGGTTCGATATTATCCTAAACACGAAATTGGTTCACAAGTAATTGGGTATGTAGAAAATGACCTTAATTCAAAGCATATTGCTGTTGGAAAAAGCGGCATTGAGCTGCAATGTGAAAATGATTTAAAAGGAAAACCAGGTAAAACTCTTATTTTTAAATTGAATAATAAAAAGTTCTTATGGAACATTCAAAAAGTACAAAAAGGTAAAGATGTACGGCTAGCTTTAGACTCTGAGTTGCAGCAAAAGGCAGAAGAAGCATTAAGATCTCAAATTAAGAAAACACCTGATGCTAAAGCTGGTTATGCTGTAGTGAGCGATGCAAAAACTGGCGCGATTTTAACTATGGCCAACTCGGCAGCTTTTGATCCAAATATGTTAAATACAAATGTATCTTCCAGAAAAGAAAACATTAAATCTCTTTCGCAAAATAAAGCAATTCAACAATTAAAGTATGGTGAATCTTATGTAAATATGGCTTCTACTATAAAACCACTCACTATTTTAATTGGATTAAACGAAAAGCTTTTCCAACCCGAAGATACTTATTTAGATAAAGGTACTTTTCAGTATGATAATCAAAATAACATTACGAATGCACCTGGAACGCCAACAGGGGAGATTACACCGAGGCAGGCTATCATTAATTCATCTAACACATTTATGACAGCAAAAGTAGCGCTGCCCTTATTCAACCAAAATAATGGGAATATAGAAAAAGTAGCAAATATATGGACAGATTATTTAATGCAATTCGGCCTACGTTCTAAAACCGGGATTGATTTACCCTTTGAAGAAGACGGAAAATATGAATTTCATCCATCTAATAAGTTTGAAAATGGAATCTCCGCTTTATTAAATGCCTCTTGGGGAGGAAATGAAGTGCATACCCCTCTTCAACTCGCTCAATATGCAGCAACTTTGGCAAGTAAAGGTGATAAATATAAACCTCAAATCGTAAGTGCTATTATTGGTCAGGACAGTAAGGAAACAAAAAAGTTTAAACCAATTTTAGAAAGTTCAAATCGTTATCCTATAGAATTTTGGAGTGTCGTACAAGGTGGAATGAGTCAAAATATAGAGGAGATTAAAAATTTACCCTTTCATGTCGCAGGTAAAACGGGTAGTACAGGTTCTCCGAATGAGCAAGAAAGAATAATAAATCATTCTCTTTTCATTGCATATGCTCCTGCCAAAGATCCACAAATCGCCATTTCTGTTGTTATTCCTGGTGGTAATTCAGAAAAGAATAGTGCCGCTCTTGTTACAGCAGAAATTTTAGATTCCTGGGATACTCTTCAAAAAGAGAATAAAAATAAAGAGGAAGGTTCATTAAAGTGAACCTTCCTCTTTTACCATATAGATTCTATATTCGTTATTTTCCATATACCTTCATGATTCTTTTCGAACATGAAAGAATATTTAATATCAGTTAAAACATACTTTTTTTGTACATATCCAGTAGTATCACCGTTAATAGTCGATATTTTTATATATCCATTATTTTGCAATTTTTCCGGGATCCAAGCTTTTACCATATCATTAGATACTTCATACAAAACTTGTGATTCTAGTTTTGGTTCAGCTAAAATTTTCGTTTTGTTTCCAGTAACAGTTGCATATATAAAGTGTGCTTGATTTGATTGATTACTTTCTGTCGATCCACTTGGCACTTTGTAAACTTTCTTCGTATCATTCACAAATTCTCCCCCCATTGTAAGAGCGACTTGCAACTCATGAAAAATATCATCATCAAACTTCAGTTCATCCTTCTTATAACTCTTCCCTTTAAATAGAACTTCATCATTTAACGCTCTATACAGGTCATTTTCATTTTTTGAATTTGTACTTCGAGATAAGTCATACATAAATTGTTTTAGTGAGGGATCTTGATCAGATTCATCTTTTGTTTTCGACTTAATTTGAGTACTACTTTGTACCGGTGATTTATTATCATCAAACCAAGGTTGTTGAACAATAAAAAATAACATTGTACAAACCAAAACAACTACAATAGGCAATACTTTTTTACGAAATGGTCTCTTAAATGTTTCAGAATCTACTTCACTATTTTGGGCTATCGATTGCTTTATTTTATAAATAAATTCTTCTTCATCTTTACGATTCTCCATTGGACCGTTTTTTAATTTGCTATACCAATCAGGATTTTTTTTACTGTTCATCACTTCTATCCTCCCCTATTAGTTTTGAAACCTTACTTCTCGCTCGGCTTAATCTAGATTTGACTGTTCCAATTGATACATCTAATGTTTCAGCCATTTCTTCATAAGATAATTCATATTTCGCGTCCAATATAATTATTTCACGATGTTTTTTAGGTAATTTTAATACAACATCCCACACTTCATTCATTTCCTCTTGATTAAAAAATTCTCTTTCTGCCGATGGAGATTGCTTATCGTCACTAAAAAATCCCACTAAAGATATCCTTTTAAAATAAGAGGATTTCAAATAGTTTATTGCCGTATTTCTTGTAATTTTTAATATCCACGTTTTAATAGATGACTCCTTTCGAAACGAACGCCAATGTTTAAAAACCTTTATAAAGACATCTTGTGTGATGTCATCTGATAAGTGTGGATCTTTCGTAATAATAAATGAATAATTCCATACATCTTGCCAATAGTCTTTTATAACATAGTCCAGCTCATCATGATTACATTTTTTAATAAACTTCTGTTCCATTTCCACACCTCAAATTTATTTGAATAAACATAAAACTGCCCTCACTTTTAATATGGTTTCAATATATAGACATGATACAAGTCTCATTTGTTCCATAGTTTATTTTTTTATATTACCATTGTAATTAACGCCAATGGACAGTATAAAGTACACACTATGAATAGATATAAAGACTAATTTAATTAAAGACAAGAATATCATTGAAATAAGCTGACGCGTTATGATTTTCATTCTCTCTCTTCCCCACTCACTTTTTCGAGATAAATGATTTATGATTGCATAGAAAGATAAGAAAAAAGACGCTACCATTTCTCATCCCATGATTATGCGTTGTTTTCATCAGTATGGTCCTGAATCGGACAAACGAATTCGTCATGATCTGAAGCAAACCAATAATTCTTGTAAAGTTGATAAAACATATATAAAAGTTAAAGGACAATGGCTGTACCTGTACCGTGCTGTTGATTCGAAAGGAAACACAATCGATTTTTGTCTAAGCAAAACAAGAGACCAAAAGGCTGCAAAGCACTTTTTCAAGAAAGCTTTTCGATCTTTTCATGTTCCAAAGCCACGTGTGATAACGGTCAATAAGAATCCGGCCTATCCTATAGCAATTGAACGGTTGAAAAAAGAAAAAAGCATACCTGACGGTATGCAACTTAAACAACAAAAGTACTTAAATAATATGGTAGAACAAGATCATCGCTTTATAAAGAAGCGTATCCTTTCTATGTTGGGGCTCGATACACGTAAAAATAGATCATATTGTTACTATTTTCCAAAATAAATGGCTGTGGGTAAGTTTTATCAGCAACAACATATATTTATTTTATAAGGATCTAGATAGAGAAAGAGAACATAAATTAAATTATGTTCTCTTTCTCTATTATTCATATTGAAAAAATTAAATTAATCCAACCTAGCTATCTTGTTAGCTAAAGGATAGCTAACTATAATAGATATCCCTACTTACATATTAAGCATATACAGTAAAATATCATATTCTTATTACCTTTTTTCAGGAAGAACAATTCCTTTATACAATTGAACTGTAATAAGATAATAGATTGAATAGATAATTGTGAATATCAAGATTGGTAACCAAATACGAAAATATGGATCAATCAAAATGGCTCCGAACATGTTCATACCAACTAATACATGAACAATGCCAACAATTGCTGGGACTAAGAACACGAAGAATAACTCCTTATAAATCGATTGTGTTAATAACTCTCGGCGAACACCGATTTTACGAAGCATTTGATAACGCGTACAATCTTTGGATGCACCAGATAAAACTTTAAACATAAGGCAACTTGCCATCATTGCTAAGTACGCAATTCCGACGAAGAAGCCCATGAACATCAATCCACTGAACATGCCATGATAAGAATCATACATTCGATATTTACTCTTCAGTTCTTCAGGTTTCATACTTGTATATTTAGTTAACTGTAATTCGTCAAGTTGTTTCCATTCCTTTAAGTATAATTTAAAATTATCTGTTTTCCCAATAAACACAGTACTTTCGAGACCCTCTATACTATGGTACATGTTTTTGTCTACAATTTTTATTTCATGATCAGGATACATATAATATGGCTGGATTATTTCGAAAGCTTCACTCCATTGTTGCGGTGACTTCTTCACGTTTGCACCAATTGGCAACTCTTCTGAAACTCTCTTTGTTTTCCCAAACTCTGCTCTCTCATTCCTATTTTTCAATACTAAAGGACGATTTTTCTCTAAATCCTCTTTTAAATAGTAAATAGACTGACCAACTATTTTGTAATGATATTCAAGCTTCTCTGTAAATAAGATGGTATTCAAAATTTTCTTTTCTTCAGTTGTTGGATTATGAACGACTGAATCGTAAATTTCACTACCATTAACCATTTTTATTACGTTGTTTTTAAATGCCATACCACCAGAAATCCCACCAGCTCCAAGGGCCACTAACATTGCTACCGTGGCAAGCACATTTGCTAGGCTATTCATACGAAAATTTAATTGTGCAAAAGTAAAAGCATTGAGGCCTTTCTCACTACGTTTTTTATTACTCTTTAACTTGTTAATCATAACTGGGAGAAGTGATCCAAATAAAAGGTAAGTACCAAAGGTTGCTGTGGTCAATCCAAGGGCCATTAATCCGAGAGCAGCCATTCCCGCTTGTGGAATATAGGTCAGTGATGCATAACCAATACCTAACAAAATTAAACCAAGGAATGCAACTACAACTGTCATTTTTCCTTTTACCGCGACACGTTCTGTTTGTGCATCTGCATGTACAAGTTGTAATACGGAAAAACGTACTAATTTAATACTACTCATAATTGCTGATAGTACAAATAATGCAAAGAAGAAGATGCCCGTAACAGTTATAGATGGAATATAAAATGCTTGATAACCCTCACCAGGAAATTCCAATTGCTTCATTAGTAACTGTCCGATACCTTCTGCAAGTCCTACACCAACTGTAATTCCAATCGCAAGAGACGCTGCACCTAATACGATTGTTTCAATAAACATAAGTAGTGTAACTTTATGCTTTTTTGCTCCTAACATCATATACATACCAAACTCTTTTTGGCGAAGAGATACTAAGAAAGAGTTTGCATATAAAATGTAGAAAAATGTTATAATTGCTAACAGAAAGGAACCAATGTGGAATATAGATACAATATCCCGAATAGAAGAGCTAGATTCAAGAAACGTTTTATTTAATGATAGCGTTTGAAACATATAAAAAGTAGAAATAGATACGATAAGACCAACAAGTAAGACAATGTAATCTTGTAACTTGCTTTTTAGCCCTGACATGGAAAGTTTAAATAACATACATGAACCCTCTCTCTTACGCTTTTTGTGTCCCTAAGTCTGCAAGCACGTCTAAAATTTCTTTATAGAACTCTTCACGTGAACCACCACGGTGAATTTCTTTATATAGCTCACCATCTTGAATGAATAAAATACGCTGACAGTAACTTGCACTGTACGGATCGTGCGTAACCATCATAATAGATACACCTTGTTCTTTATTTAAGTTCGTCATCGCATCAAGTAAACTCGTTGCATTTTTAGAATCAAGCGCTCCTGTTGGCTCGTCCCCTAAAATAATTGCTGGTTCATGAACTAATGCGCGCGCTGCTGCGGAACGTTGTTTCTGTCCACCAGATACTTCCGATGGATACTTTTGAAGGATTTCTGTAATCCCTAACATATCCGCTACTTTTTCTACTTTCGGTCCAATATTATGTGATGGAACGCCTTGAAGAGAAAGCGGAAGTGCAATATTTTCATAAATAGATAAGTTCTCCAATAAGTTAAAGTCTTGGAAAATGAATCCTAACTTTTGTGAACGGAAATCAGAAAGCTCACCTTGTTTCATTGTCGTAATATCTGTTCCTGCAATTTCAACAACGCCGCCCGTTGCTTTATCTAGCGTTGAAATTACATTTAATAATGTCGTTTTACCAGAACCAGATGGCCCCATAATCCCGACAAACTCACCCTCTTGAATTGAGAATGAAACACCTTTTAACGCGTGTGATTGGTTCTCACTTTGTTTACCGTACACTTTTTGGACGTTTTTCACGACTACAACTGGTTTCGTCATATATATCCTCCTACGTTTGTTTTTTCATTTCTTTAAAATAAGTTGCTATTCTTATTTGCTACTAACAAAATAGTCATGTTACATCTACTTTTTTCATGAGATTGTCACTATGTATCTACTTGAAAGCTGTAAAGAAAATTTTCTCTTTAATTTCTCCTCTCTCCTCATCGCTTTGAATACATACATGATAAACTATGAAAATTAGGAAAAACCCCGTAAAATCCTTAAGAATTCTTAAGTTTAAAAAAAGCTTATGGAACCTGTAATTCCATAAGCCAGTCTATTTGATTGGATGTTCAACAATAAAGGACATCCAGCCGTCTTTATATTCTGCATGTATATTACCATGATGAAGTTCAACAATTCTTTTTGAAATAGCAAGTCCCAGTCCATTTCCTTGATCATCTTTTCTTGCCTTATCCCCCCTGAAAAACCTTTCAAACAATTTATTTGGATCGCTAACAGGCGGCTTCTCGACTTTATTTGATACTCTCAAAATTGCTTTGTTACCTATTAGTTCAAGACATACGGATAATTCGGATGGTTTCATGCTGTACTTTATCACATTCATAAACAGATTGTCATATACACGTACCATTTTTTCTACATCTATGAAAATAGGTATTGTTTCTTCCGTGATTGATTTTTGAACAATTAAACTTTCCTTTTCAAATATAGGAATGTATTCTCCAATTATTTGCTCCAACAAACCTGATAAATCAACTTCATTAAGGTTTAACTTAACATCTATGCCCGATAAACGAGTATAATCAAACAGCTCATCAATTAAATATTTCAGTCTCTGTGACTTTGAATACGTGGTTTCAAGGTATTCCTGTAATTGTGTGTTACTGTTGTATTGCCCTCTTTTTAATAAATCTATATAGCCAATAATAGATGTTAACGGGGTGCGTAAGTCATGAGATACATTGGTTATAAGTTCATTCTTTGTACGTTCCAATCGCCTTTCTTGTTCAAATGTATGCTCCAATTCCTTAGACATATAATTTATATTTTGAGCAAGTTGGGTCAATTCGTCCTTCCCCTTAATCCCAATTGTCAAACCCAGTTTTCCATTTGCAATATCATTCACATTTTCCGAAATGAGCTTCAAAAATGCTATTTTCTTTCGAACCAATATCAAAAAAATTACTATAAAGTTAAAAATTGCGAACGAGAATAAGAATACCAATGATAAATTGAGTTCAAACATACCAAAATCTTCGTGTTTTTTAAATAATGGATCTATGACGAATAGCACCATAAGGATTGTTAAACCAAACGCAACAAAAAAACTAACTGCAACAGCACCCAGAAGTTTTATAATTATTTTATTTCTAAAGCTAACCCTCTTCATATTTTATACCCAATTCCCCAAACAGTTTTAATATAAATGGGATGTTTAGAATCCTCTTCAATTTTGTCTCTTATTTTTGTAATATGGACCATAACTGTATTATCTGATTTATAAAAAACCTCTTTCCAAACTGCTTCATATATTTTCGCAACGCTCAGGACAACCCCTTTGTTGCGGGCAAGTAGTTCGAGAATAGCAAACTCTTTTGGAGTTAACCTTGTTTCTATTCCCCTTACCCATACTTGACGAGTATCTGTATTCACGGTTAAGTCACCAATTTCTAGAATACTTTTACTATGTTCTATGGACGTATTGTATTTTTTAAATCTTCTTAATTGGGATTTTACCCTAGCGATTAATTCTAGTGGGTTAAACGGCTTTGATAAATAATCGTCTGCACCAGAGGCTAGACCCTGAATTTTGTCTATATCCTCAGATTTTGCAGATAGCATGATGATAGGTATATTGCGGTCTTCCCTAATCTTCATACACGCTTCAATACCATCCATATTCGGCATCATAATATCTAAAATAATCAAATCAAATTCCTTTTCTTCTAACAGCTGTAAAGCTTCTATAGCATCTTCAGCTTTTTGAGTTTTCAGACCTTCATTTTCCAAATAAACAGAGATAAGATTTCTAATCTCTTTATCATCATCGACAATAAGAATTTTTGACTCCATATGATTCCTCCATATTTTTCTCGCATTAAACAGCTAAAGACATAAGCAGGTGAGACATTTGTATCTTCTTTTTTCTTAAGCTTGCAAACGAAAGACAAAAAATAACATAATGTATATTCGTAATATCGTTCTCCCTAATATATTGTTCAATATTTACTACTAATCCATTTACAATAAATAAGCTTCCTTTTTCTTTTAATTAGTTTTTCTGTGAATACACCTGTACTCAGTCCATATTTGACATTGGAATTTACTTTCTTCAAATCAATTCCTTGAATTATTTTGTCTCCAAGAAACCTTGAACTTGGAATGGCTGTACCAATTGATTTTTAGTGCATTATATACAAAAATAAGAAAGTGAATTGTTTTCATACCTAATCATCCCACAGGTTTGAACTCATAATTATACTCTAGAGTCCAAACCTTAAAAAAAAAGGGCAAAAATTCTTAAGAATTCTTAAGCTTTCTACAGCATTTTTTCATAGGAATATATGAAGACTCTTAAAATGTTAGCTGCCCCCCAATAACACTTACTATTTGTCAATCCGAAGAACAAAAAGAACTTGTAGGAATCCCTACAAGTCCTTTTTCAGATAATGTATAAAAGGGGAATTAAACTATCTCATTACTCGCAACGGGTGTACCATCTATATGCCTTAATTTCATTATATAACAAATTTCACCATACAGACTTTTGATGTTTGAAAATTTAATTAAAAAGAGGGATAACCAAATATTTTAAACCCCTAAAAATCCTAATCTAATATTTCGAGAAAAATATTTTAAATCAATATAAATATTATAATAAATTATTGAAAATGTATACATAGGTAAATAGCGAAGAATATAGCGCTCTTACAAAAAACTATATATTTATATTTATAAATTATAAAAATTTTCAAATATTAAAACCCACTATTTGTAATCCAATCCATATTTTGTTGATACTAATATAGTTACAGATATGCTAAAATTCATTTGAAACATTGCTTTTGGGAATACAATTGCTATCATAATCGCGATTTATTTTCTACAAACTGATTGGGTTCCAACCTAAATTGCGGTGTTATTCCGCATTCCTTAATAAATTGTTAAGGACCTTTTTTATTTGTCCTTTAGCTGCGAAAATATAAAATTTTCATAATGGGGATACTTCATAATTTTAGATTGATAACAATCTGGCGGGAGTCCTTATTTAACATAAATATGACAATAACATAGTTAGTTTTTATAAAAAGAAATAATTAAGATATAAGATGATATAATAAAAATGAAATGAACACCCTACTTATTTTTAAGGCAAGTAAGTA
Source organism: Bacillus sp. LQ01 (assembly GCF_057624735.1). Classification (NCBI taxonomy): domain Bacteria; kingdom Bacillati; phylum Bacillota; class Bacilli; order Caryophanales; family Bacillaceae; genus Bacillus; species Bacillus sp. LQ01. The sequence continues at coordinate 119,891 of NZ_JBYEZL010000007.1, read as the reverse complement.
GATTTTATTTCATTAGTTTAAAGCTATGTACAAAAAAAATAACCCCTAGGGGTTATTTTTTTTGTACATAGCTTTATTTTTCAAATTCTTTAAAAGTATCTTTTAAATCCTTATCTGTTATTTTTATATCTGCTTTCTTGAATAAATCTTTAAAGAATTGTTGTTGCCATTGTTGATCTTGTGAACGCTTCTGTTCTAGTTCCTTACGAATATTATCTTTTTCTTGATCAAAAGGTTTTAACTCTTTTTTCTCTGTTAATTTAATAATATGGTAACCATGAGAAGATTTTATTGGATCACTTACTTGTCCAGCTTCTAATTTATAAGCACCTTCTTCAAATTTAGAATCCATTTCACCTGGACCAAACTCAGGCAATTCTCCACCTTTTTCTTTTGAACCAGGATCTTCTGAATATTGTTTTGCTAATGCTGCAAAATCTTCTCCATTATTTAATTTTTCTTTTATTTCTTTCGCCGTTTTTTCATCTTTTACTAAAATATGACTTGCCTTTAATTTTGGTTTATAGTAATCTTTCATTTCTTTTTCCGTAACTGAAGCTTTAACAGCTTTTTCAAAAGCTATTTGCGTTTTTATTTTCGTTTTAAGATCATCTTCATCTTTAGCACCAGCTTGTGTTAAATAGGCTTTAAAATTATCGCCCATTTGTTTTTTTAATTCTTCAACTTTTTTCTTTGCTTCATCATCTGAAACTTTATATTTATCTAATAAAATCTTGTCTAACATTACTTGTTGTAAAACAGGTTTTCCTGCTGTTTCTTTTAACTTTTTATTAAATTCTTCTTGTGTCAAATTTCCTGATTTCGATGTAACAAGATTATCAGAATTACCACATGCAGATAATAATAAAATACTGCTCATTGCAGCACCTATAAAAATATGTCGTTTATTCAATGTTTTATACCCCATTCTACTAAATTGATTTATAGTCTAGTATATTTTATTTCCTTAATAAAACAAAATTTTTATAAGAAATAGATTTTGTATATTTTCATTGAAAATGTAATATATATTCACTAAAAACAAAGATTTTCAATTCGCTTTTAAGCATAAGCTAATGGCTGGAATGAAAGATGTTATCATATTTTTGGTTGGTTGGAATCTGAAATAGCCAATCTTTTTTTGAACAAGCATGGATTACAAAAGAAGAAAAAAGTCGATCAGTCTGCGGAAATAATAAGACGTCTAGTTCGTGTACTTGACCATTTGTAATATATTTCTAAATATCCCTTGATTTCTCCCATCATCAAGTTAAGTAATTTATTACTACATAAAAAGAAGGTGAAATTTATTTAGCTAGTTATGAAATAATTATTCCCTCAAATAGACTATATTTATATCAGACGATATCTTCAACTTATTGAAATTGTTTTCCATAAGGATAACGAGAATATCCAATTCGAATCTCCATTTCCTTGGTAACTTTGAACAGCTTCATAGATTTTCCCTTGATACTCTACTCTATCCCCTTTTGTATATGCTTTCCTCGGATCCATCTTAAAAGATCATTTATTATACTCTATTAAATATAACGTATTTAATTTATTAATCTAAGTATGAATTACAAAGTATGTTCGTTTAAAATTGTCACAATATAATTTTATATTTGACGTTTTTAATTACTCGTGAAACATTTGCAAATGTTTTTACCTTTATGTATAAGGTAAATATCCCCTCAAAATATAAGATTTACTTAATTTAGATTCTTTCTCTCATAGTAGAAATGTCGAAAAAAGTCGAATTTTTATATTTTTTAGTTGTAAACGTTTTATTTTCATGTTACCATCTTAATCAAACATTAGATGGTAATAAAAATTAAAGTATTTCTTTCCCTTAGAGACATATAAACGTTCGGTAATACCATGAAAATAAGGCCAAAGAAATATGAGTTACCTGATAAAAGATTTAATAGGATTTTTACCACATTAATTTTCTGTTAATTCAGAATTTATAACTTTAACATTTTGTCCCTAAACAAAATTTAAATTTAATTGTGGTAAACTCAAAAAGCTAAATCACCCACCCAAATTAATAAATGATATATCCTATTATATCTAGCGATCAGTCATGAGAAATAGATTTCTTCCTAAGAAAACTTAGCCCATTAATAAAAAGTGTCTAGATTTCTATCTTTATTACCATCTATTGTTGATAACATATTTACCAACTATAAAAAAGAACCTATTGAAGGTTCTTTTTTAATATAATCATTAACACTTCAATTATTGATAATCAGTGGTGTTGAATCTTTATTCCCTCAACTTATACAGTTTTCTTTTATCATTTTAGCCAAGAAGACTCCTTCCTCAAGGAGCGTGAAGGGTCACAGCCCAGTGAGTAGGTGGGAGATGAATTGGCTTTGAACAAGGGATGGCAGGGCGCCACCTTAATTATTTGACATACACAAAGTATTACTTCACTACCTTTCGAATGTACGTTTGGTATATAATAGTCATATACCGAAATGGAGGTGAATCAAAAGATGATTAATAAAGCCTATAAGTTTCGTATCTATCCAAATCACTCTCAAGCAATTTTAATCAGCAAAACAATAGGTTGTTCTCGCTTTGTATTCAATCATTTTCTATCCCTATGGGATCATGCATACAAAGAAACTGGGAAAGGTTTAACATATGGTACATGCTCTGCCAAACTTCCTACCATGAAGAAAAAGTTTGTTTGGCTAAAAGAAGTGGATAGTATTGCGATTCAGTCGTCTGTTCGCAACCTTGCGGATGCGTATACACGCTTTTTCAAAAAACAAAATAGTGCCCCGCGTTTCAAATCTAAAAAGAATAACGTACAATCTTATACCACAAAACAAACAAATGAAAACATTGCCGTTGTAGGAAACAAAATAAAATTACCAAAACTAGGTCTTGTTCGATTTGCCAAAAGTCGTGAGATAAAGGGACGTATTGTAAATACTACAGTTAGACGCAACCCTTCTGGCAAAAACTTTGTGTCATTGTTAATGGAGATAATCGGTAGTTTATCGAGAGCTTGTAGGCCTTTAATATAAAAAAGAACCCTTATAATAAGGATTCTGCAACTGGAAAACACAAATATATACTAATAGAGAGAATTTCTTATATTATAACTAATTAGGAATTAGGGTAGCCTTACATTACTAACAAGCTAAAATTTTATAGTACCCCCAGAACGAAATTTTGTGCTAACTTGTAACAAAAAGCTCTTTTTTTCGTTTTGGGGTAATTCTGAATTCTTAAGTTGATGGATGTGGGGTATCGCCACATCGCTATCAAGCTAAGATTTTGCGGTACCCCAATAAAGATGCAGATTCAATCATATTTAGTGCATCTGCACCTTCAATTTTTTAGTTATCTTTTTTATGAATTTATTTTTGTGCATATGCGTTTTATATAGTAATTTCTAATAATAAGGAAGTAAATAAATTGAATACAAAAAAAACTTACTAATACAACAATTGAGCTTTGAATAACGGACATTTCCCTACTTATGGTTTGTCCTAATTGATGCAAAGTTAGAAATGCAAAACTGCTGTGAATCATAGCTACTACAATGGGTAAGAAAAATAATATCATCATTTGTGTTGTTATAATTTTCTTTAACTCTTTTTGACTTAAACCTAATTTTGATATCATTTGATACTGCTCTTGATCACGTTTTAAATCAGTAAATAGACGGAAATATAAAAAACTTATTGCAAATGCGAAAAATACAACTCCCACCAATATACTTGTAATAGAAAGTAATCCATTTTGTTGTTTTAGTTCAAGCCATTTCAAACTCAAAGATGAAAAAGTATAAGAATCGCCTAATTTCGTACCAACAGATTTCATAAGATTTTTCGAAACTGCAGTTGTTTCAGGCCAATTTTTTATAATAAAACCGTATATAGTGTAATCTTGCGAGATACCAACATCTACAGTTTTAATATTTAGGACTTCATTGTAAATAGCATCAGAGATAATAACAGTTTTAGTAAGCATTTCTTTTAATTCTGGGACAGTTAATGTTTTTTGAACAGTAACTGGTACTTCTAGTTCACCATGCCTTAACACATAAGGTTTTAGGTCCTCTACACTTTTGTGTTTTTTCATTGGTAGTAAAACGATACTTTCATTTTCATTTGTTAATTTTTCTATTTCATATCCTAGTGTTTTAGCGTATTCATTATACGTAGAAAGATTAATTAATCTAATGTCATTCTGTGTTATTTTAAATTTTGCTGTTGCAAGTTTATAAGAAAATCCAGATTCTTCTAATTGTTTTTTTATCTCTTCAATATGCGATTCTTCTAGTGGATTTCCCCAATCCGATCTATAGGTAAATGCAAATGGGGTCTCTTTTTTTGCTAATTCAGGATTTCCGATAGCTGTACAAGCTCCAATTGCTGTAAAAGATACCGCAGATATAATTGTAACCATAAAGAACGTTCTCGAATTATCTTTCATTCGGAACGCTAATTCTGAAATAACAAGGAGATTGGTTCTTTTAAAGAATGTAGTTTCTCTATTTTTCAAATTGTATATCACATATATACAAAATTGATGAAAGAAAATATAAGTTCCGAATATAATAAGCGTGACCCCTGATCCAACGATCAGTAATACTTCATTCCCACTCATATAATTAATTGCGATTGCATCGATACTGTGGTGAACAGAAGTGTAGCCTGCTCCAATTAAGATTATAGCCAACAAAGATAGCCCAGCAGACACTTCAGGTTCAGGTTTTGGTTTTTCTTCTGATTTTATGAATTCTACAAGCTCATTCATTTTCACCATTTTTGATGTAAACAAAGAAATAAGTAGAAATAAGATAAAAAAGGACAGAGCTGTTACTCCAATAGCCTTTAATGGAAAATAAAATGGTAACCTATGCTCTACTGCCAATAAAGACCCACTAACTAGTAAAAATAATTTAGAAAAAATCATCCCAAGTCCAATACCCACTAGTATTGAAGGGATTCCAATCAGCATGTTTTCGAAAAAAATTAATCGATAAAACTGTTTATGAGACATTCCATGTAACATTAATAATCCAAACTCTTTTGTTCTATTTTTTAAAAATGCGCTAACAGAATAGAAAATAAATAAGAAAGAGAAAACAAAAATTAAGTAATACGATAGTTGAAATCCTATTTTTCCAAATGTGCTCATTATGGTACTTACAGGAGCCAGTTCGCCTTTTAGATTTGGATGAAAGAAAAGTAGACCATAAGTAAAGAAAATCATTACCGCAAATATGCTACTAAAAAAATACCCAAGATATATTCGTTTATTCCGTATAATATTATTAAATGCTAGCTGTCGAAAAGTCATTTTTATTCCCTCCTAACATAGAAAGACTGTCCATAATATTTTTATAAAGTAATGGACAATTGTCATTGTGGCAAATTTCATTATATAACTGTCCATCATTGTTGCCTTTTCTTCTATATTTAATTGTGTTAATATCTCCATTACATCTTGAGAGAGTTTAGTATCCAAATTCCCTGTTAGCTCATCGGTAAGAATCAATTTAGGAGAATGAATGAGTGCACAGACAATCGCTGTTCGCTATGCGTGTCCTCCTGATATTTCATATGCTCGTTTATTTATTCTTTTCACATTCAAGTCATCTAATACGAGCGGAAGAACCATCTTCTCTTTTTACTATTAATGTATGCATGAGATTGGCTTATATATACAGTTTCGTCTATTATGGGTACACCCTAATCATCCATCTATTAGCTACTGAAAACACTTTGTTCCAACTGTATGATTAGGATGTATGATAATAAGTTGAAAAGTGGTAAAGAAATCCGTAATCACAAGTGGGTTTTAAAAAAAATGTATGAATAATATTCAAAATTACATGTATCTTGGCCGTACCCGTGTCTGCGAAATAAAGCTTAATTATTGGTAGAAAGTTAATACGGATTTTTACTATTAATTAATTTACTCCCTGATGTTGGAAAATCAATAGTAGAAATCATATTCAATAACGTTGTTTTTCCACTACAAGAAAGGCCCATAATTCCAACAAATTCTCTTCTATGATTGTTAAATTTACATTTAAAAGTGCTGTATGCGAAACTTTACCTGTGTATTCTTTACTAAGATCTTTTACTTTTTTTACTATATTCATAGGATAAATTCCCTCCAAATTTACCAATTAAAAATGAGAGTTGATAGATGCTGTCCCCTTCTCTTTGAATCGTTTCCTTACCCTTGCATGCACTATACAAACAAAGGCGAAGTCTTCAAAACAGACTCCGCCTTTCCCATGTATCATGGATTACAACCAGTATTAGTAGCCTCATATTATTTCCTTGCGGAAATAGGTTGAGACCAAATATCTTTGTCATTATCATTTACATGTACCTCAAAGACATATATAGGTTGAGAGAAACCTTTTGTATCAGTGTAGTAATCTATATTATATTTTGTAATGAATAATGTATCGCCTGCATTGAAAGATCCTATAGGTTCAAATTCTCCTTGTTTTAGTTTTTGAAATGCTTCCTTTGGAGAAAGAATTTCGACATCTCGAACAGGTGATTTTTTAGTAACGGAATCTTTGTAAACAGTTTTTTTTTCCCCTTCTTCTTTTAACTCTATTGATGTTTTTATCGTAACGTGAGACATATCTATTTTTGTATTGGGATCAATAGGCATATTTCCAAATTCTTTCATATGGTACAAAATAATTATTCCGAATGCGATGAGAATTACTGTAATGGGAAGGAATAAATATTTCATCATCTGTACATGCTTTTCTTTTTTCTTCACCAATATAAGAACTATGTTTAACACAGAATACCCTAGCATCATTCCTAAAATATTATGAAGTAAATCAACCAATTCCATACTCCCACGTTGCATTATAAATTCAAGTATTTCAATTAATAAACTTGCTATAATTGCGCTGGTTAACATCCATTTTATTTTTTGAAAAACATTACTAAATAAAGGTAATAAAACTCCTAATGGAAAAAGCATACCAATATTCACAATGATATGGAAAAAAGAAGAAAATGAAAAGGTATTCCATGCTTTTTTATAAACACTAAGTACATCAAAGTCAATTGTTCTTGCATAAGCCATATCATCTGAACGACCAAATGAAGTAGCTGATAATGCAAGAGAATAATATCCTATTATTAATATCAATAATATAATTTGTTGTACGGTAAACTTTTTTTCACCTTTACATACCTTTTTGTATACTACAAAATAGCTAAAAATAATTATGAGAAGTAACAAAAATGTGAGTTGTATCGTAGGAATTGCAAAACTAACAAATAGTTCGGAAATAATGTTCATTTTACACCTCTGTGTTTTTTATTTTTTTCCGACAGAAGACTCCTTCCTCAAAAACGTGAGGGTGTGCAACACTAACTTTAGGTTGAAGATGAATGTCGGTTGGCCTAAGTCAATCTGTTCGCCACTATATACTGGTACAAATCATTCTTCAACGTTCTATCGCTCCATGCTTGTAAAAGTTGTGACAAGTAAGCTAAAGTAGAAATTGGGGTAAATCAACGTACAAAATACTTATGTTCTCACCACAGGGACTATAGGTAGAGCCTGCTAAGATAACTGGTGGATAGATCGGTGTTCTCAGGAATCGCCTATCTCCAACAGTCCATTAGGTTACGTGTTGGGTAGTTTAAATAATATTCTAGATAAAAATAACGATGTATCGTTACCTCTAGTAAATATTAATCCAGAATTATACCGGTATCTATGTGGTTCTCTCTAATTGATGTATATTTAACGGAATCATCTTTTCTAAAGGTGATAACTTCATCAAATTTTTCAATTGAATTATAATACAGTACTGCTCCTGCGACAAAACCTTAATGAAAAGACATAAAAACCACCTAGATTCGCACCACATTTTTTCATGAGTGTTTCTGTTATTCATTATAGTAGTAAGATTTTCTTTCTCATATTGAATTTCCTTTCATTTTACTTACACGCTTGTAATGTTTCTGAAAATACAGTCTATAAGATCATCAGTAATGGTTCTTTTTTGGGAGATAGCAAAGAGGGAATTTTCATTTGCACTTTACTATAACGAACTAGATTTCGTTATAGTTTTTATTAGTAATTCATTGTATCTTCTTTATCAAACACGTATAAAAATCAATATTATGAAAGTAAACTAATGGCTAAAAATTTCCTTTCATTTTATTTAAACATCAAGTTCTTCCTCAAATTAAAGTGGAACAATTGTATTACTTAGATTGTCTATTAAATGTGTTCCTAAAATTAGATGTTCAATTCAGATATAATAAATCACGTTCGAAATCTATTTTTAAGTATTACAAAAATATGAAATATGAAAGGACTTTTTATTTTGAAAAGGAAAAGGATGCAAAAGAAGGATGAGTATTTAAGAGATACAAGCTTAATCCTTTTACAGGTAAAGCATTGCAAGTGAGATTGAAGAAGGAATAGCTTAAACAATAGCTTATCAATCATATAAACATCTTGCATGTGCTTTAAGCTATAAAATTTTAGCTGTAGAAGTATTGTTACCCCATATTCTCTTTACTTACATCAGTATGAAAAACCTAGGAAAAAACCATATATTCTTGAAAGAGGTTGAAAATTTATGTTCATATTAAGCAAGTTCTTTAACATTACACATTACAAAAAGATTGTATCTGTTGTATTACTTTCATGTGTAACACTAATAGGCTGTTCCAATAGTAATACTCCATCTGAAACACCTAAACAAACGAAACAAACAAATCCAATTAAACAAGAAAATACTGGTGATAATTCTTTTGCTAAACTTGAAAAAGAATATGATGCCAAGCTTGGTATTTATGCACTGGATACTGGTACGAATCAAACTGTTTCTTATCGATCAGATGATCGTTTTGCATTTGCCTCTACATCTAAATCATTAGCAGTGGGCGCTCTTTTACGTCAGAACTCAATAGAAGCTCTTGATGAAAGGATTACGTATACGCGTGAAGACCTTTCTAATTATAATCCAATTACTGAAAAGCATGTGGATACAGGGATGACATTAAAAGAACTTGCAGATGCTTCTGTTCGATATAGTGACAGTACAGCACATAATTTAATTCTTAAAAAGTTAGGTGGTCCATCTGCATTTGAAAAAATCTTGAGGGAAATTGGTGATACTGTTACTAATTCCGAGCGATTTGAACCTGAATTAAATGAAGTAAATCCAGGAGAAACACATGATACGAGTACACCAAAAGCAATCGCTAAGACACTTCAGTCTTTTACATTAGGAACTGTACTACCATCTGAGAAACGTGAACTATTAGTAGATTGGATGAAGAGAAATACGACTGGGGATAAATTAATTCGTGCGGGCGTACCAAAAGGATGGGAAGTAGCTGATAAAACAGGTGCAGGTTCTTATGGAACAAGGAATGATATTGCAGTTATTTGGCCACCAAATAAAAAACCAATTGTTCTTGCCATCCTCTCTAATCATGATAAAGAAGATGCTGAGTACGATGATAAACTTATTGCAGATGCAACCAAAACCGTTTTAAATATTTTAAAAGCTACAAATAAATAATAATAGTAATACATTAATAATTTTCCATGTTTCCGTCACATTACTGTGACGGTTTTTTTAGGTATGTTACAAAAATTGAACATTTAATGTTACGGAAGCAATTCAAAAAATTAACCGTTACAACTAAAAAACTTTTCAATTTAGACAGATATTTTTCTTATAGGGGGCACCTCATATACGTACTGACTTAAGAAATTAATTGTTCCCAGACGAAAATAATACACGCCAAAGCCTCATAAATAACTGTGAAGAGTTATACGTTTCTTTATAGAGGATTCTCGAAACATTAGCTTAATGTGTTTCTCTATATTTCCATTTTAGAAAAGTTTCTTCTATTTTTTTGTGCATTAAGAACAATGTTAAAATATAATTATAATAAATGAAAAAAGGTGTAGAACAAAATTCTACACCTTTTTTTGTAAATAGAAATAAAACAACACACCATCAACTATATTATATACTCCATACTCTGCTCCATGAAGTTCTAAAATATTTTTTGTAATGGCAAGTCCAAGTCCTGTTCCCCCTTGCGACCGTTGTCGTGCTGTATCAACCCGGTAAAACGATCCCAAATCTTATCTAATTGCTCTTATTCAATATGGGCACCTTTATTCTCAATACAAACTTTTATTCGACAGAGCTCATCTATTGTAGAAATAATAATGTCGGATTTTTCTGGCGTGTAACGAATAGCATTCGTGATAAAGTTTGAGATTACTTGTTCCATAAGACGATGATTTGCAATGACTTCCATCGTAGAAAGATGTGTGTGAACATGTAATTGCTTTTTTGCTATCTCCAAAGATAATTGTTCACATATATGCTGGATAGCATTATCAATATAAAAAACATTCATCTGCATTTTATACGTACCAGACTCAAACTTTGCTAACTCAAGCATATCTATAATCATTATATCCATCTTATCTACTTCTTTTTCCATTGCCTTAAAGTAATAATCTCTCTTATGATCAGCAACACCATCTTTTAAAATAGAAATACAACTTTTTAATATTATATTTATATAAAATTTGCCCTTTCTTGAAAACATACTATACTATAAAATTAAATTAACAAATATTATTTAATGGGGTTCATAATGAATAAAACCGAACTAATTAACCAAGTATCCGAGAAAACATCACTTACTAAAAAAGATGCTACCGCATCTGTACAAGCTATCCTAGATCAAATTACACAATCTCTTCAAAAAGAGGAATCCGTACAAGTTAATTGGATTTGGTACATTTGAAGTACGTGAGCGTTCTGCACGTACTAGGCGCAATCCCCAAACGGGCGAAAAAATGCATATCCCAGGAGGAAAAGTACCTGCATTTAAAGCTGGGAAAGCTTTAAAAGAGGCTGTTAAATAAGGATTAAATTATCTATCTAAAAAGGAATGGAGATTTTTATCTCCATTCCTTTTTAGATTAATCATATATTTTTTCGGAAAATAATTAACTAGTTTTTTATCATTTTCACGATTTCCATACCCTGCAAACTCTTCTAATAATAGAATTTGTTTTTTAGATGCTAGACGCATCTTTTACTGCTAATTTTTTCTTACTTAAATAAACAGCCCGATCCGATTTTTTTGCAACTTCCTGTGAATGCGTCACAACAATTACACATTTATTCTCTTGATGGGCGAGCACCTGAAATAAATCAATAATATCATTTGCTGTTTCTTCATCAAGATTTCCTGTTGGTTCATCGGCAATCAGTAAATCTACATTGCAAGATAGTGCTCGAGCAATTGCTACACGTTGTTGTTGCCCGCCACTTAGTTGCAAGACATTTCGTTTCGCCTCTACTTCTGTAAGTCCTACCTTCTCTAATAATTCTAATGCTCTTGCTTTTTTATTCTGTACCTTCACACCTGTAATTTCCATGGCTGTTAGTACATTTTGAAGAGCAGTCATATAGGTAATTAAGTTATATGCTTGGAAAATCACGGATACATATTGATTACGGTATCGATCCAAACCAATTTTTCGAATGTTCTTGCCTTTATACAGTACATGACCATTTTTAGGTATATCTAGCCCACAACCTAAGCTAAGCGTTGTGGTTTTACCAGATCCAGATGGTCCTAAAATCGTGTAAAAGTGCCCTTTTTGAAAAGAAAAATTAACATTATCTAGTATCGTTACTTTTTTTCCGTTACTTTCATAATAATAATTTAAATTTTTAAATTGTAAAATCGTCTCCATATTGGACCTCCTTATTCATCTTTTAAAAGAATTTGTTTTGGATTTAAACGTAGAATAGATAATGCAGGAAGAAGCGTTGCTAATATTGCAATAGCTAGTCCAATTCCCCCCATTTTTCCTAAATCCTCTCCTGTTACACTTACATCAATTTTATCAATTGGATCTTCTTTTTCATTTGGCATCTTCCCATTAGCTTCAACTATCATTGATACCCCATTTTTTGACTCATCTTTTTCTTCGCTTGCTGTAGCAATTTCATTAGAGAGTAAATTATTTCCTATTAACTGGGACACTTTAGATCCTGTTGTGACAGATAATCCAAACGCTAATACAGCAACACATACTACTTCTACTACTAACTGGGCCATTAGTTTCCATTTTTTCTCCCCGATGGACAATAAGATACCCATTTCCTTACGACGCCCTTTAATTGATAACATAATGATTAATCCTAAGATAATAGCACCCGCAATAGATACAATATAGATAATCATTTGTGAAGTAGAGGCGATGTTTTCAATTGGGCCAACCATTTGTTTATATACTTCGTCATGTGCATCTAACTTGAATACTTCAAAATCAAGACCTGATTTCTTTGCTTCTTCTTTAAATGCATCAATAAATAATGGGTCTTTTAAAGAATATACCGCTTGAAGTGAAGTAGCATCAGGACTACCTGCTTTTGCCTTCTCGTTCTTTCCCCCCGCGTTCTTTTGAGCGGCTTTATAGGTAGTATATATGTTGTTAGCTGGTTCTAACATAGCGTCACCCAAATTAGCTAAAATCCCTTCCAATTTTCGACTTGTTTCATAAATCCCAATAATCTCGTATTCCAGTGTAGTTTTGGAATCACTTCCTTTTACTTTAATTTTATCTCCGACTTTTAGGTTGTTTTCAACGGCTAATCTTTTTTCAATAACAGCAACATCTTTATCGACTACATCCTTTGTAATTGGTTTGCCATCCACCATTTTACTTTCTCCACTTTTAAATGTGTCCAGTAAACTCATTTCTCTAACACCATATATACTTAGGGTCGGAATGTCTCCTTCTCCTGTCATCTTAGTAAATGAAGAATTGTTCTCTTTATTAGCTGGTTCAATATGTTTAAATCCATCGGGAGTACCATTACTTGTGAACAAGTAATTATAATTTTTAACATACTTTGATTTTGCTAATTTACCGGCTAATTGGTCAGTAAGAGGAGTAAATTTATCTCCCTGCCCACTCTCTAGTAGCTTCATTACATCAGGAGCTAGATCAACCTCTGCCCCCAATTTTTTTCTTGCAGCATCCGCTGCTTTTTGAGTTGCGTTTTGGACTGTGAAGCCTGCTAATACTAAATTGACAACAATTAAGAAAACTGCCATCAAAATAAATGTTGTTCCTTTTCGTTGTTTCATACTGAGAATTGCTCGTTTTATAAAATTCATTATTTCTACCTCCTTGATACCTTGTATTCTATATAGGCTATCTAGAGTTTATATGAAGATATTCAGTAGTTTATCTAAAGATATCAGGGGTTTATCTGGAGTTTATTTGGAGTTATTCATTGACCTGGTCAACAAAAGTTGGAACACAAGTTAGCATATGCAATCGATTTTGAATAATGGTAAGGAGTCAGTCCATTTAATGTGGAATGAGGATGAACGGAATGATAGTACATATAAATAAATTCAGTCACCAAATGATTAACTTAAGGATGGGAAACAAATACGGGATAAGTCTTTTTATATAATATATGGCCCATACTGTACAGGATGAGAAACTGTAGCTGGAAAATGAGCTTCTTGCATGGAAAAACAATGTGGGCATTCTTTTTGCTTCATCACATGTACCACCTCTGATATATCTAGTACTCACACAAAAAGCACATATTAAAACTAGTAAAATAGAAAAAACCACCGAAAGGTGGCTGTATTTTTAAGCGGCACGTGTTTGATCCGTTAATTTCACGTTTTTTGTTAGTTTTTCACCATTTCGATAAACGGTTACTTTAATTGTATCCCCCAATTTTTTCTTTTCATATAAATATTTACGGAATTGAACGACATTTTCTATTTTTTGTTCATCCAATGCAATCACAACATCATACTGTTGTAATCCGCCTTTTTCTGCTGGTGATTGACTTGAGATATTCCCCAACATGGCACCAATTGTTATCTCTTTTGGTAATTTTAATTGATTACGTGCAGAATCTGTTATTTTCTCAATATCCAATAACTGTACACCCATCATTGGGCGTTTAACTGTTCCCTCTTTTTCAAGAGACTCTAGGGTTGTTTTGGCTATATGAATCGGGATTGCAAATCCAATTCCTTCCACTGCTTGTTGTGCGATTTTACTCGAATTAATTCCAATGACTTCACCCTGTTCATTAAACAAAGCTCCTCCACTATTCCCAGGATTAATAGCTGCATCTGTTTGAATGACCTGTGCTTGCCAATCCACTTGTTGATTTCCAAGGGTACTAACAGGTATTTCTCGTTCCTTGCTACTAATAATCCCCTTTGTTACACTCCCTTCTAGCCCTAATGGATTCCCAATGGCTATCACAGTTTCCCCTGTACGAATTTTTTCTGAGTCTCCAAGTGTTGCGACTCTATTTACATCTGTACCGTCAATTTCTAATACAGCTAAATCTAATAAGGGATCTGTTCCTACTACTTTAGCGGTCACCTTTTTACCGTTATTCAATTTCACTTCTATTTTATTCGCACCGTCTATCACATGATTATTTGTAACAATAAAAGCCTTATTACCTGTTTTTTTATATATGACCCCTGACCCTGAACCAGCTTCTTCTGATTGTGCTTGCGTATTAAATGGATCTGTATTTTTTTTATAGTTAATGACACCTACTACAACTTCTTTTGCAGATTCAATCATATTTTGAAGATTGCTCACATCTTCTGGTTTGTGAGAGGTAGGAGTAGCCTGGTTCACTTCATTATGTTTAGGAGATTGCCCTGCACTTCCTTTACTTTCATTTATATAAGGGGAGGTCAATCCAATGGTAATTGCACCAATCATTGCACCAATTATTCCGGTAAAAAAATAACCTGTTTTTTTATAGGCTTTATTCCCATTGTTTTCTGTTTGATTTGTATCAAAATGTTCCATTGTAAGCATTCCTTTCACCTTTTATTCTACTTGAGTATTTTCATTTTTATATTTGAATTCCAATGTATGGATATGATATTTAAGAGTCACCATTTCCCAAAAATAAAATGTTAACTTTAGGCATAGTTTAGACATAAATCAACTATTTTTTTGTAGAGGTAACTGTATATTTTGATTTTTCTGTAAATATTAACATGAAGATATTCAAACTTACTTCGATCTGTTCTCTAAAAAAAGAGCCTATTCGGCTCTCATCAAATCCATTATTCAATGTACATAGCATGTTATACGGATATTGGCACAAAGCAGCAAGAAGGAATCATAACCTCAATTAGGTTCTTTACTCTTTTATTATAAACTTAGAGCCGAACGTTCTCGTGAGAATGGATGGTAATAGGTTTGTGTGTAAATAAGAAGGAAGGGATAAAATTTGATAGATTGTGTAAGTCGTCAACATCATGTATCATTCCTTTCTATTTGATACATGTAGCATACAAACCTAATCTGTATTCTATATGTAGTTAATCTAGAGTTATAGTAAAGATTTTCAGTACCTCGTTATTAAATGCACAAAAAAAAGAATCAATTTGATCCTCTCTATTTTTGTTCACTAGACCTATATAGTTTTTTATTTACACTTGTGTATTTATTTAAGCACGGTGCTGATTTCAATTTTTGTTTTTTCTCTTTTATACGTCTATTATTCGAATGAGGGGCCATCCACAGTTGTACATCTAATAAAGAAAGAATGATGTTTACTTCCAGTGACATCTTAATTACCTCCCTCTCTCTTGTTATGTATATAACCTATCTCATGCATCTGGAGCTAATTTGAAATACATGTAGTTTTCTTGTGAAGTTTTTATAGTGTTTCTAATACGTTTCCACATCAACTCCAGATTGGAAGGTTATAATGACTACAAGAGGTGATATTATGAAGAACTATCACATTCTGGTGGTAGAGGATGATCAAGAAATACAAGAATTAATCAAACAATTTTTAATGACACAACAGTATAAAGTTATAGTTGCATCAGATGGATTAGAGGGCATGAAACAATTTAATAAGCAGTCCTTCGATTTAATTCTTCTAGATGTGATGATGCCAAGCCTGAGTGGATTTGAAGTTGCCAAAATGATTCGAAGTCAGTCAAATATACCAATTATTATGCTAACTGCGCTAGAAGAAGAACAAGATCAAATGAAAGGATTTGATCTTGGAATAGATGATTATATTACGAAACCTTTTTCTTTTCATGTTTTGATGAGACGAGTCGAAGCAGTACTTAGAAGAAGTAATAATCAAAGTACGGATAATCATTTTGTATTTAGAGAACTACATGTAGATGGCGATGCATATAAAGTATATGTAAATAAAGTTGAAGTTCCCCTAACGACAAAAGAATTTGAAATTTTGCAACTACTACTTCAAAATGAAAAAAAGGTACTCACAAGAGAAAATATCGTAGAAAAAATTTGGGGATATGAGTATACCGGAGACACACGAATAATTGATACACATATGAAAAACATACGAAGAAAATTAGATATACCCTATATTAAAACAGTAAAGGGCATTGGTTATAAAATCGATGAATAAGATTGTAAAAATCACGAAGATGAAGAGAATTACCTATAAACTCTTTATGACTACATCCCTCATTTTGTTAGCCTTTGCAACCTTAATTTATGTAACTTTATACTTCTTTCTCCCTAAATTTTATGAGAAATACAAAACAGAGCAGCTTCAAACGGGAATCGAAGAAATAATTGATAAATCTAAAGATCTTACGCTTCAAAATGCAACAACACTTGTTGATGAATACGCACAAAAAAATAATGCAGTGATATATCTTCAAGATAATGAGGAAAGGATCATTTATTATCCTTTTCTTCAAAGTACTATTCAAGAGGGTACTGTTCGGGGGAGTACTGTTCAGGGTGGTACTCCAGCAAAAGGTTTTGTTACAACAGTACCAATAAAGGGTTTGGCTCAATCTCGTAATTCATATGAGGCTACCAAGCCAATACAGTTTCAAGATGTTAACTTAACGCTTGTGGTGTTCGCAACATTTCAACCAATCGATGAAGCTTCACAGGTCTTGGTACGTTTTCTACCCTATATTAGTATCATTGTACTGGTTATTGGTTTAGGAAGTGCTTATCTCTATTCAAGGTTTATTACTAAACCACTTATTTATATTAATAAAGGTGCACAAAAGATGGCAAACTTGGATTTCTCTGAAAAAATTGAGGTTCGTTCTATGGATGAATTAGGAGAATTGTCCAATAGCTTGAATGATATGTCCATAAATTTACAACAAGCAATTTTTGATTTACAAAAAGCGAATCAGCAATTAAAAAGTGATATTGAAAAAGAAAGAGAACTAGAAACAAAGCGAAGGGAATTCTTTGCTATTGTAGCACATGAATTAAAAACTCCTCTTACTGTTATGAAAGGATACTTAGAAGGGATGATATATAATATCGGTCCTTATCAAAATCGTGACCAGTATTTAAAGAAAAATTATCAAATAATTGAAAGTCTGGAACAACTAGTTCGCGAAATTTTAAGCATGTCAAAATTAGAACAACATACCTTTAAACTTCAAGTAGAAGAAGTAAATCTTTCGAAATCAATAGATACAATCACAAAAAAACTCGAATTTTTTGCTTCTCAAAAAGGCATTCAAATAATAAAAGAAGTCGATTCTGACATTTTTGTTTATACGGATTATGCTCTTTTAGAAAAAGCTTGTAAAAACATCATTCATAATGCGATTATGTATTCACCGTATAACGAAAAAGTCTATATAAAGTTAACAAAGGATTCTAAACAAAACAACATCCAAATGCGAGTTATCAATACAGGTGTCAAAATAAAAGAAGAAGATATACAACATATTTTCAAACCATTTTATCGAATCGAAAAGTCAAGAAATCGAAATACGGGAGGGAGTGGCTTAGGGTTATATATTGTAAAACAAATTTTTGAATCCCTTTTTATCACTTATTCTATAAATAATACCAAACAAGGCGTAGAATTTTTAGTTACCATTCCATTATGCAGCAAATAAACAACAAAAGAGTCTCAATCTCATTTCATCCTATAAAAATGAGATTGAGATTTTTCATATTATGTTGGGTATGGCAACTAAAAAAAGAAGGCTATAGCTTTTCACGCCAAGATTTAGAAAGGCTAAGCCCTTATGTGACTAGACATATAAAACACTTTGGGGATTATGTAATTGACTTACAGAAAATTCCCCGGCCAATAGAAGAAACAATCCCTTTATAAGCTCAATAGGTCATAGTTGGAAATAGAAGTAAGGCTATGGCCTATTTTTACACGTATCTCGGCTGTACCCCTTCTTTATGCAAAAATATATTTTCAAACAAAAAAACCTTTATAAAAGAACACAAGTTCCCAAACCATAAGAACAACCGTTCTTTTGATTTAGGGAGGAATAACAGTGTATGACTATTCTATCTTACCGAAATGAGAATAAAGTTTGATTAAAACATCACTCTTACTTCATTTACTTTCTTCCACATTTAGAGCAATCCATAAACCATTTAAATCAAAATATGCTAACTTTCTACCTTTTACTAATAATTTCGCTTGAAGTATATTTTGATAAAACTCAATAGCCTTCTCTAGATTTGTAACTGAAAAACAAATGTGGTTAATACTTTGTATCATGTTCCATTCTCCTTGTTAATTAATTAAGTTACATATCCCAATATAAGTAAAAAGACATTTTACTACTAGGAGTATAAACTTATCACCAGCAAGCTAAGGAAAGAAATAAGCTGTCCATATAGGCAGCTTATTTACATAAAATTCGTTATTGGAATTTGATTAATATCAGTTCATTTGTTTTTCGAAAGGAATTATTTTGTTCGTTCAAAGATAATATCAAAGTAATTCGCGTACCCTATAGTTTGGGGACAAATAGTTGATTTTATAGGGGGAAAACCTGTAACTAAAGCCTAATATAGGTGTTTTTGTTTAAATTTTGCTTAATTCTCACCGGTAATTAACTAAAA
Organism: Bacillus sp. LQ01; assembly: GCF_057624735.1. Taxonomy (NCBI): domain Bacteria; kingdom Bacillati; phylum Bacillota; class Bacilli; order Caryophanales; family Bacillaceae; genus Bacillus; species Bacillus sp. LQ01. Next base: position 100,943 of record NZ_JBYEZL010000007.1, on the reverse strand, counting down.
ATTTAGGAATCGTTATATAATCAATTTAATTTAAAATTAGGAGTGATTAAATTGCCAGATATGATAAACCTCGTTCTTTTCATCATTATAGCGATTAATACTGTTTTTTATTTAATAAAAGAATTTCAAAAACCTGAGAAAAAGTACTTTGGATTTCACTAGCGTTTTTAGTTCTTTTCTGGGCTATAGGAAGCATATCGACTATCATAATCTAATAGGGTACCACCACATCGCTATCAAGCTAATTCAACAGAATCCCCCTAAAATGGAAATTAATAAAGATAGAGTTTTGGTGAAACAAAGATGGAGAAAGACAAAAGATACAAAGGGTTGGTTATGTGATATCTGTCAAGACCTTACGGGTAGTAGAAAAAGACTATAAACCTGAAGTATGTTGTAGCGGTTACGAGTGTGGATGCTATGGTATGCCAAACAATCCAGTAGTATGCAAGAAGTGTATCAAACAACATACTTTTAAATCAAAACTAAATCTAAGAAAGAACTCAAAACGAGGTCTTCATAAACGTAAAATAGATGTGTATCTTCCTTAAAGGAGGGGGATGATGTATTTTTATAAGGAGTCAAGATGGAGTAAGTTTAAACGTAAGAGTAACTCCTTTGGAAACTGGTTACTGGAAGTAATAGACTTCATTATAAGCGATATCATATGGAATTTCATCTTCAAAGGTTTCTTTAGACTAATAGGTTGGGTGTTTTGGGGTATTGGAAAGGTGTTAAAACTTCTAATAGAAAGCATATTCGATTAAGAAAGAAGAGATAGTTATGAAAACTAGTGAAGAAACGCATTGGCAAAGGTTTAAACGTAAGAGTAAATCCCAGAAAGAGTGGTTAAAGAAAGTATATGAATTTTTTATTAATGAACACGTATGGGATGCTATCTTTAAAGTGCTCCTTAAACTAGTATGGGCAGTAAAAGGTATGGGAAAAAGCTTGAAACGGGTAATAGAAAACATATTCAATTAAATTAAGAAAGATAGGGTATTGCAATGGAAATGAAACAGATTGGTAGTAAAGGGAAACTTGGTATAGTTGTTATGGGAACAGGTAGAACAAATTTAGCATTCAATTGTTCCATTTCACATTAAAAATAAATTAAAATTTTGTCTCTCTATTCTTTCATACTTTCCTCATACTGTCCGGCAAGTTTATAAAATGAAGAACGTTTGATACCATACTTTTTCATGGCTCCTACGGCTGTAATCGAGGCGAATTTCCATCCCTTGTAAGCATCTTCTGTTATTTCGGCAGGTGGGGACGACCTAAACGTTTACCTTGTTTTTTGCAAGGGCAATTCCTTCAGCTTGACGTTGTTTAATATCAATGCGCTCTTTTTCTGCAAAAGCTGATAATATTGTAAGGGTTTCTTTTTGAATTGCACTCTCTATGACATCATTTATACTTTCTCCAGTGTAATTGGCGTTAATATATGGTTCCTTTTTTCTATGCAAAATAAAAAAAGCAGCCGATTCGCTACCTCTCCATGTTCATCCACCCCACGGTAATTTTTAATTTAAGTATTGAAATTCTCTAAATCTCGATGTATTATATTTTTGTATTTTCTCAGTTCCTAAGCCGAGAAAACATCATCACTTCTGAAAGGAACCGAACTCCAGCGGTTCCTTTTTATTTACTTGAACTCATTTTCAAATTATTGTATTATATTTTCGGGTCTTACTTATATAAATCATTATCAGGAGAATCTGCAGGTTTGCAGGTTCTTTTTTTGTTAAATAAAAAAAGTAGTGAACCTATCACTTTAATTAATCAACTTTAAATCATTATCTACACTATAATATTTATAAAAATTATAAACATAGGTAAATAAAGAAGAATGTAGCATTTTACCGAAAAACTTATATATATAAATTTTGCTTTTTATTCATCTACTTTTCAATCCCCCTATTTACAATGATTTGAAAGTATACTTTTATATATATTTTTATGCTATCAATAAAAATATAGTAAATTCAATGTTTAAGGGGAAATGAAAGTAAACTAAAGAATAATAATTTACATTAGATATCTTTAAAAAGTGTTAAAAAAACGACCTTTAATCAATCCTTTTTTCTAAAACCACAGAAAAGATAAGTACTATAGTTAACACCATAATAAACCTTACTTCACTTCCATCACTTACAAAAAATGAATACAAAGTATAAATTAAAATTAATATTCCATAAATAATTTTGTACAATGAACTTCCACCTTTTCCTATATATATTTTAGTATAAAAGTTTAATTCAAGTCCTAGATCAAAATAAAAATAAAAAGCACCTGTGATATACACAAAGTGCTTTTCTCTTGTCAATTTATCTATTTTCACTATAATTATCTATTTTCTTTTTATAACTCAAACTTCTTAGAACCGTACTTTTAGCTTTTTGCAATTCATTTTATTTATATGGAATATGTTTTTATCTGTCTGTACATCTTCAACATTTTCTCCATCTACTAATGATCTCCTGTACTTAAAAGCGTGCCCTGTTAATACTGTTGTAACCCCCTCCTTTTGTTTGATTACTTGTATCATAAAACAAGTATCTGAAGTTTATATGTAGTCTATCTAGAGTCTATGTAAATTAAAAAAATTTCTAACAAACTGTTTGTATTGTAACGTTACCACCAAAACTATTGCTCTAAACACCATAATTTGAAGAAACAGTACCCTATGTTCTAATCCTCAATTCCTCCTACAGCTCTATGTTGAGTAAAACTAGTTAATCCCTATAATATAAAAAGAGCATCCTTTTTTGGATGCTCTTCGTTATAACTATATATTATTTAATTTTCTTCATTTGTTGGTACCATTTTTCCTTCTTGAGAATCCGTACCTGTACCTTCTGATTTTTCAACAGTTTTTGCATGTTTTCCAGGTTGTGATTCTGTACCTCCATTTGTTTCTACCATTTTTCCTTCTTGAGAATCTGTACCTGTACCTTCTGTTCTTTCAACAGTTTTTGCATGTTTTCCAGGTTGTGATTCTGTACCTTCTTTTGTTTCTACCATTTTTCCTTCTTGAGAATCTGTACCTGTACCTTCTGATTTTTCAACAGTTTTTACATCTCCTTTAGATGCTGGCACTGCATCTTTAGGTAAATCAAAGTTTTGTGAGGAAGACGTTGTTCCATCTGCACTCTGTGTAATTACTTGATTTAAATTTTCATTTGACTTTAAATTGTCCGTTTTCGCGTCATCTGCACCTATTGCACCACCCGCTAATAATCCTGTACTTAAAAATGCTCCTGCTAATAATGTTTTAATCATTTTTCATTACCTCCTGTTTATTTGTAATATTCATCAAAAAAAGTATCTAAAGTTAATGTTTTAGTCATTATCTTTATCTACTTGCTTTTTGATTACATTTAGCATAAGACAAGAATCTATAGTTGATATGGACTGTATCTGGAGATTATGTAAAGAAAAATAGATGATCAATTGTATATCCTAATAGATGCTTAGACAAGATTAACATTTTATATGAGTTTGATAGTTGAATTACCCTTTGTTTTTGATCGTAAGGTTTATGGATGGGGTAAAGCCTATTGTGGACCTAATCTTTTCTAATTTGAAAGTAAACTTTTGAGTTTGGAATCATTTATAACTAATTTTGTAATAAATTTCTCAATGTAGATATACTTGTAATTATGGTTTTAATATTCAAAATTAACAAAAAATAAATTATAATAACAATATGATAGTTATCCTTTTGTTTACTCCTTGTGCTAAAGATAAGATTGTGTTCCCGATCTTATCTTTTTTCTTTGTAGATTTTTGATACAAAGAAAGAATCCTTATAATAAGGATTCTGCAACAGGAAATAACAAAATATAAATAATAAAAAGAATTACTTATATTATAGTTAATATAGTAATAGTATAATATCGAGAAATATTTACATACATCCAGTATGTATTACGTAGCAATTGTAGAAATGGCTTGTTTGTAGACTAGCTGTTGCTTACTATAAATTGTGTCTAAACGTACAATTTTCTTTTTTTGATATGGTGACCCCATGCCCATCAACTTAAAAATGTTAACTCCCCCCAAGAGTAAAAAACGCTATTTGTTTTTGATATTCGCGAGAAAATTTGTGAATTTTGCTATAATGAAATGAAATAGTTATTTTTCTTAATATTAGGAATTATGTTTGCGAAGGGAGAATTGTTTTTGAATAGATATGTCTATCACGCTCCAAAAATTAAAACTTCAAGCAAATTAGTAGATGTGCGAAATGAAGAAAATGAAGTTGTATTAAGGTTTAAAAGGTCATATAAAAATTTATTTATTTATTAAACTTTTAGATTCTTTTCTTTTAGAAGGAAGTAGTTTTGTAAAGTTTGACACATATTCTGTTCGTGGAGAATTAAATTATAGAGGAATGAAAAAGTTATCGAAGGTAGGTAAAACAGAATACTATATAGAAAATTATAAGGACCATAGTACATATCAAATTACATATACGAGTTTACAAATTGTTGCACCAGAACTCTTAATTAAGTTGGCTACTGAAGAATATGTAGTAAAACATACTCCAATGGATTGGGCTAAATTTTATTATAAGGGAAAAGAAGTCGCTCGTTGGAAAATGAAAACAACCGAGTTGTTTAAGACATATTTAGAAATTGATGAAGATTCACCTATTCAGGATCCGGCGTTTTTTATTTGTCTATTTCAATGTATTCTTTATGTGGGTTAGTATTGATTAAATTTTTAGATAAACTATTATTAATATTGAATGAATCAAGAAGTAGCGATATTTTGACCCATCCATATACATAAAGCGACTAAATCTTTTGCTTGGTACTTACTGCTTCGTTGTACGAAACCAACATTTCTAGCAAGATTCCGTAAGGTATTTGGAGATAAAAAACGTTGAATCTCTTGAGCAAATAATTGTAATTCATCAGACACAGAAACAGACATAAAAAACGCCATCCTTTCCTATGATTCTACAGAAAGAATAGCGTATTTTTTCATATTAAGAAAATTTAGTCTTGTTAGCTTAATAGTGATGAGGTAGTACCAACAAAATGCGAATTTTGTAATCTAAGAAAAATTCGTATCCAATAAAACCTTTCTGTAAGGTTCATTCCCTACAACTTCATTTAGAAACTTATAAATTTATTATTTTTATCTTTATTTACTCACAAAATATCCAATTGTATAGATAATCCATAAGTGGGCCGGATAGAAAATATAAAACATATATTTTGTGAATGCATTATTTACACCACGCTCTCCATTGTATAAAAAGAAGAATGGTAACGCAAATACCATCATCCATTGGTTGCCATAACCAAATAAACCCATATCTGTAAAGAGTTCTCCAATCATAAATAACGTCGGAACATCTGATAATGAGAGTAATACATATGTGATAATTAACCACATTTTCTTCTCTCTAAAGAAATAGAAAATTAAAGTCATTGTTACACCAAAAATACTTGCCTCTGTAAACATCCCTAATAACGCTACAATAATTATAGCTGGAATTCCTAGTAGATAATTTTTTGTGCACTTTATATAATCAATCACACATAATAACACTATTCCAAACCCAAGCGAAAAGAAAATATTATTGTGGAGTCCACTTTCTCTTGGGAGCATATACTGAATTAGTGCTGAACCCGCAAACATAATCGCTGCCCATATAAACACACGCGTAGCATACTTTTTACGATTTCGTGTATAGAAAAATCCTTCTACTACAAAATAGAAGAAAATTGGTCCGACAATACGTCCTGGATGATGCATCCACATTGGCATACCTGGAATGTAAGTATACACGTGGTCAATGACCATAAGGACCATTGCAAAAATCTTTAATTGAAAAGCATTTAACCTCATAAAAATATAAAACCTCCACTTTATATATTACTTAAATACTATTAGTCCTCTAGGAAAACTATATTGTTTCTTACATCAACGATATACTTATATAAAGTTTCTATAGTAAGAGCATCTCTTATTTATCCAAGGGGTTCTTTTTCATGAAAAGAACCCCTTGAAAAGTATAATTTTAGGTATACTTTCTATGTTATTTTTAGATCAAGCACCTATATTATTAGAATCATGCATTGTTAATTCATAAGTTTTTTCAAATAACTTCGTCGAATGATGAAAAAGCTTATAACAAATAGCAATAAAAATATTCCTACACCTATTGCTGTGACTCCATAAAGTGCTGATGAAAAATGGTTACGCATTGCAAGCATTATTCCACATAGAAGAATAGATGCAAGTGTAAACGGGACAAAAATTAAAGTTGCCAACTCTTTAGTCACAACAGCAGCTAATTCTTTCACAGAAAAGCCAAGTTTTCGGATTCCTGTATATTTCTCTTTTTCTTCTTCAAATGACGTTTGCAGGTAGAAATAAAGAATACTCATTGCCGCGCTCAAGAAAATAAGGCTCAACATGAAACCGATAAAGAATAGAAGACTCACTGTAGTTTTTTCAGTCTCGTAAAAATTAATTTTAGAAGAAATCAGGCGCTCATTTGGTATTGTTGAAATTTTGGAAAGAATCGTTTCGGATAAGTCGAGCTTTTCTGTCCAATTATCAATTTCATAAGCAAATACTTTAAATACAGGATAGTCAATAGTTTCATAAACAGCATCTGGGACGATATAGTACATCTTTTGGAAACCTGAAGTTAAAATATTTCGTTTCTCAAGGCCCGCATATTTAAGTTTTCCTAACGGGTAGTCACGAATAAATTCTATACTTGGAAGAGCATAGTTATTTCCTGCTGCAACATAGTATTCATCATCCTTTAGTGAAATTGCCTTATGAAAACCAAGAGCATTATAATTTGAAACCGACATAAAGCCAATATTATTATTTTTATCTGTTTTAAATGCAGAATAATATGCATCGTATTTACCTTGTTTTGCTAATGCATTTTCAATAAATGAAATATCTTTCTTTTCAACTTCAGGTGTATTACCTGAGAGTGAGATATATTCAAAGCTGTACGGATCTATTGATTCTGCCCTCGTATTTATATTGTAATAGGAACTGTACAGTACATTTGTACATAAAAATACACCTAGCAACAAGATTGTTAATAAATAGATAAGATGGGAATGTGAGCGACCTTTGGCCTTTATGTTCGAAACGTAAAGCATATTTGTTTTTTTGTAATACGACGGTCGTTTTTGTAATACATGAATCGATACAAACATTCCCTGCGTGATAATAAAATATATGGCTAATAGTGAACTAACAAATAGTAAAATGTAATGGATGGTTCCAGATGATTCAACCCAATTCATTTCTAATATGAGCGATAGTGCTAAGAATACGCTTGTAATTACTGATAGTAACAACTTCCATGGTGCAGGCACAATTAACTTTTCCTGTGTTACATCTGCTTTTAACAGATGTACAGCTTCTTCTTTGTTAATAAAACGTGTGATAAATTTAGAAACGATACAGAATAAAATTGCAAATAAAATAATAGTTAATGCGATAGCTTGTATTGGTATATACATACCAAAGCTATTTACTTGTAACACCCTTTTGGTAATCATTAAAAACAACGGGGCGATTACAAGCCCAAGCACAATCGCTTTTATAATCGCTACACTAGCAATAAGCATATTTTCTCTGAACACCATCTTACGCACTTGCTTCATAGATGCTCCAGTAATCATAAAAATGCCAAGACTTTTTGTTTTCTTTTTCAAAAACGAAAACATCGAATAAATGATGAAAACGAATGAGAAAATATACACAATACAACTCGTAAATATCATTACAAGGCTAAGTGTGCTTCCTGTTTGAATGCTCGCTAACATAGGATGAAATGCTACAATCGAAAATAAGAAAAATATCAAAATGGAAAATACACTACTTAAAAAATAAGAAATATATGTCCATTTATCGCGCAAAATGTTTTGAAGGACAATATGATTAAAACTCATGCTGTCCACCACCTAAAAATGTAAGTGTGTCCATGATTTCTTGATAAAACTTCTGTTTATTATTGCCTCGATGCACCTCATTATAAAGAATACCGTCTTTTATAAAGATCACACGGTGTGCAAAACTAGCAACATAGGCATCATGTGTCACCATTAAAATAGCTGTGTTAAAGTTCTTGTTAATTGACTCAAACAATGTCATAACATCATTTACCGCTTTAGAATCTAGGTTTCCAGTTGGTTCATCAGCTAATAATAATCCTGGTTCATGAATGACAGCACGAGCAATTGCCACACGCTGTTTCTGTCCACCTGAAATTTCAAATGTACGTTTCTTTAAAATTTCTTTAATTCCTAAAAAAATTGCAACTTTCTCTAAACGTTTGCTCATCTCCTTGGCTTCTACAGAATCAAGTACCAAAGGTAATAAAATATTTTCCTCTACTGTTAAGGTATGAACAAGATTAAAGTCTTGAAAGACAAACCCTAATTCTTTGCGACGAAACTTCGCTAGTTCATTATCATTTAATTCATACGGATTTTTTGAATTAATTGTAACTGAGCCATTAGTTGGGCTATCGATTGTTGAAATGCAGTTAAGAAAAGTTGTTTTCCCACTACCGGAAGGCCCCATTACCGCAACAAACTCATTCTTGTTTAAATTAAAATCAATACCTTTCAATGCTTGATAGGAAATTTCTCCTGTATATACTTTTTGAAGCTCTTTTACATTTAAAATGGTGTTTAACATCAGTACTTCACTCCTTTATATCTTTCAGTATTTTAGTATAAATATGCTTGTTACTTCTTAACATCTCTCAATGTGACAGCAAGATGACAAAATTGTCACATTCAAAACGGCTACCTTATTTGGTAGCCGTTTCTATACTTCTTGAGAAATCTATTGTAAATGTTGTTTCATTATCTTTAGAATGTAGGTGGTATGGATGATTTAATGTAGTAAGGATACTTTTTACTAAATAAAGACCGATACCAGTTGCTTCCCCTTTTATACGTCCTTTGGTTCCTGTGTAAAATAAGTCAAAAACACGTTTTATTTCACTTTCAGGTATCGTTTCTCCTTTATTTTTAATGAATAACTTTCCATTTTCATAATGAATCATAATAGCCGAGTGCTTTTCTCCGTATTTAACTGCGTTACTTAATAACTGGTAAACCACAACCTTTAGCCATTTACGATCTGAATAAAGCAATATATGCTCCGGTATAGTGCTTTTAGGAAAGATTTCTTCCTCGATAAAATAATCCCTTAAATCGTTAATAACTTCCTGTACAATAAGTTTTAACGGGATTGGTTCTATTTTTAAATCTGCTAATAATTTAGTAGAGCGACTATACGTTAGTAACTGATTTAAAGAGAAGTTCAGTTTATCACATTCAACTTTTACTTTTTGCCATTCTGCAAGGGAATTGGGTTCCTTAAATTGATTGGACTGTATAAGCAGTTGAATAACAGAAAGTGGCGTTTTCATTTGATGAACTGCATGAGAAATCATTAATTGCTGATTATGTAAAGAACTCTTATATTCTTCTTCTTTTGATAAAAATAAGGATTGAATATATTGCAACTGTGATGCGTATGCTTTTTCGTATGAAGCAATAGGCTGATAAATCATAAGACTGTCCGTATGGATGTTCTTGTTCTCAATATGTGCATACATTTTTTTACGACGTAAATAACGACAAAAAAGTAGTATGATTAATAGAGAGAAGGCTAGAAATATAAAATAGGTATAATGATTTTCAAAACCATCTAATCGATGAATCACAATTGGTAAGCTAATAAATGTAATGATATACAAAATAATAAAGCTCATATGGTCTTTTAAAAATAACTTCATGTGAGTTTCTCCGTTAATTGATAGCCAATTCCTCGAATAGTTTTAATTTCTAAAGTAGAATGAATGGCTTCTAATTTCTTTCGTACTCTTGCAATATTTACTGTTAAGGTATTTTCCTCAACAAATTCTTCCTCATCCCAAATGGCTGTAAGTAGTTGCTGTCGTGTTACAACATTAGGATACGCTTCAAAGAACATTGTACATAGCTGGAGTTCTTTTATTGTTAATAGCTCCTCCTGATTAGGTGTGCATAATCGTACAGTGTCCATGTTTAAAGCTGTATTTCCTATTTTTATAATTTTCCCCTGTACATTTCTTGCATATTCGCCATATATACGACGAATTTGTCCATTAATTTTTGCAAGTATCACTCCTAATAAAAAAGGTTTAGTAATAAAATCATCAGCCCCATTTTCAATGCCATACACTTGATCTGCCTCACTCATACGAGCAGAGAGAATCACAATAGGACAATTTGATATTTGTCTTATTTTACGGGACCAATAATAACCATCAAAAGCAGGAAGGGTAACATCCATTATGACAAGGTGGGGTTGAAAGTCTTGAAAAATTTCTAATACCTTTTGAAAATCTTCTACAACGAGGCAATGATATCCATATTTTTTAAGATGGTTTTTTAGCGTATATGCTATATTCATTTCATCTTCAACAATCAATAATTTATACATTTCATCCTCCGAGTTATTTATTAACTTTGTCTCATATCTTAATTTTAAACCATTATTGCTTTTGCTCAAAATAAAGGTAGTCTTATACTATATGGGGTGGCACCAAATGTCCATCAACTTAAAGGGTTTATAACACCAAAAAATGAAAAAATCGACTTTTTTAATACAAATTAGCACAAAATTTCGTTTTTGGGGTACTTCAAAACCTTAGCTTGATGGGCATGTAGTGCTCCCTCATGCCCATCAACTTAAGTAAACAAATCCACCCCAAAACGGGAAAATTGATATCTTCAGGTGAGAATTTTCCCGTTTTGGGAACGTTATAAAATTTTTAAGTTGATGGATGTGGGGAACCCCACATCCATCAACTTAAAAATTCAAAATAGGAACTTTGATTTGTCTTGCAATCCCATCAAATGATACCTAGCCTTTTATGAAAGTCATGTTCCTCAGATCGTAGATTTGTCATTGTCTATCTCCACAATTCTGGACTTAATTCCTAGAGAATATATGTATACTAGTGGTGCTCAAGAAAAAACATAGTATGTCTTCCCTACTTTATAAATCCTTTAACATTTCCTGTACTTTCTTCCATGTTTTTCATCAATTCGAAGTCTTCCGCACTTTGAATATCCTCACCAATGACCATAATTATAAGGAGTCTAAATTTTGAAGAAAACAACAAAAATAGTGTAAATAAAAGCTACATACTATTTTTGTTGTTTTCTTTTTTAATCCGTATAAATTTGTTAATTATTAGAAGCATTTAATGTATTATACTTTTTTCGTCCTTTAATTTCCGCCGGCTGGGCACCAAGCCAATAAGTTGGAAAAGCAGTCCCTTCAGTAACACCCCCATCACGATGCATGTAATAACGCTCATCATGGTTAGCTTTAAAGTTTCCTCCAAGTGCAAGTTCCACCCACTCTGCACCAAAACGAAAAATTTCTGCAGCTACTCCACCAAGTGGGTGAAATTCATTCTCATAGACGCGTATCTCCTTTGGTGCTTCTACAAACTCATAAAGACTTAATGCTTCTTCCAAACGGGTAAGTTCATCAAATTCTCCTATTCCCATGAAGACTGGACAAGTAATCTTTGGTGCCAATTTCCACAAATTCATCTGGCTACTCAATTCGTTTTCAAAAGCAACTTCATCAGTGTAACCAGACATGTACATAAAATTTGCTTTGAAACTGGGCTGCGCTCTGTTAAAGATGGTATCAAATTCACCATATACACCTTCAAAAGTCGCTATAGCGTTTATACGATTATCTCTCGCAGCAGCTCGCATCCCCCAATACCCACTCATACTGATACCAAAAAATCCAATCCGCTTTGGATCAACCTCAGGCCGTTTTAATAGAAAATCGATATAACAACTAACGGCGCGTTCGTAATTAGTCAAATCGACTTTTAGACCTTCAGATACAGATTCACCTTGACCCGGTCCTTCAATTGATAGAGCTACAATACCACGAGACGTATAATAACGTTGCGCAATCTGTATATAGTCTTCCTTAATCATATCCATACCTGGACCTAATATTACTGCTGGTGCATTGTGAACTTCACCTGAGGGCAAATGAAGTAGTGCATATATCTGTTTGCCTTCAAATTCTAGTACTATACGTTGTACTGTTCCCCCTCCAAGTGATGAAATAGCTGCCACACATTCGTTACAGCGCTCTCGAAATGCCAATTTTCGTGGATCATCATTAAAATATGAGTATTGTGCACGTCCCCACATAACAGCAGCTCGCTGATATAGATCACGAGCAGTAACAGTGAATCCCTTTTGTTCATAATGTTTTGCACGTTCTTGGGCCTGAGAAGCAACCGTGGCCCATGCTTTTGGTATCATTGCTCCACTCTTTACTTGTGAAAAAACTTTATCAAAATCAGTGTGGTCGTGCCCTAACTGTTCCATAGTTGCCTTTGCTTCAGGATGCAAAGCATCAAACCCACCAAGTGCAAGAGCTATATCTAAAGCCCATCCTTGAGATTGTGAACGTTGAGTCATAATAATCATCCTTTACATTTTAATTAAGTACTTAACTATTAAGTACTTAATTGAAATAATGAAGTATAATATGTACTTTTGTCAAGACCATAAATAAAGGCGTTTTATTATTTTATTGATGATTTAAAGTGAGCATATATAATATTGCTTGAAAAATGAATAGCCAGATTCTACTTAATTTGACTCTACTCTTTTTCATATGTTAATGTTAACTTCATATAATTAAGTACTTAGTTAATGAGAAAATGGTGATGTTATGACAAATTCTTCAAATAAGTTAACTGCGATAGACGAACTTAGTCAGGCTATATATAGTTTGACTGCAGCCGATGGACGTTTAAGAGGGCGAGCTACTCGTACATTAGGGGCAGTTTCAATGGTCCATGCTCGAACCCTTAAAGTATTAGCTGAAGAAGGCGAATTGTCAGTCAAAGAATTAGCTGATCGAGCAGAAACTACCGCCGCTGGTATTACTCAATTAATCAATGGATTACAACAGGCTGGTTACGTTGAGCGTGTTCGTTCAAATAACGACCGGAGAGTTGTCAATGTCCAACTTACGCCTAGTGGTTTAAATTGTCACTTAGAAAGAGAGAAAAAACTAAAACATATTCTTAATGCGAACCTTTCAGATTTTGATGCAGAGCAAATCGAGAAATCCTCTGAAATAATTAGATGTCTAGTTCATGTACTTGACCAACTATAAGAGTATTCTAAAGCTTTCTTGAGTTTTTAGAACTAACACATCGTTATTATGCTAAAATTTTATAGTAACCCCAGAACGAAATCTTATGTTAACTTGTAACAATAAAGCACATTTTTTCGTTTTGGGTTATTTCAAAATATGAGCTGAATGGGCATGTACAGTGGCCTCTACTTAATTATTAGAAAAACATTATTTTTTAATTGTATACACGCTAATTATGTTGATTTTCCGATGCCCCCATCATAATGAATTTCCTCTTTTTATCAGTATTTGTAGGTAAAGAGGGAGCCAGGCACAAAAACAGGTTGTGGAGAAAGTCTTCTTCACAACCTGAGATTAAGTGATATATCCAAATATGACCTGTTCTTTTAACTATTAAGTCTTTTATAATCTGCTATAGTCGATATAACTAGAGTCATAATAAATCCACTGCCCTGTTCCAATTCTTAGCCAGCCGTTCTTTTCTTCATATACTGTAACTTTTTCGCCTTTACTTGTCTTTCTAACAATAGAATAGTTTGTACCTGATCCGCTTCGAACATTTACCCCAATACCATTAATTTGAGCCGTTCCAATTACCTTTTCAACACTACCATTTTCAATTACTTGTAGCATATTTAAAATGAATGTTGCTGTTTCACCACGAGTTGTTGTTCCTTTAGGATCGTATTGATTGTCACCCTTACCTCTTACAATACCTAGGCCATACAGTCTTTGTACGTCTTCTTTATAAATAATTTGGTCTTTGTCTGAGAATGGTAGGTTTACAACTGGTCCCCATATACCTTTATACTGTAAAGCCTTGTTTACAATAATTGCTGATTCTTCTCTTGTAATAGGTGTGTTTGGGTCAAAATAACCATCACCTCTACCTAGAATAATACCTGCACTTGCAGCACGTTTAATACCATCTCGTAAAGTTGAGTTTGCATCGTTTAGATCTTTAAATGAAGCATCTCCAGCTGGCAGGTTTAGAGATTTAGAGATTAATTGAGCAAATTCGGCTCTTGTTATCGCTCTATTGGGTGCGAAAACTCCGTTTCCTTCCCCTATCATAATACCCCTTCTATTTAACTCTCGTATAGCTTCTTCATACCAACCTCCAGTAATGTCATCTTTTGGTTGATAAAGATTATTATAATACCCACCAACACCATTTACGAATGCATCCCATTGTCCATTATTAATCATATTAGCAGGACAGATTTTACCACTCCATTTTTGGTGTTTTACAATGTTATTTAACGGTACACCAGTTTCTTTCATTAAATAAGCTACAAGTTTCTTAGCATTCTCTACCGCTTTACTATAGTTACCGTCACTATTAACTGCGATTTCAATTGCAATAGATTCTCTATTACCTGGACCATCACCGTCTCCTGCGTGCCATCCGTTCTCGTTTAATGGTAGGTGTTGATAAATCTCTTTATCGTCTACTGTAAAATGCCAAGATGCAGCTCGGTCTGTGTTGCCTACTGCTTGGTTATATAGGTATTGAGCGTGGTTTCTAGCACCTGCTCCTACACTTGTATTATCAGTCTCATGAATTGTAATGTACTTTGGACTCATGTAGTTTTGAGGACGAATATTATCGTTACCTGCTGGAACAATCCATTCAGTGAATGGAACACCATTTATTGTACTAGAGGTGCTAGGTGATATGGGAGTCAGACTTCGTTTTGTTCTGTTTGAATTGTTAGGAACAGTTAATGTACCTGTTTCTTCATGAATACCTTCTGAACGTTGAAGACTATCTACTTTCTTATTGTCGACAGTACCTCCACCACGTCCGTCTACCTCTTCAAAACTAGCTTCAATACTTTTTAAAGCCTGTTCATCTGTTGTTTGAAGTTGGTCTGTGTTACCTTGCACTTGAAGGCTTGTAGATTGCTTATTGTTTACTGATTGTTGTTCCTCTGCAAACGATACCAATGGTGAAGATAATACCGTTAATCCTGCCGTGAATGCTACTACTTTTTTATTAAATTTAATATTCATTTTGAATTTGGCATATCTTACTATCTTAATAGATATACCTTCCTCCTTGTACTTCTTTTAGTCTAAATAATAGTGTGAATAATCATAGCCTGACCCTCAAATATAATGGATTAATTTTCCACTCCATATGATAAACCGAAATCTTTAAGTCCTACTAGATATATCAGTATTTCAGAATTATAACACAACACAATTGCAAAAATATAATTAAAAAACATAAATAATTTTTAATGTATAAAACGATTCTGTTGCAAAAATTCCAAGACTCTTTCAAGTAATATCCTAATCTTGAACACTGATATGTATGACTCTAAAAAAGGTGCGTGATTAGTATGGAAAAGGAAAATTTGTTTAAATGGAGGCATTATCGGCCTGAATTAATCCAATTAATAGTAAGTTTGGTACCTATGGCACAATTTGAGCTTCCGTAACCTGATGGTATGCGACTTAAACAACAAAAGTACATGAATAACATAGTAGAACAAGAGCATTGCCTAATTAAGAAGCAATGCTCTTGTTCTATGCTAGTGTTCAAATATTTTGACACATCTACAACTATTCATTCTGATTAAGGGTGGCACTATTAAATGAAACAATACCGTCATTCTATTAAGCAATGTGGCATAACACAAAGTATGTCTCGCAAAGGAAACTGTTATGACAATGCCGTTATTGGAAATTTTTTCGGTATCATGAAATCGAAATTTCTGTATCGAAAAGAATTTGAAAGTATAACACATTTCAAACAAGAATTAGCAAAGTATATAGACTACTATAATCATAAAAGAATAAAGACAAAATTAAAGGGTATGAGCCCGGTACAATACCGGACCTAGAGGCTGCCTAATGAAACGACTTGTCTAACTTTCGGGGGCACTTCAGGGTTTACCGTACCCATCAAACTAATTAAAATAGGTACACTAAAATGATTAGAGACCCTAATTTATTTACACAGGTTAGAAACATCAGGCTATTTTTAAAGACTTTAGGATTATTGAATAAACAGTAAGAAATGGTTTAAGCCAGTATTTTATTCTTCACTAATAAAGGGAGCAATTATTTTTTTTTCACAAGAAGATAGCACGATATTCGTTGAAGGCGTACCATATTGCATTGTATCATCAATAAATTGCTCTAAACTTTCTACAGAATATGTTGCTATTTTGACAATATAGCTAATTTCCCCTGCTACTCTGTAACATTCAAGTACATCTGGATGGTTATAGCAAAAGTTAGCTAATGATTTACAATCCTTTGTCTTAAACAAAATAAGTGCAGAAATTGGGCGATTCAATTTTTTTAGAGAAACATGTGCATGATATCCTTCAATAATTTGCTGTTCCTCTAACTTCCGTACGCGCTCAGTTACTGATGGAGAAGATAAGTGAACGTATTCTGCTAAATCCTTCATTGAAATTTTTGCATTTGACTGTAATAATTCCACGATTTTTTTATCAATCTGATCCATAAATTATCCAACCTTTTTTTATAAACTAGAATAAATGAAATTCTTTATATAATAAAGCTAAACAATCAAATTTCCTTGTTCAACTTATGTATCAGCCTACTATCTTTATATAAAATTAGGATAGAAGGAGGCGATTTTCAATATGAAAAAGATTTGTTTATTATTAGCTGACGGATTTGAAGCAGTGGAAGCGAGTGTATTTACTGACGTACTAGGCTGGAATAAATGGGAGGGTGATGAGTCCACCGAGGTCGTAACAGTTGGTCTTCGAAAAAAATTAACCTGCACCTGGAATTTTACTGTCATACCAGAAAAAACGGTTGATGAAATTCAATTAGACGAGTTTGATGCATTAGCTATTCCAGGGGGATTTGAAGAAGCTGGTTTTTATCAGGATGCATACAGTAATGAATTCTTACATGTTATTCAACATTTCCATGCCAAACAGAAGCCCATTGCCAGTATCTGTGTAGCATCTTTAGCACTCGGTAAAAGCGGAATCCTTACAAATAAAAAAGCCACCACTTACAGTCATCCAACAAGTAGACGAAAAGAGCAGTTAAAGAACTTTGGTGCTATCGTACAAAATGATTTAATTGTTCAGGATGGAAATATTATTACATCTTCAAATCCAGGTACAGCTTTTGATGTTGCCTTTTTATTACTTGAAATACTAACATCTAAACAGAACGCTACACATGTAAAGGATCTTATGGGATTTTAGGAATATCTCATCAATAAATAGGTAATTTGTAAATTTTTGAAGTTTATCATTAGTTATGTGGTAAACATCCATGCTCTAGTTCTATGTGTCGAACCAATGGGAAGTCTATCTTCAAATTCACTACATAAGCAATTATAATAGTATATAGTTTACATATTAGAATATCTAGTAGCAAAAGGAGACATACAATTCATGTTAGACACGATTTATACACCACTTATTTTAGGTATAGTCTTTCTACTTTTATATTTTACAGGAAAAAGAGAAGATAGAATGATACTCTTCTTATCTTTCATTTTCCTGATCGATTTCGTAAGCCGTGCCATTGAAGAATCTAGTTTTAGAGGTACAAATGTAGATGCATTTTGGAAATTACTGCATATTATGCTGACATTTATCTTATGTGTACTTGTATTCCGTGATTTCCAAAAATCGTGGAAGAAGCGGAAAGAAGCGAAGAAGAAGATATAAAGCGTTGATGTATCTAAAAAGAGAAAGGTATTCCATCCAAAAATATGGAATACCTTTTTTCTGTTACGAATGTGTTTCTATTTTTTGGAACCATACACCGTAAGAAACCCCAGAAAATGCATAATATCTGCATGTATAATATTTTTAAACACTGTCAGCTGCTCCCCCGTAAAGGGGTACAGTTCCCTAAATGCAATTAATTTCGGGTATTTGTCTTTTTAAATTACCTCATGTAATTGCTGTATTTATTTTTGTGAATAATGTTATTTTACTCCTCTATTCCCTTCTGTTCTAGCGTTCTCCCAAGTCGCATCATCCATGACTATAATAAAGTTATCGGGATCAACGTATAAAGTAACTTCGCAGACTTCTAAAATAGGAGAAAAACTTAACTTTTCTTGAAATAAGAACTCTAGGTACATTTTTGTTTCCACCGCATTGCCTGTATGAATGAATTTATTGTCTTTCACAATATCAACCATCATTTGCATCTATTGTAGTAACTTTTTTATTCGTAAATATAGCCAATTCGCATTCTATTCCATAAACGTAGTTATTAATCAAGATTCATTCATAATGTCTCTTACTGCTATGATTTTATGCTTCTTGTAATCTTTCAAATATAAAAATATTAGTTCCCCTCTTTGGTACATATACGGAATGTTGTGACCTTTAGTGCCTGCTTCTCTTGATAGGGCATAAATAAGTAATCTTGTAATGTACCTTTAAAGACCTGAACCCCATTTGAGTATGCGATAACTGTTTTATCAAAATTTGACGACGTAAGTGTAGACATTAGGTTTTTCAGCTTATTTGTTCACTCCTGTTTTCCATTCAGATTTTGTAATGGTCCCGTCAGAGTTGTATGTAATCTCTAATTGGTCATAACCACTCTTATAGATATGCTTCGTACTCGTTCCGTTCGGCTCAGTAACATCTGTCCAAGGTAGGTTACTATCATCTATCTCACGAAAGTTCACACCCTCCTTCGCTATTTGTAACATATCCTTACTAGCCCATCTTGAAAGCTTTGGCTTAATTAGTTCTTTGTATGTTTCCTGCGCTTCTGAACTTCCTAGAGAAGTGAGATTCGCATATACTTTCTTTTCTCGGGCTGCATATTGCTCCTCTTTGAGTGTTTCCTCTTCAGATTTCTCTGGCTCCGTATTTTGAATCGGCGTTTCTTCCTCTTTCTCAACAGGCTTTTCTTCAGCGCTATCTACTTCTCCATATGTTTCTTCAGGTGGATTTTCTATAGCATACAGCTTAGCCTTCAGCTTGTCGTAATCACTTACTAGGTCATCATACTTTTCGGCTAATTCCATTGACTTTTCTCGATAAAGTTCTACTTGTGACGATAATCTATCGTTTTTTTGGTTATAACAAGATGTTAACCCAAAGAATAGGAAAACGACTGCCCCATACTTTGCAACTGTCTTTCCTTTAATAGATTGTACTTTCTCAGCAATTGTAGATTTCTCTGATTTCATAATTTGTAATCTTTCCCCCTAGTTACTCAATAATCTATTTATAATAATTTAGTTACATGTAAAATTTTACATAACTAGACATCGGATGTCCAGTTGACTATTCTAGACAATTAGTCCTTTTTTTGTTTAAATAAATAATATTTCATTACATCATAGACAACAATATCTTCTTGCTCGTTGTTGCTATCCAGTCACTTATTCATGTGTTACCAATTCTTTATTGATTAGCAATTGCTTATAATTTCTTGGTATTACCCCGCAATAACTTTGTGCATTCAGAAAGAGATTTCTTTTCTCCATTTTCTCTAATTCAGATTGTAATTTATCAAGGTCAACTTGTTTTTCTTCTAATTTTTGATACACTTTATGCTGCATAACCTGCGCAATTTTTTGGAGCTGGTAATATGTATCATTCCAGATATTCGCCCACAGATAGAATTCTTCTCTTGTTTCATCCGTTAAATATGAACTATCCACTAAACAAGGAAGTAGTTCATCTTCACCAAATAAATGATACACGGCACAAGCTGGTTGCTCTCCTTTATCTGATACAAAAATAACAAGACGATCTGTTGTTTGTACATAATGAGAAAATGGTACACCTTCTAATACTACTGGTTCTTCATCAGAAATACGCTGAATGGATACATCAGGAAATGCCTCCATTATGGATTGATTTTGATACAGTTCATTGTAATATTTATGTACTAGGTAAACTATTTCCTGCATATGTTGACATGATGCCTGTAATGTACTCATAAATTCCTCCGTTTTCTGCATTATCATTATTCCTTATATAGATATATAAGTATACTTTGATATAAAAGGTATATCATTGTAAATTTATTCTGCCAATCAGCTTATCTAACTATTTGGTACTTATATAGCACCATCTATTATGTACTTCTGTTACAGTTAGAAAAAAGTAGATTCTTTTCATTTATTACACCTTATGAAGCAAACTCAATTATTATATATATTATAAGATAGAAAAACAACAGAATTTTCATAAAGAACTCAAAAATTTTATTATTTAGGGAGAACAACATATTCGTAGAAGCAAAATAAATACATTGAGAGTAGCTTCCTTTTCTAAAAGTATGTACTAAAAAGGAAAAGAAAGACTAATATGAATTGGTCAATAAGACCTAAATATGTTTACAATCCCACTGTTTTAGAAATGCATCTTTGTAAATTGAGAGGTAAAGGGGAATACATAATGACAGAAAATCGGGTTAGATTAAATGGAGGTTTTCATAACGATATTTTTCATAACAAAGAGCACAACAGCGTAGTCAGGATTTCCCCAAAAAGTAAAACGAAAGAGATGGTAATGCAAGAAATAGAGTGGATGGGTTTTCTACATGATAAAGGTGTACCTGTTCCAAAGGTTATACTCCCATTAGTATATGAAGGAGAACGAGTTAAGACAAATTTTGAATATATTCCAGGCGATTCAATTGATGTTAAAAATAAATCACACTGGAATGAAGTAACTTTTAAACAATTTGGTAAAAGTTTAGGGAGAATGCATGCAATATCAAAAATTCACAAATTTGAAAGCATACACCGTCCTGCTTGGCGTAATGATAACCCTGATGTCTTTAATATTAGAGAAAATCTAATTCCGTGGATTGGCGAAAAATATGATAAGTTACTTAACAGTCTCAAAGCCTATAACATAACGCCTGACAATTTCGGCCTTATCCATAATGACTATCATCAGGGAAACTTAATTATGAACAAGAAAGGATTTATAACCATTATTGATTTTGATGATTGTTCTTACAATTGGTTCGCACAGGATCTTGCAGTAGCTTTCTATCATGCTTATTGGCAGCACGACTCCTACAATGGCAATACACATAATTTTTGTGATAGTTTTATGCGTAATTTCTTTAAGGGATATAAAATGGAAAATAGTCTACATAAGGTTACAATCAAACAAATCCCAATCTTCTTGAAATTAAGAGAGATTTATTTATATCAACTATTTAAACAATCATGGGATACGTATCATTTAGAAGCATGGCAAGAGTACACCATACAAAATCTAGAAACAAAAATTAATAATGAAACTCCCTATGCTGGTATTCATGATTTTTCTATTTATTTATAATGCCCTAATCATATTTCATTTTATCAAAACAGAACATGAAAACGAGTGTTGAACTCCCGCCACAAGTTTTTTCAGTAAAAGTATTAGCAAAAACCTTGTTAGGATTTCTCACTTCTCTTACATACCTACATTTTTATGGGTTTTTTTAGAAAATATTTGAAATATAATACAGTTGATTATATTATTATGTGTGTAAGATTTCTAGTTTTGAAAACTTTGAAGTTAATAGGGGGAAACAATAATGAAGTTAGGAAAATTAGCATTAATTGGTGTGTTAACTTTCAGCGGTTTTACTGCAATAGAAATGAGTAAGCCTACCTCACATGCAGCTGCAGCTTACTCAGATCCACTTAATGATGATTGGGGATTTAAAACCATTATGGATTTACAAAATTCAGATGAAAGTACATATCAACCTGATTGGAAGATTGGAAATTTAATTACAGGTGATACATTTTACTTAACACAGCACTTTGGTAGGGAACATTTTGGTGCACAAATGAAAATTTTTAAAGTGCACACAAATGGTACCCTAGAACGATTCCAAACAATAGAACCAGAGTTTATTCCTGGAACAGAAATTTGGCAAACCCCTATCACAGATAGCTATACAAGCGGTACTTATGTCGCTGCAATTAAATATCGTGGTGAATTCACGTATTCAAATCAATTTACAATCAATTAAGGATGTAAACACATAAAAAAAGCAATTGTAAGAGGGCTTTTATAATTTCTCAATAACTGAAACTACTTAATGCAGTAAAATAATAATTGGATTGGCATCTAATTCTATATTAAGAAGATTCAAATCGCAAGAAGGCACCTTTGGTGCCTTTTCTTTATACAAATTTATAATGTATTGATGTTTTATAGTGCTTGAGCGTGATATTATTCAAGTTTTTTCGTAGAGAATGCGTAAATACAAACAAAACCAGTAATACATCTTTTCTGTGCCGTACTGGTTTTGTTTAAGATCATCTTAAATTGTAGCTAGTTCACCGAGATTGCAAATTCCGATTTCGGTGCCCCAGCGAATACGATTGTTCCGTTCTTCGGCAGTTTCACCTTGTTATTGCCACTCACGATGCTAAAGTTGATGCAAACTCCCTTCTCATCATACACCGCAAATGAACCATTTGATGGCAACGTTACGGTCATCCTTTTGTCTGTTGCCGCTTGTGGAATTGTAAACCATTTCGCATGCCCATTTGTATCCAACGTAACTTTGGATGATTGGCCTACATCAATTGGTTTTACATTAGATTCACTTACGTATAACAACCCAGCCATCTCCATATATTCATTTCCGCCTTCTGTATAGAAACGCGTTTCCGTCGTATCACGACCATTCATTACGGGAATTTGGATCTGATGCACCGCGGTGTTCGGACCTGTAATTTTTCTGCTATCCCAATAGCCTGCTGGGCCTTCCTTGCGAGTAATTTGTGTACTAAGAAGTTTCGGTTGAACGAGATATTGAATAGAACTAAATTTCTCGTTTACAAGATAGAACTTGACACTTTCCCTCTTTGCCCATGCAGCAGCGGTTTTCTTCGATAGCACGTTGTCTTCTAGTTTCTCAGCTAAATAGTGGGTCATCACACTTTGCCCTAAACCTGAATGAGATTTATATGCACTCTCCTTCAAATAAGTTCTTCCATTCTTCTCAGTTACAAAGTTGAGCTTGGAAGTACCCTCCTCATTAATAAAACTTCCATCAGCAGTATATACATATTTTTCTTCTCGATTAGATGGTAAGAACAGTTCTCCGTTGTTCGTAATTTCAATTTTAAAATGAGTTTCGCTATTGCCATAAAATCCTGCTTTCTTTGCTACGCCTTGAGGCATTTTGACTTTGACCGGCTTGCCAAAGGATTTGTTTGGCTTGATGTCCTTAATAGTACCTTTTTCTTTAAGTCTAGTGAGCAGCAATTCAGTTGCCAATAGTTGATTTATAGAGCTCCGACCACCAGATGACAGTACAGCCGCTGCTATTTTCTGTTCTGGTAGCACGACGAGTATAGCATGTTGCAGTGCCGTATCACCGCCCTTAGCCAAAGCTTTAATCCCATATTCACTAAATGGGTATAGTTTCACACTATCCCAGCCAAGGCCATAGTTAAAAATATTATCTCCATCCCCTGGCCATATTCCTTTTTTATATTCCTCTTGCTCCATTGTCTTGACTACCTTATCAGAGAGGATCCCTTTTCCCTGTCCCATAAATAATTGTGAGAATCGCACCATATCTTCTGCCGTAGAAGATATGCCTCCCGTACCAATTACATTCACCGATTCAATTGGAAGTTGACCTTGGTAAGCT
Organism: Bacillus sp. LQ01; assembly: GCF_057624735.1. Classification (NCBI taxonomy): domain Bacteria; kingdom Bacillati; phylum Bacillota; class Bacilli; order Caryophanales; family Bacillaceae; genus Bacillus; species Bacillus sp. LQ01. The sequence continues at coordinate 77,120 of NZ_JBYEZL010000007.1, read as the reverse complement.
GGGAAATATAGTCCAGCCCGATTCTCATCCCTCCATTTTTCCCGCGGCGTTTTCGTATGATTCATCTTTAAAGGCCCTGTAAAACTTTGATGTAGAAATTCAGTAAAACTCATGCCACTAACTCTTTCCACCAAAATTTCGGCCAGCGTAAAACCATCGTTACAGTATACCGAGAAAGCGCCAGGGTCCGCCTTCAAGTTTTGATTTGACAGTTGTTGTAACAAGGTATCATGGGCATAGGTATCATTATCTTCAAATAAAAATGCATTACCTAACGTAGAACCTTGCAATCCAGAAGAGTGATTCAATAACATACGCGGTGTAATACGTTTATATCGGCCGTCTTTCATCTTAAAATCAGGAACATAGCGGACAACAGGAGCATCCAAATCGACTTTCCCTTCATCGACCAATTTCATAACAGCCGCTGTTGCATACATTTTACTGACTGAACCAATCCCATATTGAGTATCTTTGGTTAGCGGCTTTTTCCCCTCCATATCATTCTTGCCAGCCTGACCCGACAAAATAAGTTTTCCATTATCAATTAGCGCATACTGCACGCTATTCGCTTCATAAGACTTTGTAAGTAGCTCAGCCTTCTCTGCTGCAATCTTCTTCAGTTCCTGACTAGCTACTTCTTCACTAGTTACAACTGTAGTCTCACTTTCAGAAAATGCTTTCGCTCCTGTTGGTAGAATCATAGTTATCGCTAATGCAGTGGCTAACACACCAGTTAGCTTATTTTTCATCACGGAATTACCTCCTTAGATAAGTGACCGTTTTCATCATTTGTTTGATCCACTATGAAAATATGATAAAACTTATCCGTTCTCCCCTTTGACCTACTTGCTAAATTCAGCAAGTAAAATATTTTTAAAAGGATCAGGACTATCAGCTTTAATACTGTTTAAATTGACGGCCAATGTATGCTTGCCTCCAAGTGTTCCCCCAGCAAAAGTTAAAAAACCAGGAATGGTTCCTCCATGCCCCCATATCGATACACCGTTTGAAAGCTTTATTTTGGAAATTCCAAGCCCGTAATCGCCAAGTTCAACTGTTCCTGTAGGGACTGTTGTAAGCATTTGCTTTAGTTGCTCTTCTTTCAGTAATTTGCCCCCAAGTAAATAAGAAAAGAATTTGTTTAAATCATCAACTGTAGAAATCATATCTCCAGCCGAGCTCCCCATACTTGGATTATAATAAGTAACATCTTTTGGCTCACTTGCTCCGTCTAATTGGATATATCCACGGGCATGCTTGGTTCCTGGAATGACGCTTGAATTTCCAGGTAAGAATGTATTCGCTAATTCAAGTGGTTCAATAATTCGATTTTCAATCTCTTCCGCATAGCTGTTCCCAGTTACTTTTTCAATAAGAATTCCTAGTAATACATATCCTGTATTTGAATACGACCAGCTCTTTCCTGGAGCAAAATCTGGAGGCATGGATATTCCCATCTTTACTAATTCTTCAGCAGTATAGGATTTTTTTGTATCCATCATATTAAAATCCTTTGACCTTGTGTAATTAGCGATACCACTTGTGTGATTCAATAATTGCCTGATAGTAATCTGTTTATCATCATATCCATTTCCTTGAATGACACCGGGTAGCCATTTTTCAATAGAATCGTCTAAATTCAAGCGATTTTCTCCTGCTAATTGAAGTACAACTGTTGCAGTGAACGTCTTTGTCACGCTGCCAATCCGGAAACGAAAATCTGTTTTCATTGGTTGCTTGGTACTCAGATCAGCTACACCAGCAGCATAACTCCATGTTTTTCCGCTCTTAGAAACTTTAGCAAGTATCCCTGGATATCCAAGTTGCAATGTACCCCGCATTGCCTCTTTGACGGAATTACGGTCTCTTTGAGTGCTTGTTTCTAACGAGTTAGATACATTTTGAGTGGACTCCGCTTTTACAATTGAAGTTGGAGTTGTATATAACAGAGAACCTCCAGTTATCAAAAGGGCTAAACCTGTACATGTAATTCGACAGTGCTTTTTCATCAAAATATTTTTCTCCCCTATTCATATTGTATATATGGTTTTTTACTGTTTTTAAACTAATCAATCATACAGCTTTCATCTTGACTAAAGACAAAAGGGTGATATTGAATTTGTAATCATTCTTATACCCACTATTTCACAAACGACTTTCTGACCTAAAAAATAACCTATCCTTTTTTCAGTTGTATGTTAACTTTTGTAATGTCTCTTTTCTTCCAAACAAGTCTTATTAATTAATTTGTTTTTTTATATAAATGTATGGTATTTGTTCCTCCTCTCAATCTTCTTTACATTTTAATCATACACAATGAAAATCTCTTTTTTCTTACCTCTTCCTTACAAATTCCTTACGTTCAAAATCACTTTTATAATTGATTATTTTTTATTTTAATAACATTTCATTTTGATTAATCTTTTTCAAATTGGATTCTTTTTAGTGCTCATTCACTAAGGATTTTCAAAGCATTGATAATCAAACTTTATTTCAACCAAACAGTAACATGTTTGCGGTATCCATGCTCAAATCATAATAAACATGATATATCCAGCAGCTTAAGTATTTTAATATAATATTAAAAAGTGGATATGCTTAAACGCATATCCACTTTCAACTACGTATATTTTTCACCTTAAACATACTTTTTTCCTGTTTATATACTTACCTTCGCTTCTCCAATATCCTGCTTTTTAATTAAATCTAAGTAAAAATGTGAGACAGTTGTGTTGTAATAAGGAGAAATAAAAATAAATGATAGATTAAATGTAAACATTCCGATAAATGCAGCTAATAAAAACCACCCAATAAATGATAACCAAAGAACAAATAATTTTAGCTTTTGTCCTTTCATTATTCTTTTACTTTCTCTCAATGCTTCACTTGCTGTATAATCAGGATTCTCTACTAATATGTAATACGACATGGAATAAGAAAAAAATTTAATAATACCTGGAACAATTAATAAGAGACTCCATAAAAAAAGAAAAATAGCTTGCAGCAGCCCCAATTTCATTGATTTAAATACATTCTTCTTTTTAAATCCCGAAAATACATCGTCTACCTTAGCATCTTCTTTTTTCCCTAAGTGTAAAGTAAAAACAGAATATCCATAATTGAAGATACCTTGTATGACACTATAAATTAGGAAACAAACCCCACCTAAACCAATATAACTTAGAATAAGTACAGCAAGTGCTGTTGGATCTACTTGTGGTTCCCCACCAATTGAATAAATAAATAACACATCCGGGCCAATTATCCCGATAAACAGTGCAAATATTAAATACATAAAAGTGGCGATTGCTGATGCACTTAAGGTTGGTACAAAATAGAATAAAGCTGATACTCCTATACCTACTCCCCATTTCCCATCTAACGAATTAAGTGCTGCTTTCTTAAAATTTCTTGTCATACTTGTATTCCCTCCTTTTTTCTTATTTTGCTTTACTAAAAACATAAAAGAACTTGTAGCAGGCCCCGCTACAAGTTCTTTTAGCAAAATACTTTAGCTCATCGAAAAATTATTTATTCTATACAATCGGGGGTAATGCCTAAAATATGGTTTATTAACATCATTATATAACATAATTATGAAATTTTGTTAAAAATTCTATATATTTAGACAAATAATTCTTCACTTTTTTACTAATTTTTTATTTTTATGTAGTTTTATCTATTGAAAATAAGTATAAAACCTCTGCGCGGGGTAGCACTATATGCCCATCAAGCTTAACAAAACAGGTTGCCCCAAAAACGATAAATATGAACTTCTTTGCGATAAAAAACACAAAATTTTCGTTAAAGGAGAAGCTCAAAATCTTAATTTGATGGGCTGAATCCCGTATTCCTTCTTTTCGAGGGGGGCAAAAAAATCCGTATCAAAAATCTACAAAAAAAGAGAAGCTTAAAGAATACAATCTTATCTTTAACACAAGGAGAAAAAAGCAGAAGCTGTTTGATTAAAAATATGTTTTAGACTATTGAACAGAAGTTGTAGACTGACAATATGTTTTCTGTACCCGAAGGATAATGTATTAGACGAGATGACTGGGATAAACGCATAAGAAAACCACCTGTGAGAGCGGTCAATTTTTTAAGTAGTAATTAAGTTCATGTTTCCATCGAAAAAATGCAACTTAACGAGGAGTATTAAGATATGTCTTTTTCACTTTAATGCTTTTATTATGTTATCTACAAATATTTTATCAATTTCATGTCCATGTTTTATTTGTTCTGGGTCCATAAGTAATGCTTTTGATCTATCTTTGTCAATCCACAAATGATACGTCTGGGTAGTTCCGTTTAAATAATGAACATTGATTTTAAAATTTGGTTCTTTTATGTTAGATGGATTTGTTGGGGTATCGAAGTGAGTGAATTTGATAGCATTCAAGAAGTCTCCAATCTCTAAATCCTTAACAAATATGTATTTTTTATCACCCTCAACTTCAATAAATTCAACAGGTTTATTTTTTATGGAGTGTGATCCCTCACCATCCTTCGCTGTATATTGAAGTATAATACCATCTTCTGACTGGGTGCAATCTCTTAGCATATATGCAAGACCATGTGTTTCTTGAGGAGTAACGAACTTATTACATATATCCTTTCTATTGTCGTTTTTGTACTTGTGAATAAAAGTAAATTTCTCATTCTGATAAGTTACAGTGTCTACACTCGGTACTTTGGCCTCCTCGTCAATTAAATAATTTTTAATGTGTATCTCGTCATTTTTCTTATCTTTTACATTTTGAGAAAATATTTCAAATCGTTCTAGATTTCTAGATTTTTCTTTAGGTATGTGTATTACAATCTCATTTTTACTCGCTTCAGAAGATGCTTCTTCATTACCACATGCAGTTAAAGAAGCGAGCGATAAGCATATTACTCCAACAATTAATGTTTTCTTCAAATTGAGCTCCTCCTTTGAATATATTGTAAATTTAATTATATCAATGATTAACTATTTTCCCCTAAAAAATTTATCGATACGAATCTTTTCCGTATCCCATCATCATTAAGTTAAAGCAAAGATATATCCATAAATGCGTAATTTTTTTAGCGTCTTTTGAGAAATCAGATGATGAGAATTCACTGGCTTGCTTTTCATTATAAAGATAAAATTTAAATTTCTTAGGTTCGTTTATTTTTTGTAACTCTTCATATAAATTAAATGCAATATTAATTTCCTGTTTACTAGCGTTGCTGTCTTCTTTTATATGAGTTAGTTTAAACGCTTTCTCTATTAAATCTGTTCTTAATTTTAAAATCGTAATCATATCACTTTTCAAATCAAAATATTTAATTAAGGTTTTACACTTTCTCAATATTACAGTATTAGATTTCTTATATAATAAAATTATTCTCTTTATTTATTTTATGTATCTGTTCCCTTTGAACCCTACTATTATAGGGTTCCTTTTTTTATAATCATATATTTATTAATTAAGTTATAAATTTCCTGACTTAAATAGAGGACTTTCGTATGACTAAAGCCATGTTTATTTACCAATTCTACTAATTCTAATTTTTTATTTTCTATTAAATCCTTTAACTTCGCTACTAACATAAACTTGTTTTTTTCACACTCCCTCTGAGCAAAATAAAAAGAGCTGCTCCCAGCTCTTATATACTAAAATCTTTATTATTGCAGTGTAAAATTTTCCATATTCTATTATAAATGAATATATATAACGCTAACAACAATAATTTCTAGTGTATAAATAAAAAGCAGCAATATTTAATTACTGCTACTCTTTTTAAATTCATTATTTATAAAAAGTATTCTTCCGGTCCATCAGCCTCACCATATCAAACTTCCAGCCTTATAATATGTGCTGCTACTTCCTTTAAAACAACATTCATAAATAATATGATAGGTGCCACGTTATGTTCTGGATCTCTGTAGTTCTTGAGATTGGCTATAAATGACCATTCATTATCTTTTAAATTTGTATAATAATCATTCTCTTCTTCCCAGGTTCCTATGTGCCACCTCATATATAAAAAATCATCTTCTGCAAATGCTTCATTATATCTGTTTCTTTGTAAATGGAATATCTTTACTATGATTAACTTTTATATATTCTTTAACAAATGGAAACTTTAAAGCAGCTTCTTGTATTTATTAATTCCACCAATCCTTTATATCCATCTTTTATAATTACTTTATCTCGAAAGGCTGTATACATTTCAAAAGAAATTTTCTTCACCCTCTTAAATTCATTATGAATTTAATTAACATATATACTTAACTACACAATAGAAGGTTTTAGAAATCTTATTACGTTTCCCTTTTCATTAAATTCACTCTCATTGTTACAATTCTTTGAGGTAAGATCCACTATATAACTCTCTGAAATTTTAAAAGTTCTTTCCTCATTAAACATTGTCAAAGGGACTGATACTCCAACATTATTATCTAAATGACTTAGTACCATTACAGGGATAGTTTCTCCTTTTAACAAATCAACATATGAGGTCTTAACTTTATAATAATGTCCTTCTAAAAAATGCATTTTTCCGTTTATTAAATCCACTGCAACGCCATTATTACAATACGCTAAGCTTTGATTTGAAAAATGAATATCCTCCGATACTTTAATAAATTTCATTGTTTTATTATCAAATATATAGTAACCATCTCTTACTACAAAAAGATTATGTGGATTGATAAACTCTAGCAGATAATGCGTAATTTCAAAGCTAGTATCTCCCTCAATCATTTCTCTGTATTCTACATAAAGTTTTTCTAACTTTTTAAATGTACTTAGTTTGATCCCGTGATTTGGTCTTGATGCAAGTGTTAAGTCATCTAATACCCATTTACCCACATATGTTGACGTTGGAATCATTTACAATTTACCCCCTTCAAAATTCTATATATGAACATATAAACTATTTAAATTTAATAAGTTGGGCTCTACTTAAAGTATAGGCAGAATCTATTTAATAACTAAGATAATTCTCTAACTTTTTCATATTTACTTCTTATAAATTATAATTATCAAACTCCTACTATGAAATTTTTAAGAATCAAAAAATTAATACAATTTGATGTAGCTATTTGGCTGTATAAAAATAAATCAACTATCAATTAACTGGATTTACACTTTAAAAAATGTACAAATCGTTCCTATTATTTCGAGACAATTCAAATATTTGAAAAGAAAACCCTACACAGAAAATCATATATGGATATTATGATTATATTTTATGTAATTACATGTGAGATTCTAAACGATATTTACGTCCTTTCAGAGACAGTATGCCCTTGATTATTTGGTGTATAAAAATATATTAAACATATAGTACGTGAAATTTTTAAAGAACACTTTAGGAGGTTTTTAGTACATGGAAAATGTTGTTCTAATTATACGGAATTCAGATTTATTAAAATCTATGGATAAGATATTAGCTAATTCTAAATCTGCAGAAAAAGTACATGAATTACTAAATACGTCAAAAACTAGAATTTATTGTTTTGTCTAATTCAATAAGCACGAATATCATCACATTCAGTATCTATATAGTTTAACTCTACAAATTGCACATCTTTTTGGCGATTTAACAATTCTATTTTATTCATATTGTTCCAATCAAATACTTCTGCATGAGAAACTAAGCATTTTGCTTTCACAGTAGTTGTAATTCTCAGAAGTTGTTCTCTATTCTGCCATGTTGATATAAGACATGGCATCTCTAGCTCAATTAAAACTTTTTCTCCTACGGTAAAAAAATTCATTACACTGGGTGCATCTGATTCAAAAATTTCACATTCTGTTGTTTTTGAAATGACTTCTGCCCAACCATTTAAATAGTCAATACCTTTTAGCATAATGGGCAGCTGCTCTATCATTTCAACTTTTTGTGTTATAACCTCCAATAATAAGGTTTCAGCTAAAATATCAATCTTTTCTTGTTCCAATATTAAATTCCCTCCTTAATCGACGAAACAAAGAAATATTTTCTATATTATATTATGAATTGATCTATAAAAGAAAAATAAATGAATGCTCTATACAATTCTATTTAACATAACGCATTATAATCGATAGCAAGAAAAAAACGGATCCCTCCTCTAAAAAGGAATCCACCCTTTCATCATGTACTTCTATACTTAATTTATTTTCTTTGCTCTTGCAACCTTCCACAAAGCCACAATTAGTATAAGGAGTGGTATTCCCTGAATGAAGAGAAATCCTCCCGAAAAATAAAGCACACGACTCACTAGAGGAGGCGCTGTTGCCGACTCACCCGCAAAATAAGCCCCATAATTAGCCGCCACACCTGCATAATCAGCTATCCCACCTATAAGAAAAGCCGCTGGACTTGTGATTAGATTTATCCCTAAACAGACCATTATCAATGATAGGTTTTTAGTCTTAATTTTTGGTGAAACAGACAAGAAAAATAAGAATAACGCAGTGCCGTTTATAAGAAGTAGTGGTATTACATAATAAATCCCCATAATTCCCCTCCATGGCTTTAATTGTACCATCAGCAAGGATTGATTTGAACAAATAGGGTATTTATGTAAGTCAGATATAGTGTCTCATTATCAGTAACAAGAAAAAAAGCCCTGATCAGGGCTTTTTTTAAGATTACTATCATGAAATTTTTAATTGAAGAAAGACATGATTAGATTGATGCATCTTTTTTTGATGTCTGTTTTGTGAAATCATACAAAGCGATTGCACCTAAAAGAACAAGTATACCTCGAGGAGCATCTATCAAAATAGTTTCCCACATTTCTGGCATTGTCCATTTAATATCTGCTGTTGATGCAAGATATGATTGAAAATAACCGATTGAAAAATCAATTATACATAAAAATACAAATATTGTTAGACCAATTCGAATTAATTTCTTATTTGTAAACATATAACACCTCTCAAAACCCATTGGATATTTTTGATTTAAGGTTTTTTATATATAAAAATCTTTATATATAATTTTAACATACAAAAACCCAAATAAATACAATATGCATATTTGCATATTGTAAACAGTATTCCATGATGGTTAAGAAATTCCTACAAGTAAAAAAAGAGCCCACTAGGACTCCTTTTTATTTTAAATTTTAATAGTTAATTATAGCTTGTCCAGCCGGATACCAGGTTCCGTTATTTGCTAGGGCGAAACCATAGACAGTCTGACCAGAGCCTATTTTTTGTTTAACATTATTTAATGATTCATATCCATATGCCTGATAACCATTCCCGCTTTGTGGATATGCTACTGCTAATGTATTATAATTATTTGGATTCGAATAGCTATTTGTCCAAGCTATTTTTTGATAATACGTTGAAGTGAATGGATTTTCTAAGCCTTTTACAGCAAACTCAACAGTGCTCCCATAGACATTAACAGTAGTATACGCCGTACTTAAAGTATTTAAGTCTGCAACCTTTTCCTTACTTAAAGTTGGTGTGTTTTCTGCCGCCATCACACCGCCAGCTCCAGATAACATGACCCCAGTCGCTAATGCTCCAATTGCTAGTTTCTTTAACATAAAAAATCCCCCTTTAATAGTTTTATAGCTTGCACCTTCATCATACTTTTGATTTTTGTTTATGTAAATATATTACAATTTTAGAAACATAAAACTATTTATTGCGAATGTTGAGTTAAGATATGTTGTCTGATAATAACGATAGATGGTTATTATCATATGAAAAAGTCCTACATTAAGTAGGACTAAATAGCCTTAGCAATCTCATAAATAACGGAATCATTTGCACCACTTTATAACCGATACCTGCCCTTGAAATTAGACTGAATCCTCGCTCCTGACTACCAACCATAATGAACAAACTACCACATAACGCTACAACGGATGCTATTGGGTATGACACCACTTTAATTAAGAATATAACCGGTTCAAACGCATTTACAATACGATTGTATAATTGGCCCTCTATATAATTCTTTATCTTTCCGTCGTTTGATTGGACATCTTTAAATACCTCATTCACATCCGGATTTTAACCATCAGCAAATACATGAGGAATATCTATAATATTGCTGAATATAATTACACTGCCAATCATAATTCTCATTCGCGCCGCCACGGGTGCGTATTTTTTGCATCCTTTTTGAACAAGCTCCACTTTTTCTTCGTGCCATAGTTACCATATGGATCATCTCCTTATTTTTAAATGTCCATTTTGTTCAATAAAAAAGAACACTATAAAGTGCCCTAAGCTTCTGAGTATAAAATATACGACAATGCCTTGCCCGTTCTAATGGCGCAACCTAAAAGAGCTTTATAGCGGAATATATATAGCTCTCGGAAAAGGAATAAGTTGGTTGGCATTGACTCGATATTGTATGTTTGGGAATTCCTTATGTGCAATAAAAAAGCTCTATACCTATTTATAGAGCTCTTTAAGTGAGTAACGGTGTATTTATATTGACCTGATATTATATGATAAAAGCCTCCTTATGTACAAACGAAAGAGAGCACTCCCCCAATAAGTGCTCTCCCTTGAAAAAATATAGGGGAACATGTTGGAAACCGTTCAGTGTCATTATATGATATTCTCATTCCCAACTATGCCTAAGTCATGTATTAAAGGGGGTTAATGTGTAATTTCTATACAACAAAGAAAAAAGCACCCGAATGGATGCTTAAATTAAACTTATTCATTATCAATATCTCTACTTTCATCATTAACTGATTTAGGGTCTAACATGATTCCTATATCCGGCGGCAAAATTAACTCTATACCAGCTACTGGTTGATTGTCCTCATTAAAATAATACTTCTTTATCTTATTCAATTCTTCATTTTTCTTATTTTCACTCATATTATCCCGCCTTTTATGTATGATATTAAAAACTTTTCTTAATATGTACATTGAGAAAGATAATATACTATTTTTCAACTCTCACACAACTTATAAAATTTTCACATAATAAAAGAACACCCATAATTGATAGGTGCTCTGATATATAAAGTGGTATCCATCCACACATTCCAATATATGCTCGTCCATCTCGAAAGATGCAAACAAAAAAGCACCTAAATAGGTGCCTTTTCGAAACGTATAACGCGAGTAGCCCCCACCACTCTGTATGGTTCCGTTATCCATTAGACCTTTAATAATTTGTGTTTCTTATTAGCCATCTTCTCTTTTGCTGCTTCAATGCTATTTACTAATTTCTTATGGTCCTGATCAAATTGAATCATTCCATCAAACATAGCTGGTGCTACTGCTTCTTCAACATAAGGAAGAAACAAATTGCTCCCATCTTCTCCGCTTTCTCCAGGTAATCCAATTGATGCTGTGCAATGTTCTTCAAATCAAAACGTGTATCTTTCTCTGTAGACTTCGCTTCAAATGCGATAGCTCGCTTATACACACCGTCATAGTCTACTGTACTTTTAGCTTCATAAAATTCATTTAGTACACGGCCACCTTTATTTAATACCTTCACAGGAGCCGGGCGCTTGCTTATAAGCACCACTCCCCCTCTTTGATACATTTTTTTCATTCGCTAGATTGATAAGCATTCCAAATGCAATCCCACGGTTTCCTAGTCTCGTTGTTACTCCTCACTTTCTATTAAAAGGAGTATTTTGTTCAGTTGTCTCCATTACATACAATAAACGTGCTTCATGATATAATATTTTCATTTACATAAATTTACTATTTCATAAAAGGAGGTAACTATTATGAAAAAATGGATTATTGCTATCATATATTGTTCTCTTTTAACAACATTTTCTTATTTATCTATTAAAACTGTACTTTTATCCGCTACTACCTCTACTTCATTCCCAAATCTTCATTTCTTTGTTGGAATGTTCGGATTAACCTTTGGCATTTGGCTATTCGTATTTGGAATACGAAAATATATTTTGTTTGCCACGGAGGATGAAAAAGAACGCCGAAAACTTAAAACCATGTTTTCTATTATTTCAGTTTTATCTTGCTACGTTGCAACTCTGTTATTTTTTATTTAATTCAGCCTACAGTTTGTACATATACTATTTCTGCCCCTGAATAAAACTCAATATTCCGTCAATACTGTAAACAACCCATTTCGAACCATATTCCATTACCTGAGCAGTTAGCTTTTGCTAGCTGCTCTTTATTTGTACAAGGTACTCAATTGACTGGCGCACATATAATATTCTGAGTTCCTTTCTTTATAAAATAGTCGTTATAAAATGAGACTCGTCACGAGAGCACTTTACTAAGTGCTCTTTTTATATTCCAACTTAATACAAAATAAAATTTTTATTCTAATCTTCTCTAACATCTTCCTTAATGAAAAACGACTCACAGTTTGTATAAGCCAAGCATATATTTACTTAGACAAGACATAGTTTTTTACTGTACATGTACAATTTTTGTGCATGTTTTTTTGTTCAATACAATAACTATTTTATTAAAAATCCTTAATGAGCTACTCCTTAAAGTTTTGTAATATTAATGTCACTAAAATCAATTTTTCCACTATAAACTCCTTACTATAATTTTCTATATACACAAACAAGGAGAGTGTTATATGAAAAAATCATTAGTTATATCTGTATTACTCGCACTATTTTCTAGTTTTGCTATTGGATGCGAAAGATCACCTACTATAAATAGAATGGGAACCGAACAATATTATGTACAGATAACAAACAACGGTGAGATAAAAGGGAACCAACGATTCTATACTTTATCTACTTATAATAAGGATGGGATAGAAAAAACAGTTACATTTGGAAGTGTAAAACCTGGAAATAAACCTCTTAAAGAAAATGCCTTCATCCGCCTTTATGTCAACCAAAAATATGACAACAATACTGAGATAAATCATAGAGAGTTGAACTACCCCCACTTTCACTTTGTTTAGAAGTGAGGGATTCCTAAGTAAAGAGTTCTATCGAACTCTAATTGATTAGGCTAACCCCGCAGTCCTTGCGGTTAGAAGCCTTATCGCTTCATTCTTTATATTGATACTTGCGTTAATATCCCTATCATGGTGTGTACGACAAGAAGGACAGTCCCATTCACGTAGGTTTAGATTTTTAACGTCTTTATTTTGATATCCACAACAAGAACATAATTGGCTGGAAGGAAATGTTTTCGATACGACAATGACTTGTTTGCCATACCATTTTGCTTTATATTCCAACATTGTTCGAAATTGTGACCATGATACCTCACTAATTGCTTTTGCTAACTTATGATTCTTTAACATATTCGATACTTGCAAATCCTCTATACCGATCACATCGTGGTTTTTGATGATTTCAGTTGAGATTTTGTGCAAGTAATCTTTCCTAGCATTTGATATGTATTCATGAATTCTAGCTACCTTTACTCGTTGTTTATTACAGCGAGAAGATCCTTTCATTCTTCTAGAAAGAACACGCTGCGCTTTCGCCAACTTATCTTCTAATAATCGGAAAAACTTCGGATTTTTATAAGGTTTACCATCTGACAAAATAGCGAAATCTTTTAGTCCTACATCTATTCCAATGTAAGAATGTGTTTTCGGAAGTTCTTGTACTTCTGTTTCAACTAATAGTGACACAAAATATCTGCCAGAAGGGTTTCGTCTAACAGTCGCATTTACAATACGTCCCTTTACTTTGCAGCTTTTGGAAAATCGAACAAGGCCTAGTTTCGGCAACTTTATTTTGTTCCCTACAACGGCAATGTTTTCATTTGTTTGTTTTGTGGTGTAAGATTGTACGTTATTCTTCTTGGATTTGAAACGCGGGGCACTATTTTGTTTTTTGAAAAATCGTGTATATGCATCCGCAAGGTTGCGAACAGACGACTGAATCGCAATACTATCTACTTCTTTGAGCCAAACAAACTCTTTCTTCATGGCAGGAAGTTTGGCAGAGCATGTACCATATGTTAAACCTTTTCCAGTCTCTTTGTATACGTGATCCCATAGGGATAGGAAATGATTGAATACAAAGCGAGAACAACCTATCGTTTTGTTAATTAGAATTGCTTGTGCTTGATTTGGATAGATACGAAACTTAAAGGCTTTATTAATTATCATTTAATTCACCTCCATTTCAGTATATGACTATTATATACCAAACGTGCATTCGATAGGTAGTGGAGTAAAACTTTCTGTAAGTCGAACAATTAAGATGGCTTCCTGCCATCCCTTGTTCGAAGCCAATTCATCTCCCACCTACTCACTCGGCTGTGACCCTTCACGCTCCTTGAGGAAGGAGTCTTCTTGGCTAAAATGATAAAAACATAATAAAAAAGAGTGCGATTAAGATATGCACTCCTTCAAAAGAATTTACCACTCTCGATGGTCACCGTGATCATGATTACGATCGCGTTCATGATCACGTCTACGACGACACTCATCACAATCGCAGTCACGTCTACAATGACAGTTGTTAAAATCGTTTCTTCTGCGTCTACGACCGCATCCGCAAAATACTAAATCATCCCAAAATCTATTACAATCTCGAGAATGTCCAAAATTATTATTCCATCCCATAGATATGATTCCCTCCTCTAAAAATTGAATTCATCATATTCTATGATTAAAAGTTAGAAATGGTTTGTTTACTAGTCTATGTTTCAGACTAATAATATTTCAATTTGCAAGTCTATCTGCCCCCTTATCTTTCCTTAACAACAAACAAGACGCCACCCAGATTACGGCAGCGCCTACGATAATTGCTATAAACTTAATCAAACTTATTTATCCTCACTTTATTTATTCCTTTGTTTCCATACCCCATTCTCTTTACGATAAGTATTCTTGCCATCCATGAAGTCAGCTGTATTACCCGGAATGCTATATTTCTTATTCTTTTTCTTAGCCTTCTTCTTCAGTCTCTTCTCTTTTTGAATAACTTGCAAATCTGCCTTCCATTGTTTCAACAAATCCTTTTCACGTCGCATCGAATTTGTACCCCTTGGATTAAAATGTGAACTAAATAATTAGATTCTACCTATTTATATAGAATCCTTTAATCCAAATGTCCATTTTATTCTACCCCTCTTTTAATATGTACCAATTTATGTTTTTCCTTCTATATAGGCCAACGATATATTATAATACTTTATATCCCCAAGGAGGTTTACCATGCTTAATTTCCATAAAATATTTCCCTTCTTAGGATTCTTTTGGTTTTTATACGGTTTTATTGGTCTCATATTTTTATTACTATTCCTTAGCGTATCGTAACAATGCGTATACATGTATGCTTAATGTGTAATTTCTATATAACAAAGAAAAAAGCACCCGTTATGGATGCTTTTGATTACTTATGCGCTTAATTTTCCAGTAATCTCTTCTGCTGTTAAATCGTATTGTTATTCCTCACTGTCTATAAAAATAATTAGTTCGTTAAGTTTCAATATGTAATATTGTATACTCTTTACTTTCAATTTCCATACATGCAATAATTTATTTATAAAAATACAAAATATTAGTAAGGATGATTTATATAAACAAATTTCGGAAGAAGATAATTAAATCCTTACAAACTTCTTGGGGATGCTTAGCATTTGGTGTATTAATGTTTACTATCTTCTTAATTATAGATCTAACAGATACACCTTTAAATACATTAAGTTGGAGAGATTGGCTAGGTTCTTCAGTAGGTGCAGCCATTGTATCTGTAGGAATGTTTACTTTAAGTAACTTGAATTTAAAATGATTTTTCCGTCAATACTATATGTAGGCTGTATGTCAAATCTCATTTGAAGTAATTTTCTTTGTATCTCCTTGTATAGAGCAGTTAACTTTTGCTAACTGCTCTTTTACTCGTGACCATTATTGACAAGCTATCATATAATGTAGTCATGCCTCTCTTAAAATTAAATTCGTCACTTGAATTATAAAAATGGGATTAAACCCTATAACCTTTTCAAGAATCATCCATATTTTATTCCTGAAAAAGTGCTTTATTTTACTGAAAGGTGGTTGCGGAAACAACTGCCTTTTTGTTTATGACAAAAGGATTATTTTTTTCAAATGTTTACTACTAATAACTAATAAATATCTTATAATTGTTATATGCGAAATAATTTGTTTAGGAGCAGATAAAATGCCAGTTACACTAGAACTTATTCTTTTTATTCTTATAGCAATTAGTGCTGTTGGCTATTTGATAAAAGAATCTCAAAAAGCTAAGAAAAGAACCCTTGGAATTTCACTAGAACTTTTAGTTCTTTTCTGGTCAATATGGAGAATATCGACTATTATAATCCAAATTTCGGAATATAATCTCTCGTGAATAAAACTCAATATTCTGTCAATACTTTATATGACATTAGATTTTCTCCTTGTTCCCCCTTGGAGAACCGAGCAGTTAGCTTTTGCTGGCTGCTCTTTGTCTGTAAAAATACACTCAATTAACAAGAAACGCATATAATATTCTGTGTTCCTTTCTTTATAAAATAAAGTAGTCTTCACAAAATGGATCTCGTCACGAGAGCACTTAATAAAGTGCTCTTTTTTGGTTTTAAAATAAACAAAATGAAATTTTTATTTATTTTTCTTTCATATATAATATTTTAATATTTGTTTATGATATAGTTGTAACTTTTGTACAACATATATCTGTATCCAGTGAAACTTCTAAAATTGTACAACCGAGCAATTAGCTACTTTAGCTAGCTACCTTGTTATGTAAAATAAAGCATTTATAAAAAGCTTTCTCAACACACAACTGATGGAATTAAATTACCTTTTATGGCAACATATTGGTAATACCATAAAAATCTATCATTCCATTAACAGGACCCGTCCCCCTAATCGGGTCCTGTTAAATGTTCTCTATTAAAATGGTGTTTTGGTTCAACTATCGTCTTCATCTCCCCACGTCCTACAATCCAATATGCAATATTACATATTCTACACATTAAATTTATAAACATGTAATAATCGGTTTATACAATATTTAAAATTAATATCGAAAGGAGGATACTAAATGTCTTTCTTTTCGTGGTCTCCTCTTATTTTCTTAACAGTTGTTGCAATCATCATTTCTATTAAAAAGACTAAGAAACAATAGCTTTAAATAGTTACAATAAGTTATTTTTAGGAGGTGTAGTTATGTCATTTGCAGCATGGAGTGCAATTTTTATGACTTTAATCGGAGCAATGTCAGGAGTAATATTTGGTACAATTTCTTCTACAAGAAGTAAAAATATCAACTAAAAACCTACTAATAAAAATAAATTTTTATTTTAGTGACAGCTGATACAATCTTAATATTCTAGCTGTCATTTTCTATTCTAATAACTATTTTTTCACTTTTTTGATACATTTATGAAACATTTATATGTTATCTTCAGTATGTTCTTTTCTTTTCATAAATTGTGTGAATTATACCTACACAAGAAGCTCTAGATCCCTAAATCTAGGGCTCCTTCGTTTAAATAAATATTTTTTCAATTCGATGTATAGACAACTATATATTTAAATGTTAAAATATTATTGTGATTCCTGCATGGTTTCACATACGACTTTTTTTCTTCGGTTATGGGGTTCTTACGTAATAGTAAGAGCCATTTTTTTATTCCAATAAGTTTTTTGTTAAAAATTTACACACACGTACTTTTCGATATATAATTAAACTATCAATATATTAGGAGTGTTAAGTATGTCAGGAACAATAATGATTTTGTTATATATTTGTTTCGGAATGAGTGTCGTTTTTAGCTTAATAAGGGAATTTCGAAAACCACAGAAAAACCAGTTCTTAATTTTAGTTGATTCTTTAATTTTGCTAGGAGCTCTATTCCTAGTAGGTAGTATCTTCATCTAAATCAATAGCTACGTAACTCGGCACCATTAAGATTTCTTTACCGCATACACTACATTTAGGATTTCCATATGCAGAAATCCCTTTAATAATTTCAATTTCTAATAAATCCATGTCTGTGTTATCAAATACTTCAATCACATGTAAAAGTTACGTAAAGATTGCTATGATTTAAGCCTTCCACCCCAGAAACGTTATATAATGAAATTGCAAACATTAGGTTTTTACCTTTCTGTACGACATAATTCTTTGCTAGGAGCAAATCCTAGCCTTTTTTATTTCACCCTCCGATGATTCGAAGACCAGATTCCCTCTTTCAATTACATTAGCTTGCATGCTAGGCTCTTTAGGGAATTCAATGTAATCAACAAGTACACTATCCTCAGTTCCAAGAATTACGCGTCTTACCACTACGCGGGCTTAGCTGCAATTCATATCCTGGTGGAATCTCCAAAGCTAATCCCATTTGTACAACCTTTGTATGGCCCGGCCATATAATCGTGTCCTCTGCTGCTACAAAATCAAAGCCAGCACCACCAGACTTTGCATATCTTGGTAACTCCACATCTTTTATAGATTTTCCGAACAGGAAACCCCACTACGGTGCGATAGCACCCACTTTAGGAATGGGATGAGAGTGAGGTCAAATGCGATGTACAAATAAAACACCGAAGGTACGTTCTCTACATCAAGAATTTGAATTGGTATCATTTTCATAATAGGCAAATAAAAGTCTCTAAAACAATCTTGTTCTCTGAAAACAGAATACATAGGATGTTGAAGTAACAAATTCTTCTACTCCGTAAAATGTATTGAGTCGTCAAGCACAAGACGCTAAAACACATTTGAGAACTCACAATCTGACTCGTTTGGTAATAGAGAATATGAGTGCCGTATCTGCTTGTTGATGGCACACCGCAATCTTGCACGTCAGCGATACTAGAAATAGACTTCGCCTTTGGTAGTAAGAATCCCACTGACATTAGTCAGCTTGTGGCTTTAGCCGTGGGAGTGTCAATTACCTCCCTTTGCTTTGATTAATAATTGAGTCACTTCGTAAACATCATGTTGTATTTCCATCATTCTTGATACACTCCTTTAATTAGATTCCACAACTCTTGTTCAGTCATCTCATAAAGTTGTCGACCAGTCTTTTCCTCTTTATAAATTCCTTTTTGTAGTAAAACATCGATATAGATTTGTTTCCTGTCCATGTTGCCTCCTAGCTACTTTTCTTCTTAGGTCTCCTTATAGGTGTAGTTGCTGCCCTTTGTGGACTCCATCCTCCTTTTAATACTCTTTTACTAAATGTGCTATATGAAATACCGTTCTCTTCAGCTAAATTGACCATATCTTCCATTGTTGCTCTTAATTTCTTTACAGGCTTTTTTGCTGCTTCCTCTGGTGACATCCCTTTATAAACACGAGTTAAAAATGTTTTCTTTTTAACCCCATTTTCTAATGCTATTCTTAGCCACTTTTGTTCCCTAAATTGATATTTCCGAGGCGGTGTATTAATTGCCTTACCAACATCCCATCCCATTTGATACACCCTACGATATAACATGTTATAGCCAATGCCGTTCTTCTCGGCTGCTTGATAATCTTCCTTTTCTAGCCATCTATTTATCATCATGGCGCTATGCCTCCTAATCCAAATTCATAATTTCCTCTAAAGTTCTATCTGAAATATGGGTGGTAATAATTTGTATGTTCCCGTATTTCTTTTTAGCCATTTCTATAGCTGCGCCCTTGGACTTCGCGTCAAACCAACGGAGCTTCCATTTCTCGTCTTTATCGTAAAACTCTACTGAATACGTCATAATGCTATTACGTTTCAAAAACTTATCCGCTGTACTTGTTGCAGTATAATCAAAACTTCCGACTACATCCTCTAGTGTTAGTTGTTTCATGCTCCTAACCCCATTGGGCGCGATTTGATTTTGTTCTTATCTGCCTGATCCATGATTAATGCGGCGATTTCTAGTTGATGCCTTCCTAGCTCTTTTGCTATTTCGAGAATACCTTTATCCTCATCCCACATTTTTCTTAATTGAATCACTTCACTTTCATCAAACACTAAGTCTAATTCTTCTAAAGCGATATATAAGTTACGACGCGATTTCTTCATGTACCTTTCCTGTTGCAACGCCATTATGTAATTCTCCTTTTCCAAATCCGTTCCAAGTCGTGGCATCCCATTTCCCCTCCAGTTGTAATTGATGAATTTCCCTTAGCTCCGCCATAACAGCATGACGTCTTCTATCCACTTCTTCAGGACTGCGATTCCCTGCTTCGCAAATACAAGGTACAAATTGATAGCAGCCATTACCCATATCGTTCTTAATTATTCCCGTTCCGTTACATGCACACATTTTAATTCCCCCTTTAAAAATGATAATGTCTTTCTTCTGTAATACTTTGTTTCTTTGAAAGTAATCGTTCTGAAGTTATTGAGAATCCGCGATACAATCCGTTCATCATAAGCACCCTCTAAACACACTCCTGTAAGGTTTGTTGTAAATATAGTAGATTGAACCTTACTATTTTGTTTGATCTATTTTTAACTTGTTGTAATTCCTTTTTATAAGTAACCCTTGCTTCTCAAGTTTGTTTATTATCCTTCGTAATGTAGCAGAAGACCATAAAGGAAATTGCTTAAGCCATTCATCGTAACTGTTATAGCCTTCATTGAAATTCTTTAATTTATTTACCAATAATGAACTTGTTGTAAAATATCGCTTCATTTAATACAACTGTTTTATTAATCCTAATAAAACGATTAATGGTTGTTAATGTATAAGTAATTTGCTCATTTAGTTCACTTTCTTCATCCAACACTCATAACTCACATTGTCCTCCATGCCAGTAAACCGAACCTTTTCTCTCCCTCTGAACTTACCTTCATGATAAAAGGTTCTTTCTGCCCTATATATTCGTTTAATTGGCGTTACATAGTCATAACCTCGTTTTTCTAAATCACGAACTGCTATTAACATCTCCTTCATAGACCCACGCCTTACAGGTATCTTAAACATCACGCATTCGCCCTTTCGCATACCGCTATGTTGCCTTTAACCCACTTTGTTGATTTCTTAAGTACTTCTTCTGCTTGTTTTAATGTCAATTCGACAATTTCTTTAATACTTAATTGTCCTTTAATCATGTCTTCATCTACTTTTCGACGAGTAGCTAATTTTTTTATGTTTAATTTAATTGCACTAACTTGTTGAGCATTAATTATTTCCTCTTGGATTTCTAGTAAATCTTCACTCGCATAGATTTATAAACCTAATCCGTGAATTGCAATTGCTTTTACTAAGCACCGCTGGATACTCGTGTTAATGTCAAAGCTGTTACGCTCTGCAATCGGCTTGTTTTGATTGTTTAGTAGTGGATGACTTTGACTTAGTGATTTTCTTGTACAGTTAATTCCCCCCCTACAAAGTAACCACAATCTGTTTTGAGGTAAGGCCCTCCATTAAATCGTTTTACTTCCCATATTGCTGTTAGATCTACTTTTTAACTGCCCATGATAAGTAGTTAAAACGCCCTTTCTTTTCAACATGTTCCGTGCAATCTATTTAAGTTAATTTAGAAAAGTAATTTTCAGTTGTCATATGAATTTCCCCTTTTTAAAATGGTGCTATTTCCGTTTGTTTACTAGCTTCATACACTTGCATAAGTGCTTGTAATCCATATTCGTAAGCTACAACCATTGATGCAGCGTTAGGCTCTTTGCTTTGCTTATATCGTTCAACCAAATTCATTAAAATTTGAATTTCAGCTTCAATTTTGGTTTGTAGTCCCACCTTATTCACCTGCCACTTTCTCTGTAGAATGAGACATTACATATTGCGTAATGCACTCTGTTTCTGCGTGTAAATAATCACCACCAAAATCTAAGTAACTTTCACCGAAGTATATTTCTCCATTGCAACCTTCACATTCTTCAATAAAGTCTCTTGCTGATGAGTCATGATAATTACCGTAAGTAATTGGATTTTCAATCATATTTCATTCCTCCTTATTTACTGAGAGAAAACGTATGTTATAATATATGTAGCTAATTTTAGGGAATATTTTCTCTACAACGCTCGTTGCCATCGAGCATTTTTTCATTTTTAATAGATAACTACCTAACAATCTGTTAAAATTTAGTTACCGATATGTGTAACAACTGGCCTGTGCTTCTGTACGGGCTTTTTTGATGCTTTCAGGCATCGTAATACTTTGGAACAAGTCTATTAGGTGGGGCCCCTATTAGATTACCGAATATTACGAAAAGCAAGAGCTTGTCTTATTCACTCTGTAAAAACGCTATTACAAACATAATCCCTTTTGGCTCCTATGGATTATCAACTTTTTTCATAATTTTTATCTTTGTTTTTTTATATTCATAATTTCGTAACATCTTTATATAATGTTTTAATAGATTTTATGTTAAACTTATAACATTCCAAGAAGTCCTTTACTTTTAGAATCGACAATTCTTCAATACCCTTAGTCTTGCCCTACATCCCCTGTAGGGCTTTTATCATTAGCTAGAGTGATATACCTCAACCTTATCAGTGCTGTTATGCACAACTCTAGTTCTTAAATCCCTTATGATCCACAAGACTTTCTTTTGTTCATATTCATCATCTTGTTACCATCCCATTTTTTGTCCCAGACATCTATTTATTCGGTGTACCAGGTATTCCAATAAACATATTACTGACGATACTATTACCAGTGATAATGTGCTTTCCTCCATCATTTACATCGCTGCCCTATCGATTTCTGGAATAATTCCGCGTTTCGTTAGTATTTCATGAATAAATCTATACTCATTGTAAACACTCCTCATAATTTTTTTAATAACAAAGCAAATCAACCATCTTCTCTGTTTTCTTAGAAATTTTTTTATAATAAAGAAAAGCTGATGGATAAAACCTCCATCAGCTTTTCTATTTCTTGCTATTCAATTAGAAGCTAACTGTCGCTGCTTCCTCTCCTGAATTAATCATTCGTTGTTCAATCTTTCCTAGCAGTTCCTTTATCTTACTTGAATAAAGTTTAACTGCTTTCATAGATTGAGCATTCTTAAGCTCTTCTGTCCATTCTGCTAAATCTTCCTTTTCTTGATCATCTAGATAATCAAAAACTTCCTTTCGAGACATGGGGCTCACCTCAACTTAACTCTTTGTATTTGGCCGTTACATAACCAAATCTCCTCATCTCTCTATTTCTATTTATAACAGATTACTCCTCTTTTATTCCTTATTCTTTTTTTCGAGTTCGGTCAATTTCTTTGAAATAGACTGAAGCTCGTCAGTTTTTACTTGTTCCGTCGCCAAACGATTGTGCAGCAGGAAAGCTTGCCCTGAAATCCCAGCAAGAATACTCACCTTAAGAATATCCATCATTGTTTCAGGGTTAAACATTGCAACACCAACGAGTGAAGCAATACTGCCTACAAACATCTCTCCCAAGAAACCCGGGTGAAATGCAAGCTTGCTCTTACGAGGCAACAAAAACTTTTTGTTTGTGATGTAATGACTAGCCAATCCTGAGACCATACCAGCCACAACTGACACAATTACTGTAACCAACATAATATGCACCCCTTTTCGAAAAACTTTTGACATTGCAGCAGCAGTTTCTATTTAATAATTAGTTCCTATGACATAGCATCACCCCTTTCAGGCAAAAACAAATAACCTTCCAGGAAAATGAATTGTTTACACAATGAAATAAAGTAACATAAAGTTCCTTTTTGTGTAATTTCATTAACCCGAAAGGCTATAAGTAGTTAGTGATATAAAAAAGAAAAATAAAAAAATGCAACTAAATTATATCACAATGAAGTTTGTTTTATCTTTAAATTCAGAGAATTTATTCTGTTATTTAACTTTCTCAAGTTAACAAATCAGATTCTTTGATACCTTTACACTAATAATTCGAAAGCCTGATTATTATTTATTTTTTCAATCTGCCATCAATTATGCTGTAGATTACACTACAACTTTGATGAATACAGAATTCGAGTATCTCAAATGCTACCTGTTTTTCCTCAACGAAATCCACTGCATCATTCCTTGTAATCCATTATCCTGCTCTTTAGAAGTTGTTCCTGCATTTTTCTGTTTTGGCTTCTGTTCTGGTTTTTCTTTCTCAAGAACTACCACATTCACTGTTTCAGTTGAGCTGTTTCCTGCCTTATCAGTTGCCGTTACTTGAACTGATATTGTACCTGGCTTACTTGTATCATACGCTCCCACTGTTACTACTGGATTTGAATCTTTATTATCTTTTACACTCACTAAACTTCCTGGACTCAATTTATCCCCTACATGTACGGTTACACCTTGTTTTGGTGTTATCACTGGTGCTTCCGTATCCTTCTCTTCTTCCTTTTCCACTACTTTTACTGTTACCGTTGCAGTTGAGCTGTTACCCGCCTTATCAGTTGCCGTTACTTGAACTGATATTATACCTGGTTTACTTGTATCATACACTCCAACTGTTACTACTGGGTTTGGATCTTTATTATCTTTTACTTCTACTAAATCACCTGCATTTAAGCTATCTCCTACATGTACGGTTACACCTTGTTTTACTGTAATTACTGGTGCTTCTGTATCTTTCTCCTCTTCTTTCTCGACTACGGTGACAGTTACCGTTGCAGTTGAGCTATTACCCACATTATCAGTTGCTGTTACTTGAACTGATATTATACCCGGCTTACTTGTATCATACGCTCCCACTGTTACTACTGGGTTTGGATCTTTATTATCTTTTACTTCTACTAAATCACCTGCATTTAAGCTATCTCCTACATGTACAGTTACACCTTCTTTTACTGTAATTACTGGTGCTTCTGTATCTTTCTCCTCTTCTTTCTCGACTACGGTGACAGTTACTGTTGTACTTGAGCTATTTCCTGATGCATCTGTCGCCATTACTGTTACTTGAATTTCTCCTGCCTTGCTTGTATCATATGCACCTACTGTCACTACTGGATTTGGGTCTTTATTATCTTTTACCTCTACTAAATCACCTGCATTTAAGCTATCTCCTACATGTACGGTTACACCTTGCTTCGCTGTTATTACTGGTGCTTCTGTGTCTTTTTCTTCCTCTTTTTCGACTACGTTAACGGTTACTGTTGTACTTGAGCTATTTCCTGATGCATCTGTTGCCGTTACTGTTACTTGGATTTCTCCTGCTTTACTTGTATCGTACTCTCCCATCGATACTACTGGATTTGGATCTTTATTATCTCTTACGTCTACCAAATCCCTTGTATTTAAGCTATCTCCTACATATACAGTTACACCTTGCTTCGCTGTTATTACTGGTGCCACTGTATCCTTTTCTGGTTTTGTTGTACCACCACCATCATTATCTCCACCTGTTGGTGGTTTTGTACCGCCTCCACCATCGTTACCATCTCCGCCTGTTGGTGGTTTTGTACCGCCTCCACCATCGTTATCATCTCCGCCTGTTGGTGGTTTTGTACCACCTCCATTATTACCTTTACCACCTGTTGGCGGTTTCACTTCCCCGCCACTAGTGTCACTAGAAGTAGGTGGCTTTTTATTATTATTAATTGGAGGTATTGAGTTATCTGCAATAGCCACACCATCATTAATATTTAGATCGCCACCAAATACAAAGTTCTTACTATCCTTATTATCCGAGACAGAAGGATTGTTTGTTGCTGATGCAATTGAAGTATTTAAATCTGAAAAACGATTATTTGATTTATCACCGTCAATAACTGATGCTAAGTTTCGATCTGAGTTTATAGCTGCGGTTGCAATTGAATCTGTTAAGTCATCAAATTTCTTTTTGTTTTTGATATTTTCAATGATACCGGCTAAATTTTGATCAGAGCTACGTTTTGCATTATCAATGATTTCATCAAAATCATTAGTATTTAGATTTTCAGTCGTTTCATTCTTACTTTCATCTTTCTTCTCATCTTTTTTCTTTTCTTTTTCACTATCCTTTTTCTTTTTAGATACTGATGCCGTTTTAGTGCTCTTTTTTTCAGAAGAAAACAGCGAGCAGCCTGTAACTACCCCCACACTTAGGGTAGTAGCAGTAGTTGCAAGTAAAACTCTCTTGAAAATTTTAGAATAATCTAAAGGCACAATCAATTCCTCCCCATTACTTAACCTGCACTTATAGTTGCTACAGAAATAGCAGAACTATTAGGTGTAGAATTATAAATTTTTTCGAGTAAATCCTTATTTCCAACCTTTTGAGCAAATTTTTTAGCTTCCTCAGATTTATTTAATTTCAAATAACTATTAACAATAATTCCTTCTCTTCTGCCATCTAGTGGCACTTGATCTCTTAAATTGATAACTTCTTCATGTTTGTTATCTAATGCAGCAATTTCAAAATTAATTAGTGGATTTTTTGTTTTTAATTCTTTTACTTTTTTCAAATTATCTACAGCTATATAATATGAAACTACTGATTCTGCAAAATCTTGTTCTAAGTCAATTGCTTTTTGTGCTTTACCGCTTAATAGATACGTAAATAAAACTGCCTTTTTATCTTCTTTTCCTAACTTTTTATAATCGACTTTATCAAATTCCAAGGCAGCATCTTGATATTTTTGAACTGCAGATAATCTTAACCCATTTATTAAATTCGCATTAACTTCTAAACTATTTACATTATTTGCAGATGCAGCCTGTGAATTTTTCATATTGCTAAAGGCAAAACCTGCTACTACTAATAAAACAATTGATGCGATTCCTATAATAGCGTACTTTAATTTTTTCATATTATTTAAGATTCCTTTTTTATCGATTGCGACTTTCTCTTCTTGTTCAAATTTAGGTTCATTTGGTAGATTTCTTTCATTATTTAAATTAATTTCATCACTATCGGGCTCCCTTTTCACCACAGCTATTTTTTGTCTCTTTTGTGCTTCTTTTATTTTCTTTTCTTCCTCTAATCTTCTTTTTCTTACTTCTTCAAGTTTTTTCTCTTCTTCCTTCCGTCGTGCTTCTGCTTCTTTTCTTGCTTCTTCTTCGGCCCTTCTACGCGTTTCCGCTTCTGCTCGTTTTCTTGCTTCTTCTTCTGCCTTTTTACGTGCTTCCACTTCTTCACGTTTTCTTGCTTCTTCTTCTGCCTTTCTACGTGCTTCCACTTCTTCACGTTCCCTTGCTTCTTCCTCTGCTTCTCTACGCGCTTCCACTTCTTCACGTTTTCTTGCTTCTTCTTCGGCCTTTTTACGTGCTTCCACTTCTTCACGTTTTCTTGCTTCTTCTTCGGCCTTTCTACGTGCTTCCACTTCTTCACGTTTTCTTGCTTCTTCCTCTGCTTTTCTACGCGCTTCTGCTCCTGCTTGTTTTCTTGCTTCTTCTTCGGCCTTTCTACGTGCTTCTTCTTCACGTTCCCGTGCTTCTTCTATTTTTAAATCATTTTCAGAAGTGCCTGCCTGTTTTTGAATTGTAGTGATCCAAGCAAGAGCTGGGTTACTATTTGAAGGTTCATTTTTTGGTAAATTTACATTTACACTTTCTTCACGTTGGTTCCGCGGCTGTTCTGAATGCTCTTGTTGTATTTGCTCATTTATTGGATCTTTGTAGACATCCTCATATTGTTCTTCTTCCTCTGCTAGTAATCGCTCACGTCGTTCTTTTTCTTGTCTAATTCTTTCTTTAATTACGTTTCTTTTTCTATTATTTTGCATAAAACAACAACAGCCTCCTTTCTATCAGTACCTCATTAATGAGAGTAATTAAATTATTCATCCTTCATAATTAATCATTAGATATTTCCACAAAAAAACTAAGGAAAATTAGTGATAATATTATTTTTTAAGCATGATAAATTAAAAAAGGATAAATGGTCTGCACCCATTTATCCTTCTTTTTACTTTACATCTATTGAATTCATAGTACATGTTCTCCTCTTAATGCATCACTTTGTTTCAAATTTTAGATAAAAAAAGATACTACACACTTACTGCATTGAATATTCAGGGATATATGAGTTTATATTTTTACACCATATTAAGTTCATCCATAACTTTCAACTTTTCATGTAGTAGATTAAAAATTTCATCTTTATAGTCACATTTCTTCAATTTTTTAATTGCTTCTTCCTTTATTTGTGACACTCTTTCAGTTGTTATCATAAGTGCTTTTGCAATTTCTTTATGCAAATACACTTTACCATCTAAAAGACCAAAACATAGATTTAGTACCATCTTTTGTTTTTGGTTCAATACTTCATCAAATATTAACCATATCTCGTAATTTAAGTCTTCAATTACCATCTCATTTATTGAAGGAATTGCTGATTTATCATCATGGGATGAATTTGATATACCTATATCTTCATTTATTGTATCTATATCCAAAGTCATAGTAGTAGCTCGCTTATAATATACGTTGTGCCTAATGACTATTTCGCTAGTTACATCTAACTCTTTTACAACTTCCTCCACCGAAGGGGGTCTGTTGTACATTTGTAAATATTTATCTTCTAATTCGACATATTTTAAATTAAATTGATTCACATAGTTAGGTATTTTAAAAGGTCCCGACCTTTTTTTACATATAATTCCTAACATCCTTTTTTGTATCCACCAAAAAGCGTATGTGGAAAAGCAATAGCCTAAAGCTGGATTAAAATCTTCCATTGCCCGTAACATTCCCTCATTTCCTTCTTGAACCAGATCATCAAACTCTATATCAGGGTGCTTGTTTTTGTACTTTCTTGCAATAGATAATACTAACCCTACATTCACATGAAACAAATAATCACGTAGATCCTTTTCACCATGTTTGTACCGCTGAAATAAATTTAAACTTTCTTGTTTTGAAAGTACCTGATAATTTCCTATTTCCTTAATTTCAAAAGTGTTACCTTCTGGATAAGCCATTGGCTTAATACTTCTTGCAGTAGAACCTTGTGTTATAGTTTTATTTAATGACTCATCGCGATTCAAGCTGCTATATGATTGATTCATACTTATTCCTCCCTTCTCATTTTTAACGAATTGTTTCTAAAAACATCTTTGTCTCCTTTTGTACGTTACTAATCAACTTACAGTTCCTTGCGCATGTATTGGCAACTTCTTTATGTGCTTTCGTTTTTCTCAATTCTATATAAATATCGCATCCTTTGCAGATGCTACTAATACCTTCCATTATTTCTAATTGTCTTCTTCTTTCATATAAAAACTGCTCTTTTGTTTTCTTCTCGCTTACTCGTCTCCCCATTTGTTTCACCTCGTATACATAAATAGTATTATTTAGTACTTAAAAACTACTATCGGTATTACATAGATACGAAACTTCTCCTTCAAAACTTTTCCAAATTTCTCCTGTATGTATATGATATAGGATTATAACAAAATGTAAAATGAATTATTCTAAAAATTCAAAAATTACCAGGATATTAAAATATCCATCATTTCCTTATGATTAAACTAATTATATATACAATTTAAACCCTGATGACTATCAAGAATACGTATAAAACAATGGATGTATTGTATTCTTCTATACAATACATCCTTCGATTTTATAAAACCCACTCATTCTAATTATGGTATAGAAAAGTACTGAATCATTTCTACCCCTTATTAATATATATCTTAATTCACTTCAATTAAAATAGCGTTTATCTCACTTTCTCTATTGCTGGAATATAATCGTTTAACAGTAAATCATCTAGACCCTTTCCAAGATTAATATCCCAACTTGCATAATTAATACTTATCCCTTCTTGATAAAGCGCTTGCGCACATTCTAATAACGACCGCTGAACATCTGAATTTGTAATCATATCCATATCTAAAGCGAACGTCGCCTGTTTAACTCCCATTTTTTTTAATGGTTCAATTAATATTCTCCATACTTTAACCCCAGGTATTGATACAACTGTGGTACCATACATTACTTTTTCCTCATTTGTTAGAAGCTCGTCTAAATTTTCCGCAGCAATATCAGACTTTAGAGCGCCTTCTGAAATCCATACATTATCCTTTTTTATTAGTTCTCCACGTTCCAAACTTTTCAACTCTCGACTAGGTACTGCTACATGTATTGGCAATGGGTTCCCAGCTCCTGTTCCATGGAATTTCCCACCTGAACTGATCCAAATATATTTACTTTCTAACTTTAATTGTACTTCACCTAATTTTTCACCTTCATAATTAATTTCATACCATTCTTTAACATCGATTTTACCTTTAAATATAGACTCTATCTTCCCATTGATTTTATAGGTCACCTCTATAACATTGGGTTGCTCAATAACTTCTGCCTTAAAGCTTGGTTTATGATTTTTTACAACTGTCATATATTCAGGATTATCAATTCTACATTGAAAACCGCATATCTGATTATATATATTTCTCTGCGGTATTAATAAAGAATCTCTCCTTCCTGCAAACGTAAAATATCTTCCATCCTTTGTTTCTTTTGCATAAAATCCTGGAATTCCAACAATATAGCTTGTTTTCCCTCCTACTTTTTTTATTAGCTCTTTCGTAGTATCCCAAGGTTTAATAGGAAAACTTTTGTAATTTCTAACATTTATTACTTCACTTGTAACCCTATGTTTCGATCCCATTAACATTTTAATATGTTCATCTCGCATGTCTAAAAATTCTAGGAATAAAGTATAAATAATATCAAGGTTGTAATCATTTTTCTTCCTATGTTCCTTAATCATCTGATTTTGAGAAAAGTCATATCCCCTTTTTTGATCTTCAGCTATTATATGTAAATAGCCTGCTTCCCCCAATACTGTTTCAGATGAAATTCGTCCACATATTATTTTAGTTTCAGAATCATTAACCATGCACCATCCTTGCTTACCACATATAGGGCACGTTGTTCTATAATATTCAAACCACCTCTCATTACTCCCCTTATTCATGCTTCTCACTGGCCTTAATATTCTACTTGCTGCTAACTTTTCAATTGACATCACATATCTCCTTTCCCCTTGAGCAAATAAAAAAGCCCTTTGGAATACGGAGGTTAAATACCACACAAACGTGTAATTTAATCCGTAACCCGAAGGGCTTCATGTAATCACTAGAAATTAAAAAAATTAACAAGTTATAATAAGAATATACTAAAAATTCTTTATTTAATCTAGAGGTTAATTATAATATTATTAAACTCCCACTATAATTATACATGGGCATCTTACTGCTTAACCCCTTTTGGACCTTTTGAAGCGAGAACTTCTTCGGAATTAAATACTATTTTAGCAATCTATATTTACTAAGCTATAAGGAGCCTCCTTATTAACCGTCCACTAATGTTTTTCTGCTAACTTTTTTTGGTACAGTATACTCTCTACTAACCAATTAATTGCGCTATTAAGGGCACCGTTATTAACCATAATCATTTTCTTGTAAACAAGCATCATAAGATTATATTTTGTTCAAAATTAATTAATCCTACTCAAAAACACTTTAGAATACGGACTATAAAACAGTCATATAATTATCAATCTCATGTTGATACCAACAGAAAATCAACACATCTCACCCGCATTTGACATTGACATATCAGCTGAGATTAACATGTCAAACGAAGCGCACCAACTTTATCACTAGTATCCACCGGTTAACATCAACATAACATTAACAAGCAGCTACTTATCAAAAACGTTTGTACCTATCTAAACTTCAAAATCTATATTAGATGAACATTAATCCACTCCAACTGATTGTACGGAAATAAGTTAATTAATAAACTACCTTTGCAAATGTTTAAATGCTAGTACGACATAAAAAAAGAAACACCATGAAACTATCAATCTCATGTCGATACCAATGAAAAGAGAAATGGTTTTCAATCTCTTATTTGTTATTAACATGTTAACTGAGATTAACATGTTAATTGATTATTTTCTTTTGTTATCAATATCATTTTGAATAAGATTGATATAACATTGACAATAAGATTTCAAAAAAGAAGAATCGTTTATAGCTTTCAAGATTTCAAAATCTATATCGATTGAATTTTTTCTTCTTCAGCAGTTTTCTTGAAGTGAATCTAGTGATGATCTATCCTAGAAAATGTCTCGACACCATTAAAACATAGTTGAAAATTTAATTGGGATAATAAATGATGACAGCATTTTACCCTTTATTTATCATTGACATTTAGTCTAAAAACAACACATAGAAAGGAATACTGTTTATATTGTTAATCTCATATCAACAATTTGCATTTAACATTAATATGACATTAACAATTAAGTAGTTAAAATACACATAAATACAGATCTTAGGTCTTCGAGATTTGTATTAGTTATAAATTTATCTACCACAACAGATTTCTATCGAAAAATCAAAAAACACTTTAATAGAACTATAATTGTGGTTAGAAGCTAACAAGAAATCCATACAATTGATGGTTTCTTATTAGTGACATCAAAAAATAACAGTTTTCTTTTCATTTATCATTAACATGTAACTTGAGATTAACATGTTAAGCACTCGTATTCTTTTGTTATCGATATTATTCTAATTGATGTTGATAAGACATTAACAATAAGGTATCAAAAGCGAAAGCGTTTATGGATTTCGAGATTTCAAAATCTATATCGGTGAAAATTTTCTTCTGTGGAGGTTTACTCGAAGCAAATTTAGTGATGATCTATCCTAAAAGATGTTTTCACACTATCAAAACATAGTTAAAATTTAATCGCAATGACATATAGTCTAAAAGCAAAACGTAAAGAGACATGCCATTTAATTATTAATGTTATATCAAAAATTTGCATTTAACATTAATATGACATTGACAATTAAATAGTAGAAATGCACATAAAAGCAGATTTCGGGTTTTTAAAATCCACATTAGTTAAAAATTTTATCTACTACAACAGATTTCTATTGAAAAACAAAAAGGAAAACACCCTAAAAGAACTATAATTGTTGATAGACATTAACAAGAGATCCATACAATTGATCGTTTCTTATTAATAACACACGAAAATTAACAGTTTTCTCTTTACTTATCATTGATATATAACCTGAGATTAACATGTTAATAGGGCTAGTTATTAATTAATGGTAGTTTCATATCAACTGTCGTTAATTAATATTGACATAACATTAACAATTGCTGATTCTAAGGTTGAGAATATACATACAGATAGAGTTTTAGATTCTACATCTATTAAAGGACTTTTTTCTATAGTAAAATTCACTGCATAAACTGCGGAAGATATCATTCTTGAAAACATTTTAATAGTAATAAAAAATAATGAATCGCTTTTTATTACTTACAATTTAAAAATAGCAATTGTATAAATTAATTTTGATTATATATAGATCACTTGTAAAGGGTGATACCCCTTAAAAAAGTAAGTTTATATTAAACCACATAAAAATACTTCAATAACCTATAATAGCCTTTACGTGCATTCTAAAGACCTACTGAAACCAATTAGCTATACAGTTCTTGGTTTTCTACTACCGGGTATCATAAATTATAATAAATATAGGCCTTTATTTACTATTAGTATGGACTTTTCTCTTTAGATTTATACATGCTTTTTAGCTTTTAAGTCTTTAAGTTTAATGCTATATCCTCATAATTTATTTACAAATCACTAATATTTTCTTATCATTAGTATATTGTAAACTAATTTGTTAATTTCATAGCAACAATAATCATTAATAACTAACGGATTATTAATAGGACATTAACAATAGTTAATTCAAAAGCCTGATTTATCAACTTTATGTTAACAAGTGATACTTTATATATCAATGACACATTTCATGTGAATGTCAATCAATAAAGGTATTGAGGTTTATATCGTCGAAAGACACTTAACATGTTAATCTCACTTTATATGTTAATTACATTTTGCTATGGCTATTATATTTCAAGGAGGTATAACGATGATTGAACAAGATAACAAAAATACAAATGAACATATGGAATCCAATAATACAAACTCTAGTCATGAAGATACTTTTGAAAAAGCTTGGCGAATAACAGAGTTTTCAAAACTAGTAGGCCGACATCATAACACTGTATACAATTGGTTCAATATCCTAGAGGAAAAGGGGTTACACGGAACATTAAGAACCAATAATACAAATGAAAAGCTATATAATACACTGGATTTAGAGATAGCTTTATTTATCAAGCTAAAGAGGGATGAAAAGTGGTCGCTAGATGCAATTATTGAGCTTTTACCACATCAATTTGAACTAAGACCAGTTTCTCCAGAAAATCAAACCAGTGAAGTCTCAACCCAATTAAACATGCAGGAAGCTGCAGCGACTATTGAAAAAATAGTAGAGCAAAAGATTCAAATGCATTTACAAAACATTGAATTAGAGTATCAAGGAAAGTTTGAAGAGGCTATACGTGCAGTGCTACCTGAACCAGAAGACCCCGAAAAGCTAAAAGAGCGCCAAAGACAAGAAAGACTAGATAATATAATTATTCAACATAGAGCGCGTACAGAGTTAAGAAAACAAGCTGAAAACGAGTGGAATACACAGCCAGAAGAAACTCGTATAAAAAAAGTTGGTTGGTTTAAAAAAGAGGAAGATCTTGCGAGAAAACAACTTTTCATAGAAAACTATATTGATGAGAACATGATTGAATACATGAAAAATGTAATGAAAATAGAAAAATAAGCCTGGAAGATTCCAGGCTTATTTTTTATTTAGTTCCGAACATCTTATCTGGATCCATAAATGCCGCTAATTCTTCATCATTTTGCGCTTGTGATTCTTCATCTTTAACTGGTTCTAATTCAAAGTAATCACCAAAGTTAATATTGAAGTCATCATCCGAGTCTTGCGCTTCAATAGTATTAATTTGAGACTTTGTATATTGAATTTGACTTTGTTTTTCTTTAAATTCATTATATTCTTCAACTAATCCTTTAGATAAACGTGATGGTAGTGCATCTGTCTTATAGAAAGTATACACGCTGCCCATAAAGTCATTTTTACTCACTAAATAACCATTAAAAACAGTTCCATTGATTGGTAGTTTATTTGTCACTTCTACTTTTGCATCATCCATAAATGAATCATCAATGTTCTTCTGTTCATCTAAAATTGCTAACATACCAAAATGATGTACCTTCGATGCCTCTAAATCTCCATTTTCATTTGTCTTCATCAGGTCAATAGGGTGATGGAATGAACTTCCTTTCAATGATTCTGAGAACATATCTACAATTTCTTCACTGTTTTCAATTTGATTCATATTACGTGAAACCTTATTAATTACTAAACATCCTGTTCTTTCTAGTAAAATTCGTTTAAAGTCCTGAGAATCTAGAATTACTGATGTTCCTGAACCATTTGCAGCTGTGTTTAACTCATGAATAATATCTCCAATACGCTGATTTGCATAGTCTCGTGAGTTTCCAATGCCTTTTTTCTCATTCTCGTTTAATCCTTTAAACTCATCATAGAAATGTTGGTTATCTGCAAATACAACAAATGCAACGCCTTTGGCTGGATCATTAGCTAACTTCCAAATTTCTTGTGAGAATTTATTCACCTGTCTTAGTACATCCGGCCCATCTGCTCTAACTGGAAGTGTAACCACAATACCCATTTTAATAAAATCTTTACGCTCAATAGCATTATTGAAAGCAATTCTTGCATACTTTTGTTGATTTTTTATTAATTCTTCTCTAGGAATTTTCATTGCCATACTTTTAAGTTCTTCAGCAATTACAGGTTTATTATGAAAAGCGGAGAATTCTTCAATTGCTTGAATAATTGTAGATGTACCTGTACCACCACCTAAACCAGCAAAAAATAGTACTAATTCATCAGTTGGTCTAACACGTTCTGTTATAAATTCTTTTAGTTTATCTTTAGCTTCTTCATTAGATTCTAAGACCTTTACAGCACGCTCAGGATTCTTACCTAAACCACCTAATTTTAGTGAAACTTGGTTACTTTTCGGCACATTTTTCAGTTCAGCTAAATCCCCATCATTACTATTCAATGCTAGACAATTATAAACTGCTGTCCCGTCTGTATGCTTGTACTCAGCAAACTTATCTACCATTCTAGTTCCAGCTTGACCAAAACCAACCATAGTCATTTTCACAGCTACTTCGTTTTTCAGAAAGTTTTTTGCCATTATTTTATCTCTCCCTTATTCTCATTACTTTTTTTGCGTTTCCCTAATTCAACTAATACTTGTTGTCCCCTAATAGTTGAAATTAAAAACTTATACGGATGCATAATTTTTTCTGTTATTAATGACATTGAAGCTAAAGTAGCAACACTACCTTCTGCCGATCTTCTTGAAATGTTAGTTCTTTCAAGTTCTAATGAATAGGATTTACCCTTAGGTTTCTTTACTCTCCTATCAATAACAACACTTTCTACTATTTCATTTATTGAGATTCCTCTCATATACTTTGTCTCTTGGTATTGTTTGTTTACTTGTGACCCTATGTAATGAAATACATTGTAGAGTATTTCGTCTTCTTCAATAATGTCTGCAAACATTTCCACAACTTCTTCAGTGAATTTGTTTTGTTTATATTTTTCACTTAATACCTCGTTCAAGTTGTCCCCCCCTTAAAACGTTGGTTAATTATTCCTAAAAATATATTACATCATTGTAAGACGTATATCAAGTCATTATATATAAGTCTTATATTAAGTTGTTATATACAAGACTTATATAATATTTACAAAATGTAAAATCGAAGCAATGTTCTATATATCAATGTTAAATATATAAGACGTACATGACAGTCGTTTATATAAGCAGTAAATAAAACATGTTAATATGAGGTTTCATATAACTAACAATAACTATTAAATTATAAATATGAGTGCAGTATTTATGTATATTTTTATCTAGAATTATAATTCCAATATATAATACTCCTAAAATAACCTACTATTATCATGGTTATTTCATTTATGCGTCTTATATATACGAACTATATATAAGACGCATAAATAAACACTTATTATTAAAGGATTTATATGCTTTTATATTAATTTCATGTCAATAGAATATTACCACGATTTATTACACGTCCTATTTAAAGGTCTTATATGAAAGACTTATCAATAAAACGTGTATATAGACCTATAAAAAAGAGTAATACTTCTTAAGTATTACTCTTTTAACTATATAGTTTTATATAAAACACTTAGTTTATTAAACAGATCTTTATGATCCTGCTTCTTTTTCAATAACTCATTTTTCTGTTGGTTGTCTACAGAAAGGAAAGGGGATGTCAATGTCATGTTATATTTCGTTATTTCTTTTATTAATTCCGTAGTTATTTTTGAGATTTGTAGAAATAACACATAAAATTGTGATTCATTTTCATTCATTTGTTTTTCTCTAAAATTAAGTTCTACAAACTTGTCAGTATAACTTGTCAATTTCATATCAATATAATCACTATAACTCACATGTAAAGCCATAAAGCGATTAAACTCTGATAAACTAATTAATTTCTTTGTTAAACATAGATGTACTAAATAAATCTTATATACAGCTTTAAATGAAATAACATATTTAGTTCCTTTTTTTATTAACTGGATGTATTCACCGTATCTGTTAATTAAATACCTTAATTTATTAGGTTTCAGTCTCAATAGTCTACTAACTTGTGAGATATTGTAGATTTTATAAGGATCTAGAGCAGCAAACTGTAATGGGATTATCTCATATTCGTTATTTAATGTGTTAGTTACCATGTTATAAAGAACGTCTGTTTCAAATTCACTTTGTATAATTGTTTTTATTAGCCCATATTCTGTGTTCAAATTCCGCATTTTTTCACCCCTTAAATCAGATTGTAACATGCAAAATATGAAATATACACAATTTTCATTTACTTTATTATGTTTATTTACTTATTTCTTTTATGATGTGATTTTTCCTTCTGATAAACAAATAGCTCTACAGAATTAAATACAATTTTGTTTAATACTTAATATCATCTATGCAAAAGAATATTCACTGTACATTTTATTTATTTTTGTTACTCTACACATATATGACGAGATACATATGCCGAACCCTTTTTTCATTATTAGAGTTCGTCATATGTTCTTTTATCTATGTCGAAGTACAAATGACGAACTCTAATAGTAAATTCTCACTTGATATCATTGATTTTAATTACCCACACCTGATGAAATAATATGTGTTTTTAAACCGAGATTCTATAGGGGATAATGGGTTACTTTTTTGCAAATTTCCGTTAAAATATACACTAATCATTTTTATGTACTGAACTGCTTAATTTATCCAACATTAATTACTTTCATTTCATGACAATCGCAACCGATTTTATTCAGATTCCCGTACATTATTTCCATATCAAGGGAGTGTTTTAAATTGAAAAAATCATTTGATCATGCCGTTAAATATATCGTCGGAGAGAATGACCGTGGAGTTTATTTTAATCGTTCTGACATTTTTACAGTCTTATTTTTATATGAACAACGAACAGTATCTCAAATTCAATTACGAAAATTTTATGAATTGATAAGTGGGGGGCCTATAAGTCGAACTACGTTTTCATCCAAGTTAACTAAGTGGGCAAAAATGAAATTAATAAAAAAAGAAAATATAAGTGTGAGAAAAAAACGTGGCTTTACATTGGATTTCGTTTCTATAGCTTCAAAGGGAGCAGAAATATTATATCGTTTAAAATTAATTACTGACTGCAACACCTCGTTTGTTACCAAAAGGCAATATGAACACAATATAGCTATTACACAATTTGTGCTCAATTTACTTGAAGCAGAATCCCAAAATGAACATACCGGTGCAATTGTAGGTGGTAATGGCGATTATCTTTTTCCATTAAACTCAATTGTGAAGCAAAACTTACATTTACCCAACCTAATGTATTCCGATTCAAATGATGTTTACTTCTTATACGAAGATGAAGAGTATCGCGAAATGTTTCAGCCAGAACTTCAACCCGTTTCCTTCCAACCAGATTTACCTCAACTCGTTTATTCATTTCGTCCATCTAAAGAGTTTTATCCAGACGCAAAGGGAGACCCATTAATCATTCCTGATTGGGTTCTTACATGTAATGATTCTATTATCAATATTGAAGTTGATACAGGAACAGAAAACATTCCATTTCTAGAAAACAAACTTAAAAAATATTTTGATATCGCTGCTTCTAATCCGTCTAAACAGTTTTACGTTTTATTTTCAGTAATCGATGATTCCTATCACACAATTTCTACTTACAAAAAAAGAACTACACGTGTAACAAATTTAAAAAAGGCTTTCAGCAATATACCACGTTTAAGTGTAGTGAATAACCTAAATGTTTACGTGTGCAATATGGGTGGATCTGCACTTGTAATAAATAATATTCTTCAAGAAATTCGCGAAATTAATAGTTTAAACAAAAGTCATTTGCTCAAAAAAATTGCTGAACGTTTAAACATAAATTCTTCTTTCCCTTATTCGGTAGAGTGGATTTCTAATAAAAATAAAATTCAAGTGAAAGGGATTCAACATTCTAAACTACTTGAGCTAACAGATGACATTTTGGTATTACGAAAAAAAGCACCTGATGAAGAAAAAAAATCTTTAGATTACTTAGAAATATTATGTATATTAACAATACTTAAGGTAGGGGAGGTTAACACACACTTTAAATTACAGAAATTATCAGGATTGTTGGCCATGCAAAATCAACACCGAACACTCAACCCAATTAAGATTTTGGGGATATATGAAGCGGATGAATTAGAGCATGGGCAGCAAGCCATTTTTACTGATCTGTATCACAATTCCATAGCACCAGAGAATATATTATTGGCTACTTCTGCTGAATTGCTTAATTTCACCGCTGCTTTTTATTCGTTAAAAGAGAGGGTGAAACAAGAATTTGGAGAATGCAGTTCAAAAGAATGCTGAACTCAATAATGCACCAAGTAATGGGGAGGATCCAAAAACCGAAAAGAGCAAAAAAAATTCCTATATAGTGACAATCGACATTACAAAAAGCTGGAAATATCGTTTAGCAGCCCGCTCATCTTACTATGTTGTGACATTACTACTTCTGCTAGCTTGGTATTTTGCTTTTAGAGGAATTTATAAATACGCTTCTTTCTGGTTCATACAAATGGGGGCTCCATTACCTACTTTAAGTATCTTCGGTAATCCGTTTAAAACTAATTATTACATTGAAACCTTTTTTAGCTTTTGGATTTTAATTTATACTTGGAAACTATCAACCAAAGTTAAGACCTATCAGGAGATAAAGCGTCGATGGTTTATTTTCTCGATGATGTTAATTGGTATAGTTGCCCAGTACTTATGGGCGTTTAGTGTTCCATTAGCTAAGATATTTATTCCATTCTTACATTCGAAAGCTGGAGAGGTTTCACTAAATGACAAAGGATTAGAGGATACTATACTTTCAAATTTTAGTAATATCATGCACCTTGTATTTGCTATACCTGTAATTATTATTATTCTCGTACTTTTATGGCTCTTTAAGATTTTTTATGAACATAAAAAATAGCTTATAGATGAATTCGGAAAATGGGAATACGTATTTAAAATACCTGGTTGGATGCTTTCCTTTTTGAATGATGATTGTCAACGGAAACTTGCTACTTCATTACACAGATTTTTCACTGAAAAAAATCCATCAAAATTGCCAGAACCCGATATCTTTCTTGGTCCTAACAGTGCTACACGGGAAATGGCAGTAATACAGGGCAAGTCTCTAACGCTTAATATAATGATCATCGGTAACATTGGTACTGGTAAATCAGCTGCACTAGGTTTGCCAATTGCCAATCAAATTCTTGACTATATGGCTTCAATGATTAATAACTTTAAAACCTTATATGCAAGAAAAGATTATCATTCAGAGGATGTAAAAGGAACACAGGTTAATGGTCTTACAGTTATCGAGCCATCTAATGATTTCTGCGAAAAAGTATATAAATTGGTATTAGCACACAAGATTCCTGAAAGTATTATTTTCTATTTAGACCCAACAAATCCTGATACCCCTTCAATAAATTTTGTACGTGGTCCAGTCGATAAGGTTGCTGAGATGTTATGTTCAGTATTAACGGGTCTCTCTGATAATGGAGCAGGAAATCCGTTCTTCGTTCAATCTGAGCGTTCCCATCTTAAACAACATATTTATTTGTTAAAACTCCATGATTCTAATTTTGAAGCTAGGTTTGAGCATTTAATTGATATGTATAATGATGCTAATCTCGTGTTTGAGATGCATCTCAAATTAAAAGAACGACTTCCAAATGATATTGAATCCATTCCAGATAGGGATGAACGAAACCATTTCCGCATAATGAAACAAGTTGATGAATGGTTTGATTTAAATTATATTCCTGAAATTTCTGGTGGCCGTGGGGGAGGGGAAGTTGTTTATCATACTGAAGGGAAATACTATGGTCAACCCAAGATAATTGATAAACAAGAAACCTTTGTTCGCGGTTTACGAAACACATTAAATGATATTTCTGCTCAACCTCTGCTCCGACGTGTTTTATGTGGTCCATCGGATTTTGATTTTGAGAAGCATTTGGAATTTGGAGGTATTCTGTTAGTCAATACAGCGAAAGGGGAACTTTCTGATTTATCTGATGTATTCGGTAAATTGTGTTTATATGCCGTACAGAACGCTGTTTTCCGTCGTAAGCCTAACGTATCTCCTTATCATCCGGTTTTAGTCGATGAGTTTGCGGATTACATTTATAAAGCATTTAAAAGTTTTCCTGCTCAATCACGTAAATATAAAGCACCTTTAATTGTTATTGCACAAACCATTAGTCAATTAGCAATTGAACATGGCCCAAGATTCATGGATATCCTGTTAGGAACATTTCGTAATAAACTTGTTTATGGTGATGTTACAAATGAAGATGCTAAATTGTTTAGTAAGCTAATGGGTACGAAAACAATTTATGAGGCACGTGAAGGTGATCAAGAAATTGATATGGTAACTGCAGAAACGAAAACTCAAAGTACACGAAGAACATCCTACTCTTATTCGAAACTAGAGGTACCCATTCTTTCTGAAAATGATATCTTAATTCAAAAAGCATTCCAGTGTGCGGCTAAAATTGTAAAAGATAATGCTCCTCAAGGAGGAATACAAGTAAATGCTAACTTTGTTCCTGCCTCTGAGTTTAAAACAGCTAAGATTCAAGTTGATACAGAAGCAGCTGCTTATTGGTTAAAAATTCGTGAAGAGTCATTGAATGTGGAAACTAAATATAATGATTATGTCACAGATACAAATGTTGATAGTGAAGAAGCTGTAATTGAGGAATTGAGTACACCTAAAACAGCACCTAC
Source organism: Bacillus sp. LQ01 (assembly GCF_057624735.1). NCBI lineage: Bacteria > Bacillati > Bacillota > Bacilli > Caryophanales > Bacillaceae > Bacillus > Bacillus sp. LQ01. The sequence goes on along the minus strand of NZ_JBYEZL010000007.1, from coordinate 35,015 downwards.
TGCAATAGAAGGCTGGTTACAAACGTTAAATCCTGATACTTACGATTTTTATAATAATGAAGATGATACAGACAATGAAGGAGAGTTAACTAATAGTCAGTCTGTGCAAGATTACTCAAGAAATTCTGCTCCTAAACTAGAAAAGGAAAACAGTATAGCATCAATTGCTACTTCTAATAAAACAGAACCCGAAAAAATTAATGAAGTAATCGATGTTCAAAAAGAAAATGTACCAGATACAAGTAAACATAGAGAATCTATTGAACTTAACAACAAAACATCAGTTATTACTGAAACTCCAATAGAAGTGCCAAGGGCGAAGCATACACCACAATATAGAGAACCTGCTTACACATCAACTGTTACCCATAATCAGCAGGAGCAGGAAATTCAACGAACTGCAGAAATCAATGGTAAAAATACAACATCTAACTTAACAATGCAATGGTTACAACAAATGGCTGCCACTGTTCCTCAAGAAGAAGAAAATACATTACCTTTAGATGAAATGGAAGGTGGCTCTCGTCTTCGCAATCGTAAAGTAGCAGAAGTAACTTCAGAAAGTGCGGCAATTAAGGATAAACTCAGTCAATATATCGAAGGTGACATTGATCATAATTGATGCACTAAGCATATAACGAATATTTATAACGGTAAAAAGGTGTGGGTTGTATACTCATACCTTTTTATTATTTCATATTCCACTTTCCGCAAGAAGACCATTTCTTTATGCTAAAATTTAATTGAGTTTGTGTAGAAACAGAAAATGGATTAAATATTAAGGGTTGGAGGAATGACATTGGAAATAGCCAAATTAAATTTGCCCATTGATAGTATGCACTTTTTACTTAAGCATCAAATTAAAGGACATGAATTCGAATGTCTCAATGTAGAATTTTACACCTATTCAAATGGTTTTCTTTTAGATGTAGTGGAATGGACAAAACAAAATGATTTTTCTTTATCAATATTGGATAAAGAATTTACAGAAACGTTTTTAGCGAGTTTAGAGAAATTTAAACCATACCTTGTTATTGGGAGCAATATAGACTCAGGTAATCTAATTACTATCTACCAGCCCACAGGAGAAATATATGAGCTAGAACATGAGATTACGGAAAGAGTAGAAAGATATTTTGTTAATTCTTCTATAGAGAAAATGTATTGCTGCTTCAATTGCTTTAAAAAGTATTGGGTTCAGCTAATAGGGCAGGGGCACTACAAAGATTGTGATCTAATAAAGACTTTTCATGATTTGAAGAACAAATTAGTCGAGCTTGATAATAACATATTAATTAATGATGATAACTACAATAGACACTTTTGGAATTGTTTATATCACAACAAGTTAAACTTCTTTTTAAAGAAATCAAACAAAATATAGATTATTTCTAATGAGGGATACTTACATGAAATAAACTTTATATCAAAGTAAAAACAATTTTTTTTAGAAACAAAAGCAGATAATAGGAAATCTCCTTACTGGTTAAAACTTTCACTAAATAAAAAACAGTAAGGAGTGTTTTCTTAATCCCGCATTGCACCTGCTTCTCGGGAAGTCATTGCTCCTTGTCCTTCCCTTACATCATTTTGAATTTCTTGTTTCACTTTTTGCGCATCAGTTTCTGCAAAATTTGGTTTCATAATAGAACCAGACGTTTCTATATCTTTTTTATCCTGTTGCATACAAACCCTCCTGACTTTAATATTTGCAAATCTTATTATGTACAAAAGGACACATGGTATCCACCGAACAATCGAGCGCGTTTATGGATTAATACAGGCAGAATATGAACAAATTAAAAAGAAGCAGGTACCTCTCCATTTTTAAAAGGTATCTGCTTCTCTTTACATTGACTCTATAATCATTTGTCTTTCATACCACTTGTTTAGTTTTTCATTAACACTTTTTGAAATACGCTTCATTTTGTTATTACAGAATCTTGATAGCGTAGCAGGGGATAGACCTATTTCATCAGCTATTTCACGCATTGTTTTATTTTGATGCATATGCTGATACATAATTTTTTCTCGTATCATATCTTCTGATCCTTCAGGAGTTTGTTTTACAGTCTCTGCAAAATAATGGTCCTCCGGATTCTCTTGCATACCTATTGCTTTTTTCTTTACCATACTATCTATATTATTCATCAATTCTTTTGGTGGTAAGATAATGATTCCTAATTTTGAATAGTAATTCTTAAACCAATTACGTTCTCCTATCTTTGTTTCATCCAATTCCTCTGCATACGCCCAATGTGAAATTACATTTTCTTTTTCTAAATCAATTAAAACATTTTCTAGTTGTTCACGAATTCGAGTTGGGCGACCCTTTGTGGTTGTAATACCCATTACAGATAGTAAACCTTTTTCTCCACCAATGGAGTATGGTCTTTTTAAAGTACTGTATTGTTGACGGATTCGCCACTGCCAGGATAAATAACGTATTAAACGTTTATGAAACTTGTGTCTATAGCTATTATACTCTAATGCTTTTTTGGATAATAAAGCAGTTGTGCTATTAGATCCATACAAATAGCCCGATAAAAAACTACCTGGTTTAATCTTACAGGATTCTATCCCCATATATTCATTAGTATTCTTATCTCTCCATAACACTACAGAGTCCAGCACGAATAGCCTTTTGATTACTTCACGTTTTACTTCAAATTTTTCCCCAGTTTCAGCTTGATCGTTCAATACTACAACTTCATTATCATCATTCAAATAAATAAAGATGCTTGCTAACGCTGCAATACGTTGCGCTACTTTTATCTTATCTTCTGCACGATAATACTCTACACCGTTTGCTGAGGCTTTCGGCATATTACATAATTCCAACACATTTTCATAACTAAAATCTATGAATTCATCTGGAGATTTAGCTTGATTTAACCATTGTATTGTAATGGTATCCAAACAGTCTGCTGTAAGATCATCCATATTACTAATTACTCCATCAACTAATATAGACCATCTTTCTGCTTCGTTTGTATTCACTAATCTCAAATCCTCATCCTTATGTGAAGATAGTTGTGCAACTCCGCTTGAATTTTTTGTTTCTAATGGCAGTACCGGTTTTGCTACTGCTTCATCTTCCTCAAAATGATTTTTTGCTATTCCATCACGTAATTGATAGTACATTGCGTCATTGGTTACAGGATAGTAATCATCAGATATATCTTCTATATGTTCTGTTACCTGACTATCTTCAAAAATTGAAATTTGAGTTGGTTCAACTGCTTCAACTTTTCCTCCGAATTCTTGTTCAATGATCTTATCTAGTACATTTTGAATCTCAATTTTATATTTATTCAGATTGGCATAAATGTTTAACAACGATATTCCTTGCTCTTGTTTCTGACCTAACCAAGAAACCAGCGTCGAAAAGGAAGGGGACATATTAGCTGATGTTACTAATTTATCGTGATTCTCTTGTACTTCTTTATAATATTTATTCCATTTGGCCCATAACTGCTTGTTTTCTTCATAAATTGGAGCAGCAAGTAGGAGGGCATCACTAAACAATGCTAACACTTTCTCCATATTTAAATACCTCCTAACAATATTAATTACAAATATAATTTGAATCTTAAAAATGTGAAACGTCATAGCTATATGATGGCTATATAACCTTTAAGTTGAAATATTATCAGAATAATCCGCACATTTGTTGATTTTTACTTGTTCTATTATGGATCATTTAAATTCTCTTTACTTGTCTTTAATTATATAAAACTGCTTCTATTTGTAAAATCATTACTTTACAATACAATTTCAATTTTTAAAAGTGTTTAATGCTCAAATTTAGTTACTGTTACATTTTTAACATCTATATCTTTGATTCAAAAAGTTGTAAACCCGAGTGGTAAATATGTTGATGCAAGTCCTTGAATATCGTATTCTTCAGTCTTCCATTCCCTAAATCTTCTTCATCAACAATAATAGTTTTTAGGGCGACTCGATTTGTTAGCTTGATAATTATGGGGCTTTCCTCTAAAAGAACCAAAGTAAACAATAAAAGCGCTTGCATAATTAAAAATCCGAGTTATAATACTTGTATACAAGTATACTTGATTAACATGAGGTGAATTTATGGCGAAATCAATGGAATTTCTTTATCCTGAAAAATGGCTTTCAAAAGCCTCTACAGGTGATCGTGTTGCGAGCGAACTGAGAATGCGCATTATTGCAGGGGAGATTGAAAGCGGTACCATCCTGTCGGAAAATAAATTAGCTGCCGATTTTTCTGTAAGTCGGTCACCCGTTCGTGAAGCATTAAAAGTACTAGCTTCTGAAAATATTATTCGCTTAGAAAGAATGGGCGCAGTTGTCATTGGTTTAACCGAGAAAGAAATCGAAGAAATATATGATGTTCGTTTACTTATAGAAAAGTTTATCTTTGAGCGACTTGTAAAGATGGACACAAATGATTTAGTAAGAGAACTAAATAAAATAATGGAAATGATGAAAATCGCCATTAAATATCATGATTCTGATGAGTTTTCTTATCAAGATCTTTTATTCCATGAAACGATTATTCTAACCATTGAGCATTCCTACATCCTGATGATTTGGAATAATTTAAAGCCTGTTATGGAAAGCTTAATCCTTTTATCAATGCGTACTCGTTTCAAGGAAAAGTACGAAGACTTTGAACGGGTTATTAAAAATCATGAGCTTTATATAAAAGCAATCGAATCAAAAGATCGAGCCCTCATGATTGAGGCCTTACATCTAAACTTTGATGATGTTCAAGGGAAAGTTGAAGATTTCTGGATGTCACAACAAATGTTATCTAAAGGAGTAGAGCGAGGACATGAGTAGCTATATGTTAGGTATAGATATCGGTACAACAAGTACGAAAGCAGTTTTATTTACTGAAAAAGGCGAAGTCATCCAAACCGAGAATATTGGTTATCCACTTCGCACACCGGATATATCCACAGCGGAACAAGATCCAGAAGAGATTTTCCAAGCTGTTTTACAAGCAATATCAAATATAACGAAACAGCATTCAGATAAAAAACCATCGTTTATTTCATTTAGCAGTGCTATGCATAGTGTCATAGCTATGGATGAAAATGATCAGCCGCTGACACCTTGTATCACTTGGGCAGATAATCGTAGTGAGGCATGGGCACATAAAATCAAAGATGAACTGAATGGCCATGAAATTTATAGACGAACAGGAACACCTATTCACCCAATGTCACCATTAAGTAAAATTACATGGATTGTGAATGATCATCCGGAAATTGCTATTAGAACAAAAAAATATATTGGAATCAAAGAATATATCTTCAAACAATTCTTTGATCAATATGTTGTTGATCATTCCATCGCCTCATGCATGGGCATGATGAACTTAAAAACGCTAGATTGGGATGAGGAAGCTTTAAAAATTGCTGGTATAACATCAGCTCAATTATCTGAACTCGTACCAACCACCCAAATATTCAGCAACTGCAATCCAGATTTAGCCCAAAAGATTGGTATCGATTCACAAACACCGTTTGTCATTGGTGCCAGTGATGGGGTGCTTTCTAATCTAGGTGTGAATGCAATTCGAAAAGGTGAGATTGCTGTCACAATTGGAACCAGTGGTGCTATTCGGACCATCATTGATAAACCACAAACAGATAAAAAAGGAAGAATATTTTGTTATGCCTTAACGGAAAAGCATTGGGTAATTGGTGGACCGGTAAACAATGGAGGGATGGTCCTTCGCTGGATTCGTGATGAACTTGCTTCATCAGAAGTAGAAACTGCGAAAAGACTAGGAATTGATCCATACGATGTATTAACTAAAATAGCTGAACGCGTGAGACCTGGTGCAGACGGATTATTATTCCATCCATACCTCGCAGGGGAACGTGCACCATTATGGAATCCAGATGTACGTGGCTCCTTCTTCGGTTTAACGATGTCACATAAGAAGGAACATATGATACGTGCAGCTTTAGAAGGCGTTATATATAATTTATACACTGTATTTTTAGCATTAACCGAATGCATGGATGGTCCTGTAACTCGTATTCAAGCAACAGGCGGCTTCGCAAGGTCTGACGTTTGGCGACAGATGATGTCTGATATTTTCGCATCTGAAGTCGTTGTTCCAAAGAGCTACGAAAGCTCTTGTCTAGGTGCATGTATATTAGGTCTCTATGCCACAGGAAAAATTGATTCTTTTGAAATCGTTTCCGAAATGGTTGGGAGTACCTACAAACATACACCGAAAGAAGAAGCAACAAAAGAATACAGACAATTACTGCCAATATTTATTAACCTATCAAGGGCGCTAGAAGATGATTATACACGAATTGCAAATTATCAAAGAAATTTAATAAAGTAAAATTTTCATGAGTAATTCCCCACGCCTCGCTTCTATCTAAATCTTGAGGTGGGGGGGCTTACTTCCCGCGAATACCGGGATAAATACAAATACAGCTAAGATTAGGGGGGAACTACGATGCCATTAGTCATTGTAGCAATTGGGATTTTAGCATTACTTTTACTGATTATGCGCTTTAAATTAAATACCTTTATTTCATTAATCATTGTATCGGTCGGGGTTGCTTTAGCACTTGGAATGCCACCAGAAAAGATTTTTAAAACCATTGAAACGGGATTAGGCGGAACACTTGGTCATTTAGCACTCGTTTTTGGACTTGGTGCGATGTTAGGTAAGTTGCTTTCAGATTCTGGGGGCGCACAACGCATCGCCATGACACTTGTGAAGAAATTTGGTGAAAAGAACATTCAATGGGCTGTTGTGACTGCCTCATTTATTATCGGGATTGCATTATTTTTTGAAGTAGGATTAGTATTATTAATTCCGATTGTATTTGCAATTTCAAGAGAATTAAAAGTTTCTATCTTATATCTCGGTATTTCGATGGCAGCTGCTTTATCTGTAACACACGGATTTTTACCACCACACCCAGGACCAACTGCTATCGCTGGTGAATTGCATGCAAACATCGGTGAAGTATTACTTTACGGTTTTATGATAGCGGTTCCAACTGTTGTGTTAGCTGGACCTGTATTTACTAAGCTTGCAAAAAAACTAGTACCTGATGCGTTCACAAAAACCGGTAATATCCAATCATTAGGTGAGCAGAAAGTATTTAAACTTGAAGAAACTCCTGGCTTTGGAATCAGTGTTTTTACCGCTTTACTGCCTGTCCTTTTAATGGCAGTCGCTACAATTATTACTTTGCTGCAAAAAACAATGGGATTTAAAGATAATAGTTTACTAGCAACGATTGAGTTTATTGGGAATGCGGATACTGCCATGTTGATATCCTTACTGGTTGCGATCTATACAATGGGATTGGCAAGAAATATTCCAATCAAAAACGTGATGGAATCTTGTACAACAGCGATCTCGAATATTGGGATGATGCTCTTAATTATTGGTGGAGGCGGAGCTTTCAAACAAGTATTAATTGATGGCGGCGTTGGTAACTATGTAGCCGAATTATTCAAAGGAACTTCATTATCACCGATCTTGCTCGCATGGATTATCGCTGCCATTTTACGTATTTCATTGGGGTCTGCTACGGTTGCTGCATTAACAACTGTCGGTTTAGTGATTCCGATGTTAGGTCAATCTGATGTTAACCTTGCTTTAGTTGTCCTTGCAACAGGGGCTGGTAGTTTAATTGCTTCACACGTGAACGATGCTGGTTTCTGGATGTTTAAAGAGTACTTTGGTTTAAGCATGAAAGAAACATTTGCAACTTGGACTTTACTTGAGACTATCGTTTCTGTAGCCGGATTAGGATTTACTTTATTATTAAGTTTATTTGTATAGATCTTTCTACACAATAAAAGGGATACGGAAGCTGTTTAATGTGATTTTTCATAATTAACCGGTTATTTTTCATGATTGATTAATAAGGATGAAAATTTCTCTTTATTTTTTAACTTGATAGTGATGCGCCGTGTCCCTATAACCTTTTGCACGAATACTGATAGAGTCTATTGAAATGAAAAAGATTGATTATTTGATTAAAGTGTTATTTTAGGTATATATACTATAATACAGAGTAACATACATGGAAAGGAACGATGGAATATGGAAAAGTTACAAATTGGAGTTGTTGGTGTGGGCGTTATGGGAAAAAGCCTCGCACTTAACTTTGAGAGCAAAGGGTATTCTGTTGCCCTATATGATATTTCAAAGGAAAAAGTTGATCAAATCATTGAGGAAAACCGTGGTAAAAACTTAGTTGGTACTCATATAGTTGAAGAGTTTGTTAGCTCACTTGAATCACCTAGAAAGATTTTATTAATGGTGAATGCAGGGGAAATTACAGATAAGGCGATTGATTCTCTAGTCCCTCACCTCGATAAAGGTGATATTTTAATTGACGGTGGTAATACATACTTTGTCGATACAATTCGCCGAAACAAACGTCTTGCCGAAGAAGGAATCAATTTCATCGGTGCAGGTGTGTCAGGCGGCGAAGAGGGTGCATTGAAGGGACCTTCTATTATGCCAGGCGGACAGAAGGATGCATACGAAAAAGTAAAGGATATGCTTGAAAACATCTCTGCAAAAGTGAATAACGAGCCTTGTTGTTCTTATATCGGACCTAATGGGGCAGGCCACTATGTAAAGATGGTTCACAATGGCATTGAGTATGGAGATATGCAACTAATTTGTGAAGCATATTTCTTCTTGAAACAAACACTTGATTTGACTGCAGAAGAGTTCCATGAAATATTTGCTGAATGGAATAAAGGTGAACTGAACAGCTATCTAATTGAGATTACAGCCGATATCTTCAAGAAGAAAGATGAAGAAACTGGTAAGCCATTAGTGGATGTTATTCTTGATACTGCAGGACAAAAGGGTACAGGGAAATGGACAAGCCAAAGCGCCCTTGATTTAGGTATCTCTCTTCCTATTATCACGGAATCTGTATTTGCTCGTTGCATTTCTGCGTTAAAAGAAGAGCGCGTGAACGCAAGCAAAGTTTTATCTGGCCCTAAAGATAAAACAGCAATTGGAGTTGAAAAAGCTGAATTAATTGAAGCAGTGCGCCAAGCTTTATATATGAGTAAAATTTGTTCTTATGCACAAGGATTCACGCAATTGAAGGCAGCTTCTGAGGAATATGATTGGAACCTTGATTTTGGCAGCATTTCTATGCTTTGGAGAGGCGGATGTATTATCCGTGCTGCCTTTTTACAAAACATTAAAGAGGCTTATGAGACAAACACTGATCTACCGAACCTTTTACTTGATCCATACTTTAAAGAGATTGTAGAGTCATATCAAGGCGGATTACGCCAAATTATCTCAATGGCGGTACAACAGGGGATTCCGATACCTGCATTTTCAGCAGCAATTTCTTATTATGACAGCTATCGTACTGCCAATCTACCTGCAAACTTGTTACAAGCGCAGCGCGATTATTTTGGAGCGCATACGTATAAACGAGTAGATAAAGAAGGTACATTCCATACAAAATGGATATAAAATAAGAAATGGACTAAGATTAAATTCTTAGTCCATTTTTCATCCCACGATTCGCAGGCAATAAGACTCCCCCTGATGGAAGTTCACTTTAAACGGATGACTGAATAAAAGTGCGTTTATTTTTCCCATTTAGATGAAAAACCACATAACCTCTAAGGCGAAATGTTATCTGAATAATCCGCACAATTATTGGTTTTTATTTCTTTTATTTTGGATCATTTAAATCCTCTTTACTTATATAAAACTGCTTCTTATTTAAAACTACATAGCCTTATCATGGCTATAAGTCCTTATTTGAAACTATATAGCCTTATCACGGCTATTACTTCTTACTTGAAACTATATAGCCTTATCATGGCTATAAGTCCTTATTTGAAACTATGTAGCCTTATCACGGCTATAAGCTCTTATTTGAAACTATATAGCCTTATTTATCATGGCTATAAGCTCTTATTTGAAACTATGTAGCCTTATCACGGCTATAAGTCCTTATTTGAAACTATATAGCCTTATCACGGCTATTACTTCTTATTTGAAACTATGTAGCCTTATCATGGCTATAAGCTCTTATTTGAAACTATGTAGCCTTATCATGGCTATAAGCTCTTATTTGAAACTATGTAGCCTTATCATGGCTATAAGTCCTTATTTGAAACTATATAGCCTTATCATGGCTATTACTTCTTATTTGAAACTATGTAGCCTTATCATGGCTATAAGCTCTTATTTGAAACTATGTAGCCTTATCATGGCTATAAGTCCTTATTTGAAACTATATAGCCTTATCATGGCTATTACTTCTTACTTGAAACTGTATAGCCTTATCACGGCTATTACTTCTTACTTGAAACTGTATAGCTTTATCGGGGCTATAAGCCCTTATTTGAAACTGCATAGCCTTATCGCGGCTATTACTTCTTACTTGAAACTATATAGCTTTATCGGGCCTATAAGCTCTTATTTGAAACTATATAGCCTTATCGCGGCTATTACTTCTTACTTGAAACTATATAGCTTTATCGGGCCTATAAGCTCTTATTTGAAACTATATAGCCTTATCACGGCTATTACTTCTTACTTTTAATAATTAATAGCTATATGATGGCTACAATTTCGTAATTTATGAAACGTTATAGCTATATGATGGCTACAACTTTGAAAAAATGAAACGTTATAGCTATATGATGGCAGGAAACATGAAACGAGAATATCTTGAAAATCATTTGACTAAAAATTTTTTTATTCTATGTAAATTAGTAATAAACGTTGATATAAAGCCATTTCATAAAATATGAACGAAAACACGCTAAAATCATTATAGCTATATGATGGCTACAACTTTCACTTTTAAAATCTCAACAAAGCTATATACACCAAGGGTTACAGCGGTTTTCAATAAAATATAACTTGTTCTAAAAACATGAAACGTTATAGCTATATGATGGCAGGAAACATGAAACGAACTGAAACGTTTATAGCGGTATGATGGCTACAACTTTCACTTTAAAACTTCCAAAAACCTATACGTACCAATGGTTACAGCATTTTTTAATAAAATATAACTTATTTTAAAAACATGAAACGTTATAGCTATATGATGGCTACAACTTTCAAACAAAATTAGATGAAAACCCTATAAAATCAATGGTTTCGGGAGGTTTATCCCACTATATAATACGTTTCATATTCAAAAAACTTCATAGCTCTATGGTGGCAACAAACTTTTTTTCATGAAACGTCAAACCCCTTGTCGCACAAGGGATAGAGGCACGTTTCATTTTTTTGTTTTTTCTCTTAAAGGGACAGATTTCACCAGTATTCGATTTGATATAATCAAAAATGATAATCTATATCTAATTGTGGGGAAAACTGCAACTTAATATATAAGGAGGTGAAAAAGATGGCAAAACCTTTCGTTATAAAGAACAAACGTAGTTTGAATGGTGAAACAACAACACCGGTAATTGTAACAATTAAATCATGGAAAAAGTTGGTAGATGCTTTAGAAGGTAAGTATTACAGTTTTAAAGATACTTATCTAGAAGACATTGTGAATTCAATGTCCTATGAAGAACGAATTGCAGATGAAGAGGGGTTTGTTGCTAAAGCAAAGCCATCTTTTTCACTGAAAATGAAAAAGATTGTAGATAAAGTAAGTGGATTTGATAAAAATGAGGGCAGAAAACATAAGCTATATGGTATTACAAATGCTGATTTAGAAGTATTTCTATTTCTTCATAAAAAATGTAATACATATGGTGAGCTTTCGCATGTATCGATCCATATGCTTTGGGAAGATTATAAAAATTATAAAGAAGCATTTGCACATATTCACCACTCACAATTTTATGTAGCTTTGAAGAAGTTAAGTTTCCATAACATCATTACAATCGAAAATGAGTACAGTGGTAAATATAAAATCACCTTAACTGATTTCATGAATAAAGAAACGAATAAAGCAAATGCATATACATTTATTAGCCCGATAGTATTTACCAAAGAATTCTTTGAGTTATCCATTGCAGCTAAGAAACTATTCATGGATGTAGCAATGCAGCAGAAACGCGAAACTACCCTGAAACGTTCTTTATTCAAAGTTGATGAACAAGGAAACTCAACACACTTTGGTGGTATGTATCGTTACTTACATAAGAAATACCCACATCAGATTCGTGCTGTACTTGAGGAATTAGAAACAAAACTTTCTGCTACTGGATCTCCTTTATTTAAAATTTGCAAGTTAGAAAAAGGGAAGAAGAATAAAAAGCAATACACAACATTGCATTTATCTGTACATCCTGATTTCTTATGCGCAAAAGAAGAAGGAGCAGAATACCGTGATCCATTTACACCACGAGATACATATAAGCGTAAAGCTACATTCATAGAAAACTTGTTAGTTGAAATGAATATTGCTGAATTTGCAAAGGATATGAACCAATTCATTAACGTTTTAAAACACTCCTGTCATCGTCAAATTCGCCAAGTAGTTCGTGGCTTACGGGAAATGATTGATCGACAAGAAGGATATCCGAAAAAGCTTGTTTATACACTAAGTAAATTATTAAAGCAATCTTCTCAATATCGTGTATTAGACACAGCTGCTAAAACTGGTATTTATCCTTTAATTACACACAATGTACCTAAACATGAACAAGAAGAGGCCATTTTTAAATTTGGTACTCATTTTGCTATATACTCTTTACGCAATGTTCAAAAGCTATTCCGTAAAGCGCATGACCTGCTTCATGCAAAATATGCTGTACCTGTAACCTTAGATGCTTACCATCGTAATTACATGCAGTATCAAGAGGAATCACTATTTAGAAAATATGCTTATGAGCAGGGCGTAAATATTAACGCATATACAGCATTAGAAATTGAAATTCGCGAACTATTAAAGTCTAGTGGGTATAAAGGAAATCAAATCCCTAGCGATATTCGTGAACTGTTCATTGAAAAAATTGATAAATTGCCGAAGGAAAAGATTCGTGTAATTGAGGTCCCTGAAGACTTTGATTTAATTCCGTTTCTACAATCTTTAGAAGCATATTACCGTTCAACAAATGAAATACCACATACGGTTGATCAGCTGCTTCCAGCAATGTAATGATACAGCTCTCTATTTTTGAAAAAAGCAAAAGTGGAGGGCTATTCGTGTTGGAGATAGCATGTGAAGAGTATTACTTCAAACAAAACAGAGAGTAAGTTTTCAATTTTAATGATCACGGCTCTCTATTTTTTATGCAATTACATACAGTGCATGTGAAACAAAATAAGATATTCACAATTTCTAAGTTATTTATTCTGAATTATCAATCCAATCATGTCATTTCATCTACAAAAAAGCAGAAATATTTTTTAGTATTCTGTTGATATCTTAATAATTTTGACCTGATGTGTATAAAATATAGCCTTAAGTGCTGTTCTTATCATGTTCTATCTCTAAATCTACTTAAAATCAGAAAATCTTCTGTTAGTTATGTTTAAAAAGTGGATTCTGTTCCTAACTTTGACCGATTTGTTAATAAATTGTGTATAGTTTTTTTAAAATGTGGAAAGTTTGTTCGTAAGTCAGTAAAATTTGCATTTATTATTTATTCAGTCACTCGCATCAAATTAACGATGATTATATGTAGTTTTTATATACCTACTTTACGATATTTTGTAGTTTTTAATCATCATCCAGCTTATTAAGTTCATTCCCAGTTTTTACTTTTTATGATTTTTTACGGCTAGAGTAATGATGAACCCTTAGCACAGCAATGTTTTAAGACGATTTTTTCTCTGTATAAAAGTTTTATCTTTTCTCTTTATATATATTAAAGTTATATATTATATTAGGTTTTTATATTGTGTAATACTTACTATAGAAAATAGATCCTGTGTAAAACCAATTTCATTTCTTAATGGAATTGGTTTTTTTATGTACTTTAATAAACAGTATATTTAGTTTTAATCATTCTAAAAAATTTTTGATATAAAACACAATTTTTTTTTATTTCTCTTAGATTTCCGAAAAAAGTAAATCATACTTAAAGTAGATAGTTGATTAGTGGAAATTACAATGAACTTTGTAAAGGCCGACTTACAACATGATAATAAAACAATTAGAAAGCTTATCGTCGATGGAGATAAAAATACAGTTTTAGATCCGAATCAAGGGCCACAAAATAATTTATCTTACAAAGACTATACAGTAAAAGAGTATGTGGTAGATAAGGATACAATTATGTATAACTTTATTTCAAAGAAGCCCCCTAAAAACATCGATAAAGCAGTGAAATGGGTAAGAGTAGTTCGTACAGAGGATGGTTTCAAAGTTCGAAGTTATTCTGGCCCTCAAGGAAATGAAATTGATGAAGTAGCAAATACTAAACCGACAAATGAGTTTAGTTCGAAAGATTAATAGGTTTCCCATCAAAGGGGGAGTAACATGTAATGAAAAAGTTTATTACCCTATTGTTATTAATTTGTACTTTGCTTTTAGCATTTAATTTACTTTTTAAAGCTACTCCAGTATATGCAGAGGAAGAACCCAGACCTTCTCTTATAGACGATATCATTCCAAAGAATAAGGAAAAATTAAAATATGAAGAATATCCTGCAAGTAGTTATGGAATTGACATCTATACACCAGAAGGTGGATTTGGTGAATCTCTTAAGTTTTGGAAATGGGGAGACAAAGTAAAAGAACAAATGGTTGCAGTGTTATTTAGTCTTGTAAGTATTGGATGGACCATTAATCTTGCAGTTAGTACTTTTGTTACAAGTATGGTCGGCCAATCTATGAGTCTCAATATTGTAGCTGATGTAGGAGATAAATTAGGCGATGTAATATCTAAAGCAGCGGGGTTCAATGGTTCTTGGGGTAATGGAATATATAGTGAATTAATTGGACTCATGTTAGCTTTATTAGCCTGCTGGGTTATCTGGGTAGGTTTTGTACAACGACGCCAGTCAGAGATGCTAGGAGGATTGTTAAAGACATTAGGTATGTTAGTTTTCACTTTAGCTTTTTTCGCAAATTCAAGTTATATTATCAAAGGATTGAACACTTTCTCTGAACAAGTAAATAAAACTGTTCTTGATTCCACTCAAAGTATTAGTGGAGCAAGTCAAGGATATTCAAGCGGTGTCGATTCCATTACTGATTTAACACACACTCTATTAATAAAACAACCTTATACATTACTGCAGTTTGGTACAACAGATATGAAGAAAATCGGTGATGAAAGAATTAAGAAAATGTTAACAACAACAGGAGCAGATGAAAGGCAGGATCTATTAAAAAAGGAAGTTGAACAGAAGAAAAATACAATATTAACTTTGGATGCTACTTTTGAGCGTGGCGCGTTAGTATTACTACTTTTCTTAATCAATGGACCATTGTGGGTTGTCTTAGGCTTGTGTAGTATGGCGATGTTATTTTATCAATTGATGTTTATCATCGTAGCGCTAATGTCACCAGTAATGTTATTGATGGCTTTAGTACCTGCATGGACTGGGACAGCTAAGAGATTTTTATCTGAATTGTTTCGAACGCTACTTATGAAAGTTGCAATTGGTTTTCTTATAACTTTAATGTTTTGGGTATCGTCAATCCTATTTAGCGCTACCGATAAATATGGATATTTAGTTGTAGCTGCATTACAAGTACTTTCATTCTTAGGTGTTTGGTTATACCGTAAAACAATTTTTGATGCTATTACTACAGTACCAGCAAGTGCCGGAGCTGCACGCGCATCAGATGCTATGAGTAATATTAGGCAGAAATATCGTGATGTTAGACGTGGATCTAAGACAGTTGGAAGAGGTGTAGCAGTAGCTGGCGCCGTGGGACTTGCAAGTGCTGCGGTGGCAGGAAAAGTGGGTAAATCAGGCTACAGTAAGTTTAAACAGTTGAAAGAAAACTATGCAGATAGAAAAGAAAAGGTAGCAGATGGTAAACGTAAGGAAAAAGAACAAATGCAAGCAGAAAAAGAAAAAAATATAAATCAAATGAAAAAAGAAGAAAATTTAGGTGTTCGCGATAGAAAAGGAAATCAGGAGCAAGAAAGGGTTAAGGAAGAAGTAGCCGCAACTAAAGAGAATCCAGAATTAGCAGTACGAGGGAAACATGAAGATAATAACCCTGAAATGCAACAGGCAGAACTAAAAGGTAAAGAAGAGGATGTAAAAGCGGATGTTAAACCAGTAGCGCAATCAAATGAGGAATTAAATAATAAAGAAGAAGATGTAAAAGCTCAAGTTAGACCAGTAGCAAGTCAAAATAATGGTGGACTTGAGAATAAGCAAGGAGATGTAAAAGCGGAAGCAAAACCTGGAGGAACAATTAAAACACCAAATGGTCAAACAAAGCCAGTCACAACACCACAGTCAGGAACAACACCATTACAGTCGAATTCGATTGAGAGTAAACCAATTACAGCACCACAGTCGGGGACGACACCATCAAAACCGAACCCAATTGAGAGTAAACCAGTTACTACTTCACATGTAAGCACACCGCAAAAGCAAGTAGAGGTAAAACCAGTTAATTCACAACCAACTAAGAATGTCCCTAAAGTAAATAATCAACAACAGGTAAAAGAAGGGGCAGCAATTAAAAAAGTTGAAACAAATGCACAAACACAACAAGAGGCTTTAAAAAATGTAAAAGCAAAAGAAACTATAAAACCGAAATAATTCAGCTCATGAGGGAGGGTTTATACATTGAGTGCGGAACCAAATCGCGACTTTGAAAATGAACATCATCCTGAAGCTGAACTAGGGAATGCCAAGCCTGCCTTGAAAAAGGTAGGCCATTCTTTAGGAAAGGCAGCTGGAAAAGGATCCAAAATAGCGGGTAAAGCAGTTGCACAAGTAGGGAAGAAAGTAGCGGTTAAAGTAGCACAGAAGGCAGCAACAGTAGCTGTTGCAAAACCATTATTAATAATAGCCGGTGTTATTTTAGCTGTTGTTGCAGGTTTAGGTATAGTGATATTTTTATTAACTGCTAGTATGAGTGAAGATGAAGTCACTCCTGGAGGAATTGGTGGTCCTTTTGCCCCGGGTACTGCAAGTGTTAGTCCTGAAGTAATGAGATGGGAGCCATTGGTAAGGAAATATGCGGCACAACATGGTATTGAAGCAATGACACCTTTAATTCTTGCTCTTATCCAACAAGAAAGTTCTGGAACACAATTAGATGTAATGCAAAGCTCGGAATCACAAGGGCATCCCCCAGGGTATTTTACTGATCCAGAGGAAAGTATAAAATATGGTTTAATGCATTTTGCCGATTGTCATAAAAAATCCAATGGTGATCAAAATATTACATTACAATGTTATAACTATGGAACTGGCTACGCTAACTATGCAGTTTCGAAAGGTGGATATACTCACGAGAATGCAAGGGCATTTTCTGCAGAGCAATCAGCTAAAAATGGTTATAAATGTGGTTCGTGGAGAAGTGCGGAGGCTGTAGCTAATAATTGGTGCTATGGTGATCCCGATTATGTCCCACATATTATGAGATATTATCAACCTGGTCAAACCCCTGGTGGTTCTGGTGGAATTGCTGGTGGTAGTGTTTTAGGTGATGATGTATTCCAGGCAATTATGGCAGAAGCACTAAAGTATCAAGGATGGCCATATGTTTTTGGAGGGCGAACACCAAATACATCATTTGACTGTAGTGGAATTGTTGAGTATACCTATTCAAGGGTTGGTATTAATTTATTTGGTACTGCACAAACCCAATGGGATAAAACCCAACGTGTAACAGATCCTAAGCCAGGAGATTTAGTATTTTTCCATAGCACTTATGCTACAAGTAACTACATTACGCATGTTGGCATTTATGTAGGAAATAATACAATGTATCATGCTGGCGATCCAATTGGCTATGCTGATTTAAGTAAACCATATTTTCAACAGCATTTTGCGGGATATGGTCGTGTAGTTAGATAATAATGCATGTAACATCTAGCAACTTATGAAACTGCGAAAAGGAGGTAAATCATGAAGAAAATCACCATTATAATAGCAATTTTATTAATAGCTAGTGTAGGGTTTTTAATAAAATATCAATCTGATAATGAAAAACTTAAAACTGATAATATAAAATTAACGAAAAAAGTGGAAAAGGTGGAGGCACAATACAACGATACGAAAAAGGAATTGTTAGCTCTAAAGAGTAATAATCAACAACAAGTAAAGGAAGCTGCAGAACGATTTCTTAAAGCTTTCCGTACTTATGATACAGGTAAAGGCGAATCTTACCTTGCTAATATCGATGCATATATAACACCAAATGCAAAGAAAGAATTAACACCACCAGGTGGACCAACGCAATCTGCTCCAGGAACTGGAGATGAGAAAGAAAAGAAGAAAGTTTCATTTCAATCTGAATACACAGGTGGCGAGCTGTATTATGCATTTTTGGATACTACAAAAGCAAATGTATTAGCAAAAGTGAAAAGTAAAATTACAGTTAATGGTGTTTCATCTGATAATATGTCATTAATGCAAATAAACCTTATCTATGATGGAAATAAGAAATTATGGCTTGTCGACAAGCTTATACCTTTAGCAGATTTAAAAGATCGTATGCCTTAGGATTTGTACACACTTAACATGTAGATTAATAAAAAAATTCCCCTCTTTTTATTTTTTACAAGAGGGAATTTTTGGGATTTTGTAAACTTAAAATAGGGACGTGAAGTAATTACTAATGTAGGGGTGTTTTATCTCTTCAATTATGTAGATAACAACTGATTTTAAG
Organism: Bacillus sp. LQ01; assembly: GCF_057624735.1. NCBI lineage: Bacteria > Bacillati > Bacillota > Bacilli > Caryophanales > Bacillaceae > Bacillus > Bacillus sp. LQ01. The sequence goes on along the minus strand of NZ_JBYEZL010000007.1, from coordinate 16,254 downwards.
GGGGGATAAGTTGAAGAAAGGCACCTTAGGGTGTCTTTTTTTTCATTTCGACATAATATGACAAAATAGTTGTGATTATATTTGTTATGATAGTTCAGGTAAATCTTACATTTTAAACGCTGGGGGATACATACTATGAACAAAAAACTATTAACAACACTTACTTGTTTCGCTTTATTTATGGGATTAGCAGCATGTTCATCTAACGAGACAGCAAGTACTTCCAAAGAATCTAAAGCTGAGCAAGAAGCACAAAAGGAAGCTGAGAAAGCGAAGAAAGCTGAAGAAAAAGGGACTGTGAAAAAGGAGAAAGCTGAACAAGAGACGGCTGAAAAGCAACGCAAACAGCAAGAAGAGGCTACAAAAAAGGAACAACCAACAACTACTTCTGGTAACACTATTAAAGGCTTAAAAGACGAACTATCCATTGGTATGCCATTTAAAGATTATCTTGCTAAAAAGAAATCATTAAATGTAGAGAATCCCTTCAGTATTTCACTCGGAAAAGGTAATGTAGGTAGTGTTCTTCAAGCTCAAGATGGAGTATTAGTTGTATGTATTGATGGAGAAAAGATATTCGATTTAAAAACATTTAAAAATGTTGAAGAAGCTAAAGAATACGAAAAGAGCTTAAAAGTAAAATAATAGATTCAATTCATATTTCTCAATCACCAATATAACTTAATATGGTAAAATATTATTTGGATGAAATTCCAAATGCATATTATTAAAATTAAAGTGGTTCAAGTCGGAGGAAGGCACCTTAGGGTGTCTTTTTTTCTACCTATAAATGATTAATTGTTATATAATAATATTATTGTATTTGAGGAGGAACATAAATGAATAAAAAACTAATCATTGGAATTATCGCTGTACTAGTAGCTATCATTGCTTCTGTAGCTATTTTTAAAGATTCCAAATCAGAAGATATGAAACCTAAGTATTCACAAAAAGATATGGATAAAATTATTGATCAACACTTTAATGAACAGCAAGAATTAAAAACACAAATCAAAGAGTTGAAATCTAAAGTAGACTCCTATGAAAAAGAGCAAACTAGGTCACTTCAAAAAACTACACAGCCGAGTCAAGAAATACCTAAACCGCAAGAACAAGAACAGCCTAAAAAAGAAGACGTAAAGCCGGAGTCTCAACCGGAAAAGAAAGAAGTACCTAAACCAGAACAAACTACTGGAACATTAGCGAACCCAGTAAAGAACATCGACAAAACAGAAGCTATGAATAAGGTTAAAGAAAAAGCTAAGAAAGACTTCCCAGATGATTATTCTACTCAAAATTATGTTGCAAATAAACAATCCAAAGCATTTGACTATTTAAATAACATTGAAATTAAATCGCAAGAAGAATTAAATATTATAAATAAGGCACTACGTGATTTTCCTACTGATTTTTCAACAGCAAAATATGTATATGAAAAACAAATGAAAGCTAAAGGTGAGCAAGAGGCCCAGTAATAATTTAATAAAATAGATAATAAATATGGTAAAATAATATTTGGATGGGAGTCCAATACATATTATTAAAATTAAAGTGGTTTAAGTCGGAAGGCACCTTTGGGTGTCTTTTTTTATAAAAAAGGACTCATAAAACGCCTTGAATTATTTAATTTAAATATTTATATTATATTAATACATTGTAACTAAATATATTAATATAAAACAATAAAAATTTGTTATAATTAGTAAAAAATTCTATTAATTAGATAGAGAGGATACAATATTATGGGTTATAAATTTCGTAGAATTATCCAGTTTTCCCCGGGTGTGAAAATTAACTTTACATACACAGGTATGGGAGGGAACTCTATTTTACCTGAATCAAGAACAACAACTTATGTACCTGGAACTGGAATCTCGTATACACCACGAATAGCTGAGTCAAACAACTATTATATACAACGAGGGTATCAAGGACCAAACACTTCCTATCCCACTATGGATGAACAAGATTACAATACGGTAAATGCATTTGAGCCAGTAAAAGAAACCCAAACTTACCTTGTTACTGCTTTTCGTAAAAAGGATAATCAAGTAAACTCCGTAGGTAGAAAACTAATGAAACCACTTTCCATAATTGCAGGCGTTTTTGCGGGCCTATTCTTAATTATGATGCTTATTATACCTGCTCTAATCATGGCATTCTTTTCTTTCCTATGCTATAAAAATATAAAAACACCATTTGCAGTTGTATGCCCAGAATGTGATGCTGAAAATCTATTCATTTTTGAGGAAGAGAAGATTGCTTGTCGTAAATGTAAAAGTACTCTTATAATCCAAAAATAAATGGTTCTCAAATTAACGGCTCTTTAGTAGTCAAAACAATATAAATCTAATTATAAGTATAAATAGATAAAAAGAGGGATAAGTGAATATCATTATTAACTTTGAAGCGTTTAATCCAACTATAAACGACTTAGCTATCAAACTTGCTATGGTACTGTTTATACCGTTATTTTTAGCATTGATTGTCAAAGTGATACTTATGAAATTTATAAAAGAATCAATTGCTAGCAGATTAGCAAGTCTATCTTTGTTATTTTTTATGTACTATGTATTTAAATTTGTTACAGCGTAAAAGGCACCTTAGGGTGTCTTTTTTGAGTATAATCTATTCAAATAAATAGAAAAGCCTCATTATTGGAGGCTTTTCATAATATATTTATACTCTATTATTTTCTTCCTTCATATTTAGCAATATATTTTTTACCGCACCCTTCTAAATATTCTTCTTTATATCCTTTGAAATTCCATTTGATTCCCTCTTTATCAGTGTATGAATTAGAAAATGCGCTACTACTTTGAACAACATACTTAGTGTATACACCATTGCTATAGGATACAGCCGAATTGTAACATTTGTTATATGGGATATCTACATTTGCTGATGCTGCCCCAATCCCTCCTGTCAATACAATACCTGCTGCTAATGCTCCTACTACTAATTTCTTGAACATAATAATTCCCCCTTAAATATTTTTAATAACTTGCATCTTAAATGTATCACTTTTGTATTTTTTGTAAATATTTTGAATTTGTAGAAATATTTATTTGAATCTTATTAATATTGGTAATCCATTTTATCAAATGGAAAATAGAGGGATTTATAGTGATATGTAATAATGCATGTTCATTCAGAAAAAAATCGTGATAAAATCTAAGCACCTGATCTATTTTTTCAGTTATCTTAGAAACCTTACTTCTTATTTACCCACATGGGGGGCGCTTTATAGCGTCTTTTTTTATTTTCAAAAGGACCTGCTCATTTAATTCATAAAAACATAAAGTAATTTGAATCCATTAAAATACATGAGTGACTCCTTATTTTTCTCCTACTATTTAAAGGAGGAATTATTATGGGCTTTGGTGGTAGCTGTGGCGGCTGTGGCTTTGCAGGAGGATTTGCTTTATTAGTTGTATTATTTATTTTATTAATTATTGTTGGAGCTTCTTGCTTCTGCTAAAAACTATTGGAAAAGACACTCTTATTTGGATGTCTTTTCTTTTTTCTCAATATAAGAGCTATAAAAATATGCTATGGTTTTAATAGAAATTCCCTTTTGTGCAATGAGATAAAAATACCCAACAAAAAACCCACCTATTTCCGTAGGTGGGCCTTATCTTTATTACACAATACCAAATTATACTCTAATTTTTTTCATAAACTTTATGCAATTATACATATTCATAAAAATTACACCAAATAAATATTACATATAGTAAAATATAAATTGTGGATACATTCTATAAAGCAGATTCTTTTGAAAGGCGTAACATATCGATAATTATAAAAGGTGTGGCGTCACTCTAATACTGATCTCAAATCTCTTGTACTTTGTGAACTAACAATCTGGTGTATATAGACGATTCTGTTTTATAGGATGTGTTTACACGTATAACAAAGGGATAATACGGATAGGTTTATACTAAATGAACGTGGTTCAAGTCGGAGGAAGGCACCTTAGGGTGTCTTTTTTTATGAAGGAAAATTATGAAAATGCAGATTTACCAAGCTAAGAGTATACAAGATTTTATTCATTTTTTCGGCTAATCCAGTAATAAAAGAGAAATCTAAAACCGAGCCATAATAGGAATGTATAAAAAGATGAATAGCTTTATAGAAAATAAAAAAGGGGATTCCTTCTGAGAGTAAGGATTCCCCTTTTTCATTGCTACCGATAATTTTATGTTATGTTAACTGGGTTTGTATACGATATACATTAAATGACGATATAAACTAGTGCTGCTATAAGATTTGGAATAGCCATTATTAAAAAACCTTTTGATTGATCAATACGGCCAATTTTACGCGTTTCCTTTTTTGAAGAAAAGGTTCCTTTGTTACCTAAAATTAAACTATCAATGAAGTAAGCTAAAGCTAACCCAATGCTAATTAACCCAAAAGTTCCACATACATAATAAATGTGGCTCCAATCCCGACTAAAATAAGCTTCTACAGATACGATAAGTAATAGGAGTATTCCTGGAATGAGTCCTCTTTTTGTCATTATGATCCCTCTTTCAAAAAGATTTGATATCCATATAATACCATATTATTGAGTGTATATTTTTTAAACAAATTCCGATAATGATGCGTTATGTTAACCGAGCATGTATACGGTATTCAAAATAGATTTCTGATTTTCCTTTTCCATCCATGATACAATTTATTAAATAATTTACTTGTTTGTTGTACCTTGGAAGATGAAAGGAGTTAAATCTGAATGAAAAAGGTTTTAGAACGTGAGGAATTTGTTGATATAGGTGGATTTCAATTATATACAAAAATATTTGGAAGTGATAAAGAAACTCCAACCGTAGTAATGGACGCGGGTTATGGTGATTACTCTAAAGCTTGGAATAAAATAGTATCGCAAATTGCGGAATTTACAAAAGTTCTGGTCTATGATAGAGCTGGTTTAGGAAAGAGTGATTCTAGTCCCAACAATAGAGTTAGTTCTGAAATGGTAAAAGAGCTAAGAACATTACTAAAAAAATTACAATTAACCCCTCCTTATATTTTTGTGGGGCATTCCTTTGGTGGAGTAAATGTTCGATTATACGCATCTTTATATCCAAGCGAGGTAGCAGGTCTAATACTTGTAGATTCAACCCCAGAGGACTATAGAGAACGATTTCTTCCCATCATGCCTTCAGATTTCCAAGAAGCTTATAATAAACAATTTATTTATGAAGGTACATACGATCAGTTTATGAAGAGTCTTGAAGAAGTACGATTACACAGAAAAACACTTATAGATACAAACGTTATTATTCTTTCTGCAGGAAAAAAAGCTTTTTATTCCACTGATGCACAAAACTTATGGTTGCATATGCAAGAGGAATTATTGGATTTATCAACTAATAGTTCCTTAGTTATAGCACCTAACAGTGGACACTATATCCAAAAGGATGAGCCACAATATGTAATAAATGCGGTCAAAAAGGTTCTTCAGATCATATAATTAAATTCCGTTAACGAGAATTATGTAAATGAGCTGTCCATATGGGCAGCTCATTGTATTCTTTGCTTAGCTTGGTTTTTTCCGAAATGTGGCGGTACCCCATATACAACAACAGGAGAATTGGAAGTATTTCTATTTTTGCGAATGAGGGTATCAACATTAGAAAGGGGTATAGCTCAATTAGAAAATAATGAATTAGATATAGAAGAAATGAGACAATGGGGAAAAGATAGAAAAGTTGAAGCGGATTTTGTTATTGCTGTGACAGATAGAGAATACTTGCACGAAAAGCTTCTAATAGTTTATCGAAAAGAGTTGGTCCAGTGGGAGTCTGGACTTAAGAGATTGTAAGAGTATGATTGATGAATGTGGAATGGAACAACCTTATTAAAAGAGTTTATTTATTCGACAATAAACCGTTTTTTATGTGATAATTAAACTATTCTGATTTTTGGTTTTATTGTATAGATTAAGAAACTCGAAAAGGGGCGTTCCATATGAATAATGCTGAATTACTTTTTCAAACCCTGAAAGACAATGGGTGGGAAGAAATACAACGTATGATTGCAGAACAACAAGAGGAGACTGTGTTCTTAGATTTCAAACGGAAAACTGATCATACTACCAATGAACCTGCAACACCGGATAGAAAGAACTACGCAAAAGCATTATCTGGGTTTGCTAACACCTCGGGTGGCATTATTATTTGGGGAGTTGATGCAAGGAAGAATGATGATGGAATAGATGCAGCAATAGGTCAAAAACTTATCGCTAATGCAAAAGCGTTTCAGGGAGAATTAAATAGCCTTCTAGCTAATGCACTTAGTCCTTTGTTACCTGGGATTGAGAATATTCATATTCTCAATCCCAATAACCCTAAAGAAGGGTTTGTTGTAACATACGTTCCTGCTAGTGATCTACCGCCACATCAAGCATTACTCCAAGTAAATAAGTATTGCATGAGATCAGGAGACAATTTTGTACAGATGGAACACGCCAATCTAGCTGATGCCTTCGGAAGACGACAAAGACCTGTTTTGCAGGTACAGTATGAAATACAAAGAGGGCTTACTTATGGTGGAGTTGTTGGTGAAAGACAATTTGAATATTCTATTGTGGTAGGTATCCGAAATATTGGCCGCTATGTAGCAACGTACCCAGCAATTCGCATCAAAGAAGGTAAAAATCTACGATTGTTGGAGCGAGCATCCGAACAAGGACTGCCTTTAATATATCAATCAAAAGTTGATATTCAGGAAAATGGCTATATGTTCGTTGGTGGTGTAAATGATGTAGTTCATCCAGGCTCTTATAAAGCCGTGTACCCTCTAACTATTAAGGGGAATATCAAAGAGGCACATATCAATGGCACCGAACCTTTGCCAGATGATTATACTTTTTCTTTCTCTTATGAAATCTTTGCACAAGGGTGCGAACCTGTAAAAGGTGAAGTCACAATACCGTTTGAGGAAATAAAAAAAGTGTTGTAGACCAAATAGTGGTGTTAATCTAGATACTTGAAAATGAAGTTATACAAAAATGTTTTTATTGAATATATATTCCGTTGATATTTGTAACAAATATGTTGGATTAAATCCATAAAAAACCCGGAAAGGGAACTAAAAAGTAACAAAAGAGCAAGATGAACAGATTTTAGTTCTGTTCATCTTGCTTCGCTTCAAGAGAAAAAAGCATCTTTGTAGATGCTTTTTTTTATTTTTTAATAAGAACTAAATCTAGTGCCATTATGATATCTTTTTTGTAAACATCTATACCTTTTTCCTCAGCAATTCTTGCTATATGTTCAGCTCTTGCAGGTTTATTAGGTAAAGATCTTACCTCATCGATATGTTCCTGAATTAAACTTTCAATTGCTTCTTGTTTTTTTCTCTCTTTCTCTTTAAACAAATTCTTTCTTTTTTCATAACCTTGTTCCCTAAGTTTCTGATCGTACCCCTCTAATTCGAATTCATAGTTAGAAAGAAAAGCTTCTATCATCCCCTCAGCAGTATCGATATCAAAATTACTCATAGCAACTCTATATAAAACACCCTCATTAATAACGTCTAATAGGTAAGCATCTAATAATCCTAAATGATTTTTTACCACTTTATTATGATGATCAATAGCAGAATCTAAGCCTTCTATATATCCATATTCTTTTAGGAATTCCATTGTGTTTTCATCAATCAGATTTTCGATTGCATCGTCTGGTATAAAATATTCTTCTTCATTTATAACAAAAGGCTGGTATGTAACAGTTTTTATTTCCTTTTGTTTAATAAATTCAACCATTTTTTCAAACTGATTCTCACCGGATAGCATATACGTTGGCATATCACCCTCCACCATAAAAGCATTAACCGGGAAAATACCTTGCTTATTGAAAAACTCCTCTAATTCATTTATACTCTTGAAAATCATTCATCTCACTCTTTGTTGTTATCTTTGTTATAAATTTATCCATTAATATAAATAAATTATAACATCATCAAAATATGGAAATCTAATAAATGTAATAATATATAATTTTACGTTTTGTCAGCGGGATCTCTAGTAGAACTATTACACAAAATTGATGGGATTTTGATTATATAGGATAAATCGAGGGAGTAACTGGTAAAAAATCGAAATTATTGTAAGATGTTAAAAGAAGTATGGCTTATAGGAATTAAAGATATTGATAGCCTACATAAATAGAAAGCCGTTGTTCGGGTAGCAATATATTTGAATAAATATATAAGGAGTGTTGTAAAATGCCAGTTTCTTTTACACCTGACACACCAATAAAAATAACAGAGTTTGATTATAAAGGGTTCTTAGATTCTCAGTCTGCATATTTAGGAGAGTATTCATTCTTTGAAAAATGGAAGGAACATTGGCTTGAAATTTTTATGGCCGAAGAAGCAGCGATAAAAGAGTGTATGGAGAGATTTCCAGGGTTAAATCCAATTCTAGCACGTGCTAAACACTATCCGAACCGATCAATAGGGGAATATGAAATGTATTCGTTTGATAATATCACGCCTTGTGGTACGGTAGCACTTCATTTTGATGTCGAGAATATGAAGGAATTTTTAGAAGTGAATCAATTAGAAAAAGAAACTTTAAATATTTCGCAAATTTACGTTGATCCGGAAACACCTGTTATCCAGGAGAAAAAGCAGGATCATCGAATTCCATTCTTTGTGAGAATGTATGGTACACCTCATTCTTATATATGTGTAGATGGCAATAAAAGAGTACAGGTTAGATTGGCAGAAGGACAAACGGAATTTGAAGGATATGTGTTTTATCCAGAACATTATCAAACAATGTTTGTTTTTGGAGTTGATGTGAACTATTATATTTTGATGTACGAGTTAGATGCATTATTCGAAAAAAAAAGAAGAAGGTTACGATGAACAGGGTATTTATGAATCAACTCAGATGTATTTGCAATCGGTATATAATAAATAAAAATGAAAGAGATAAGCATAACTAATTGCTTATCTTTTTTTAGTTTGTTTAGTGTGAATGAAGTCTTGGTCATAACTTAACGTTTTTGGTTACACTTATTTAATGAAAAGATCTTAGGTCTGTTCATTTTGCTTCGCTTCAAGAGAAAAAGGCATCTTTGTAGATGCTTTTTTTTTTATTTTATTTACATAATTAAAAGGTGGCACCAAAAAGTCCCTAAAACGATCGTTTATGGAACTATATTTATATTTGTCAAAACTGACTGAAATATGTTTAAAATCCAGTTCCAAAACTCATTACCAAAAACAAAGTATTATACCAAACATCAAACACCATTTATGGAATCTTCTTAACGTACGGAAAAATCAAGTTTTTTAAATGAAAAATTCCTTAGCGTACGAAATTCGCTTTATGTTGGCGGGATCCAAAGAATAACTTGATAGAAAAATATGATACAATTAAAAATCTGAAAATTCAAATTAAAAAATAAATAATGATAAAAGGGGAAAGTTTATGATTAAAACCGCTGTAAAACTTGTAGAATTAAATGCAGAAAACTGGTATGAATGTTGTAAATTAGAATTATCCGATTCATCAACTTGATTATAAACACATTTTGCTTCTCCAAAAAGACCACCTGTGTCCCATTCGCCACCATAATGAGCACATCTTAAAGGATCACGATCGTCTCGTATACTTGGATGTGTATTTGGTTCATAGTCATTATTTATAATACTACTAACAATAAATGCCCCTCCGATTACAAATACCACAGCAACGATTAAGAGTGTTTTCCCATTAGGACCGGTAATAATGTCGTTTACAACTTCTTTTGCTTCTTGCTGAGTTTCACCTTTTGAAAATAATGAAAGAATAATAGAGATTATAAATTTCAGAAAATATTTCTAAAACACTTAGTTTCTCAGTTAAAAGTATCAATAATCCAATTAGAAGTATTATTTTTGAATTTTATAAATATTGAACAAGGGAGAGGAGATATTTTTATGGATTCAAAAACTTATGAAAAGCTACAGGCACTACGTAGATATAAAGAGCCAATTCAAGCAGTATTGAGAACGGTTAAAAGACATGATAAAGAAGATCCAGATACTGAATACGCTGAGTTTGCCCTTGAAAACGGTAAGATTATAGGTATTTGTAAAAAAGAAGACTTCTCTGATTATTCTTTTAGAAGTATTACTCAATTCACAGGTAATATTTTTAATGTAGTAATTACTCAAATGTCTGATGAACTGGATGTAAATAAAGTTCAGGTATCAGTAAAAGAAGCAAGTAGGAGATCGGCAGACGCTTTAATTCGTGAATTAATAGAATTGGAGCAGGATGAAAAATTGCAAGAACCAACCTACGAAGCAGAGGTAACTGGGTATAACATGAATGCTCAGGTTCCTACTATATTTTTACGCATTAATGGTGCGGAATGCTTCATGAAATTACATGAACTAAACTATGGAAGAGTATATAAAAACGCTGTGGATCGCTATGCGCCTATTGGTGAACGCATCCCAGTTAAGGTTCTACAATTTAATCAGGAGCAACGACTAATTCACGTTTCTAGGAAAGCGGCAGTGGAAAATCCTTATCAGTTGTTATCTGAATTAGCTGAAGGGGACACAATTGTAGGGCGAGTTGTAAATGTTGACCCGCGTTTTGGAGTTTTTGTTGAATTGGATCAAGGCTGCACAATTAAAGGAATTGTCCCTAAAACAATCGAACAGCCAGTATTGGATGAAGTAGTAAGTATGAGAATTGTGAATGTGGATGTAGAAAAAGAGAGAGGGTCGGGGGTTATCTTCAAGTTTCCTTTTGGACGCAAAAAAGTTAACGACCCAACGGCGTTTTTATATAACTAATGAGTGCGCCGCAGGTTTCCGTACAAGAGAATGGAAAGGCGGTTCAATATTGGCTTAATAGGGACCAATCTTTATCACTTTGGGATGACCCCTCTTTACAGGGGGGACCAATTCTTCCAGATAAATTCAAACCACTCACAGACTTACGTAGTATTTATGACAGAATTAATTCAGGTTTTATAAATGAAAAAGACAATTTAATACTAAAGCTTATTTGGGATTCGTTAGCAATTACTGAAGCTCAAATTAAAAATTTTGTGGAGTCTAAAATTAGTAGGTCTCAGGTTTCCGAATCGCTGAAAAAGCTAGTACTGTATGGATTTGTTAGTAGATGGGAGATAAAATCGGGGCTATTCCCGGATCAGCCTAAAACCTCTGCTCCAATTACACTCAATACTGCAGGTCATTTGATGATGTGGGCTTATCATAACCGTAATACAAACTATTCTTTAAAGCCAGAGCAGTGGTTAAAACTTGGGGTGGCGGGTGTACAGAGATTTGTCACTATGAATCAGATAAAATACGAGTTTGCAGTAGGCCAACAGTTATTAAAAAATTGGTGCTGGTATCCGAAGCTACAAGGTACTGGTAGGGGATATAATCCAATTGCTGTTGGAGAAATTAAAACTCCAATTGGAAATCAAAACTTCATATTTGAAAGGGTGCAACAGGGGCAGCGATATGCACAGCACTTAAAATCGCGATTGAAAATTTGGGAAGATCAAATTCAAAATGGACCAAATAATTTATTGAACTTCGAAAATACGAAGAGTTTACCAGGTATTTTTATTTTATCTATATCAAATCTTGCTTTAGCAGAACATGTTAGAAAGGAGCTAATGTTAGACTTACGAAAGATTCCTATAATGCTCGTAATAGACGAATGTATTCACAATGAGGGATTCGCAAAATCTTTTTATATTTCAACTCAAAACGGAATTCAGCAAGCACCATTACCATTTTTGAGATAAAAAGAGCTGCTTCAGGTAAATGTGCTGAAGCAGTTTTTTGTTGTTTTAACGATGAATTGATATTCACAACTCAATTTTTGTTTGCAATATATCTAATTTCATTTTTTATAGACTTCAATTAGAGTTGTTTTAATGAAAAAATAATGTGTTGATTAGATAATTAAATAAGGCTTTACTATTCCTTCCTAAAATGAACAGAAATGTATAATCAAATGTCCCTAAATGTAACAAGGGGGCAGTAAAATTTGGTTTATATTCATTTTTTTTAGCTATTTTAGTAGCTAGTTATGTTGTGGGCCAATATTTTATTATGAATGGATTTCAAACAGGACTTGTTAAAATGAAACTTATGTTTGTATCTAAATTAATTGTTTTTTGGTATATAATGTTATTTATACATATTACAACTAGTATAGTAGCATTAGTAAATGGTCCGTTTACATTATCCACAAAATTTAGAGGAAAGAATATCAACCGTCATCGAATAGTTGGGAAAATCTATATAATTGGTATATTATTAGGCTGCGTTTCAGGATTGTACTTATCCTTTTACGCTATGGGAGGATTGGTAGCAAAGCTTGGTTTCGATTTGTTATCCGTATTTTGGCTAACATCAGCATATCAAGCATTAAATAGAGTTAAGAATAAGAAAATTCAAGACCATCGAAATTGGATGATTAGAAATTATTCTTTAACCTTTGCGGCAGTTACATTAAGAATTTGGCTATCTTTGTTTGTATTGCTATTTGGATTAGAGCAGTTTGAAGTTAGTTACACTGTTATTGCTTGGTTAGCATGGATACCAAATGTAATTATTGCAGAATTATTTATAAAACAAAGACTTAATAAAGGAAAATACCTGGTAAATGAGGATGTACATTTATGATGCAAATCTGATTTTATGTTAAGGATTGAATTCCTCAGCAATTCAATGTTTTTTTGTGATTTTTTCGCTGAGATTATGGAGTAACCTACCTTGACGCTAGCGAAAAAATAATTGAACGAATGAAGTACGTTATTCAAAAGATTACTTTACCTTTTAATATTTTTACAGTATTAAACCAGAGAACTTTTCTTATGTAAGGAAGGGATATGAGGAGTTATATGAAAAGAATGAAAAATGTATGGTTATTAGTGTTATGTTTCTTATGTTTGAGCGGGTGCAATTATGAAAATGAAGATCAGGTGAAAAAATATATAAAAGAAAAACATGGTTTCGATGTTGTTGTAACAGATTGGGGCGGGATACATGAAGGAAATATGGGACATACGTACCATACTGTTCAGGCAAAGGATAATAAAAATATTCAATTTCGAGTAGAGGTAAATGGCATCTTCTATTCCACAATACAAGGTGATGAATACGAATATGGGAAAAACACATACGAGGAATATAAGAAATTCAAACCCATTCTTGAAGAAATGAAAAAGTTAGGTTACGAGGAATCTGAAAATAAAAATGTTCTTCAATACATAGTAGATTATAACAATGCAGCAGAAAAACCAACAGATGAGTTGTTATTAACCTTAAAAATGAGTAAGGAAATCGATTATAGTCAATTTGAAACTATAGAATTAGATCGTTTACATACATTATTCCAACTCATTCAAAAGAGTAATAGAAAGATAACAGAACTTGAAATTGAGGATCATAATGGTAAATCGATTGGTCTTCCTTTCGAAAATGTGCAAAAGGGTATAACGAAAGAAGAACTTCTACTAACAATGAAAGACACAGTAAGCGGTTATTGGACATATTTAATTGAAACACAAACAAAAGTCGTTGAAAGATTAAAAGAAATTCAAAATGACCGCTTTGTAATTAAAGATATTACTTGTGCACATCCGACGGAAGGTAAATGTCCAAAATATGAAGCTACGATAGTTTTTAATGACAGTTCTATGGAGTATAAAAATGATCCCGATGTAATAAAGGATCTGACAAAGGTGATTACGATTCTTAAAGAAGAACTACATAACGAGAAATTTGATATATTTGTATCCAACAAAGATAGAACAATGTATTCACTCTGGCTAACGTCAGAGAAAATTCAAAACAGTAGTAACATCAATGAACTTATAAAATAATTGTATATCAAAAATAATATGTAATAGGTTCTATTGATAATTTTGTTTTTTCGATACAAAGTGCATAAATGGTTTTGCTGCTTTTTAAAGAAAATGAAAGTTTGTATTAATTTTTTAATACCTAACATAACCATCTAACTCTTAAACGATAGATGGTTATGTTAGGTATAAATGCTATATTTTCAAATGAAAGTCGTATAGTATGAAATATCTTTTTAGAATGAATCAACCAAAAGTTTATATTTCCTAGGAACATAAACAGAAAATGAACAAAATTTTTTATAAAAACTGTTCACGCAATCCTAAGGAAAGAGTTGGTTTTAACCAATCTTTTTTTAAAAATTGATTCCTTTTGAAAGTCATAGAATCTGATTTGGTAAGAGATTTTTGAAAAAGCTTTATTTTAAAGTAACGTTTAAAAGGAGTAAAAAATGAATACAATTAATAAAATCTTAAGCGATTTTGCAGATATAAATGCAGACGAATACGTAAGTAATTATTATGAGCTTAGTATTATGTCAGAAAATAAAAAGGACAATATTTTTGAACTTGCCAATAAGGCGACATACGCTACTAGTAATGACATATTAGAACTCATCCACTTGAAAGAATGGAAAAAAGAATTCCTAATTTGTCAATATCCCAATGGAGAGTCTTTTTGGTTTGGGAAAATACCGTACGGATATGATTTAAATGGATTGACGCCCAAGGAATTTATAATAGAGCAGTTATTAAATGTATTCAAACAAGAACCAGATGAGGTTTATTTGATTAAATTAGATCCAGGAGGTTATTATGCATGCTGTTATGAAGAATATTTGTTTAAGACAAACAAAGGGATTTATTTTTTTAGTATGCAAGTACACGATTAAATAATCAGGATTTGAAATATAGTTTTATTAATAAAAAAGATTGATAAACTAATAATAAAGAAGAAGTCTCCATGTCAAAGGAATAAGAATTAAATGAAGAAGACAGATAATCCAAGTGAATTTTGTATTCTTCTTAATTCCCATTATGTTTTTGAAAATAAAATTAAAAAACCAAGCACCTAAAATTGTAACAGTTAACTCAAAAATCGTGATTATCCATTCAAGTATAGTATGTTCTACATCAGGAGAAGCGCCAGCCATACCAAGAACAACTATAACTGGAAGTGAGGGTATGTAAACAAGTAAATAAGAAAAAAAGTAAAAAATATACTTTATCAATGTTTTTCCTTCCATAGAATCCACTCCTAAAATAGAACTAGTAGTTAAAGGCGAATTATCAAACTTACTCAAAAGTTACATATGTTATATTTTAAGTATATAAAGTTAGTGCTTTTATCCATAAATGGAGACCTCTAAATAATGTTATTTTAGAGGTCTTCAATGGTTACATATCATATAATATCAAGAAGTGATAAGGAACTATAGCAAACAATTAGTCTACATATATATCAGAAGTTAATAAGGAACTATAGCACAATTCAATCAATATTTTAAAATATATAATACTCAAAACAGATGATAATATACTATGAAATCATATCAATAGTAATAAGGAGCTATAGCTTAACCCTTTAAAATATATCCATATTATAACAAAAAAATAAAACATAAACACAAACAAAGATCTGAATATTCTGTTAAAAATAAATTGAATATGATGGTAGTAATTTATATAATGTATGTAAGACTTTCTTTTTTCTTTTTATAATCCATAAATACTACAACCCTTTCGGGGAAATGACTTTGTAAAGCAGCCTTGCTTGCAAAAATTCATATACCCGAAAGGGTTTTTTGTGTTTAAAAACAATTAGGCTTATGCCGTTTATATAGATATTTCTAAAAAGAAAGTATGAAAGTAGTTGTATATATTTGAAACGGAAAATTGCAGAAGGACAATTAGCGATGGATTTGTTTGATTTTTGAAAAAATGTAAAAAGTAAAGAGGAATTTAATAAAAAAATTAAAATTAAAACATTAAGGGAGGAAATTGTAATGATAGGTGAAACTTTTAACGAATTTCCCGAAAGAATTCTCCTTCCTCAAGCGTGTGAAGGGCGTAGCCCAACGGTAGGTGGGAGATAAATTTCGGTTTGGCGTAGCCAAAAGGTTTTCCTTTTTATTTTGCCTCTGATATAATCCGTCTTATAAATTATAAAGGCTGGTATATAAATGAAATTAGATAGTAATAACCATTCAGTATTCCTGTTGTATTATCACCTTGTGTTGGTCGTGAAATACAGAAGAAATGTGTTTGATGATGAAATGTCAGACTATGCAAAAGATATGTTTGTTCGACTATCTGAAAACTATAACATCACATTAGTTGAATGGAATCATGATGTAGACCATGTTCATATTTTGTTCAAGGCACACCCTAATACAGAAAT
>NZ_JBYEZL010000006.1:0-201727 GCF_057624735.1 Bacillus sp. LQ01 | reverse complement strand
AAGATCCCTGAAAGATGATCAGGTTGATAGGTTCGAGGTGGAAGCATGGTGACATGTGGAGCTGACGAATACTAATAGATCGAGGACTTAACCATATAATATGTAGCAATGTTATCTAGTTTTGAGAGAACATAAAAAACTTGTTGACTTTTAAAGTAAATAAGTTATAATAATGATTGTCTCAAAAGAATAATGTCTGGTAATGATGGCAGAGAGGTCACACCCGTTCCCATACCGAACACGGAAGTTAAGCTCTCTAGCGCCGATGGTAGTTGGGACCTTGTCCCTGTGAGAGTAGGACGTTGCCAGGCAATATTATTCCGCAGTAGCTCAGCGGTAGAGCTATCGGCTGTTAACCGATCGGTCGTAGGTTCGATTCCTACCTGCGGAGCCATTGGAGAGCTGTCCGAGTTGGCCGAAGGAGCACGATTGGAAATCGTGTATACGTCACAAGCGTATCAAGGGTTCGAATCCCTTGCTCTCCGCCATAGGATTTATAATATTTGGCCCGTTGGTCAAGTGGTTAAGACACCGCCCTTTCACGGCGGTAACACGGGTTCGAATCCCGTACGGGTCACCACTTTGGAGGATTAGCTCAGCTGGGAGAGCACCTGCCTTACAAGCAGGGGGTCGGCGGTTCGATCCCGTCATCCTCCACCATATAAATTTTATATAAATAGTATTATCGCGGGGTGGAGCAGCACGGTAGCTCGTCGGGCTCATAACCCGAAGGTCGCAGGTTCAAATCCTGTCCCCGCAACCAAATGGTCCCGTGGTGTAGTGGTTAACATGCCTGCCTGTCACGCAGGAGATCGCCGGTTCGACCCCGGTCGGGACCGCCATTTTAATAAGGCTCGGTAGCTCAGTCGGTAGAGCAGAGGACTGAAAATCCTCGTGTCGGCGGTTCGATTCCGTCCCGAGCCACCATTTATTTTAATAAAATACGCCGGCTTAGCTCAATTGGTAGAGCAACTGACTTGTAATCAGTAGGTTGGGGGTTCAAGTCCTCTAGCCGGCACCATGTAAGTTTCGGAGGGGTAGCGAAGTGGCTAAACGCGGCGGACTGTAAATCCGCTCCTTCGGGTTCGGCAGTTCGAATCTGCCCCCCTCCACCATTTACATAGGGGCATAGTTTAAAGGTAGAACTGAGGTCTCCAAAACCTCCAGTGTGGGTTCGATTCCTACTGCCCCTGCCAAATATATTTACACAACATGGCGGTTGTGGCGAAGTGGTTAACGCACCGGATTGTGGCTCCGGCATTCGTGGGTTCGATTCCCATCAGTCGCCCCATTTTTATTTTAAAAATTGCAAATAATCTAATGGATACGTACATATAATTAAGTAAGAATTCGATGGGCTATAGCCAAGCGGTAAGGCAACGGACTTTGACTCCGTCATGCGCTGGTTCGAATCCAGCTAGCCCAGCCATTTTTGCGGAAGTAGTTCAGTGGTAGAATACAACCTTGCCAAGGTTGGGGTCGCGGGTTCGAATCCCGTCTTCCGCTCCAATAAAATTTAATATGGCGGCATAGCCAAGTGGTAAGGCAGAGGTCTGCAAAACCTTTATCACCGGTTCAAATCCGGTTGCCGCCTTTTCTTTTGTGCCGATGTGGCGGAATTGGCAGACGCGCACGACTCAAAATCGTGTTCCTTCGGGAGTGTCGGTTCGACCCCGACCATCGGTATCATGAACGGCGTAAAAAAGCTCTATACAATTAGTATAGAGCTTTTTTGTTTTCTTTTCATTACATGACAAAATAAGCAGAAAAAATATTGTATATACAATATTTCTTTCGAGTACTCTAGAGAGAATTTCTCCACCCCGGTGACATGAAGTTAAATCCGATACCACCAGTAGATATTAGTACATTATCAACGGTTAAGTTTGTAATCTCTAAAAACTTCTTTTTGTTAAATTATACTAGGTGCTTCTAAAATTCGTAATAAACGTAGGAATTCATGTATAATATAACTTGTCGAAAGAACAAAATGATAGTGATTTATATTATGTCTGTAATATGAATCAAAAATGAACTTTTTATATTTCTTTTAAAAATGTGTTGAACACACATTATATTTCATATTAATATTTTTATGTAGATTTAAAACGGGAAAGAGAGTGGAAAGTATGGGCCGTAAATGGAACAATATTAAAGACAAAAAAGCATCAAAAGATGCAAATACAAGCCGTATATACGCGAAATTTGGGCGTGAAATTTATGTGGCAGCAAAACAAGGCGAGCCAGATCCAGAATCAAACCAAGCGCTAAGAGTTGTATTAGAGCGTGCGAAAACATACAATGTTCCAAGAACAATTATTGATCGTGCAGTTGAAAAAGCAAAAGGCGGTTCAGAAGAAAATTATGACGAGCTTCGTTATGAAGGATTCGGACCAAATGGAGCTATGGTTATTGTAGATACACTTACAAATAACGTAAACCGTACTGCAGCAGATGTACGAGCTGCATTTAGCAAAAACAGTGGTAATATGGGTGTGAACGGTTCTGTAGCTTACATGTTTGATGCGACAGCTGTTATCGGCCTTGAAGGTAAAACATCAGATGAAGTTCTTGAAATTTTAATGGAAGCAGATGTAGATGCACGTGACATTCTAGAAGAAGAAGATTCTGTTATCGTGTATGCTGAACCAGATCAATTCCATGCAGTACAATCTGCACTTAAAGGTGCTGGCGTTGAGGAGTTTACAGTTGCAGAATTAACAATGCTTGCACAAAGTGATGTAACACTTCCTGAAGATGCTCAAGCACAATTTGAGAAAATGGTTGATGCATTAGAAGATTTGGAAGATGTTCAACAAGTTTATCACAACGTAGACTTAGGAGAGTAATACGATAGATGACCCTTTTCGCTTAGCGGATAGGGTCTTTTTTTATGAAGTTAATTAAGGTGATGAAGTATTAAAGGTATTTTGTTGTAGGTAGTGAATATGATTATAGGGATATATAAAATATTCATTATCTCTAGGAGGCTTAATATGGAACATAAGACACCAAAGCATATAGTTGCTGTAGCAGGTTATTTAACAAATGAAAAAAATGAAGTGTTATTAACAAAAGTGCACTGGCGAGCTGATACGTGGGAGTTGCCAGGAGGACAGGTAGAAGAAGGCGAAGCGCTCGATCAAGCTGTCTGTAGGGAAATAAAAGAGGAAACAGGGTTAACGGTGAAGCCTATCGGAATTACAGGGGTTTATTATAATACCTCTATGCATATTCTAGCTGTTGTTTTTAAAGTAGCATATATAAGTGGTGAAATAAAAACTCAACCTGAAGAGATACAAGAGGCTAAATTTGTTGATTTAAATGAAGAGAACATAGATGAGTATATAACGCGTCCTCATATGAAATCCAGAACGCTTGATGCAATGAGAGCAACACATTTTATTCCGTATGAAACGTGGGAAGTACAGCCGTATAATTTAATAGGAAGATTGTAAAGAAAAGAGTAGCCGATTTGAGATACATTCGAATCACTACTCTTTTTTGTATACTGTTTAAGAAAAAGGTCAAAATAATAATAACACTAGTATTGATTTATAGAACGTTTGTTCTGTATAATAAATCTATATGTTATATACATTTAGATTACTAGATAGTCAAAAGTATATATATTTGTAGATGATATAATTAAAGTGTAAAGTGAAAATATAATAGTCTTAAGGGTTTCTCTTTTATTGGTTATTCGTGCTTTAACATAACCTATATTCAATATTTCAGATGAATAGTAGATAAAAAAATACTGTGATACAATACTTTTTTATCCCACTATTTGCTGGGCAGTAAGCCTGATTGATGAGGGCTCATTAAAGTTTCACTTTATACCTTACAATGATGTAAGGTACGTGTAAGAGAAATCGATGGGATATTTTTTTACAACAATGTATTCTTAAAGTAAGAGTTATATGCTGTGTGGAAAAGAGGTGTTCAAGATGAAAGAACGAGTATTATCTAGGGTGAACTATCATCAAAAAGTTGCATTAAATCCAATGACTAAACTTTTTTATAAAGCCATTATATTATTATTATTGTTAAGTTGTACGTTATTATTCATTGGAAATGTAATGATTGAGAAAAGTGATATTAGTAAATTACATGTACCGGCTAAGTTAGAGGTGCCAGAATCATTAACACATGCATTTATTGCGACAGAAGATAAAAGATTTTATCATCATAACGGTTTAGATTATATAGCAATTATTAGAGCCTCAGTTGAGAATATAAAGGCTGGTGGTGTCGTGCAAGGAGGAAGCACGATTACACAACAGCTATCTAAAAATGCTTTTTTAACAAATGAACGTACATTTTCTCGTAAGTGGAAAGAGATTTTTTATACGAAAAAAATTGAACGCACATTTACGAAGGATGAAATTTTAAAATTATATGTAAGTAATATTTATTATGGAGAAGGAGCGTGGGGAATTGAAAAAGCAGCAAACCTTTACTTCGGTAAAAAGGTGAACCAATTAACGTTGGCTGAAAGTGCAATGATGGCTGCTGTAGTAAAAGCACCTGCTTATTACTCACCTGCCCAAAACTATGATAAAGCAGTAGAGAGACGAAATGTCGTTTTGAGACTAATGGAGAAAGAAGGCTATATAAGCCATGATGAGTATGTTCAAGCAGTTAGTGAGAAATTAGTAATTCGTCATGATATAAAAATAGAGCAGTCGATGTTAAATAGCGCGCGCAAAAAAGCAGTAAGTTAAGAGAAGTTCCTACAGAGGAGCTTCTTTTTTTGAATAAATTGTGACAAATTGTGACACAATATCGTCACAATTATTGTGTTTTTGTAATTTATGTGAGCGTGTTCATTGCGTGACGTATATAAGTGTTGATATTATGTGTATTGTGTACAATGCTGTATACAGAATATGAATTTAAAGA
The DNA here is from genome assembly GCF_057624735.1 of Bacillus sp. LQ01. Taxonomy (NCBI): domain Bacteria; kingdom Bacillati; phylum Bacillota; class Bacilli; order Caryophanales; family Bacillaceae; genus Bacillus; species Bacillus sp. LQ01. The sequence continues at coordinate 196,822 of NZ_JBYEZL010000006.1, read as the reverse complement.
GGAATGTATATGAAATCAAATAAACTCATGGCTCTTGGTATAGTTTTTTCTATCGCAGTATTGATTGTAATTGGAACAATTGCGTATAGCATCATAAATGACAAAAAAGATAAAGGGAATGAGATGTTTGCTTATTCTACGCAACAATCTTTAGGGAAAGATGATGCTCCAGTTAAGGTAGTTGAATTTGGAGACTTTAAATGTCCTGCTTGTCGTACTTGGGATGTAACAGTATTACCTCGATTAAAAGAAGAGTATATTGATAAAGGCAAAGTGCAGTTATATTTTATTAACTTCCCATTTATCGGAAAAGACTCGGATTTAGGTGCAGCAGCTGGTGAAGCAATTTATAAACAAGATAAAGATTCATTCTGGATCTTCTATGATGAGATTTATCAAAATCAAAAGAAAGATACGGAAGAATGGATTACAGAAGATTTGCTTCTTAGCATTGTGAAAGAGAAACTTCCAAAAGTTGATGTAGAGCAATTTAAGAAAGATTTACACAGTAAAGACATTAAAGAAAAAGTACGTAAAGATTCAGATCGTGCTCAAAAATTAAAAGTTCAAGGTGCTCCTTCTGTATATGTAAACGGAAATCTTGCAAACCCTGATTTCGATAGTATGAAGAAGGCAATTGATAAAGAATTGAAAAAGTGATGAGGTCTCTCATCACTTTTTCGACTTTTTTCGATAAAATTCTTGCCTCTACTTTTTTTACATGCTATACTACTTTACATAAGTTATTCTAATATCTTATATGTAATTCATATTTGCGGGTGTAGTTTAGTGGTAAAACAAGAGCCTTCCAAGCTCTGGTCGAGAGTTCGATTCTCTTCACCCGCTCCAAATTTTATTAAATGTTTTTCTATAAATTGTGATCAACGCAGTGTTTCGTTTCCGAGATAAACGAGGCATTGCGTTTTTTAATGTTTGAAAAACCTAATTACATGCGAAAATAGAAGTAAATAATAGTATTCCAAAAGTGAATTACTAACCAATAGAGTCGTTACATAAGGGATGGATTCATCTGAGGAGGCGATTAAGAGTGGATTTTGAACAATTAAAGCAAGATGTAATTGCGTATAGTAAAACAATTGGCATAGATAAAATAGGCTTTGCGAGTGCTTCTCCTTTTGAGGAATTAAAGCAGCGCTTAATCCAGCAACAACAATTAAATTATCAATCTGGATTTGAAGAGCCTGATATAGAGAAGAGAACGAATCCGCAACTGTTATTACCGGGTGCTAAATCAATTATTGCGATTGCTTTAGCATATCCTTCAAAATTAAAAAATGCACCATTAAGTAAGCGTGGAGAACGCCGTGGGATTTTTTGTCGTGCTTCTTGGGGACAAGATTATCATCTTGTTTTACGAGATCGTTTGCAAAAATTAGAAGCATATTTAATTGAAAAACTTCCGGATATAGAAGTGAAGTCCATGGTTGATACAGGTGAATTAAGTGATCGAGCTGTATCAGAGCGTGCAGGCATTGGATGGAGCGGTAAAAACTGCTCTATTATTACACCTGAATTTGGTTCGTACGTATACTTAGGGGAAATGATTACAAATGTTCCATTCCCGCCAGATAAGCCGATAGAAGATCAATGCGGGGGCTGTACGAAATGTATCGATATTTGTCCTACCGGTGCTTTAATACAGGGGGGACAGTTAGATTCGAAGAAGTGCATTGCGTTTTTAACACAGACGAAAGGATTCCTACCTGAAGAATATCGCGATAAAATAGGAAATCGTATATATGGATGTGATACGTGTCAGACTGTTTGCCCGAAAAACAAAGGAATGGATTTTCATAATCATCCTGAGATGGAGCCGGATCCTGAGCTAGTTAAACCATTATTAACGCCACTTTTAACAATTAGTAATCGTGATTTTAAAGAGAAATATGGGATTATGTCAGGGTCATGGAGAGGGAAAAAGCCACTGCAAAGAAATGCGATTTTAGCATTAGCACATTTTAAAGAAACATCGGCAATTCCTGATTTAATTGGTGTTATGAAAGATGACCCAAGACCAGTACTACGCGGAACGGCAGCATGGGCACTTGGGAAAATTGGCGGAGATGGAGTAGGCGAAGCGATTGAGAAAGCGATGGAACGTGAGAAAGATGAAGAAGTGCTTCATGAAATGAATCGCGGGCTTGAATTGTTAGCACAGAAAAAAGAGTAGATAATATTTCCCTTTTTCATATTGTAATATGGGAGGGAGACAGAATGGTTGTAAAAACGAAGATTGAAAACCAAGTACAACAATTTTTAGCATATATAACGGAGAAAAGAACGAATGTGGATGGTATTGCTGAGGATTTACTACAAATGGCACTGAGAAAGAAACAATTGTTTCAAAGACGTAGTGCACATATAGTGAAAGCAACTGCGGATGTTTCTTTCATTAGACAATTAAATAGTAATGACCATCAAGAAATTGATTATCAAATACATTTTAAATATTTAATTAAGCATAAAGAATTATTTTATATTGAAGAGGAACAATTAAAACGAAGAGTTTGTTTAAATAATAGTCGGATTATAGGCGATTATGCTATTGAAGTGTCAGAAGAAATTAGAATGGGTGAGACATTAGAAAGGGAAATTACGAAAGAGAAGTACGGTTCTTATCAGTATAATCGTTTAGAGGCAGTGAAATATGCAGAGCGTTGGTGGGATGACCGAAATCCTATGTATCGTAATTTCCCTGATAATTGTACGAATTTCATTTCTCAATGTCTTCATACTGGAGAAGTACCTATGAGCGGATATCCTAATATTCGTAAAGGATGGTGGCAAAGGGAGAATCAGTGGAGCTGGAGCTGGGCTGTTGCACATTCTTTTTATTGGTATTTGTCAGGTGCTACAACAGGACTTCGAGCAGAGGCGGTAGAGAGGCCAGAAGAACTTATTCTTGGAGATGTCATTGCTTATGATTTCGAGGATGACGGAAGATGGAATCATACGACGATTGTAGTAGCAAAAGATGCAGATGGTATGCCGCTTGTAAATGCACATTCAGCGAATAGCCGTCGACGTTATTGGAACTATGAAGACTCTAGTAAATATACACCACAAATGAAATATAAATTCTTTCATATTATTAATGGGTAGAGATTTTTCGCTCAAGTGGTATAATACGTAGTAGACAAAAAACAGAGGTGAATATCGCGTGGGAGTACATGTTGTTTTATATCAGCCAGAAATTCCAGCAAATACAGGGAATATTGCTCGTACTTGTGCAGCAACTGGAACAGAATTACATTTGATTAGACCGCTTGGATTTTCAACGGATGATAAAATGTTAAAGCGTGCAGGATTAGATTATTGGCAGCACGTAAAAATTACGTACTATGATTCAATTGAAGAATTTTATGAAAAAAATAAAGACGGTGAATTCTTCTATTTAACAAAGTATGGCGAGAAAGCTCATACAGCGTTTGACTATAGCAAGCGCGAGAAGGATTACTATTTTGTATTTGGAAGAGAAACAAACGGCTTACCAGCTAATGTAATCGAAGAAAACTTTGATCATTGTTTACGTATTCCAATGACAGATAAAGTACGTTCATTAAATTTATCTAATACAGCAGCAATTTTAATTTATGAAGCGTTTCGTCAACAAAATTACCCTGGATTAGATTTAGAAATCGTTTATTAAAAGTCGCCATATGGCGACTTTTTTTTTAAAAATAAAAATAATATATAATCATACATTTAAAAGAGGGGACATAATCATATAGAATGGGATATATGATTAAAAATAGATAAGACGGGTTGAGATAAATATGAAGGAAGAATATAGTAATCAAAATACCTTTTTAAGTATGATAGATATGGATTTAATTAGACAAGGATTATTACATGCTATTCAAGATTTAGTATTCATATTGAAAGTTATTGATAATGAAACGTTTCAATATATGTATGTGAATAAAATAGGAATGGATTATGCTAGGTTAAGCGAAGAGTGCTATGGAAAAACTTTTGCAGAAGTATTACCAAAAGATATAGCGGGGATATTGCAAAGGCAATATGCAAAAGTAGTGAGAGAAGCGAAAGCACACACCTTTTGTGATGTAGTCAATTTACCAAAAGGTGAGATACATTATGAATCTTCACTTAATCCTGTCTGCGACGAAGAAGGAATATGTCAATTTGTTATTTGTATTACAAGAGATATTACAGCTCAAATTGAGGAGAAGACAGAGATACAGGAAAAACAAATGTTATTTAAGTCGTTACTGGAATATAATAATGACTCAATTATATCTATAGATTCTATAGGGAGAGTTACATATGCAAATCCGGCAACGTATGAAATATTTGGATACCGGTATGAAGAATTAAATAATAAATTTATTTTTGAGTTCATTAATAAAGAATATGAAAAAGATTTTCAAATTATATTTAAGGGATCGATGCAAGGAAAAGCAAAACAAATTGTTTCAAAGAAATATGTTCATAAAGAAGGGTACGAGCTATATATTTCTTTGAGAACTATCCCGATTATTGTGAACGGTGAAATTGTTGGGATTTATATTGTTACGAGAGATGTTACAAGGCAAGTATTAAACGAAATGCGAACAGAATATTTAGCTTACTATGACCAGTTAACGGGATTAATGAATAGAATTTCATGTACAAATAAGTTAAATACTTTTTTAAATGAGAGTGTAAATTTTGCACTTGTATTTATAGATTTAGATGAGTTTCATCGTATTAATGATACATTTGGTCATAAAGAGGGAGATAAAGTATTACAAAAAGTTACAGAATGTTTAAGTAATCTAAAAATAGAAGATATGCACTTATTTAGAGAACACGATGATCAATTTGTTATGTTGATAGAAAATATAACGAAAGAATATGTAGAGGAAGTTGCAAAAAGCATATTAAAAAACATTAGTGAATATTTTGTAATCGAAGAAGAAGATGTATATTTAAGCGCGTCAATTGGAATTGTAATGGCTCCAGCAGATGGAGAAGATGAAAAAATACTATTTCAGAGAGTCGATGCTGCTTTAGAAAAAGCAAAAGAAAAAGGAAAAGGACATTATCATTTTTATTGTAGTGGATTAGACTGTGAGCGTGAACAAAGGTTTATAATAGAAAATCAATTACATCGTGCTATAGAAAAAAATGAATTTTTCTTATATTATCAGCCACAAATTAATATTGAAACGAAAAAAATAGCTAGTATGGAAGCTTTAATAAGGTGGGAGAATAAGGAATTAGGATTTGTTTCTCCAAACCAATTTATTCCGTTGGCAGAAAGAACAGGATTTATTATTAAGCTGGATGAATGGGTAGTAAATCAAGTGTGTCAGCAATTGCGCGAATGGTTAAATAAAGGGTATGATGTGGTCCCAATTGCAGTTAATATTTCAGCTAGACACTTTCGTTCTATTACATTAATAGAGATGATTACACGGGCTTTAAATAAGTACAATGTACCAACTCATTTATTAGCGATAGAGGTTACAGAAGGAGCTCTTATACATAAAGATATATCGAAGAGAGTGTTACTACAATTAAAAGAGCAAAATTTAAAGATTCATTTAGATGATTTTGGAACAGGCTATTCATCTTTAAGTTATTTAAAAACATATCCAATTGATACTTTAAAAATTGATCGTTCTTTTATGGAAGGTATACATATAGATGAACGTGATACGAATATTACAGCTGCAATTATTCATTTAGCTCATACTTTAGAATTAAATGTAATTGCAGAAGGAGTAGAAAAAAAGGAGCAAATACAGTTTTTGAAAGAAAAGAATGTGAAGCTTGTACAAGGTTATTATTATAGCCGACCACTATCCAAATATGATATGGAAAATATGTATTATAAATAAAAAAAATGATGTGCTAAAAGCACATCATTTTTTATGTGTACCTGGTTTGTCATTGTAACCGGATGTAAAAATAGCTGTAAGAAATGTGAGTGATACACCTAAAATTAATAATAATTTCATACTAATATCCTCCTTACTTTTTTCGGTTCATGAGTTTTATTTATTACCCAAAATGTATGTAAGGTTCTTAGAAGAAAAGAATTTATTTATAATGAATAGCAGTGTAAAAACGTTAATACCTATATTATACAGAATTTTCTTTGAATTTTGGAGAGAATTTTAGTGTGCTATTATATATTTCGTTTTGATTTAAAGAATGTTTAAGGACATCCTAGCATACCTTTTATAATAATCCGATTGAACAAGGAGATGGGGGAGGAGCTATAATGGATATTCTAAAAAAGATTGAACAGCATCGAGCAGCAGAAGAGCGTTTACAATGGGAAGGTACGTTTGCGGAGTATTTGGAGCTTGTGAAAGAAAGACCATGGGTGGCTCAAACAGCACACTCTCGCATTTACAATATGATAAAAGATGCTGGAATTGAAGAAGTTGATGGTAGAAGAAAGTATAACTTCTTTAGTAATCAGCTCTTTGGATTAGAGGATGCTCTAGAACGTCTTGTAGAGGAATATTTTCATCCATCTGCAAAACGATTAGATGTTAGAAAAAGAATTTTATTATTAATGGGTCCTGTTAGTGGAGGGAAATCAACGTTAGTTACAATGTTGAAACGAGGATTAGAAACATATTCAAGAACAGATCGCGGAGCAATTTTTGCAATTAAAGGATGTCCAATGCACGAGGATCCACTGCATTTAATTCCACATCATTTACGAGATGATTTCTTTGATGAGTATGGGGTTAGAATTGAAGGGAATTTATCACCACTAAATGTCATGCGTTTAGAGCAAGAATACGGATCAAGAATTGAGGATGTAGTTGTAGAGCGTATTTTCTTCTCTGAAGATCGCCGTACAGGGATTGGTACATTTAGCCCGTCTGATCCAAAATCACAGGATATTGCAGATTTAACAGGTAGTCTGGACTTTTCTACGATTGCAGAATATGGTTCAGAATCAGATCCGCGTGCGTATCGATTTGATGGAGAATTAAATAAGGCAAACCGAGGAATGATGGAGTTCCAAGAGATGTTAAAATGCGATGAGAAGTTTTTATGGCACTTATTATCGCTTACGCAAGAAGGGAATTTCAAAGCGGGAAGATTTGCGCTTATTTCAGCAGATGAATTAATTGTAGCGCATACGAATGAAACAGAGTATCGCTCATTTATAGCAAATAAGAAAAATGAAGCATTGCACTCAAGAATTATTGTAATGCCAGTTCCTTATAATTTACGGGTAAGTGAAGAAGAACATATTTATGAAAAAATGATTCGTGAAAGTGATGTATCGAATGTTCACATTGCACCACACACACTTCGCGTTGCAGCAATGTTCACCATTTTAACTCGTTTAAAAGATCCGAAGCGTCCGGATATTGATTTAATTAAAAAGATGCGTTTGTATGATGGAGAAACGGTAGAAGGTTATAATGCGATTGATGTAGAAGAATTACAACGCGAATATCAAGATGAAGGTATGAAGGGTATTGATCCTCGTTATGTCATTAACCGAATTTCGTCTACAATCATTCGAAAAGAGGTACCATCTATTAACGCGTTAGATGTACTTAGATCTTTAAAAGATGGGCTAGATCAGCATCCATCCATTAGTAATGAAGACCGTGAACGTTACATGAACTTCATCTCATTAGCGAGAAAAGAATACGATGAAATCGCGAAGAAAGAAGTACAAAAAGCGTTTGTTTATTCATATGAAGAATCAGCTAAGACGCTTATGGATAATTACTTAGATAACGTCGAGGCGTACTGCAATAAATCGAAATTACGTGATCCGTTAACAGGAGAAGAAATGAGTCCAGATGAAAAATTAATGCGCTCAATTGAAGAGCAAATTGGAATTTCAGAAAATGCTAAGAAAGCGTTCCGTGAAGAGATTTTAATTCGCATTTCTGCTTATGCCCGTAAAGGAAAACGCTTTGATTATAATTCACATGAACGTCTTCGTGAAGCGATTCAGAAAAAACTATTTGCTGATTTAAAAGATATAGTGAAAATTACAACATCAACGAAAACGCCGGACGAAAATCAGCTTAAGAAAATCAATGATGTTGTTGCGCGTTTAATTGATGAGCATGGCTATAATTCTTCTTCAGCAAATGAATTACTACGCTATGTAGGTAGCTTGTTAAACAGATAGTTTGATAACAAAACGCTGTCTCTTGTATTTTGCGGGACAGCGTTTTATTATCCGTTCATATGTGTATAAAGTGTCATACCTTGTCCAAATATAATAAATTAAGATGCAATTTTATGAATTTATTGTCAATTATTTTTACAATATGCATATGATAGAGTAACCAACCATTCATACGAAAAAAGCCAACACAATACAATATGTTGCAAAGTAAAAATGTGTGCAACAATGCATTGTGTTTCTTTCTTATCAGTGGCTGAATATTTCTTTCTATTATGTGAGTGGCAAAATTTTGTTTAGGATGCTCGGGGTATTGTATGAAAAACGTTATAAATGTTTATGGGATGATTTTCTGTGGGCAGTTACCTTTCAAACATTCTAGCTTGCACATTACAGAACAAAATTTATAGATTGCTGTTCATACAGGAAGACAATTACAGTAAGGAGGGAAAGGAATGGGCGAAGAAAATCAACCAAATTATACGATTTCACAGGAAAACTGGTCCCTCCATCGCAAAGGATATGACGACCAACAGCGCCATCAAGAAAAAGTACAAGAGGCAATTAAAAATAATTTACCCGATCTTGTAACAGAAGAAAGTATAGTTATGTCTAATGGCAAGGATGTTGTAAAAATACCAATTCGTTCTCTAGATGAATATAAGATTAGATACAATTATGATAAAAATAAACATGTTGGGCAAGGAAACGGTGACAGCAAAGTTGGTGATGTCGTTGCGAGAGATGGATCAGGTGGTCAAAAACAAAAAGGGCCAGGAAAAGGGCAAGGAGCAGGAGATGCAGCTGGGGAAGATTACTATGAAGCTGAAGTCTCTATTTTAGAATTAGAGCAAGCGTTTTTCAGAGAGTTAGAACTGCCTAATTTAAAGAGAAAAGAAATGGATGAAAACCGGATTGAACATGTTGAATTTAATGATATTAGAAAAACAGGATTATGGGGAAATATCGATAAGAAAAGAACAATGATATCCGCATATAAACGAAATGCAATGAGTGGTAAAGCATCTTTTCATCCAATTCACCAAGAAGACTTAAAGTTCCGCACTTGGAATGAAGTATTAAAGCCAGATTCAAAAGCTGTTGTATTAGCGATGATGGATACGAGTGGATCGATGGGAATATGGGAGAAATATATGGCACGTAGCTTCTTTTTCTGGATGACAAGATTTTTACGCACAAAGTATGAAACAGTTGATATTGAATTTATTGCTCATCATACAGAAGCGAAAGTCGTTACAGAAGAAGAATTTTTCTCAAAAGGAGAAAGTGGCGGAACGATATGTTCTTCCGTATATAAAAAAGCATTAGAACTTATCGATAATAAATATTCACCAGACCGCTATAATATTTATCCATTCCATTTTTCAGATGGTGATAATTTAACATCAGATAATGCTAGATGTGTAAAACTTGTTGAAGAGCTAATGAAGAAGTGTAATATGTTTGGGTATGGGGAAGTGAACCAGTACAACCGCCATAGTACACTCATGTCAGCCTATAAAAATATTAAAGATGAAAACTTTAGATACTATATTTTAAAGCAAAAAGCAGACGTATTTCATGCGATGAAAAGCTTTTTTAGAGAAGAATCAGGTGAGAAAATGGCATAACCTCTTTTAAAGAGGTTCTTTTTTTGTAAACTTTTTATTTTCCTAGTTGACAATGATAATGAAAATCATTGTCATTTATTCGAGAAATGATTACATTTCGAATTATATATTTCGGAGGAGATGTAAAGTTGAAACAAAATAAAAGAAAACGTATAAATGCAATGATTATAGCGGCAGCGTTATCACTTCCGTTTGCTGTTTATTCAACACCTGCTTTAGCGGCAGTAGCAATTGAGGCGAATAAAACTGGACAAGGTTTAGAAGATGGTACATATGACGCTGTTATTAAAGCGTATAAAGATAAAACGAATGAAGAGTCTATGGCAGCTGTTTATATAAAGGATCCGAAATTAACAATTGAGAATGGAAAGAAAATTGTAACAGCAACATTAAGTGATAGTGATTTCTTTCAATACTTGAAAACAGAGGATATTCATACTCCAGGTGTGTTTCATGATGTGAAAGTAATATCAGAAGATAAAAAGAAAAATGGAACGAAAGTGATTCAGTTTGAAGTAGGGGAATTAGGAAAAAGGTATAATATGCGAATGCATATTTATATTCCAACAATGGCCTATGATAATAAGTACCAAGTACAGTTTGAAGTAAATACATTGAATTTAGAGAACAATGTTCCAGAAAAACAAAAGGAAAATAAAGAGGAGCAACAAGATGAAAACGGAAATGTAATATTAGATAAGCAATTACAAAAATATATTAATAAATATAACTTAAATAGAGATAATGTAGATGCGCCAATCACAAAGAAAGATTTATTACAAATTAAAACGTTATCCATTTATTCAGGTAAAGGAATAAATAAAATAACTGGTTTAGAGTATATGACAAACTTAGAGAAGTTGACGTTACGAGAGTCTAATGTAAAAGACATATCAGCCATCTCGAAGTTGAGAGGTTTGAAGTACGTTGATTTAACGTCTAATTCAATTGAAAGTATTCACCCAATTGAGCAGTTAGAGAATATTAATATGCTTTTTTTAAGAGATAATAAAATTTCTGATCTTACACCATTAAGTAAAATGAAAAAAATTAAAACATTAGATTTAATCGGTAATAACATTAAAGATATCCAGCCATTATTTACAGTATCAACTATGAAACAATTATACTTAGCAAATAATCAAATCAGTGATCTTACGGGAATTGATCGATTAAATAATGTGGAATTATTATGGATAGGGAACAATAAAATTAATAATGTTGAATCTATTAGTAAAATGAGTAATCTTATTGAACTAGAAATTTCTGATAGTGAAATAAAAGATATATCATCATTATCGCAATTAGGAAATTTACAAGTGCTGAATTTAGAAGAGAATTATATCTCTGATATATCGCCGTTGAGCACTTTAACAAATTTACATGAGATAAATCTTGGAGCAAATGAAATTTTTGACGTAAGGCCTGTTGAGGAATTAGGTAAGCGAATTTCAATTGATATTCAAAGACAAAAAATCTTTTTAAATGAAGGAAGCGTAGATGAAGAAATAAAAATCCCAGTATACAACCTTAAAGGAGAGCCACTTCAAAATATTAATTTGCAAAGTGAAGGGGCTACTCTGAATAACGGATTTATAAAATGGAATAGTCCTGGAGAAAAAATATATGAATTTAAACTAGATACTAATTCTACTGAAAGTAAAATAAGATTTAATGGTACGGTTATACAGAATATAGTTGAAAAACAAAAAGAAAGTCAAAATGTAATTCTCGATAAAACTTTACAACAACATATTAATAAAGAGAATTTAGGTAGAGAGAATTTAAACGCTCCTATTACAAAAGAAGATTTATTACAGATTAAAAAATTAGAGATACTTAAAGAAAATGGAAATGAGATAAAAAATATAACAGGTTTAGAGTACATGACGAACTTAGAAAAACTCACTTTAGAAGGAGTAGGCCTGAAAAATATTGAGTTCATCTCAAACTTGAAACAATTGAATAATGTGAATGTATCTCATAATCAAATTGAAGATATAACACCACTATCTTCATTGGAAAATTTACAGTGGTTAAATCTTGCGGACAATCATATTAAAGATGTAACGGTTATTGGTTCCATGCTAAACTTATTTAGCTTAAATCTAGCTGGGAATGAGATTCGTGATGTCAGGCCGTTAATACAATTAGGGCAGTGGTTTACAATTGATGTTGGAAGACAAAATATCATTTTAAATGATGCAAAAATAAACGAAGAAATTCAAGTTCCTGTATATGATTTAGAAGGAGAAAGTATTGAAAATATTCAATTGACAAGTGAGGGAGGGACGTTTAATAACGGAGTAATAAAATGGAATACGCTAGGTGAAAAGGTGTATAAATTTGATTTAGATTCTGATGAAATTAGCATAAGGTTTAACGGAACAGTTATACAGAATATAGTGGAAAAAGAAGAAGTAAAAGAACCGGTAAAAGAAGTTGAAGAAGCAAAAGAAGAAGTGAAAGAACCAACAAAAGAAGTTGAAGAAACAAAAGAAGAAGTGAAAGAACCAACAAAAGAAGTTGAAGAAACAAAAGAAGAAGTGAAAGAACCGGTAAAAGAAGTTGAAGAAGCAAAAGAAGAAGAAAAAGAGCCGGTAAAAGAAGTTGAAGGATCGAAAGAACCAAAGAAAGAAGTAAAAGAATCAGCAACAGGATTGGATCAAGAGCCAAAAGGGAATAATCAAGTTGTTGAAAACGAGGGAAGAAAAGCAGACACTTTAAATAAACAACATACTAATAAGCCAGAGGAAGGCAAGAAATTTTTACCATCAACAGGCGGTGAAGCTAGCACTTCGACTTTACTTTCTGGCATAACACTTGTTCTTTCCGCACTAAGTATGTTCGTATTTAGAAAGAGATTATTTAAGAAATAAATAACGTTTAATCTTATTATTATATATAATTAATTTTTTCTTTTTTGAGAAGACATTATCATGGCGGTTTTATTAGAAACATGCATATGATGATGTCTTTTTTTACTAGAGAAGGATATTACTAGTGATTGTCTAAGTGTATTAGAAAAGGAGGGGAAGTTATGCATATTAATTCTATTTCAAAGATCGAAGAAGCTACAGAATTTATTTCGATGATGAATAAAGATATTACGCAGCATGTTGGTTATTGCGGGGAAAATCATGAAGAAATATTGGACGCTATTCTTCATGGTTTTTCTGATATAGGGTGGGAGAAGTCTTTTGTCGTTTCTTATAATGATAATAATGAAATTGTAGGTGTATTAGGATTTGATATAGATAAGGTAAGCGAAAGTGCGGAGATTTGGGGGCCTTTTATTATAGCTTCGAATTGGGGAGAGATTGCTTTAAGTATGTGGAAGAAACTTATCGAGAAAATTCCACTTCATATTCAAAAGTTTCATGGATTTTATCACGTGAAAAATAGTAATGGCATCGACTTTATGAAATATTTACAAGCTAAAAAACAAGAGAAACATAGCGTTTTAATTTTAAAGAAAACTAATGTGGAGCAATGTACAATAAATCAAGTAGAGGAAGCATCTCAACAAGTATTTGAGCAGTTTATTGTTTTACATAATAATATTTTTCCTAATACATATTATGAAGGAAATGAAATCATTGAACGTTTAAGTGATACGAATAAATTATTTGTAAGTATGAAGAATGGTAAGTTAGAAGGTTATGTATATGTTGAAGTAAATCCGGAGTTTCATGAAGCGAATATTGAATTTATTGCAACCGCTGAAAATAGTAGAAGAAAAGGTGTCGGAGAGCGGATATTACAAGGGGCAATTCAGTATATTTTCTCCTTCCAAGGGATGAGAGAGATAGTACTATGTTTGAATACGAATAATGATCGTGCGATGAAATTGTACAAGAAAGTAGGTTTTGAGGAAAAAGCATGTTTGCAACACTATATAATAGAGTGAAAAACCCATTCATATGAAAATGATCTTTCATATGAATGGGTTTTATTGCGGATTTAGAAGTGATTTGAGGCGCCAATCGTTACATAACCTTTTTTATTTTTTTCGGCACTTCTTTCGTTTGCAAATTAACATCTTCTTTTCGTAGCTCTTTAAAGAGTGAAGTAACCATAAGAACGACTACAATAGAAAATGGTAGCGCAGCAATTATAGCTGCGATTTGTAGTGCATTTAATCCTCCAGCTTGTAATAAAATAGCGGCAATTATCGCGATTGTTAATCCCCATATAAGTTTTAAACTATTTTTCGGTGATAAACTTCCGTTACTCGTTTGCATTGAAACAACAAATGTTGCTGAATCGGCAGAAGTAACGAAAAATGTGGCTACTAAAATTAACCCGATAATCGTTAAAAATGTAGAGAATGGTAGATGTGAAATAACAGCAAATAATCCAATCTCTGTACCATTTTTTGCAATTTCATCAGCTATTCCAAGCGATTGGAACATTTCCATATGGATTGCGGTACCACCAAATACTGCAAACCAAAATGTACAGATAAGAGTCGGGACTAATACAACTCCAAAAATAAATTCTCTTATTGTGCGCCCTTTAGAAATACGAGCGATGAATGTACCGACGAATGGAGACCAAGAAATCCACCATCCCCAATAGAAAATAGTCCAGTTTTCAATCCAAGAAGAAGATTTTTCATTAAATGCTCCTAAATTTAATCCCATACTAGGCAAAGCTCCAATATAAGAACCGAGTGTAGATGTGAAATATTTCATAATAAATACGGTTGGCCCTAAAAATAAAAAGGAGACGAGTAAAATACCTGCAAGAGAGAAATTTAAGTTACTCAAATATTTAATCCCACGATCTAAGCCAGTTTGTGCACTCGTTAAATATAAAACGGCGAAGATGGCGATAAGTACGAGCTGTGTAAGTAAAGTGTTATGAATAGAAGGGAATAAATAGCTTAATCCTCCAGCAATTTGTTGAGCACCAATCCCAACAGATGGCACAATGCCAAATACTGTGGCTAAAACAGCTAGAATATCAACTGTTTTTCCGATACGAGAATTTTTCGATCGATTAAATAATGGAGTAACTGTAGCCCCGATAGTGCTACCTTTTTGTTTGCGGAATGTGAAATATGCAATTGTTAAAGCAACCATTGCGTATAGTGACCACGGAAAGAGTCCCCAGTGGAAAAATGAATATTGCATAGCGAGTTTGGCACTTTCCTCTGTCCCCGCTTTTCCTGTTAATGGATCTGTAAAATGTGAAATCGGTTCAGCGATTCCATAAAAGAGGAGTCCAATTCCCATTCCTGCCCCAAACAACATGGATAGCCAAGATGAATAATTATATTTTGGCTTTTCTCCATCTTTACCAAGACGAATAGAACCGTACTTAGAAAATGCTAAATAAACAGCCAAAATAATCATTGTAGTCATAAGTAGAGAGTAAAACCACCCAAATTTATTGAGGATAAATGAGTTTAAAGAAGATGTAACACTTTGTAAATCGTAGCCATGTATCCAACTTGCTGGGGTAATTCCCCATATAATGAATAATGTTGTTAGCAAGAAGGAGATATAAAATACACTGTTTTCTTTTTTTATCATAGAATCCCACCCTTATTTAATAAAGTTAACAATTATAATAATCATAACAATTAAGTTTTTAATTGTCAAAAAATTACCTTTTTATAATGTGAAAGGATGCAATTTGTTTTAGGGAGGTAAAGAGCAATGTGTTCACGATATGTACAAATTATAGGAAAAAATAATATGAAATATTGCATTTTATATTGTTACATCCAGATTTTATGTTAAATTCTTGAATGGAATATTAAAATAGGGGGCAAGGATATGAACAAGAAATCAAAGATCAATAAAGTGATGCTTAGCATTAGTACAATGGCTTTATCGTTAGGCGCACTTCAAACTCATGCAGCAGCGGAAGAAAAAGTACCGTATAACGTGTTGAAAACGAAACCGGTTGGAATTGAAAAGTCGGTAGATGAAGTTGGACATATTTCAAAAGTTGATGAAACTTTATCATTTCAAGAACGTTTAAAAGTAGGAGATTTTTCACAGCGACCAGCATCTATTACGAAGAAAACTGCAGTGAAGCAAGTTAAAGAAAGCTATTCAATGGCTGATTTAAACAAAATGAATGATCAAGAATTAGTTGAAACGTTAGGCAGTATTAAGTGGCACCAAATTACAGACTTATTCCAGTTTAATGAAGATGCAAAGGCTTTTTATAAAGATAAAGGAAAAATGCAAGTCATTATAGATGAATTAGCTCATAGAGGTAGTACATTTACGAAAGATGATTCAAAAGGAATTCAAACGTTTACTGAAGTGCTGCGTTCAGCTTTTTATCTTGCATTTTATAATAGTGAATTAAGCGACTTAAATGAAAGAAGCTTCCAGGATAAATGTTTACCTGCTTTAAAAGCAATCGCAAAAAATCCAAACTTTAAGCTTGGTACAGTTGAACAAGATACAGTCGTATCTGCATACGGTAAATTAATTAGTAATGCTTCAAGCGATGTTGAAACGGTTCAATATGCATCGAATATTTTAAAGCAATACAATGATAATTATACTACTTATGTAAATGATCGAATGAAGGGACAAGCAATATACGATATTATGCAAGGTATTGACTATGATATACAGTCGTACTTAACTGAGGCTCGTAAAGAAGCGAATGAAACGATGTGGTATGGAAAAGTAGATGGGTTTATTAATGAAATAAATCGTATTGCTCTTCTAAATGAAGTAACGCCAGAAAATAAATGGCTCGTTAATAATGGCATTTATTTTGCTAGCCGTTTAGGGAAGTTTCATAGCAATCCAAATAAAGGATTAGAGGTTGTTACACAAGCAATGCATATGTACCCGCGCTTAAGTGAACCGTATTTTGTTGCGGTAGAACAAATTACAACAAATTATAATGGTAAAGATTATAGCGGGAATACAGTAGATTTAGAGAAAATACGTAAAGAAGGAAAAGAGCAATACTTACCAAAAACGTATACATTCGACGATGGATCAATTGTGTTCAAAACAGGAGATAAAGTATCAGAAGAAAAAATTAAGAGACTATATTGGGCTGCGAAGGAAGTAAAGGCACAGTATCACCGTGTAATTGGAAATGACAAAGCGTTAGAGCCAGGAAATGCGGATGATGTATTAACGATCGTAATTTATAATAGTCCAGATGAATATCAGTTAAATAGACAATTGTATGGATATGAAACAAACAACGGTGGAATTTATATTGAAGAGACAGGTACATTCTTTACATATGAGCGTACACCAGAGCAAAGTATTTATAGTTTAGAAGAGTTATTCCGTCATGAATTTACTCATTATCTGCAAGGGAGATATGAAGTTCCTGGTTTATTTGGAAGAGGAGATATGTATCAAAATGAAAGGCTAACTTGGTTCCAAGAAGGAAATGCAGAGTTTTTCGCAGGATCTACTCGTACGAATAACGTTGTACCAAGAAAGAGTATAATTAGCGGATTATCATCTGATCCTGCAAGCCGTTATACAGCAGAGCGTACACTATTTGCTAAATACGGTTCTTGGGATTTCTATAATTACTCGTTCGCATTGCAGTCTTACTTATATACGCATCAGTTTGAAACATTTGATAAAATTCAAGATTTGATTCGTGCGAATGACGTGAAAAATTATGATGCATATCGTGAAAATCTAAGTAAAGATCCTAAGTTAAATAAAGAGTATCAAGAGTATATGCAGCAGTTAATTGATAATCAAGATAAATATAATGTACCGGAAGTAGCAGATGATTATTTAGCTGAACATGCACCGAAATCGTTAACTGAAGTGAAAAAAGAAATTAGTGGTACGTTGCCTATGAAAGATACAAAAATGACAAAACATAATTCTCAATTCTTTAATACATTTACATTAGAAGGTACGTATACAGGTAGTGTCACAAAAGGTGAATCAGAAGATTGGAAAGCAATGAGTAAAAGAGTAAATGAATCTTTAGAACAATTGGCGCAAAAAGAATGGAGTGGCTACAAAACTGTTACAGCATACTTCGTCAATTATCGTGTGAATAGTTCAAATGAATTTGAATATGATGTAGTCTTCCATGGAATCGCAAAAGATGATGGAGAAAATAAAGCTCCAACGGTTAATATAAATGGCCCTTATAGCGGTCTTGTAAAAGAGGGAATTCAATTTAAAAGTGATGGCTCAAACGATGAAGATGGAAAAATTGTTTCTTATTTATGGGAATTTGGAGATGGAAGCACAAGTGCAGAAGTGAATCCAGTACATGTATATGAAAGAGAAGGTTCTTATAAAGTATCGTTAAGAGTAAAAGATGATAAAGGCAAAGAGAGCAGAAGCGAAACAACTGTTACGATTAAAGATGGAAGTTTAACAGAATCAGAACCAAATAATCGTCCAGAAGAAGCAAATCGTATCGGGCTAAATAGTACGATAAAAGGCAGTCTTATTGGCGGGGACCACACTGATGTTTATACATTTAATGTAGCATCAGCGAAAGATATCGACATTTCTGTTTTAAATGAGTATGGAATTGGGATGACATGGGTACTTCACCATGAATCAGATATGCAAAATTATGCAGCTTACGGTCAAGCCAATGGGAATCATATAGAAGCGAAATTTAATGCAAAACCAGGCAAGTATTACTTGTATGTATATAAATATGATAATGGTGATGGAACGTACAAATTATCAGTAAAATAAGTGTCTTTCCAATGTATGTTTAACTTTACTTTTTGTGGAAAATAGTATATTATATAGATATATAATATATCGGTTATTTTCTAGGAGGAGCCTGTCACAATAGGTTTCTCCTGTTCTTTTTTAGAGGCCTGTCTTACAGGCTTTTCTTTAAAAGGTAAATAACTGAAAATTAAGAACTATAATCTTTGAAAGAGGTGGGGCATACATATAACAAAAAAGGGATTGTTTAAGAAAGGGGGATAAGAAATGGTCTTGTTTGGTTATCCACTTGAAACAATTTATTTATATGGATTTATTATTGCTACTATACTCACTGTTATTTATATCTTCTTTGGAGATATATTTGAATCGATATTTAGTTTTGGGGGCGGAGCTGTATCCGTTGTTACTTTATTACTTAGTTTCTTCGCCATGTTATGTGGGCTTAGTTATATAGGAGAATATTTGTTTTCCTTTAATAGTATTACTATTTTTGGGGCTGCATTTGCTATATCTTTTATCGGTGTTTTCATCATGAAAATACTAATTTTAAAACCGATTGCAGAAGCAGAGCAAAATACCGTACAACGTATGGATGAATTTATCGGTTGCAAAGGAGAAGTCATTACGACAATTCCTACAGAAGGATTTGGTGAAGTATTAATTTCATCCCAATTTGGAAGTAATGCAATCCCAGCTAAAACAGTTGGAAAAAAAGATATTTCGCAAGGAACAGAGGTTATTATCGAGGGAGTCCAAGATGGTGTTTTACTTGTACAAAACATCGCTTATTCTTTAAAGAAACCAAAATTATAAGGGGGAATTTACATGACGATTCCATTAATTATCGGTGGAGTTTTACTGGCAATTTTAATTCTACTCATTTTAGTATTCATTACGAAGTATCGTACGGTTGGTCCAGATGAAGCGTTAATTGTTACAGGGAACTGGCTTGGTGGAGGAAAGAATGTTGTTACCACTGATGATGGAAAGAAGATTAAGATTATCCGCGGGGGCGGTACTTTCGTAGTTCCAATTATGCAAAGAGCAGAACCTTTAAGCCTATTAAACTACAAATTAGAAGTTGGTACACGTGATACGTATACGAAGCAAGGTGTTCCAGTTACAGTAAATGGTGTTTCTATTATTAAAGTAGGTTCTACAATTGAAGAAGTATCTACTGCAGCTGAGCAATATTTAGGAAAAGAAACGGAAGAGTTAAAAGTAGAAGCAAAAGAGGTTTTAGAAGGTCACTTACGTGCAATCTTATCTTCTATGACAGTAGAGGAT
Source organism: Bacillus sp. LQ01 (assembly GCF_057624735.1). Classification (NCBI taxonomy): domain Bacteria; kingdom Bacillati; phylum Bacillota; class Bacilli; order Caryophanales; family Bacillaceae; genus Bacillus; species Bacillus sp. LQ01. The sequence goes on along the minus strand of NZ_JBYEZL010000006.1, from coordinate 177,092 downwards.
GCGTATAGTAATAGAGAGCAATTTGCTCAAAAGGTACATGAAGTAGCTTCTACAGATTTAAAGAAGATGGGACTTCGCATTGTTTCTTTCACAATTAAAGAAATAATGGATAAAAACGGATACTTAGATGCGCTTGGTCAGCCGCAAATTGCGACCGTTAAGCGTGATGCAACAATTGCGAACGCAGAGCGTGAAAAAGAAGCACGTATTGAAAAAGCACGTGCTGAAAAAGAGGCAAAAGAAGCAGAATATCAACGTGATGCACAAATCGCTGAAGCTGAAAAACATAAAGAATTAAAAGTACAGTCCTATAAGAGGGAACAAGAGCAAGCCCGTGCAGATGCGGATCTTTCTTACGAATTACAACAAGCGAAAGCACAACAAGGTGTTACAGAAGAGCAAATGCGCGTTAAAATCATTGAGCGTGAAAAGCAAATCGAGTTAGAAGAAAAAGAGATTGCGCGTCGTGAAAAGCAATATGATGCAGAAGTTAAGAAAAAAGCAGATGCAGATCGCTATGCTGTTGAGCAATCAGCGGAAGCAGAAAAAGTAAAACAAATTAAAAAGGCAGATGCGGATCAATATAAGATTGAAGCTGAAGCGAGAGCTCGTGCGGAAGAAGTACGTGTAGAAGGTTTAGCGAAGGCGGAAATCGAAAAAGCGCAAGGTCAAGCGAAAGCGGAAGTACAAAAAGCACAAGGTACGGCGGAAGCAGATGTTATTAGATTAAAAGGTTTAGCAGAAGCAGAAGCGAAGCAAAAAATTGCAGAGGCATTTGAGTTATATGGCCAAGCGGCAATTATGGATATGGTTCTTAAAATGCTTCCAAGTTATGCGAAGGAAGTTGCAAGTCCGCTTAGTAACATTGATAAAATTACAGTTGTTGATACAGGCGGCGGTGGTAAAAATAGCGGCGCCGGAAAAGTTGCGGGTTATGCAACTGATTTAATGGCAACGATGCAAGAAACGTTAAAAGCTTCTTCTGGAATTGACTTAAAAGAGTTATTAGAAGGATTTGCTGGAAAAGGAACAGTACAGCAATTATCAAGTGATAAACCTGTTGTATCTGTAGTAGAAGATGAGAAAAAAGAAGTAGAAAAAGATAAAGAATAGTAAGGTGGAAAGAACCTCTAGTAAGTGAAATACTGGAGGTTCTTCTGTGAATTATAATATTTCGAATAATATACATTTTTATATATTGTTTTAATTATTTAATTTATATAGAATGAAAAAGGTATGTATTAACTCTTTAATAGAAAAAGAGACAAAGAGTTAATACAATTAATCGTGTAATTTATATAAATAAATTAAATGTGAGATAATTACATTTAAAACGGTATGGAGGGGTAGAAATATGTTTCAAGGGAAATTAAGGAGTAGTAGTTTAAAAACAAAGTTACTTGTGTCATTTGTTATCATTTTAATTCTTCCAAGTATTGTAATTGGTTGGACGTCTTATCAACAGGCGAAGACGAATTTTAATGAAACGATTTTAAACTCGGCGAAAGATAATATAAAAATTTTGGATAATGTAATTAATAAAGAATTGGATAGTAAAAAAGTAGATGCAACTTATTTTACGAAATTATTCACACAATCAAGTTACCAAGCAGATCAAATTCAAAACATACAAAATAAACTAGAAGAATACAATAAACTGCATCCAGAAATGGAAGCAATCTATACAGGATCTAGTAATGGACAGTTCATTCAATCACCAGCTATTCAGATGCCAGATGGATATAATCCTACAGAAAGAGATTGGTATAAAGAGGCCGTGAAGAAAAGTGGAGAGGTAATTGTAACTGCTCCATATAAGTCAAAAACGACAGGGAATATTGTTATTACACTAGCAAAACAAAACGAGGATAAAAGTGGAGTTCTTGGGATTGACTTAATCATTAATAATATTGTTACTACTTCCAAGATGGTTAATATCGGTAAGGAAGGATATGTAGCGATATTTGATCAAGATAAAAATGTAGTAGCGCACCCGAAAATGAAGCCAGAAGAGAAATTAGAAGAGAAACTTAGTAAAGAATTGTATAAACAGGAAGCTGGAGATTTTTATTATTCATTAGATGGTGAAGATCGCAATATCACTTTTAAAACGAATAAGAAAACTGGATGGAAAATAGCAGGAATTATGCCTTCAAAAGAAATTATCGAAGCAGCTAACCCTATTTTCTATAAAACAATAACTGTTATTGGTATTTCATTAGTAATTGGTGGGATTTTAATTTACTTCATAATTGCTTCTATTATTAGTCCGTTAAAACAACTTGTTATATCATCGAAAAAGATTAGTGAAGGCGATTTAACAGAGTCAATTACAGTTCATTCTAAAGATGAAATTGGGCAGCTAGGAGAAAGTTTTAACGAGATGGCTGCATCGTTACAAAGTGTCATTTCCAATATAAACACTTCAGCAAGTCATGTAGCGGCATCTTCAGAAGAATTAACAGCTAGTATGAAGCAGACAAGCGAAGCAACGGAACAAATTACACAGGCGATAGAGCAAGTATCAAGTGGTGCAGAAATACAAACGAAAGAAGTTGAAGAAGGAGCAACATTGTTAGAAGAAGTTACAGAAGGAATTCAGCGTGTTGCAGATAGTTCTTCATTAGTATCTACAGCCTCTATGTATACGAAGAAAAAAGCTGAAAATGGTGGGAAGTTAGTTGAACAAACTGTGAATCAAATGCAATTAATTCATGAGTCTGTTTCGCAGTCAGACAAAATCATTGGTTTGTTAGACGATAAGTCGAAACAAATTGGAGCAATCCTTGAAGTGATTCAACATATTGCTGAACAGACAAATTTATTAGCGTTAAATGCGGCAATTGAGGCTGCGAGAGCTGGAGAGCAAGGAAGAGGATTTGCAATTGTAGCAGATGAAGTGCGAAAGCTAGCAGAACAATCAGGACAGTCTTCTACGGAAATTGGGAAACTAGTGAAAGAGATTCAATTTGATATAAAAGAAACAGTAAGCTCTATGAATCAAGTTGGAGTAGAAGTACAATCAGGACTTGTAGTTGCAAATGAAACGAAGCAAAGCTTTGCTGAAATATTGAAATCTACGGATGATACAGTTGTACAAATTGATAACATGGTAGATGTAGCAAAACAAATGACGGTAGATGCAAAACAAGTAAGTGCATCTATTAATGAAATTGCAGCTACAATTGAAGAAAATGCAGCAAGCGTTCAAAATATTGCTGGTTCCTCTGAGGAACAATTAGCTTCAGTAGATGAAATAAATGCAGCAGCAGTCCATTTATCACAAATGGCAGAAGAATTACAAGAGATGATTAGTAAGTTTAAAGTGTAATAACGAATGTTAAGAAACGAGGTAGTAATTTTACTTCGTTTCTTTTTTTATGAAGAGAAAAAGAAAGAAATATAGAGTAACCGTGTTATGATTAAGTATAATTAAAGAGACTGTATATTCTTTAAATTCTATCTTTAATCATGTTAGGGGAATGGTTTTGAAATTAAAAAAATTAAAACTCCAACCGAGAATTACATTAACTATTAGTACACTTATTTTAGTTGTACTTATGCTAACGAGTTATTTATTTTATTACATATTATCTGAAACGGTAGAAGAGCAAATTGGCAAAAGGGCTTTGCATGTTGCGAAAACAGTTGCTGCTATACCTGAAATAAAGGAAGCTTTTCAAAAAGAAAACCCAGCTTCTATTATTCAGCCGATTGCAGAAAGAATTCGAATGGATACAGAGGCTGACTTCATTGTAGTTGGAAATAAAGAGGGGATTCGATATGCACATCCTGAGCGAGATAAAATAGGAGAAGCGATGATTGGTGGAGATAACAAAGGCGTTTTATTAGAAGGAAAATCATATGTTTCGAAAGCAACTGGATCATTAGGCCCTTCATTACGCGGAAAAGTTCCAATCCGTAATCAGGAAAATGAAATCATTGGTGTGGTGTCTGTTGGATTTTCAATGGATGATATTCATGGAGCGGTAGAGGTGTATGGAAAGCGTGTATTTTGGATTACAATAATAGGCCTATTAATTGGAGTAATCGGCTCTATATATTTAGCGGCAAGTATAAAAAGAATGATGTTCGGTATGGAACCAGAAGAAATTTCATCTTTATATGAAGAGCATAGTACAGTGATTCAATCTGTACGTGAAGGGATTATTGTAATCGATAAAAATGGCATGATTAGTTTAGTCAATCAAGCAGCTTATGATATTCTTTCGCTAGATAAACAACAAAATATTATTGGGGAATTTATTTTAAATGTAATTCCTAATTCAACGATACTAGATGTACTTCAAACTGGTGAAGAACAGTTTGATCGCCAATTAAATATAAAAGGACAGGCTGTTATTGCGAACCGTCTACCTATTAAAGTAAAGAATAAAGTAACTGGCGTTGTATCGAGCTTACGTTTGAAATCTGAAATGGATCAGTTAACAGCAGAATTATCTCAGACGAAGCAATATACAGAGGCATTACGAGCGCAAGCGCACGAATATAACAATTTATTGTATACGCTTTCAGGTCTTATCCAATTAGAATCATACGAAGATGCTTTAGAGCTTATTCATAAGGAAACAGCGGTATATCAAGATTTTGTTCAATTTATTATGAAGCGGATTCAAAATCCATGGCTAGGTGGAATTTTAATTGGATTTTATAATAGAGCACGAGAGTTGAAGATTGATTTTATGCTAGATAGAGAAAGTGGTTTACACAAATTAAGTCCACATATTGAGAGTAATTATGTCGTTTCTATTTTAGGAAATTTAATTACGAATGCATTTGAAGCAATTGAAAAAAATGAAGAGAATGATAAGAGAGTAAGGATGTTTGTAACTGATATTGGAGAAGAAATATTAATTGAAGTGGAAGATTCAGGGCAAGGGATTCATGATGAAATAATTACTAGCATATTCTATAAAGGCTTTTCGACGAAAGAAGGAGGAGAGCGAGGATATGGATTAGCAAAAGTGAAAGAGTTAGTAGAAGATTTAAATGGAAGTATTGCAATCGAAAAAGGGGATTTAGGTGGTGCGTTATTTATTATTGCACTACCGAAAGAGAGAGGCGAATAGTAATGGGTGAGGAGATTGAAGTATTAATTGTAGAAGATGATATTCGGATTGCTGACATTCATCGTCGTTTTACTGAAAAAATTGAGGGATTTAAAGTAATTGGAACGGCAACGACTGGAGAACAAGCGAAAGAATGGCTAGAGCTTGTGAAGCCACAGCTTGTGTTATTAGATGTGTACTTACCTGATATGCAAGGAACGGAACTTGTCACATATATTAGGCATCATTTGCACGATACAGATATTATTATGATTACAGCGGCATCGGAAACAGATGTAGTGAGGCACGCCCTGCGGGGCGGAGTAACAGATTATATTGTAAAGCCACTAATGTTTGATCGATTTAAGGCGAGTTTGGAAAGTTATCAAAAAAAGATTGTGCAGCTGAAGAAAAATAATCAATTATCTACAGAACAAATAGAACATTTATGGTCTCAAAGAGGCGTAAAGGGAAATGAAATGGAATATGCCCCGAAAGGGATAGACCCCTTAACTTTAGCAAAAATAAAAAAACATATGTTAACAGTTAATGAAGAAGGCATTACAGCAGAGGTACTAAGTTCAATGGTAGGCGTAAGTCGATCAACTGCAAGGCGCTATTTAGAGTATTTAATATCTGGGAAGAAAGTCCACGCAGAGCTAATATATGGGAGTGTGGGGAGACCGGAGAGACGGTATTTTCTTGTTTCTTCATAATAAAAAACAGTAGAGGATTTATTTCTTCTACTGTTTTTTGCGTCTTATATTGGAATAATCCCAATTACAATGCCAGTAATCAACATCACCATTGTCGTTCCAACTGCCCACAATAAAGTAAAACGTTGATGTTCACCAAAATCAACTTTTGCCATCCCAACTAATAAATAAGTGGATGCAACAAGAGGACTTAATAAGTGAACGGGTTGCCCAAGTAAGGAAGCACGTCCCATTTCAGCTGCACTAATTCCGTAAGTAGCAGCAGCCTTAGTTAAAATAGGTAATACCCCAAAGTAAAATGCATCATTGGACATGAAAAATGTGAATGGCATACTAAGAAGAGCTGTAATAATTGGCAATTGTGGTCCAAGTGCATCTGGTATAAGAGTTACTACACTGTTAGCCATGGCATCTACCATTTTTGTTCCAGATAAAATACCAGTGAAAATACCGGCAGCAAATACGAGAGAAACAACTGCTAATACATTCCCTGCATGAGAAGCAATACGTTCTTTCTGTTGCTCTAAGTTTGGATAGTTAATCATAACAGCGATAGCAAAAGCGACTGTAAATAAAACAGGTAACGGCATAACTTCTAGTATGAGACAGACAAGTAATGTAGCGGTTAATAAAAAGTTAATCCATAGAAGTTTAGGACGTTTATGCACTGCGGCTTCGACAGTTGCAGCTTGCTCATCCATTGTTTGCATTTGTTTTAAATACTGTACATCCATAATTCCTAAACGTTTTCTTTCTTTTTTTCCAAGATAGTAAGCAACGAAAACAACCCAAATTGCACCAGCAATCATTCCTGGAATAAGAGGTGTAAATAATTCAGAAGCCTCAAGTCCAAGTGCGCTCATAACACGAGCTGTGGGTCCACCCCAAGGTGTAAGATTTGTTACCCCCGCCCCTAACATAACAACTCCAGCTAATATGAGGGGGTTCATTCCAAGGCGCTTATATAGTGGATACATTGCGGAAACTGTAATCATGTATGTTGTTGTACCGTCACCATCTAGAGAAACGATAATAGTCAATATAGCCGTTCCGACAACGATTTTTAAAGGATCTCCTTTTACAAATTTTAAAATCTTACTAATGACAGGATCGAATAAACCGCTATCAATCATAATCCCAAAATATAAAATAGCGAACATAAGCATAATACCAGTAGGTGCTAATTTTTGAATTCCCTCTAACATCATAGGCCCCATATTGGCATAGAATCCGCCAATTAATGCAAAAACACTCGGAATTAATATTAATGCTACTAGCGCTGACATACGTTTCGTCATAATTAAAAACATAAAGACAAATACCATCGCAAATCCAAGTAGTGCTAACATGTAATTTCCCCCTCAAAAGAATGATTGCGCTTTCAAAATAGAATAAAAATTCAGAAAAAGGTTTTTTATTTATAATAAAAGCATCTATTCAAATGGTAAATAATTTGAAAAATAACATCATTAGAAGCATAATTTTTATTTTGTTCATTTTGTTCATGGTAGTTAATTTGAATTTTTAAAAAGTAAGCTGCTCCTCGTAAGAATGGTAGAATAAGATGAAAATAGTGAAGTGTGAAATAGGGAGTAGATGTTATATGAAAACGAGAATTGAAGAGATTTATAGCTCTTATGAAGGAAAAGTAGAGGAGATTTTTATTAATGAATCTTCTTACGTATATGAATGGGAGAAATTACTGATGATCCGAAAAAATGACGGTGAGCTTAAAAAAATTGCAGTCGGGATTAGTGGAAATATAAGATTGGTAAATGTAGAAGTTGGACAGGAAATTAGTGAGGATACATTATTAGTTAAATTAGAAGATGATTTATTAATTACAGGTTGTGAGTGATGAGAGATGTGTAGAAATAACTACACATCTTTTTTTGTTTCCTATATTACAAAAAGCACATTGTTTTTTCACAAATCTCACACAACCTTTTGGTATTCTTTTCGTGGAGTATACGGTTTCTAGGGAGGAATATTGATGAAAGTAAAATATGTCGTACTTGCTATATGTTTATGTTTCGTATTTACGGTAGTCGGGTGTGGGAAAAAGGAAACAGCAGCTGTTGCCATTGATGAGAAACATGATAAATGTGATATTTGTCAAATTGGGGTAACAGATAATCAATTTGCAACAGAAATTATTTTAGAAAATGGAAAAGCGTTAAAGTTTGATGATATCGGTTGTATGTATAAATGGATGGAGATCAACTCAGGTGAAAAGACGAAAGAGAAATTTGTTCGAGATTATGATTCGAAAGATTGGATTTCGTTAGAAGACGCTACTTACGTATATGATAAAACAATAACGACACCGATGGCTTATAATGTCATTTCATTTAAAAATAAAAAAGATGCAGAGAGCTTTGTATCTAACTATAAGGGGAAAGTTCTTTCATATAAAGAGCTAGCAGAGCATAAATGGGAAATGAATAAAGAGATGATGGGGAAACCGAAAGCAGGAAATCATGGTGGACATCATTAATGATAGAAAAAGACAACTATATAGTTGTCTTTTTCTATTATTACTCAGGTGCAAATATAGAAAAGGTGTAAAATTTTTAGAAGAACGGTTACAATGGAATATAGTAACCTAAAGCAATCATTTATCCCGCATTAACGGGCAATAAGATCCCCACCTCAAAATTTAGTGAAAGCAAAGAAGTTAGGTGGAGTCGGGCTGCCCGTAAAAGCCCGATTGGTGTGGGCTAATAATTAGTGGTGGATGAACAAAACCCCCACTAATTAAAGTTTCACTTTATGTACTTTTTAGAAATGTATACAAATGCGGTAAAAACGTGCTAAACTAATTGCTTCATAATGTTAATGATGGGGCCATCAGGCGTATCATTTCAATAGGTTGAGAAACATAGTATAAGCTTAAGATAATCCGATTAAAGAAGGAATATAAAGGGCTTATGGATAAATGTACTCAAGAAGAGTTATTGTATGTGATGGAGGAATGGTTAAGAAAACATTATCTTTCATAGGAGCTGTAGTTGTGAGAAAACAAAAAATTTTATTATGTATTTTATTAGGACTTTTAATGACGGTAGTGGCTTGCGATAAGCAAGAAGAACCAGAATCGAAACCGGTTCATGTGAAAAATGAAAAGAAAAAAGAGAAGCATAAAGAACAGGAAGAATCTAAAGAAGAGAAAAGTATAAATTTAATGGACAAACAGTTGTTACTTTCAGCTACCCTTGGAGACACAGAGACAGCTATGAAGTTGATTCAGGATGGAGCGAATATAAACGTAGAAGGTGACAACGGAGAAACGCCTGTCCTTGCAGCGACGTACCAAAATCATGTAGAGACAGTTAAAGCATTAATTGGTGCAGGTGCTAATATTGAAATTAAAGATGAGAAAAAAAGTAATCCACTTCTTTATGCAAGTAGAGAAGGATATACGGATATTGTAAAAGTATTAATTAATGCAGGAGTTAATACGAAAGAAACGACTAGGTCAGGTGGGACAGCACTTATTTCTGCATCTGAGCGTGGCCATGTAGAGGTTGTTAAAGAATTATTAGAGCATACAGATATTGATGTGAATTATAAAAATGAACGTGGTGGAACAGCGTTATTAGAAGCAATTGTATTAGGAAATGGTAGTGAAAACCATAAGAAAGTAATTCAATTGCTTATTGATCACGGTGCAGATGTAAACATGGCTAACAAGGAACATCTGACGCCACTGCAATACGCTGAAAAAAGAGGTTTTAAAGATATTGTAAATATGTTGAGGGTAGCTGGAGCGAATGAAGTAGTACAGCCACAACAACCAGTAGAGTAAAAAACGGAAAAATAATCCCATTTAGATAGACAGAATGAAGAAATCAGTTAGTATGATGGATTCAGTAATGTGTATTTGAATGGGATTTTTATTTTGAACATGAAAAATAGATTATGAATGGATGGTATATGGAGTAAATAAGGAGGATAAAAATGAGGCTCTCAAAACTTGATTTAATAGTAATTCAGGCAGAGGTTTTATTTGTTCATAATCAAGTAGGAAAAATGAAATATGTAAATGAACAAGGAAATCCGAAAGCACCACGTTTTTTTCTTGGCAGAACTCGTGAAGGGAGTATAACGAGATATCATTGTAATGTGGACGATGAAACGGTAAGTAAGATTGAGAAGTTAATTCGAGAACCTTCAAAGCATATAGAGATAGCAAAGATTATTAATATATTAAATGAAGAAAGAACAGTGGAAAATATTTGGATGGGTCCTGCTTTCATGTTTCATAGTAATTTACATAAGCCGACTAGAACAATACAAATAACTGAGAAGAATAGAGAGCTTTTGCGAGAAAATTTTCCTAATCTAATAGAACAGATGGAATGGAGGAAACCTTATTTTGCAATTGTAAAAAATGAAAAGGTAGTTTCCGTTTGTTGCAGTGCCAGAAGTACGCCCGTAGCTGCTGAGGCAAGTGTGGAAACTTTAGCGGAATTTCAAGGGAATGGATATGGTACTGATGTTGTTACAGCCTGGGCCTTATCAATACAAGAGGAAAAGCGCATTCCACTTTATAGTACTGCTTGGGATAACTTTGCTTCGCAAGCAGTGGCAAGCAAACTAAAACTTATTAACTATGGAATGAATTTACATATTGATTGAATTTTAAGTATTGTTTCGTTCTATTCGTTTGTATTCGAATATATGGATTAATGTAAATGATGATATGGTGAATATTAACATTCGGTTAACACCTAATTAACAATCTATCAAAACTGACTTAATAAATGCGTAATATAGTAAAGGTAACAAAATAAATAGGGTAGAGAACATTTGAGAACACCCACTTACATATAATGTGCCACTTTCTTAGGTGTGCTCTATTCCCTAGAGTTCAAATAAGGAGAAAGGCGTTCTATGTAAGTAGGTGTTTTTAGTTTGGATAAAAATAGAACAGTTAGGTGGAAAAAATGTTTAAAGAACCTTATATTGCGATGATAAAGGATTGGAAAGGATACAAAGCATACAAAAAATTGCCGAAAACAGTTTTTCTTATGACTGGTTCAATGCTGGAATTACCAGAGCGTGTATATGAATTGCAGAAACATGGACATGATGTATTTCTTCATTGTGATTTTATACAAGGCTTAAATACGAATACAGAGGAAGCGCTTTTGTATATTCAAGATGTTATCGGGGCACAAGGTATTATTTCAACAAAGGGTTCAACAATTCGAAATGCTAATAAAATTGGATTGAAAACAATTCAACGTATTTTTATTGTAGATACTTTATCCCTTACTAAATCAATTGAAAATTGTAAAACGACTAAACCAAATGCAGTAGAGATTATGCCGGGGATTATGCCTTCTATAATTAAACAGCTAGTAGAGGAAATAGAGTTTCCTATTATTGCAGGTGGGCTGATTCAAACGCGAGAAGATGCGGAAATTGCAATTCATGCAGGAGCAAGTGCGATTTCAACAAGTCATTATGAAGTATGGATACAAGAAGAAAAAAGGAGTGCAACCTTGTGATTGAATTGAAAAATGTTTCAAAGGTATATAAAAATGCAGAAGAGACAGCGGTTAAAGGCGTATCGGTTCATATTAAGAAGGGTGAATTTTTTGTTTTAGTTGGACCTTCGGGATGCGGGAAAAGCACATTATTACGAATGATCGCTGGCTTAGAAGAGATTTCTTCAGGAGATTTAATTATTAATGAACGTGTTGCAAATGATCTAGAGCCGAAAGACCGTAATCTATCAATGGTATTTCAAAATTATGCATTATATCCACACTTATCTGTAGAAGAAAATATTTTATTTGGACTTAAGGTAAGAAAAGTACAAAAAGAAGAGCGACAAAAGCGATTAATGGAAGCTATTGAAATGGTAGGACTGAAAGAGTATGTGAAAATGAAACCAGGCCAATTATCAGGCGGACAAAGACAGCGTGTTGCACTTGCCAGGGCAATTGTGAGTCAAGCGCCAATCTGTTTAATGGATGAACCACTTTCGAATTTGGATGCGAAATTACGTGCGCAAATGAGAATTGAAATTAGAGAAATTCAGCAGCGATTAGGAATTACGATGATTTACGTTACCCACGATCAAATAGAAGCGATGACTATGGGAGATCGTATCATGGTTTTAAATAAAGGAAGTATACAGCAAGTTGGAACACCACTTGACATATATAACGAACCAGCAAACGAATTTGTTGCAAACTTTATAGGTTCTCCTTCTATGAATATAAATGATGGGGAAGTAAATAAAGAAAAAGGTGTATTACATATAGGGCAATTGCAAATTCCATTATCTATTAGACAGTTAAAGCAATTACCAGAAGGAACAATTCGCATAGGCATGCGCCCTGAGCATATTGTACTGTCTGAGGAGGGACAAGAAGTGACGTTGCAATCTGTAGAAGTATTAGGGAATGAGTCTATATTGAACTTTGCGGTAAATGGAACAACTTGGAGTGCGAAAGTCATCGGACAGTTACTCTTGAACAAAGGTGACAAAGTAAAATTATTATTCTCGCAAGAAAAGTTATGCTTCTTTAATGAAAACACGAATGAACGCTTAAAAGTGGTAGCTGAAGAAGAGTTGAAAGTGGTGGCGAAATAATGATCGAAGTAAGTAAGTTACCAGTTCAAACAAAGGTGTCAAAAAAGAAAAAATTATGGGGGAGAACGAAAGATTTAAGAATAGGATTATTGTTTTTGGCGCCATCTATTTTGTTATTTTCGATTTTTTTGTTCTATCCATTGTTTAGGACAATTTACTATAGCTTTTATTTAACCGATATACATGGGGAAGCTAATCTTTTCGTTGGCTTAGAAAATTATCAATACTTATTCTCTGATCCAGCCTTCTACAAAAGTATAAAATCAACTTTATTATTTGTTTTATATACAGTGCCTACGAGTATTATATTTGCTTTGTTTCTTGCATTGATTGCAAATGGAAAAGTAAGAGGTATTGGGTTATTCCGAGTTCTGTTTTCTTCGACGATGGGAATATCAGTAGCTGCTAGTGCAGTGATTTGGCTATTTTTATTTCATCCAAGTGTAGGATTATTTAATAATATATTAGCTTCTATGAACCTTCCTGCAATCGCATGGTTAACGAGTCCGGACTGGGCACTATTCTCTGTATCAGTTACAACAGTTTGGGTGAATACAGGTTTTGCATTTTTAGTTATATTAGGTGGTTTACAAAATATCGATACGTCGTTATATGAGAGTGCATCTATAGATGGTGCTAGTTATTTATATAAACTTCGCCGTGTTACATTACCGATGCTATCACCAACTTTATTCTTTATTGTAACAGTAACATTAATTAGTGCGTTCCAAAGCTTTGGACAAATTGATATTTTAACGCACGGTGGACCAAATGATGCAACGAATTTGATTGTGTACTCGATTTACAAAGAGGCGTTTGTGAATCATCAATTTGGAACAGCAAGTGCACAAGCAATGGTATTATTTGTTTTCATTTTCCTTGCTACATTACTTCAATTTAAGTTTGCTGAGAGAAAGGTGCATTATAAATGATTGTTAAACAGTGGAAACAAAATTTCCTATTATACATGCTGCTCATTATTAGTGCAGTAATGGTATTTTTTCCTGTACTGTATGCATTTTTAATAAGTTTTATGACACCAGACGATGTTCAAATGAGAAGGTTATTTCCGACCCAGTTTACTTTTGATAATTTCATTAATATTTTTCAAAAAGTACCACTTTTTACATACTTATATAACAGTTTAATTGTATCGACAGTCGTTATGATTGGACAACTTATCGTATCAAGTTTAGCAGCTTATGCTTTTGTTTTTCTTCAGTTTAAAGGGAGAAACTTAATTTTCTTCCTGTTTATTTCAACGATGCTTATTCCGTGGGAAGCAACGATGGTGCCTAACTTTTTAACGATTCAAAACTTTGGTTGGATCAATAGTTTCGCCGGGATGACAGTGCCGTTTTTTGCAACAGCTTTCGGTATTTTCTTGTTACGTCAACATTTTATGACACTTCCGAATGAACTGAAAGAAGCTGCGTTTATTGAAGGGATTGGAAATATAAGATTTTTATTCAGCGTTGTAATTCCGTATTGTAAAACGAGTTTTATTACGCTTGGAGTATATAGCTTTTTAACAACATGGAATATGTATTTATGGCCACTTTTAGTGACCACTGATGAAAAAGTAAGAACAGTGCAAATCGGTGTGAAGCAGCTTCAGTCTCAAGAAGTTGCAACTGATTGGGGAAGCGTAATGGCCGGTGTTACGGTTATCGTTATTCCAACATTGATTTTACTATTTTTAGGGCAAAAGCAATTACAACAAGGATTAACAAAAGGTGCAATTAAATAATTAAGAGAAGGTGAGATTTAAATGAATCTAGTAAAAAAAGGTGCTGCTCTATTAATGGTAGCAACAATGGCATTATCTAGTGTCGCTTGTTCAAATAGTAAAACAGAGGGAAAACCTGAAGCACGGGCAAAAGTAGCACCAGTTGAAAAAAATGGTGATAAAACAGTAATTCGCTTCTGGCATGCGATGGGTGGAAAAACACAAGGAGTACTAGATGGTCTTGTTGCAGACTATAATAAGTCGCAAAATAAATATGAGATAAAGGCAGAGTTCCAAGGAACATATGAAGAGTCTTTAACGAAATTTAGAACGATGTCTGCAACGAAAGAAGCGCCAGCTCTTGTTCAATCGAGTGAAATTACAACGAAATATATGGTTGATAGTAAAAAAATCACACCAATTGATAGCTGGATAAAAAAAGATAAGTACGATACGTCAAAATTAGAAAAAGCAATTACAAATTATTATTCAGTTGATGGAAAAATGTATTCTATGCCATTTAATTCATCTACACCAGTATTAATTTATAATAAAGATGCTTTCGCAAAGGCGGGCTTAGATCCAGAGAAAGCTCCGAAAACATATGCGGAATTACAAGAAGCAGCGAAAAAGTTAACGATTAAAGAAGGCGGAAATGTAAAACAATATGGATTCTCCATGCTTAACTACGGTTGGTTCTTTGAAGAATTGTTAGCGACACAAGGTGCTTTATATGTAGATAACGAAAACGGTCGTAAGGATGCTGCAAAGAAGGCGGTATTTAACGGTAAAGAAGGACAGAAAGTATTTGGAATGTTAGATGATTTAAATAAAGCTGGCGCACTTGGAAAGTATGGAGCAAGTTGGGATGATATTCGTGCCGCGTTCCAGTCTGGACAAGTTGCTATGTATTTAGATTCTTCAGCAGGTGTTCGTGATTTAATTGATGCATCTAAGTTTAATGTAGGTGTTTCATATATTCCGTATCCAGAGGATTCGAAACAAAATGGTGTTGTTATTGGTGGAGCATCATTATGGATGACGAATATGGTTTCAGAAGAAACGCAACAAGGTGCTTGGGACTTTATGAAATATTTAACGAAGCCAGACGTACAAGCAAAATGGCATACTGCAACAGGTTATTTCTCAATTAATCCAGATGCATATAATGAGCCATTAGTAAAAGAGCAATATGAAAAATATCCACAGTTGAAAGTAACAGTAGATCAACTGCAAGCGACGAAGCAATCTCCAGCAACACAAGGGGCTTTAATTAGTGTATTCCCAGAATCACGAGATGCAGTTGTAAAAGCATTAGAAGCGATGTATGACGGGAAGAATAGTAAAGAAGCGTTAGATGAAGCTGCCAAAGCAACAGATAGAGCAATTAGCATTTCAGCTCGTACGAGTCAAAAATAAGAGAAAGCCGTATCCTTAAAAGGGATAAGGCTTTCTTTATAGGGAGATAAGGGATCAAAGAAATGATGAAGTCTTATCTCTTTTATATGAGTAAAGGGTCTAGAGTGAATGTTGTCCTTTTCATTATTTATTTAACTCCATTGCGACTTGTTTACCATTTACGAAAACCTCTACTACCGCTACTACAACTTCCATTACTTTTTTCATCTCTCATCTCTCCTTGTTTTTTGTTTCATTTCTTACTTTCAGTATAAGGAAATACAGTAATTACAACTATCGAATTGGATGACAAGAGACTTACATTGTTGTAAGGATAATAGTTTAGTTTGTAATAAAGTGAAACTGTAATCAGTTGGGGGGGGCGTACTGCCCGTTAATGCGGGATAAATTTGATTTAAGATTAAGATTCGGAAGTTTCTGTTGTTTTGAACTATAATTAGAAAGAGGGGGATAATATGAAAAGAATTCTTGTTATTAGTGATATTCATGGAGAGATAGAAAAGTTCGAACAGTTATTGGAAGAAGCACAATATGATGCGAAACAGGATCAATTAATCTTACTGGGAGATTATGTAGATCGTGGTCCAAATGCGCGTGCTGTAATTGAAAAGGTAAGAGAATTGAAAGAAGAGGGAGCACTCATTTTAAAGGGAAATCATGAAGATATGATGATTAAGGCGTTAACGACAAATGAGGAACGTTCATGGAACCATTGGGTAAAAAGAAATGGTGGAGATAAGACATTATATAGCTATGGATTTGTAGAAGAGGATATTGCGGTTAATGAGAAAGACTTCCAAAAACCGATTTTACACTCTCGTGTATTAGAGGAACATATAAAGTTTATTCAAGAATTAGATCATTACATTGAAACAGAAGAGTATATATTTGTACATGCTGGGGTTGAACCGATGAAACGAGTTTCTGAATCTGAACCATATACGTTAATGTGGATCCGTAATGAATTTCATAATGGATATAGCGGTGAAAAGGTTGTTGTATTTGGGCATACGGAAACAAAAACGCTTCATGGTAGTGAGGAGTGCGGAGTGTATTTTGGTAGTAATCGTATTATTGGAATTGATGGCGGGGCTGTGTACGGTGGTCAGCTAAATTGTTTGGAATTGCCGAGTAAAAAGGTATATGTAATAAAAAATTGAAAGAGATAAGAGGAATCTTATTTCTTTCAATTTTTTATTAAGCTAAATTTAAGACAAAGTTTTTATAATAAAACTTCAAAATTTTAGAAGGAAATAGTTAAAAATGAAAATACGTAATGTAACTACATTCTTTTGCTATGAAGAGAAGAAATGTAATAATAAATAGAATTGAACTATTTGATGGAAGGTGAGAGCATGCGCTTACTTGTAGTAGAAGATAATGCCTCGTTATTAGAGTCTATCGTACAAATTTTGCGTGATGAATTTGAAGTAGATACGGCAATAAATGGAGAAGATGGATTGTTTTTAGCGCTTCAAAATATATATGATGCAATTTTGCTGGATGTGATGATGCCAGGGATGGATGGATTTGAAGTAATTCAAAGAATACGTGATGAAAAGATTGAAACACCAGTCCTGTTTTTGACAGCGAGAGATTCTTTAGAAGATCGGGTGAAGGGATTGGATTTTGGTGGAGATGACTATATCGTTAAGCCATTCCAGGCCCCTGAATTAAAAGCGAGAATTCGCGCTTTACTACGCAGAAGTGGTAGTTTAACAACGCAGCAAACGATTCGTTATAAAGGGATTGAATTGTTCGGAAAAGATAAAGACGTTCAAGTAGATGGACAAAGTATTAAGTTGACATTGAAACAATATGAGCTACTAGAGTATCTCATTCAAAATAGCGGTAAGATTTTAATGCGTGAACAAATTTTTGATCGTGTTTGGGGATTTGATTCAGATACGACAGTAGCCATTGTGGAAGTGTATGTGCATCATTTGCGTAAAAAATTAGAACCATTCGGTTATCAGAAAGATATTCAAACTGTTCGAGGTATTGGATATATATTAAAAGAACAATGAAAAAAGGAAGTATGTTTCAAAAGACACGCATTCGTTTGACTATAGTGAATTCATTAGTATTTATCCTATTAATAGGTATATTAGGTAGTATTATTTATTCATACACATATAAGCGTATTTATAATGAAGTGGATCAATCTATAAAAATGATGGCTCAGTATAGAGAAAAATTAGATGTTAAAATACCACCAAGAAAACGTATGGAGAATATCCAAATTGGAGATCCGCGAGTAACTAGAATAACTTGGAATGGGAAAATAGTGAAAATAGAGGGCGATAATCGTAAATTCCGTTCAATTTTTGAAGAGAATTTGGAAAAGTTTTCTCCGGAAAAAATAGGGGAGTTACAAGATATCAAAGTACAAGGACGATATTTTAGAGTATTTTCGCTTCAAAAAGATGGAGAAATAGTTCAAATCGTGCGAGATATAACAGCGGAAGAAGGAATGTTAAATACTTTATTTTTAATCCTCGTTATAGGTTGTAGCATAGGAAGTTTATGTGCGATAGGTATCGGCTTTTTCCTAGCTGGCAGAGCACTCGTACCTATTCAAAATTCATGGGAGAAACAGCAGCAATTCGTTTCTGATGCATCACATGAATTAAGGACACCGCTTGCAGTTATTCAATCAAAAACGGATGTGTTATTTCAGTCACCATCCGCTACGATAGAAGAAAAAGCGATGGATATTTCTACAATTTCAAAAGAATGTAGGCGGTTATCAAAACTCGTTAGTAATTTATTATTACTAGCACGTTCTGATTCTAATCAAATTGAGATGGATAAAAAAACATTTGAACTTGATAAATTGTTAGAAGAAATAGTAGCTCCATATAAAGAGATTGCTTCTTATCAAGAAAAAGAAATGATACTAAAAGTAGAACGTGACGTATCTTTTATGGCTGATAGAGAGCGGATTCATCAAATGATGGTCATACTGTTAGATAATGCGATGAAGTATACAAACGAAGGCGGGCATATTCAAATTGATTGCACGCAAACGAGTAGTTCGATTCGCATACAGGTGAAAGATGACGGGATAGGAGTGAAAGAAGAAGATATTCCGAAATTATTTGATCGTTTTTATCAAGGGGATAGAGCAAGAAGTACGTCAGAAGGAGCTGGATTAGGTCTTTCAATCGCAAATTGGATTGTAGAAAAGCATTACGGAAAAATATCAGTAGAGAGCAAATGGGGAGATGGCACTTGTTTTGAAGTGATTTTCCCTAAAAACCAAAAAATATAAGTAAGAAGACGATCTTGTTTTTACAAGGTCGTCTTTTTTTAAGACAAAGTTAAGAAACTATTTATATTATATATGGCATGAAGAAAGTTCGTTACATGAAGAAGAGACTAGGTGTATGTGAGTGGGGTTTATCAATCATAATGTTATCTCAAGCAGCGATGAGATGTATGTATAGTATTAAAAAAACTAGGGGAATGATGGGAAAGAAAGTATAAGAGGGAGGAATTAATTTTGAAAAAGAAAATGATGACGGTATTCACTATTGGAGTAATGAGCTTAAGTATATTAGGGGGTGCCTCTCCTTCTGAAACATCAAAAGGAAAGACAGATTACACACAACGTAGTAAAGAACAATTAAATAATGGAAAGATACATGCTGTGCATACAGAAGAAAAGGCAGAGAATCTAGGTATTGAAACGGAAGGGAAAGAACAAATTACGTTAGAAAAAGAAATTCATGAGACAGAAGTAGGAAGAGAAGCGAAGCAGCTAGGAATTTCGATTGAAGGAAAAGATGTTGGGACGCTGTCAGAAGAAATCTATGAAACAAAAGTAAAGCAAGAAGCGTTAAAACTAGGCATATCTATAGAAAATACATCAATTGTAAATTTAATTAATCAAATTAATACGATTAAAATTAATGATGAAGCGGATAAATTAGGTATTTCGACAAATGGAAAAGAAATAGAGGACATTGCAGAAGAAATCTATGGAACGAAAGTAAGAGAGGAAGCAGGGAAGTTAGGTATTTCACCAAAAGGAAAAGAGATAGAAGTGTTAGCACAAGAGGTGTACGAACAAAAAGTGCAGGAAGAAGCAAAAAAATATCATATTGATTTATATGGGAAAGATATATATCAAGTATTAAGAGAAATTAATGAACAAAAGGTGCTACAATTGGCAGATGAGCTTAATATGGACAAAGCGAACATGAATATTCAAGAGCTAACAGAAAAAATAAAAAAAGATCAACCTGAGAGAGAAAAAGAACTAAATTTTGTACCAGTGATTCGAACGGATGCTGACGCATTTTATTCTTATTTAACGAACTAAAAAGGGCGTGAGAGTGATACGGAGGTTTAAGTGGTATATATGTATAGCATTACTAGCTATAGCGGTATGGAGTGTATATACAAATGGAATTACAAAGTATGGGGAGAAGTGGACATTCTTCAATATACAAAACGGGAAAGAACCGGAATTTAGTAATAATGATGAAAAGGTCATTTTATCAAGTGTACCATTAATTCAGCAACTACCAGAGCTAGATAGAGGCTGTGAAGTGACAAGCTTAGCGATGATGTTACAATACGCTGGTGTTTCAGTGGATAAGATGACATTAGCAAATGAAATAAAAAAAGTTGATTTTATAGACGATGGTGTGCGCGGGAATCCAAATGAAGGATTTGTAGGTAATATTTATACATTTTCTGAATCGGGATATGGTGTATATCATGGGCCACTTTTTCAGTTAGCGGAAAAATATTTACCTAATAAAGCTGTAGACTTAACAGGGAAGAATATAGAAGAAATTTATAAGAGGATAAAAGCAGGGCAACCTGTAGTCATGATCACAAATGCAACATTTGCACCATTAGATGCAGCTGAATTTACTACATGGGAAACAAATAGTGGAGATGTTTCTATTACGTATAATGAACATTGTGTTGTACTTATTGGATATGATCAGGAATTTGTATATATTCGAGATCCACTTGAGGATAGCTTAGATGTAAAAGTACCGAGAGAAACCTTTGAACAGGCATGGGTACAAATGGGAAGTCAGGCAATTAGTTATGTAAAGAGCGTCAAATAAATTAGGACGAAGAGTTTTAGTAATATGACTATAAGGCGAAGGGTAAAGATTTAAGGATTATAAGAGAAGTTTTATAGAGTAGAAGCTGTTAAGAAATAAGAGAACTTTAGCATATATAATGCTAAAGTTCTCTTATTTTTATGATTAAAATACGTATAAGGAGTGGATATGCAAAGATGCATAATTGACGAAAAATTTACATGTTATCATTATATATTGTTTTATGCATGTTAATTGTATAAAATGACACAAGTATCCACATTACATAAAGGAGGCTTATTATGCAAAAAATATTTAACTGGGTTAAATGTATGAGTATCAATAAAAAATTAATCATTTCATTCTTTATTATTTTAACTATACCAGGAATTATTATTGGTGGTGTTTCATATCAAACTGCCAAAACAAATTTTGAACATCAAATGACAGCTAAAGCAAAGGAGAATATTTCGATTTTAAATACTGTTATTTCTCAAAATATAGAAGAGAAATTTGTTGATGCGACGTACTTTGCAGACATCTTAACAGAAGATACATATCTAAATGGACAGGAAGAAATAGTAAGAACGAAGCTAGCGCAATATATAAAACTTCATCCAGAAGTAGAAGGTATTTATATTGGAACAGAGACAGGAAAGTTTATAAGAGAACCATTTATCCAAATGGCTGATGGATACAATCCAAGAGATAGATCTTGGTATAAAGAAGCACATGAAAATAAAGGGAAAGTAATTGTTACTTCACCATATCAATCAGCATCTACCAAAAATATGGTAGTGACAATTGCTAAAGAAGTAAAAGATGGTAAAGGTGTTATAGGAATTAACTTAAATTTAGATAACATCTTAAAAATTTCCAAAATGATTAATATTGGTGAAAAAGGTTATGCAGTTATTTTAGATCAAAATAAGCAAATTGTTAGTCATCCATCTAGAAAACCAGGTGCAAAAGTTACTGATCCTTGGATTAAACCAATTTATGAAGAAAAACAAGGAAATGTGTCTTATACAGAACAAGATGATAAAAAGAATTTAATCTTTGCAACAAATGAGAAAACAGGCTGGAAAGTAGTTGGTGTTATGTTCGATGAAGAAATTAACCAAGCTGCCAGTCCAGTGTTTTATAAGACTTTGATTGTCATTGCTATTGCTATTGCATTTGGTAGTATATTAATTTATTTCATTACAAAGTCTATTACAGGGCCATTACGAAAAATAGCTGAATCGGCATATAAAATTAGTAAGGGAGATTTAACAGAGAAAATTACAATCCATTCCAAGGATGACATAGGGAAATTAGGGAATTCATTTAATGAAATGTCTATGTCTTTACAGGATGTTATTACCCAAATTAGCTTTTCAGCAGAACATGTTGCAGCATCGGCTGAAGAGTTAACAGCGAGCGTACAGCAAGCAAATGATGCGACAGATCAAATTACAATTGCGATGGAACAAGTATCAGGTGGGGCTGAGTCACAAAGTCAAGGTGTTGAAGAAGGTGCGGCTACATTACAACAAGTAAATACAGCAATTCAAGATGTAACTGGAAGCGCAGAGTCAATTTCTATTTCCTCATTACATGCCCGTGAAAGAGCTGAAGAGGGAGAAGATTTAGTTGAACAAACCGCAAAACAAATGCAGTCTATTTCTAGGTCGGTATCCGAGTCAGATGCTATTATTAAACTTCTTGATGAGAAATCAAAGCAAGTAGGAGCTATTTCTGAAGCAATTCAAAACATTGCAACTCAAACAAACTTATTAGCTTTAAATGCGGCTATTGAAGCAGCAAGAGCAGGTGAACAGGGACGAGGATTTGCTATTGTAGCAGATGAGGTTAGAAAATTAGCAGAGCAATCAGGAGAGTCATCTGGAGAGATTGCAAATTTAATTGCAGAAATTAAGGCGGATATTGAACATACTGTTAAGGCGATGGATAATGTGAATGGAGAAGTTCAACAAGGCCTTGATGTTGTAACAAAAACGAAAGTAAGTTTTACGGAAATTTTAAGTTCTACTACACATATTGTTTCTCAAGTTAATCAAATGGTAGAAACAACGAAGAGAATTGCTGGAGATGCAAATGAAGTGACAAATGCTATTGATGAAATTGCAGCTGCTGCAGAAGAAAATACAGCTAGTATGCAAAGTGTTGCAGCTTCAACAGAAGAACAGGTTAATTCCATGGAGGAAATTAGTTCAGCTTCGCAAAACTTAGCTGAGATGGCAGAAGAACTACAAGCGATGACTAGTAAATTTAAAGTATAATAACAGCAGATAAGTAAGGTGAAAATAATATCACCTTACTTATTTTTCTATTCAGCAATTAGGGGAGTCATTAACAGGATGAAAAAAAGAAAAAGACTATGGAATTTATGGAAAACGATTACATTGTTAGTTTGTACAGTTGTAATTTTTTCTTTACTTGTGACAGATATATTAATTAGTCATAATGTAGAACGGACGACGGAGGATAGCCAAGCAGAGAAAGCAAAAACAATTGCACACATTGTGGCGAATGATTCGATTGTAATCGATGGTTTGGTTGGGAAAGCAGATACCTCTGCAATCCAAACGTATACAAATAGAATATTACAAAACACAGGTGTTCAATTTATTGTAGTTATGGACATGAATGGAATAAGAAAGTCACATCCAAATCCTCAAAAAATAGGGCATCATTTTATTGGGGGAGATGAAGGGCCTGCATTGAAAGGAAAAGAACATGTATCGTTAGCAGAAGGAACTTTAGGTATTTCCATGCGAGTGTTTGTACCAATATTTTCTGAAACAGGTGAACAACTTGGAGCAGTGGCTGTTGGTATTTCAGCAGATAATGTAAAAGAGAGAGTTAAGGAAAGTAGACATATTATTTATATTGGTGTCGGAGTGGGTGTATTAGTCGGAATTATAGGAGCAATATTGCTAGCTAGACATATAAAGAAAAGTTTATTCGGTCTTGAGCCGCACAGGATAGCCAAAATTCTTGAAGAAAGAAATACGATGCTACAATCTGTAAAGGAAGGTATTATTGCTGTAGATAAAGAGGCTAGAGTAACGTTAATTAATAATGAAGCGAAACGTCTATTTAAAAAAAGCGGACTTGAAGAAGATTTTATCGGTAAAGATGTTGAGTTGTATATGCCAAATTCACGTATAAAAGAAGTATTGCAAACGGGAGAAGTACAATTAAACGAAGAACAAAATATTTATGGAATTACGATTGTGACGAATCGAGTTCCTTTATATGTAAAAGGAGAAATAGTTGGTGCAATTGCAACATTTCGTGATAAAACAGAGATTAGAAAACTAGCAGAGGAACTAACTGGTATTAGACTATATGCAGAAGCATTACGGGCACAATCTCATGAGTTTATGAATAAGATGCATGTCGTATTAGGGCTTACACATATGAAACAGTATGAAGAATTACAGAAGTATATAAGCGGCATGGTATCAGAGCATCAATATGAAATTGGTGGAGTTATGAAAAGAATAAAAAGTCCAGTATTTGCTGGTTTTTTACTAGGTAAGCTCAGCTATGCTAGAGAGAAAAATATAAAATTAATTATAAGTGAAGATTCTTACATGCCGGAAATAGATGTTGAAAGTATTACTCATGAACTTATTACGATTGTCGGAAATTTAATTGATAATGCATTAGAGGCAGTTACGAATTGTGAAAAGAAGCGAGTTGAAGTTAAGATACAACATGGGGATATACTAACTATTACAGTACAAGATACGGGAAAAGGTATACAAGAAAAAGAAATAGAGGAAGTATTTACGAAAGGTTATTCCACAAAGGGAGATAACCGTGGTTATGGTTTGTATCTTGTAAGAGAAAGTATACAGCGAATAAATGGGGAAATTCATATGCATTCATTAGTAGGAAAGGGAACAACGATAACAATTGAAATACCTAAAGGTAGGGATGAGAGGCAAATATGATTAAAGTTTTAATTGTAGAAGATGACCCGATGGTAGCAATGTTAAATACGCATTATTTAGAGCAAGTAGGAGGGTTTGAACTTGTTCAAGCAGTTAACTCAGTAAAGTCAGCGATAGAAATATTAGAGAAATCACGAGTAGATTTAGTATTACTTGATATTTTTATGCCTGAAGAGACTGGTTTTGAGCTTTTAATGTATATCCGGAACCAAGAAAAAGAAAGCGATATTATAATGATTTCAGCTGTACATGATATGGGAAGTATAAAAAAAGCATTACAATATGGCGTAGTAGATTATTTAATTAAACCATTTACATTTGAACGATTTAAAGAGGCATTAACTATATATCGAGAAAAACTTACTTTCATGAAAGAACAACAAAAAATTAGTCAATCGGAATTAGATTCATTAATTTTACAAAAAGAAAAAAGAGAGCCTACTGTGACGAAAGAGCTTCCAAAAGGGTTAACGAAGCAAACGTTGCAATTAATTTGGCAGAAGATCGAGTCTCTGAATGGAAGAGTATTTACAACAGATGAAATGGCACAATTAGTTGGAATTTCAAGAGTTTCTATTCGAAAATATGTAATGTTTCTGACTGACATTGGGGTGTTAGAAAACGAAATGATGTACCAACATGTGGGAAGACCTGTAAGTAAATTAAGATGTGTTGATCAAAAGAAAATAGAGTTTTACGTATAAGCGACTTAACATAAGTCGCTTATACTTTTTTTAATTACAAAATCAATTACAAAACTTACAAAAACTATTTTTACTATTGAAAGCGTTTTAATATTGTTATTAAGAAAACGAGGGGGTGCCATATGGGAATTCAAAAGAATGTGGAAGCGGTATCATTTTCTGAAGGAAATGAAGTACAAAGAGAATCTTTCGCTTCTAAAATTATGAATGTAAAAATCGGTGTTATACCTTTACCGTTATATGTAGTATTGGCTGCTATTATTTATGGGGCATCTGTATATAATAAATTGCCAGCAGATATGATTGGTGGATTTGCAGTTATTATGATCATGGGGATTTTCTTAGGCGATATTGGGATGAGAATTCCAATTTTAAAAAATATCGGTGGTCCAGCAATACTTTCGTTATTTATTCCATCATTACTTGTATTTTTTAACTGGATGAATCCAGCTTCAATGGAAGCTGCGACTATGTTAATGAAAAAATCAAACTTTTTATATTTATATATTTCTTGTTTAGTAGTCGGAAGTATTTTAGGAATGAACCGTAAAGTGTTAGTACAAGGTTTCGTTCGTATGTTTATTCCTTTAGTAGTAGGGACGTTAGCTTCTGTAGCAGTAGGATTATTGGTCGGTTCATTATTTGGATTTGAAATGAAGCACACATTCTTCTTTATCATCGTACCAATTGTGAGTGGTGGTATCGGGGAAGGGATTTTACCATTGTCGCTAGCTTATAGTGATATTTTAAATGAATCATCAGCAACGTTTGTATCACAGCTTATTCCAGCAGCTATTATTGGAAATATGTTCGCAATTGTAAGTGCAGGGTATATGAAGCGTTTAGGTGAGAAGAAACCGGAGCTTAGTGGTAACGGTGTATTAGTGAAAACAGACAATCAAGCAGAATTATTAAAAGAACAAAATACAGAGAGGCCAATTGACTTCTCATTAATGGGAGCAGGTTTATTAATTGCGTGTACGTTCTTCATCTTCGGAGGATTTGCTTCTAAGTTCATCGGTATTCCTGGGGCAATCATTATGATTTTCTCAGCAGCGCTTGTGAAATACTTTAAATTAATGCCAGCAAAAATGGAGCAAGGAGCATTCCATTTATATAAATTTATTTCGAAGAATTTAACTTGGCCTTTAATGGTTGGATTAGGATTGCTATATATTCCGTTAAAAGACGTAGCAGCAGTTCTTTCAGTAGGATATGTTGTTGTGTGCGCATCGGTTGTTCTTACAATGGTAGCATCAGGTTTTCTTGTAGGGAAAGTGATGAAAATGTATCCAGTTGAATCAGCGATTGTAACTGGATGTCATAGCGGTTTAGGTGGAACTGGAGATGTTGCTATTTTATCAGCTTCAAATCGTATGGAATTAATGCCGTTCGCGCAAATTTCGACTCGTTTAGGCGGAGCGGCAATGGTTGTAACAGCGACAATATTATTAAAGATGTTTTCATGATCAAACAAGCTAGCTATATTCATATAGCTAGCTTGTCAAATTAAGGGGAGATTATAAGTATGTTAGAGAATCAAATTAATGAAAGATCATTGTTATTGCATAAAGAATTAGTAGGGAAAATTGAAATTACAAGTAAAGTAGAAGTAAATTCAGCGGATGATTTAAGCCTGACGTATACACCAGGTGTAGCGGAGTCTTGTAAAGCAATTGCGGCAGATGAAGAAACGGTGTATGACTATACAGCACGTGGTAATATGGTGGCAGTTGTCTCAGATGGAACAGCGGTACTCGGTTTAGGAAACATTGGACCGAAAGCGGCTATGCCTGTTATGGAAGGAAAAAGTATTTTGTTTAAGAAGTTTGCGAATGTAGATGCTTTCCCATTATGTTTAGGCACAACGGATGTAGATGAAATCGTTACCCTTGTGAAAAATTTAGAGCCTACATTTGCAGGGATTAATTTAGAAGATATTGCAGCACCGCGTTGTTTTGAAATTGAAAAACGATTAAAAGAAGAAACGAATATTCCTGTATTCCATGATGATCAACATGGAACAGCTATTGTCGTTTTAGCAGCTGTTATTAATGCATTAAAAGTTGTTAGCAAACAAATGGATAATGTGAAAATCGTTATTAACGGTGCGGGTTCGGCAGGAATTGCAATTGGAAAATTATTATTAAAGGCTGGTGCAAAGCACATTACGCTAGTTAGCCTAGAAGGTATTGTTTGTGAAGGTGAAACATGGATGAACGAAGCGCAAATTGAAGTTTCAAAAAAGACAAATCGTGAACATGTGCGTGGAACGTTAAAAGAAGCGATTAACCAAGCTGATATTTTTATTGGCGTATCTGCTCCTAACGTATTAACGAAAGAACTTGTACAGACGATGAATGAGAAAGCAATTGTGTTTGCAATGGCGAATCCAATTCCAGAAATCTTCCCTGAGGATGCATTAGAGGCTGGGGCAGCTGTAGTAGGAACTGGGCGCTCGGATTATGCGAATCAAGTAAATAATGTATTGGCGTTTCCCGGAATATTCCGCGGTGCGTTAGATGTGCGCGCAACTGATATTACAGAAGAGATGAAATTAGCGGCAGCATATGGGATCGCTAACATCATTACTGATGAAGAACGTAATGCGAATTATGTAATCCCGAATCCATTAGATAAAAGAGTTGTTCCAAGTGTTGCGGAAGCAGTAGCGAAAGCAGCTATTGATTCAGGCGTGGCACAAATTACGAAAATACCACGTTATTAATAGCTAAAAGCAGTGCCTAAAAGGCACTGCTTTTTTGAGATAAGAAATCAAAATAATGAAGAAGTGTAGAATTATTTATGTTTCTTCACTATTTATTTAATTCCATTGCAACTTGTTTACCATTCACTAAAACCTCAGTTACTGCTACGATTACTTCTATCATTTTTTTCATCTCTCATCTCTCCTCGCTTCATTTCTTACTTTAAGTATAAGAGAAGAGAGATAATTCAACTATCGAAGTACATGACGTAGAAATTACATTGTTGTAAGAAAGTGGTTTATTTTTGTCACTTTACTTAGCGGTGATTACAAACTGATCATAATATTTTTCATTCACATAGATATTTAATAACCATAATCCAGATGAAGGTAGTGACATAGCGAGAGGGAGTTCGCTTGTAGTAGAATTGATTGTATTTGAAGTAGTCCAAGTTTGTTTGGAAATTTCTTTTTGAAAGAGTACTGGTGTTGGAGTTACAGATCCTTGTTTTAGCGCAATAATAGACAATTTTCCAGTAGGTATTTCAGAATCTAGAAAGTACCACATTATTTCATTTTGTTCATTTGCGATAATAGGACTATCAGCCATTGCGATTTTTCCTTCGATGCCTTTTAAAGGTATTTTTCCGTCTATGAATGAGGGGGCTTCTTCCCAATTTACATCTTTTAAAACACTAAGGTGAAAGAAGGAAGGTGCGTTCACTTGAGTGGATGAAGTTGCTATTACGTCTTTTTTTTGTTCTTTTGAATCCGGTTGAGTTTGTGTGCATCCAGTGATGAGGAGGGAGAGAAGTAGCATAGTTCCGATTTTTTTCATGGTGCCACACTCCTAGTTTTTATTGTTAGTGTAATTGTATTTGCTAGAAGGCGGGACAATTCCTTTAAAGTATAAAAAGAGGTCGTAAGTTTTGTACGACCTCTTTTGACATTTTTTATCCCGTAAAGCCCGATTGGTGTAGGTTAATAATCAGTGGGAGATAGCCCCACTAATTAAAGTTTCATTTTATATTTGTTCCGTTGTATAGGTTGGTTCGGTTTCTTTTTGAGGCATCGTCAAAAAAATAACGGACAGAACGATACATACGCCGCCTAATAATTGGTATGCTCCAAAAGCTTCATTTAGCCAAGTGATTGAAACGATGGCAGCTACAAGGGGTTCAATGCTAGATAAAATGCTTGTTTCTGTTGCTGCTAAATATTTAAGACTACCGATATATAGAAGGAAAGAAAGGGTACCACTAACAATGATAAGAATAAGCATAGAAAAAGTTTTCAGTGTAAGGGTTTGTGAAAATTGATTCCACCCGAATGAACGATTATAAATAAGTAGTGCAATTCCTCCGATTAACATCCCCCAACCAATTACTACAGTTGTCCCGCATTCTTTAATGAGAGAAGCCGGATGAAGGGTATAAAATGCAAATCCGATTGCTGTTAATAGTCCAAAAATAATAGCTTCTTTAGATAAAACAATATTTTCAATTGAGCCATTTGTAATAATAAAGTATGTTCCTATTAGCGCGGCTATAATTGCGAATAGTTGCATGGAAGCAGGGAATTTTCTTTGTTCAAATGCAACATACACGGTAATAAGAACAGGACCTAGAAATTGAAATAGCGTTGCAGTGACCGCGTTACTAATATGAACCGTTTCGATAAAGGCGTATTGTGCACCGAGCATGCCGAGAATAGAGAAAATAATAAGTTGTATAGAATATCTAGGATGTTTCCAAATTTGAAATATGTTTTGTTTCTTTATAAGTAAGAAAGACAAAATAAATATTCCTGCAAGTAACAATCGAATTGTTAAAAAATCAATTGAGGATACATTAGTATGCTGAAATAGCCACTGAATCATTGGACCAGATAATCCCCATAATGTAGCCCCTGTAATAATCATAATGAGTCCGATACGTCTACCATTGTTCATTATCATGTTTCTCCTCTCCGGTATTTGATTTTTGATGTGTGACATGATAAAAGGAATTATATATAAAATCTGGTACTGTAAAAAGTATCAGATTTTAATTTTATTAAGGGGTCAGATATTATGTTAGAATTAACGCCTAATTTAAATGTGAATAGTAAAAAGGCATTGTATGTGCAATTGTATGAGTATATAAAAAAAGAGATTAAAGATGGATCGATTGTCCCTTTTACGAAATTACCGGCTAAGCGAAAGTTAGCGATACATTTACAAGTAAGTAAAAATACAGTAGAGGCAGCCTACGAACAATTACTTGCAGAAGGTTATATTGAATCGATATCGAGAAAAGGTTATTTTGTATGCAAGATTGAGCAAATGGTTCATGTAGAGGATAGCGAAGAGAGGATAGAAGAAGTCCCGTTTCAGGAGAAGTGTTATAAATTTGACTTTACACAAACAGGAATTGATACAAATGCTTTTCCATTTAATATGTATCGGAAAATTGTAAATGAAGTATGGCAGCCGCATAATAACGAACTTCTCTTTCTAGGACACCCTCAAGGGGAAGCAAGCTTAAGAGAAGAGATTACGAATTATTTGTATGAATCTAGAGGTGTGCGTTGTTCAGCTAGTCAAATTGTATTAGGAGCGGGAATACAAATATTAGTGAAACTATTGTTTCAATTGTTAAAGGGAAGCCATTATGCAGTTGAAAACCCAGGGTATCATAGGAAGATGGTTGTTTTTGAACAGGGAGAAGCAAGAGTCAAAATGTTATCTTTAGATAGAGATGGAATTTGTATTGCAGATTTAGAAAATAGCAATGCGAATGTTGTATTTGTTACACCTTCCCATCAGTTTCCATATGGAATGATTATGCCTATTACGAGAAGGATGCAGCTTTTACAATGGGCAAAGAAAGAAGAGAGCAGGTATATTATTGAAGATGATTACGATAGTGAATTTCGTTATTCTGGAAAGCCTATACCGGCGCTGCAAGGGTTAGATACAGAGGGGAAAGTTATTTATATGGGGACGCTATCTAAAGCATTATTGCCATCGCTACGGATGAGCTATATGGTGTTGCCGAAGAAATTAATTAAAAAGTATCAACAGCAATATTTATTTTATACACAAAGTGTTTCAAGAATAGATCAAGAAGTGATTAGAAGATTTTTAAATGAAGGATATTGGGAAAAACATATTCATAAAATGCGTGTTGTCTACCGAAAGAAGAGAGATAGACTTGTTTTTGAAATAGAGAAGTATTTCTCTAATCGTGTTGAAGTGATAGGAGAAGATTCGGGATTACACATTTTATTAAAAGTGCATAATGGAATGCGGGAAGAAGAATTAATTCAAGAAGCTGCGAAATATAGTATTAAAATATATCCTGTGTCTACGTACTATAAAGACGGTATGGCGCCTGAGAGTGTAGTTTTACTTGGGTTTGCGATATTATCAGAGGAAGAGATTGCGAAAGCGATTCAATTATTACACACGGCATGGTTTACAAGAAAGTAAAAAACATCCTCCAAACATGAGGATGTTTTTTATTATTTATTTTCATCTAAGAATAAGACCATATGCTCTTCGTCCCAATATTGTCCGTTATATTTTAATGAACGTTCTTGTACACCGAATGTTTTAAAACCTAATGATTCATAAAGTTTTTTCGCTCCATCGTTGCCAACGACAACATCAAGCATAACTTGTTCTACTTCTAAAGATTTAGCAAGCTCAAGACATTCTTTAATAAGTGCTTTTCCTGCTCCAAGTCCGCGTGCTTTTGGAGATACATATACAGAACCGATTTTAGCTTTATGTTCTTGTTTTACATATGGTTTCGTTTCCAGTGTTGCAACCCCGATTAATTTTCCATCTTTAAATGCACCTAGCGTATAGTTTTCATCTTGTGCTAATTTTTGTGCTTTATATTCAATCGCACACTCTTTATTAATAATATCTTCATAAGAAGAGCTGAATGCTTCAGGGTTTTGCTTTAATCCTTCTACGCGAAGTTCTAAGTAAATTTCTGCTTCGTCTTTTGTTAATACATGGATATCCAATTATATCACCCTCCAAATCTTTGCAAATGTACCTTTATTTTATATTGAAATAAGAATAATTTCAAAAGCTTAGCTTATATGAGCTGTTTTTATGAACAAAATAACACCAGTAGTGTTTACTACTACTGGTGTTTTCACACGCATATTATTCAAAAGGTAGCTCGATTATAAAGTTTGTTCCCGCTTCTAATTGGCTTGTTACTAGAATAGAACCGTTATGCAATTCTACAATTTCCTTTGCAACAGCTAGCCCGATGCCTTTTCCGCCTGTAGCTCGTGTTCTGGATTTATCAACACGATAAAAACGGTCAAAAATATGCGGGATATCTTCTTCAGGAATACCTTCACCTTCATCTTGTACACTTATTGTAAAAGAATATGTTTCCATGAGTACACGTATCGTAATGGATGTGTTTTCTGGCGAATGTTGATAAGCGTTGTGTAATAAATTTAACATAACTTGTTCCATACGTCTTTCGTCTATACAAACTTCTAAATCATCTTTGCAATATACATGAAGTTGCATTTGCTTATTCGTTAATGTTGTTTTTGTTTTTTCAACCATTCGTTCTAAAAATGGCTGAAGAAGCACTTTTTGTTTTTTTATAACAAATTGGTGTTGTTCTAATTGTACAAGCATAAATAAATCTTGGACGAGATCGGTTACACTATCCGTTTCATCCTCAATGATTTGTAAGTATTCTTCTCGCTCCTCTTTTGTTAAAGAGTCTCTCTTTGCTACCTTTGCATAACCTTTCATATAGGTCAATGGAGTTAATAGTTCATGAGCGACACTAGCGAGAAATTCATTGCGCTCTTTTTTCATATACGTAAGCTCACTCGATAAATCTTCAATTGTTTTTGCTAAACTTCCGAGTTCATCATTTCGTTTAATACCTAATTGAATTGGCTTGTTTAATTTTGACATTTTTTCTGTCGCTCTCTTCATTTTTATAAGAGGATCTGTAATAAATTTAGAAAAAACAAAGACAGAAATAGTTGTTAAAATAATCGTCAAAATACTAATGATAAGAAATTGATGCAGGAGTTTAAGTAACATCTTTTCTAAGAAAGATGTTTTTAATAACATATGTAAATTACCTTGAAATCCTTGAATTTCAAGTGGACTTACTGTTGAGATGAATTTTGATTTTTTCCAGTTTCTTTCTACAATTAACCCGCTTTTTGGAATAGATTTTGTTTTACAAATAAGTTGTTTTTGCATTTCTTTCGTTATGGGTTCTGAGTTAGAAATAATTTTGCCGTTATTGTCAGTTATAATGATTGTGATATCAGTATTAGCAATTAATTCGGAACCGATTAAATCTTCAGCCGCATGCTCGATAGTGAAATCCTGATACCGAGGGTGTTTAGGACGTTCTGTGTATTGCTGTTGTTTAGAATGATCATTCCATCTTGCACGGTTTACAATCTTATCACGATACCGATTACCTTTCTCTAATAGAGCATCGGTTTCTTCTTTCACACGCATTGTTGAAAGGCTTTTATAAAAAGATACGAAAGCAATTGTTTCAATACATAAAGCTAATATTAAAAAGTATGTCCCAATTTTAAGGGAAAGTTTACTCATTTTCTCACCATACCTTATTCATAATAAAGAGTCAGTGGTATACGATTTCCCACTGACCGAAGTAATTATTCACTTTTCCATTTATATCCGACTTTATAGACCGTTTCTAGGTAATCTTCAATCGGAAATCCTTTTTTGCGTAGTTTATCACGGATATTACGAATGTGTGAATCAATTGTTCTATATTCGATATCTGTTTCATAGCCCCAAATTTTTTCGATTAAATCATCTCGGCTATAAGCACGGTTTGTATTTTGCAAAAATAGTCCGAGTAACGAAAATTCGATAGGAGTTAGCGAGATTTTTTCATCGTACACTGTGACGGTATGTTTCGTTTTATCCCACTCAATACCATTGAAACTAACAAAGCCATCTTTTTTTGTACGGCGTAATATAGCCTCGATTCGTGCGACTAATACATGCTCATCAAATGGTTTTGTAATATAATCATCTGCGCCCATCGTGAGGCCTTTCACCATATCGTAGTTTTGGTTGCGAGCTGTTAACATAATGATAGGAACGTTAGAAATTTGACGAATTTGATAGCAAGTATCCCATCCATCCATATTCGGCATCATAACATCTAATAAAATAATATCGAATTCTTTTTGTTCGATTAATTTTAGTGCTTCAAGGCCAGAGGTAGCTTTCATACAAAAATAGCCGCGAGGGCTTAAGAATAGATCTAATAATCGTAACATACGTTCTTCATCGTCTACTAATAAAATTTTTACCATAATCTTGTGCACCCCAAACTGTTCATTCTACTTGTATAGTTTACATGAAAATAATAAAAAACTCTTTTTATGTGATTGAATGGAGGGATGATTTTTTCGCTCGGAGTAATTGACATAAAAAATGCACTAGTTTTGCACAACTATTTTTTATAATAAAAAACGTAGCGACACAAAATACCCTATGTTGCGACATAACGTCATGTCATTTTATTTATAAAATGACAATTCCATTCTATTGTGTATGTGAGATAGAGAGGGTTTTCGTATTCACCTCGCATCGGATAAGAAAAATTTCCTATCTCACACTTTTTTTAAAAGGAGATCATACACATGAATTCAAAAGAAGAAATTTCAAAAAAAGAAAAGCAAGATCGTAATACGGTTGTCATGTGCGTTGCCGTATCTATGGTTATTATTATAAGTTGCGTAAATAAAATTTTGGGGATTTTATAATATAAAAAAAGCTGATTGCTTCTTAAGAAGCAATCAGCTTTTTTCATTGTTAGGGGAGTATTCCTATATGATAAACCAAGGTAAAATTGCTAACCCAGAAGTTACAATTGCTGTAGTAAATATTAAAAGCATAGCTCGTTTGTTTTGTTTCATGTCACATTCTCCTCTACATATCAAGTACATGCGATCAGCGTGGGATGTAGTTCCCCACTGAGTAAAGTTTCACTTTATATTTTTAGTATAATGAATGGTAAGGATTGGTACGATCGATAAAGGTGACATGAAGATTACATTGTTGTAATGCAAAAAAACATCTTTCTTATTAAGAAAGATGTTTTTGGAAAACTACCCCGCAAAAGCCCGATTGGTTCAGCTAATACTCAGTAGGGGATGGAAAAATCACCCACTGAGTAAAGTTTCACTTTATATTGAAGTATTAATCATTTAAGAACAGAACCATATGTTCCTCGTCCCAATATTGACCGTTATGTTTTAATGAACGCTCTTGTACGCCGTAAGTTTGGAAACCTAATGACTCATATAATTTTTTTGCACCATCGTTACCAACTACAACATCGAGCATAAGTTGTTCTACATGTAATTTATCGGCATTTTCAATAATTGCTTTAATTAGAGCTCGTCCTGCTCCGAGACCACGTGCTTTTGGAGAAACAAAAACGGAGCCAATTTTTGCTTTATGTTCTTGTTTAATAAATGGTTTTGTTTCTAAAGTAGCGATACCAATTAAATCATTATCTTTGAAGACACCTAGAGTATACTTATCCGGATTGCTTAATCGTTTAGCCATAGCAGCCACAGGATTTTCATGTTTAAGAACATCTTCATAAGAAGAGCTAAAAGCTTCCGGATTCTTCGTTAAACCTTCCATACAAACTTTTAAATATATTTCTGCGTCCTCTGTTGTTAATAAGCGAATTTCCATAGTTGTAACCTCCTTGGTGGATTTCAAATAAATCCATTACTTTTATAAGATTGAGTATATGTTTTGTTAGTATTCTCTTTTAATTTGTAAAAGAATGAAAAGATATATGCTACAATGTTTTGTTTTAATTATGTAATGAAATTATATATTAACTTTGTTAACTATTCAAGTGTTTAATATGTTGCATTTTTATAACTAAAATAACTCCTCGATTGAGGAGTTATTTTTTAAATATTGGATTGATAGCCATCAATTCGTTTTGGATGTGTGTAAATATTACAAGATTCATTTCTAATAAACCCTACGACTGTAATGCCTAAATCATGGGCAAGTTGCAATGCCAGTTTTGTTGGAGCGGATTTAGATAGAACAATTTCACATCCGATTTTTGAAACTTTGAGTAAAATTTCGGATGAAATACGTCCGCTAAATGCGATGATTTTTCCTTTAATGGATATATCGTTACGCAAACAATGACCATATATTTTATCTAATGCATTATGTCTTCCAATATCCATTCTTGATAGGAGGATATTGTTTCGATCACATAGCGCGGTATTGTGAACACCGCCAGTTTGGCGAAATGTAGTAGAAGATTGTTGCAAGGTATTCATTAAATGAAAGCATTCTTCAGGAGTAATTTTTACATGTATATCATGTAAGTCTTTTGCTTTTGCTGCGTCGTTTACGAAAATAAAACCTTGTCTACCTTTTCCGCAGCAAGAAGTGATGTATCGTTTATTATATAAAGTTTGATAGAGCGGATTCACTTTTGATGATTTTACATGGACAATTCCGTTATCTTTTTGAACCCATAGTTCTTCAACATCTTTATAGGAAGAAATAATCCCCTCAGAAATTAAAAAACCAATTACCATATCTTCAATATAATTTGGTGTGCATACGACTGTTACATATTCTTCACCATTCAATTTAA
Source organism: Bacillus sp. LQ01 (assembly GCF_057624735.1). Lineage (NCBI taxonomy): Bacteria > Bacillati > Bacillota > Bacilli > Caryophanales > Bacillaceae > Bacillus > Bacillus sp. LQ01. The sequence goes on along the minus strand of NZ_JBYEZL010000006.1, from coordinate 140,423 downwards.
TAGTAATAGGAGATTCTGTAACAATCTCATCAAGTTGTTTTGAAAATGTACCAGATTGATAACGTACAATTGTATAAGTCTCTTGCGTAGGCCCCATATTTAATTCCCCTTTTATATGTATTTCTCTCCCACATTTATCATAAAACAATGGAAAAAATAAAAACACCTATTAAAAAGAAGATCACAGATTATTTTGGTTATTATTGTATATGTACGATATAATAGAACTGTAGAATAGTGATATTTTCAAGCTTTCGTAGTTATACCTTATAACATCTAGAATCGACTTCATAAGAAAGTATTTGGGTAGAGCGTTTCAAAAATATGTACAGTAATGCGATTTTGAAAACGGATTCATAATTGTGTTGTACAGTTGGTTGTAAGGAGAGGGGAAACTATGGCAGAACAGACAGTCCGTGTAACCGTCGATGGTAAAGAATTTTCTGCATCAGGTGAAAAGACGATACTACAATTATTTAACGAGAGTAATTTGGAACATCCTCAAATTTGTCATGTACCAGAAGTAGATCCAATTCAAACTTGTGATACGTGTATTGTAGAAGTAAATGGAAAGTTATTGCGTGCTTGTTCAACGAAATTAGAGAACGGTATGCATATCGAAAGACAGTCCCAGCGTGCAAAAGAGGCACAGACTGAGGCAATGGATCGAATATTAGAAAATCATCTATTGTATTGTACCGTTTGTGATAACAATAATGGTAACTGTAAAGTCCATAATACAGTACATATGATGGGAATTGAGGAACAGAAATATCCGTATGAGCCAAAAGTAAGTGCGTGTGAAGTGGATATGTCACATCCATTTTATCGATATGATCCAAATCAATGTATTGCTTGTGGGCAGTGTGTAGAAGTATGTCAAAACTTACAAGTGAATGAAACTATATCGATTGATTGGAGCTTAGACCGTCCACGTGTTATATGGGACAATGGTGTAAGTATAAATGACTCATCTTGTGTAAGTTGTGGGCAGTGTGTAACAGTATGTCCATGTAATGCGTTAATGGAAAAAACAATGCTGGGTGAAGCTGGATTCATGACAGGATTGAAACCGGATGTGTTAGATCCGATGATTGATTTTGTAAAGGATGTAGAGCCGGGATATAGTAGTATTTTAGCAGTTTCAGAAGTAGAGGCTGCGATGCGTAAGACGAAAGTGAATAAAACAAAAACAGTTTGTACATTTTGTGGTGTAGGTTGTTCATTTGAAGTATGGACGAAAGACCGCCACATTTTGAAAGTGCAGCCTGTTTCAGATGCGCCGGTTAACGGTATTTCCACATGTGTAAAAGGCAAATTTGGATGGGATTTTGTAAACAGTGAAGATCGTATTACAAAGCCATTAATTCGCCAAGGAGATACGTTTGTTGAAGCTTCATGGGAAGAGGCTCTGGAAGTTGTTGCATCCAATATGCAGCATATTAAATCAGAATATGGAAGTGATGCATTTGGATTTATTTCTTCTTCGAAAGTAACGAATGAAGAAAATTATCTTATGCAAAAACTAGCCCGTCAAATATATGGAACGAATAATGTAGACAATTGTTCCCGTTATTGTCAATCTCCAGCAACAGACGGTTTATTTAAAACTGTCGGTATGGGCGGGGACGCTGGAACAGTGAAAGATATTGCGGAAGCAGGCCTTGTCATTATCGTTGGAGCAAATCCAACAGAAGGACATCCTGTACTTGCAACGCGTGTAAAACGTGCTCATAAATTACATGACCAAAAATTAATTGTGGCAGACCTTCGTAAACATGAAATGGCAGAGCGTGCGGATTTATTCATTCATCCGCGCCAAGGAACTGATTACGTATGGCTCGCTGGTATTACGAAATATATTATTGATCAAGATTGGCACGATAAAAAGTTCATAGCTGAAAATGTGAAGAATTTTGATGAATATAGCAAAATGGTAGAAAAGTATACGCTTGATTATACAGAAGAAATTACGGGGATTTCGAAAGAAAATCTGAAAGAAATGGCTCGTATGGTATATGAAGCAGATGGTACTTGTGTACTTTGGGGAATGGGTGTAACTCAAAATACTGGAGGAAGTACAACTTCAGCAGCAATTTCAAATCTATTGCTTGTTACGGGTAACTATCGTCGTCCTGGTGCAGGAGCATATCCATTACGCGGACATAATAACGTACAAGGCGCTTGTGATATGGCAACATTACCAAACTGGCTTCCAGGTTACCAAGCGGTTTCAGATGATGCGCTCCGTGCGAAATTTGAAAAAGCATACGGTACTACAATTCCGAAAGCACCAGGTTTAAATAATATTGCAATGTTACTTGCGGCAGATGAAGGAAAACTGCGTGGTATGTATGTTATGGGTGAAGAAATGGCTTTAGTAGATTCGAATGCCAACCATGTACAACATATTTTAGCGAATTTAGATTTCCTTGTTGTTCAAGATATGTTCTTATCGAAAACAGCTCGTTTTGCTGATGTTATTTTACCGGCAGCACCAAGCTTAGAAAAAGAGGGAACATTTACGAATACAGAGCGCCGTATTCAAAGATTATATGAAGTATTGAAGCCGCTTGGTGATTCAAAGCCAGACTGGTGGATTTTACAAAAAGTAGCTCGTGCACTTGGCGGGGACTGGAATTATGAAAGTCCAAGTGAAATCATGGATGAAATTGCATCGCTTGCACCTTTATATTCTCAGGCAACATACGATCGTTTAGAAGGATGGAATAGTTTATGTTGGGGTAGCCATGATGGTAGCGATACACCGCTATTATATGTGCATGGATTTAACTTCCCGGATAAACTAGCTCGTCTATCATTAGATGAATGGGTACCACCAGTTGTAGCGCCAGATGAGTATGATTTACTTTTAAATAATGGACGTATGTTAGAACATTTCCACGAAGGGAATATGACGAATAAATCGGCTGGTATTTTATCTAAAGTATCTGAAGTGTTCGTTGAAATCTCGCCTGAACTTGCCCTAGAGCGCAATGTGAAAGATGGTGGCCTTGTAGAATTAGCATCACCATTTGGGAAAATTAAAGTACAGGCACTTGTTACAGATCGTGTAACGGGGAAAGAGCTATATTTACCGATGCATGCAACGGTAAATGAAGAGGCAATCAATATTTTAACTGGAACGGCGACAGATCTTTATACGTGTACACCAGCGTATAAACAAACGATGGTAAAGATGCGTGTATTACGTGAAAAAGGGAATCGTCCGTTACCATCTTCAAACCCGAGAGATAAAAAGCGTAATCCGCAAAACGGTGTTGAAATCGAGCAAAAATGGCAAAGAAAACAATACGTATCACTTGTGGACTAGGGGGCGGAGATAGTGGCGAAAGAAATTACTATAATTAAAAAGAAAGTTGTAACAGAGGAAGAACAGAAACAGCAATTAGCAGATGAACTTCTAAATGAGCTATCTAATAATCGTGAAGCAGTAGAAGAAACGATGCAGCTTTTAGCACAGTTGCAGAAGGCTGGTATATTAGATGCAGCGATTAGTTTACTTGCTGCGAAGGAAGATGTTTCAAAAATCGCTGTGGAGCAATTAAATCGTGAACCAGTTAAAAATGCACTCAACAATATGATGGGGGCAGGAGAAGCGTTATCTTCAGTTGACCCAGAAATAACGAAGCAAATTACGTCCAGTTTAGTTACAGGATTGCAATTTGCAACAGATGAATTAAATAGTGGTAAAAAAACAAAAGTGATGGATTTCTTTAAAGTATTAAAAGATCCAGATATCAATAGAGCTATTACATTCGGTTTTAGCTTCTTGAAAGCATTTGGACAAGGGCTAGAGAAAAAATAGAATAAATGAAAAAGTGATGGGAAGTAGCCATCACTTTTTTCATTATATGTATAAGAGTGTTCATGTTAAGCGGAATATATTATTATTAAAAAGATGGATTAGAACTGGAAATATGGAATCCATCTCAAATATCGTTTTAGAATGTGGAGGAATATATGCAACACCGTAAAAAACTATCTATACCAGGAGTAATAGGACATTCCTTTCAAACAGTTAAATTTGCTTTTTGGAATGTATTAACTTTTCAACTTGCTTATAAATTATTAGCAGCGATTGTGTTTGTTCCACTATTTGGAATCATTTTTAATAAGTTATTGTATTTTGGTGGTTATGCAAATGCGACAAATGATGAATTATTAGCGTTTTTAAAGACGCCTTATGGGATCTTAGCAATCGTAATTTTATCATTGTTAGCACTGTTTCTTATCTTTACAGAATTTGCGGTGCTTATTATTATTTCGTATTTCGCTCATAAAAGACAGAAGGTGAAATTACGTCCGATTTTATATAAAACGGTAACGTATTTACCTACTCTTTTTACATATTGCTTACCAGGATTTATTTTATATGCTGTCGTATTGTTGCCTCTTTTAAATATGGGATATGAAACGGCATTAATCCCGCAAATTCAAATTCCTAACTTTATTACAGGAGAACTGTTTAAGACAACGATGGGACAAGTTGGTTATTACACGTTCTTTGCTGTAGTCGCGTATTTGAATCTTCGATGGATTTTCGTTCTACCTATTGTTGTTTTAGAGCAAAAACCATTTCGCGTGGCAGCACGTAAAAGTGCAACTTTAGTAAATGAAAGCTTTTTTAAAGTACTATTCTTTTTAGTAGGGTTTTTTATTTCAATTGGAATTGTATATGTCGTGTTTTTGGGAATATATTTATTGTGCCTATGGGGTGTTTATGAATTTACAAACCCGAAAGGAACATTTGCATTATTAGCTGAATCAACGATTTCTGTATTTTTAACGAGCACATTGTATTTATTCAGCTTTATCGTGACGCCATTTTATATTATGGCGATTACGCGATTATACTTACAAAAGGTACCGGTTGAGGATGTTTTATTAGAAGAAGGATTAGATTATTCGAAAACGAAAGCAGATAAATGTTTTTTCCAAAAACATCGTTGGAAATTCATTGGCGTATACATTGTAGGAATTATTACTGCCGGAATGGTCGTTGCCTTCATTGTAACGTTTATTTCAAATTCGTATAAAGAACCGATTATTATGGCGCACCGCGGGTATATATCAAAAGGCGTAGAAAATACGAAAGAAGCTGTGCAAGGTGCTATTGATGCAAAAGCAGACTACGCTGAAATAGATGTATTACAAACGAAAGACGGTGAACTAGCGGTTATACATGATTTGAAGCTGAAACGTCTCGCAAATGCCAATGTGCATGTGTCAGATTTAACGATGGCGGAGTTAAGGCAACTTACCCTTAGTCAAGATGGACTTTCAGGACAAATAAGTACACTTGATGAAATCATTAAGCTAGCAAATGGCAAAATCAAACTTAATATAGAAGTGAAGCTTCATGGGGGCGAAAAAGATTTTGTAAACAAAGTCTTAAAAACGATTAAAGATAATGAATTTGAGAAGCAATGTGTAATTCAAACGTTACACTATCCACTTATTAAAGAGTTTAAGCGTGCAAATCCAGATATAAAAGTAGGGTATATATTGTATGCAAGTAGAGCTAACTTAAAGAATGTGAAGGCTGACTTTTACGTAGCAGAAGAATATATGTTAAATAAGAAATTAGTAAAAGAAGCAAGGAAGTTAAACAAACCAATTTACGTATGGACAGTAAATGATATGGAAAATTTAAAGGCATATTATAAGTTGAACGTAGATGGTATCATAACCGATTACCCTGAAGATGCACGTGAAACAATTAAGATGTTAAAAGAGCAAGAAGCGGAAGAAAGTGATCTGTTTGATAAAATTACTGAAACGACAGATGATTTATTTTCTAAGTTATTTATAAGTTACCCAGCTGCTGGCTAAATGCTAGCAGCTGTTTTTTTGTGAAAAGAATATATCTCTAAAGTATTGAGTAAAGTAATAACTGTATATGTATACGTTATCGCTTAGGTTTCTTACATTGTTACATTATTGTCAAATAATAAATGATTGCTGTTTATTTTAAAGCAGTATAATAAAAATAGAGTGAAAGATAATGAAATGACACGAAACCCCTAATAGAATCAATGTTTTTTATATTTACACTATTCTAAATATAAAAACTTTAGGAAAATGGTATGTTAGCGTTTTCATAACTTTTAAGTTATGCTAGAATAAGGACATAAGTTATTAATTATTACAAAAAGAAAAAAGAATCTCTTTTTTCTGTTAATTATAAGGGGGCATTTCATTATGCGTATTGGGGTACCAGCAGAAATTAAAAACAACGAAAACCGTGTGGCAATGACACCAGCAGGTGTTGTACATTTAATTCGTAACAATCACGAAGTATTCATTCAAAAGGGTGCAGGTTTAGGGTCTGGTTTCACAGACGCTCAGTATGTGGAAGCGGGAGCAAAAATTGTTGATACAGCTGAAGAAGCTTGGAACATGGAAATGGTTATGAAAGTTAAGGAACCAATTGAAAGCGAATACAAACACTTCAGTGAAGGCTTAATCTTATTCACATACTTACACTTAGCTCCAGAGCCAGAATTAACAAAAGCTTTAATCGAGAAAAAAGTTGTTTCTATCGCATATGAAACAGTACAATTAGAAAACCGTTCATTACCATTACTTGCACCTATGAGTGAAGTAGCTGGTCGTATGGCTGCACAAATTGGTGCACAATTCCTTGAGAAAAACAAAGGCGGTAAAGGTATCTTACTTGCAGGTGTTCCAGGGGTTAAACGTGGTAAAGTAACAATCATCGGTGGTGGACAAGCTGGTACAAATGCTGCTAAAATTGCAGTTGGACTAGGTGCGGATGTAACAATCATCGACTTAAGTGCAGAACGTCTTCGTCAATTAGATGACATTTTCGGAAACCAAGTAAAAACTTTAATGTCTAATCCTTACAATATTGCAGAAGCTGTTAAAGAGTCTGATCTTGTAATCGGTGCAGTATTAATCCCAGGTGCAAAAGCTCCAAAACTTGTAACAGAAGAAATGATTAAATCAATGGAACCAGGTTCTGTTGTTGTAGATATCGCGATTGACCAAGGTGGTATTTTCGAAACAACTGATCGTATTACAACTCATGATAACCCAACTTATGAAAAACACGGCGTTGTTCATTATGCAGTTGCAAACATGCCAGGTGCGGTTCCACGTACATCAACTCTTGCATTAACAAACGTAACAGTACCATATGCAGTACAAATTGCTAACAAAGGCTACAAAGAAGCTTGCCTAGGTAACACTGCATTACTAAAAGGTATTAACACATTAGATGGCTATGTAACATTCGAAGCAGTTGCAGAAGCTCACGGTGTAGAGTACAAAGGTGCTAAAGAATTATTAGAAGCAGAAACAGTATCTTGCTAATAGAAGCATTATACAAAACAAAATCGAACAATATATAAAACAACATGATAAGAGCTAAGAGTGAAGATCTCTTAGCTCTTCTTGGCAAAAGGGGGCATACATCGTGGCCAACCTATTTAAAAAGAAATCCGTTACGCAATTGTTAGGGGAAAGTAAAAGTAAAACTTTGACGAAAACGCTAGGGGCATTTGACCTAACAATGCTAGGGATTGGTGCGATAATTGGTACAGGAGTTCTAGTATTAACTGGATTAGTAGCAGCAAGAGATGCTGGTCCAGCAGTTATTTTTTCATTCATGATTGCAGCCATCGTTTGTGGATTTGCAGCATTATGTTACGCAGAGGTTGCTTCTACACTTCCTGTTTCAGGTAGTGTGTACACATACTCATATGCAACAATTGGTGAGTTTGTAGCTCATTTAATGGGATGGACATTACTATCCGTATATGTTGTAACGACTGCCGCAGTAGCTGGCGGATGGACTGGTTACTTCCATAACTTAGTGAGTGGATTAGGGCTTGAAATTCCAAAAGCACTGTTAACGATTCCGTCTCAAGGTGGTATAGTGAATTTACCAGCAGTTATCGTTACATTAGTTATAACTTGGTTATTATCAAGAGGTACGAAAGAAAGTAAACGAGTGAATAACATAATGGTATTAATTAAAATTGGTATCGTTGTTTTATTCATTGCAGTTGGTGTATTCTACGTGAAACCAGAAAACTGGATACCATTTGCACCGTATGGTTTAAGTGGAGTTTTCGCGGGGGGAGCAGCAGTATTCTTTGCTTTCTTAGGATTTGATGCATTAGCAACTTCTGCTGAAGAAGTAAAAAATCCGCAACGTGATCTACCGATTGGTATTATCGCTTCGTTAGTCATTTGTACAATCATTTATGTTGTAGTTTGTCTCGTTATGACGGGTATGGTTTCATATAAAGAGCTAGATGTACCGGAAGCGATGGCGTATGTGTTAGAAGTTGTAGGACAAGATAAAGTAGCTGGTATAATCGCAATTGGAGCTGTAATTGGTATTATGGCAGTAATTTTTGCTTACATTTATGCAACGACACGTGTATTCTTCGCTATGAGCCGTGACGGTTTATTGCCAGAATCTTTCGCGAAAATTAATAAAAAGACAGAAGCACCAACATTTACAGTTTGGTTAACAGGAATTGGTAGTGCTTTAATTGCTGGATTTATCGATTTGAAAGAATTGTCGAATTTAGCGAATATTGGAGCGTTGTTAACATTTGCGATGGTTGGTGTGTCAGTTATTATTCTTCGTAAAACACATCCAAAATTACAACGTGGATTTATGGTACCACTTGTACCGATCTTGCCGATTATTTCAATTGCATGTTGTCTATTCTTAATGGTAAACCTACCATTAAAAACATGGATGTACTTCGGTGCTTGGTTAGCAATCGGAGTAGTTGTATACTTTGTTTATTCGAAAAAACATAGTCATTTAAAAGACGATGGAAGTTCGCAGGATAATTTAGAACAAGCTAATTAAAGGGATATAAACACAGTAAGCCTTGTGCGTCTAGGGAGCGCGCAAGGCTTTTTCTTTTGTTGAAATAAAGGGAATGTATATTATTTTGTCGAATTTTTCTGTCGGAATATGAAAAAAGGGTGGGATCGAAATGGAAGAAGCAAAAGTTGTTGTTGGAGCAGAGGGTTATAATAATAACCCTGGTTGGTTACATACGAATGAAGAAGAATTAAATTTATTACGGAGAGAAACTTGGCTTGATAAATTTCAACCTAATTCTTTATCAGTAATTTTGGCAGAACATGTATGGGAGCATTTATCATATGAAGAAGGAATTGAAGCTGCAAAAATTTGTTATGAGTTTTTAATGGAGAATGGATATATTCGTTGTGCAGTACCAGATGCATTTTTTCCAGATGAAGAATATCAGCAAGGGGTACAAGTAGGTGGACCTGGTCCATTAGATCATCCTGCAGCAAGTCATAAAATTGTTCATAGCTATAAAACAATCACGTCCATGTTTGAATCAGCAGGTTTTCAAGTAAGGCTCTTAGAATACTGTGATGAGAATGGTAAGTTTCACTATAATGATTGGAATGAGAAAGATGGATTTATTTATCGTTCGAAACGTTTTGACCATAGAAATCGGGATAATCATTTAGGATTTGTTTCTTTAATTGTGGATGCGGTGAAAAATGAAAAGTAAGTAAAAAGGGGTGTGCGAATTGTGCATCCTTTTTTGTATGAGAATATAGAGAGTGCGGAAAATATGTATACGACTTATTAAAATGTGAACGGAATGTTCATAAAAAAAATTCAGATTTCATTGACACATATGAGTGGGCGCTCATATAATAAGAGTATAAAATATATGAATGATTGTTCATATGTTCAATTAAAGAGGTGAGCTATAATGGCTGGAAATAAAGTAGAAACACCACAAGAGACATGTTCTCAAACGATAATTCATGAAGAAGTTGTAGAGCAAGTAAAACAAACAATTCCAACTGATGAAAGTTTAAGTAAAGTAGCAGAACTATTTAAAGTATTAGGTGACCGTACACGTACGAGAATATTACATGCGCTATTTGAAGCTGAAATGTGCGTTTGTGATTTAGCTTATTTATTAGGAATGACACAATCATCTATTTCGCATCAGCTTCGTGTGTTAAAGCAAGCGAAACTTGTGAAGAATCGTAAAGAAGGAAAGGTTGTTTATTATTCGTTAGCTGACCAGCACGTAATTCATATCTTCGAGCAAGCGTTTGAACACGTAAACGAAGAAGAATAAAAGAACGCGAGGAGGGAGAACGATGGCTGAAGCATTGGTGAAAAAGAAACTGATGTTAGAAGGTTTAGATTGTGCGAACTGTGCAATGAAAATTGAAAAAGGTGTTGGGAATATAGAAGGAGTAAATTCTTGTTCTGTAAACTTCGCAACAAAGACAATGATCTTAGAAACAGCACAAAATAAAGAAAACGAAGTTGTTACGGAAGCAAAACAACTCGTTACAAAATTAGAACCGCATATTAAAGTTCAAGAAGAACAAAAAAATAAAATTGCTAAAGAAGTATTTATATTAGAAGGTTTAGATTGCGCGAACTGTGCAATGAAAATTGAAAATAAAGTGAAGGAAATGCCAGCTGTCTCAGAAGCAACTGTTGATTTCGTATCGAAGAAATTACGAGTAGAAGTTGCGAATAAAAGAGAACTAGAAGCGACTGTAGCAAATATAACAAATGTCGTTCAAAAGTTAGAACCAGATGTGAAAGTTGTTCGTGAAGAGAAGAACGGTCATGACCACGGACATAGTCACGATCATGGTGAAGCAAATGTGAAAAAGATGGTAGGGAGATTAGTGGTCGGCGGAATTTTGACAGCAATTGCTGCATTAGCGGGCTTACCACAAATGGTAACAATTCCGTTATTCGTCCTTGCTTATTTATTAATAGGTGGAGATATCGTTTGGAGAGCGATAAGAAACATAACTCGTGGCCAAGTATTTGATGAAAACTTCTTAATGGCAATTGCAACTGTAGGAGCTTTTGCAATTCAACAATATTCTGAAGCTGTAGCAGTAATGCTATTTTATCAAGTAGGAGAACTATTCCAAAGTATTGCGGTAAACCGCTCCCGAAAATCAATTACTTCATTAATGGATATTCGTCCTGATTATGCGAATGTAAAGGTTGGAAATGAAACGAAGCAAGTATCACCAGAAGATGTACAAATTGGCGATTATATTATCGTTAAGCCAGGTGAGAAAGTGCCGTTAGACGGAAAAGTAATTGAAGGAACATCAATGGTAGATACTTCAGCATTAACAGGTGAATCTGTACCACGTGAAGTAGAAGTTGGAAATGATGTATTAAGTGGCTTTGTGAACCAAAATGGTGTGTTGACAATTGAAGTTACAAAAGAATTCGGTGAATCCACTGTATCGAAAATTTTAGATTTAGTTCAAAATGCAAGCAGTAAAAAAGCACCAACGGAAAACTTTATTACGAAGTTTGCACGTTACTACACTCCAGTTGTAGTTATTACAGCGGCGATCATGGCGTTTATTCCACCACTTATTTTAGAAGGAGCTACATTCTCTGAGTGGATTTATAGAGCTTTAGTGTTCTTAGTAATCTCTTGTCCATGTGCGTTAGTTGTATCCATTCCTCTTGGATTCTTTGGAGGTATTGGCGGTGCATCTAAAAGTGGTGTGTTAGTAAAAGGTAGTAACTATTTAGAAGCTTTAAATGATGTAAAATATATTGTTTTTGACAAAACAGGAACATTAACAAAAGGTGTTTTCAAAGTTACAAAAATGGAACCGAGCGAAGGTACTACAAGTGAAGAGTTATTAGAGTATGCGGCATTTGCTGAAGTATATTCTAACCATCCAATTGCCCAATCTATTCGAAAGGCATATGGAAAATCAATTGATGAAAAAATAATCGATGATTATAACGAAATTTCTGGTCACGGTACAGTCGTAAAAGTACAAGGAAAAGAAATTTTTGCAGGTAATGCAAAATTAATGAGAAAAGAAAATATTGAATTTAAGCAACCAGAAACAGTAGGTACATTAGTTCACGTTGCTGTAGATGGAAGATATGCAGGTTATATTGTTATCTCTGATGAGGTAAAAGAGGATTCGAAACAAGCGATTCAAAAGTTAAAAGAACTAGGTATTAAAAAGACAGTAATGTTAACTGGTGATGCAAAACCAGTTGGTGAAGCTGTCGGTAAAGAATTAGGCTTAGATGAAGTTCATGCGGAATTACTACCACAACAAAAAGTAGAAGAGATTGAAAAAATTGATGCAGCGAAGCACGGAAAAGAAAAAATTGCCTTCGTTGGTGACGGTATTAACGATACACCAGTATTAGCCCGTGCAGACGTTGGTATTGCGATGGGTGGTTTAGGATCAGATGCAGCAATTGAAGCGGCAGACATCGTTATTATGACTGATGAGCCTTCAAAAATTGCGACAGCTGTAAAAATTGCAAAACGTACAAGAAGTATAGTGTGGCAAAATATCATCTTTGCTCTAGGTGTAAAAGGGATCGTTTTATTACTTGGTGCTTTTGGTATTGCAACAATGTGGGAAGCTGTTTTCTCAGATGTTGGTGTGACACTACTTGCAGTGTTAAATGCAATGCGTGTATTAAGAGTGAAAGATTTATAAAAAAGAGGACGCGACCCGCGTCCTCTTTTTTATTGGTGATTTTGTTGAAATTGACTCAATAAAATAATACCAAATATTATTTTACTTTTAAATATCTTTATATTAAAATTTACAAATAAAATACATTCGTCTTATTCTTTTAATATATTTTTTACAAATATCCATATAGTATTGAAAAAACAGAGAAGGGGAAACTTCTCTGTTTACTTTTGTATGTTTTTTTCGACTTGTTCTCGAACTGTTTGAATGTAATTCATTTTATGATCCCAGCACTCTTGGCTTAAATCGACAGGGTATTCTTCAGGATTTAAAGTTCGCATATATTCTTCCCAAAATAGAGAGAGACTCTGTTCATTATATTTTTGAATATCTAATATACTTGGTAGTTCATATGTTCTTTCACCGTTAACGAAAATATCTTTATGCAGTTCACGGGCTTCAAAGTTTGTTACGAATTTACTTATATATGTGTGAACTGGATGGAACATTTTTAAGCGCTCTTCTTTTCCAGGTTCTTCAGAATCTAATGCAATATAATCGCCTTCTGCATGATCGTTTACCCGATTGATAATACGATAAATTCGTTTCAGTCCTGGAGTGGTAATTTTTTCAGGGTTAGATGAAATTTTAATCGTATCATTTAATTTTCCGTCAGTATCTTCAATCGCAACTAGTTTGTAAACAGCCCCCAATGCAGGTTGCTCAAAGGACGTAATTAATTTTGTCCCAACGCCCCATACGTCAATTTTTGCTCCTTGAGATTTAAGGTGCATAATTGTATATTCATCTAAATCGCTAGAAGCGATAATTTTTGTATTTGTAAACCCTGCTTCATCTAATAGTTTTCGTGCCTTTTTCGATAAATAAGCCATATCACCACTATCAAGACGTATGCCATAGAAATCAATACGATCCCCAAATTCTTTTGCAACACGAATCGCATTTGGAACACCAGATTTCAATGTGTCATATGTATCAACGAGAAAGACGCACTTTTTATGAGTTTCAGCGTATTTTTTAAACGCGACGTATTCATCGCGATATGCTTGAACGAAAGAGTGAGCGTGTGTGCCAGCTACAGGAATCCCAAAGCGTTTCCCAGCACGAACGTTGCTTGTAGAGGAGAAACCACCAATAAAGGCAGCACGCGTCCCCCAAAGGGCAGCATCGAACTCATGGGCACGTCTTGTGCCGAACTCTAAAAGCTCATCATTACTTGCAGCATGTTTCATACGTGCTGCTTTTGTGGCAATTAATGTTTGGTAATTCACAATATTTAAGAGGGCAGTCTCAATAATTTGTGCTTCACCAAGTGGTGCATCAACACGTAATAAAGGTTCGTTATTAAATACAACTTCGCCTTCTTGCATACTGCGAATCGTCCCAGTGAATTTCATATTTTGTAAATAATGAAGGAATTCTTCTTCAAATTGTAATTCTGCTAAATAAGCGATATCGCTTTCAGTAAAACTGAAATTTTCTATGTACTCTACAATTTTCTCAAGGCCAGCAAAAACAGCGTAGCCGTTCTCAAATGGAAGCTTTCGAAAATATAAATCAAAAACAGAACGGCGATTATGAATACCATCTTTCCAATATGTATAAGCCATGTTGATTTGATATAGGTCTGTATGTAAGGCATAACTATCGTCTTTATAATGAGTCATCGCGAGAACACCTCCATAATTTGGTTATAGTATACCAATTTTTCACCATTCGTAGCAAAGAAGAGATATTGATGTGAAGTCAAGAGAGAAAAAAATGAAATTATGCATATTTTTTAGAAAATTTATATTTATCAATTTATATTTCTCCAGATTTTATGTATTATTAGAGTAATGGGGGTAATGAGAATGGAGGAGGACAATGCAACAAACATTAGAAAAAATAGGCAAACAAGTCTTTTATAAACGGCTACAGCAAAAAATGACACAAGAAGAATTATGTCAGGGCATTTGTTCTGTCTCATACTTAAGTAAGATTGAAAATGGAAAGATTGAAGCATCAGAAGAAATTCTACAATTGCTCTGCGCAAGATTAGAAATTGCCGTGACGGATTTGAGGGATGTAGAAGAAGATGTGAAGGGGAAGCTGGATGAATGGTTGAATGCACTAGTTCATTTAGACAAGCAACAAGTAGAACGTATATATGAAGAGTTGCAAGGTGAAATGAAGCATGTGTTGGATTTTGAAATTATAAATTATTATAAACTGCTGTATACACGTTATTTAATTATGAAAAGGGATTTTCCTGCTGTCGAAAAAGAGTTAGAGAGCTTAAAGAAGATGTACAAAAAGTATTCACCATTCCAAAAATTATTATATACGTATAGCAAAGGGTTATATTATTTTTTACAACATAGATATAAGAAGGCATTGGAGTATTTGACTCGAACAGAAGTAATGGCAAAGGAACAAGGTTATCATGAGAATGGAATATATTTCAATTTGGCTCTTGTTTATAATGAATTAGAAGTTGAACATATGACTTTACATTTTGCTAATGTAGCAATGGAAGGATTTAAGAATGAATATAAATTCCGTTATGTGATAAATTGCCAGTTACTTATTGCGTTGAGTTATATACAAAAAAAGCAATATAATGAAGCACTATCTATTTATAATAATATTTTGAGGGAAGCAAATTCTTTTGCTGATAAAGAAAGTATAACAGCTATTGCTTTAAATAATTTAGGCTTCTTGTACTATAACTTAAAAGATTATGCAAAAGCAAAAGATTATTATTTACAATGCCTAAAGTACAAAAAGGAAGAGGATTTAAATTATATTGATGCAGTGTATGAGATCGCTTTGCAGTGTATTGAATTAAAAGAATTTGAAGAAGCGAAAGATTGGATTAATAAAGGGATAGATGTTGCCAAGAGGGATGAAAAGTATAAAAGTATGCTATATATACTTTCAATGCTTAAGAATAAATACTTTGAAACGAAAGATGTTTATAAAAGATTTTTAGAAGTTGAGGCAATCCCATTTTTTAGAGGCGAAGAAAATAAAAAGGAATTAAAAATGGTGTATTTAGAACTAGCAGGATATCACGAGGAATTACTAGAATTTAAGGAAAGTAATAACTACTATAAATTAGCAATTAATTTATTAGAAGAAAAGGGAGGAAAATAATATGAAAAAAATAATTATTGGTGCTTTGGCTTTGGTAGCTGTATTAGTGGTATTGGAACCGCAATATGCTTGGACATCGGATATTTATGGTCAAGGAGAAAAAGTAGTAGAATTAATAAATTCTTAACAGAAACCCCTTTCCAACAGGAAAGGGGTTTTTCAATATTTGTTCCTCAAAATTCTACAAAACTTGAGAAAAAAATTATTTGAATTTTTAGTATATTAATAGTGGAAACATAATGCTAATATGAAACTACTCTTTTTCAAAAAAAATTTTTATTAGGGGGAAGGTTCATGAAAAAGAAAAGTTTAGCGTTAGTGTTAGCGACAGGAATGGCAGTTACAACGTTTGGAGGGACAGGCTCTGCATTTGCGGATTCTAAAAATGTGCTCTCTACGAAGAAGTACAATGAGACGGTGCAGTCACCTGAGTTTATTTCTGGTGATCTAACTGAAGCAACTGGCAAGAAAGCAGAATCTGTTGTGTTTGATTACTTAAACGCAGCAAAAGGTGATTACAAGCTAGGGGAAAAGAGTGCACAAGATTCTTTCAAAGTGAAACAAGTGAAGAAAGATGCTGTAACTGATTCAACAGTAGTACGTATGCAACAAGTTTACGAAGGAGTGCCTGTATGGGGTTCTACTCAAGTAGCTCACGTAAGTAAAGACGGTTCTTTAAAAGTATTGTCTGGAACAGTTGCACCTGATTTAGACAAAAAGGAAAAGTTGAAAAATAAAAATAAGATTGAAGGCGCAAAAGCAATTGAAATCGCGCAGCAAGATTTAGGGGTAACACCGAAATATGAAGTAGAACCAAAAGCGGACTTATATGTATATCAAAACGGTGAGGAAACAACATATGCATATGTTGTAAATCTAAACTTCTTAGATCCAAGCCCAGGAAACTACTACTATTTCATTGAGGCAGACAGCGGTAAAGTATTAAATAAGTTTAATACAATTGATCATGTGACGAATGATGATAAGTCACCAGTTAAGCAAGAGGCTCCTAAACAGGATGCGAAAGCTGTTGTAAAGCCTGTAACAGGAACGAATAAAGTAGGAACTGGTAAAGGTGTATTAGGAGATACGAAGTCGCTTAATACAACGTTATCTGGATCATCTTACTACTTACAAGATAATACACGCGGGGCAACGATTTTCACATATGATGCGAAAAACCGTTCAACATTACCAGGAACATTATGGGCAGATGCAGATAATGTTTTCAATGCAGCGTATGATGCAGCAGCAGTAGATGCTCATTACTATGCAGGTAAAACATATGATTACTATAAAGCTACGTTTAATAGAAATTCTATTAATGATGCAGGAGCACCGTTAAAATCGACAGTTCATTACGGAAGTAATTATAACAATGCATTCTGGAACGGATCACAGATGGTATACGGAGATGGTGATGGTGTAACGTTTACTTCATTATCTGGTGGAATTGATGTAATTGGTCACGAGTTAACGCATGCTGTTACGGAAAATAGTTCAAATCTAATTTATCAAAATGAATCTGGGGCTTTAAATGAAGCGATTTCTGATATCTTTGGTACTTTAGTAGAATTCTATGATAACCGTAACCCGGATTGGGAGATTGGTGAAGATATTTACACACCTGGTAAAGCAGGAGACGCACTTCGCTCTATGAGTGATCCTACGAAGTATGGTGATCCAGACCATTATTCTAAGCGTTACACTGGTTCAAGTGATAACGGTGGTGTTCATACAAACAGCGGCATTATTAATAAACAAGCTTATTTATTAGCAAATGGTGGTACGCATTATGGTGTAACTGTAACTGGTATCGGTAAAGATAAATTAGGTGCGATTTACTACCGTGCAAATACACAGTATTTCACGCAATCTACTACATTTAGTCAAGCTCGTGCTGGTGCAGTACAAGCTGCTGCAGACTTATATGGTGCAAATTCTGCTGAAGTAGCAGCAGTTAAGCAATCATTTAGTGCTGTTGGTGTAAACTAAGGCTTTAAGGAAGAGCTAGTAATAAAATACCTCAAAAATAAAGAAGGAGCATAGGCTCCTTCTTTATTTTTTTCTCCATTTTTTCCACAAATAAAACAATCCAATAACGCCTGCGATTGTTACAACCCACTTCGCTTCATTTGTTCCGTTCATGACTTGGTATGCCGAATATACTTCAATCAATAAGGCCGGTATTTTACCTATTGTACTGGCAATACTGAAGGAGAGTAATGACATTTTCCCTAGAGCTGCAAATAAAGTCACGATACTTGATGGGATGAAAGGTATCAATCGAAACGATAGAACGAGTAGAAAGGCCTCTCTACCTTCTACATAAAGAAGACGCTCTACCTTTGGGTACTTATTTACTTTATCGTGAGTGAACTTTTGAAGGCCCAGGCGGTAAATATAAAACGAGATAATAGCCCCTAAGGCCTCACCTGTGATCGAAATGATTGTGCCATTTGTTACACCGAAGAGCTGTATATTAATGGCGGTTAAAAAGATGCTAGGAATAACACCTAAAAGACTAATGATGATGTTAATTAAGATACTAAGTGGAATTGCGATTGAATAGTATTCTGTTAAGAAATTTTGAATCGTTTCAGCCATTGTTTAAAATCCTTTATCTTTTTTTGCATTACACCATATTTCGATTGTATAGGCAAGGGAAAATTTACATAATGTAGAAAAACGTTGATAAGAAGGGGTCTTGATACCTTATATAGGTATTAGGTATATAAAAATAGGGGTATTTTAAATCGTTTTGAAAAACAGTATAAAACCCTTTTTATAAAAGGGTTTTATAATTATATTATTGGTGATTTTATTCGGGAAATAATTATAAAATATAGGGGGTATATATTATAAAAGGCGAAAAATAGAGGGTTGATGAAATTGCGCGGGTAAATATGGAAAAATAGATGAAAAAAATGAAAACTGATAGATTTTTTCGTTGTGAAATTGACTTTTAGTGAAGTTGCGATAATAATCATGGAAGAGGTGATATGATGAAACGAATAAGTAGTCTTTTCTTCAGTAGTTTATTGGCATTAATGCTGATCTTAAGTGGATGTGCAGGAAAAGAACAAAAAACAGAGAAACAGACAGGTAATCAAGCTACATCGGTAGAAAAAATTAGTGATAATATTTTAGATGAAATGGAAGGACCACCTAAAAATGGTCATACGATTGAAAGACATGTAGGCAAGTCAGAAGAGGATTTGAAGAATCGCTTGAAGACAGATAAAGTGTCAGCCGCAAGTACATACTATGATAAAGAAACAGCGACGAAAGCTGTAAAAGATAGCTTGAAGCAACATGACAAGGAAATTCAAGATTGGTTAAAAAATTCTAAAGAGGCTCGTCTCGTAGTAAATACAACTCATTCATTCCCTGTTGGAAAAACGGTAATAAAGAAAAATATGAGTGTAAAAGACAAGTTGGTAAAAACTGTTACTGTTTTAGCAAGAGATAAGTCAGGGGAATTAGGGTTTAAGATTATTACTTCTTATCCATCTGATAAATAAGAAGGGGGAGTACATTATGTATATGACATTACAATACTTTCTTAAATCGTACTGTACGTTAAGTATTTATGAGGATGAAATAGTAAGCGTGATGGAAGAGTTTATTGAACAAGAAGACGAAGAAATTGTTTTGAAATTACGTGATGAATTAATAAATATGAAGAAAAAGAACGCGTGGGAAGAGGCGTGTGTATTAGCTGCGAAGCAAGGAAATCGTATGTGGTCTTTAGAAGAAACGAAAGACCATCTTGAAACTTTTTTACTATTACTGCAAAAGAAAAAGGCGTGATTTAATCACGCCTTTTTCTTTATACTATTCGGTTGATAGTATCTATTCCTTTGGAGCGCTTTTATATACGCTTTTTGAAATTTGTCCATTTGATATTACTTCCCCGTTTTGTGTTACTTTTTTATACGTAACCGCTGTGATTTTATCACTAGTTCTACTAATTACTTGAGAAGAAACTTCAACATTTTTACCAGTATTTGTACCGAAAATGCGTGTAGTAATACTACCTCCATTTGAAAATGCTTGAATATAAATATGATTGCCTGTATTATTTTTAAATTTTAAATCTGGACCATAATCTGCTACTGCTGCATCTTGCCCAAGTGGTAAATAATTTACTGGCATAGAATGATTGCTTCGAGAAACAATTCCTAAATCAGCCCTTAAAGCTGCGCTGTATAAAGTACTACTGACTTGGCAAACTCCTCCGCCTGCACTTTGTATTACTTTACCTTGTGAATATACTGCTGCAGATTTGTAACCATGTGCAGCATCAGTTACGCCAACGCGGCCGTTAAAACTAAATGTTTCATCAGGTGCCACAATAACCCCACTTAAAGTATTAGCTGACTTATTTACGTTAAATGATTGATTTCCGTTACGGCCAGCCATTGGAGTAGAATATTCAGCAATGACTTCTTTAATACCCATTTTCTGTATATCTTCTGTAGAACGTTCTGGTTTTATGAATGTAACTGGTAATGTAACATCTGATTTACCAGTAGTAATAGCTTCGTTTGTTAAACTGTTTAGTTTTCCTTTATCAATTTTTTCTCCGTTTTGGCTTTGACTAACATTTACTGTTGAGCCTTCAATGCTTAATTCTGCATTAACAGGATTTTTTAATGTTGCATTATATTTATCTTTTATAAAGGTTTCATAAGCTGTTGCATTTAATTGTGGTGTTAATTTATAGTCACGTTTTAATTCACCGTTTTCAGCTTGCTTGCGCATTTTGTAACGATTCATTACGTTTCCTTTTTGTTCTTTGAAGATTTTGTCAATAATATCTTTCTCTTTATAATTTACCCCTAAATCTTTCCATGTGTAAGTTTGTTTATCGTTTTGGAATATGTAGGTAAGGGATTTTTGATCTAATTCAGTTACCCTTTGATTAATAATTGCTTGAATATCTTTCTTATTTTTTCCATCGAGAGAAATACCTTCAAATGTAGTATTTGGTAATGCAGTAGTATCTAATTGATTATTTAATTTGGATACATATTGATATCCTCCAACACCGCCTACACAAAGTAATATGCCCCCAGCAATTGCAGAACCAATCAGTATTTTACTTAGCTTCATTTATTTCCCCCCAGAAATTTATGTATAAATATATGTATTACATTTTTTGTATAAAAATGATGAAAATAACATTATGTACGTACTAGTATACTATTATTTTCACTGTGTGTGTAATGTTTTCATAAAAAATGTTACATAGCTGTAATAATTGTCACTTCTTGTCACAATGTGTATGAAAAATATGTTGAAAAATATAATAAAAAGGCTGTCTAGAATGATCTAGCAGCCTTTTTATTATAATTTTTTATGTTCATTTTTATTCGTAACACCGAGATGTTTTTGAAGGGTAGTTGAAATAGTATCGACGCTTTTTTCATTTGGCACGTAATAATAAATACCACCTATATATTTATCTGTACCTTCTACTTGCATTTTTTCCATCTTTAAATTTGAATCCATTGAATTTTTTGTAATTGTCATCATATCATCAAAAGTTAAATTGGTTTTTAAGTCTTTATCGACAGCGTCTAGTAGGCCACCGATTTTATTAATGGAATTAAGAGATAGTGCCTTTTCAGCAATGGCCTCTAATACAAGCTGTTGTCGTTGGCCACGCATATAATCACTATCGATGTGACGAGTTCTAGCTAGTGCCAGTGCCTCTTCTCCATTTAAATGTTGACGTCCTTTTTTTAGATGAATTGCATCTGCTTCATCTTTACTATTTTGCTCTGTGAATTCAACTGGAACGTCCACAGTAATGCCACCAAGAGAATCAACAATTTTAATAAAGGATTTAAAATTGAATTTTACATAATAATCAACTGGAACATCTAAAAAGTTCTCTACCGTATCAATTGTGCTGTCTACACCACCGAATACGTGCGCATGTGTGATTTTATCGTATTTATCACGTGATTTAATGTAGACGCGTGAGTCACGTGGAATGCTTACAAGTTTAACGGATTTATCGTTTTTATTAATTGTTGCAAGTAATAACGCATCTGTTCGAGTTGCTTTTCCATAATCTTTTTCCCTAATATCACTTTCATCAACACCCATAATTAGTACGGAAATGTTGTCGGTCATAGGTTTAACAGCTTTTTCACGTTTACTGGACTTTTCTCCTCGACCTAGTTCAGCATAAGCATTATTTAAGACGGACTTTGCTTTACTGTATATATGGAAGGAGTAGCCTCCTGCTCCAAGTGCTACAATTAGTAATGGAATAAGAAGGAACCAAAGTAGGCGTTTTTTCTTTGAGCGTCCTTTTTTGGCTCGCGTATCGTTGTTCGTGTCGGATTTCATCATTTTTTCTCCTTTAAAACTATCAAAGTGTATACATTTAGAAGTGTATTCAAACACATAAAAAATATTTTACGCTAAATAAAAGCGATTGTACATGTATAAAAAATAGATGTCTTGATTATTTATCCCGTATTAACGAGCAGTAAAACGCCCACCTCAAAGTCCAGTGAATACAATGAAGTTAGGTGGGAGATAACTGCCCGTAAATACCCGATTGATGAAGGCTAATAATCAGAGTGGGGATAGCCCCACTCTGATTAAAGTTTCACTTTATAAGACACCTATTCGTTATTGTATACAAAAGATAGGGATAAGAAAATGATAAAATTTTACCTAATTACAACATAATGCTTACGATAATTGCAGATAAAATACTAACGAGAGTAGCTCCATATAGTAATTTAAGGCCAAACCTCGCAACAACGTTTCCTTGTTCTTCGTTTAGTCCTTTTACCGCACCTGAAATAATACCAATGGAAGAAAAATTGGCAAAAGATACAAGGAAAACAGAAATAATACCAACTGTACGGGGAGAAAGGCTATTAGAAATTTTACTAAGGTCCATCATTGCGACAAATTCATTCGTTACAAGCTTCGTTGCCATAATGCTACCAGCTGCTACAATTTCAGAGCTTGGTACACCGATAAGGAATGCGATAGGTGCAAATACGTAGCCAATTAATTGTTGGAACGTAATACCGAATATAATGAGGAACAAGTCATTAATACAACTAATTAATGCGACAAATCCGATGAGCATAGCGCCGACAACAATGGCTACACGAAAACCATCAAGAATATATTCTCCAAGCATTTCAAAAAAGCTTTGTTTTTCACCTTTGATTTCTAAAATATCTTCGTCATCTTTAACGTCGTAAGGGTTAATGATGAGTACGATAATAAAACCGCTAAATAAATTGAGAACGAGTGCAGTTACTACATACTTAGGTTCAATCATTGTCATATAGGCACCTACGATAGACATAGATACGGTTGACATAGCGGAGGCACAAAGTGTATAAAGACGGTGTTTTGGAATTTGAGCTAATTGCTTTTTCACTGTAATAAAAACTTCTGATTGGCCGACAATGGCAGAAGCGATAGCGTTGTAAGATTCTAATTTCCCAAGACCATTTATTTTACTAAGAAAGTACCCGATCCAACGAATGAAAAATGGTAGTATTTTGAAATGTTGTAATATACCAATTAAAACAGAAATAAAGACGATTGGTAATAATACAGTAAGGAAAAATGGCATTTCACCTTTATTTGCAAGACCACCAAATACGAAATTTATTCCATTAGCAGCATACTCGAGTAGCTTTGTAAACAAACTGGAAATGATTCTAATAAGTATGAGGCCGATTTCTGTATTTAATAGTAAATAGGTTAAAATTAACTGTATAATAAGCATGATAAAAATTGGTTTAAATTTAATATGCTTCTTATTATTGCTAGCAATATAAGCGAGCAAGAAAACAACAATTAATCCGACGAAAAAAGTAATGAATTTCATGGTAAGCCCCCTAAAAGAGATATTCTGCTATATATGTTTTTCATTTCAAGGGAGAATATGCATCTTTGGTAAAGAAAGGAATAGAGAGAGTATGAATATATGTAGAGTGCATCACGTTGCAATTATTTGTTCGAATTATGAGACGTCAAAGGATTTTTATACTAGAATATTAGGGTTTAAAGAAATGAATGAAGTATATAGAAAGGAACGAGATTCTTATAAATTAGATTTATGTGTAGGAGAAGAGTATCAAATCGAATTATTTTCATTTCCAAATCCGCCTGAGCGCAAAAGTTTTCCAGAAGCAGCCGGTCTTAGACATTTAGCATTTGCTGTTACAAATATAGAAGAAGCTGTGAAGCATTTAAATCAATGTGGTGTTGAGACCGAACCGATCCGTATTGATGAAATAACGGGGAAGAAATTCGTCTTTTTCCAAGACCCTGATGGTTTACCTTTAGAATTGTATGAGGTTTGAAAATTGGTGGATTTTATATAGAGTTGCTTTCCAATAATTGAAGAAACTAAAGTGAAACTTCTTTTTAAAAGGAGGTGTAACTTTAGCTAAGAAAGCTAAAGAGCATATGTGGATATTTTAAAATTATTGATGGTAGTCATTCTTATTGGGTTAACAGCATTTTTTGTGGCTGTTGAATTTGCAATTATTAAGGTACGTAGCAGTCGTATTGATCAACTCGTTAGCGAAAAAAGACGAGGTGCACTGGCCGCTAAAAAGGTAACTACAAATTTAGATGAATATTTATCGGCCTGTCAGCTAGGTATTACAATTACTGCTTTAGGGCTCGGGTGGTTAGGGGAACCAACCATTAAACATTTACTCGAGCCGTTGTTTTTAAAATTGCAATTCTCACCTACAATTTCCAGTACAGTTTCATTTATTATTGCCTTTGCAGTAATTACATTTTTACATGTTGTCATTGGGGAACTTGCTCCAAAGACATTTGCTATACAAAAAGCAGAACAAGTTAGCTTATTGTTATCGAAACCACTTATTTATTTTTACCGAGTTATGTATCCGTTTATTTGGGCTTTGAATGGTTCAGCGAGGGTTGTAACTGGTTTATTCGGATTACATCCAGCTTCTGAACATGAAGTAGCTCATTCAGAAGAAGAATTAAGGTTAATCTTATCTGAGAGCTATGAGAGCGGAGAGATTAACCAAAGGGAATTTAAATATGTAAATAATATTTTTGAATTTGATAATAGAGTAGCAAAAGAAATTATGGTACCTCGTACGGAAGTTGTAGGCTTATATGAGGACGAACCATTTGAAACACATATTAAAGTAATCGCGCAAGAAAAGTACACGAGATATCCTGTATTTGGTGAAGATAAAGATGAAATTATTGGGATGGTTAATGTAAAAGATTTATTTATTCGTTATATGGATGGTAATCGGGACGAGGAGTGCTCGATTATGCCATATACAAGGCCAGTTATTGAAGTGCTAGAAAATATTCCAATTCATGATTTACTATTACAAATGCAAAGAAAACACATTCCATTAGCTGTATTGTATGATGAATATGGTGGTACAGCAGGGATTGTTACACTAGAAGATATTTTAGAAGAAATTGTTGGAGAAATTCGAGATGAATACGATGAAGATGAGAATCCACCTATAGAGCATGTAAGTGAAGGCTATAAAATCGTAGAGGGAAAAGTGCTTATTAGTGAAGTAAATGATTTGCTTGGCATACATTTAATTGCTGATGATGTAGATACAATTGGTGGCTGGATTATGGTACAAAAACAAATCGTTGCTGAAGGAGATATTATTGAGAAACACGGTTTTTATTTTAAAGTCCTTGAAAAGGATATGCATCAAATTAAACGAGTGGAAATAAGGAAAGTAGGAGAATGATTTTCTATAAACTTTAATAAAAAGGATATACAGAAAAATAAATGTTTGCGCTTTCAAAAAAGGTACTATATAGTGAAGGTGGATACTGAAAAATTCTTCTGAATGATACTCGTGTTTTTAGAGGGCGGATTTTTTGGATAAGGATTTAGAATGAAAAAGTATAGGTGATAAAAATGATAGCAACGAAGGATATACGTATAGAAAAAGATTTTTTAGGTGAAAAAGAAGTACCAAGTGCAGCTTATTATGGTGTACAAACATTACGTGCTGTAGAAAACTTCCCAATTACAGGATATCGCATTCATCCATCACTCATTACAGCAATGGCAATTGTGAAAAAAGCGGCGGCACTTGCGAATATAGATACTGGTTACTTAGCTAAAGACATTGGACATGAAATTGCAGAAGCAGCGCAAGAAATTGTTGATGGAAAGTTTCATGATCAATTTATCGTGGACCCTATTCAAGGCGGAGCCGGAACTTCTATTAATATGAATACAAATGAAGTAATTGCGAATAGAGCGTTAGAACGTATGGGATATGAAAAAGGTGCGTATGCGAAAATTAGCCCAAACACTCATGTGAACATGGCCCAATCAACGAACGATGCGTTTCCAACAGGGATTCATATTGCAACTCTTATGATGTTAGAAAAGCTTCTTATTACAATGGAAGAACTTCATTCTGCTTTTCGTAAAAAAGCAAAAGAGTTTGATCACGTTATTAAAATGGGACGCACACATTTACAAGATGCAGTTCCAATTCGCCTTGGACAAGAATTTGAAGCGTATAGCCGAGTGCTTGCGCGCGATATAAAAAGAATTAAACAGTCTCGTCAACATTTATATGAAGTGAATATGGGGGCGACAGCTGTTGGTACAGGATTAAATGCAAATCCTACGTATATTGAACAGGTGGTAAAACATTTAAGAACGTTTAGTGGGTTCCCACTTGTTGGTGCAGAGCATTTAGTTGATGCAACGCAAAATACAGATGCATACACAGAAGTATCTGCAGCACTTAAAGTATGTATGATGAACATGTCTAAAATTGCAAACGATCTTCGTATTATGGCGTCTGGGCCACGTGTTGGGTTGGCTGAAATTCAATTGCCAGCACGTCAGCCAGGTTCATCGATTATGCCAGGTAAAGTAAATCCAGTTATGGCAGAAGTGATTAACCAAGTCGCATTCCAAGTAATTGGAAATGATCATACAATTTGCCTAGCATCAGAAGCGGGACAATTAGAGTTAAACGTAATGGAGCCTGTGCTTGTATTTAATTTAATTCAATCTATTAGTATTATGAATAATGGATTCCGTGTATTCCGTGAATATTGTATTGAAGGAATTACAGCAAATGAAGAATTGCTGAAGCAATATGTTGAGAAAAGTGTTGGAATTATTACAGCAGTTAATCCTCATATTGGTTATGAAGCAGCATCTCGTATTGCACGTGAAGCGATTGAAACAGGAAAATCTGTTAGGGAGTTATGTTTAGAGCATGGTGTACTGACAGAAGAGGAATTGGATATTATTTTAGATCCATTCGAAATGACTCACCCTGAAATTGCTGGAGCTTCTTTATTAAAAAATAAAGAAATGTAATGTGAAAAACACCGATCCATTTGGATCGGTGTTTTATTTTTAAAAGATATTAAATACAGCGTTTAATTGAAGTAAGCTAATAACAGCTAAGAAGATTAAACTGTATTTCATTGCTGTTTTAAATAGAGCAGATTCTTTACCAACTAGTCCAACTGCGGCACAAGCAACTGCTACAGATTGTGGTGAAACCATTTTTGCCATTGTACCACCTACTACGTTTAAGGCAACGAGTGTAGAAGGAACGATGTTTAACTGGTCTGCTGTTACTGCTTGAAGTGGTGCGAATAAAGAACCACTTGAAACTACTGAACCTGTAATGAATACGCCAATCCATCCTAAGATTGGAGAAAGAATTGGGAATGCATTACCAGTAGAAGAGAATGCAAGTCCAAGTGTAGATGACATACCAGAGTAGTTCTCTACGTAAGCTAATGCGATAACGCTACAAATTGTATATACTGGAGCTTTTAATTCTTTCATTGTTTCAATCATTAATTCTTTAACCATTTTACCTTTTACGCGGTAAACGATAAGTGAAACGATAATTGCTAGTACAATCGCAGTAGTTGTAGAAGAGAATACATCAAATTTGAAAACAGCTGCGAAAGGTGTATCAGCTTTTGTAATTGGTGTAGTTTTCATAACAGCATTATGAAGACCAGGGAACTGAATGTTAAATACTAAGTTTGCTAACGCACCATCTGGAGCAAATAAAGCTTTAATCGGTTTTAAGTTAAAGATTGTTACAAATGCAGTTAAGAATACGAATGGAGACCAAGCATATAAAATTTGATTGAATGTATGTGATACTTTAGTTTCTTGTTTTTCTTCTTTAGTAGAAGATTTTGGTTGCCAAACACGTAAGAATAATGCAAGAGAGATCATACTTACAACGGCTGCGAAAATATTAGTAAGTTCTGCGCCTAAGAAGTAAGTTACAGCGAATTGAGTAATAGCGAAAGAAACACCACTTACAAGAATACCTTGCCAAGTTTCTTTAATACCTTTAATTCCATCGACCATTGAAACAAGTAAGAAAGGTAAGATAACACTAATGAAAGGTAAAATAAGAACAGTTTGACGACCAATAGTTAATGCGTCAAGTTGAGTTAATTGTGCTGGTACTGTAACTGGAATACCCATAGCACCCATAGCACCACCAGCAATATTAGCTACTAAACAAATACCTGCTGCTTTTAATGGATTAAAGCCCATACCTACAAGTAGTGCGGCTGTAATAGCAACTGGAACCCCTAGACCAGCTGCGCCTTCTAAGAAAGCACCGAAAGAATAAGCGATTAATAATACTTGTAAACGTTGATCATTTGTAATGCTTGAAATACTATCGCGAATAATATTGAATTGCTCTGTTTTAACAGTTAATTTGTAAAGGAAAATTGCAGCGATAACGATAGTACAAATTGGATAAAATCCAGATAAAACACCGAATCCGGCAGATGCTACAGCTACTGTTGCTGGCATTTTATAAACAAATATTGCAAGGATAATAGCGACAATCACACTATAAAGACCAGCCATGTAACTTTTCATTTTGAATCCCATTAAACAAATGATGAAACAAAAGATTGGAAGTGCTGCGATTAGTGCAGATAACCAAATATTGTTTAACGGGTCATAAATTTGTGTCCAAGTACTCATAATAATGACAACTCCTATCTATTATATGTGAAGAAATTCACATTATTTGTGAAACTATTCACAATCAACTTACATGCTTAGTATATTCTCCTTCAACACTATTGTCAACGTAAAAAAGTATAATTATTCCATAATAGTGTTAAAAGAAAAGCTTTGTTCATAAAGTAGACAAAAAACACACTCAAATGAATTTAAGTGTGCTGT
Source organism: Bacillus sp. LQ01 (assembly GCF_057624735.1). Classification (NCBI taxonomy): domain Bacteria; kingdom Bacillati; phylum Bacillota; class Bacilli; order Caryophanales; family Bacillaceae; genus Bacillus; species Bacillus sp. LQ01. The sequence goes on along the minus strand of NZ_JBYEZL010000006.1, from coordinate 111,511 downwards.
ATAAACTATGTGCATATTATTTTGCTTATTCAGATGGCATGTTCCTTATAGGCGTATATTAGATGAAGTCTTTTATATTAAGTATAAAGTTTGATATATGCAATTATCTGTCCTATTTGATCTAGTGGGGGGAACGGTGAGTGGATTTAATAGGAAGTTTTGCACAACAATCCAACCGCTTGCAATACGAATAAAAAATAAGAAACAAATTTTTAATATCACATCATCTCTTTTTACTGAAAATTCCTTTTAGCGTAACAAAGAGGTTAATTATAGTTCAACTGCATTACGATAGGTTATCAATTATAGACGGTATTTTACAATACCGTTACTGTGCATTTCAATGAGGTGAAAATATAACAAAAAGCCTGATAAAACAACGTTTGCAAGCAAAGTATTCGTAGGCCATTATTTTGCTTTTTCGTTATATCATATAGTATAATATTCAAAATCAGCAAGGATTTTTTCCTGAATTTTTGCTGATAAAGATGGAAAAATTTTTCGGCTTTATAGGTTGATAAAGTTATGTCGTAACAGGAAATATAAGAACAGATATATAAATAAATAAAAAGAACATAAAAACGCAAATAAAAACGAAAATGAGGGGAACTTTATGAGCCAAAATCAATTCGAATGTCGTATTTCAGAAGAAGATGTACAAATGTTAAGAGCGTTAGCTCACCCACTTCGTCTACGTCTAGTAATGGAACTTATGCAAAGAGGAACATGTAATGTAACACAGCTACAGGAAGTATTAGAAATTCCACAATCAACTGTTTCACAACATTTAACGAAGTTAAAGCAAAATAAAGTAGTACGCTTTGAAAGACGAGGATTAGAAGTGTATTATCAAATCCATAATGATAAAGTAAGTGCGGTAGTAAAAACATTATTTTCTTAAAATTTGAATATTATGGAAAAAGACGTGTAGAATATACGTCTTTTTTTATTTGTCAGAAAGGTAGCGAGAGAGTAAATATTAGCATGTTAGGAAGAAATGACTATCAATCAACATGCTGCCTTACGGAATATATTCTAAAAGGAAAAGAAAAAATAAAAAGGAGTGTAGTAAGCAAAAGGAGGGATAGTAGTATGGATGTGAAACGTGTGAAACAAATCTTATCTTCTTCAAGTAGAATTGACGTTACATATGAGGGCGTACCAGTATGGATTGAGAGCTGTGATGAGCAGAAGGGGAGTGCTCAAGTGTATGATGTATCTAATCCTGGTGAGAGCGTTCATGTGGACGTGACAGCTTTAGAGGAGAAGTAATAAAAAAGACGCTTCTAATTTTAGAAGCGTCTTTTTGTTATTCCATCATATGTGCAATTTTCTTAGAGAACATAAGAAGTACTAATCCCAGTACAATTACGATAATACCGATGCTTGCGAATACTTCTAAATATCCTAAAGATTGAGTGAAAGCGGCTAATTGTCCTGCTAATAAGTTTGCGAAGCCAGTACCAGCTAACCATACACCCATTAATAATGATGCTAATTTAACAGGAGCGATTGCACTTACCATAGATAATCCGATTGGTGATAAGAATAACTCACCGATTGTGTGGAACATGTAAGTGAATACAATGAATAGTAAGTTTGCTTTCATTGTAATGTTACCTTCATCGCTACCAGTTTTTAAAACAGCTAAAGTTAGAACTAAATATCCAATCCCTAGTAAAATCATACCTAATGCCATTTTTGTTGGGATTTTCAAATCGCCATTTTTTGTTTTTGAAAGCTTAATCCATAACGCAGAAACAGGTAATGCTAGTAAGATAATGAATAGTGGGTTTACAGATTGGAACCAAGGTGTTGGAATTGTAAATCCACCAATTGTACGATCTACGAACTTATCTGTGTAAAGTGTTAAAGAACTACCAGCTTGCTCAAATCCTGCCCAGAAGAATACAACGAAACAAGTTAAAATTAAAATTGCAGCAGTACGTTTTTTCTCTTGTGTTGTTAAAGGTTTTTTCTCAATTGCTTTTGCATTTTTTTCTTTAGATTTTTTTCCTACAACAGTTGTTCCGATAGACCCTAAGTAACGAGGTGCTAAGAAATTAAAGGCAAGCTGCCCAATAATCATACCGATACAAGCTGTTAAGAAACCGTATCTATAATCTGCGAAGTAACCGCAAATGAATGGAGCGATAAGAGCTCCTAAGTTAATCCCCATGTAGAAGATAGTGAAGGCACTATCACGACGAGAATCGTTTTCGCTATATAATTGACCTAATAAAGTCGAAATATTTGGTTTGAAGAATCCGTTACCAATAACTAATAATCCTAATCCTAAGAAAAGTCCAGTTTTTGTGTTCATTGAGAATAATACAAAGTTACCAATTGCCATGATGATACCACCAATAGTAATGGCATGTCGCTTCGTAATGAAATGGTCAGTTAACCAACCACCAATAATAGGTGTGAAGTATACTAACATTGTGAAAATACCGTAAATTTGAACTGCAACTGCTTTATCAAATCCTAAACCGCCGCTTACTAAGCTCGTTGTTAAATAAAGAACTAATAAGCCACGCATTCCGTAATAACTAAATCTTTCCCACGCCTCTGTAAAGAACAACAAGTATAACCCTGGTGGATGTTTTTTTGGTGATTGTTGCTCTCCAGCTTTGTCTAATTTTAAAGCTGCATCCATTTTTGTTTCCCCCTAATCCTGTATAACGGATATTTATGTAATCATTTTAATTTACAAAATATTTAGAAGTCAATAGAATTATATGGAAATAGAAAGAAAATTTCTAAAAAAGTTCTATTTTTCTTCGACCGTTACTGTATTTTGCCCTGAAAACGAGATGATAAGCGTTTTCAAATGTAATAATTGAATTCTAAAAGAAAATAAAATAGTGATTAATCAGAAAATTTAGATTAAAACATTTATTCTGATATAAAGAAAATATATTCTATTTACTTTCTCAATATAACATATTGGGAATAAAAATACAAAACGAAATAATGTGACATTTAAGTGAATTGAAAAATAACCAGCTCCACAGAAGGGAGCTGGTTAAGGAAATATTATTTAACAAAGCGTTTTTCGATGTCATCTAATAGTAGGTTAGCGGCCATTACGCCACCAGCTGTATTCCAAATAACGTCATCAACTTTGTATGCTTTACCATTTTTTACTGCATTTAAATTTTTAAATAGAGGATCGTTTATATACTCTTTTTCTAGTTCAGATCCTTTTTTCTCATTTCCTTTATCGAATGTGAAGTAGAATAATACGTCACCATCCATAGCAGAAATACGCTCTTTAGATACGTTACGCTCTGCAAAATCATCTTTATTTTGATCTCCAGGACGTTTAAATCCAAGTTCTTTTAAAATAACACCAGAGAATGTATCGCCATGATAAATACGAACATCACCAGGCATGAAACGAACCATAGAGATTTCTTGGTTTACTTTATCGCCAAGTTTGCCTTTTAAATCTTTTATACGTGATTCGTAATCAGCTACAACTTTTTGACCTTCTTTTTCTTTATTTAATGCTTTTGCATAAAATTTGAAGTTATCTTTCCATTCACCACGTAATGTTTCTGAGAACACGGTAGGTGCAATTGCTTTTAGTTGTTCGTACACTTTTTCGTGGCGCATTTTATTACCGATAATTAAGTCTGGTTTTAAAGAAGCAATTGTTTCAACGTTAACTTGTCCTTCATCACCAACAACTTTTACATCTTTCATTTTATCCTTAATATGTGGATACCATGGGTCACCAGTCCAAGACTTTACAGCACCAACTGGTTTCACACCTAATTCAAGTAAAGCTTCAGTTCCTTCATTTGTTAAGATAACTACACGTTTTGGATTAGCAGGAACTTCTGTTTTACCCATTGCATGTTCTACAGTAACCACTTCTTTTTTATTATCTTCTTTTGTAGATTCTTCTTTGTTATTTGATTTTCCACAAGCGCTTAAAAGCATTGAAAATGCTAGTAAAAATACAAATACTGTAAACGATTTCTTCCGCATGAAATTCATTATGTACCCCCTACATGTTGAGAATATTTTTCAATAGCAAGCATGATATTAAGCCTTTATCTTTTGATTGTCAATACATATGGGTGAAAATAATTCTCATTTCCGTTGACAATGAGAATTAAGTTGAAATACACTAACAACGTATCATTATACATTGAAGGGGAAACGCTGCATGTTATTAAAAACAAATCGAGCAAAATGGATTGGATTATTTGTTGGAATCATTGCAGTCGTTATTTGTATTTGGGGAAGTATTATTTTCGGGTATACAAATACGAGTTGGAAACTAGCATTGGATGCTTTTTTCCATTTTAACGGTTCCAATGAACATATTATTATTCAAAATGTACGTCTGCCTAGGGCGTTAATTGCAGCTAGTGTTGGTGCTAGTTTAGCCATTGCTGGTTGTCTTATGCAAACTTTAACTAAGAATCCACTTGCTTCTCCAGATTTTATTGGATTAAATTCAGGTGCTGCGTTCTTCATAGTTGTAGCAATTGTAATCTTTTCAGTAACATCATTATCAGCTTTCACATGGATTGCCTTTTTAGGAGCGGCGGTTGCAGCTGTACTTGTATTTGCTTCTAGTTCTTTAGGAAAAGAAGGAACTACTCCTCTTAAGTTAACGTTAGCAGGGGTCGCAATTAGTGCGTTATTTTCATCATTAACACAAGGATTACTTGTGTTAAATGAAAAAGCACTTGAAGAGGTATTATTTTGGCTTGCTGGATCTGTGCAAGGGAGAAAGTTAGAAATTTTACAATCTGTATTCCCATATTTATTAATAGGATGGATTGCATCTCTTATGATGGCAGGGAAAGTAAATACATTGATGATGGGAGAAGACGTCGCGAAAGGACTTGGACAACGAACAATTTTAATGAAATCATTCGTGTTACTTATTATTGTACTGTTGTCTGGTGGTTCGGTTGCGGTTGCTGGCCCAATTGGATTTATTGGAATTATTACTCCGCATTTTGCGAGATTTCTTGTTGGAGTTGACCACAGATGGAGAGTGCCTTATAGCGGATTGTTAGGTGCAATACTACTAATATTGGCTGATATAGCAGCAAGATATGTCATTATGCCACAAGAAGTACCAGTAGGAGTTATGACAGCATTTATTGGAGCTCCATTCTTTATTTATATTGCACGTAAGAGAGGGCTTAGCAAATGAAGAAATATATTCCGTTTCGTATAGGAAAAGGTGAGCTCTCGTTTTTAATGTATAAACGAGCTTGTCTCGTCTTGTTAAGTTTACTAGTTGTTTTAATAGGATTATTCTTTGCGAGCGCAGGTATGGGAGACATGAAAATTGCTCCTTATGACGTATGGCAAGCAATTACTGGAAATGGCGATGCGATGTCAAATATGGTTGTGAATAAGTTTCGTATGCCACGTATTTTAATTGCTATCCTCGTAGGAATTGCGCTTGCTGTAGCAGGATGTATTTTACAAGGTCTCGTTCGAAATCCACTTGCTTCTCCGGATATCATCGGGATTACGGGCGGGGCAAGTGTTGCAGTTGTATTGTTTTTAGCTATATTTAGTGATAAAAATAATGCGCTAACTGTAAGCATTCATTATATGCCGTTAGCAGCCTTTGTTGGGGCAACGATTGTGGCGCTTTTTGTATATTTATTTGCATGGAGAAATGACGGGTTATCGCCGATTAGTCTTGTTTTAATTGGTGTGGGGTTTTGGGCATTAACGAAAGCGGCAACGACTTTGTTTATGTTGTTAGCACCAATTTATCAAGCGAGTCAAGCGAATGTATGGATTACAGGTACTGTTTATGGTTCTTCATGGCAAAACGTTATGGTGCTTGCACCGTGGGTTCTCATTTTAACGGTAATATCATTTATAGCTGCTAGACATTTAAATGCGCAAGAGCTAGGGGATGATATTGCGGTAGGACTTGGTGTTCCTTTAACGAAGTCACGCGTATTCATGTTATTACTTAGTACGGCTTTAATTGGGGGAGCAGTTGCCTTCGCCGGAGGAATTGGATTTGTCGGTTTAATGGCACCTCATATTTCACGAAGGCTAGTTGGTTCTTTATACGGTGCATTACTCCCAGTTGCAGCTATTGTTGGTGCAATTCTAGTACTTGCTGCAGATTTAATTGGGCGTACAGTTTTCACACCACTTGAAATTCCAGCAGGGGTATTTACATCAGCAATTGGTGCACCTTATTTTATTTATTTACTTTATAAAAGTCGGAATTCATAAAGGGAGATGAATATGCAAAAAGCATTGGAGACGAAACGTTTGACGTTGTCTTATGGTGAAACAATTATTATTGATGAGTTGAATTTAGAAATTCCAAAAGGTGAAATTACAATCTTTATCGGTTCCAACGGTTGCGGGAAATCAACTTTATTACGTTCACTAGCTAGATTATTAAAGCCAACAACTGGTGACATTTTGTTAGATAATCAAGCTATTCAAAGTATGCAAACTAAGCAAATTGCTCGTCAAATGGCAATTTTACCGCAAGGACCGCAAGCACCTGAAGGGCTTACAGTATTGCAACTTGTAAAACAAGGACGCTATCCATATCAAACATGGCTGAAACAGTGGTCAGAAAAAGATGAGGAAATGGTACAGAAGGCACTTGCAGCAACAGGTATGACAGAATTTGCTGAGCGTGATGTGCATGCTCTTTCAGGTGGACAACGACAACGTGCTTGGATTGCAATGACGCTTGCACAAGATACAGATATTATTTTACTGGATGAGCCTACTACATATTTAGATATGACTCACCAAATTGAGGTGCTAGATTTATTATTCGAATTAAATGAAACAGAACAAAGAACAATTGTCATGGTATTACACGATTTAAATTTAGCATGTCGCTATGCAGATAACATTGTAGCTATTCAGGATAAACAAATATATGCACAAGGTAAACCTGAAGAAGTGGTAGATGAGAAACTAGTACGTGATGTATTCCGAATGGAGTGTCAAATTAGTACGGATCCGTTGTTTGGAACACCGCTTTGTATACCTCACGGAAGAGGAAGACGTGTAGTTAAAGAAGTTGCTCAGGTAATGAGATAAAAAAACGATGAGTGATTCATCGTTTTTTTTATTTGGTACAAGAAAATAAGAGGAAGAGAGGAATACGTAAGCGACGTTTATACTCTTCTTCATTTTGAAAATAGGTTGGATTTGGTGTAGCTTCTTTTAATGATGTAATGGTAAATCCAGCTTGCTGTAATAATGTGAAATAATCTTCCGTTGTACGATGATATTTAATAACTTCTTGGTCAATCCATGGTTCAACCCGTTTGCCTAGTTTAAAGTAATCATCGACGAGCCAACTCGTTCTTTTACCACTTGTTTGTAAGCTTTCAAACGAAGAAGTAATAACGGGATGTTGAACGCTAAAGGTAAAGGTGCCATTTGTTTTTAAAGTTTGAAACACATTTTGAAAAATGGTATCAAGATGTTCAATATAATGTAAGGCGAGTCTAGATGTTACTAAATCAAAAGTGGAAGAGGGGTAGGTATAATCTTTGAGGTTTAAAAAATGAACAGATCCATTTTTATTTTCTAGTTGTTTTTTAGCTTTTTCATACATAAGTTCAGAGCCTTCAATGCCGGTGTAAGAGTAGCATCCCTTTTCTAATAATTCCGCGCCAAACTTAGCATCACCACAGCCTAAATCGAGAATTTGTTTTCCTCGTACATGACCAATGAGCTGAAAGAATACTGGTTTTTCAATGGATTCATTTGGGCTATTTTCTCGGTATCTTCGTTTCATATATTGTTCGAAAAATGCTGTGTTATTGTATACATCAGATTCTGTAAATGCCATGTTTGAAACCTCCTGAAATATTTTTTTAATTCTATCAAATATGAAAAGTAAATAATAGATTTATTGTAATGAATCATATATAATCTAAAATTGTAAGCGGTTACTTTAAACTATTTTTCTATAATAAATTCTGAAAACGTGTTAAGCTAGTAGAGGGATTATTAGAACTATTAAGACAATAATCCGCTTACATGAACGATGGGAGGCTTCACGATGTCTAGTAAAACACTTGCGAAATTTTTAGAAGAAAATTTAGAGGATTTAAAATCAAAGGGGCTTTATAACGTAATTGATCCGCTTGAGAGTTCAAATGGACCGATCATTACAATTGGCGGAAAAGAATATATTAACTTATCTTCAAACAACTATCTTGGATTAGCAACAGATAGCCGTTTGCAAGAAGCAGCAATTGGTGCTATTCATAAGTACGGTGTTGGAGCAGGGGCTGTTCGTACAATTAACGGTACTTTAGATTTGCATATTAAGTTAGAAGAAACAATTGCAAAGTTTAAACATACAGAAGCAGCAATTGCTTATCAATCAGGATTTAACTGTAATATGGCAGCGATTTCAGCTGTTATGGATAAAAATGATGCAATTCTTTCAGACGAATTAAACCATGCTTCTATTATTGATGGTAGTCGTCTATCAAAAGCAAAAATTATTGTTTATAAACATTCGGATATGGAAGATTTACGCCAAAAAGCAATTGCGGCGAAAGAATCAGGTCTTTACAATAAATTAATGGTAATTACAGACGGTGTCTTTTCAATGGATGGAGATGTTGCAAAACTACCAGAAATTGTTGAGATTGCAGAAGAGTTAGATTTAATGACATACGTAGATGATGCACACGGTTCAGGTGTACTTGGAAAAGGTGCAGGAACTGTAAAGCACTTCGGTCTTTCTGATAAAGTTGATTTCCAAATTGGTACATTATCAAAAGCAATTGGGGTAATTGGTGGATATGTAGCAGGGAAACAAAACTTAATTGACTGGTTAAAAGTTCGTTCACGTCCATTCTTATTCTCTACAGCATTAACACCAGCTGATGCAGCAGCTTGCATGAGATCAATTGAAATCTTAATGGAAAGCACAGAGTTACACGATCGCTTATGGGAAAATGGCCGCTACTTGAAACAAGGATTAAAAGAACTTGGCTTTAACATTGGAGAAAGTGAAACGCCAATTACACCTTGTATCATTGGGGACGAAGTATTAACACAAGAATTTAGTAAACGTCTAAATGAAGAAGGGGTATACGCAAAATCTATCGTGTTCCCAACTGTAGCAAAAGGAACAGGGCGCGTTCGTAATATGCCTACAGCAGCTCATACGAAAGAAATGTTAGATGAAGCAATTCTTAAGTATGAAAAAGTAGGAAAAGAAATGGGCATCATTTAAGTAACGACATCTTTTGAATAGCTTGCAAATGAGGAGTGGGGAAAATGAAAAAAATTCTAGTAACCGGTTCTTTAGGGCAAATTGGTTCTGAACTAGTAATGAAACTTCGTGATGTATACGGCGCATCAAATGTTATTGCAACAGATATTCGTGAAACAGATAGTGAAGTAGTAACGTCTGGTCCATTTGAAACGTTAGATGTAACAGATGGACAAAAACTACATGATATCGCAAAGCGTAATGAAGTAGATACAATTATTCATTTAGCAGCTTTACTTTCAGCAACAGCAGAAAAAAATCCGTTATTCGCATGGAACTTAAATATGGGCGGACTTGTAAATGCATTAGAAGCAGCTCGTGAATTAAACTGTAAGTTCTTCACGCCAAGTTCTATCGGTGCATTCGGTCCATCGACGCCAAAAGATAATACACCGCAAGATACAATTCAGCGTCCTACTACGATGTATGGGGTAAACAAAGTGGCAGGAGAATTACTATGTGATTATTATCATCAAAAATTTGGCGTAGATACGCGCGGTGTCCGTTTCCCAGGTTTAATTTCTTACGTAGCTCCTCCAGGAGGCGGAACGACTGATTATGCAGTTGAAATTTATTATGAGGCGATTAAAAAAGGTGCATACACCTCATACATTGCTGAAGGAACGTACATGGACATGATGTATATGCCTGATGCTTTACAAGCGATCATTTCATTAATGGAAGCTGATCCAAGTAAGCTAGTGCATAGAAATGCATTTAACATTACAGCAATGAGCTTCGAGCCAGAGCAAATTGCAGCGTCAATTCGTAAACACATTCCGACGTTTACAATGGATTATGCAGTAGATTCAGCTCGTCAAACAATCGCTGATAGCTGGCCAAACTCTATTGACGCAACTGCAGCAATGAAAGAGTGGGGCTTTAAAGCAGAATACGATTTAGACAAAATGACAACTGACATGCTGGCTAAGTTAAAAAAAAAGCTCACAGCTGAGTTAGTGATGAATTAATAGGAAGAGTCGATTCTTAGGAATCGGCTCTTCATTATTTTTGGGAGGAGAGAAGTCTTATGCAAAGAGTTGATGTCGTATACGCACTAATACATGACGAAGAAACAGATAAAATATTAATGGTACATAATGTAGAACAAAACGTTTGGTCATTGCCAGGTGGGGCTGTGGAAAAAGGTGAAATATTAGAGGAAGCACTAATAAGAGAAGTGAAAGAAGAGACAGGTTTAACCGCCTTGGCTGGGGGGCTTGTTGCGATCAATGAAAAATTCTTTGAAGAATCAGGGAATCATGCACTATTTTTTACATTCCGAGCGAATGTAGTAAAAGGGGAACTTATTGCGGAAGATGAAGGTGAAATTTCTGCAATAGAGTGGGTAGATCGAACAATTGCGAATGAGCGTTTCCCATACTATGACGGAGGATTTGAATCTTTATTAGAAGTAGCCATTCCATACAAGTTTCAACCAGAAACAAAGTAATTGAACGAAAAAACAGGAGCCACAAGGCTCCTATTTTCTATTCAATCGTCTTCAGTAATAGTTTTTTCAGCAATGGTTTAATCTTCAATCGTAAATCTTCAGCATGATTTGCAACTAAGAAGTGATGGTTATAAATGTTTTTCATCAATTGATAAGTTGCTTCTTTCGCTTCGCCTTCTTCGATGAAGATACCGATTACTTCCATACCACTTTTACGCGCGAGTTTAACAGCTTCATGCGTATCTAAAATTCCGTCTTGTTGATAGTCTAGCGCAGAAGGCTCACCGTCTGTGAAGACTAGTAAGAATTTATGTTTCTCAGGTCTTTTGGCAAGTTTTTCAGAAACGATACGAATAATATATCCGTCGCGGTTATCTTCTTCTTCACGAAGTTGCATAATTTCTGGACCAACGTTTGGCAACGTTGAGTTTTTATAATTTACAACTTCATGGATAACGTTCGGCTTATCTTCAGGTTTAGCGCTAGAGGCATCTTCCCAAAATCCGCTAATAGCGTGCGGGATTTTTAAAGACTTTAAAGCTTCATGGAATAGTACAACACTCTTCTTCGTTTCTTCCATTTTGTTATACATAGAACCAGAACAGTCAACTAATAGTTGGAATGCAACATCGAGTTCTTGTGACTCTTGTCCTTTTTTATAAAACATACGCGGTTGTTTTTCGGTATAAATACGAAGGAATTTCTTACGAAGTCTTCCGTAATATTTATCACTATTCGCATTCGTTTTATTTTCAATTGTTTTTTCGATAATTTTCTTTAATTCTTTTACATCTTTATTGACGACTGATTTGATAGCTTGGTAATCTTTTTTCTCATCTGAGTTTGGTTTGCGAGCTTCTTTAAAAGTATGAGAAGCACCTACATTATACTTACCGTATGCACCGTCGTGCGGGCTAGAAGCGTGTGAAGCCCTTGCTTCTTCTGTATCAGCGCCATCAAAGTTGGATTGTGTACTTTTTTGTGAAGTACCTTGTACAGAACCAAGTGCTTGGTCGCCATCTTCTGATTCACGGGCAGTATCACCCATCATATTAGTTTTTGTTCCGCTTTCTAATTCAAAGCGTAAAAAGTTCTCGTTTTCGTTATTTTTATTTTCACGATGCCATGTGGAGAAACTTTCATCCATTTTGTTTTTATTTTCATCGTCATCTATAAGCTGCGTATCATCATTTGCTAAATCTTCGACGCGACAGTTCTTTTCGTCTGCAAGGACAGATAAGTAAAGTGGAGCATGTCCGAAATAGTTGTTAAGCATATCGCTTTCAAGAAGCGCCTCTAAGCGATAGCGAATTTTCTCAACGATATACATAATATCTTCTGTATTACGTGCTTGGAATGTTTCATGTAAAATCGCTTCAATTTGCTCAAAATATTCATTATTAAACATTTCGTATTTATCGCTAGTTAATGAAAGATAGCATAGGCAAAATAGACGATCACCGTGATAATTACGAACACGGTTTATTTCATTTTGAGAGCCGAAATAATTGCGGTACATTTCTTTTCGACGTTTAAAAACATGCTTCGTGCCAGGACGTAAGTTCTTTACGATTTCCTCAACGCGTAAATCTTCTAATAGAACAAATAATTGTGTTAAAAACTTTTTTAGGGGCGATTCTTGCAATTCAATCGCATAAGAACGAATTAAAGTCATGTCCGAGTAATGTTTATTACCAAGTGCTTTTAAGAACACTTCGCTTTTTAATCCGATTACTGTATCTTCTTCTTTTCGATCATCCCAAAAGTGACTAATGACAACTTTCTTTTCAATTTCGTCGTAGTATGCTTTATAGCCATATTCAAGATAGGCATCGTCTTCTTTTAGAAGGGCATACATTAAGTTTTCCATTTGTAGAAACAGCGACGCATCAATTTTTTTGTCACTAAAAATTTGTCTCATAAATTATCCCTCAAAGAAATAACTTTCTGCTAATTCACGGACAGTCATTTGTTCTGTTTCATCATTAAGTTTTGCAATTATGCTTCGTTCAATCGCTCGCATAACAGGAATATATACACCTAAATCACATGCGTCGATAATACCACGAATACTTGCTGCTTCTTCACTTACACGTCCATCGCGAGCTAAAGGCATAAGGTCGCTTGCAAATGCAACAAACTTTTCAATTGTTGCAACATCATTTAATTTTGATTCTGCTAATAATAGTTCTTTTAATGTATCACCTTGAATGTAAGGAACTTCAATAATAACGAAACGGTTTTTTAACGCTTCATTTAGTTCACTTGTTCCAACGTAACCTTCGTTAATCGCAGCAATTACACGGTATTCGTCATCACCGTATACAACCTCTTGTGTAAATGGGTTTGTAATCATTTTACGGTAATCTAATGCGCCGTGAAGAAGTGGTAACGTTTCAGGTTTTGCCATATTGATTTCGTCAATATATAGGAAGTGACCGTTCTTCATTGCTTTCATAAGAGGACCGTTAACGAATGAAACTTCAGATGCACCATCTTTCGTTTGTAGTGTGTTGTATCCTAAAATACCCTCTACATCTAAGTCGACAGAGCAGTTAATGCTATGCATTGGTTTTTGGAATAAAGAAGAAAGAGTTTCCGCTAGTACTGTTTTACCACTACCAGTCGGTCCTTTTAATAGAATGTTCTTGCCAAGAAGAAGTGCTGTAATCGCATCTTCAATAATGCTATTATCAGACGCTTTATATATTTTCGTTCCGATTAAATGTGCATTTTCACCAGCTTCTTGTTTATTCTTTTCATGAATCGTAGAAAGCTGTTGTTTTAAATCAGCATGTATATGAAATTGTTCTAACATGTATTTCCCACCTAACATTATTTTCATAAAGTAATACATCTTATGATAACTTGTTTTAATATGGTATGCAAAGAAAAGGAAGGAGGATAAAGGGAAAAGAAAAAGCAATCAAGATGAAGTTGATTGCCTACAGTAAAGGAGAAATGAGCCTCATGAAAGACTCCAATATGCGTTTTTTTATACTTCTTTTTTGGAAAGAGTTCCATTTAATTTCAGTTGAATGTTTAAAATCTTCTTCAAAATCACGTTTAATGTCGTGAACTGTTTTTGATTCATAAAGCACGCTAATAATTTCGTAATTCAATTCAAAGCTACGTACATCCATGTTCGCTGTTCCAATAGTTGCAATTGTATCATCAACGAGTACAATTTTTGCATGCATAAAACCATCTTTATAACTGTAAATAGAAGCACCAGCTTTTAAAAGCGGAGTGAAATAGGATTGAGATGCTTGATCACTAATGATGCTATCACTTTTACCTGGATATAAAATCCGTACATCTATTCCGGCAATTGCACTTAAGCGTAATAATGTTAAAGTTTCTTGATCTGGAATAAAGTAGGGTGTAGCGATCCAAATGGATTTTTTTGCAGAGCCCATAACAGCTAATAATGTATTACGAATACTTTTATCATCGGAGCTTGGTCCGCTTGCTACGATTTGAACAGCACCTTCTGCATTTGAAATCTCTTTACCTGGGAAGTATTGTCTATTCATGAATTGATCCCAGGAATAAGTATTTAAACCACTAGAGGCATAGAGCCAGTCTTCTAGAAAGATTGCTTGTAATTTATATAATGCTTTTCCTTCTATTTTTAAATGACTATCACGCCAAACAGGAAATTTCTTGGAACGGCCAAGATATTCATCACCGACATTGAGTCCTCCGGTAAAACCAATTTTTCCATCTACAATAACAATTTTTCGATGGTTACGATAATTGACAGTTTCAAGTAACCAAGCTGAAAAAATAGGGTCAAATTCTACAATTTCAATCCCAGCTTCTTTCATAGGTTGCAAAAATCGTCGTCGTAACGTATTACTTCCAAGGCCATCATAAAGGAAGCGTACAATAACACCATCTTTTGCTTTTTGTATTAAAGCATCTCGAACTTTTGTACCAATTTCATCAGATTTATAAATGTAGTATTGAATATGTATATGATGCTTTGCCTGCTCTATAGCTCGCAAAATTTCTGAAAATGTTTGATCTCCGTTTGTTAAAAGTTTTGTAGTTGTTTTATCTGCGGCAGGACCACCTCCAAATTTTTGTATGACTTCTGTTAAATGTATGGAACGTTCATTTAGTGGGACTGTGAGTAATAACTCTAGTCTTCTTCCTTCTAATATTTCACGGAATAATTTTCTTTGTTCTTCTGAACGATGGAGATGTTTTTTTCTTCTCCAGCGGCTGCGTCCGAAAATAGCGTATAAAAGCACACCTATAATAGGAAGAAGTGCTAATACTAAAAACCATGCTAACGTACTTTGTGGAGATCTATTTTCTATAAAAATAACGAATGAAATTCCGACAATTGTGATGGACCATAGAGCACCGACAAATGTATATAACGAAATATACGATGTATTTAATAGGAACAGAACGATAGATACAATTGTAAATATTAATAGTAATTGAACGATAGGCTTCTTCATTTCTATATAATTCCCCTAATCTTTTTTCAATATAGACTTCTTAAATAGAAGATGTAATATGACATCTTTATTATAAGGTGTTTTGCTTTTTTTACAAAATATAGACATTTCACCTATACTTTCCGCATTTGTCCTACATACAGTGTACTATCCCATTTTTTATCCCACTCTTAACGCATATGAAAATGAAAAAATCGAAAAGGAGCGGAGAAACATGAATTATATAGAAAATAATGGATTGTACTATCGAAATCATCATCATGGAGGACACAATCACTATGATCACCATCATCATCACGGAGGCGGATGGGGCTGGGGTGGTGGTAGTTCATGGGGAGGCGGATTTTTCCCTGGAAGCTTTGCAGGAGGAGTGTTAGGCGGACTGACAGCTGGTGCATTAACAGGTGCAACAAGTGGAGGATATTATCCGGCTCCATATCCAGTAGCTTATCCATCACCATACCCTGTAACGTATCCAATGCCATACCCAGGTTATCAGCAAATACCATATTCGTATTAAACTAAAAAAAGAGGCTATCCTCTTTTTTAGTTTAATACAGTATTTATTTATAAAATAATTCCAAAGTTAAGGTGGAAATATGTTAATATTTTGTTATTGTAATTCAAAAACATGCACATTAATGTAGATTTTCATATTATTATTTGTGAATAGTTATGTAGTATGATCTAATTTCTATTTCGTTATTAAAAACAAAGAGATCAGATATGAGTGGTATTAGTTGGAAACAAGGCTTGCATAGAGCTACTTAAAAGGATTGCAGTATAATAAGGCGCGAAGTAATTAGAGATATGGGAAGCTACCAGTTATAATTGAAACGGTATAATATTGCTTTTTATTACAAATAATATTATGTTATTTTAATCGGTTTATTTAAAAAGATAATTTATGTAAAGGGCTAGTATTAGAAAATGAAATATCTCTATTTCTATGAAGAGAAACAGGTTGTGTTTTAGTCAGATAGAAGCAAGGAGAGATGCGCATGCTAGAACAGAGAGGTCATGCATTATATGACTCTTCGTTGCGAGATTTAAAGTTAGCATTAGATGAGTCTTCAATTGTTGCAATTACAGATCGAAAAGGTCTTATTACATATGTAAATGATAAATTTTGTGAAATCTCTAAATACAAAAGAGAAGAATTAATTGGAAAAGATCACCGTATTTTAAATTCAGGTCATCATCCGAAAACCTTTTTTCAAAACTTATGGAAACGTATTTTGAATGGGAAAGTATGGACAGGTGAGATTCGGAATCGAGCAAAAGATGGTACATATTATTGGGTCAAAACAACAATTGTTCCATTTTTAAATGAAAAAGGAGAGCCTTACCAGTTTATCGCAATACGAAATGATATTAGTAGTAGAAAAGAAGCGGAACAGAGGTTGCGGCTAAGTGAAAGTCGTTATAGGGAACTTGCCTATCATGATGCTTTAACGAGTTTGCCGAACCGTTTGCAATTAATAACGACCGTTAATAAATTGATTGCAGATAAAAAAGAATTTGGTATGATTTACTTTGATTTGGACCGTTTTAAATTAGTAAATGATACGTTAGGTCATATGATAGGGGACTTACTTTTAAGCGAAGTCGCTTCAAGGTTGCATTATGTACTAGGAGAGAAAGATGTTCTGGCTAGGCTAGGTGGCGACGAATTTGTGCTGTTAACAAAAAATCATAGACAAGATGATATGAGGCAGTTAGCGACATCTGTGTTGTCATGTTTCCAGGCACCATTTATTCTTGAAGGCCATGAAGTATATATTTCAGCTAGTCTAGGACTTTGTTCTTATCCACAAGACGGACAAGACGTGGAAACATTATTGAAAAACTCCGACTTAGCTATGTATAGTGCAAAAGAACAGGGGAGAAATGCTGCATGTTTCTTTACAGATGAGCTACGCGCGAAAATAAATCGTAGAATGAAAGTTGAGTTTGCTTTGCAAAAGGCAATTCGTGATGAAGAGTTAGATGTAGTATTGCAGCCTATTATTGATTTGAAAACGAAGAGATATTCTGGTATAGAAGCTCTAGTACGCTGTATGACAGAAGACGGACCTATTTCACCAAACGAATTTATCCCGGTAGCTGAAGAGTCTGGACTTATTATAAAGCTAGGAGACTGGGTATTAGAAAAATCGTGCCGATTGTTTAAAACATTGCCCAATTATCAAGAAGGACTAAAGTTATCAGTGAATTTATCTATACAACAATTAATGCAGAAACGTTTTATTTTCTCTGTACGTAGCATTTTAAAGAGAACTGGTTTTCCTCCGAACCGTTTAATATTAGAAATAACGGAAAGCATAGCAGTCCGCCATTTTGATTATATTATTGCTACATTACAAGAATTAAGAAATATGGGTGTTTTAATTGCTTTGGATGATTTCGGAACTGGCTATTCTTCCTTATATTATTTAAAACAACTACCACTGGATATTGTAAAAATTGATCGTAATTTTATTCGTGAATTTCATTATGATCACGCACAACCAGAACGAACGATTGTAAAATCCGTTATTGAAATTGCTCATAGTTTAAATTTAGCAGTAGTTGCTGAAGGAGTAGAAACAGTAGAGCAAGAGAGTTTGTTACAATCAATGAGCTGTGATTATGTACAGGGATTTTATTATGCGAAACCTTTATCTGTAGGAGAGCTAAAAGAAAAGTTAATTACAGATTTTTAATAAAAAAGAGAAGCCAGCAGCTTCTCTTTATTTAATCCGTTTTTTGTGAGTCTTTCATTAGTACTGGATAAAGAATAAGACCTAATACGAACAATCCAATTCCTAAGAAGAATGTTTTTAAATCAGCAGTTCCCGTTTTGATAACCCAAATAGAGTATACCAACGCTAATGTCGTAATGATTCCATCTTTTACTCGAGATCCTGGCAGTATATCATACGTTTCTCCTGTAATAACTAATTTTAATTGGTACAAGGTAGAAACAAGGTATGGAATTAAATAGGCTAATGTTGCTACGACGATAGCGAAACTATACGCTTCTGAAACAGTACCAGAAATCGTTGAAAATAAGAAAATTTGCGTCATTATATTTGTAATCAATAGTGATTTTGAAGGACTACCTTTTTTATTTGTTTTCCCGAAAAACTTAGGGAAAAGTCCATTTTTTGCTGCCTGGTAAGGTACTTCTGAACTAACAACAATCCAGCCAACTGTAGATCCAAATAAAGATATAAGAGCGAGTAAAGCCATTATATATGCACCTTTATTTCCAATTGCTAAATTTAATGCGTCTACTAATGGTTTTTGAGACTCTTTTAAAGCATCTTGCGGAAGAGCTCCCATTGTAAGTAAAGTAATTGACATGTAAATAAGAAGAGCGATAATTAATCCGAAAATCGTAGCTTTTTTTACATCGCGCTGTGATTTTGCACGATTAGAAAGCATAACTGCTGATTCAATACCGATAAATGCCCAGAGTGTTGCAATAGCAGCTGAATTGATTTGTCCACCTAATGAGATTGATTGTCCTGCTTCATTCATAAAGGTTTGACCGTCTCCGAAATTAGAAGCATTGAAAATGAATAATGTAATTACAATAAACATTGTAAATCCGATAATTTTTGCAATAGTAGCAAGTAGATTCATATTTCCAGCTCGATCAATATTTTGAGAAAGAATATATTGAATTCCCCATAGCATAAGGCTACATACAAGGAAAGTTAACCCTTTTCCGAGTTCTAGTGAAAATCCGTTTATTGAAAAAAGAATTTGCTTACTTTGTAAAACTGGAAAGAATGTTGATAAATATCCAGCAAAGGAAATAATAACAGATGCTGTTGCAGCCCAGTTAGCAGCCCAATATCCCCATGCCATACTATATCCTGCAACTTTACCAGCTTTTTTTGAAGGAAACATCGCTTGAGCATAGCTTTGTGGTCCAGCTTTTAATTCTGGTTTACGAATCGCTAAATTTCCAAATACAAGTGCAATCATAAATACGCCAAGGCCTGTAATACTCCATGCGAGTGTAGAACCCATTGGACCTGATACTTGTGCTAAATTTGCTGGAAGCATAAATACGCCACCCCCAACCATATTCCCGATAACAAATGCTGTTAAAACCCATAATCCCCATTTTTTCGTTTTCATTTTTGTTAACTCCTTTGTAGTAAGTTTTGCTTAAACATCATTTTTTACTAGCTTTTTGACAATAAAAAAAGAGCCATGTAGATAAAAAAATACCTACATGGCTCTTTTGCCAAAGCGTAGGTACAACGGGAATAACCCTTGTACCTACGCGTAATTTTTCCGCTAGGTTTCAAGGGTTACGTATGATGATGATGTTTTTGTGCAAATGTAACTACAGTTGTTGTATAAGTAAGCATAGTTCTTTGCTCCCTTTCTCCTCTGATTTTGAAGTTAGTATACTACATGTTTTTTTGAATGAAAAGAAAAATATAAAAATTTTTATAAAAATACGTTTTAAAGATTAAATATTTACCTATATTTTTCTTGTACTGGAAAATAAGTGAGAGATTGGCAGAAGAGTGAAGCATGTTATAATACATATAGAATTAGAAGGTGACAAGGGGCTATTGTAGATGATGAGTAAGTATGAACAAATTTATACAGAAATCAGTAAATCTATTGATAATAAACAATTAAAAGAGGGATGCAAAATCCCATCAGAAACAGAATTAATGAAGCAGTATGAGGCAAGCCGAGGCACGGTGAGAAAAGCTGTAGATTTACTGCAAGAGCGTGGATATGTGCAAAAAATTCATGGAAAAGGTGTTTTTGTTTTAAAGCGAAAAAATATTGAATTTAATTTTGGCGGTATTGTAAGTTTTCAAGAAGAAAATGAACGTTTAGGACGTCATTGTATTACAGAAGTTGTGGAAATGGACAAAGAAAAAGCCACAAAAGAAATTGCAAAATTATTAAATGTAAAAGAAAAAACAGAGATTGACCATATTAAACGTGTACGAAATATTGATGGAGAAAAAGTAATTTTAGATATAAATCATTTTGTATCTGAGTTTGTTCCAGGATTAACGAAAGAAATTGCAACTGCATCGATTTATAAATACATCGAGAAAGAGCTTGGGCTACATATTAGTTATTCGCAGAGGGTAATTGAAGTACAGCCATGTACAGAGGATGACAGAAAGTATTTAGATTTAAATGGAACAGACTATGTTGTCGTTGTGAAAAACTTTACACATTTGTATGATGGAAGTCAGTTTGAATATACAGAATCACGCCACCGTTTAGATATTTTTCACTTTTCGGATGTGGCACGCAGGAAGTAAAGAGGTGGAACAAAATATTGTTTCATCTCTTTTTTTTATAAAAAAACACAAACTCGTATATACGAGTGTTGACTAACTTATATATACGAGTTAATATGTAATTGTAAACGGTATCAAAAAAAGAAAAGAGGGACGGGAATATGGGGAAAGACTATCGTAAAACAGCAGAGGAAGTGTTGCAGTATATTGGTGGGAAAGACAATATTGAACAAGCTGCACATTGTGTGACGAGGCTCCGTATCGCTTTAAAAGATGAAAGTAAAATAGATAATGATAAATTACAGTCTGTTTCATTAGTGAAAGGAGCGTTTCATAACGCTGGTATATTTCAAGTTGTAATTGGTCCAGGAGATGTAGATCGTGTTTACGCTGAATTGATAACGCTTGCGGGTATGAAAGAATCGACTGTAGCTGACGTAAAAGACTCTGGAAATCAGAAGTTAAATCCAGCTCAAAAGTTTGTAAAAATATTTTCAGATGTATTTATGCCGATATTACCAGCGATCGTAACGGCTGGTTTACTAATGGGTATTAACAATCTATTAGGCGCAAAGGACTTATTTTTTGATGGGAAAAATTTATTAGATGTTTATCCGAACTTAGGCGGGCTTTGGGATTTAATTAATATGATGGCCAATACAGCATTCGTATTCTTACCAGCACTTGTCGGGTGGTCAGCAACGAAGCGTTTTGGTGGTAGTCCAATACTAGGGATTGTTATGGGATTAATGCTTGTGCACCCGGCCTTATTAAACGCTTGGGACTATGGAAAAGCAGCGACTGGTTTAGACGGACAAAAGATTGAGTACTTCGATATTTTAGGACTGTTCCAAATTGAAAAGGTAGGGTATCAAGGTCAAATCTTGCCGGTTTTAGTAGCTGCATTTGTGTTAAGTAAAGTAGAAATTTTCTTAAAGAAACATGTACCAAATGCAATTCAATTATTAGTTGTACCAATTACAACAATCGTTGTGACAGGTGTGTTAGCATTAGGAATTATTGGTCCGGTTACACGTCATATTGGAGATTTATTAACAGTAGGATTAGTAGGTGTATATGAAACAGTACCAGTAGTTGGAGCAGTATTATTTGGAGCGTTATATGCACCACTTGTAATTACAGGTATGCATCATATGTTTATTGCAATTGATTTACAATTGATTGCACAACATGGCGGTACATTTATTTGGCCGATGATTGCTCTTTCTAATATTGCGCAAGGTAGTGCGGCACTTGCGATGTTCTGGATTTCTAAAAATCAAAATGATAAAAGTATGGCATCAACATCAGCCATTTCAGCATACTTCGGTATTACAGAACCAGCGATGTTTGGTGTGAATTTACGAAATAAGTTCCCGTTTTATGCAGCGATTATAGGGTCTGCTGTGGCAGCGATATTCATTACATTAAATGGTGTATTAGCACCTGCTATCGGAATTGGGGGATTGCCAGCATTTATTTCTATCATTCCGAAATCGATTCCAATGTTTATTGTCGGAATGATTATTGCAGTTGTAATCCCATTTACTTTAACATGGTTATTTGCAAAAAGAGTGAAACAGAAGTAGGAGGAAGTTAAACATGAAGGATTGGCATAAAAGTGTAGTCTATCAAATTTATCCGAAGAGCTTTAATAGTTATTACAATAGAGAAACCGGTGATATAAAAGGGGTTACAGAGAAACTAGATTATTTAAAAGAACTCGGAGTGGATTATATTTGGTTAACACCGATATACCAATCACCACAAAATGATAATGGATATGATGTAAGTGATTATTACAGCATTGATCCATCTTACGGAACGATGGAAGAGTTTGAAGAACTTTTAGCAGAAGCGAAAGTACGTAACATTGAGATTATGCTGGATATTGTTGTAAATCATAGTTCGACTGAACATAAGTGGTTTAAAGAAGCGAAGGAAGATAAAAATAGTCCATATCGTAATTACTATATTTGGCGTGATGAAAAAAATAATTGGCAGTCTAAGTTTGGTGGATCTGCTTGGAAATATGATGAGAAGACGGAGCAATATTATTTACATTTATTTGATGAAACACAAGCTGATTTAAATTGGGAAAATGAAAAACTTCGTGAAGAAGTATATGATATGATGCGTTTTTGGCTGGATAAAGGGGTAACAGGATTTCGATTAGATGTCATTAACTTAATTTCAAAAGACCAATGCTTCTTAAACGATGAAGGTAGTACTGCGACAAGTGATGGACGCAAGTATTATACAGATGGTCCGCGTGTTCATGAATATTTACAAGAGATGAACCGAAATGTTTTTGCAGGAAAAGATGTCATTACAGTTGGAGAAATGTCATCTACGACAATTGATAATTGTATTAAATATTCTAATCCTGAGCGTAATGAATTAAGCATGACGTTTAGTTTCCATCATTTAAAAGTAGATTATCCGAATGGTGATAAGTGGACGAAAGCAGAGTTTGATTTTATTAAATTAAAAGAGATTATGTCTAACTGGCAAATTGAAATGCAAAAGGGCGGAGGATGGAATGCGTTATTTTGGTGTAATCATGACCAGCCTCGCATCGTGTCACGCTTTGGTGATGATGGAAAGTACCGAAACAAATCTGCAAAAATGTTAGCGACAGCCATGCACATGCTGCAAGGAACGCCTTATATTTATCAAGGGGAAGAAATCGGTATGACGAATCCTAAATTTGAGTCCATCGAGCAATATCGTGATGTAGAATCGTTAAATATATACGATATAAAGCTAAAAGAAGGGCTATCAAAAGAAGAGATTATAGGGATTTTAAAGCAAAAATCTCGTGACAACTCTCGCACTCCGATGCAGTGGAATGAAGAGATGAACAGTGGTTTTACAACAAGTACACCTTGGATTTCAGCGGCTGAAAATTTTAAAGAAATAAACGTAGAGAAGGCATTAGAAGATAAAGAGTCCGTATTTTATCATTATAAAAAGTTAATAGAGCTTAGAAAAACGTATGATGTAATTACAGAAGGAGAATATGCTATTTTGGATAAAAATGATCCTAAAATTTGGGCATATACTCGTACTACAGAAAGTGAAGTACTACTTGTTATAAATAACTTCTATGGAGAAGAAATAACGTATTCAGTACCAGCGCACGTTCAGTTAGATGGAATGAAACAAGAAGTACTACTGTCGAATTATAAAGATGCCAGCAAGGATATTGCAAAACTTAACTTAAGACCATATGAATCAATTGTGTATCGATATACGAAATAAAAAGGTTGTATGCCCGAGCGGCATACAACCTTTTTATTTTAAGACACCACTATACAAAATGCTTACTTCTACTTCAGGTTTGAATTTTACTTTTGCATAATCTTTATTCCAATTTTTTTTCTTCCATAAGTTAGGATGATAAGCGATAAGATGTCTTCCAATACCGAAAGCATCACAATTTGCTTTTTGTAGTTTTCGTGTTATTTTTTTCGCTTCTTTCGTGAGTTGTTTAGAAAGTTCTTTATTTAGTTTTTCTCTATCGTCCATTGTATACATATTATCTCTTGGAGATTCAAGTGCTATAACTTTTAATTGGAGCTTAATGTGAGCATAAACATTTCCTTTTTTATCTGTTGTTATTTTTAAGTCGCGTTTTAATTTTCGATTACTAATTTCCATTGTTAAATAATCAGATGTCTTCTCAGATTCATCACTAGTCAGTTTTTGGGTTATACGGGCACTTGTTCCCATTTTTCCGGTTAATAACACGAATAAAACAGATTGTTGCAAAGGTAAATGCCCAGTTAATTTATCATTGTTAAATAAAGCTAACCCGTTTGTAACTACTTCTTTTCCTTTTATTTTTATAGAAGGAAGGGTAAAGTCTTTACCGGGATCTAACATTTTTGTAGCAGCTGTTTCTAAAGTTTCTTTTGGAAATACACTCATATCTTCTAAGCTTTTCACTTTTTTCTTTAGAAAATCTCCAATTAGTAAATTTCCTATTTTCTTTTTTTCGAGTATCTCCGATGTTTCACCATCTACTGCAATAAGTTTTACTAAAGCAGTTGGGTTTGTTGGATCTCGAAAGCTGACATCTAAATAGGGGAGTATACCCTTTTTTAGAATTTTGGTTCCGAGTAATTGAACACCATATTTAAAATAGCGAATATTCCCAGTCACATTTTTTTTTAGGGCATCGCCTGTATCCATTATGTTATGCCCGGTTGCTGAATATATTTCATTCTCAAATGAAGATTGCTCTCCGCTTGAACTTTTTACGAGCTCGATTGTTTGCTGGAGTTTATTCTCTTCCGTAATATCAGCTCCAACGCTATAAGCTAAACTTGCCTCCCTTAATGGTTCTTGATCCCAACAGCCAGAAAGGAGGGAACTAGTACATAATATTAAAAGTAATTTAACTCTTTTTGGGAACATACTGTTCTCCTTTCTTCTTTCTTATTATTGAATAAAGTAGAAATAAAAGAGGGAGGACAACGATGAAAATATAGGTGAACTTATCAGTGAAAGTTGAAATTACTTTTAATTCTTCAGGTGTATCTATAAATAAGGCTACACTAAAAGCAATAATACCAACGATTGGAACAGCCTTTTTATGATTAGCAAGGTTGAATATATGTCCAATTCCGATTGAAGCAGCGCAGTAATAACTAGCAATAGAAGCGACAACTGTTATCATCCAAATTGGGATGAAGATTAGGTCCGTTCGATCTATAATTCCAATATGCAAGGAGCGTAATAAGTAAGCAACTGGCTCTGGAATAAGCTCAATTTGCTTTGGACTAAATACGATAAAGCAAATCCAAACGGTAAAAGTATAAAAAAGAGTTACAAATCCATTGGCGATAGAAATGGCCTTCAGTTTTGCAATAGAACTCCCATTTACTTTTGGGAAAGCGATAAGAATAATTTCAAAACCATACATGGCTGTAATTGTTTCCTTGGATGCTTGAATTATATTCCACCATCCGGCTTCTGTAATAGGAAAAATATAAGAGAAATCAGCTCGTGAAAGCCCTAGGGCAATTAAAAGAGCCATTGGAATAATGAGAATAGAGGCCATGACATAAAATCGTACGATGACTTTAAATGTGTTATAAGCTACATAACAACAAGCTACTGTACATAATATGAGAATTGCAGACCACGGAGTTGCGTGTAAAACCCATACTTTAATGACGTTACAAGCATTCAACATAACCGTCATACCGATAAGGGTAAAATAAAAAACATAAGAAAAGCCCAATAGTTTTCCTAACTTATTACCAAATAGCATACAAACACTTTTATACATATCTGCATCAGGAAATCGTTTTAAGAAAAGCCACATAAGTAAAATAATAAGTTGAATGGCAAGCCCCGCGATGAGCGCAGAAATCCAACCACCACCTTTTGCTATCGGATGAAGCCGGTTAGGTAGAGATAGTATACCGACCCCAATTTGGCATTGAATAACGAAAAAGGTAAATTGAACAAGTGAAATTTTACTTTGCGTGTTTGTCACCGTCCTCATCCTCTCTCGTTACATGTTGGCGCTGCATTTTTTTCGGTTTTGGATCATGTGGTCTTTCCCAAAATGACCAAATTGGTAGTCTTATGAAAGAATCTTTCATATCTTTAATCCGCATCGGGGCAACAGGAGAAAGATATGGTGTATGAAATGAATGAAGCTGACATAAGTGAACGAAAGTTATAATGAGACCGAATGATATTCCTACATATCCGAATATGGCAGCAAGGAGCATTAATGGAAAACGAAGAATCCGAACTGCTGAACTCATATCGTTTGATGGAACGAGAAAAGATGAGATTGCAGTTAAAGCTACAACGATGATCATTGTGTAAGAAACGAGTCCAGCTTTTACAATTGCATCCCCAATTACTAAACCACCTACAATACCGATTGTTTGTCCAACGCGGCTCGGCAAGCGAATACCAGCTTCTCGTAATAACTCGAAAATTAACTCCATTAAGAGAGCTTCAAAAATAGGAGGAAGCGGTACTTTCTCTAATGAAGCTTTAATCGTATACACAAGTTCGAGCGGTAACACATCAGGATGAAAAGCAACAGTTGCAATATATAAAGCTGGTAAGAGAAAGGCAATTAAAAAACTTACTAAGCGAATCATTCGGACGAAAGAACCGACAATCCAACGGTTATTATAATCATCTGGTGATTGATAGAAAGCAAATAATGTAACAGGAACGATGAGCACTGTTGGATCTCCATCAGATAAAATAGCAACACGCCCTTCCATTAAATTAGCAACAGTTCTATCTGGACGCTCTGTATTTAATTGCTGCGGAAATGGGGAGAAAGACGTGTCCTCTATAAATTCTTGTATGTATCCTGGTGGCATAAGTGCATCCGTTTTAATGGTTTCCAATCTTCTTTTCACTTCTATAACTAAATCGTCATTCGCTATATTTTGCATATAAGTAATTGCCACTTTCGTGTGCATTTCTTCACCGAGTGTAAAATACTTAACAACTAAATTTGGACTCTTAATGAGTTTACGAATAGAGGTTAAATTAGTTGCTAGATCCTCTACAAAACCAGTATGTGGACCGCGCACAACTCCTTCATTATCAGGCTCTGCTATATCTCTCTTTAAAGATAAGGTTGTTTCGAAAATACAAAAACTGTCGACGTGTTCATGAAAA
This sequence comes from Bacillus sp. LQ01, assembly GCF_057624735.1. Lineage (NCBI taxonomy): Bacteria > Bacillati > Bacillota > Bacilli > Caryophanales > Bacillaceae > Bacillus > Bacillus sp. LQ01. Next base: position 84,361 of record NZ_JBYEZL010000006.1, on the reverse strand, counting down.
TATAAGGATTTACCTTGTAATAAAAGTTGTATCCCATAATTTAAATTCGTTTCTTTTTTCATATTTAACGTAGAAAAAGCTTTATCTAAAGATAAATCTGATCGCGTTAATAATGGCTCAAGGACTAACTGATGAATTAGATTTGGATCTGCTAAAGATTCGATATATAAGATTGCTCCTTTTCCGTTTTGAAAAGGGAGATCTAATTTTTTTATATCATCAGAATGAGAAAGTTTATTTTCAATGTAATTAATGTTCTCCGGAAGTGATGGAAACATATGCTTTTGGTTTTTACTCTCTTGTTGTTCTTTTTGCTCTGTCATAATTTCCACCTCTTTTAAAGTGCAATTGTTTCTGTTAATTTTTGTCGTTTGTGAGAAATTTATGCTTGAATTATTTTAAAAAAAGAGGATTGAAGGTTACGTTACATTGTCTTTTGTGCATTATTCAATTTCATAGCAGTACTTCTAACATTTGTGTCGAATTAAGAAGATATATAGGAGGGATATATATGGAAATAGCTGTAGAACGTGTTTTTACGAAAGAGATTTTAAAAAGAGCAGCGAATTTGTTTCATGTAACAGTGGAAGAAAAGCCACTTGGAGATTTTGAGAATTATATTTTTAAGGCGAAGGGTGATAATGATGAAGATTACGTATTACGTTTAACACATTCTTCTCATCGTTCTAAACAAGAGGTAGAGGCTGAACTAGATTTTTTACGATATGTTGCGGAGAATGGGGCAAAGGTAGCAGGACCTCTTTATTCAACATCTCGAAATCTCGTAGAAGAAATCGTAGCAGAGGATGAAACTTTCTTTTTCGCTTCCTTATTTACATATGCAAAAGGTGAGCAAGTAAAAGGAGAGGAATCGCCTTATTGGGGCGAGCCTCTCTTTGAAGCATGGGGAAAAGCGATTGGGCAACTGCATCGCCTTACAATGGAATATCCTAAAACAGACTACCGTGATACGTGGGAAGAAGACGAAAGTGGAATTGTTAATGAATTAGAAGATGGTCAAGTGAAAAAGATTGCAGCGGTACTAATGGATGAAATTAAGGCCCTTCCAGTTGAAAGAGAAACGTTCGGTCTTATGCACGGTGATATCCATCAAGGTAATTTTCATTATGATGGTAAAGAGCTAACAATCTTTGATTTTGATGATGCGGCTTATAATTACTTTATACATGATTTAGCGATGGTTCTTTATTACTCTGTTCTATTTACAACGTGGACAGCAGAAGAGAAGACAGATTTTGCTCGTAAACAGTTACAAGTGTTACGAAAAGGATATGAGTATGAGCACAGGCTGGCGGATAGTTGGTATGAATCGTTGCTACTATTTTTACGTTTACGTGATATAGGTTTATATGGAACGCTTCAGAAGAAGTTTAAAGGGAAAGATATGCCTGATAACTTCTTGAAATTATCAGAAGAGCTATACGAAAGAATTATTAAAAGAGAAGCAATTGTGAATATATAATACATTTAGTTTAAAACAAAGTATATAAAACAAATATATACTTTGTTTTTTTATACAAAAATATGTTTACTTTATTAAAATAATATTGTCCTAGATTCGGTATGCACTTATAATTTTATATATATTCTGAATATTCTTTATAAAGGAGGAGGGGAATGTTGGAAACTTTCGTAAATTGGTTAAATAATATTGTTTGGAGTCCAGCACTTGTTTATTTATGTTTAGGAGTAGGTTTATATTTTTCTATTCGAACGAAGTTTTTACAAGTAAGGCACGTAGGAGAAATGGTGAAGCTGACATTTCAAGGAGAAAAATCAGAGGCTGGTGTTTCTTCATTCCAAGCGTTAGCACTTTCGTTATCAGGACGTGTTGGGACAGGGAATATCGCTGGGGTAGCAACAGCGGTTGCATTCGGTGGACCAGGAGCTGTATTTTGGATGTGGGCAGTAGCCTTTTTAGGGGCAGGATCAGCTTATGTTGAATCAACACTCGCGCAAATATATAAGACGAAACATCAAGGGCAGTTTCGTGGTGGACCTGCTTATTACATCGAAAAAGGTCTAGGAGTTAAATGGTATGCTTTAGTATTCGTTGCAGCGACAATTCTTGCAACAGGGCTTTTATTACCAGGTGTGCAAGCAAATAGTATTGCTGTAAGTTTAGAAACGGCTTTTGGTATTAATACTACCGTATCAGGGGCTATATTGGTTGTTGTATTAGCTCTTATCATTTTTGGTGGAGTAAAGCGAATTGTTAACGTAGCGCAAGTTGTCGTACCCTTTATGGCAATAGGCTATATTTTAGTAGCTTGCGTCATTGTTGCTATGAATATTGAAAAATTGCCAGAAGCATTTATGTTAATTATAAGAAGTGCTTTTGCATTAGAGGCGGCTTTCGGTGGTATTATCGGTTTGGCAATTTCTTGGGGAGTAAAACGTGGTATTTATTCCAATGAAGCAGGGCAAGGAACCGGACCACATGCAGCAGCAGCTGCTGAAGTATCACATCCAGCTAAACAAGGTTTAGTGCAAGCATTTTCCGTTTACATTGATACATTATTTGTTTGTTCAGCAACAGCATTTATGATGATTATTACAGGCATGTATAACGTATTTGATGCAAGCGGAAAAAACTTTATCGTAAATAAATTAAATGGTGCACAGCCAGGGCCGGGATATACACAGGCAGCAGTAGAATCTGTTTTCCCTGGATTTGGAAACGGTTTCGTTGCAATCTCGTTATTATTCTTCGCGTTTACAACAATTATGGCGTATTACTACATTGCAGAAACGAATATCGCGTACTTAAATCGTGATAAAGATCGCCCTTGGATGTCTATGGTACTAAAGTTTGTATTTTTAGGAGCTGTATTCTACGGCTGTATAAAAACAGCAGCAACGGCTTGGGCTTTAGGCGACATTGGGGTAGGAATTATGGCATGGGTAAATATCATTGCGATTTTACTATTACAAAAACCTGCATTAGTCGCATTAAAGGATTATGAAAAACAGAAAAAAGAAGGAAAAGATCCAGTATTCGATCCAGGGCCATTAGGAATTAAAAATGCTGATTTTTGGGAGCATGAATACGGGAAAGATAAGAAAGAAGAAGTATCTTAACAGAATAGAAATGAAGAAGCAAAGGGGAAACTCTTTGCTTTTTTTTATGGACAAATTGAAGCTAAAAGTTATTTTTGGGACTATTTTTGAATATAAAAAGAATGTACATGCATTGTTAGGGGAAGGGGGAGTATGTTGATAGAATTTCGTAATGTAAATAAATATTATGGTAACTTTCAAGTTTTGAAAAATATTAATGTGCAAGTGAAAAAAGGCGAAGTGGTAGTAGTTGTCGGGCCTTCAGGATCAGGAAAAAGTACATTGCTTCGATGTATAAATCAATTAGAGGCAATTACAGATGGAGAATTAATTGTACAAAATACAGAGGTACACAATAAAAAAACGGACATGAATGAATTGCGGCGAAATATTGGGATGGTCTTTCAACATTTTTATTTATACCCACATAAAACAGTTCTGCAAAATATTACATTAGCACCGATTAAAGTAAATAAAGTTTCCAAAGAAGAAGCAGAGAAAACAGCAATGCTTTATTTAGAGAAAGTAGGAATCCCAGAGAAGGCTAATGTATATCCGCATCAATTATCCGGAGGACAACAACAAAGGGTAGCAATTGCTAGAGGACTTGCGATGCAGCCGGAAATTATGCTGTTTGATGAGCCTACGTCTGCTCTTGATCCAGAGATGATTGGAGAGGTACTTGATGTTATGAAGGCCCTGGCTAAAGAAGGGATGACGATGGTTGTCGTTACACATGAAATGGGATTTGCTAGAGAGGTAGCAGATAGGATCTTATTTATGGATGATGGTCAAATTATTGAAGATACAACACCGGCGCACTTTTTTGCAAACCCTGAACAAGAAAGAGCTCGTTTATTTTTAAGTCGGGTGCTAAATCATTAGAGGAGGAATTTCATGCTTAAAATGAAAAAATTATTTACTTTAATCGTATTTTCATGTTTATTCGTGCTTGTTGTTGCTGGTTGCGGAAGTAAGAAAGATGAGGCAAAGGAAACAAATACGAAGCAAGGCGGGGCTGTTGAGCAAATTAAGAAACGAGGGAAATTAGTAGTTGGGGTGAAGAATGATACGAATTTATTTGGATTAAAAAATCCTTCAACAGGGCAGGTAGAAGGATTCGATGTTGATGTCGCGAAGGCACTTGCGAAAAAGATTCTTGGAGATGAAAAGAAGCTAGAGCTGAAAGAAGTAACGTCTAAAACACGTATTCCAATGCTGAAAAATGGTGATATTGATGCAATTATTGCAACAATGACAATTACGGAAGAACGCAAAAAAGAAGTGGATTTTTCAGATGTATATTTTAAAGCAGGACAATCGTTACTTGTGAAAAAAGGAAGCAATATTAAGAGTGTCGATGATATAAAACAAGGCGTTAAAGTATTAGCTGTAAAAGGGTCAACATCTACAAATAACATTCGTCAAAAGTCACCAGAAGCGACTGTATTAGAGTTTGAAAATTATAGTGAGGCATTTACAGCGTTAAAGGCAGGTAAAGGTGATGTGTTAACGACAGATAATGCGATCCTTTACGGAATGGCAAAACAAGATTCTAATTATGAAGTAGTAGGAAAAATTTTCACAGATGAACCGTATGGAATTGCAGTGCAAAAAGGGGCAGATGATTTAACGAAAGAGATTAATACTTTAATTAAAGACATGAAAGCAAGCGGAGAGTATGACAAATTATATGAGAAATGGATTGGACAAAAACCAGAAAAGTAGATAGTAAAAGTGAGAGGATGAGAGTACTCATCCTCTTCTTGTAAAGAAAGAGGGGAGAATATGTGCCTGATTTTTCTATATTAACGAATAACATTGATATGTATTTAGAAGGATTTAAATATACAGTTATGTCTAGTGTAATTGCATTGATAGGTAGTTTTATTTTAGGAGTAATTTTGGCAGTAATGCGTATTGCACCTATTCGTATTTTAAATTGGATAGGATCAGCTTTTGTGGAGTTTGTAAGAAATATTCCACTCGTATTAATTGCATTTATATTCTATTTTGCTTTACCTGTAATAGGAATTACTTTAAATGGTTTTGTAGCAGGAACAGTTACGCTTACGGTATATACGGCAGCTTTTATTGCAGAAGTAATTCGCGCTGGTATTTTATCAGTTGCGAAAGGGCAGATGGAAGCTGCTCGCTCTTCAGGGCTAACGTATGTGCAGGCGATGTATTATGTTGTCTTACCCCAAGCAGTGAAAATTGTAATTCCCCCTTTAGGAAACCAGTTTCTCAATTTAGTTAAAAACTCCTCAATACTTGGAATTATTGCTGGTGCTGATTTAATGTATCAAGGAGATTTAATTTCAACGAAGACGTTTGTTACGTTTGATGTTTATATATTTGTCGGGATGTTTTATTTAATATTAACAATTCCGCTCAGTATGCTAGTGCGTTATTTAGAAAAACGCTTAGCAAAGGAGGCGGTGTAAATGGATTTCAAGGGAGCAATTACAGGAGATCATATTCTATTTTTATTAAAAGGATTACTTATAACATTAGAGGTAGCGCTCATAGCAATTGTACTTAGTTTTATTATTGGAAGTGTAATCGGTATATTGCGCTACACGAAAATACCTGTCGTCTCACAAATATTAGGAGTTATAGTTGAAGTGATTCGAAACTTACCACTACTGTTAATTATATTTTTCACGTATTTTGCACTTCCAGAAGCAGGCTTGAAATTAGAAATTATAACAGCTGCAATTGTTGCTTTAACAATATTTGAGGCAGCAATGATATCTGAAATTGTTAGAAGTGGTCTATTGTCTATTGAAAAAGGGCAGGTTGAAGCCGCAAGATCTTCGGGATTAACTTATGTGCAAGCGCTTTGGCATATTATTTTGCCACAAGCATTAAGGAGAATGGTTCCGCCGCTTGTCAGTCAATTTATTTCATTGCTGAAGGATACGTCGCTAGCGGTTGTTATATCACTCCCTGAGCTTATGCATAATGCTCAAATTATTAGCGGGCAAAATGTGAATTACATGATTCCAACATTTATATTAGTAGCTTGTATGTACTTTATCGTAAATTATAGTTTATCAATTTTATCGAGAAGATTAGAACTTCGTTGACTCTTACAATATATGTAAGGGTTTTTTCCTTGTTTCTCCTTATTTTCCTCTAAATAGAATCTGAATCTTGCAATAATTCGATTTTTATATTATTTTATCAGAAAAGTTTTAATTTTATATAGAAAATGTAATCGCTTTCGTGTATATTTTTATTATCAGAAAATTTTAACAAGATATAGGGGTATTGGTAGGGGGAGGATTTAGATGCAGCAACCAACGAATGAGAAATTACATCGCACGATGAAGAGTAGACATTTATTTATGATCGCACTTGGTGGTGTAATCGGAACTGGTTTTTTCTTAGGTTCAGGTTACACTATTAATCAGGCTGGACCAGGGGGAGCCATCCTTTCATATTTAGTAGGCGGATTTATTATGTATTTAACAATGCTTTGTCTTGGAGAGTTAACGGTAGCGATGCCGGTTTCAGGATCTTTCCAAAAGTATGCAACGAAGTTTATTGGACCAGGAACGGGCTTTATGATTGGCTGGTTATACTGGCTTGGCTGGGCAGTAACAGTGGGTCTAGAATTAACGTCAATAGGTTTAATGATGAAAAGATGGTTTCCAAATGTTGATGTTTGGGTATGGTGCCTTGTATTCGGTGTTATTTTATATGCTTCAAACGCAATTTCGGCAAAAAGTTATGCTGAATTAGAATTTTGGTTTTCTAGTATTAAAGTAGTTACCATTCTTGCCTTTGTTGTTCTTGGTGGTAGTGCATTATTAGGGTTTATATCATATGACGGAAAAGAAGCAGCACCTCTTTTCTCTAACTTTGTAAGCGATGGTGGATTATTCCCGAATGGACTAGCTGCCGTATTACTTACGATGATTACAGTTAACTTCTCGTTCCAAGGAACAGAGTTAATCGGGATTGCAGCGGGAGAAAGTGAAAATCCAGAAAAAACAATTCCACGCGCGATCCGTAATACAGTATGGCGCATTATGTTATTCTTCATTTTAACAATGACGATTTTAGTAGGGTTAATTTCTTGGAAAGAAGCTGGCGTAATTGAAAGTCCATTCGTAGTCGTATTTGATAAAATCGGTATTCCGTATGCAGCTGATATTATGAATTTCGTTATTATTACAGCGTTACTATCTGTAGCGAATTCAGGATTATATGCGGCAACTCGTATACTATGGTCACTTGCAAATGAAGGAATGGCACCAAAGTCTTTCCAAAAAGTAAATAAACGTGGTATTCCAATTACAGCGTTAGTTGTAACAATTGCTGTAGCTGCTTTATCTTTATTAACAAGCTTCCTTGCAGAAGATACAGTATACATGTACTTATTATCTATAGCTGGTTTATCAGCTGTTTCAAGTTGGATCATTATTGCTTTATCGCAACTTCGCTTTAGAAGTCAGTATATAAAAGGCGGAGGAAAGTTAGAGGACTTAAAGTATAGAACACCACTATACCCAATCGTTCCAATTTTAGCTTTAATTACAAATAGTATCGTTGTTATTAGTTTAGCGTTTATTCCAGAACAAAGAATGGCGTTATACTGTGGTATTCCATTTATCATTTTCTGCTATATATATTATTATATTAGTAAGAAACGGCAGAAACCGATGAAAGTGGAGATGGAAAAAACAAATGAAACTAACAATCAAACACGATGATATAGAAGCAGATTTATTGTATGGTCAATTAGCGATTGGAAAAGAAAACGGTTATTCACCGTTACAATTACTCGTTTCTTCTATCGCAGGGTGTAGTGCAATTGTCTTTCGAACGATTTTAGAAAAGAAACGTATTCCATACGATACGTTTACAATCGAAACTGAAATTGGTAGAAGTGAAGCGTTATCGAAGCCAGTTGAAAGTGTTCATTTGCACTATAAAATTAAAGCGCAAAATATTACAGAAGAGCAGCTGGACAAGGCGCTGCAACTTGCAGTGAAAAATTGTACGATTGTTCAATCTGTAAAAGATAGTATAAAAGTTACGGAAACAATTGAACTAATAAAATGAAATATAAAAACGTGAGAATACGGCTCTCACGTTTTTATGTTTTTAATAAAGGGGGAAATATGATGGAATGTTTAGGGTGTAAATTAGCAGGCGGAGAGGAAATTATATATAAAATATATGAAGATGATTATGTAACTTGCTTTTTAGATCATGCGCCTTTCTACCCAGGACATACTTTAATTGTGCCAAAGCAACATGTTGTAGAAGTAGATGAATTAAATGATGTTGTAGCAAAATCCGTTATGGATGCTTCTAAGCTTATTGCAAAAGCGATTAAGATAGTATATAAACCTGACGGAGTTACAGTTTGTCAAAATGGTGGAGTATTTAACGAGTTAACACATTATCATATGCATGTCGTACCAAGATATAAAGAGCGTTCGTTTGCTGAGTTTTATATGGTACAACCAGCAGAAAAGCAGAATCATAACTTGGAAGAGACAAAGAATTTGTTAAAAGAAGCGATAGAGCAAATACTGCATATTGAAAAGGTGTAAAAGAATTTTTCTTAGAGATACAGTCAGGAAAATTCTAATATTAAAAAGCCCAATTTCTCAGTTACAATAGAGAAATTGGGCTTTTGTTTATTCTATTATTAAATTTTATCTATAAAAAGATTTTGCAGTGTCACAAAGTACAGTGCTCATTCGTTATATAGAGTGAGAGGAGGAATTATATGAAAGTTACAAACAACGATTATGAAAAGATGGAAGAGCTATATGAGTTGTATGAACAAAAAATTTATTATGTAGCTTATTCTATTTTAAATAATATTCAACAGGCTGAAGATGCGGTTCAAGAGACGTTTATTACTCTTTATAAGAACTTGGAAAAGCTCCATAGCTTGGCTACTCAAGAGCTTAAACGCTATATTTTGAGGATCGCGAAAAACAAGGCGATTGATAGTTACCGGAAAAATAAACGACATGAAACATTTTTAGAAGAATATGAAAGAGAATCAATAGAAGCAGTAGATGAAAATATTGAAGAGTGGGAAAAACGTAAAATGTCTGAGGTTCAAATTGATACATTGCTAAAAGAGTTAAATGAATCTAACAGACAGGTGTTTAAGTACAAAGTCTTCTATAACTTAACGTATCAAGAAATTTCAAGTGTAATGGGGATTAAGGAGGCTAATGTCCGCAAGCAGTTTGAACGCGCTCGAAAACGAGTCCAAAATATGATAGGAGGTATACAACATGACGAATTCAAAGAACTCCAAAGAAATATATGAACTTGCTGAAAAAATTGCTTTAGATGATTTTGATAAATCCGAAGAACAACATGAATTTTCACATACATATACGCGCAAAAAGAAACTGTTTATGGAGGAAATAAAGCTGAAGGGCGAGCGACCACAGAAAAAGAGTAAAAGACATCGTATGTTAATCGCTGCTGCCTGCTTATTGATTGGTATGCCGACAACCGTTTTTGGTGCAGTAAAAGTCTATAATATGATTGTTCAAAAACAAAATTATGAAGTAAATGTGTCGGTAACAAATAAGGACACGAAAAAGGCTGATAAGTGGTATAAGCTGAAAATTGATAAATTACCAGAAAATATGGAAGCAATTGATGACTCTGCTATGAAATATTCATTTAAAGATAACGACGCAAATGGAGGCTTTTCATTTAGTCTTTGGAGAGTAGGGGAAAATGCGGACTTTCAAACTTTATATTCAAAAAGCTACGAAGAAAAAGAGATAGGTGGCAAGAAAGCAGTAATTGTTCATAAAGAAACTGGAAACAACAATGTAATGTTTGATAGGAAGGTCTTTCTCTTTTTTGAGAAAGAAGGGATTATGTTAGAAAGTTTTATTGGATCAGATATAAATGAAGAACAAATGATAGATGTCTTAGGGAATATTTCACTTGAGCCCACGTCAAAAGAAAAGGCATCATATATAGTAGATTATGATGAAAATCGTTTTAGCAAAGCAGATGAACCTAAAGAAACTAAGGCTATTCCTTTGAAAAAAGATAGTAAACGACTATTTCATATAGGACAAAAGGTTCCAGTAACGATATCTATGGATAACAGCCAAATTGAATATGTGATAGAAAAAGTTGAAGTTTTTGATTCAATCAAAGATTTTAAACAAGAGAACTTTAATGAACTTGGCCTAGAGATATTAAGCAAGAATAAGGCTTTAGATCAGACGGGAAAATTACTATCATACAGACGAGATGAATATAAATTAGGGAATGGTAAAGATTCAATTGATACATTAGTAGATTCGAAATTAGTTAATGTTAAATTTGTCTACTTAACAACAACAGTGAAAAATATTGGAAAAAAGTCGACAGAAGAAATCTATATGCATCCATCCATAAAACAGCTTAAATTTGAAGGGAATGCATGGAAATACGCTAAAGAAGAGGGAATGGACGCAACGCGTATTATGACAGGTGAAGTTGATTATTTAGAACCTCACGGAGATGGAAAAAGTTTTTACAATATTGGCAGTATCACACCAGGACAAACGATGAAAGTTAACTTAGGTTATTTTGTAGATGAGGATAAACTAGATTCAATCTTCCTTGATGCTTTCAATTACAGAGGGATTGGTGACACTGAAAATATGAATTCGAAAAATCGTTGGTGGTTTGATATTCGTCAATAATAAAACAATAGGAACAACAGGACAAAGAAGCTGCTTATATTTAGCAGCTTTTTTCGTCTTCATACATATGTAAAACTTCTTTCGCACGCATACGTAAACCATCTATCAATTCTATCGGTTCTAAAACTTTTGCATCTTTTCCGAGTCTATAAAATAAAGGGGTAATAAAATTGATTTCTCCTTTATCAATTGTTGAATGTATATATCCTGTCCCGTTTTCGTTTGTTACAACGAATTCTTCAAGGTAAGGCACGCTTTTACATTGGCGTACGCCTTCTGTTGACAGTAAAACATGTAACTGAGTAGGATTATGTACTACGTGAGAGTTAGAGGCAAACCACTCTTCTAAATTCATGAATGTATCTTCATTTTCTTCCGTTGATAATATAGAAAGAATACGATCGACGCGATACAGTAATGTTTTTTCTACATTAAAATCATAAGCAGGTAAATACCATAAACCATCATGCGCATATACACCGATAGGATGAACGTGTTTTGTTTTGATCCTTGATTTAGATTCGTATTGAAAGTGTAAATTTTTATTTTCAATAGCCGCTGTTAACACTTCGTTTAAAAGTGGTGTCTCAATTGTTCTTTTCGGATTCCAAAAGGCGATATAAGAACGTATTTTGTCAACTTTAGCTTTCGCATCATGTTGTAGGGAGCTATATAGTTTATGTGTAACGGAATTTATTTCTGTGTTAAAAGGCAAGTCTCTGTAGTAGCTTAAAGATTGAAAGGCAAAAAAGATAGAGACTGCTTCTTCTTCGGTAAATAAAATAGGTGGAATTACTCTATTCGTTAATACTTTATATCCTCCGTTGCGACCTTGTTCAGCGTAAATGGGTAATCCCATATCACTTAAATCTAAAATGTATCTATGGACAGTACGAACAGAAATATTAAATTCATCGGCTATTTCTTGAGCTGTAAATGCTTTTTTCGCAGAAGCAAATATAAGAATATCTAATAAGCGTTTAGCTTTTGACAAATGTATCACCTTTTTTCTTTTTAAACATGACATAAATTGTCGTGTTTTATTGTTAGTATATTGTTTACATCATAATGTTATCAAGATGAGGTATAAGGAGGAAAAAATATGTCACGTGAAATAGTTTTATTTATTGCGGCGAGCTTAGATGGATATATTGCGAAAGAAGATGATGATTTACAGTGGTTAATGGAAACCGAAGGAGAGGGAGATAACGGTTATACAGAAATGTACGAAACTATTGATACAATAATTATGGGAAAAAGAACGTATGATTATGTAGTAGAGCATATAGAACCATTCCCGTATTTAGATAAAAAATGTTATGTTTTTTCTAACTCAGAAAAAGGTTCAAACGAACACGTGGAGTTTGTAAATGAAGATGTAGTGGAGTTTACAAAAAGGTTAAAAGCACAAGAAGGATCTAAAATATGGATGGTCGGTGGAGGGAGTCTCTTAAGAGAGTTCTTTAAGAATAATCTAATTGATGAATATGTTGTTACGATTACACCTCACATATTAGGTTCTGGAGTTCCGTTATTTCAAGACAAGAACCCGGAAATTAATTTAACTTTAACGGATACGAAACGTTTTGGGCAATTTGTAAATTTATATTATAAAGTAAAGTGATAAAAAACACGACTATTGATGATAGTCGTGTTTCTTTATGGATGGTAATGAAATTATAAAGCAAGACCCATAATTGACTTCGCTCGTTACAGTAATATTTCCGCCGTGTAGTTCTACAATTTCTTTTACGATAGATAGTCCTAAACCAGTTCCGCCTGTAGCTCGTGTTCTCGCTTTATCAACTCGATAAAAACGATCGAAAATGTGAGGGAGGTCTTCAGGCGGAATACCTTCGCCTTCATCTTCAATTGTAATGAAAATACGTCTATGTTCTTCTGTAACAGAAATGTTTATATGAGAATGTTCTTTTGAATGCCTATAAGCGTTATTTAAAATGTTTATTATAACTTGTTCAAATCGCTGTTCATCTAAGTTTACTACCAGTGTAGGAGGACAAGAGAAAGAAACTTTAATGTACCTTTCTTTATACATAGCGTTAACTTTTTCGGCTATGCGAGTAAGGAAGGTGTGTAAATGTACTTCCTTTACTTGAATAGAAAAGTTATGTTGTTCCATTTGTGCAAGTGAAAATAAATCTTGAACTAAGTTTGTAATGTAATCAGACTCATCTTTTATAATAGATAAATATCGCAAACGTTGCTCAGGAGATGTGGTCTCTTTTAAAGCAATGTCAGCGTAACCTCTTACGTATGTTAATGGTGTTCGTAATTCGTGAGCAACACTTGCTAGAAATTCACTTCGCTCTGTTCTCATATAATGTAAATCATTTGCGAGCGTTTGAATAGATGATGCTAGTTCACCAATTTCATCATTTCGAGTAGTCGTTAATGAAACGGACAAATCGCCTTTACTCATTTTTTCAGTTGCATGTTTCATGTGTAACAATGGTTTTGTTAATAAACGTGATAATAGGAAAATTGTGATGACTGTGAGTAGAAACGTGATGGCGCCAGCAATAATGAATTGTTTCGTTAATCCATTTACCAACTTTTCAATGGATTTTGTTCCAAGAAACATATACACATACCCTTCATGTTTTCCAGCTACTATGATAGGACTAACTGTACATATATAATTAGATGTTTTCCAATGATTTTCTATAATCGCTCCGTTATGGTCTGTTCGAGTCTGCATGCTACTAATGTGATTTTTTATAGTCGTGTTTATTTCGTTAGATTTAGCTAGCACTTCTTTATTTGTATTTGTAATAACGACAGTTGTTTCAGCTTCAGATTCCATTAATGCTACGTGAGAGATGGTTTGCTCATCGTAATATTTTTCAAGTACATCTCGATGACTATTTCCTCGCTTTAATAAAGCTGTCATTTCTTCATTTACTCTAGTGTTTACGAGACTATAATAGAGCAAAATAAAGAGAACACTTTCAATTAAAAGTGTAACAATTAAAAAATAAAATCCGAATTGAATTGAAATTCGTTTCATCGTTTTGCCCCTTACTGTTCAGTATCAACCCATCGATAACCTACTCCATACACGGTTTTTAAATGATGATCAATAGGGAAATTTGCTTTTCGCAATTTATCACGTAAATTACGAATATGCGAATCGACTGTGCGATCTTCTGTATTTGTGTTTAATCCCCAAATTCGTTCGATGAGCTGATCACGGTTTAATACGTAGTTCACATGGCGTAAAAATAATCCGAGTAAAGAAAATTCAATTGGTGTGAGAAGGAGTTCTTCACTATGGACAGAAACGAAGTGTTTTGTTTCATCCCATACAATACCGTGATATTGGATTTGTTTATGTTCATTTGTACGTCTTAAAACGGCTTCAATTCTTGCGAAAAGTTCTTCTTCATGGAAAGGTTTCGTTACGTAATCATCGGCTCCAAGTTTTAATCCTTGAACGACATCTACTGTTTGATCACGAGCTGTAACCATAATAATAGGAATGTTACTAAAAGATCGGATTTTTTTGCACGTTTCCCATCCGTCCATCTTTGGCATCATAATATCGAGTAAAATAAATTTAAAGTTTCGATTTTCTATATGTAAAATAGCTTCTTCTCCTGAAGTCGCACATACGCAGTTATATCCAATTGGGGTAAGATAAAGCGTTAATAATTCAAGCATTCTCGGTTCATCGTCTACGAGCAGTATATCAATCATAGAGAGCCCTCCATATTTATAATCGTTACTTAAAGTGTAATGCAAAATCATGAAGAAATGGTGCAGATTATGATGCGTCTGCATAATTTCTTCAGAATTGCTTGTTATTGTGGAGTTGAAATTACATTTTAGGTAATCATATTGGCTCAAAAATGATTAATACGGAGGCGGTATAGTGAAAAAAATGACCCGAATTTTTGGGATAACAATAATTACAGCAGTTGGTCTTGCTGCATGCGGACAAACGAATACAGACCATAAAAACCATGAATCTACAAAAGAGAAGAAAACAGAGCAAAAGGAAATGAAAATGAATCAGGAGGTAACGGCGCCAAAAGAAATGAACGAAGGTGCATCTAATGATTTATTAACGACAAGTCTAAAAAATGTGACGAGGTTAAATACAAATGACCCCCTAAAAATGGCAGTATTAACTTCGCAAACGATATGGCCAGCAACTCATAAGGAGAACCAGCCAGGTGCTGTTATTTTAGTACCAGCAAGCGAGTGGCAATTAGGTATTGCGAGTGCAGACCTTATTCATCATCCGAATAACGGGCCGATTTTATTTATAGAAAAAGAAAAGATACCGGAAATGACGTTAAAAGAAATAAAACGATTAAATCCAATCGGAACGAAAGACGGAACACAAATTATGGTGATGGGAGATGTAGGTACTAGCGCGCTTGAACAATTAAAAGGTTATAAAGTAAAACAAATAAAAGAAACGGACCCAGCTATATTTGCGAAGGATGTTGATAAGGAGTATGCCGATATAACAGGAAGCTACCCAAATAGTGTTATTATTGGTTCGTCTGCAGAAGAAGGCCGTTTATATACAACACCCGCTGTAAATTGGATTTCTCATATGCCGGAACCACTACTCTATACAGAAAAGAATAAAGTGCCAGAAGCGACAATAGAGGCATTAAAAATGAGAAAAGATAAAGCAAATATATATGTATTAGGGCCAGAAAAAATTGTTTCAAAAGAAGTGGAAAAAGAGCTGAGCAAATACGGGAAAGTAACGCGTATTAGTGGAGAGACTCCAACAGAAAATTCGGTTGCGTTTGCGAAATTTAAAGATGAAAAAACAAAATTTGGCTGGGGATTCACAAAACCTGGTCACGGTTTATCATTTGTTTCAAGCAAAACACCAGATTTAGCAGTTGCTGGGGCACCTTTTTCACATATGGGTAAACACGCACCTGTTGTCTTGTTAGAAGAAGGGAAAGCTTCACAACCAGTGTATGACTTCCTTGCAAGCATTCAGCCGAAGTTTAAAGATAATCCAACACTTGGACCATATAATCATGGCTTCTTATTAGGAAGTACGAGTGATATTTCATTTGAAACACAAGGAATACTAGATGAGAGGTTAGAAATTGTTCAGGAAAGTGGTCAAGGACACGGTGGACATTAATGAAATGAGCAAAGACGCTACTGATATAGCGTCTTTTTCTTTAGGAAACTTTTACATAGCAAAAAATCTTCTACTCGTTATATAATAGCCTTCGTGCAGTCGGCTAGATTTTCTTATGGAGAAAATCAAATGATAAAGGAGTAGAGGAGTGGTATTTTGTTTCAAACGATAAAAAATGACTGGTTTTCTAATGTGAGAGGGGACGTGTTATCAGGAATTGTCGTTGCTTTAGCATTAATTCCTGAAGCGATAGCCTTCTCTGTTATCGCTGGTGTGGATCCGACCGTTGGGTTATACGCAGCCTTTTGTATTGCAGTTACCATTTCATTTGTTGGCGGAAGAACTGGGATGATTTCAGCTGCAACAGGTGCAATGGCATTATTAATGGTAACGCTCGTTAAAGATCATGGTTTCAATCGGAACGTTTGATTGGAACTCTGTAACAACAATTCATAAAGTACCAAAAGGAAACGCATTTGTTATGATCGTAACAGTTGTGATTGTCCTAATTACACATAATTTAGCATTAGGTGTAATTATCGGAACAGTAATTAGTGCGGTTTTATTTGCATTCAATATGGCAAAGATTCACGTGAAACATTTATATATTGAAAATAAGAAAATATATGAAATTCACGGTCAACTTTTTTTTGCATCTACAGCCGACTTTATAAATAATTTTTCATTTAATGAAGATGTAAAAGAAATCGAAATGAACTTTACTCATGCGCACGTATGGGATGATTCGGCAGTGGCATCAATTGATAAAGTTATCATGAAGTATGAACAAAGTGGTGTGAAAGTAACTATAACAGGATTAAATGAACGTAGTTCAAAACTTGTTGCAAATTTAGCTACTTATAATAAAAGAATTGCTAGTTAAAAGCCTCCTTTTTAGGGGGCTTTATTATATAATACGAGTAGGATAACGAAAAGGGGATTCAGCATATGTACAAACAAATTATATTAGCATGTGACGGTTCTGAACATGCACTTCGAGCAGCAGAGCATGCAACATATATTGCGAAATGTAGCGAAGAAACAAATGTTGAAGTTGTGTACGTAGTAGATAATAGAACGGCAAAATCAGATATTATACAAGGTCAAACAGATTTAGAAACAATATCGGCTAGTCGAAAAGATAAATTAAAAGAGATTGAAGGTTTATTAAAGAAAGAGAACATTTCTTATACAATTACGATATTACATGGTGATCCTGGAGATACAATTGTTCAATATGTAAATACAGGAGATATAGATCTTGTCATTGCTGGAAGTAGAGGGCTCAATACACTGCAAGAAATGGTGCTTGGAAGTGTAAGTCATAAAATAGCAAAACGAGTGAAATGTCCGGTGATGATTATAAAATGAAATAGAATGTAACGAAGACCTTAGTATAACTGAGGTCTTTTTTTATGTATAAATGACTCTTATTTGTGGAAATACTAGATATATAAGTTGAAAAGATGTTAACTTACAAATTTGTAAGTTAGTTGTTAGAGAAATCGATGTTATGAGATTTTTCCCATTGGTAAAATAAAAGTATCAAAGGGGAGATAGGGAGGATGGAAGTAATGAAATCATTTCAAAATTTGTCATATAGTCAAGGGGTAAGCTTAATTTGTCTAGGGGGATTTGCTGCATCTGTTACGTTAGCTGTTTTAATAAAGGTGTTTCATCAAATCTTTTAATTTTATAGTAGGGAAGGAATTGGTTGTTATCATTAGTAGGAACAGCAATGAAAATAAAAAATAGCTCTTAGCATGTATGTAAATGCTAAGAGCTATTTTTATGCTTGTTATATGTTATTTAAGCTTGCTTTTGTTTTACTGACCCTGTATTTAAAGTAAGAGCAAGGAAGAACATTGCAAGTACGCAAGATGCAAGTAATAAGATGAATCCGCCATCCCATCCGAATGCATCTACGATAAAGCCCATAGCTGCACTAGCGAAAGCAGCTCCGCCTAAGTAACCGAAGAATCCAGTTAAGCCTGCTGCAGTTCCAGCAGCTTTCTTTGGTGCTAAGTCTAGAGCGTGTAGACCAATTAACATAACCGGTCCGTAAATTAAAAATCCAATTGCGACAAGTGCGATACTATCAACCATTGGATTACCAGGAGGGTTTAACCAGTAAACAAGAACTGCGATAAATACACCGACCATAAATAGAATACCAGCAGGTGCACGACGTCCTTTAAATAGTTTATCACTCATCCATCCGCAAAGAAGTGTACCTGGAATACCAGCCCATTCATATAGAGCGTAAGCAGTACGTGAGCTACTATGAGTAAAGCTTTTTTCTTCTACTAAATAAGTAGGAGCCCAGTCTACAACGCCGTAACGTACGAAATATACGAAAACGTTCGCAATAGCGATGTACCATAAAAACTTATTGTTTAATACGTATTTAAATAAAATTTCCTTTACTGAAAGCTCGCGTTCGCGGTCTTTTACTTTTTCATCTGGTGGATATTCTCCAGTATGTTCTTCAATAGAAGGTAGTCCACAAGATTGAGGCGTATCTTTCATCGTAATTAATACATAAATACCAACTAAAATTGAAAGAATACCTGGGAAGTAAAAAATACTTTTCCAGTCATCTGCGAAGAAGTATAAGCCTAATGTTACAAGTGAAGGCATAAGCGCTCCGCCAACATTATGAGCGACGTTCCAAATAGACATTTTTGTACCACGTTCGCTAATAGAGAACCAGTGAACCATCGTACGACCACAAGGAGGCCATCCCATACCTTGTACCCATCCATTTAAAAACTGAAGTACAAACATAAGTATAATGCTCGTTGTAATGAAAGAAAATGAGCCGAAAATAATATTAATGATACCTGATAAAAATAGCCCAGCTGCTAAAAAGTAGCGAGGATTACAACGATCGGATACGATACCCATAAGAAATTTACTTAATCCGTAAGCGATAGAAACTGCTGAAAGGATAACCCCAAGTTCCCCTTTACTAAAGCCTTGCTCGATTAAGTATGGCATTGCTAGTGAAAAGTTTTTTCGAACAAAGTAGTAACCTGCATAACCGATGAAGATACCTAAGAATACTTGTAAACGTAATTTACGGTATTCGCTATCAACGCGATCAGCTGGTAAGCGTTCCGCGTGGGGCGCAGGTTTAAATAATTGTGTGAAAAACATAAAATGAAAATCCTCCCCTAATTAATTCGAAGCGTTTTAAGACAGAGAACATAAAAAGGCCATGAAATATAAAAAAGTTTCCTTTTTTATGATTCATAGCCGTGTACTCCGTTTCTCCGTGACTGTCAATATTAACTTCGTCGAAAATTATACAACTTTGTGACAAAAATGTAAACGTTTTTATGAATAAAAGTATTGACGGATTTTGTTCGTGGGATTAATATTTAAATACATTAAATATTTTATTGTTTAAATAAGAGGTGGATAACATGCCAAATGATATGACGCATATCGATAAAATTCAAGCTCTTGCCTTTTCGATTGGAAAGAAAATGCAGACGGAGTTATTAGAACAAATGCAAGCGACAGGACTTACACCACCGCAGTTTTATATTTTAAAGATTTTAGATCATTATGGGGCTTCAAGAGCGACAACATTAGCGAAAAAGATGTATGTGAAGCCTAGCGCGATTACAGTGATGATTGATCGTCTAATCGATCAAGAACTTGTAGAACGCTATCACGACAAAGATGACCGTCGCGTTGTCATCATCGAGTTAACAAAAAAGGGGAAAGCTAGAGTAGAAGAGGCAATGACAGCTCGTAACGAGCATATTGCAAAATACTTTTCACATTTAGAGTTGCAAGAAAGAGAAGATTTATTACGTCTCTTTGAGAAGTTAGAAACCATTATTTGCGGGACACAAGAGAAAAAAGAGAATAACTAAGAGGAATTGAGGAGATTACATGGAGCAACAAGAAAATCAAAATAGAAAGTTGTTGTTAATCGGTTTAGTAATCGCGATGCTATTTGCTGCATTAGATGGAACAATTGTTGGTACAGCAATGCCACGTATCGTCGGTGACCTAGGCGGATTAAGTTTAATGACATGGTTAACGACAGCTTATATGTTAACATCAACGACAGTTGTACCAATTGCAGGTAAATTAGCGGATTTACTTGGTCGTCGTAACGTATATATAACAGGGCTAGTTATTTTCATGATTGGTTCGGCGTTATGTGGTATGGCAAATGGTATGACAGAATTAATTATTTTCCGTGGTATTCAAGGTCTTGGTGGCGGTATTATGATGCCAATGGCTATGATTATTATTGGAGATATGTTCACGGGAAAAGAACGTGCGAAATGGCAAGGTATTTTTGGTGCGTTATACGGTCTTGCTTCTGTAATTGGACCGCAAGTTGGTGGTTGGATTGTAGATGCAGTGAACTGGAGATGGGTATTCTACATTAACTTACCGGTTGGTATTTTAGCAACAATCTTTATTGCAATGGGATTAAAATCGCATAAACAAACAGGACCAATTAAAATTGATATCGCTGGAATCTTTACGATGATTCTCGGTGTTGTAAGTTTATTACTTGCGCTAACGTTTGGCGGAAAAGATTATGCATGGGATTCTTGGCAAATTATCGGTTTATTTGCACTAGCTGTAATTGGTATCGTTAGCTTTGTTATCGTTGAAACGAAAGCTGAAGAGCCAATTTTACCAATGCATTTCTTTAAAAATCGCACATTTACAATACTGAATGCGATTGGATTCTTTATGAGTATTGGAATGTTCGGCGCGATTATGTTCGTACCATTCTTCATGCAAGGTATTGTAGGAGTAAGTGCTGCTGAATCAGGAACAATTATGACTCCAATGATGATTACAATGATTGTGATGAGTATTATCGGTGGGCAACTTGTATTAAAAGTTGGTGTAAAACCACAAATTATCGCAGGTATGCTTATTATGGCCGGTGGTTTCTGGTTATTAACAACGATGGATATGCACACAACGAAGCTTACAGCTACTTCTTATATGATGGTTATCGGTTTAGGAATGGGTCTTGTAATGCCGACATTAACATTAGCGTTACAAGAAAGCTTCCCGAAAAAAGACCTTGGTGTTGTAACATCATCAAGTCAGTTCTTCCGACAAATCGGTGGTACATTTGGTATTACAATTTTAGGATCAATTATGAATAACACTTCAGGTACGACATTAACAAAGAATTTAGTACCTGTATTAGATACATTCCCGAAAGAAGCGGGACAAATGGTAACGAAATTTAAAGATATGATTCACACAGATCCACAAGGTTTATATTCGATGCTATTTAGCCCAGAGGCATTAAAACAAATGCCAGAAGCGTTTGCTAACAGCATTGTACCTATTTTGAAAAACTCTTTAGTAGACTCGCTTCATACTGTATTCTTAACAGGATTAGTATTTATCGTAGTAGGTGCCATCTTTACGATTTTCTTACAAAAAATTAAATTGTCAGATCGTAAAAAAGATGCTAAAGAGCCTGCTGTAGAAGAAAAAGAAAAAACTGTATCATACTCGTAATGAAGAAGCATCGCCTTATGGCGGTGCTTTTTTGAGTATAACCTTAAAAGCTTTTTAGTGAGAAATGATTGACGTATTTTTAGAAATACGTTATATTATTTTCTGTAAACGGTTACATGAAATGAGGAGAAAAGAGAATGAGTACGATCAAAGACGTTGCGAAATTAGCAGGAGTATCTGTTGCGACCGTTTCCAGAGTTCTAAATAAAAATGGATATGTTCACGAAGATACATTAAAAAAGGTAGAACGTGCAATTGAGATGTTAGATTATAAGCCTAGTACAGTAGCGCGTTCACTGTATAATAAAAAGTCTCGTTTAATTGGCTTAGTTGTTCCAAATATCGTGAATCCATTCTTTCCGGAAGTTGCACGTGCCGTAGAAGATGTAGCACATAAACAAGGTTACACAGTTGTCCTTTGTAACTCTGATGAAAGTTTAGAAAAAGAGAAACAATATATTGATGTACTTAGACAAAATAATGTAGATGGATTTATTGTAGCAACGAATCCACAAAATAGTGTTAATTACATGAATTTATCTGTTCCAGTTGTTGCGATTGACCGTATGTTTAATGAGCGTATTCCTACTGTATATGCAGATAACTATGCAGGAAGTCAGGCTGCGACAAAGTTGTTACTAGATAAAGGATGTAAACATATTGCACATATTCGCGGTCCACGTGATGTGAGTACTGCAAATGAACGTTTTGAAGGTTTTGTAGACGTTATTACGCAAAATAATCTTTCGTATATGATTGCAGAGAGTACGTTTGATCCAGCAAATAGTGAGCGTGTAGCGATGGAATTATTAGAAGAATACCCGCATATTGATGGTATTGTTGCTGGGAATGATTTAATTGCGATTGGTATTGTAAAGGCTGCACTTCAAAAGGGGATTGTCATTCCAGATGATTTACAAATTATCGGATTTGATGGAATTTCTTTAACGGAAATGATGTATCCATCTATTACAACAGTTGCACAACCAATATATGAAATGGGGAAAATTGCAACAGAGTTGTTGTTAGAGCAAATGGAAGGAAATACATTAGAAGAGAAACACTATCGTTTGCCGATCGAAATTATAGAACGAAATACAACAAAGTAAGGAGATGAAACAGATGCCAAATATTGCAGTAGTAGGAAGCATTTCAATGGATTTAGTGGCTGTTTCAAAAAAACGGCCGAAAGCAGGAGAAACAGTAATTGGTGAAGCGTTTCATACAATTCCAGGAGGGAAAGGAGCAAACCAAGCAGTTGCTGCAGCTAGATTAGGAGCAAATGTAGCAATGGTTGGAGCGGTAGGAAATGATGATTATGGAACAGTAGTTAGAAAAAATCTAGAGAACGAACGCATTTTTATCGATTATGTGGTACCGGTTACAGATAGAACGACAGGAATTGCTCATATCGTTTTAGCAGAAGAAGATAACAGTATTGTTGTCGTACAAGGGGCGAATGCTCTTGTAAATAAGTCAGTTGTAGATCGCTCCAAAGACCTTCTTGTAAAAGCGGATATGGTTGTTCTTCAACTAGAAATTCCACTTGAAACAGTAAAATATGTATTGGCTATTTGTGAGGAACATAATATTCCTGTTATGTTGAATCCAGCGCCAGCACAAGTTTTATCAGAAGAAATTTTAGAAAAAGCGACTTATATTACGCCAAATGAACATGAGTGCCGCATCGTATTAGATGATTTTACATCACCAATTGAAGATTTATTGGCGAAGTATCCCAATAAATTATTGATGACAGAAGGTTCTAACGGTGTTCGTTTCCATAATGGCACGGAGATTGTACATGTTCCTAGCATTGCTGTTGATGTAGTGGATACAACTGGAGCTGGTGATACATTTAATGGTGCGTTAGCAGTTGCACTTTCTGAAGGAGAGACACTTCAAAAAGCAATTCGTTTCGCGAATATTGCCGGTGGTCTTTCTGTAACGAAACTTGGGGCGCAAGGCGGCATGCCAACGAGAGATAAAGTACGTGAAGTGCAGGTGATTGTTGGATGAAGAAACACGGCGTATTAAACAGTGAGATTGCATCAATCCTTGCTTTACTTGGGCATACGGATACGATTGTAATTGCTGATTGCGGTTTACCAATTCCTGACGGAGTAAAAAGAATTGATTTAGCTGTTGAAATTGGAAAACCTAGCTTTTTAGATGTATTGCAAGTGGTAGCTGATGATATGGCAATCGAAAAAGTGACGTTAGCAGAAGAAGTCATTATAAATAATGCGGAAGTAAATAAAGAAATAGAGCAGAAATTAATAGAGCCAGCATTTGAGTATGTATCTCATGAGCAATTTAAAGAGCATACAAAGAAAGCGAAGGCGATTATTCGTACAGGCGAGGCTACGCCTTATGCAAATGTAATTTTACATGCAGGCGTGATTTTTTAATAAAGGGAAGTGATGGGAATGCATATTGAAATGAAAAACATTTCAAAGGCGTTCAATGGAAATCCTGTTTTGAAGAATGCACAGTTTATGATTGAAACAGGAGAAGTCCATGCATTGATGGGGGAAAATGGAGCGGGTAAATCAACGCTCATGAAGATTTTAACAGGTGTATACAAAAAAGATGGTGGGACAATCACGATTGATGGGCAAGAGCGCACCTTTAAAAATGCGAAAGAAGCTGAAGAGTACGGCATCGCATTTATACATCAAGAACTAAACATATTGCCGAATTTAACAGTAGCTGAAAATATGTTTCTCGGCAAAGAGTTAATGTATGGGAAAACAGGTATTTTACGCACTCGACAAATGAACGCGATTGCGCAGCAGCAACTAGCGGAGTTAGGGTTGCATGTAAGAGGCGCTATGTTAGCAGAGGAATTATCGGTTGGACAACAGCAAATTATCGAAATTGCGAAAGCATTAATGACAAACGCGAGCGTTATTATTATGGATGAACCTACTGCGGCACTGACGGATCGTGAAATCGAAACGCTCTTTACAGTAATCAATAAGTTACGTAAAGAAGGTGTTTCATTCGTGTACATTTCGCATCGTATGGAAGAGATTTTCTCAATATGTGATGCTATTACGATTTTGCGTGATGGAGAATTCGTCGGAAAGAGATTAATTCCAGAAACATCATTTGATGAAGTAGTGAGTATGATGGTGGGGCGCAGCATTGGTGAACGTTACCCAGAGCGAAATAGTCAAATTGGTGATGTCATTTTTGAAATGCGTAACGGAACGAAGAAAGGGAAATTTGAAAATGTTTCGTTTCAAGTGAGGAAAGGTGAAATCCTTGGTGTAGCTGGTTTGATGGGGGCTGGTCGCACTGATATTATGAAAGCGATATTTGGTTATGAACCTTTAGACTCTGGACAAATTTTTATAAATGGACAAGAAGTAAAGATTGATAGTCCAATAGATGCAATTAGACAAAGAATTGCTTTCATTACAGAAGATAGAAAGTCTGAAGGATTAGTGTTAGATTTTTCAATTCGAGAAAATTTAGCTTTACCGAATTTAGAAAGTCTTTCAAAGGGAAGTGTTCTAAGCAACGAGCTAGAACAACAGTTTACGGCGGATATGATGAAACTTCTTAATGTGAAAGCATCTAGCGGAGAGCAGGCAGTGAAATCTCTTTCTGGTGGAAATCAGCAAAAGGTTGTAATCGCAAAATGGCTAGGCATTCATCCGCAGTTACTCATTTTAGATGAACCAACAAGGGGTGTTGATGTTGGAGCGAAAAAAGAAATTTACTCTATTATGAATAAGCTTACGGAGCAAGGAGATGCCGTTATTATGGTATCATCTGAGCTTCCAGAAGTTTTAGGGATGAGTGATCGTGTTCTTGTTATTCATGAAGGAAAAGTAGGCGGAATTTTAGGGAAAGATGAGGCATCACAAGAGTCTATTATGGCACTAGCTACAGGGGGAGAGTAAGGATGACTAAGAAGGGGAATGTATTACAACAACTCGGTTCTTTAATCGGTTTAGTATTAATTATCGTCGTAATTACAGCTTTAAATCCAGCGTTCATTGAAATTCCAAATTTATTTAATATACTGCGTCAAGTATCGATTAATGCGCTTATTGCATTCGGAATGACCTTCGTAATTTTAACAGGGGGTATTGACTTATCGGTAGGTTCTATTTTAGCATTATCAAGTGCACTTGTTGCTGGAATGATGGCAAGTGGCATGGATCCGTTCCTTGCAATGGCAGTTGGATTATTAGCAGGTCTTGTAATGGGAATTGTAAACGGTATCATCATTGCGAAAGGAAAAGTAGCTCCATTTATTGCAACTTTGGCAACAATGACTATTTTTCGTGGGTTGACGCTTGTTTATATGGACGGACGTCCGATCACTGGTCTTGGTGATCATTTAATGTTCCAAATGTTTGGCCGCGGTTATTTTCTTGGTATTCCGGTACCAGCTGTTACAATGATGATCGCTTTCGCAGTACTGTACTTCATTTTGAAGAAAACGACATTTGGTCGCCGTACATTTGCAATTGGTGGAAATGAAGAAGCAGCAGCACTATCAGGTATTAATGTTACGAGAATTAAAGTAATGATTTACGGTCTTTCCGGAATTTTGGCAGCGCTTGCAGGTATTGTCTTAACATCACGATTAGATTCTGCACAGCCGACTGCAGGTACTTCTTATGAATTAGATGCAATTGCAGCAGTTGTATTAGGTGGAACAAGTCTTTCTGGGGGAAGAGGATGGATTGTTGGTACATTCATCGGTGTACTTATTATCGGTGTATTAAATAACGGTTTAAATTTATTAGGTGTATCTTCTTTCTTCCAACAAGTTGTAAAAGGACTTGTAATCTTACTAGCTGTATTAATTGATCGCAGAAAAGAAGCGTAATGGAGGGACAGTTCATGAAGAAATGGTTACTTATACTCGTTGCATGTATTATGGTCATTACTGCTGGTTGTTCAATGGAACCGCCAGAATGGGCAAAGGATTCTAGCGATAAAGGTCGAAATAAAACTATTAAAGTTGGATTCTCTGTTTCAACTTTAAATAATCCCTTTTTTGTAACTTTGAAAAAGGGTGCAGAAAAGAAAGCGAAAGATAGTGGCATCGAATTAATTGCTGTTGATGCACAAAATGATGCAGCAAAGCAAACGAACGATGTTGAAGATTTAATTCAAAAGGGTGTCGATGTAGTTGTTATTAATCCGACCGATTCAGATGCTGTTGCTTCAGCAGTAAGTGCGGCAAATGCAGCAAATGTTCCTGTTATTACAGTAGACCGCGTTGCGAATTCAGGTAAGGTTGTTTCTCACATTGCTTCTAACAATATCGAAGGTGGTCAAATGGCTAGTGATTACATTCGTGAATTAGTTGGCGAAGGAGCAAACGTTGCTGAGTTAGAAGGAATCCCTGGATCTTCCGCTGCTCGTGAACGTGGGAAAGGATTCCATAACGTAGCCGATAAGTCTTTAAAAGTAGTTGCAAAACAAGCAGCTGATTTTGATAGAGCGAAAGGATTATCTGTTATGGAAAACATTTTGCAAGCAAATAGCAATATTAAAGCTGTATTTGCTCATAACGATGAGATGGCATTAGGTGCACTTGAAGCATTGAAGTCTGCTGGAAAAACAGATGTAGTCGTTGTTGGATTTGATGCAACAGACGATGCAGTGAAAGCGGTTAACGATGGGCGTATGGCTGCAACAGTTGCTCAAAAACCGGAATTAATCGGGGAGAAGGCGATGCAAACAGCAAAAGAGATAACACAAGGTAAAAAAGTGGACAAATCTATTCCGATTGAATTAGAGCTTATTAAGAAAAATAAATAAATATAAAATGAAAATTAGGAAGGAAGAACAACAAATGAAATTCTTTATTGATACAGCAAACGTTAACGAAATTAAAGAGGCAAATGAATTAGGTGTATTAGCTGGAGTAACGACAAATCCATCACTTGTAGCAAAAGAAGGCGTAGATTTCCACGAACGCATTCGTGAAATTTGCAACGTTGTAGAAGGACCTGTAAGTGCAGAAGTAATTAGCTTAGAAGCTGATAAGATGATTGAAGAAGGAAAAGAACTAGCGAAGATTGCTCCAAACGTTGTAGTAAAAGTCCCAATGACAACAGAAGGTTTAAAAGCAGTAAAAGCGTTCTCTGATTTAGGAATTCGTACAAACGTTACATTAGTGTTCTCAGCAGTTCAAGCATTACTTGCAGCTCGTGCTGGTGCAACATACGTTTCACCATTCTTAGGTCGCTTAGACGATATCGGTCATAACGGTATGGACTTAATTCGTCAAATCGCAGAAATCTTTGCAATTCATGGCATCGAAACAGAAATCATTGCAGCATCTGTACGTCACAGTGTTCACGTAACTGACGCAGCATTAAACGGTGCACATATTGCAACAATCCCAGCAAACGTAATTGCTTCATTAGTGAAGCACCCATTAACAGATCAAGGAATTGAGAAATTCTTAGCTGATTGGGAAAAAACACAAGAGAAATAATAGAAAAGCAAGAATCCTAGTTTAATTGACTAGGATTCTTTTTTTTATTTAAAAGAATTTTCATGCAATTTTGCATATTGTCTTTTAAATTTGTTATATAAGATATTTAATATATATCACATAACTCTTTATTTTTCATATTTCGACATAAAGTGAAACTTTAATCAGTGGGGGCTTTGTTCATCCCCCCACTGATTATTAATTGAACCAAGGGATAAAAAGATAGAGGGTCTGACCAGAAAACTGGAGGGCATGATTCTATAACAAAAAGCTTAATGTTTATAGAATTATGTCTTTTTATATAGGGAGGGTAGTAAACAGAGATTTTGACAAAAATGCACCAATTTATCTGAATTTTAAGTTTTATAAAAGGGGAGAAATGGAATGAGAAGAAAAGCACCATTTAAAGTGTTGTCATCATTAGCAATTGCGGCAATTATCGGATGTACATCTGTAATGAGTGCTCCGTTAGCATATGCAGAAACGGCAGCAAAAAAGAAAGATAATGTATCTACAACACCAATTGATTACAATTTAATTCAAGAAGATCGTTTAGCGGAAGCACTGAAAGAAAGAGGAACAATTAATCCATCATCTTCTAAAGAAGAGACGAAAAAAGCTGTTGAGCAATATATTGAAAAGAAACAAGGAGATCAGGCGAATAAAGAAATTCTTCCAGATGCTCACTCACAAGAAACGTCTGATTTCACAAAAAAAGTAAAAGAGAAAAAGATGGAAGAAAAGGAAAATGTAAAAAAGGCTGAAAAAAATGTTAGCCTTGAGCAAAAGCCAGAACCAAATAAAAATCAATTGAATGGGCAAGTTCCAACTTCAAAAGCAAAGCAAGCTCCATATAAGGGATCTGTTCGATCGGATAAAGTATTAGTGCTACTCGTTGAATTTAGTGATTATAAACATAATAATATTGATCAAACACCAGGTTATATGTATTCGAAAGACTTTAGTAGAGAACATTATCAAAAGATGTTGTTCGGTAATGAGCCTTATACTTTATTTGATGGTTCAAAAGTAAAAACGTTTAAACAATACTATGAAGAGCAGTCTGGTGGTAGTTATACGACAGATGGATATGTAACGGAGTGGCTAACTGTTCCAGGAAAAGCATCTGATTATGGAGCTGATGGTAGCAGTGGTCACGATAATAAAGGTCCGAAAGGTGCACGTGATTTAGTGAAAGAAGCTTTGCATGCAGCTGCTGAGAAAGGACTAGATTTATCCCAGTTTGATCAATTTGATAGATATGATACAAACGGGGACGGGAATCAAAATGAACCTGACGGTGTAATTGATCATTTAATGGTAATCCATGCTGGTGTTGGTCAAGAAGCTGGTGGCGGTAAATTAGGTGATGATGCGATCTGGTCACATCGTTCAAAATTAGCAGTAGATCCAGTAGCGATTGAAGGTACGAAATCAAAGGTAGATTACTTTGGTGGTAAAGTCGCAGCACATGATTACACAATTGAACCAGAAGATGGAGCTGTAGGTGTGTTTGCACATGAATTTGGACATGATCTTGGATTACCAGATGAATATGACACGAAATATACTGGAAATGGTTCACCAGTCGAAGCTTGGTCATTAATGAGTGGAGGTAGTTGGACAGGGAAAATCGCAGGAACAGAGCCGACTAGTTTTTCACCACAAAATAAAGACTTCTTACAAAAGAATATGGGTGGCAACTGGGCAAAAATATTAGAAGTAGATTACGATAAAATTAAGAGTGGTGTGGGAGTTCCTACATATATTGATCAAAGTGTTACGAAATCAAATCGTCCAGGCGTTGTACGTGTTAACTTACCAGGTAAAAGTGTTGAAACGATTAAACCGGAGTTTGGAAAGCATGCATATTATAGTACAAGAGGCGATGATATGCATACAACGTTAGAGACACCATTATTTGATTTAACAAAAGGAACAAATGCAAAATTCGATTATAAAGCAAATTATGAGTTAGAAGCAGAGTGCGATTTCGTCGAAGTACATGCAGTAACAGAAGATGGAACGAAGACGTTAATTGATAGACTTGGAGAAAAAGTAGTCCAAGGAGATAAAGATACAACAGATGGGAAATGGATTGATAAATCATATGATTTAAGTCAATTTAAAGGCAAAAAAGTGAAACTACAATTCGACTATATTACAGATCCGGCTGTAACATATAAAGGTTTTGCGATGGATAATGTAAATGTAACTGTTGATGGACAAGTTGTATTTTCTGATGATGCAGAAGGACAGTCTAAAATGAATTTAAATGGTTTTGTTGTTTCTGATGGGACAGAGAAGAAAGCTCATTACTACTACTTAGAATGGAGAAACTATGCAGGATCAGATAATGGATTAAAAGCAGGAAAAGGTCCAGTGTATAATACAGGTCTTGTCGTTTGGTATGCAGATGATAGCTTTAAAGATAACTGGGTTGGGATGCATCCAGGCGAAGGATTCCTTGGTGTTGTTGACTCTCATCCAGAAGCGCTAGTTGGTAATTTAAACGGGAAACCAGCATACGGTAATACGGGCATGCAAATTGCAGATGCTGCATTTTCATTTGATAAAACACCAGCATGGAGTGTAAATTCATTAACACGTGGTCAGTTTAACTATTCTGGATTACAAGGTGTTACAACTTTTGATGATTCAAAAGTATATAGTAACAAGCAAATTGCAGACGCAGGAAGAAAAGTTCCAAACCTTGGACTTAAATTCCAAGTTGTTGGACAGGCAGAAGATAAATCGGCAGGCGCTGTTTGGATTAAACGTTAATAACATAAAAGCACATTCTTCATATGAAGAATGTGCTTTTTAATTGTACAGTAAGTTATTATTTTAGCTTATGTAATACAAGTCTCTGTTCATATGTAGTGTATCAAATTATGTGGGGAAAGGAAATATTTCCGAGGAAATTGTCGAAGTATCGTCGGTATTTATACACCTTTTTTGTAAAAGAAGAAATGTAGTATTGCCTTTACAGTTTAATTTATTTACATTGTTACTTGGTTACACACAAAAGTAATATATTCGGCAGTAAAAGAGCGCTATTGGATAGTGTTCTTTTTGTAGATAGAAAGGAGTTGAGTTAAATGAAAGAAATAATTGAATGTCCACAGTGTGAAGGAGAGATTACTGCGCAACATATTATTGATCTCCCGCATCCTTTTTCATTCAGATGTCCACACTGCAAGGTGAGGTTAAAAGAAATGAGAATCACACCGTGCTTAATATTAGCAGCAATTTGTATCATTCCACTGTTTATTATAATTGGAGAGAGTATTAAGGAATTACTAGTAAAATATTTTTCTATTATAGATGATGTACCAACTGTACTTATTTTCTTCTTATTTTGTTATCCATTGTATTATTTCTATGAAAAATATAATGCTATATTGTTTATTAAATACGGCTTATTGAAAGTTAAAAGTTGAATTGAATAGGAGATTATCATAATGCTTTGGAAAATATATTTAGTTATTGTAGCAATGTTAGCTATTATTTCGTTAGTAAGGGGCATGTTTCAAACACCAATTCAAAAGTTTGACTTTGTAGTTTCTATTATTACGTGGATAGGGCTCTTTGGTTTTGTATTTGATGTACAAATATTAACCTCAATTGTTTGGAAATGTATCTTCTTGTTTAGCGTCATTTGGACTTTAACTGCAGTTTTTGTTTTTCGTTTATATGAAGAGCGAGATGAGCCATTACCTTTTATATTTAAATTAATTGGCATTATTCCAACGCTTCCATTATATTACGGATTATATCAATATGCATTTTAAAAAAGACAACGATGGATTATCCCATCATTGTCTTTTTTACTTTGCTTCTTACATAAATCATCCCAGCAAATGTTAATAAAAATGCTGTCCCGATAATGAAGCTGACGCTAGGTGATGCTGCGATTGCACCGACTGTAAAGGAGCCAGCAACAACTCCTAATGAGAAGAAGGCATAAAATAATCCGAATGCCTTTCCACGATTATCGTCTGTAGTATTTTCAACGAGTAAAGCGTTAATAGACGGGAAGAGGATTGCGAATCCAATTCCATAAATCATCATTACGATAAAGAGCATACCTTTTGTAGCAAATAATCCGAGTAAAGATAATGCGAATGCCATAACTGCAATTCCGATTAGCATTAGTTTCGAACGATTAAATCGATCGTAAATACGATTTGTTGGAAGCAAGAAGAAGAGGATAGCAGTTATACCAAATACACTTAACATCATGCCTGTTGTGGATGCTTTAAGCGCTAATGCCTCAACTTTTACTGGTAACATATAAGTGACAATTCCTTGTGAAAACATTAATGTGAAAGCACCAATATATGCTTGTAATAACGGTTCTGATTTTAAAAGTTCAACCATATCTTCTTTGTTCATCATTTGCGTTCTTGATGTATCTTTTCTTGATACGTTATTTGGTAAGAAGAATAGAGATACGATCGTACCAAGAGCCATTAAAATAGAAATAGTAATGAAGACCCATTCTACGCCAGCTGTTGCTTTCATAATACCGCTGAAAGCAGGTCCTACGATTGCCGCTGTTCCAACAGCAGCACCAGATAGAGCCATTGCTTTTCCTTGTTTTTTTGCAGTTGTTTGTTTTGATAAAAATGTAAAGGCAGCAGGAATTAAAAAGCCATCACTAAATCCATGCATAAAGCGAACAACTAATAGTTGTTCACCACTTTGAACAACGGTGTATAACAAGACTATGAAACTCGTAATTCCCATGCTTATATAAAGGATTTTTTTTGCACCAAATTTATCGACAGCTGCTCCAGCAATAATATTACCGATCATATTAGCGAATGAGTACATACCGACAACTAGCCCGATAATAAGAGGGGTTCCTCCAAGGCTTTGAGCGAAAGTACTCATAATAGGTAATTGTGAAAATGTATCTAAAAATGCCACGATAACGATAAAGTAAATAAAATATTTCAAGCGATATTCACCTCTCCTATGCTATTATGGCATAATGCTAATTTCACCTGCAATGAAATTGAATTAACAGATGTGGAAAAAAGTACAAAGTGACAAAATATTGAACGTTATTTGTAAAAAATTAGTAGAGATGCGATTGTTTTTTTGAAATATATGGATAGAAGTATTATAATAGAATTGTAAACTTCACCAGGTTAAGTATATACATAGAGAGGGATGTATAAAATGAAAGCACTACTTTGGCATAATCAACGTGATGTACGAGTAGAAGAAGTACCAGAACCAACAGTAAAACCAGGAACAGTGAAAATCAAAGTTAAATGGTGTGGTATTTGTGGGACAGACTTGCATGAATATTTAGCAGGGCCTATTTTTATTCCAACAGAAGAACATCCATTAACACATGTGAAAGCACCTGTTATTTTAGGTCATGAGTTTAGTGGTGAGGTAATAGAGATTGGTGAAGGAGTTACATCTCATAAAGTGGGAGACCGCGTTGTTGTAGAACCAATTTATTCTTGTGGTAAATGTGAAGCTTGTAAACATGGACATTACAATGTTTGTGAACAACTTGTTTTCCACGGTCTTGGCGGAGAAGGCGGCGGTTTCTCTGAATATACAGTAGTACCAGAAGATATGGTTCATCACATTCCAGATGAAATGACGTATGAACAAGGTGCGCTTGTAGAACCAGCAGCAGTAGCAGTTCATGCAGTACGTCAAAGTAAATTAAAAGAAGGGGAAGCTGTAGCAGTATTTGGTTGCGGTCCAATTGGACTTCTTGTTATCCAAGCAGCTAAAGCAGCAGGAGCGACTCCTGTTATTGCAGTTGAACTTTCTAAAGAACGTCAAGAGTTAGCGAAATTAGCAGGTGCGGATTATGTATTAAATCCAGCAACTCAAGATGTGTTAGCTGAAATTCGTAACTTAACAAATGGTTTAGGTGTAAATGTTAGCTTTGAAGTAACAGGTGTTGAAGTTGTACTACGACAAGCGATTGAAAGTACAAGCTTCGAAGGACAAACTGTAATTGTTAGTGTATGGGAAAAAGACGCAACAATTACTCCAAATAACTTAGTATTAAAAGAAAAAGAAGTTATTGGTATTTTAGGATACCGTCACATCTTCCCAGCTGTTATTAAATTAATTAGCTCTGGTCAAATTCAAGCAGAGAAATTAATTACGAAAAAAATTACAGTCGATCAAGTTGTTGAAGAAGGATTTGAAGCACTTGTAAAAGATAAAACACAAGTGAAAATTCTTGTTTCACCTAAATAAGATAGAATCGAATAGAGTAGCCCTTTTCTAGAAATAGAAGAGGGCTACTTTTTTTCTATACTGAAAGGTGATAGACTTTCCTTTGACTAAATGTATTTTTGTTTGGAAGGGAGAATCTAATGCTTTCATTTTTGTTAACTTTAAAGCGAATGTTAAGAGCCTGTTTACGAGCGTGGAAAGATAAAGAATTTCAAGTATTATTCGTATTAACAATTTTGACTTTAATATCGGGTACGATTTTTTATAGTACAGTTGAAGAATTACGTCCTATTGACGCTTTATATTTTAGTGTGGTCACGTTGACGACTGTCGGTGATGGGAATTTTAGTCCGCAAACTGATTTCGGAAAGATATTTACAATCTTATACATATTTATTGGGATTGGATTAGTGTTTGGATTTATTCATAAGTTAGCAGTTAATGTACAATTGCCAAGTATATTATCGAATAGAAAAAAAGAGTAAAGCGTTCAGATGCTTTACTCTTTTTTTACATTAGTTTAGACAAGCCTTAATAATAGTTTATTAAAATGAAAGTGTATTCATTCATTATATTCACTGTGTATAAAGTTATAATGATATGAACATTTGCATATTTTAATTTATTGATAGAAATTTCGTGAAAGGTGGGATATTCTAGTCATAGGTTAACCGGACGACATCATAGGATCCTAACAAAATGTTTACAATAATTCAATTATAAAATGGAGGATTTTATATGAAAAAGAAAGTACTTGCTTTAGCGGCAGCTATTACATTAGTTGCTCCATTACAAAGTGTTGCATTTGCTCATGAAAATGATGGGGGACAGAGATTTGGAGTTATTCCGCGCTGGTCTGCTGAAGATAAACATAAAGAAGGCGTGAATTCTCATTTATGGATTGTAAACCGTGCAATTGATATTATGTCTCGTAATACAACACTTGTAAAACAAGATCGAGTTGCACTATTAAATGAATGGCGTACGGAGTTAGAGAACGGTATTTATGCTGCTGACTATGAAAATCCTTATTATGATAATAGCACATTTGCTTCACATTTCTATGACCCTGACAATGGGAAAACTTATATTCCGTATGCAAAGCAGGCAAAGGAAACTGGAGCTAAGTATTTTAAATTAGCTGGTGAGTCTTACAAAAATAAAGATATGAAACAAGCATTCTTCTATTTAGGATTATCTCTTCATTATCTAGGGGATGTAAACCAACCGATGCATGCAGCAAACTTTACGAACCTTTCGTATCCACAAGGGTTCCATTCTAAATATGAAAACTTTGTAGATACGATAAAAGATAACTATAAAGTAACGGATGGAAATGGATATTGGAACTGGAAAGGTACGAATCCAGAAGATTGGATTCATGGAGCGGCAGTAGTTGCGAAACAAGATTACGCTGGCATTGTAAATGATAATACGAAAGATTGGTTCGTGAGAGCTGCTGTATCACAAGAATATGCAGATAAATGGCGCGCTGAAGTTACACCAATGACAGGTAAGCGTTTAATGGATGCACAACGTGTTACTGCTGGATATATTCAGCTTTGGTTTGATACGTACGGAAATCGTTAAGTATTTAAAAAAGGTCAAATCTCAGAATAGAGTATTTGGCCTTTTTATCACTATACAATACATGGAGGTATGAAACGTGAAAGGTAAATTGCTAAAAGGTGTACTTAGCTTAGGTGTTGGTCTAGGAGCTTTATATAGTGGAACGTCAGCTCAAGCAGAAGCGTCTACAAATCAAAACGATACATTAAAAGTGATGACGCATAATGTATATATGCTATCAACAAACTTATATCCGAACTGGGGACAAACTGAGCGTGCTGATTTAATCGGGGCGGCAGATTATATAAAGAATCAAGACGTAGTTATATTAAATGAAGTGTTTGATAATAGCGCATCAGATCGTTTATTAGGGAATTTGAAGAAAGAATATCCAAATCAAACGGCAGTATTAGGTCGTAGTAGTGGAAGTGAATGGGATAAAACGTTAGGAAACTATTCATCTTCAACTCCTGAAGATGGTGGCGTTGCGATTGTGAGCAAATGGCCAATCGCTGA
This sequence comes from Bacillus sp. LQ01, assembly GCF_057624735.1. Lineage (NCBI taxonomy): Bacteria > Bacillati > Bacillota > Bacilli > Caryophanales > Bacillaceae > Bacillus > Bacillus sp. LQ01. The sequence continues at coordinate 48,138 of NZ_JBYEZL010000006.1, read as the reverse complement.
AAAGATTCAATATGTATTTGCAAAAGGATGCGGGCCAGATAATTTATCGAATAAAGGATTTGTATACACGAAAATTAAGAAAAATGATCGCTTTGTTCATGTAATTGGTACGCATTTGCAAGCGGAAGATAGTATGTGCGGAAAAACTTCACCTGCATCTGTACGTACAGACCAATTAAAAGAAATTCAAGACTTTATTAAAAATAAAAATATACCAAATAATGAGTATGTGTTAATTGGTGGTGATATGAACGTAAATAAAATAAATGCAGAGAACAAGAATGACTCAGAGTATGCATCTATGTTTAAAACATTGAACGCTTCTGTACCATCTTATACTGGACATACAGCGACTTGGGACGCAACGACAAACAGTATTGCAAAATATAATTTCCCTGATAGTCCTGCTGAGTATTTAGATTATATTATTGCAAGTAAAGACCATGCGAACCCATCGTATATAGAGAATAAGGTGTTACAGCCGCAATCTCCACAATGGACTGTTACATCATGGTTCCAAAAATATACGTATAATGATTACTCTGATCATTATCCAGTAGAGGCGACTATTTCTATGAAGTAGTTTCAAAAAGTTTCTTCGTAAAGAAGAAACTTTTTTTATTTGCAAACAGGAAAATCACACTTTCTTTCCAATATGTATAAGACATATTGAGAAGAGGAGAGAAAAATGTGGATCGAGGAATTTTTAAAGAAGTTCCATTACCGTGTGCATTTTTGGATGAAGTGGCTTTAGATAGAAATATTCAATCGATTATAGAGTTAAGTGGAAATAAAAAGATTCGTATAGCGAGTAAATCGTTACGCTCTGTTCCGATTATGCAAAAGATACTAGCTGCAAATGATCGATTTCAAGGTATTATGTGCTTTTCACCTAGAGAGATTTTATTTTTAATAGAACAAGGATTTAATGATTTATTGCTTGGATATCCTGCTTACGATGAAAGAGCTCTGTATGAAATTAGTTTGTTAACAAAGAAAGGTTTCATTATAACTTGTATGGTGGATTGTGAAGAGCATATTGTGTATTTAGAAAACATTGCTGAGCAATCTAAAGGATGTTTTCGTGTTTGTTTGGATATTGATATGAGTAGTCGCTTCTTTCAATTTCATTTTGGTGTACAAAGGTCCCCAGTAAAAAATGTGCAGGATGCGTTGAAAGTAGTAGAAAAGGTGAGAAGGTCATCATATTTAATGTTAGATGGTGTAATGGGATATGAAGCTCAAATTGCCGGGGTGGGCGATTATATACCGAATCAATGGTTGAAAAGTAAAGTGATTTCGTATTTAAAGCAGAAATCAGTGCTAGAAGTTAAAGAAAGAAGAGAACATATTGTAAAAGCAATACAAAACATTGGTATTGAGCTAAGGTTTGTAAATGGAGGCGGAACAGGAAGCATAAAAACAACCGAGAAAGATAATTCAGTTTCAGAGATTACAATAGGTTCTGCTTTTTATTCTCCGAAGCTGTTTGATTATTATAAAGAGGTGAAATTTCATCCAGCGGTCGGATTTGCCTTACCAGTTGTGCGTAAACCAGTCCCGTTTATTTACACTTGCCTAGGTGGTGGATATATTGCTTCAGGAGCAGTTGGAAAAGATAAAGAGCCTGAAGTTTGGAGACCGAAGGGTGCAAAATTATTAGCTTTAGAAGGTGCTGGCGAGGTACAAACGCCAATTTTTTATAACGGCGAGGAACGAGTGGATATAGGAGAGACCATTTTGTTTCGTCATAGTAAGGCTGGTGAATTATGTGAACGCTTTCCTTTTTTATATCGTGTTAAAAAAGGAGAGATTGTCGGGGAGTATTCAACATATCGGGGGGATGGCCAATGCTTTCTATAAAGGGACAAAAGTGGAGAAATTGGACAGGGAATGTAGAAGGAACGCCGCATTATACGATGTATCCAGAAAGTATACAAGATGTAGTAGAAGTTGTGGGGCTTGCGCGAAAAAAGGGAAAGAAAATTCGTGTTGTCGGTTCAGGACACTCGTTTACCCCCCTTGTGCAAACGGAAGAAGTTTTAGTTTCTTTAGATGAATTGAAGGGTATTGTGAATATTGATGCAGAGAAGATGGTTGCTGAAGTATGGGCAGGAACAAAGTTATATGATTTAGGGAAGTTACTTGAGGAAAAAGGTTATGCGCAAGAAAATTTAGGGGATATTGATTCGCAATCTATTGCAGGAGCGATTAGTACGGGGACTCATGGAACGGGTATTACCTTTGGGAGTTTATCAACACAAGTTATAGAGATTACGGCAGTTCTATCTAATGGTGAGAGTATAGTTTGTTCGGAAGCTGAGAACGTAGAATATTGGAGAGCGTTTCAGTTGTCACTTGGAATGTTAGGTATCATTGTAAAGATAAAATTGAAGGTTATTCCAGCGTATTCACTCGTTTATGAAAGTGAAAAACAGTCATTATCCACTGTAATGAACAAACTAGAAGAATATAAGAAGCATCGTCATTTTGAATTTTTCGTTTTTCCTTATTCTGATGAAGTACAAGTGAAACTTACGAACGAAACAACGAATAAAGGCAGTGATTTGAAATGGCATAAACTAAAGGTGGAGTTACTTGAAAATAGGATGTTCTCTTTACTATCTAAAGGATGTAAATGGTTTCCTTCTATAAGTAAAGGCGTGAGTCGGTTATCAGCTAAAGCTGTACCAAACACAAAAATAATTGGCCCGAGCTATGAAGTATTTGCTACATCACGTACGGTGCCATTTTATGAAATGGAGTATAGCATTCCTTCAAAGTATATGAGGACGGTTGTAGAAGAAATCTCAAATCTTATTGAAAAGAAAAAGTATAAGGTGCACTTCCCAATCGAATGCCGCTATGTGAAAGGGGATGATATATGGCTTAGTCCGGCCTATGGAAGAGATTCAGCATATATCGCTGTTCATATGTATAAAGGTATGAAATATGCTGCTTACTTTGGCGAAGTGGAAAAGATTTTTCTGAAGTATGAAGGGCGTCCACATTGGGGGAAAATGCATACATTATCGTATGAACAATTACAATATATATATCCAGAGTTTCATTCGTTTTTACAGGTGAGGAAATCTCTAGATGAACTTGGAATGTTTTTTAATCCTTATGCGGAGAAGTTATTTATCCCGCTATTTGTCAGGCAGTAAGACCCCTACCTCAAAATTCAGTGGAAGCAAAGAAGTTAGGTGAGGGCTAATTAAAGTTTCACATTATGTATATGAAAAAGGTGACAAATAATTATTTGTCACCTTTTTTTAGTGTAATTGCATTTCTTGTATGACTAATATGTTCATAAAATAGTAGTTTATCACGGCTAAATACATGCAGTAAAACATGAATAATAAATAGGCCGTTAATGATGAATAGGAATAATAATGTAACGAGTAATACTAAAGGCTCTGTGTGATTTAAAATAGAGCTACTAGAAAGAATATAATTGATTCCACCTAATGCAAAATAAAATATACCGTAGCGAATAAATAGTTCTTTTAATGTAATACGATTTGATTTTCCTTTCACGTGAATGCGAAGCAATGCTTTCCCAATTGTTTTTCCGTTAGTAAAGTATGGAATAATAATAAAGTAAATAAGGATTGAACACGTAATGAAAATGAGTTCATACATATTGGTGTAAGATTGCATATTAGAAACGAAGAAAGAATTTCCTTTGTTTTTAACGACAGGTACGACGATAGATAAGAAAATCCAATCAATTTGCATCGCGATAAGGCGACGAATGAATCCGACTGGTTTCGTTTCCAAATCAATATGACTATCTAACTCGTTTGTCTTCGGAAGGAAGTACGTAAATATTGGTGCAATGATAAAACCAATTACGCCACCTAATGTATTTAAAAACAAATCATCGATATCAAATAATCGGTATGCACAATTGTATATACCGTATAATCCAGTCACTTGTGTTAGCTCGAAAAATAGTGAAAGGAAAAAGGAAATGCAAATTGTTTGTAAGAAACTACGTCGGAAATAATAACGTAAGTAAATACCGAATGGAACAGTTAATAGAACGTTAAAGGCAACTTGTAAAAACGCAGACTCTTTTAATAAGTAGAAATAAGTAGCTGGTTTCGTTAAAACTGCCGATGTATGACTACTAATCTCTTGTATGAAATAAAATGGTGCGAGTTGCATGTGTTGTGTATTAGCCGGTTGTAGGCTACAAGTATCAAACGTTTGTGGCAACGGCAAAATAACAAGAAAATAGGCATTTAATAAGTAAAGTAATAATGAGTATAAAATAAATGAGCGCCATTTATTTAAATAACCGTATTTTCGATAATTAAATATTAAAAAAGGGATTAAAAGAAACATTGCTAAAAAAGGAAATAAAATAAATGCTGTTTTCACTGGAAATAAATATGCAGTCAAAGTAAAACTCCTTTCAATAAAAATTCGTTTATCATTATAGCGCTAAAAATATTTAAATACAAAGTTAAAATATTTCGAAATAGAAATAATTACTAATTTTACAGGAATTAAGTTATAATAAATCTAATATAAGGATATCATGATTATATAAGTTAAGAGAGGGTACAAGAGATGCGATATGAACTTTTTTCTGTAAGTGGGGATCATATTACGACTTTTGAAAGTGCATGGCGTTTTCAGGAGGGAGAACAGATTTTTGTTCATGATGATCAAACAAAACGAAACTTTATTATTATTCGGCTGACGCATGATGTATTTCAACAAAATAAACATGTTATTCGTTTGTATTGTCAAGAGAAGAAAGTGTATGCATAAGAGAAGCCCTCTTACAGTATGAAAAGTAAGAGGTCCTTATCTCGTTATTTGTGAACAGCCCAATTGATGAGGGCTGATTAAAGTTTCACTTTATCATTTTGGCCCTCGTAAGGAATAAAAAGAGAAGGATTAATGCACATAGGTAGCATTTGATTTGGAAGAAAGGATATAGCCTTGTATTTTGTGCTTCAAAGTTTCATTGCCTTCTTTTTGAGAAAGCCATGTATGGTAATCTTGTTGTGTTTTCCATAACATACGAATCATATACTCTGCCTTATCATTTGTACGATGAACAGGTGAAAACTCTATGTTAATACAACCGTTCGTTCCGGGAGAAGGATAATATTGTCTAAGCCCATAAAGTAGCTCATTTTCATATTCGTACTTAATGTGAATGAGTTTAGTAACTATAAACATATAAACACCTCTTTTACGATAATAGTAGGAAAGATAGAATTACTGTAATAGTGAACTTGATAAATATTATACTATTCTGAAAATTATAAGTAAATAATAGGTTTTAACTTAATAAAGGTATAAAAAAGCGAGTCATTCTATTACACTAGATGACTCGCTTTTAATTTGTAAGTTTTACTTTATAAGAAAATAAGAGTAAGTACACCTACGATAATACAATAGAAAGAGAAATATTTTAAATTTCCTTTTGCCATAATGTTCATAAACCATTTTAGTGAAATATACGTCATGATAAATGTTGCGATGAATGCAACGACATATGGTACGAATAATGTGTCTAGATTTGGATCATTTGCAATGTCTGTAATGCTTAACAATAAGCCACCTAAGCTAACAGGAATGTATAGTAAGAATGAGAAGCGAAGAGCTGTTTCTTGCTTCATACCAAGTAACATTGCTGCTACGATTGTGGCACCAGATCGGCTTATTCCGGGAATCAGTGCGCAAGCTTGTGCTAATCCGACGATGATTGCATCTTTCATAGAAAGGTCGCCATCATTTTTACGACCGCGTAAATTTCTAATAATCCAAAGGCCGACAGCAGTAATAAGAAGGGAAATCCCAACCATCTTCACACCTTTTAAGTACTGATCGATGTAATCTTTAAATAAAACACCAATAACACCTGCTGGAATGGTTGCAATAACAAGATAAATAATAAAGAAGAAATCTGATTTTGCGTCTTCTGCTCTTGTAAATATATAAGAGAGACCATTCTTCGTTAGACGAATTAAATCATTTCTATAAATAAGTAATACAGCTAATAATGAAGCTGAATTAACAAGTAGTTCGAAGCTAAACCCTTCTATTTTTAGTCCTAGCAAATGTTGTGCTAAAACGAGATGACCACTTGAAGAAATCGGAATTGGTTCTGTTAATCCTTGGAACAGACCGAGAATTAAATATTTTAAAACGTAGTAAAATTGTTCCATAATAACCTCCTTGTTTATTAGTTGAAAGAAACAACTTTTCCATTATAACAAAGATATGGATGAATATTGAAAAGAAATAAATATTCTAAATAAAATAAAAATCCCTTATAGCAGTATAAGGGATTCTTAATTTTAATTAAGAAGTCACTGTTCCTTGAAGACTTTTAGACAATTGAACATCGACTTTTTCAGCATCATGAATATGATTCATAATAGTAGTATTTAATTTTTGGAACATTTGTTGTGTGTTAGCAAATTCTCGTAATATGTCATCATTACAAGACTTTTGGTTTTCGATAGCCTTAATAACATTTGTAGCACCATTTTGTAACGTTTGAATCATAACTAAAATATTTTCAATTCTAGCATTTGTATCGGCGCTCATTTCTACACCTTCATCGACTAAATGTAAATTATCTTTTGTGTTATCATATGCTTTTTCAATTTCTTCTTGAATTTTTTTCGTTAAGTTGCCGATGTTTTTTGTACTTTCTGCTGTACTTTCCGCTAGTTTTCTTACTTCATTGGCAACGACAGCGAATCCTTTACCGTGCTCTCCAGCACGCGCGGCTTCAATACTCGCATTTAATGCAAGTAAATTTGTTTGTGCTGCAATGTTTTGAATGACTTCTACAATTTGCTCGATTTCCTTTGAGCGTTCGCTTAGATGATTCATACTATTAGACGTGCGTTGAGATTGTTCACCTAATTTATTAATTACAATAAGTAAGCGGTGAACGGATTCTTTTCCTTCATTAGAGCAGTCAATAATTTCTGCAATAGACTGAATTAAGCTTTGTTCCTTTTGTAACATTTCATTATTTAACTCATTGGAATGTGTCGTACGTGTTGAAACATTTTCGAAACATGAACTTAACTGTTGAACTAAATTTTGAAGTGTATTATGTTGGTTATTTACAAGTTGATGCTCTTGTACAACGCTTTGTACACGATCGTGGATAGTAGAAATAGTCTCTTGCTTTTCCATATCTTTTTGTTTTAATTCTGCTTCTAATTCTTGTATACGCTCTTCTAATTGAGCAATTGTATGTTGGAGTGATTTTTTTTGAGTAAACATGTATTTATTTCAACCGCCTTCGAAAGTTATATTTTCTCTATATTTGGATTTTAGCATCTTTTGTATTTTTTAAATATAGGAATTGTTAAATATTTAAGAATCTATTACATTTTATTCATAATTCTCTTTTTTTCGTCACGAAAAATAAACTGTATTTAATCGTTTTGTAAACAAACTGTAAAATAAATCATGTATAACTGTATAAGAAGGGAGTCGGATTATGAACTATTTTAAGCGAATCAGCTGTCTAGTATTAGCAGGAATTATCGGTCTTTCTAGTACAGTCGCTGTTAAAGCAGAGTCAAACGACGAGAAACTTAACAACATGCAACAGCAATTGCAACAAAACGATGCAGAAATGCAAAAGAAAGAGCAAGAGAAGCAAGCTGTTAGTAAAGAAATTAAAGGTATCGAAAACGAACTACATAATTTAAATAATACAATTGCAAAAAATAAAGAGGATCAAGCTGCTATTCAACGTAAAATTGATGAAACACATAAGCAGATTGAACAAAAAAAGGAAGAAATTATCGTTTTAGAGGATAAAGTCCTTGCTCGTAAAGATATTATGAGAAAACGTATGGTTTCTGTTCAGAACAGTTCAAATACAAGTTTAGTAGTAGAAGTTGTAGTAGAGTCAAAAAACTTTGCAGACTTCTTACAACGTATGAACGCAGTTTCTACTATTCTAGAAGCTGATAAAGAAATTTTACGTCTACAAGAACAAGATCTTCGTCAAATTGAAGAAGATAAGAAAACAATTGACGAAAAAGAAGCATCTTTAGTAGTAGACAAACAAAAATTAGCAAAAGCGCAAGCTGAACTGCAAGATAACCTGAAAAAACGTCAAGATAACTTGCAAACAGTTCAAGCTAAATATAATGAAGTTGCAAGCCAACTTAATTTAGCAGCGGAAGAGAAAGCTAAAATTGAATCAAATATGAAGGCAGTACAAGAAACAATTGCTCGTGAACAAGAAGCAGCAAGAATCGCAGCGGAAGAGCGTGCAAAAGCAGAAGCGGCTGCAAAAGCAGAGCAAGAAGCTTTAGCGAAAGCACAAGCAGAAATTGCTGAAAAGCAAAAACAAGAAAAAGCTAATAAACCAGCTGAACCAGTTGCTAATAATAATTCGAAGGTAGAACCTACCAAACCTGCACAACCTGAACCACCTTCTAAGCCAACTGCTGGTGGGAAAGAAATTTATGTAGAAGCTACAGCTTATACAGCTGATCCAGCGGAAAATGGTTATGCACCAGGTCAACAAGTATTTTCTGCATGGGGACACTATAACTTAACTGCAAACCCAGGAATGAAATTAATTGCTGTAGATCCAAATGTTATTCCATTAGGTAAGACTGTAAATGTTGAAGGTTATGGAGTAGCAATTGCAGCCGATACTGGTGGAGCTATTAAGGGGCATAGAATTGATGTTTTAATGCCAGATAAAGGTTCATCAAGTAGTTGGGGCAGAAGAACAGTTAAAGTTACAATTTTAAACTAACACGTAATCCAACTTTACAATACGTAGAGTTGGATTTTTTTATAATAATAATGTTAAGTTGAGTTTACATTTTGTTAAGGATAGCATACAATAATGGTGAGAGGTGGTAAATTTGACCATTTTAAACAGAGTAAAAGAATTAAGAGCTCGTTTTAACTTTACGCAAAGCGTATTAGCAGAAAAGGTTGGAGTAACGAGACAAACAATTGCAGCAATTGAAAAAGGGGATTACGTTCCTTCGTTGTTATTGGCACTTACGATTTGTGATGTGTTTCAGTTAAAGATGGAAGATGTGTTTGTTTTAAATAAGGAGGGGGAAAAGGATGAATAGAATTGTTTTTTCTTATATTATAAATGTACTCTATACTGCACTAGCATGTTGGACATTTGTTGAATTTTATAGTGTTATTACAGAGTTAGCAGATATAATTAAAAACGAGAAATTCCCGTTTGAAGTATGGTTTAATGGAGTACCATTCATTTTATTATTTATTGGAGCAATTATAGTTACAATTTTTTATAGAATTCAAAAGAAAAAATATAAGAATTTATCTTTTTGGATGTATCCATTATTATTTCCACTAGAAGATGAACGTGAAAAAGCGATTACGGATAAAGCTTGTAGAACAACATTTGTATCGTTATGGTTTGTGTTACCTTGTGCAGTTGGATTTTTAACTTTTTCGCCTATTATTAATGAATATCTTCCTGGATACCCATTATATATTCTATATTCTATTTTCTTTATTCAAATGACAGTATTTCACGTATCACTATACAGAAATAAATTAGCTTAAAAAGAAACCTTCTTGCACCGGCAAGAAGGTTTCTTTTTAAGCTAATACTTGTACATATAGCGATATTATTTTATCATTTTATATAGAGTAAGATTTTGTAAGGGAAAGGAACTGTGTATGAATAAGCAAAGAATTTATAGTATAGTAGCAATTCTGCTATTTGTTGTAGGTGGCGTGTTAATTGGAAAGCCATTTTATGATGGATATCAGGCTGAAAAGAAACAGACTGAAAATGTGCAGGCTGTTCAAAAGATGGATTATGAAAAGCATGAGACGGAATTTGTAGATGCTTCCAAAATTAATCAACCAGACTTGGCGGAAGTAGCGAATGCATCATTAGATAAGAAACAAGTAATTGGTCGTATTTCGATTCCAAGTGTTTCAGTAGAACTGCCTGTTTTAAAAGCTTCTACTGAAAAAAACTTATTATCAGGTGCAGCGACAGTAAAAGAGAATCAAGTTATGGGAAAAGGAAATTACGCATTAGCAGGACATAATATGTCTAAAAAAGGTGTTTTATTTAGTGATATAGCTTCTTTGAAAAAAGGCGATAAAATTTATTTGTATGACAATGAAAATGAATATGAGTATGCGGTTACTGGTGTATCTGAAGTGACTCCTGATAAGTGGGAAGTTGTAGAGGATCATGGGAAAGATGAGATAACGCTTATTACATGTGTATCTGTAAAGGACAATTCTAAGCGTTATGTTGTTGCTGGTGATTTAGTAGGAACGAAGGCGAAGAAGTAAAAAAGAAGGGGAACTCTTTAAAGAGTTCCCCTTCTTTTTTACTAATGTTGAGAAATAATAGAATATTTCGGTTTGTATTTAATTATTCTTCTATTTATGTATAATAAATTTAGAATTCTATATTTTGGGAGGAACAAGAGTGAGACAACAGGTGAAGAAACTTCTTTTAACAACGAGTATAGCGTTATTGGTAGCTCCAATTTCAGCTTATGCGCATCCAGGGCGTACAGATGCTAATGGCGGACATACGTGTCGTACAAATTGTGAGAAGTGGGGATTACAGTACGGGGAATATCATTATCACAATAAACCAGCTTCTAGTAGTGGCGCAACGAGCCCAGCTCCTAGTCAGAATAATAATAGTGCTGTAGAAGCTGAGAGACAAGCAGAAGCACAGCGCAATACTGAGGCTGAAAAACAACGTGCTGCAGAAGCACAGCGTAAAGCTGAAGAAGAGAGACAACGTGTAGCCGAGGAACAAAGAAAAGCTGAAGAGGCACGTAAGCAAGAGGAAGCGCAGCGCCAAGCTGATATGGAAAAAGGTCAACTTGAAGGTCAAAAGAATGGAGAAACTGATTTTAAAGAAGGAAAAAATGATGCAGAAGTGCATGTAGCTGGAAAATCTGATGCATATAAACAAGCGTTTAAAGCGACTTATGTAGCCGCATGGTCTTTAGAAGAGCAGAAGAAAACGCATTTTGAAAAAGGAAAAGAACAAGGTTTAGCACAAGAGACAATGGACGATAGTCAAGTTGCTCCAGAGTTTAAGGTAAACTTTGCAGACGGATTCAAAGTAGGGAATAAAGAAAGAACAGAAAAAATTGAAAAAGAGCAAGCTAAATTAGGGGAAAAGACAGGGAAAGAACTAGCTGAAAAGAATCCTGGAAATAGAGAGAAAGAAGTATACGTGAAGGCATATGAAACAGCGTATGAAAAAGGCTATAAGTCTACAAAAAAGGCAGTAGAAAAGGCTGGCTATAAGTATGCATTTGAAAACTATGATTTAAAAGTTCCTGCTAAGTATGAACGAAATGAATTGTTAAAGAAATGGTTTACTGAAGGATTTAAATCGAATAAAAAAGCAGCGGAAATTCGAGAAGAAGGGTATAAAAAAGGAGACAGCTGGTTCTCATTCTTCTATAAGAGTTTCGTACCAAGTGAATATAAAGAACATAAAGAGCTGTACGAACAAGCAATAGAAAAAGGTAAAACAGCATAAAAAAGATGAGGAGAAATTCCTCATCTTTTTTAATCCATCCATTTCACTAATTTCTTAGAAATTAATAATAAAACACAGCCTAATACAATTGCCACAGCGCCAATAACTGTGAATACTTCAGCGTATCCAAGTGAAGTTGTGAAGCTTGCAAGTTGTCCGCCTAAAATGTTGGCGATACCTGAACTTGCTAGCCATACACCCATTAATAAAGATGCTAATTTTACCGGAGCAAGCGCACTAACCATTGATAGTCCGACAGGTGATAAGAATAGCTCACCTAACGTATGGAAAAGATACGTAAAGACGATAAACAGTAAGTTTGCTTTTTCTGTAATGTTATGTTCATCACTACCTGTTTTTAATGTAGCGATAACGAGAATGATATAACCGATACCGAGTAAGATCATACCAAGTCCCATTTTAGTTGGGATTTTTAAATCACCCTGCTTGCGAGTTGCAAGTTTTGCCCATAATGCAGAAATGACTGGAGCAAGTAAAATAATAAATAATGGATTGACCGATTGGAACCAAGATGTTGGAACTTCCCATCCGAACACAGAGCGGTCTACAAATTTGTTTGTATATAATGTTAATGAGCTACCAGCTTGTTCAAAGCCAGCCCAGAAGAAGACAACGAAGCATGTTAAAATGACGATAACTGCGGTACGTTGTTTTTCTTTTTTTGTTAACGGTGTATCTCCTACTGATGGTTGTCCAGCAGCTGTTTGTAAATCGCGAGTTGGTTTTTTACCGATATTACCAAGGAAGCGATTTGATAGTGTTGTAAATAAAATTTGTCCAATGATCATTCCGATTGAAGCGGCTAAGAAACCGTAACGGAATCCGTAATGTACAACGCCATCAACTGTTGTTTTGAATAAATTTTCTGATAAAAATCCGCAAACGAGTGGAGCTAAAAATGATCCGACGTTAATACCCATATAGAAAATGGTAAATGCACTATCACGTTTTGGATCGTTCTCTTCGTATAATTCTCCAACCAGTGTAGAGATGTTCGGTTTGAAGAATCCGTTACCTATAATAATAAGCGCTAATCCGAGGTATAGGCCTAATTGGTTTTGCAAGGCAAATAGTGTAAGGTTACCGATTGCCATTGTTATACCACCAATTGTGATTGCTTTTCGTCTACCTAGAAAACGGTCTGTTAAGTATCCACCAATCATTGGTGTGAAATAACAGGCTCCAGTATAAAATCCGTAAATAGAGAGTGCCCATGCGGGACTAAACCCAAGACCACCGCTTACTAAAGCTGTCGTTAAATATAATGTTAATAATCCTCGTAATCCATAGTAACTAAATCTTTCCCACATTTCTGTAAAGAAGAGTAAGTATAAACCTGGAGGATGTTTCTTTTTTCTTTGTTGTTCTCTTTCTAGTTGTATCGCTGATTCCATGTTATTTTCCTCCTGACACAAACAAAAACAAAGTTAATAATTTTGTACATTTAATATTTTACTTTATTAACTATTATAAGTCAATAAAGGTTGATTTTTCAGAAGAAATTGGAAAAGAGGAATAGCTATAGAATGGGTGTTTCTTTTGTGATAGACTATGGACTATGTTTTCTTTGTAAGGAAGCGGGTTATTGTACTTTTTTATATGTGAAATTGATTTCATAAAAGATGAAATTAAAGAAGGAGAAAGAAATGAAATTGTTACAGAAAAAAGAAATTTTACTTATTAGCCTTATGTTATTCTCTATGTTCTTTGGAGCAGGGAATCTGATATTTCCACCTTTCCTTGGATATGAAGCAGGAGAACATGTTTGGATTTCATTAGTAGGGTTTATTATATCAGCAACAGGTCTTCCTATATTAGGTGTTATCTCTATTGCAAAAGCAGGAAGTTTTCAAACGTTAGCGGGTAGGGTTCATTCTTCATTTGCAATTATTTTTCCATGTATCGTGTATGTATTTATTGGACCTGGGCTTGGTATACCACGTGCGGGAAGTTTAGCTTTTGAAATGGGGCCAGGTCAGTTATTCCCTGAAGCAGGAAGCGGACTATTGTTGTTTTACACAGTTATTTTCTTTAGTATTGTTTACTGGTTAAGTTTATCTCCATCTAAATTAATGGGGTTGTTTGGAAAAGTATTGACGCCGTTATTATTATGTATGATTGCACTTATTTTTATAAAGAGTATGTTTACACCGGTAGGAGATATGAAAGAACCAATAGGGAACTATGGACAAGCTCCTATGTTTCAAGGGTTTTTAGATGGATATTTAACAATGGATGCGTTAGCTGCTTTAATCTTTGGAATTGTTATTGCAAATGCATTACGTGCAAAGGGTATTGAAGATGATAAAGGTTTAGCGAAATATATGAGTATTGCTGGAATTGTGGCAGGATTATTATTATCGATTATTTATGTCATCCTTGGATATGTGGGGGCAATTAGTGGCTCATTAGGAACATTTGATAACGGTGCGAAAGTGTTAGCACAAGTTATGATTACATTATTTGGACAGGGCGGAGTCGTTTTATTAGGTCTTATTTTTACTATCGCGTGTTTATGTGTTTCAATTGGACTTGTTACGTCTTGTAGTCAATTTTTTGCGAGTGCATTTCCGAAAGTATCTTATAAATTGTGGGCATTTATAGTAAGCGTTGTTAGTATGATTTTAGCTAATTTAGGGTTAACGCAAATTTTAAAAGTATCAGTACCAATTCTTGGATTTATTTATCCAATTGCGTTAACGCTTATTATTCTAGGGTTATTCCATCAGTATATTGGAAAGTATGCATACGTATATGCAGTAACTGTTTTGGTTGTAGCGATATTTAGTGCAATTGATATTTTAAATAAAAATGTAATGATGAATCAGTGGACGTCAGCATTAAAATACATTCCGTTTTATACAGAAGGTGTTGGGTGGATTGTTCCAGCTATTGTAGGCATGTGTCTTGGTTTCATCGTTAGCATTGTTTTAAATAAGAATAACTGAGTAAAAAGGTGTTTTCCGATTTTGGAAGACGCCTTTCTTTTTTTGGAAAAAATACTATTGAAAATGAATAGACTAGGAGTATGATAAAGATAATTGGTAATATATAGGTTTAATGAGAGTTACAAATGAGGGGGGAGCGTATGAAGAAGGATTTGGATAAGAAAATAGAAGCACTCGAAACGGCAATTGAAACAATTCAAGAAGCACTTGCTGAATTAAAAGTAAAGCAAAGGGAAATAGAAGTAGAAAACGCTCAGCAACATGTTAGTAAGAACAAGAAAGAATATATTGAAACGGTAATGGAGGAAAAGCCAAAAGAAGAAATAGTTAAGATAAAAGGGCCTTTGCAAGAACGTCAGGTAAAACAAGTAGATATATCGGCTTTTAAACCAGAGCCATTTAATATTATTAAGTTTTGTCAGACGTGGTTACCGCGTGTATTTGTAGGTATTATGTTGCTTGGAGTGATCTGGTTATTTAAAGCAGGGGTAGATGCTGGCTTATTGACACCAGCGATACGAATTGTGTTTGGTATCGTATTATCTATCGGATTGTATTATATAGGAGATATTCAAATTAAAAGAGAGCGGCAGGCGTTAGGGTTAGTATTAGCTGGAGGAAGTATTACTGGGATTGTTCTAACAACGTTTGCAGCACATTATTTATATGGATTTATTCCGGCAAGTGTCGCGTTTCTCTGTAATATTGCATGGGTTATTTTAGGTATTTATTTAGCGAAAAGATATCAATCGGAATATCTCACTATTTTTGTAGCGGTCGGAGCGTTCTTCGTACCATTCTTGTTAAATAGTACGACTCCTAATCCTTATATTTTCTTTGGATATGAGACAGTATTAACACTTAGTTTATTATGGTATGCGTTGAAAAATCGTTATAAATACTTATATATGATTTCTTACGCTGTTGCTGCCATTGTCCTTTTCGTTTTCTTTGCTGTTATGTCAATGTTAGTAGAGAACTTGCAAATACAGTTAACAATTGTATATGGTTTGATTCATTTACTATTATTTTGGCATATGTTTACGGAGAGAAGTTTTATACTAGAACCACGTTTGGCGATATTTAGTGCAAATGCAGTGTTCTTTATACTAGCTATTTCAAAAATACATGATTTTACAACATGGGGATTAATTATTAGTGCACTCGTGCATGCCGTTATGTTCGTATTTGAATATAGGAAAAATAGACATTCTACATTTACAAATCTCTTATTTGGTTTCGCAATGGGAGCATTTAGTTTAGCAATTTTATATGAGTATAGTTTAGTGAATGCAGCGATTGTACTATTGTTACAAGGTTTCCTCGGCATGGTCACTTCTATTAAAGTAAAACAACAGATAAAGTTGTATGTTAGTGCGACGGTTTACGCAATTGGAATGATACAGACTATTTTTAGCCCGTTTGATCAATTTATTTCGGCAGGCTTTGTTGCTCATCTTATTTTAATAGGAACGTTCTATTATTGCATGAGAGAAGCGAAAGAAGTATTAGCGAGCTTCGGCAAATATATGTATTCTATAGTGCTCTATTGGTTTATGATAATTGTATTTATTACAATTACGAGAATCGGTGAAGTTTTATCTACAGATGGAAGCGTAATTAGTGTATCAGTATCGTTATTATGGATGGTATATGCATTATTTGCGGTTTGGTTTGGAAGAAATAGAAATATGAATGAAATATTATATGCTGGTTTAGTCGTTTTAGTCGTAACGGTAGGGAAGTTATTCTTACTTGACTTACCAGAGGTATCGATGATGATTAGGGCAGTGTTATTCCTAATCGTCGGTAGTATAGGTATCGTTATTTCAAGAATGTTTTTCTCGAAGGAAGAGAAGTGAGAAGAAGGCAATCCATGTATGGATTGCCTTTTTTATTATTTCTTATTAATTGTTACAGTTTCATTATATTTCGTTGTTGTATTTTGGCGTAGACGAAGCGTTGCTTGTCCAATTGTATTTGAATCAATCTGTACATTTACAACTTTCTCAGCAGAGCCTAAGCTGTTTGTTGTGAAAGAAAATGCACTGCTATATCCAAAAGTAGATGGCCAAGTGCCGTTTGCATTTTGTACTTTAGCCACTTGTGTTCCTCCAGTAGTGAAGATACCTAAAGAATAGTTGTTATAAGTTGTATTAGGTAGTAAGTTGTTTACTTGAATCTTCATTTGGAAAATTTCATTGTTTGGTAGAATGCTAGGGTGTGTAACGACGTAGTCGCTTGTTGTTACCGCACCATTATAACCGTATGAACCTGGTTTGAAAGTATTTGTATTAAACCATTGATAACCTGCATTTGGTGCACCCCAAGGTTCAGGTTGTGGTTCTGTTGATAAGCTTGGCTGTTCAAATGTCTGTAGAGCTGTAGGTGAATCAAGTTGTAAACCATTTACTTGATCTAAACTTGTAAATGTCTCTTTATTCGATAACCAATTTACGATGTTTTCTAATAAGATAGCATCGTTTTCTTCTTTATAACCATCGTAAGTTTTCTTTGTTTGGCCAGAATCTTCACGAACGTACTTTGGCGTAGCATCTTCAACAGGAGAAGAGTCACCAATAAAGGCAGCTTTTCCAAGTCCTACTTTTGCAATTGCAGCATATGGGCCTTCTGCAATACCACCGCCATTATAAACGCCAATATCAACAGCGTTATTCCATTTTGATGGATTTTCTGGAAGGTAAACAAGTCCTTTTGCTAGTTTTGGGTTTGTAATTGCTAGAGTAGAACCAGCATGCATTGCTACAGACGAAACACCTTTTGTAATTCCGAAAGATTGTTCAGGTGATACAATTGTTTTCGCTGAAACATCACCAATTGCATTGTAGCGGAAGCGAATACCGAAGTTGTCAGAGAGCCAATCAGAGCTTTCTACTCCTTGCATAGCTTGTGAATTTGCTTCTTCATTAGACATTCCTTTTGCAGGATTATCCCAAGCACCGCGTCTATATCCATTAAATACTTCAGAAGAGTCCCAGCGATTTTTATTACGATCTGCATTGTAATGATCAGCAATAAAGAAGATACTACCACCATTTTTCACATATTGTAACATAGCGTCCTGCTCAGATTTTTTGTAAGGAATATTAGCTTCTGGAACGATAAATACATTGTAACCTTTTAAGTCTTCGTACGTAATAGGTGTTGATTTACGAAGTTCCTTTACGTGATATCCGTTTTTTGCAATGCCGTTTCCGAAGTCAGAAAAGCCGCCGTCAATAACCCAGTCAGCTGTCCCAGCAGTTTGACCGTGTGTATTATCGAATAATACTGTCTTCCCATTGTTTTGATTTACAACTTTTGCAGCAATTTCAGGAGCTGGGTCTACAGAGCTTTCCGCATAAGTAGACGGTATGAACGAGGTCCCTATACTTAGTGTAATTGCTGTTGCTAAAGAAAATGTAATCCATTTTTTATTCTTCATAGAAGAATCCCCCTAATAATAAATATATGTGCTTTAATAATGTAATTTATTTTTCTGTAAAAATAAAGACGGAAAACATAAAAAATATTAAAAAATTGTAAAAATACCGTGAATTTTGTTGAGAAATATTTATATAGATATAAAAACATCCCTTCCAAGTAATAAGGAAGGGATGTTTTGCTTAACTAATTTTTGAGTTAGGTGTTTCATCAATCTTATGAAACCCTTTCATGTAATATACGATTGCTAAGCCGATAAGCCAAATTGGGCCGACAATCAATGCAATTCGTGTATCTTCTGAATACGCCATTATACATAAGACTAGTGCAAGGAAGGCAAGTGAGAAATATGAGCTTAATGGGTATAAAGGCATTTTATATGATAACTTTTGTTTATTTTGAGTAGGCAAGCTTTTACGGAATTTAATTTGAGCGACTAATATAATGCCCCAAGTCCAAATTGCACCGAAAGTTGAAATGCTAGTAAGCCATGTAAATACCTTTGCAGGTACAAGATAGTTTAATATAACACCAATTAGTAAAACGATAGCAGTTGCTACAATTCCTTGGCTTGGAATGCCATTTTTATTTAAACGACCAAATCTTTCAGGAGCTTTTTTCTGCTGAGCTAATGTATATAGCATACGGCCTGTACTAAATAAACCACCGTTACAAGAAGAAAGAGCTGCTGTTAATACGACAAAGTTAATAATACCTGCTGCTTTTGCGATACCAATTTGCTGGAATGTTAATACGAATGGACTGCCTTTCTCACCAAGTTCGTTCCATGGATAAATTGCCATCATAACGAATAATGCCCCAACGTAAAAGAGTAGAATTCTCCAAAATACGTTATCAATTGCCTTTGCGAGTGTTTTCTTCGGATTTTGAGCCTCACCAGCTGTAACGCCGATTAATTCAACGCCTAAATAAGCGAATAGTACCATCTGCATGGAGAGTAGTAACCCAGAAAATCCATTTGGGAACCAGCCACCATGTGACCAAAGATTTGAAATACCAGTAGCGATACCACCGTTTCCGAATCCGAATAAAATAATACCAGCTCCGACTACTATCATACAGATAATTGTGACAATTTTAATGAGAGCAAACCAAAACTCAAGTTCTCCAAATACTTTTACCGATAAGAAGTTAAAAGCGCTCATTAATAATAGAGCAAGTAATGCCCAAGTCCAGCGCGGGATATCAGGGAACCAGTACTGCATGTAAATGCCAGCTGCTGTAATTTCAGCCATACAAGTAACAACCCATAAGAACCAGTAATTCCAACCAGTAATATAACCAGCGAGTGGTCCAATATAATCATATGCATATTTACTAAAAGAACCAGCAACAGGTTGTTCAATTGCCATTTCCCCAAGCGCTCGCATAATGAAAAAAATAACGAGACCGGCAATCATATAGCCTAGCAAAATAGAAGGACCTGCTAGTTTAATGGCGGAAGCGGATCCTAAAAATAGCCCAACGCCAATAGCTGAGCCCAGTGACATTAAAGTAATATGTCGTTCTTTTAAACCACGATTTAAAGTTCCAGATTTGTTTGTGTGCTGCATAAGAAGAATCCCCCTTGTAGAGTGAACGATATTTGAATGCGTTTACTAAATATTTAACTATTTCAAATTATAAAACATTTCTATCTGTTATGCTACAAAAATAATCATAATGAACTGTACTACATCTGTACTTGTCAGACTTAAACTTAAAATTCGAACTATTAGGGAATATATTGACTCTTCTTTTTATTGATTGTTAAGATTAAGTATTATATTTTCTCACATACTAGTAAGAAAAAGAATGTGTGATAATAATTCAGGTGTAGGAAGGGTACATAAGCATGTTTCAATTACAAAAATATAACACTTCTGTGAAGCAAGAGTTTTTAGCTGGCATCACAACTTTTTTTACATTTGCGTATATTCTTGTCATCAATCCAAAAATATTATCTGATGCAGGTGTACCATTTGACCAAGCGTTTACAGCAACAATTATTGCAACCGTTGTTGGAACAGTAGGTATGGCGATTTTCGCGAATTACCCGATTGTTATTGCTCCAGCTATGGGAATGAATGCATATTTTGCTTATTCTGTTGTACAGAAGGCAGAAGGGATTACATATGTAGTTGCCTTTTCAGCTGTATTTGTAACGGGGATTATTTTTCTTTTATTATCTTTTACTTCGTTTAGGCAAAAGTTAATTTTAGCAATTCCTGATAGTTTAAAGCATGCAATTGCAGGTGGAATTGGACTATTTATTGCTTTTATTGGATTGCGCCTTTCTGGAATTATCGTGGATCATCCGTCTAATTTAGTTACGATTGGTGATTTTCATTCTCCAGCTGTTATTTTAACTTTAATTGGTTTAATATTAGCGGCGGTATTAATGACATTGCGTGTGAGCGGTGCATTATTTATTAGTATGATTGTGACAGGAATTATTGCCTTCTTTACAGGGCAATTGAAGTTTGCTGATAAAATTGTGGCGATGCCTCATTTACCAGAGGGTATCATCGTTTCAAACCCAATCAATGCCTTTTCAGATGTAATTGAATACGGATTATACGGCGTTGTATTTTCATTTTTACTTGTACTTTTATTCGATACAACAGGTGCATTACTCGGTTTAATTAAACAAGCAGGTTTAATTACAGACAATACAGAGAAGCGTTTTGGTAAAGCGTTTATTGCAGATGCAATTGGCGGGACTACAGGTTCTATCTTTGGAACAAGCCCAACAGCAGCGACGATTGAATCATCAGCAGGTATTGCTGCAGGTGGTAAAACTGGATTAACAGGGATTGTAGTTGTTGGTCTAACAATTATAACGGCATTTTTTAGTCCTGTTATTGCTTCTCTATCAAGTGTAGCCGCTATTACAGCTCCTTCATTAATTATAGTAGGTAGTTTAATGGCGCAAAGCATTCGAGATATTAATTGGAATGAATTTGAAGATGCGTTACCAGCATTTTTAATTTTTATAGGTATTCCGTTAACATCTAGTATTGCAAATGGAATCGCAATTGGATTTTTAGTATATCCAGTCTTGAAAATTGTGAAGGGTAAAGGGATGGAAGTACATCCATTACTATACTTATTTGCATTCTTATTTGGATGTCATTTATTCTTATAATATAAATATAGGAGAGGGCCTTCTTATGGGAGGCTCCCTTTTTGTGTATAATAAAGTGAAACTATAGGCAGTAGCGGATGTCCTCACTGTGTATTAGCCCACACCAATCGGGATAAGATGAAAACTTAATTGGTTTCGTAAAATATAAATTACGTAATGGAATATATATGTTACAATAAGGGTGAAGGAGGAACATGAATGGCTGTAAGTAAAATAAAAGTCGCGCGTGTTCAGTTAGATTTAACACAGCAACAATTAGCAGAAAAAGTAGGCGTTACAAGGCAAACGATTAGTTTAATTGAGAAGGGGAAATACAATCCATCTTTAGATTTATGTTTAAAAATTTGTTATGCAGTAGATAAAACGTTGAATGATTTGTTTTGGGAGGAAAAGGAGTGGTAGGATGAAAATCGTGAAAGATGAACGTTTAATGATTGAAGGGTTAAAACATATTAGATTAGCTTTCATCTTACAAAATATCGTCATACTAGCTATCGTCTTTTACCGCTATGTCTTGCAAGGGGCAGGATATGAAAGTGTTTCGGATTTATTAATGGTATTTATGGGCGGGATAATAATTATTAACTTTTTAAATCTGAAAAATTCAGTGGAAGTGTATGAGCATACGGGCGGAGTGTCGCGTCGTTATTTTATGAAGCTATTATTCATTCCGGTGGGTATTATTATTGGGATTTTAGCTATTTGTATCGTTGTAACACCAGATATTTCGATAAAGGAAATTAGTATGACAGGACTTATTATGTTTGCTTGTTTTTTAGTTCCTAGTTTGTTTATATACATATATATGAAAAAAATAAAAAGAGAAGATTGAAATATAAGAAAGGCTTTCCCGTATTGAGGAAAGCTTTTCTTATATCTTTTTATACAAAACTTTATGAAGGCCAATTGGTTTAATTTCAAAAATTTCACCATGCTCCTGAAAGCCTAATCGCTTGTAATAGTCAGTTACAGTAATTCGGCCATTACACCATAACATATTTGCTTGACGCTCTTGTAAGATTTGTTCTGCATTCTGAATTAAGGAGCTTCCAGCGTGGTTGTTTCGAAACTCAGGTAATGTGGCCATTCCTCGTAGACGATAATGAATACCGGCTGGTAGGTCAGGGTATATTTCTTTTGAGAAGGAAGCGATACTAATTAGTTCATCGTTTATAAATGCGCCTAAGTGGAAGGTGTCTGTTTCATAATCGGAAGGATATTTACAATCTGCTAATGTTTGATTGGGGCGTAAAATTTTTTGACGTAATACGTAAGTTTCAGATCCCTCAATATTTTTCACGATAATCATATTAACATCCTTTCTTATAAGGCCTTTTCTGTTAATTGTATAAAGAAATAAGCAGGTGCGGCGAGAAGTCCGAGTATGCTAGCAGTTCCGAGAAGGAGTGAAAGTAGGAGGCAAGAATATTTTATTCCATTCGATTTTTTCCATCCGTAACTACAAATCTCAATACTAACACCGATGAGAATAATGGCAACGAGTATTTCTGCTAATAATAAAAGAGCTAAAGTTACAATAGACATAATGTGATCCATCCTCATAATATGTGATAGTAACATTTTACCATATGAAGTTAAAAAAATGCCCCTCAATTATGTGAGGGGCATTTTTTTACTCTAATATGTTTTTTAGTGTATCGATATGTTCTTTTGAACCTGTTACAAGTAATGTGTCACCGTGTTGTAGTCTTGTATCACCATGTGGTATTAATGCTTTGTTACCGCGGTAGATTTGAATGACAAGTACATCACCTAAAAACGGGAGGCGGCGAAGCGCAACGCCGTTATATTTATTGCTGCGCAGTTCAACTTCACGTACTGTTTCGTTTGCTGTTGTAATTAAGCGAACGAGACTAGGTTTATCAATAAGTGCACGTAATAAAATACGTGTAGAGTTAATTGTTGAGAATACAGCGATATGTTCTTGCGTTGCTTTTTCTTGTAGAAGTGGATCTTCTACACTTGCAATAACATGTTCAACACCTAGCTCTTTTGCATGTTCTGCCAATAATAAGTTTTGTTCATCATCGCTTGTTGCAACAACGACGCGATCTGCATCAAATGCTGTTTGTTCAGTTAATGATGCGATTGTGATGTCATCTAATTTCACGATAGGGAAGTCATGTGATTTCGCTTCTTCATCATTTATTTTGTTTTGACGCATCATATATAGCGTTACGTCATAATCTTCTCGTTTTAAATCTAGTGATAACGGAAGGGTAATTCTGCTCGCGCCAATAATAGCTACTTTTGGTTTTGGTGTTTCTACTTTTGGGAACATTTTTTTAAACAATATAGGTGCAAAAATACAAGTAATAACTGCGCTTAAAATAAGAGAGGCAGATAAACTTGGACTGATGATCTCCAGTTTTTCACCAATTTGTGCAGCCGCAATAACTAAAGAAAGTGTCGATGTTAATAAGATTGCACTTCCAAGTACGATATTACGTGGATACCATTTTCTTAAGACGAGTGATGGTAAGAGTTTCGAAATAAAGAGTCCTACAATTAAGATTGGAATCATTAGCATGCTAGAAGGTTCTTTGAAAATAGACCACACCTCTAGATTTACACCAACCATTACGAAGAAAATAGGGATGAAGAAACCATAGCCGATAGAATCAAGTTTTTCCACCATATCTTCATTTGGTGATAATAACGATACAAGTACACCTGCTAAGAAGGCACCTAAAATATTTTCTGCTCCAACAGATTCCGATAACCCAACTAAGATTAAAATGAGTGCAAAAACAGCTCGTGTATCAATTTGTACACTACCAGCTTTTAAACTATCTAAGTATGGAATGTTTTTAAAGCGTTTTGCAATAAAGTAAATGACAATACCGGCACCGAATAGAATAAGTAAGAGCCACATACTTTGACCGCTTTCGGAATTTAATCCGACGAAAACAGCGAGTAAAATCATTGTAACTAAGTCTGCAATAACAGCAACTAATAAAATGATTTGTCCGATTGCAGTTTTTCCTAGGTTGTTTTCTTTTAATGTTGGTACAACAACACCTAAAGAAATAGTTGAAATAATTAAAGTCATGAACATTGCATTATCTACAAATCCTAGCCATACGAATAGTAATGATAGGGCATAAGATAAGATGAAAATAAATAAGAAGATAATGCTTGCTACTTGAAATGTATTTGGCTCGTTTGTCGTATTTTTTTTCCCTTTTTGTTTAAAGATAGAAAAATCAATTTCTAAACCGCTTAAGAACATGAGGAAGATAAATCCTAATGTTGATAAAACTTGAAGCCATATATCTGGCTCAATAATATTAAACCCACTTTTACCTACAAAGATTCCTGCAATAATTTCTGCAACGACAACAGGAAGTGCTTTTAATTTAAAGCGTTGTAACAAAAGGGGAACGAAAAACGCGATTGCAACGACAACCATAAGTGATAGAACAG
The DNA here is from genome assembly GCF_057624735.1 of Bacillus sp. LQ01. NCBI lineage: Bacteria > Bacillati > Bacillota > Bacilli > Caryophanales > Bacillaceae > Bacillus > Bacillus sp. LQ01. The sequence goes on along the minus strand of NZ_JBYEZL010000006.1, from coordinate 23,591 downwards.
AAGTATGATGTTCCATTGCGTTCTCTCCCTTCAAATAAATATAGTACCTATTTAGCCATATAATAGGTAGAAAAGCAACGCATATGGATTCGATTTCATAAAGAAAGATTTTTCTTAACATTTGTCATAATAAGTATATTTTTCATGATTCTGTTGTTAATTCCGTAATGTGGATGTAATAGGGGAGGGGATAAAAAAAGACTGCTGAGGAATCTCAGCAGTCTTTTTCATGTACATTACATTGAGAAGAAGATCCATACAGTTAAACCAACTGTTGCAGTTGCAACGAAGAAACTGTATATCATTGTAAGAATTTGAACTCTTCCTTCTCCTTCTTTTAAATGCATGAACATAATTAATTGTAACAATGCTTGCGCAACAGCCATTATGATAATAGTTGTTAAGACTGTTGAAAGTGGCAATGTTGTGTAAAGTGCCACGTATAACGCTAGAAACGTTAATGCAAGCGATAAAATAAATCCGAAAACGTGTGACCAAGGGAATCCGCTATGCGCATGCCCGTTTGCTTGATTGTTGTTTTGAGCCATTTACGCCACCATCCCGTTCAAGTAAACTAGTGTGTAAATAAAGACCCAAACTAGATCAAGGAAATGCCAGTATAAGCTGATAATGAATACTTTACGAGCTGTAACTGGTGTTAAACCTCGTTTTAAAATTTGGATAATAACACAAGTTGCCCAAATGATACCGCCTGTTACGTGAGCTCCGTGCGTTCCAAGAAGAACGAAGAATCCAGATAAGAAAGCACTTGTTTGAATTGTTGCGCCTTCACCAATGTACATAATGAACTCTTCGATCTCAAAGAATAGGAAACCTGCACCTAAAAGTAATGTAAGGACGAACCATCCAAGCATCGCTTTTTGGTTATGCTTACGCATTTCATGAATTACGATACCGCATGTAAAACTACTTGTTAAAAGTAGTAATGTTTGAATTAAAAGCGTTTTAAGTTCAAACAATTGCGCTGGTGTTGGGCCATCTGCCGTACGACCAGCAAGGACTAGATAAGAGGCGAAAAGTGTTGCGAACAGCATAATTTCAGCCCCAAGAAAAATCCAGAATCCTAGGATATTCAATCTGCTTTGTTCGGATTGATATTCCAAAGGTAAGCTTTTATCTAAAGCCGCCATGTCATTTCACCTCTCATGCTATATGTTCTGTTTTTTTAATTTCATCAACACTGATATAGTAACCTTCATCATAATCGAATGAACGATAGATTAAGCAAGCTAAAATACCAACTCCACCGATTGCTGCAAGCCAGAACCAGCTAAATACTAATGCGAAACCTGCAAGACCGAAGAATCCAGACGCAATAATAGGCACACCAGAGTTACTTGGCATGTGAATTGGTTTGATATCTTCTGCTGCTGGTGTAACTGTTTCTCCGCGTTTTTTCATGTACCAGAAAGCATCAGCTTCTTTAATTTCAGGAAGCTTCGCGAAGTTGTAATGTTGTACAGGAGAGTGAGTTGCCCATTCAAGTGTACGACCATCCCATGGATCTCCAGTTGTGTCACGTTCACCGTGACGTGCACTCCAAATTACGTTGTAGCAAAGAAGTAGGAAGCCGATACCCATCATTACCGCACCAACAGATGCGATTTGGTTTAGCCATCCCCATCCAAGACTTTCAGAGTAAGTGTACATACGACGAGTCATACCGTCTAAACCTAAGAAGTACATTGGGAAGAAACAGATGTTGAATCCGCTCATAAAGATCCAGAATGTCCATTTACCTAGGCGTTCATTTAACATATGACCAGTCATTTTTGGATACCAGAATGTGAATCCAGCAAGCATAGCGAATACTGTACCTGCGATTAATACGTAGTGGAAGTGAGCGATTAGGAAGTAGCTGTTATGGTATTGATAATCAGCAGCTGCCATTCCAAGCATAACCCCTGTAACCCCACCGACTACGAAGTTTGGAATAAATGCCAATGACCAAAGCATTGGAACTGTAAAACGGATACGTCCTTTATACAGTGTAAACAACCAGTTAAAGATCTTAACACCGGTTGGAATCGAAATCGCCATTGTCGAAATCGAGAAGAATGAGTTAACCGCTGGACCTGCACCCATCGTGAAGAAGTGGTGAAGCCATACGACGAAACTTAGTAAAGAAATTGCAACCATTGAGTATACCATCGCACTGTAACCGAATAGACGCTTACGTGAGAATGTACTAATGATTTCAGAGAAAATACCGAATGCCGGTAAAATAACGATATATACTTCAGGGTGACCCCATACCCAGAACAGGTTGGCCCATAACATCGGCATACCGCCGCTCGCCATCGTAAAGAAGTGAGCATCGAATAGACGGTCAAATGTCATTAATGCAAGAGCAACTGTTAATACTGGGAAAGCGAAAATAATGATAATTGTTGTAATTAAGATTGACCAAGTAAACATTGGCATTCTCATTAAAGTCATACCAGGTGTACGCATTTTTAAGATAGTAACAAGGAAGTTAATACCGGTCATTAGCGTACCGAGACCTGAAATCTGTAATGCAATTGCGTAGTAGTTATTTCCTACGCCTGAAGTAAACTCTGTACCTGCCATTGGGAAGTAAGAAGTCCACCCAGCGTCTGGAGAACCACCGATTACGAAAGCGATGTTGAATAACATTGCTCCGACAAAGAATAACCAGAAACTTAAAGCATTTAAGAACGGATATGCAACATCACGAGCACCAATTTGTAATGGTACTACAAGGTTCATTAATCCCATAACGAATGGCATTGCCATGAAAAGAATCATTACTGTACCATGCGTTGTAAAGATTCCGTTATAGTGTTCAGCGTTTAAATAAGTTGTTTCTGGGAATGTTAACTGTGCACGGATCATTAAACCATCCATACCACCACGGAATAACATGATAACCGCAGAAATAATATACATGGCTCCGATTTTTTTATGGTCAACAGTTGTCAACCATTCGTCCCAAAGCCATTTCCATTTTTTATACTTTGTTAGTACGAAAATGATTGCTAATGTCACAAGAACGATAGAAGCGTCTGCACCGTAAATAATCGGGTCACCTGTGACAAAGAATTCATCAAGCTTCACTGTGTTCACTCCAATCTGTTGGAATAATAGCTATTATTTTTTGTTTTTGTAGTAGTTGTAATCACAATATTCAAGTGATTTTGGATCTACATAACTTAAGTGGTCACTAGAGAACGTCATGCGTCCAACTACACCAGGTTTAATAATTTCGTTGTATTTCTGTTCTGTTAACTTATCAGCAGTTTGTTGTACTTCTTTAACCCACTTGTCATATTTCTCTTTAGTTTTCGCTTCAACTTCGAACTCCATGTGAGTGAATCCTTCACCAGAGAAGTTCGCACTACGACCTAGGTAAGAACCTGGCTTATCAGCTTGTAAATAAAGATCCATAATCATGCCATCCATTGTGTACTTCATACCACCAAGTTCTGGTACCCAGAAAGCATTCATTGGGCCGACAGAAGTCAGTTTGAATTGAATTGGTACACCAGCTGGGATGTTTAAATAGTTAACGGTTTCAATTTTTTCCTCTGGGTAACTGAATAACCATTTCCAGTTTGCAGATGTAACATAAATTTCAACTGGTTTAATATGTTTGGACTCTTTCGGAACCTCTTCCGAAGCATAAGTTGCTTTTACTGTTGGAATCGATAATGCGATAACGATAATAACAGGAACAAGCGTCCAAATAATTTCTAGTAATGTGTTACCGTGTTGTTCAGGTGGCTCATAGTCCATATTCTCTGGTTTTTCACGATAACGAATCAAGATGACTGTAAACAGAATGAATACAATTGCGATAATTAATGACATAAGCAAGAATGACCAAACAATTAAATCATACTGTGCTTTTGCAACAGGTCCTTGCGGATTTAATACTGCGAGTTTTTTATCACAGCCACCGAGGAACAGAAGTAATGATAACGGAAGAAGCGAAGCCAACTTCCAAAACGCTTTCTTTAGTTGCACGATTGAAAATCTCCTTTCTCCTTGGATTGAAACTATGCCAATAAAACAATATAAACCTATTAATTTATAGAAGGCAATAGTTTTTGATATATTGTTAAAAAATAGACACAAATGCACACTTTTTAAGGTGAATATCATTTGTAACTTGATTACATTGTAAACTATTTTCCAGAGAAAAACGTGATTGTGAAAATTTTAAGATAAATAAAGTTATACCAGGATATCCAAGAAATAGAAAAAAGCTATCTTATTATAAGAAAGATAGCTGAATATTTTGTATATTTAGTTTATTTCTCGTGTGACAGTTCGTGGCTGTTCAAGTGTGACAATTTTTTTATATTTAACTTGGTATAAAATGTAACAAATAATCATAAATGGAATGCCGCAATAAAGAGCAATTCTTTGATCTGGAATGAAAGCCAAACTAACAAATGTAATGAAATTGAGCGAGAACGCTACGATTGGAACGAGTGGATAGAGCGGTGTACGATATTTTAAATCATTTATGTCGCCACCATTTTTCACGAAATTTCTACGGAAGAAAAACTGTGAAGCGGCGATTGACATCCAAACTACAACGGCAGCCATTGCTGCAATAGATGTTAAAACTAGAAAGACAGTATCTGCCGCAAATACACTTGTTAGTAAGGACAGGCTAGCGAAAATTAGGCTGAAAATTAATGCATTTAGCGGTACACCTTTTTTAGTTAATTTCGTAAATGCTGGACTTGCCATTCCTTGTTTTGCCATCGCCCACAGCATACGAGAATTTGCGTATAGACCAGAGTTAGCAACGGATAATACAGCTGTAATAATAACAAAGTTCATAATGTCTGCTGCATATGGGACACCGGCTACATCAAATACAAGTACAAAGGGACTTTCAACTAGATTAGCCTCTTGCCATGGGAGTAAACCTACAACAACTGATATCGCTAAGACGAAGAAGAAGAGAGTTCGCCAAATTGTATTTTTTATTGCTTTTGGAATTGTTTTTTCAGGATTTTCACTTTCTCCTGAAGCGATTCCAATTAATTCTGTTCCTTGGAAGGAGTAATTTACTGTAATCATCGTAAGAAGAACAGCTAATGCACCGTTGGGAAATAGCCCGCCATTTTCAGTGAAATTATGAAGCATTGGAGCTGGCTTTCCATTAAAGTCTAGTAGACCGAACATAACAGCGCCACCAAGCACGATGAAAATGACAATTGTCGCGACTTTTACACTTGCGAACCAAAACTCTGCTTCTGCATATGCTTTTGCTGATAAAGCGTTTACGAGGAAGAGTGCTGCTGCAAATGTAACGCACCAAATCCAGGAAGAAACTTCTGGAAACCAGCGTTTCATTAAAATACTTACAGTTGTTAACTCTACGCCAACTGTAACAGCCCAATTTAACCAATACATCCAACCGACAACAAATCCAAAACCAGGTGAAATGAATTTGCTTGCATAACTTTGGAATGAACCTGCTTCTGGCATAGCAACGGATAATTCACCAAGACATAACATCGTTAAATACATAACAAATCCACCGACTAAAAATGCAAGAATAGCACCACCAGGTCCGGCATTATGGACGATTTGACCAGATCCCATAAATAGCCCGGTTCCGATAACACCGCCGAGTGCAATCATAAATAGGTGTCTACTTTTCATTGTTCGTTTTAAATCTGTTTGTTCAATTTGTTGATTCATATGCCCCTCACCCCGTATTTTTTTGAATGTGTAAACTTCGTTTTATTCTGAGTTTTTAATCATTAGTGGGGGATGCAAAACACACTCGGTTTATTTGCTATGAAATGAATGGAGTATGTAAAAAACGAACTATGACTAAATACTCTAAGAATGTTTGTTAACATGGTGATATCTTCACTATGTTAACAATTTTGATTTTAGCAAAATATTCTGTAAATGTATATTTATTTTTCTTTTTATTAAAAATAATTAGAATTTTTATAATTAATTCTATGAGCGATAATTCACATGATCTTTCTAGCAAACTAGTAAGAAGAAGGGTACAATGATAAGAGTTGTGTCTGTAAAATAATAATTAATGGAGTTTTGTTTATAATGAAAAAGTTAAAATATCTTTTTGTTTTTGGGATTATACTTGCTGCTGCATTTTTTATAGGAAAAGATAAAATCATGCAAAAGGCGCAAGTTCTACGCTTAGAGTTTCTATCTGAAATGAAAGAAGCAGCTATGATTGAAGATGTTCCGTTTATTAAACAATTACCAGAATTACCTCGAGGATGTGAAGTGACAAGTTTAGCTATGTTGCTGCAATATAAAGGTGTACAAGTAGATAAGATGCAACTTGCTAGCGAAATTCATCGTGTTCCATTTGAACAAAATGGTTTGCGTGGAAATCCTTACGAGGGATTTGTGGGAAATATTTATACAAAGGCAGAGCCTGGATATGGTGTATACAATAAACCAATCTTTGATTTAGCAGAAAAATATGTTCCTGAAAAAGTAATTAATTTAACAGGTAGAGACATGCAAGATATATATAAAGTAATTAGTTCTGGTTCTCCGGTATGGGTCATTATTAATACGACGTTTAAGCCGCTAGCTGAAAGTAGTTTTGAAACATGGAATACGAGTTCAGGCGAAGTGAAAATTACATATTATGAGCATAGTGCAGTAGTAATTGGATATGATCAAAACTTTGTATATGTAAATGATCCTCTTAAAAATAATCCGCGCTTGGCTGTTCCGCGAGCAGAATTTGAGAAAGCTTGGGAGCAAATGGGAAAACAAGCAATTACTATTTTATAATAATGAAAAAGTCATCTTTTGGATGGCTTTTTCTTTTTAGTTTATCATCACTGAAAATTCAGAAGATTCTTTTAAAAGTTAACAATTCACGTTATAATAACATTTAACTTGGTGAAGAAGGGGAGAAGAGAAATGGATGTTGCAAAGGAACTTGTTTTGTCAAAAAATCAGTTGGTTGAGTGGAGAAGGCATTTTCATAAGTATCCAGAGTTATCTTTTCAAGAAGAGAAAACATCGCAGTTTGTGTTCGATATACTTCGGAAATTCCCATATTTAGAAGTGTCACGGCCGACTAAATATAGTGTGATGGCAAAGTTAGTAGGTAAACATCCGGGCAAAACAGTTGCGATTCGAGCCGATATGGATGCTCTTCCTATTCATGAAGAAAATGAGTTTGATTTTATTTCTATATATAAAGGTGTAATGCATGCATGTGGTCATGATGGACATATAGCGATATTACTTGGGGTTGTACATAAGTTAGTAGAAGAAAGAGAGAAAATTAAAGGGGAGATTCGTTTTCTATTCCAACATGCTGAAGAGAATTTTCCTGGTGGTGCAGAGGAGATGGTTGCTGCAGGTGTAATGGAAGGTGTGGATTATATTATTGGTGCTCACCTTTGGGCGTCATTAGAGGTTGGGAAAATAGGTGTTATTTATGGCCCTGCAATGGCTGCACCGGATGTTTTTAAAATTAAGATAGAGGGAAAAGGTGGACATGCTGGAATCCCTCATGAAACGGTGGATAGTATTGCAATTGGAACACAAGTCGTTTCGCAACTTCAGCAAATTGTATCTCGCCTCACGAATCCATTAGATTCTCTCGTAATATCTGTTACACAATTTCATGCGGGGACAACTCATAATGTAATACCAGAGCAAGCCGAGATTGAAGGGACAGTAAGAAGTTTAAGACATGAATTACGAGGTGAAACAGAGAAGAAGATTGAGCGGATTGTGAAGCATATTACGGAATCTTACGGAGCGAAATATACATTTTCATATGAATATGGGTATCGACCAGTTGTAAATGACTATGAAGCTACAGAGCTTATTGAACAAACGGCATTACAACTTTATGGAAGGGATAGAGTTGTTCGTTTACAGCCGACTATGGCTGGAGAAGATTTTTCAGCGTTTTTACAAAAGGCACCGGGGACATTCTTTTTTATCGGAGCGGGAAATAAAGAGAAAGGTATTATATATCCTCACCATCACCCTCGTTTTACGATTGACGAAGATGCATTGCCGATTGGAGTGGAAGTCTTTGTATCAGCCATTATGAACTTTATAAGTAAAGGAGAATGAGATGAAGAAAATACACATTCTAGCGCTTATCCCAGTTCTTTGTTTAGTAGTTGGGCCAATATTTGCGAATTCAGTTACTCCTTACGTATTAGGGATGCCATTTTTATTATTTTGGGTATTATTATCAGTGTTTATTACATCTTTTTGTATGGGGCTTGTGTACGTGTTTGATCCTGCTAATAAGGAGGATGTAAAATGACTGCATTACTTATCATTATTTTATTTTTGTTTCTCGCACTATTTTTAGGGATTCGGGCACAACATGGAAAAGATATGAATTTAGAGCAATGGTCAGTTGGGGGAAGAGGGTTTGGCACTATTTTTGTTTTTCTCCTTATGGCAGGTGAAATTTATACGACGTTTACATTTTTGGGAGGAAGTGGCTGGGCATATAGTAAAGGAGCACCTACCTTTTATATTTTAGGTTATGGCGCTTTAGCTTATCTTTTATCGTATTTTTTATTGCCACCGATTTGGAAGTATGCGAAAGAGCATAACCTTGTTTCACAGTCGGATTTTTTTGCGAAGAAATATAGAAGTAAAGCGCTTGGACTTATTGTTTCGATTGTTGGTGTTGTTTCCATCATCCCATATCTTGTTTTACAGTTAAAAGGACTGGGAATTATCGTTTCAGAAGCTTCTTACGGAAGGGTGTCACCTGTTGTTGCGGTTTGGATTGGTGCTATTGTTATAACTATATATGTAATGGTTTCAGGTATACATGGTTCGGCTTGGACGGCCGCTTTGAAGGATATTATGATACTGTTTATCGTTATGTTTTTAGGTATATATTTACCGTATCATTATTATGGAGGATTTCAGCCGATGTTTGAGGCTGTAGAGGCAGCGAAACCGGGATTTTTATCTTTATCTGAAGAAGGAATGAGTATTTCTTGGTTTGTTTCTACTATTATATTAACGGCCCTCGGTTTCTATATGTGGCCTCATACATTTGCTTCTGCTTTTTCTGCAAAAAATGAAAAAGTATTTCGTAAAAATGCAGCAATTATGCCATTGTATTCTTTAGTTTTACTTTTCGTATTTTTTGCAGGATTTGCTGCTATATTACAGGTTCCGGGATTAAAAGGAGCGGATGTAGACCTTTCATTGTTCAGACTTGCTCTTCAAACGTTTGACCCTTGGTTTATTGGAATTATTGGTAGTGCGGGAGTATTAACGGCATTGGTTCCGGGTTCGATGCTTGTTATGGCGGCTTCTACACTGTTAGCGAAAAATATTTATCGAACGATAGTTCCATCTGCTTCAGATAGACAAGTTGCTAAGATGGCAAAATTATTTGTGCCTGTAGTAACGCTCGTGGCAGTTTTATTTACATTTAAAGGAGGAGAAACGATAGGAGCGCTTCTATTAATGGGATACAGTATTGTTACACAACTTTTCCCTGCACTTGTATGTAGCTTGTTTCCACGTCAAATTATTACGAAGCAAGGGGCGATTGCAGGAATGGGAGTTGGGCTATTAGTGGTCGCATATATTACCTTATCTGGTTCAACTATAGCCACGATGTTTCCGAGCTTCCCGCAGTATATAAAAGATTTGAATGTAGGTATAGTCGCATTGTTAATTAATATAATTGTGATGTTTGTAGTTAGTGGACTTACAAAAGGTGTATCTATAAAGAAAAACAATACAATAGTAGAAAAGTAATTCGTTTATCCCGCATTAACGGGCAGTAAGACCCTCAACTCAAAATTAAGCGGAAGCAAAGAAGTTAGGTAGGGGCCCTGCTGCCTGTAAAAGTCCGATTGGTGAGGGCTGATTAAAGTTTTACTTTATTAGAGCTATCTTTGAAAAGAGATAGCTCTTTTTTGTATATATTTTCTTCAATTAGCGGAATCTAACTAAAAACTTGTTGAAAAGGAAGTTAGGTGGGGAAATTGTTAGAGCTTGAAGGTAACTTATTTGAAGTTATGAAAGAAATTAGGGATGAGTTAGGTTCACCTAATGATTTAACAATTAGAGAAGTTGTTCTTGCTGGGAGTTTTACACGTTGTGCGGTTGTGTTTTTATGTGGGTTAACAGACAAGGATAATGTTTATAAATATGTAGTTCGTACTCTTCAATATGAAGAAGTGCAAAATGAAGCGGCTGTCGTTCAGACGTTATTGGATCGTTTTATTTCTATTGCGGAAGTGGGTAAGAAGACAACGTTTCCGGATATTATAAATGCGATTTTAGCGGGAGATACAGTTATATTAATTGATAATATTCAAACTGCTATCGTTATTAATAGTAGGGCTTGGGAGAAGAGAAGTTTAGAGCCACCAGTGACAGAAGATTTAATACGCGGACCGAGAGTTGGATTAAATGAAGATATTAATGTGAATAAAATGTTAATCCGACGCAGTTTACGCGATCCAAAGTTGAGGTTCCAATCTTATATTATGGGGAAGCGATCGCAGAAAGAAGTAACCCTAGTATATATAGAAGATATTATTAATCCTCACATTGTAAAAGAGTTAGATCGCCGTCTTCAATCAATAGTGACAGATATTATTTTGGAAACAGGTACGATTGAACAATTAATTCAGGATAATAATTTATCTCCATTTCCACAGTTTTTGAATACAGAGAGGCCAGATAATATTATAGCGTCATTAGCGAAGGGAAAAGCGGCCATTTTAGTAGACGGATCTCCGTTTGCTCTTATTGCACCGCTTGTGTTTGTTGATATTTTTCAATCTGTAGAAGATCATTACGAGCGCTGGGTGATTGGAACGTTACTAAGATTTTTACGTATGGGTTCAGGTATAATCGCGGTTTTGTTACCAGCTATGTATGTAGCACTTGTATCTTATCATCAAGGACTTATTCCTTCTAAACTGGCTTATTCAATTGCAGGTGCGAGGGAAGGTGTTCCGTTCCCAGCATATATTGAAACGTTAATGATGGCCTTGACTATGGAATTAATACGAGAAGCTGGAATCCGATTGCCCAAACCAATGGGACAAACGATAGGGATTGTAGGAGGTCTTGTAATTGGAGAAGCTGCGGTAAATGCAGGGATTGTAAATCCGTTTTTAGTTATTATTATTGCAGTTACTGCGATTGCTACGTTCTCGCTTCCTGTATATAGTATTACGATTACGTTCCGGATTTTACTTTTCGTCTTTGTATTAGCTGCAACTGCTTTTGGGTTGTATGGGATCATTCTAGCTCTGATTGCACTTGCTGTTCATATTACAAATTTAACAAGTGTTGGTATACCGTATACAACTCCAATTGCTCCTGCATTTTATAAAGATTGGAAAGAAGAATTTATTCGCATACCAAAAGCGATGTTGAAAGATAGACCGGAGTACTTACAAACAAAAGATTCTACAATACGTCCAAAGGAGCGAAAATAATTGAAACCATTTGAGTATGGCGATGAAGAGATTGGATCTCGGGAAATTGGGTTTGCGGTATCATCGACCATTATTGGTATAGGGGCATTGTCTATGCCAAGAGATATTGCTAACCAAACTTTATTTTCGGACGGTTGGATTATCTTGCTTTTGGGTGGACTGATTTGCGCAGTTTTAGGCTGGTTTGTGACGAGAGTGGCTATCTTATTTCCAAAACAAAATTTTGTTCAATATACGAGTGCGCATTTGACGAAGCCTGTTGCATACACAATTAGTAGTATTTTAGTATTAACGTTTGCTGCTTTGACAGCGTATGAATCGCGAATGATTTCAGTTATTTCTCAAACGTATTTATTTAGTGATACACCAATACAACTACTGTCTTTTTTCTTCTTATTAGTTGTTATTTATGGAATAGCAGGATCAAGAGCAGCCTTATTAAGGTTAAATGTTTTATTCTTGCCTATTGTTTTAATTGCGATAGTACTTCTTTCTTTATTGAATATAAATTTAATGGAAATAAATAATTTACTACCAGCTTTTCAAACGAAAGTAAGTCAATATGCTGTTGGAGTTAAAAATTCTATTTTTACGTTTATTGGATTTGAAGTAGCTTTATTTTATGCGGTGTTGCTGAATGATAAGACAGCGAAAAAAGCGCCAATGGCAGTCGCGAAAGCGGTGATGGTAAACGTGCTGTCATACATTTTAATTTATGTAACTTGTATTAGTGTTTTTACGTATATGACAACACGTGGATTGACATATCCAACAATTGAATTAGGGAAAGAAATTGAAATTGGTGGAGGATTTTTAGAAAGGTTTGATGCGATTTTTTTTACGACTTGGATTATTACTATTTATAACACTACAGCAATGTATTATGACGTCGCATCTTTATTGTTTTGTGCTATGTTTCCGAAAGTGAAGAAACAAATTTTTATTTTCATAAGTGCCCCTATTATTTTTATGGTGAATATGATACCTAGTAGTTTAAATACTTTATCAAGTTATGGGACTTATTTAGCTTGGATAGATATGGGGTTTGTTGTGTTAGCTCCTTTGCTCGTTTTAATTGTATATAAAATAAAAAGAAGGAATGGTGGAAATGAAACACCTTCTTAAAATTATAATGGTTATGGCTTTAACTGGATTTATGAGTGGGTGTTCTGAGTTAGAAGAGATAGAAGAAAGAGGATTTGTAGTAGGAGCGGCTTACGATATTGTGAAGGAGAAGAAAGCGAATCCAATTATGAAAGGGACCTATCAGATGGTACTCCCCAGTAAATTGTCTCAACAGGGTGGACAAGGGGGTGGGGATAGCGAAAATTATATTAATGTTAGTGCAAAAGCAGATAGTGTATTTGAACAAATAAGAATAATCGCCAAAAAAATTAGTCGTACATTATTTTTCCCTCATATACAGGTGATTATTTTCTCTGAAGAATTACTTTCACATCCATACATTTTACAAAATACGTTAGATGTATATATTCGCGATCATGAGATGAGAAGAAATATTCGTTTGTTCGTTTCTAATAAAAATGCCGAAGCTATTTTAAAACAAAGTGCCAAGCCTGAAAATTTACCGGCGCAGTATATTGATATGTTAGCTGAACACCCTCCGAAAAATGCCCAAATGATTGAGGCTGCAAGAATTGGTGAGGTGCAGGAAAAGATGATCTCTAACCGAAGTTTTGTATTACCTATTCTGGAACTAACAAAACAAGGAGTACAAATGAACGGTGCAGCATTGTTTCGTGGAAAGGATAATAAATGTGTAGGCAATTTGAGTGGGGAAGAAACAGTAGGGATGAATTATATAATAGGCAAAAAAATTGGAGGTTTTTTTACCATCCGTAAAAAGAATCAACTTATTACATATGAAATTCATAAGTTACGTCGAAAAATTAAAGTATCCACAACGAATGCTACAAAACCAAAGTTTGATATTCATTTATCTCTGGAAGGCACATTGGCTGAGTTGCATTTCAGTGATCATAAAAAGGTTTTGAATGAAAAGCGTTTAGAGAAGGATATATCGGAAGAAATGGAGGAGCGTATTCAAAAATCGATTAAGCTTGTTCAAAAAAAATATAAGGTAGATGTATTAGAGTTAGGGGAAGTGTATAAGCGACATAATTATAAAGAGTGGACAAAAATAAGTAAGAATTGGGATCAAGGCGAAAATTACTTTAGTAATGCTGAAATTACTGTTCATGTTCATCCAACAATTGAACATTCAGGTTCAGCTTTACCGAAAAGAGTGAAATAAGGTGATGAAAGTTGTTTACTGGATTAGGAATTAGTTGCACGATATTAATGGCAGTTCTTCCAGGAACTATATATTTTATTCATAAAAAACTCACAACGTATGGAGCACAGCCGTGGAATACTGATGTGCAAAAAAAGAAACCTGAATAATTTCAGGTTTCTTTCGTGCAAAGCATATGTGAAGGGGGATACCTTCTATGTATGCTTTGCTTTATACAAGCCCTAACCAATGTACCAATTGTGTAGAGAGGAATGTAACAACAATGGCGATAACGGTAGGGATTGCAAACGATAAGAATGTCCATTTTGCACTTTTTGTTTCTTTGTATATATTAACAAGTGTTGTTCCGCACGGGAAATGAAGAAGTGAGAACAACATTGTGTTTAACGCTGTTAACCAAGTCCAACCATTTTCTAGGAATAGATTTTTAATTTGATTAAAATCATCTATTTCAGTTAAAGCCCCAGTTGATAAGTAAGACATTAATAAAATTGGGATTACAATTTCATTAGCGGGTAGTCCAAGAATGAATGCAGCTAGAATAAACCCGTCAAGTCCTAACATTTTAGCAAATGGATCTAGGAAGTTTACAAAATACATAAGTAAGCTTGTGTCACCGATAAAAATGTTAGCAAGTAACCAAGTTAATGCAGCCGCAGGGGCAGCAACAACTATAGCTCGTTTTAAAACATAGATTGATTTATCGAGTGTTGCGCGAACAATGGTATTCCAAACTTTTGGCTTGCGGTACGGAGGTAACTCAAGTGTGTAGTGAGTTGGAATCCCTTTTAAGGCTGTCTTTGATAGTACCCAAGAAACAGTTAATGTCATAATAACACCAATTACAACCATTCCAACTACAACGCCAGCAGTAACCAATGTTTGCATACTGCCGGTATAACCAGCAGCCATAAATAGTGAAGCCATTAAAATTAACATAGGCCAGCGACCGTTACAAGGAACGAAGTTGTTCGTTAAAATTGCTAGCATACGTTCACGTGGTGATTCAATGATACGTGTTGACATAATGGCTGCTGCATTACAACCAAATCCCATTGCCATTGTTAAAGATTGTTTCCCGTGTGCGCCGGATCGTTTGAATAAGCGGTCCATATTAAACGCGACACGTGGTAAGTATCCGTAGTTTTCTAATAGCGCGAACATAGGGAAAAAGATTGCCATAGGTGGTAACATAACGCTAATAACAGCACCGATACCACGGAACAAACCAAGTATTAAAATGCCATGTAACCATTCAGGTGCATGCGCTGCTTGGAACCAAGATGTTAAATATCCTTCGGCCCATCCGAAGAATTCGGCAATCATATCAGATGGTACGTTAGCGCCTGCAATTGTAAGATAAAAAATAATAGATAAAATACCGAGCATAATTGGGAATCCCCAGATTGGAGATGTGAAAATTTTATCTAGTTTTTCAGAACGATATAATTTATCAGTATTTGTATATTGGACAGATTCTTTACATATGCTTGCAGATGTTCGGTAAATATCTCCGACTATATCATCTCGTATATCTTCTTTTGAAAGTGTTTGTGCATGTTGAATAATATAGTCTAATGGAAGACCTTTACTGGCTGAGTGAGATTCCATTAATTACGACCTCCCTTACAAGTGGTTCATTATGGTGTTTTTGAAGTGTAGTTAAGAAATTTTTATCTCCATCTAATATACGTAACGCAATCCAACGTGCTGGATACGTATCACCGAACACTTTATAAATTTGTGGTTCTAATTCCTGAATCATATTTTCAATTTTTTCGCTGTAAGTAATTTTAATTGGTGTTGGAATTAGTTTTTTATTTGCTACTCTTGCAATAACATTTAGCAAATGACCAATACCTACTCGGTTACGTGCTGAAATTTTAACGACAGGTACACCAAGTGATTTTGCTAATTTCTTTTCATCGATAACAATCCCTTTTTTCTCGGCTTCATCAATTAAGTTAATGCAAATGACTACATTATTTGTCATCTCCATCACCTGGAGTGCTAAATTTAAATTTCTTTCCATAGCAGTTGCGTCTATAACAACTACAGTTACTTCTGGTTTTTCAAATATAATATAATCCCTCGCTACTTCTTCGTCTGCGGAATTTGAGTATAGTGAGTAAGTTCCCGGTAAATCTATTAATGTATAATTACTTCCGTTATGTTCATATTCTCCTTCAGCTTTTAAAACAGTTTTTCCCGTCCAGTTTCCAGTATGTTGTTTTAAGCCTGTTAAAGTATTAAATAATGTACTTTTCCCTGTATTCGGGTTACCAGCTAAAGCGATACGATGTTTGCTCATCTGAAATCATCTCCTATTAATACCCCGAAAATAAGGGAGCTTTCTTCTTTACGCAGTGCAATAGTTGTGTTGCTCACTTGATAAGCGACCGGATCTCCAAGTGGACTGCGTTGCAATACTTTAATCGTCGCCCCCGGGATAAATCCCAAATCTAATAAGCGTCGTTTCATAGTTCCTTCTAATTGTATCTTCTCAATTTGTACAAACTCTCCTATTTTAAATTCGGAAAGTGGTTTTATATTAGCCGATACCATAAAAGTTACCTCATCTCTATATTTTTAGTTTGAGTTTAAAAAGTTTCCTAAGGTAAACTTTTTGTTAGTAATATAGTAGACTACATTGGATTATGTTGTCAATTAGTACTTTAAAAATATTCATTTATTTTTAGAATTGTTCCAATTTATTTAGTTGTACTAAAAAATATTACTGAAATTATTTTTAATGTGCATAAATTAGGTGTGTAAAAATTACAAAATACAGCGGAATTGTAAATGTAACTTTAACGAAAAGGGAAAAAGAGAGAAAAACATTTACATTGAATTTACATTGTTAAGAATATATTTACATTGCAGCGTAGTTAGTGTGGTTTTTGTTGGGTTATTTAACTATAAATGTTGGGATTTCTAGCTTTTAAGGATTATTATCGTCATTTACTTAAAATTAAAAATTGCTTAACACTCACATAATATTGTTGTCCTACAATGAATTTGTGTTCGAAAGAAAACGAATTCGAAAAGTGATAATCCAAATGGGGGTACAAGACATGGTTATGAAAAAAGGTATTAAATTTTCTTTAGCAGCTTTAGTGGTAGCAGGAGCATTAGTTGGTTGTGGGAAAGCAGAAGATACAACTAGTAAAGAAACTGCTAAAGGAAGCGATAATACAAAACAAGAATTATCAGGTACGATTGCAGCGGCTGGTTCTACAGCTCTTCTACCTCTTGCGGAGGAAGCTGGAAAGAAATTCATGGAGAAAAATTCAAAAGTTTCTATTCAAGTTCAAGGTGGCGGTAGTGGAACTGGGATTAACCAAGTAGCATCTGGTGCAGTACAAATTGGTAATTCAGATGTTCCGTCCGGAGATAAAATAAAAGATGCTGAAAAGGCGAAAGAATTAGTAGATAACAAGGTAGCGGGTATTGCATTCGCTCTTGTCGTAAATAAAGATGTAAAAGTTGATAACTTAACAATGCAACAAGTACAAGATATCTTCACTGGAAAAGTAACAAACTGGAAAGAAGTAGGCGGAAAAGATGAAAAAATCAATGTAATTAATCGTCCGGCTTCATCTGGTACACGTGCTACATTTGAAAAAACGATTATGAAAGACGCGAAAATTAATGATGGAACTGGTACAACACAAGATTCTAACGGTGCAGTAGAGCAAGCGATTAACTCTACTCCTGGTTCGGTGAGTTATTTAGCAATGTCTTACATGGTCGGCGAGAAAAAAGGCGCACTACAAACAGTGAAAATTGATGGTGCTGAACCGAAAGTTGAAAACATTGCGTCTGGTAAATATCCATTCTGGTCTTACGAATATATGGTAACAAAAGGTGAAGCGAAGGAAGCGACGAAAGCTTACATCGATTATGTAAAAGGTAAAGATTTTGAAAAGCAAGTAGAAGATATGGGCTACATTCCAATGTCTAAATTAAATAAGTAATAAAATTTTATGGGGCTGGCTGCAAGGCCAGTCCTGTTCATTTCAATCTGTGAAGTGGGGTCTGTCCTGTGATGAAGGGGAAAAAACAAATTAATTACGTAAAAAGTGAATATATAGGAAGATCACTTGTTACGTTTTGTGGTATTTTTATTGTTTTAATTACATTAGCTATTATTGCGTTTATTTGTGGGAAAGGTATTCAATCTTTTACACAAAGTGGTATCTCATTTACTGAGATGTTAACATCGACAAAATGGAATCCAAATGCTGATCAAGGATCCTTCGGGGCTTTAATTTTCATTGTAGGTTCAACGGTGGTTTCGTTAGGTGCGGTTATTATTAGTGCACCAATTGCTATAGCTCTTGCTATATTCATGAATTTAATTTCGCCAAAATTTGGAAATAAAGTATTGAAGCCTGTTCTAGAATTGTTAGTTGGTATTCCTTCGGTTGTATACGGATTATTAGGTGTTACGATTTTAGTACCACTATTACGTGATTCGTTTGGGGGAGTAGGCTTTAGCTTAATTGCAGGTATTGTTGTATTAAGTATTATGATTTTACCTACTATTGCTAGTATCGCTTCTGATGCAATACGTTCTGTTCCATTTGATTATTTAGAAGCTTCTTATGGTCTAGGATCAACGAAATGGCAAGCGATTAGCCGAGTAATTGTTCCTGCTGCGAAGAAAGGGATTTTAACAGGTGTTGTTTTAGGTTTAGCGCGTGCTTTTGGTGAAGCGCTAGCGATTCAAATGGTAATCGGGAATACGATTAAATTACCAGAAGGAATATATAGTCCGACAGCGACGTTAACTGGTATTTTAACAATGGACATGACGAATACATTGAACGGAACTGCTTGGAACAATGCGCTATGGACTTTAGCGATGATTTTACTTGTTATTTCATTCCTGTTTATTTTAGTAATTCGAGCGATTGGGCAAAGAGGTGAGCGATAATAATGAATGCAAGAACGGTAAATAAAGTTTGGACAGGTATCTTTTATGCGGTTGCAGCTTTAGTTGTAGCTTTGCTAGTGTTCTTAGTATTTGAAATTTTACAAAAGGGATGGGGATTTTGGGATCCTAATTTCTTGTTTGGAGAACCAAGCAATACAAGAGCTGGTGGTGGGATTGGCCCGCAGTTATTCAATTCCTTCTACATGCTTGTTATAACGCTTATTATATCTATTCCTCTTGGATTAGGTGCTGGAATATATTTAGCAGAGTACGCAAAACAAGGACGTTTTTTAAATTTTGTTCGTCTATGTATAGAGACGATGGCGTCTTTACCTTCTATTGTTGTTGGTTTATTTGGTTTGTTAGTGTTCGTTACAATGACAGGTTGGGGATACACAGTAATGGGTGGTGCTCTTGCTTTAACTATTTTAAATTTACCAGGTTTAACGCGTGTTTGTGAAAATGCGATTTCAGAAGTTCCTCATAATGTAAAAGAGGCAAGTCTTGGATTAGGTGCAACGAAGTGGCAAACAATCGCTCGTATTATTATCCCATCGTCATTACCACAAATTATTACAGGGATTATTTTAGCGGCGGGTCGTATATTTGGGGAAGCGGCAGCATTAATTTACACAGCGGGTTTAACATCCCCGATTTTAAATTCAGCAGCGGATTTATCAAGTCCTGCGCATCCTTTAAATCCGTTTAGACCAGCTGAAACATTAGCGGTTCACATTTGGAAATTAAATTCTGAAGGAGTTATTCCAGATGCGAAGTTGATTGCGACAAAATCTGCAGCTGTATTAATTATTATGGTATTACTATTCAATGTTATTTCACGCTTGATAGCATCTATATTACACAAGCGCTTTACAGGAACGAAAAGAAAAAGTAAAACAACGAAAAAGGTAAAAGCGGCATAAATTATAAAGAAGAACTCTCTATTTATAGGTAGGGGGTTCTTTTGTATTTTAATATAGAAGGAATGGATGTAATGATTGTTGAATTTGTGATTAATTATAAAGAAGAACAGATGTAATTTGGATTGTGGATTCTAGTAAACCTATAGAGCAATATGTGGAAAAAATGATGGATTTTATGAATAAATAGAGAGAAGGCGTTATCTTCATTTGTGAAGGTAACGCCTTTTGTTTTTAAATATCAGGTGTTTCTGTAGAAGTGCTTATTTTCCTACGGGAGCGTCTTTTTCTCCCGATTTTATCTAATAGTTCATACATAACTGGAACGACTACTAATGTAAGAGCAGTTGAGACTGCCAAACCGCCGATGACGACGACGGCTAAACTTTTTGATACCATACTTCCTGCTTGGGATTGGCCGAATAGGAGTGGGAGCATAGCAACGATTGTTGTAATAGCTGTCATAATAATTGGGCGTAGTCTAGTAGAACCTGCTTCAAGTAAGGCTTCTCTAGTTTCCATTCCGTGTTCCCGATTTTGTTGGACTCTTTCTATTAATACAATAGCGTTTGTAACAACAATCCCGATTAACATTAATGCGCCGATCAAGGAATTTACATCAACAGGTGTTCGTGAAATGATTAATCCTAAAATACCACCGACAGCAGCTAACGGTAAGGAGAATAGGATTGCAAAAGGAGCACGTGCTTGCCCGAAGGTGATAACCATAATTAAATATACAATCCCGATTGCAATCCCCATAATTTTGAATAAATCTGTAAAATTCTCTTGCATAGATTCAGTAGCTCCTGCGATATTTACTTTTGCACCACTAGGTAAATCTAAGTCAGTCATCGCTTTATTTACTGCTGTGTTTACTTTACTCAAATCTTCATTTGAAGCTTCGGCTGTAATTTGGATTGTTTCTTTTCCGTCTTTATGGAAAATTTCTGTTTGCGTTTGTTTTTCTGAAATAGTTGCGATGTCTTTTAAAGGTATTGGTCCATTAATAGGTGATAGTATGTTTGTATTTAAAATATCTTCTTGTTTATTAATGTTTTCTTTTTTGTGTTCTATCATAATAGTAGCTTTTTCGTTATTAATTGTAATTTCGCCAATAGGTGATTTCTTCATAAGGAATGCTACTTGTTGCGCAGCTATTTCTGGTGTTAAACCTAGTTGTTCAGCCTTTGTTTGATCAATATCAATTTGCCATTCTTTTTTAGAGTCTTCTAAATTTGTTTTTACTTTAGAAAGATCATCCATGCTTTTTAGTTTTGTTTCAACGATAGTAGCCGCCTCTTTTAAATCCGCTTCGTTAGTAGCTGTTACGTTAAATTGTAAGTTATTGCCGCCGCCAGAGCTTGAATAACTTGTTTTTATATAATCAAGTTCAGCAGGCTCAAAAGTTTTATTTTCCTTTTTTAATTCTTTAATATATTGATCAATATCAAAACCTTTTTTAAAGACTACGAATATACTAGCGAGGTTATTTTTAGTTGTTTGCCCCCATTGTGCATCTTCTGCGCTAGATCCCATTCGTAAAATAACGTCTGTTATATCTGAATTAGAAAGTAATTTCTTTTCAAAATCAAATGCTTTTTGTTTTTGAGATTCAGCATTATAATCGGCTGGAAATGTCATGTTAATAGATAACATTGTGTCGTCTTCAGATTTTATGTTTGCTTTCGGTAGTAATATATAAGCTGCAATTGATCCTACAAATAATAAAAATGCAGTAAGTAGAATAATGAATTTATGAGAAAGAGCCCACTTTAATGTAGCGACATATCGTGATGAAGAACTTGGCTTTCGATGCTTTGTTTTTTTGAGTAGTAAAAAAGCCATAAGTGGAACAACTGTTAGTGCAACGATTAAGGATGATAGTATAGAATATACAACTGCTAATACCATAGGTAACATTAATTTTCCGATTGCTCCCGATACGAGGCCGATAGGTAAAAAAACAGCGACCGTTGTTAAAGTAGAAGAAGTAATTGCGACTGCGACTTCTTTCGTTGCATCGAGAATGATATCTTTAGAGAAAGAATCTTTTTGTAAACGGCGGAAAATATTCTCGATGACAACGATACTATCATCGACGAGACGTCCAACCGCAACAGCTAAACCACCGAGGGTTAAAATGTTAAGCGTAATGTTAGATTGATGTAGTAAAAAGAGTGTTAATAAAATAGATAATGGAATACTGACAACAGCGATGAGTGTTGTTCGGAAGTTACGTAAAAAGATTAAGATAATTAGAGTTGCAGCGATTGCTCCAAGTATTACTTCTTTTCCCATGCTAGTAACAGCATTTTCAACTTGTTCATGGGTTGAAGCCAAAAGTTTAATAGAAAATTGATCTTTATATTCCTTATCTATCTCTTTAACTTTTTTATCAATCTCTTTTCCAATGGCAACTGCATTTTTACTCGGTTCTTTCATGATGATTAATCCTGTGCCTTCTTCTCCGTTTATATGTGAGATTGTATCGTAGTGTTGTTTAATTTCAATTTGAGCAATGTCTTGCAATTTCACTTGGGGTGCCACAGTGATGTTTTTAATGTCATTTACATTTTTTATGTCCCCAATGACGCGGAGGTTGTATTCTTCCTGATTAACAGTAATTGCCCCAGCTGGAGTAGAAGTTTCTTTTCCTTGTAAAACAGTTAGTACCTGCTGTGATGTTACGTTTTTGTTTTTTAATTGGTTCGGATCAAGTACGATAGATAATTCAGAGGTGGATTTTCCGAAAAACATAACGTTGGCAACACCATCAATGTTTTCGAGTTGTGGTACGATTTCTTTTTCAATTTGTTTTTCATCTGCTTTTGAAAAACCGTTTTGTTTCTGGATAGTAATTTGAGCGAGTGGAATCATAGAAGTGTTTAATTGACTAACTACGGGCTTGGTTACATCTTTAGGTAATTTAATTGTATTGACGGCTTTTTCGACTTCGCGTGCTGCATCTTTCATGTTTGCTTTTGATGTATACGCAATGTCGATACGTGATAATCCCTCGTATGTAGAAGAAGTAATGGTGTCGACGTGTTCTAAATTGCGAAATTGTTTTTCGAGAGGGTCAGTTACATCCTTTGTCATCGTTTCAGCGTCGAGTCCTTGAGATAAGGTTGTGACGGTAATTGCCGGATTGTCGATACTTGGTAAAAATTCCATAGGTAATTTAGAGCCGGAATAAACACCGAGTATGGAAATGAGAAAGATCATGATGATAATGGCAGCTCGGTTTTTTAATGAAAACTTTGTTAACCTATCCATAAAATAATTCCTCCATTGGTTTATTTATAGTTGAGTGCGTCCTTTCTTACTATATAACAAAAAATGGATATTTTTCATTAATTAAATGTAAAAAAATTCTAACAATATACTTAAGTTTATATTAGGATTGGAATGTTGTTAATTTGTAGGGGGGAATTTTCGAATGAGAAGGAAGGGGATAATGCGTGCGAGTGGCTGTTTAATGTAGATGGGATTTTTTCTTACGGCTAATTTGTATAGTTATTTTATAGAAGGATAATTATTATAAACCTTAATATAGAAGAGAATGAAAATTTGGGAAGGTATTGTGAAATTCAATTTTGTTGAATGAAGTGTAGTAGTATACAATCAGAATAACTATTTTTAGTAGAGAGGATAATAGTTATTTCTATAGAAGAAAGTAGGGTAGATAATTTTTTTATATTTTTATAAAAAAACACTTGTTATTTAAAAAGTGTGATGGTATATTAATAAACGTCGCTGATGCGGAAACGCAGAAAACGACAAAAAAGAAATTTTAAAACTTAGTTGACATCGAAAAATGAAGATGTTAATATGATGAAGTCGCTTCTGAAGCGGCGGATAAGTTCTTTGAAAACTGAACGAAACAAACAACGTGAAACGTCAATTTTTATTTTAGATGCTAGACAAACTAACTTTATTGGAGAGTTTGATCCTGGCTCAGGATGAACGCTGGCGGCGTGCCTAAT
>NZ_JBYEZL010000005.1:0-208334 GCF_057624735.1 Bacillus sp. LQ01 | reverse complement strand
CCAATAGACGTAGTAAAAACATATATTGAAAATCAAAGTGAAAAGTGAGGTGAAATGATATGACAAAGCAGAATAAAGCATATAAATTCCGTTTGTATCCAACAGAAGACCAAGCACATCTTATGCGTAAAACCTTCGGTTGTGTACGTTTCGTTTATAATAGAATGTTAGCTGAACGGAAAGAAGCGTATGAAAAACATAAAGATGATACGGATCAACTAAAGAAACAAAAGCTTCCCACTCCTGCGAAATACAAAGCAGAATTTGAGTGGTTAAAAGAAGTTGATTCATTAGCTTTGGCAAATGCTCAACTAAACTTGCAAACTGCCTATAAAAATTTCTTTCGTGGTCAAAATGACTTCCCAACATTCAAAAGCAAAAAAGACAGAAAGTCTTATACAACGAATGTAGTGAACGGAAATATTATGTTGCTTAACGGTCATATCAAATTACCAAAACTGAAAATGGTACGTATCAAACAGCATAGAGAAATACCACAAGACCATATAATCAAGTCATGTACGATTTCTATGACACCTACTGGTAAATACTATGTGTCCATTTTGACTGAATACGAAAAAGAGATCTTACAAAAAGAAGTAGAAACAGTTGTTGGATTAGACTTTGCGATGGATCAATTATACGTCAGTTCTGAGGATGAGAGAGCCAATTATCCTAAGTTCTATCGTGAAATGTTAGACCGATTAGTAAAGGCTCAACGAGTATTATCAAGACGTACAAAAGGTTCAGGGCGTTGGAATAAACAACGTATCCGTGTAGCTAAGCTGCATGAAAAAGTAGCAAACCAACGTAAGAACTTCCTTCATCATAAGTCTAAAGAGTTAGCTACTCATTTTGATGTTGTAGCTATTGAAGATTTAAATATGAAGGGAATATCGCAAGCACTTCATTTTGGAAAAAGCGTCGCTGATAATGCTTGGGGTATGTTCACTTCTTTCTTAGCTTATAAACTAAATGAACAAGGCAAACAGCTTGTGAAAATAGACAAATGGTTTCCTTCCACAAAAACATGTAGCAGTTGTGGAAATGTGAAAAATGTGTCATTGTCTGAGCGAGTCTATTCTTGTATATGTGGTGTAAATCTCGATAGAGATTATAACGCAGCTATCAATATCAAAAATGAAGCAATACGTCTATTGGCGTTAGCATAGATAGCAATAAAATAACCCTTGGAACAAGGGAGTTAGCTCGGCTGTCTTAGGACGAATTCGTTAGCTACCAAAAGTAACGACTAACCGAGAAGCCCCCACTTCAAACAGTCCGTTAGGACGTTAAGTGGCGGGTAGTTCACATTATTAAATTGTATGGAAAGTTGGCTAACTAACTACAACTTACAAATTAAAGATATATCAGGTTTCATTTAATGTATATATTTTCCTGTTATGAGTCATTGAAATGTCAAATAAATTTGTTTTTTTATATTTATCAATATAGATGGAGTTGACAGAATAAAGTGTTATTTCTATTTAAATGTAAGAAGATTTTGTTAAAAATCCTATAAAAACCTATAAATGTATTGAGGATAATATGTACTACGATTCATTTAGGAGTGAGGAATATGGAATGAATATAGGGGGATTTTTCAATGGGTTGATCTGAAATATTTAGAAATAGATTAAAAACAAAGGAAATAAATGAATAGTTTTTGTTAAGGAATTCATTGAAATAGTTCGTAGATGAAGGGGAATATATGATTTAAAAGACATGGATTTCCTATATAAAAGAAGAAAGAGGATCCAACTATGGGGAAATACAAATACAAAATCAAAGTTAGTTAATGCATCTATTGAAGGGATGATAGAGGCATTAAAAGATGAAAATGAATGTTTACGTATGGAAGTCGATTATTTAAAGAAGTTAAAGGACTTCGTTCAAAAAGAGATGGAATTACAGAACAAGACAAAGCAAAAGTAACTTATCTTACAAAATTTGAAGGTATGGAACATATTAAGATAGTATTAGATAAGTATAATGTTCATTACAATCGCAAAAAAATCAAAGTACAGTTAAAAGGAATGAGTCCAGTACAATACCGGACTCACATTCAAACAGCCGCTTAATTTTTTGTTTAATTCTTCAGGTCCAATTCATTATAGGCAATCGAAAGTTGGCTTGCTACAATCAGTGATTGTTATTCTTTAACTTATCTCATATTACGTTAGTTTAAGTATTGAGAGTAAAAGAATAGGAATAGAAAAATTAATGTTTTGCTAAATAATCTATTAAAGAAACTTAAAGGAATAACAAGTTCTCCTATTGTAAGGATTTTAAGTTTATCCTTATTTAGTCCTTTTATTAATTCTTTTAATGTCTGGAAATTTATTTTATTAACGAAAGACCAACTTGGCACAGCTTTTGTATCTGAACCTATTTTGAAAATGATATGAATACTATGTGCACGAAAACCGCTTATTATTAAAATAAGCATAAACCCTAAAATAATGAACCAAGTCATTTTTCAACATCTCCTTTCAGTATTTAATATTAAGATATTAAAACTGTTGAGAAAGTGTGCTGTTGTCCATGAAAAATATTGAGAATTTGTTGAGGAAATATTGAGAATGTTGCAATGCGATTGATTGTAGGGGAGTTAGAGTTAATAATGCTTGTCAGATTATATGCGTGAAAAAAGGAAATAGGAAAGAGAACAGTTGCGTAGACTGTTCTCTTAAGGAGCGGAAGTGCTGAACATTTTCAATGACAATGATTCAACCATTCCGTTAATAGTATGTGCAAATATTTATAATTCATACAAGAAAGACGGCTATTAAAAATAGCCGCCTTGCCTCAGGGAGAATTCAAGAAAATCAGAGATTCATCATGGATACAGATTGGCTGTTACCAATCTATTCTTAGTATTGGAAATAATTCCATAAATTATTCGTAGGTTAAAATCTCAATTCATTGTAGGATGAGTGACATGCAAAGTAAAAAGAGCACTTTTTAAAAGTGCTCTTTTTAAGGTGTGTATTAGGACTTGAAAGAGGCATCAATGATAATTTAGAAGGAGATATTTCTATACAACATATGGAGGTACAATGGAAGGGTGACGATAAAAAATAAAAAGAGCAGTTAGAATGAACTAACTGCTCAGCTCTAGGGGAAATGAATAGTTTCAATTATCGAGACAATAAAAGGATAAGCAAAAAGGATTGAATTTGAAGAAAGTGTGTTGTTTTAATTGTATTAGGAGTTTTAATCATCGTATAACTATTTCCCCTAAATGAATGGATAAATTGGAAAGAAGTCTTTGTATATCCTATAGCCTTAATTCTATGTATGATACTTGGGCATTTTGGGTTACCAGAGTTTTCAATATTAGTAGGGTTAGTATGTATTGTATTAGGTTTCCTTATGGTAGTAGGAATTAGTATCATATAGAAAAAATAAGAGCACAGAGCACTTAAATAGAATGCTTTTTATTTTACATAGAAAAAGGAACCCAGAAGGGTTCCTTTTCTTATTCCGATCTATCTTAAGCGCATATAAGATAATGTTATTTTACATCTTAATATTAGGAATTACAATAATTAATTAGAAATTACAATGAAGTGTTGTAAATGGCAGAAAAACATAAACGTTCCTGCATGCTTAGGTTGTAATGAGCCTTGCATATGGATATTAAATGTCTATGATAAGTAAATCAGTCAAATATTTTTCTACCGGTGTATCATCAAGGTTGATTAATTCTTAAATATGAAGCAATACGCTAAAAGGTAGAAATACTTACAAATTTTAAAAGAATTCCTTTTGTGTACAAAGAAGCAAAATATTTTTATGATAAAATATAGAAAAAGATGATTAAGAAGGGATAATTAAAGTGAAACCAACAATTTATGATGTTGCGGAAAAAGCAGGTGTATCAATTGCAACTGTATCCAAAGTAATTAATCAAACTGGACGTATTAGTGAAAAAACAATAAACAAAGTAAATCAGGTAATGGATGAACTAGATTACCAGCCAAGTAGTGTAGCAGCAGCGTTAACAGGTAAAAAAACATATACGATTGGGGTACTTGTCCCAGATATCTCAAATCCTTTTTTTGCAGAAGTAGCAAGAGCTTTTGAAAATAGTGCACGAGAATCAGGGTATACACTCATTTTATGTAGTACAGACCATCAAACAAAACGTGAGCACGAGTATATTGATTTATTATTTAAAAAGCAAGTAGATGGCATTATAATTGCGACGGAACTAAATGATTATAAACTTGTTAAAAAAATCGTGAATCGAGATTTGCCACTTGTTTTATTCACTGTAGATCATCCTTCCATCACGACTCATGTTGTGACAACTGATGATATGAGGGGAGGCTATCTAGCTGGGAGTTATCTAACACAGAAAGGCCATACATCTTTAACGATTATGATGGAGAAGGATAGAAAAAGTAGCTTAGGGAGATTGACTGGTTTCAAACAAGCTCTTACAGATTCAGAGATTTCATTAGATGATGATGCTATAATTAGCTGCTATTCGAATGTGGAAGATAGCAAACGTGCAAGTAAAGAGTTACTTAATATACCTAACAGACCCACAGCGGTTTTTGCTTGTACAGATTTGATTGCTATATGCCTATTAAATGAAGCAAGAAAACAAGGGCTTTCGATTCCGGAAGATTTATCAATTATCGGATTTGATAATACAATCTATGCTGAGATTGCAGATCCTGGGTTAACGACGATTGAACAGCCAATTACACAAATGGCAGCTTGTACGTTTGAACAACTCTTAAAAACGATGGAAATGAAGGAACATGCTAAGCAAAAAATTACTATTATTCCTCAATTAGTAGAGCGATCATCAGTAAAGGATATTACATGTTAGCATTTTTGATATCCTACTTGAATGTAACAAAAAGAAGGTCATCGTAACTAAGTATAGTTACGATGACCTTCTTTTATATATAGGATTTATACAGAGAATTGCTCACCGCTTTTCGTATTTAAATCCTGTTCCATCTCATTTTCCTTTGGAATAGTAAGGAAATGAGTTAAAAATGCACCAAAGAAATACAAACCAGCAAAGATCCACATCACGCCGCCAACACCTAAAGGACCGATGAAGGCAGTTACTACTAATGGTCCAACAAATGCTGATAATCCTGAACCTAAATTTAAGACAGACATTGCAGCTCCTTTATTTTCAGGAGATAAAGATGGAACTAAAGCTGTAAGAGGTACATAACCGGCGAGTGTTGCTCCGTAGCAACAGGCAACAAATAATATAGCCCAATAATTATGCCCCACCATTTGAGGTACATAATAGAGTGCAAGAGTTACAATTCCGCAACCGACTCCTCCGAACCATTTAATTGTATTTACCCAACCAAACTTGTCTCCAACAATACCAAAAATAATATTAAACACCATATTTACAAAGAATAGAGTACCCCAAATTTGAAGCCATTCAGTCATCGTAAAATTATATTTCATCATATAAGTAGGCAGGAAAACAACAAATCCAAACTGAGCGGCCGAATTTATAATTTTTACAATACCGCCTATACCAACCTTAGGATTTTCAAATGCGATGGTAATGCCTTTTAGTAACTCACTTGATTTGTTAGCGCTTACGGTTTGTGCTTTAAATCTGTCCTTATTTACAACAATTGAGAACAATCCCCCAATGACAACAAAAATTAAAGCGCTCCATAATGTAGCGATTTCTCCGATTTTCGGAACCATATAGCTAGAATAAAAGGCTCCTATAACACTAAGCCCTAGCTGGAATACGAACCAGAACCAGCCAACTGCTCTTGAAAGCATTTGCTGAGGAGTACTGTAAGATACCCAAACTAGAAAAGAATAAGCAAATAAAGGATAACCGAACCCTCGTAGGGCATAACAAATTAATATTACGGGATAATTCATATGTTGAATTCCTATACCTATGAACCCGATTGAACCTAAAATGAATGATACTAAACCAAACGTCATGACTTTTCTTGGTCCCCACATTTGTACAAATACCCCTGAAAACCAAGAAGAAGCAGATACAGTAATACCGTAAATAGTAAACAAAAATGCAGCATGTTCTAGCGTTAATCCTTTTTCAACGAGATAAGGGGATAACCATCCCTGTTCTAAACCGTCCCCAATCATAAAAACAATAATCCCTATATATCCCCAAGTTAAATTAGAAGGGATCCCAATCCTGTCCATAAATGTTTTGTTTGAACTAATAGTGTTCATTCTCCCACCACCGATAAGTTATTTTTGGTTAAGCGCTTAATTCTTTTTGATAAAAAAAGTATACGCTTACATTATAGGGTCG
The DNA here is from genome assembly GCF_057624735.1 of Bacillus sp. LQ01. Classification (NCBI taxonomy): domain Bacteria; kingdom Bacillati; phylum Bacillota; class Bacilli; order Caryophanales; family Bacillaceae; genus Bacillus; species Bacillus sp. LQ01. The sequence goes on along the minus strand of NZ_JBYEZL010000005.1, from coordinate 202,039 downwards.
TCAATGAAATTTTTTGACAATTTACAACTTTCATTTATAGGGACGTTCTATTTACTTATTGGACAATAAAATAATAATGAGTATGAAAAGAAAGGAATACCTTATAGATGGGAGTTTAGCCTTTAAAAGGCTTCGTTTTCTTTGTTATATCAGTATTTTAAAAGAATATATTTATAGCTTTTTAGATTATTTATTTCTAATTATTATTCTTTATTTTTATGTAATACGTTTATTGAAGGAACTTAAAATTCGGATGAAAAGGTAAGTATTCAAAAAAATAAAAATGTTTTCAATTTAGAATCAAGTGTGTATAATGAAGAAAAATAAGGAAAGCGCTTAACTAAAATTATTAGGCTAAACCTTATAGACTTTCATTTTTTTCTTAAATTTAAATAAAGAGGGAGAAATCATATGAATGTTTTAACGATTGGAATTATTGGGGCTGGACGAATTGGGAAACTGCATGTTGATAACTTGCAGCTTATGCCACAAGTAAAAATTAAAGCGGTTTCAGATGTAGTGATTAGTCATCTAGAAAAGTGGGCTGAGGATAAAGGGATTTCCACTCTGACTCCAAACTACCAGGATTTATTAGCAGATCCAGAAATTGATGCCGTCTTTATATGTTCACCAACAAATACACATGCGCAAATTATTAAAGAAGCGGCTCTTGCGAAAAAACATATTTTCTGTGAAAAGCCTGTTAGTTTCTCAGTAGAAGAAACATTAGAAGCATTAGAAGTGGTAAAAGAACAGGGAGTATCTCTTCAAGTAGGATTTAATCGTCGCTTTGATCCAAACTTCAGGAAAGTCTATGATCTTATTCAACAAGGAGAAGTAGGACACCCACATATTTTAAAAATTACGTCACGCGATCCACAACCACCAAGTATAGAGTATGTTCGTTCTTCAGGTGGATTGTTTATGGATATGATGATTCATGATTTTGATATGGCTCGTTATGTGATAAATAGTGAAGTCGTTGAAGTATTTGCATATGGCACAACATTAATTGATCCATCCATTCAGGAAGTAAATGATGTTGATACTGCAATTGTCACATTAAAATTTGCAAATGGAGCTTTAGGGGTAATTGATAATAGCCGTCAAGCTGTTTATGGATATGATCAGCGTGTTGAAGTGTTTGGTGAAAAAGGCGCGGTCGCTGCGGATAATTGCTGTCCGACAACAGTACAAGTTTCAAAAACAGAAGGTGTTGTAAAAGACAAGCCGCTTTATTTCTTCTTAGAGCGCTACACGCAAGCTTACATTGAGGAAGTAACACAATTTACAAAGTCAATTATAGAAGGACAAGCTGTTATTTGCAGTGGTAATGATGGATTACAAGCAGAGCGAATTGCGAAAGCTGCGAAGGAATCTTTGCTAACAGGAAAACCCGTTCAAATTGAACATAAACAGCCTGCATTAAATCAATAAAGAGAGTGCTTACTTATAGATAGATAAAGAGTTATGAATATTAGGTTTATAAAAATATGAACCATATCATTCACTCTTTCATAAAGCATGGGAGGTAGAAATAATGAATCCACTTATTTTTAAAGAAGATTGTCCATTAGACCTAATTGCAGTTGGACGTTTATGCGTTGATTTAAATGCCAATGAAACACAACGTCCTATGGAAGAAACAAGAACGTTTACTAAGTATGTGGGGGGATCTCCTGCGAATATCGCAATTGGTGCGGCGCGTCTTGGCTTACAAACAGGATTTATCGGTAAAGTGTCCGATGATCAAATGGGCCGTTTTATTACAGGGTACCTAAAGGATAACAATATTAATACAGATCAGATATCTATTGATCGTACTGGTGCAGTGACAGGTTTAGCTTTCACAGAAATTAAAAGCCCTGAAGATTGCAGTATTTTAATGTATCGCGACAATGTCGCAGATTTAAATCTTGATCCAACAGAAGTTTCTGAGGACTATATTAAACAATCAAAAGCTCTCTTAATTTCAGGAACAGCTTTAGCGAAAAGTCCTTCTCGCGAGGCGGTATTTTTAGCGCTAGAATATGCGCGTAAACATGATGTAGTCGTATTTTTTGATGTTGATTACCGCCCGTATACATGGCAATCAGAGGCTGAAACGGCTGTGTATTACAATCTAGCGGCTGAAAAATCTGATGTCATTATTGGGACGCGTGAAGAGTTCGATATGATGGAAAAACTATTAAACTACGAACAATCTAATGACCAAGTTACAGCTGAAAGGTGGTTTTCTCATCATGCGAAAATCGTCGTAATTAAGCACGGCGGGGATGGTTCAATCGCTTATACGAGAGACGGCCAATCACACCGAGGCGGTATCTTTAAAACAAAGGTATTAAAGACGTTTGGAGCTGGCGACTCGTATGCTTCTGCGTTTATTTATGGCCTAATGCAAGGACTTGAGATTCCTCAAGCGATGCGATTAGGTGGTGCTTCTGCTTCAATTGTTATTTCAAAACATAGCTGTTCTGATGCAATGCCAACAAGGGCAGAGATTTCAGCATTCATGGAAACGGCTGAGGAAATTGTATAAAAACATCATAAATGAGTAATCAAGTAAGTGCGTATCTTATGTACGCTTCTACATTACATAAAAGGGAGAGAATGAATATGACAGTACAAACAGCACAAATTGTAAAAAACTACATTGGCGGCGAATGGGTAGAATCTATTTCAACTAAGATGGAAGCTGTATATAATCCAGCAACAGGGGAAGTAATCGCCCAGGTACCACTTTCAACAAAAGTAGATGTTGAACAAGCTGTATTAGCAGCAAATGAAGCATTCAAATCTTGGTCCAAAACAGCTGTGCCAAAACGTGCTCGTATTCTATTTAAATATCAACAATTATTAGTAGATAACTGGGAAGAGTTAGCGAAACTTATTACGATTGAAAACGGAAAAAGCTATAACGAAGCTTACGGTGAAGTTCTTCGTGGTATTGAGTGCGTGGAGTTTGCTGCAGGTGCTCCTACATTAATGATGGGAAAACAGCTTCCTGATATTGCGACAGGTATTGAGTCTGGTATGTATCGTTACCCAATTGGTGTTATAGGCGGGATTACACCTTTTAACTTCCCAATGATGGTTCCATGCTGGATGTTCCCACTTGCGATTGCTTGCGGTAATACATTTGTGTTAAAACCTTCAGAGCGCACGCCACTTCTAGCGGCAAAATTAGCTGAATTAGCTGAAGAAGCTGGTTTACCTAAAGGTGTATTAAATATCGTAAATGGCGCACACGATGTAGTAAATGGTCTTCTGGAACATAAATTAGTGAAGGCAATTTCATTTGTAGGTTCTCAGCCTGTCGCAGAATATGTATACAAAAAAGGAACAGAAAACTTAAAACGCGTGCAAGCATTAGCGGGTGCGAAAAACCATTCCATTGTATTAAATGATGCGAATCTTGAGCTAGCAACAAAGCAAATTATTAGTGCTGCATTCGGTTCAGCTGGTGAGCGTTGTATGGCTGCTTCTGTTGTTACAGTAGAAGAAGAAATTGCAGATCAATTAGTTGATAGATTGGTAGAAGAAGCTAATAAAATTGTCATCGGAAATGGTCTTGATGAAGATGTATTTTTAGGACCAGTTATTCGTGATAACCATAAAGAGCGCACAATTGGTTACATCGATTCCGGTGTAGAACAGGGTGCTACATTAGTTCGTGATGGACGCGAAGATACAGCTGTAAAAGGAGCTGGTTACTTCGTTGGTCCAACAATTTTTGACCATGTTACAAAAGAAATGAAAATCTGGCAAGATGAGATTTTTGCTCCTGTTTTATCCATTGTTCGTGTGAAATCATTAGATGAAGCGATTGAAATTGCGAATGAATCTCGCTTTGCAAATGGTGCTTGCATTTATACAGATAGCGGAGCAAGTGTACGTCAATTCCGTGAAACCATTGAATCAGGTATGTTAGGTGTGAATGTTGGGGTTCCAGCACCGATGGCATTCTTCCCGTTCTCTGGCTGGAAAGATTCTTTCTATGGAGATCTTCATGCGAACGGTACTGACGGCGTTGAGTTTTATACGAGAAAGAAAATGCTTACATCTCGTTGGGAAAAGTAATCATGAAGAGAGAAGTAGAATCTCTCTAGGTGCTTGTAAGCGAAAGTAACGGAAGTAGTAAAACATAAGAAGGAAGTATTAGGAGTCTATCAAATTCCTGATACTCCTTTTTCATATGCAGAATGACTGATAGAGATAGAAAGGAGCAAACAATATGCAAACTGTTAGAATGACGACGGCGCAAGCTTTGGTGAAATTTTTGAATCAGCAATACGTAGAGTTTGATGGAAAGCAACAAAAATTTATTAAGGGAATCTTTACGATTTTTGGTCATGGGAATGTAGTAGGCCTAGGTCAAGCTTTAGAAGAAGACGCAGGGGAATTAGAAGTATATCAAGGGAGAAATGAACAAGGGATGGCAAATGCTGCAATGGCTTTTGCAAAACAAAAACATAGAAAACAAATTATGGCATGTACTTCTTCAGTTGGTCCTGGATCAGCAAATATGATTACCTCTGCAGCAACAGCTTCTGCAAATAATATTCCCGTTTTACTGCTTCCAGGTGATGTATTTGCAACGAGACAACCTGATCCTGTTCTTCAACAAATTGAACAAACGCATGACTTATCTATTTCTACGAATGATGCTTTCCGTGCGGTAAGTAAGTATTGGGACCGGGTGAATCGTCCTGAGCAATTGATGACAGCTATGATTCAAGCCATACGTGTTTTAACGAATCCGGCAGATACAGGTGCTGTAACAATTTGTTTACCACAAGACGTCCAAGGGGAAGCTTGGGATTTTCCGACGTACTTCTTCCAAAAGCGTGTTCACCGTATTGAACGTCGCCTACCTACAAAAGCCAGCTTAGCGGATGCGGTTGAAATGATTAAGAGAAAGAAAAAGCCAATTATGATTTGCGGTGGTGGTGTAAGATACGCAGAAGCGGCAGAGGAACTCAAACAGTTTGCTGAAACATTCCGCATTCCATTTGGAGAAACGCAAGCTGGGAAAAGCGCAATAGAAAGCAATAATCCATATAATCTTGGCGGTATTGGGGTAACTGGAAATTTAGCAGCTAATACAATTGCAAAGGAAGCCGATCTTGTTATTGGGATTGGGACAAGATTTACTGATTTTACAACGGCATCTAAGCAATTGTTCCAGAATAAAGAGGTTGAGTTTTTAAACATCAACATTTCGGAATTCCATGCGAACAAACTTGATGCATTGAAGGTTATAGCGGATGCGAAAGAAGCGCTTCTTGCTTTAATAGATGAACTGCAAGTAATTGAGTATCAATCTAGTTACACAGTAGAAATCGCTGATGCAAAAGAGGCTTGGGAAACAGAATTAGCACGTTTGCATAACATTCGCTTTACAAGCCAAGATTTTAAACCAGAAGTTGAAGGTCATTTTGATGAGGATTTAAATGAATATGTAGACGCACTTGGTACAGAATTAACACAGACTGCGGTCATTGGACAAATCAATACATTACTTGATGAAGATGCAATTATTGTTGGTGCAGCAGGAAGTCTTCCAGGTGATTTACAAAGAATGTGGGCAGCAAGAAAACCTAATACCTATCACATGGAGTATGGGTACTCTTGCATGGGCTATGAGGTTGCAGGTGCACTTGGTGCAAAACTAGCTGAACCATCGAAGGAAGTATATGCAATGGTAGGGGATGGCAGTTATCAAATGCTTCATTCTGAGCTTGTCACAAGTCTTCAAGAAAATAAAAAAATTAACGTCTTATTGTTTGATAACTCCGGATTTGGCTGCATTAATAACTTACAAATGGGCAACGGTATGGGCAGCTTTGGAACAGAATTTCGCTACCGAAACCAAGAAACACGTAAATTAAACGGGTCTATTATGAAAATTGATTTTGCAGCTAGCGCGGCTGGATATGGTGTAAAAACGTATCATGTTACATCTATAGAACAATTACAGGAAGCGCTTAAGGATGCGAAAAAACAAACAGTTTCTACATTAATTGATATTAAAGTATTACCAAAAACAATGACCAATGGATACGATTCATGGTGGCATGTAGGTGTTGCAGAAGTATCTAATAGTCCAAGTGTACAAGCTTCGTATGAGAGTAAAGTAAGTAACTTGCAAAAGGCAAGATCATATTAGATTAGGACACAAAGAGAGCTTTTTATCTACATGCATATTGTCTAGGAAGTTCTCTTTTTAACGAACAGTTAAGTGAACTTGGCAAGATTCTATAACATTTTGCAAAGAGGAGAGATAAGGGGATGTTTAAAGAAAATACAATTAAGCTTGGAATTGCACCAATTGCTTGGACAAATGATGATATGCCGGAGCTAGGAGCAGAAAATACGTTTGAACAATGTATTAGTGAGATGGCACTAGCTGGATTTAATGGAAGTGAAGTAGGTAATAAATACCCGAGAAATACAGTTGTATTAAAAAAATCTTTGGAATTACGAAACTTGGAGATTGCTAGTGCATGGTTTAGTACGTTTTTAACAACGAAGCCGATTGAAGAGACGGTAGAAGAATTTATTAAGCATAGAGATTTCTTGCATGATATGGGTGCAAAAGTCATCGTTGTTTCAGAGCAAGGACATAGTATTCAAGGTTTAATGGATGTACCACTATTTCGAAATAAACCCGTTTTTACAGAAGAAGAGTGGGATAAGCTAGCAGATGGGTTACATCAACTCGGTAAATTAGCTCAGGAAAAGGGGCTACATATTGTATACCATCACCATATGGGTACGGGTGTTCAAACAACGGCAGAAATTGAAAAGTTAATGGATATGACGAATCCAGAGCTTGTATTCCTACTTTTTGATACAGGTCATCTTGTTTTTTCAGGAGAAGAGCCGCTTTATATTTTGAAAAAATATTTACCTCGTATTAAACATGTACATTTAAAAGATATTCGCCAGGAAGTAGTAGATGCTGTAAAGGAAAACAATTTAAGCTTCTTACAGGCAGTGAAGAATGGTGCATTTACAGTTCCCGGAGATGGCGTAATTGTATTTGATGAAGTGTTTAATACCCTTGCGAACTCTGAGTATAAAGGATGGTTTGTGGTAGAAGCAGAGCAAGACCCAGCTTTAGCGAATCCTTTTGAATACGCATTAAAAGCTCGAAAATTTATACAAGAAAAAGCAGGTTTGTAATTTAAGCATTTTAAGATTATCCCTAAGTAAATGGTATGGTAATCAACCTGTCTTCTTACAAAAGGGGTAAAAAGACGTGAAGGTTGGTTTTACATTTAATAAATAATATTGAAATAGGGGAGTATGTAATGCCATTAGTTCAAATGAAAGATATTTTAATTAAAGCAGATCAAGAGAATTATGGGGTTGGAGCTTTTAGTGTCGCTAATATGGAAATGGTAATGGGAGCTATTCGAGCAGCTGAAGAGTTAAGTTCGCCGCTTATTCTACAAATTGCGGAAGTTCGTTTGAATCATTCGCCAATTCATCTGATTGGTCCTTTGATGGTAACTGCAGCGAAAAAAGCAACTGTTCCAGTAGCAGTTCACTTTGATCACGGTATGACATTTGAAAAGATTAAAGAGACGTTAGAAATTGGTTTTAGTTCGGTTATGTTTGATGGCTCGCACTATCCGTTAGAGGAAAATATACAAAAGACAAAAGAAATTGTAGAGCTTGCGAAACAGTATGGAGCGACAGTAGAAGCTGAGATTGGCAGAGTAGGTGGTAGTGAGGACGGATCAGAAGATATTGAAATGTTGCTGACAAGCACTACAGAAGCAAAAAGATTTGCAGAAGAAACGGACGTAGATGCGTTAGCTGTTGCAATTGGAAATGCGCATGGTATGTACAATGGAGACCCTGATTTACGATTAGACCGCTTGCAGGAGATTAATGGGATAGTCGATATTCCTTTAGTATTACATGGTGGGTCTGGCATTAGCCCAGAGGATTTCAAGCAATGTATTCAACATGGTGTTCGAAAAATTAATGTAGCAACAGCGACGTTTCAGAATATAGTTTCTACGGTTAACACTGCTGTCCTAAATACTCCTTATTCAGATTACTTTATGTATCATCAAGATGTAATTGAGGCCGCATACGAAAACGTTAAAAATCATATGCTCATTTTCGGAAGTGAAAACAAAGCACAACCAGAAAAGGTTTCTTCATTAATTAATAGAAGGAACTCATAATTTAGTTAGCTGACAAAGATAGAGAATGATAGAGTAGCCATTAATTAAAAGGGGGAGAAAGCCGTGTTAGGAAAATTAGGTGAATTAAATGAAGGGTATAATGTATTAACAGAAATGAACGGTCAATGCAGTGATATGTTAATGGATATAGGCATATATAAGATGTCTAATGGAAAAGAAGAGCTGCTATTTGATAATAAAAATGAAACGGCAGTACTTTTACTAGAAGGGGCAATACGTTTAGAGTGGGATGGAATGGAAAAAGTTATTCAAAGGCAGTCTGTTTTTGAAGAAAACCCTTGGTGTTTACATGTGGCTAAAAATGTGAAGGTTACAATTACTGCTCTTTCAGATAGTGAAGTGCTTGTCCAAAAAACAGATAATGACCAAGAATTTGCGTCAAAGTTATATACTCCAAATGATTGTCAAAGTGTCGTAGCTGGAGAAGGCGTATGGGAGGGAACAGCTCAGCGTGTTATTCGTACAATTTTTGACTATAACAATGCAGCATATTCGAATATGGTTGTAGGAGAAGTTATTTCTTATCCAGGGCGATGGTCCAGTTATCCACCGCATCACCATGATCAACCGGAGGTATATTATTATCGCTTTAACAAGCCACAGGGATTTGGATGTGCAATGGTTGGGGAGGATGCTTATCGCGTTGTACATAATAGTTTTATTACAATTCCAGGTGAGCTAGACCACCCGCAAGCAACTGCACCTGGATATGCAATGTATTTTTGTTGGATGATTCGACATCTTGAGAATAACCCATGGAATGATCGTATCATGGTGGAAGACCACAAGTGGTTATTAGAACCAAATGCGAAAATTTGGCCAGAAAAAGAATAGATGAAAATAAAGGTTCTGGACAAACACGATGTCACTTGCAATTGTTTTTGCTCAGAACCATTAATTTTTTGTCAATGTAGGCAGGCTCTTATGTGAGGTAACGTAAGAGCCTGTTTAAATGTACTACCTTTTTTTATGTACAATAAGAATATAGACAGGGAGAGAAAATCCATATCCACTAAATTAGTAAATTTACGTATTGATTTTGCTTTTAAACAGTTATTTGGAACGAAAGGAAATGAGGAAGTTTTAAAGAAGAAAAGTAATTCTGGATAATAAGGACTTGTTCATTTTAGTTTAGGAAAAATTAATATTTACTTATTATTACTTTAACTATTTAAAGTGAAACCTTAAGAGAAAGTTTAGATAAAATAAAATTTCGCGTTATAACATAATAATGTAATTTTCATTTGAATAACAAAAAATCTTATAAAAAGGGTACTAGTAATTATTATGGAGCGTGGAATTTATTGAGTACTACAGGAGGGTTTCATGAGTAAAATAATAGTATTATTAAGGAGTCTAGATACAAAACTAATTTTAATTTTATGCATGTTTTGTATTATTAGTACCGCTGCAATTTATAGTAGTCAACAAACTGGTCAGTATGGAAGCACAAACTTTGCATTGCAGCAAGGTAGGAACTATATAATTGGTTTTGTACTGTTAATATTTGTTGCAAGTATTGATTGGGATCAATGGCAAAAGTTCTCTTGGCCATTGTATATTGTTGGGTCTGTGGCAATTGTTATATTAAAAATACTACCGGAGTCAACGTTTACTCCCGTTAAATTAGGAGCAAAAAGATGGTTTCAATTTCCTGTTATCGGTCAAATTCAACCATCGGAGTTTTTCAAAATTGCACTTATTATATTTGTCGCCAATTTAGTAGTGAATCATAACGCCAAATATATGATTCGGACATATAAAACTAATTTCATATTGGTCGGAAAAATTATGTTAGTTTCGATTCCTCCTATTTCTTTAGTATACAGTCAGCCAGATACAGGTATGGTGTTTTTATACGCAGCATCTATTGCATGTATTTTATTTATGTCAGGGATTCAAAAGAAATTAATTGCATTTTGTACAGTCATTCCGGTAACTATATTATCTACATTAATATTTATATATATAAAATATCCAGATTTTTTCTTTAAAGAATTAGTTACTAGGTTAAAACCGCACCAACAATCACGCATTATAGGTTGGCTAAATCCAGCTGAAAATGCAGATCAAGGATATCAAACGCAACAATCTCTTTTAGGTGTTGGAAGTGGTGAATTACATGGAAAAGGATTCGGTCAAGGTAGTGTATATATTCCTGAAAAACATACTGATTTTATTTTTGCTACCATCGCTGAAGAAGGTGGATTCATAATTGCAGCTATCGTTGTATTGGTCCTGTTACTTCTTATATATCGAATAACTATAATTGCTTATTCAGCAGAGAATCTGTTTGGTACATTATTATGTGCTGGGACAAGTAGTGTTTTAACACTACAAATCTTCCAAAACATTGGTATGATTGTTGGGATAATGCCGGTAAAAGGAATTGCACTACCTTTTTTATCATATGGAGGAAGTTCGCTATTTTCAAATATGATAATGATGGGGCTTATTTTATCGGTGCATAAAAATTATAAAAAATACATGTTTCAAGTTAATTAAAAGTTAAAAAAGTTTTAGGGATTTTTTGGGAATTTTAATTTTTGGAAATGAAAAGAAATAAGATATAGTCCGGCTAAAAAACTAGAGGACACTAATTCATTAAAGCAGCCATAAAAGGTGTTTTAAGAATTGGTGTCCTCTTTATTTTGAAAAAGGAGATGGGGAAAAAATGAAGGCGCTAAGGATTATTTACGTGTGTGAAAAAAATAATCGAATCAAGAAAACTAAGAAAAAACGAAAAAAGAAATTAAGCACTTGTGACATTGAAGGTTAAATGGGAATTCATGAACCACGCTATGAATGATCTTTAAATATTTTTCATTCTGCTCACGATTATATAGAAAAGTTGAAAGAAGAACGTGAATAGTCCGAAACAAATATGTTTCGGACTAGGGGTTCGATATTTTATCCATTTTATTCAACATTTTTTAAGGATTAAGAGGCTGAATTTTCTGATTTTTAAAGTGAGAAAAATGTATTACGTTAATCAATAGATACTCCACTAGAGACAATCGGTTTTGTTGGTGCTGGCGTATCTCCACCATTAAACGAAGAGTGTTGTGATACATTTAAACTAATCATGCTACATGCTAATGCACTTACTACTACCATACTTAATAACACTTTTTTTATTTTTTTCATTACTTTAACGCTCCTTTTCTCAAATGTTTCTTATCAGCATTATTACTAATATAGAAATATTTGCTCGCTTTAACATGATTATTTGCCTCGTAAAATTGGAGTGCTAAAATCTCTGCATATTCTTTTACACAATCCCACATGTCCTCTTTTTCAAAATAAGAAATTGCATCAGTAACTACTTTTTCTAGTTTAATTCTAGGTAGTTCTGTGATTAGTTCATTTAAAACTGCGAAACGATGCTTATATTCCTCATTTCCTGATTCATTTGTATACTTTATTCCTTGCTTGATATACGCTTTTGCTGTTTCAACTCCTTCTAAATTATAATATGCTCTTGCTAAGACAAATAATGCTTTAAAATGGTTCGGTATGGTATTTATAATTTCAGAACTCTGTCTAATCGCCAATGGATATAAATCTTGAATATTATATAACCAGCCTAAATTGGATCGTACTCGTAATAATAATTGTTCTTCATCATACTTCTTACAAACATCAATAACCATATTGAGACATTCTTCCGCTCTTTCAAATTCTCTTAGATCTATACAAGCCAGTCCATATACATTGTCGCATAAAGCAATATTAATTTCATAGCCTCCATGATTCCGGTATATTTCTTTGGCTTTTACGACATGTTGAATCGCTTCAAATGGTTGATAAGATTGATAACAGTAAGTTGAAAATCTATACTCAAACTCGGCTTTTTCTACATCATCAAGTATATTAATTAAAAGTTCTTCTGCCTTTTCATAGTGTGTTTTCGCTTCAGTATAATTTGCTAAAACTGTAGAGTGAATTGCCTTAAAGAAATAATAATAGTAAGCTAAAAATGAAAATTCCTCTTTGATATTAGGGAGTTTTTCTATTTGATTAAAAGAATCTTTTGTAATACTCATTCCATCTACTAAGACTTTATATCTAAAATTCAGTAGGGAATAATAGAATGATACATATTGGTCTGTTTCTATTTCCTTTAAACGTTCTTTTACTTGTAGATATATCTGTTTTGCTTCTTTTACATGATATAAACGAATTTCTTCATACCATTCATGTAATAATTCCATCAATTGCTTATTACTTTTTTCTTGAACAGTCATAATATCCCCCATTTCTCTGTAAAGACTTATTCTGATAATAACAGGAATTAGATAAATTAAATTTAACTACGTTTTTTTTCACTAATACACAGAATATTCTGAATTATAATGATGTACATGCTTTTAATTTTGAAAAAGTATAGTTAAGACAGTACAAGTTTCGTTAATGCTTTTTTTGATTTTGATTTATCAATTGTTGTCTATTGAATACTTCTTATAAGAAGTGGCGTAGCACTATAGTAGAAAAAGAGAGAGCTTATACTGTTATGGTATTGAGAAATATATAGGGCTTATTAAGCTTCAAGGGATTCCTCGAGAATAAATAGAAGTATATCCATATCTATTTACATTGAAGAGGGAGCATTAGTTTATGATAAGTTTTGGGATTAATTTCCGCCATATCATTAGTTATACACAAGAGAGTAGGAATCTTAGTAATATACGGATTTTAAGTAAGTTCGGTATAAGATTATTTGATATATATGGAGAACCATTACCTGTATCAGATGTTAATCGAGAATTAGTAACGGCATTAAAACGCCAAGACATAAATACGCAAAGATATATATTAAGTCATTTACAAGGTTAGAAAAACCGATATTATGCTGCGTTTTTCATACATATGTTCTATCCGATAAACCAAGAAGCTATCATCAAAGGTTTGTGAAATTTTATTTTCTTAAATCGATTGAATTACGTAGTAATATTTAAAAATTATTTAATTGGGTACTATAGTTTGTATCACCATGAAATGTATAAACCTCGTCTATATCAATAAAAATAGAATAAAGAATGTGTAATGAAGTACCCATCCAATTATTATGTGTATCACAATTGGATGGGTACTTTTTTACTTATTCCAAAATAGGGACAAAGCTAAATGCAATGGATAGTTATCAAAAAGCGAGTGTACAAATGTAACAAATGAAATTTCTATTCATAAGTGTGGTTCTTCTATTTCATCAAGGATGATTTAATACTTTCTTAGTTTTGGTTAAGGAAATTTATATACTTAAAGTAAAGGGGGTAATTTTTAATGAAGGGGGAGGAGAATTTGAAAATTTTCAACTCAGTTGCTCCTGCGCAAACAAAAAACGAAGATTTACCATTCGATATTTCCTGGATGACTGATTGGATTACAGACTGGTTTGGTTCTTTGTTTAACGGCAGCAGTGATGTAATAAAAGATGGGGGAGATAAAATAGATGGGGCAGTCTATGCAAGTGTGCCTGCATTTTTTGATGTTATTTTCCTTATCCTTTCTGTAGTAATTTTAATATCATTATTAGTTTTTGGTGCTTCTTTATGGTTTAAACATATAAAGTGGAAAAAAAGATCTATATATTTTGGAGTAGGTTCATTTATTTTCATACTGTTAATAAGGATTCTACCAGTACTAATGTTGACTACACGTTCTTTTGATTTTCAAACCTTTATGAGTAATATGGTGGGTTTAATTACTTCTATAATTTTAGGAACAGCTGTATTAATGTTTTTAATATCTTTAGCATTAGGTATGCTTTATAAGAAATTTGAACATCCCAAATATGGAAAATGGAGTTCAAGTTTAAGATATAGTTCAATTTTCATATTTGTAACGACATTGTTAGTTCCGGCCTTACTGCACCATTTATAATTTTGGTTTATATAAGGAGATAGAGGAATAGTGAAGGTAACATCTATATTATTCCTTCTAAATATACTAGTACTTTTTCTCCTTTAGGTTTCTAATTTAAATCTAATAAGTTAAAAAGCTTTTTGTTGTATGAGGTTTTGGTAAGGAAGGAGGAGTACTAGTGACTACGTTTATTGTAATGGTTAGTATTTTCTTAATTCTATTCGTAATTGGTCCTAAAGCGACTAAGAGAAAAGAAGAAAAAGAAAGAATAGAAAAGGAACATAAGCAGAAAATGGGGGATTTAGAGGAAGAAAAGATTGATTTAGATATTAATGGGACTAAAGTATGTTTACACAAGAAGCCTAAGCTAAAGAACAGTATATATAAAATAAAGGATAACGGGTAATTACTCAATTTTTTCATTTTGGCCAAGAAGACTTCTTCCTCAAGGAACGCGAAGTGAGTAGGTGGGAGATGAATCGGCTTCGGACAAGGGATGGAAAGAATTAGAACGTCACAAAATTTGTAATGTAACACAGTTAACAGAGTTATTAAATGTACCTCAATCTACTGTTTCTCAACATTTATCTAAAATGCGTGGAAAGATTCTGAGTTCAGAAAGAAAAGGATTAAAGATGTACTATCATATTGTGAATTCCAAAGCATGTCAGATTGTTAGTGTTTTAAGTCTATAAAGATTATGGATAAAAGAGTGAAAGAATGAAAGAATGTTTATTAGTAAAATGGAATAAAGCTTAAATAGAAAATAATAAGGTTGAATTAAATTTGAAAGTATCAACGTATAATCTTATATCGAAACGTTATAGCACCATATGCTAGCAAAACTGATCTTGTAAAATATTTCTCAATATTCTTAATATATGAAATATGGTAACATAAGAATAAAACTTATCTATACTAAGGATAAAGGGGGAGACAAAATGAATATTCAACTACAAGAAAACGATAAAGTTACACAGAAGTTAAATAGTTGGTATCATGAAATTCGTAAAAGAAATATTGAGAAATCTCGTGAATTAAAAGCTGAAATTGATTTATATATGCAAAACATAGATAAGAATCCAGATTTAGCATTATATTATGCCTTATTAGAATTTAGGTTTGAATATTTAATAGGCCATTTAAATATTGGAAAAGGTAGCTTTGATAAAATTGAAGGACTTGAACAGTCAACGGATAATTTATTGTCCTATTACTATCATTTTTTTAAGGCTATGTATTTGGCGATAACTGGAGATTATAAGTTGGCGAAAAAACACTATGAAGAAGCTGAAGTGAAACTGCAGCATATTCCAGATGAATTAGAACATGCAGAATTCTATTATAAAATAGCTACATTTTACTGTCACAACCAACAATATGTTTTAGCTCTACAACAAGTAGATAAGGCTAAAGAGATCTTTAGTAAGCATAGCGATTATGAATTAAATATAGGATACTGTAATAATCTTTATGGATTACTTTGTATTCATTTAAAAGAATATGAATTAGCTGAAGAGCGTTTAGTTTCTGCTTTGGATATATTTAAGAAAAATGAAGATAAGCATGCTAGTCTTATCGGTCGTCATAATTTAGGGTTTCTATACAGCAATCAAAATTTATCAGAATTAGCAATCCGTCATATATCGGAAGTAATTGCCGAGTCTCCTAACAATTATAGAGCACTTTTAATTTTGGCTTGTGAACTTGCAAAAGTGGGGGAAAAAGATAAAGCATTAAATGTATTTGAAACAGGATTGGAAATTAGTAATGATTTAAAAAATATAGAATATCAGCATCATTTCCAAATCTTAAAAGGCATACATCTAGATATTCCAGGAGAAGAGTTAGAAAAACTTATAGTATCTGGGAATGATTATTATACAAAGGAAAATTTATATGAATATATTCAAGAATATAATGAAAAATTAGCCATAAAATATTATGATGAAGATAATCATATGAAAGCATCTAGATACTTTTACTTAGGTTCAAAGGCAAATAGTGTGAATAAAGAAAGGGTGGGGTTAAAATGAAAAAATTAATATATTTATTGGCAGGAATCTCTACCGTTTTCGTTTTTAGTTTAGCGAGTGCAAATATTCAAAAAGAAACTTCAATAGTAACACAAGAAGTGACGCAATACTCACATGGAAACACTGGTGGTTAATAGAAAGGCTGCACTGGAACTTAGCGGAAAACCTTGCAATTTTATAGGAATGCAAGGTTTTTTTCTTTATTCTAATTTCATTTCACCTTTATACTGATGTGAAATGAAATTGAGGATTTACAAAGAATTTACTATACGAATAAAAAACAAGATTGATTGTTAGCTGTATGCCTGACAAATTTTGAATTCGTTAGAAAAGGACGTTGAAATGTAAAAGCCCTGTTATGAAAGACAGGGCTTTTCAAAAAGGAATGACAGTTAACAACTGAAGGCACCTTTATATTACCATTATTAGTATTTTAATTCTATTTAGTTATGTTGAGAAATAATATATGTTTTGACACTCCCGTGGATAAAGCCACAAGCTGACTAACGTCAGTGGGATTCTTGCTATCAAAGGTGAATTCTATTTCTAGTATCGCTGACGTGCAAGATTGCGGTGTGGCATCACCACTCCGTATCCAGTGCATATAGCAGATACGGCACTCACTCTATTACCAAACGAGTCAGATTGTGAGTTCTCAAATGTGTTTTAGCGTCTTGTGCTTGACGATTCAATACATTTTACGGAGTAGAAGAATTTGTTACTCCAACCTCCTATGTATTCTGTTTTCAGAGAACAAGATTGTTTTAGAGACTTTTACTTGTCTATTATGAAAATGATACCATTTCAAATTCTTGATGTACGGAACGTACCTTCGGTTTTTTATTTGTACATCGTATTTGACCTCACTCTCATCCCACCCCTAAAGTGGGTGCTATCACACCATAGTGGGCTTTCTCGTTCGGAAAATCTGTAAAAGGTGGGATGAACAGAGATTTCTTATACGTGTTACAATATAAAAAGTTAAATATCGAATTTAAAATTGTCTTTAAAGAAGGAGACAATTGCTTAATGAAGCTTATTAAGCCTTATTCAAAGTTATGTAAAAGAATAATTTCATAAACATTAATAAAATTAACAAAAAATATTCTAGCTAAAAATTAGAGGACATCCATTCATTGAAGCAGAAAAAATGTTTTCAGGATAGATGTCCTTTTTGTATTAAAAAAAGAATATATTTTCTTAACAGGATAAATAGTAATTATCTATAAGTGTTACTTATAAGGATAATAGGAGAATAGAAATTAATGATAAAGGAGAATGCGAAATGTTAACAGTAATATCTAATAGTGATCTAGCTAAAATCCGTGAAGAAGATGTAGATGTATTAAAGGTAATGTCGCATCCAGTTCGATTAAAAATCATAAGTGAATTAATGCATCATAAAATGTGTAATGTTACACAGTTAACGGAAATATTAGGACTTCCACAGTCCACTGTTTCACAACATTTAGCAAAATTAAAAGGAATCGTACTCCGTGCAGATAGAAGAGGTTTAGAGATGCACTATTATATTGAGAATGCTAAAGCTCTTCAGATTGTAGAAATTTTAGGATTATAGGTCAATTTTTCAGAGTGTGGGGAACCCTTTAAGATTTCCCACACTCTGAAAAAAAGACATCTTTCGAGTGTCTTTTCTTGTTGGTAAAAAGCTCACTCACATATTGATGAATTAGATAAGAAACCATAACTCTACTATGGAATAAACAACATAAGAAATTCTAACATCATCTGGAAAGAGAATAATATGTAATATTGCATTTGTTAGTCTGTATCTATATTGGTAGATAAAAGCCACCAATATAAATAAAAAGGACATGCAGTCGTAACTGCCGCCCTTTTAGGAGGAATTCAAGATACCAACAGGACGCGTATTGGTAAACAGGTTCAAAAATAGTATATGTGTTAAGAAAAAGTCCTATACAAAAAAACTACTGTAAGCAAGCCTATTTGTATGTGAAATAAAGAAGGGCCGTCCTATTTGGAGGGCTCTTCTCGTTTGAAGAATTAATATTCAAATAGTTTATCCATTAAATTTTGAATTTCACGCCTTCTTTTTTCTATTTTCTTTTTATCAATTGTATACTAATTACCCTCAATTATTAATTGAGGGTAAAGAAGTAACTGTTGAGACTAAGTTTACTGAGAAAGAAAAAAGGTTTTGTAAAGCTAGCCATTACTTTCGTTGGTACTAAACAGCAAGAAAGAGAAATAGTAGTGTTTGAATACTTATTACATAAAGGTCAAGAAATTGTAACATACCCTGATGTTAATCAGATTTGGAAAAAGAAAAACAAATTTACACACTATACTTGGCATCTAGATGAGACTTATATCAAAGTCAAAGGAGAGTGGGGTTATCTTTATTGTACAAGGGAGCAAGATGGAGTTAATGATGAATAGTTAATTTCATAATTAAGAAATAGTTAAGAAATAGTTAAGCCCGGTTTAAAATTTGCTTTCTATACTAAAAACATAAGCATACAAGAAAGTTGGTGTTCTTACATGAGCGCAATAATAAAGACTACAAATTTAACAAAGATTTATGGCAATCAGAAATCAGTGGATAATCTTAATATAACCGTAAATCAAGGAGAAATTTACGGCTTTTTAGGTCGAAATGGTGCAGGGAAGACGACTACAATTAGAATGTTATTAGGATTGATAAAGCCCACCCATGGAAAGATTGAAATATTTGGAGAAGATTTATTAAAAAATCAAAAAGAAATACTTAAAAGAATTGGGTCTATTGTTGAAGTCCCTGGATTTTATGAGAATCTTACAGCACGGGAAAATCTACTAATTAATGCGAAAATTATTGGGATACACAAAAAAAATGCAATTGATGAAGCGTTAGAAATCGTGGGATTGCAACATGAAACTAAAAAGCTTGTGGGTAAATATTCTTTAGGGATGAAGCAAAGATTAGGGATTGCTAGAGCTCTTCTTCATTACCCAGAATTATTAATATTAGATGAGCCTACTAATGGTTTGGATCCAATAGGAATTAAGGAAATTAGAAGATTGATACAAAATTTGGCTAAAGAAAGAAAAATTACTTTATTAATATCCAGCCACATTTTATCAGAAATAGAACAGTTAGTAGATCATATGGGGATTATTCATGAAGGTAAGCTCTTAGAGGAAATCGAATTTAACAGCCTTAGAAAAAAGAATCGCAAATATATTGAGTTTCAAGTATCGAATGACAATAAAGCTACAAAAATCTTAGAGAAAAACTTTGGTATTTTTGATTATGAGGTTCATAATGAGGGGATTATTCGCGTGTATTCTAAACTTGGGCAACAAGGAGATATTAATAAAATATTTGTACAAAATGATATTCAGGTTTTGAAAATCTTGATGAGTGAAGACAGATTAGAAGATTACTTCACAAAATTAGTTGGAGGTGGAACAATTGGTTAATCTGTTATATACAGAATTATTAAAGCTAAAACGATCCCATATGTTCTTAATTAGTATTCTCGGTGCATCGGTAGTACCTTTTATGGTAGTAGTAGCATCATTTGTAAGCCTAAAAACTAAACATCCTACTCCTACTATTGTATTTAGTCAATTGTTTGGTGAAGTAAATTTATATACTGTTCTAATAATAGGAGTACCACTATATGGGGTAGTAACCGCCTACCTATTTATTCGGGAATATACAGAAGATACATTAAAGAATTTATTAACTATACCTGTATCACGTATGAATTTTCTTATAAGTAAATTCCTACTTCTATTTTCGTGGATTATGATGTTAACTTTTGTAGCATGGGGATTAACATTATTATTAGGGATAATATTTCAATTTGATGGACTAAGTTCATCCTTAATAAGGGAATCTTTTGTACAGTTTTTGATAGGTGGATTATTGCTTTTTATTTTATCAACACCAATCATACTTTTAACAATTGTACTTAAGAATTACGTACCGACCATTGTATTTACAGTTGTAATAACCATGATTAATTTAATGACAGCAAATTCAGAACATAGAGGATTGTTTCCATGGGCAGCAGCAGGTGATATCTCAAGAAATACGCTTCAGCCCACTTATCCTCCCGAGTACTCCTATATAGGTATATTCGGAACATCTATTATTGGATTAGTATTATTGATTTCATATTTTAAAAAGGTAGATATTCATTAAGAAAAATAAAATGGGACCATCTAAAACTATTAGGTAGTAACAAAAAGTAGATTAAAAAATTTTAATTAGCGTTTGATTTATATATATGGTAAGGAGGAGTTTGAAAATGTCTTTTTCTCAGTTCAATATTGATGCTTTTCGAGCCGTTAACGATTTAGGTAAACAGTACCCATTTCTCAATTCTACTATGACGTTCGTGGCAGAATATATGGTATATTTCTTAGCTTTAATTATTGTAGTGTATTGGTTTACTCGATCTAACCAAAATCGAATGATGATTGTTCAAGCGATGATTGCTTTTGTGATTGCTGAGGTTATCGGGAAAATAGCAGGGAAGTTTCATTCAAATTATCAACCATTTGCAGAGTTACCCAATGTTAATAAATTGGTAGAGCATGCTGTTGATAATTCATTTCCAAGTGACCATACAATTTTATTCTTTTCAATTTGTTTTTCATTTTGGCTTGTTCATAAAAAGATTGGTTGGTTATGGATTACACTTGCATTCTGTGTAGCCATTTCTCGTATTTGGGTAGGAGTTCATTATCCTTTCGATGTTATAACAGGTGCTATATTAGGGATTGTTTCAGCGATAATTGCTTATTGGTTAGTACCAAAAGTTACTTTCTTGAAAAGAATACTTTCTATATATGAAAAAGGGGAAAACTACATTTTACCTGCAAAAGATAAATCAAAAAATTTTTAAGGAAAAACATCTGAATTATAAGTAGCTTTTTGCTTATAGTGTTAATTTGATGTTAGATAAAGATGCAACATTTCTAGGACAATTGAAGTGGCTTAAACTTGCCACTTCAATTGTCCTAGAATGACTGATTAAAAATATGGTTTATATATGTATCATAAATACGAATAACGTTTTCTTGGTAAGAATTTACTCATTACAATTTTTTTTGGAAGACTAAACCTCATAGACATACCCCATATCATTTTCGCTTCAAAAATGAATTTCATACTTAAGTTAAAACAGTTATAAGGGATAGGATAACATTGGTGTTCATTCCTTTTTGTAATAATTGTGGATATACATAATTATTTTTTGGAAAACAATTTACAGTAATATTACGTTTTTTAGAGGAGAAATCAAGTTGTCAAAATCACTAATAAGTATGATTTATTAGTGATTTTGGCAACTTGAGAAAATAATTCGTTTATTATTTTGATTACAATATAAGGTAGTATTAGAATGTAGCGTTGAAAGTTAGAGAAAATAAACTGCATATCAAAAGGAGGATGCTTTTGGATAGTTATGTTTGGATTATGAATATCAGAATGAAAAACTATACAATTTAATGAGTGGTAGTGTACATTTGGACGTGTAATTCGCGATAGAAATCTAATGGCAAATTATATCTTAAAGCAGTGTGTTAGGCTCTAACCACAGGAACTGCGATGAACGTTAGGGATTTAGATATTCTACTTTTCAAACATAGCAAAGGTGTTAAATTCTGAATAATTAGAATTAAGTCAAATTAAATGGGGAGTCCTTATGAAGAAAATTTTAGTTATATTTCAAAATGGGAATTACTCGAGGCTATTTTTTGCATCTTTTACTTCACAAATGGGTAGTACAATTGGTTTAACTGCACTTATGTTTTATTTTTTAAATCGTTTTTCGCACCAACCTGCATATGCTACTATTACGGAATTGATGTTGTCTTTGCCCACATTAGTAGTATTTTTTCTTGTTGGTGTAGTTACTGATAGGATTGATCGACAAAAAATAGCTCAAAATTGTGATTGGATCTGTTCTATATTATCGCTTTTATTATTGTGGTCTCTTTTTCTAAACTGGATGCCAGTAGCATTTGCGCTGTTATTTTTAAGAAGTATGGTAAAGAGCTTTTTTACACCCGCGCAATCATCCCTTGTACAAGGTGTTTTAACAAGAGATGATTATGCTACTGCAGTTGGTTTGAATCAGATGGTTACAAGTTTGTTTATGCTTTTTGGTAGTGGTATCGGGATTTATTGTTATTGGGTAATCGGTATTTATGGTGCAATCTTAATTGATGCAATTAGTTTTTTTATTAGTGCTCTTCTTATAAAATCTTGTAGAATGTCAGAAGAAATTCGTATGCCAAACGGAAAACATAATATCAAGGATTTGAACATTTCAATTGTAATGAAGGATTTTGTGAAGGGAATACGTTATATTTTGAACCACAACTTGTTACTTACACTTATCTCCGGATTTATAGTTTTCGGAATTTTAAATGGAGGGCTCTCAGTGATGCAGGTATTTATTTTAAAATACAAACTAGCCCCAAGAAACTATGAAGAAGTTTCAATTATATTAAGTATAGTCTTTGGTATCGGGATTTTACTTGGTAGTGTTATAGCATCTATACTTTCTCAAAAAATAAAGCTTTATCATTTACTAATTTTAGCTTTGTTTATTGGAGGAGGAGCGACTATTTTGAGCTCATTAGTCAATACAGTTTGGCTGTATGTTATCTGTACGGGCATAGTTGCCCTAGCACTTCCGATGATTAATGTAGCTATTGGAGGTTGGATTCCGAAAATAGTAAATCCAAAAATGATGGGAAGAGTACACGGGTGTATTAATCCTTTGATGATGCTCTCACAGTCACTAACCTTACTTTTTATTGCTGGATTTTACCCAGGTATTCTTGCAGTTGAAACTCTTTTTTGGATAGTTGGCGGATGTTTAATATTTGTAGGAGTTTTTTACATGATTAGCATTCCACGATTAATGAAAGTAGAAAAATCAGCTAGCATAACGCTCGAATAATTGTAGTTGATCAATTAATTTAACTAGGATTTGCGAGGGGTTTTATGGAAATTTTTGTTACCAAAATTAAAGATATGAATGATCGGAAATTAGAAAAAATTTGTTCGTGGATAGATGAAGAGAAAAGATATAGGATAAAAAAATTTATTAATAAAAAAGATAAAATTAGAACCTTGATTGGTGAATTACTAGTAAGGACTCTAACAAATAAAAAGCTTAAAATCGGTAATGAAAGAATAGTATGGGGGAAAAATAATTATGGAAAACCTTATTTAAAGGGGTATCCGAATTATTACTTTAACATTTCACATTCGGGAGAATTTGTAGTATGTGCAATTAGTAATCACCCTATTGGAATTGATATTGAACAAATAAAACATATTGAATATGAAGAAATAGCAAAAAGTTTTTTCTGTGATAGTGAATATGCTTATATACAAAAAGGTGATGTTAATCATCAATTGAGGAAGTTTTATGAGGTATGGACATTGAAAGAGAGTTATATTAAATGCTATGGAAGCGGATTATCAATGTCACTAAAATCATTTTCTATTAATATAGATAGTCACAAAGCTGTTCATATACTTTTCGATAATAGAGAAAAGAGTAATTCTTATTCAATGGCGATTTTTGATATAGAGTTAGAATACAAAATGGCTGTATGTTCATTAAATGAAGAAATTTCTAGTAATATAACAGTGATTAACCAAGATATTATTATTAATGATTTTTACAAACTTTTATCAGATAGAGGTGCATTTTAATGATGTTATTTTGTTTGCCTTATGCAGGAGGATCCGAAGCGTTATATTATAAATGGGGTGATTATCTAACCCCATCTATAAATCTATGTCCAGTACTGTTAAAAGGAAGAGGGAAAAGATTCAATGAACCATTTTATAATAGCTTAGAAGAAGCGGTAGATGACATCTTTGATAATATTCGGGACAAAATATGTGAGGAAGATTATGCAATTTATGGACATAGTATGGGGAGCCTATTAGCGTATGAATTATACTATAAAATAATAGGAATGGGATTCAAGAAACCCAAGCATATCTTTTTTTCTGGATACAAAGCACCGAGTGAAAGGGAAAAGAAGGAGATAACTTATAATTTACCAAATAACGAGTTTAAAAATAGAGTTATAGAATTAGGGGGAACTCCAGAAGAATTAATTCGTAACGAAGAATTGTTCGAATTTTTCATTCCTTTACTAAAACATGATTTTAAAATAGTTGAAACATATGAATATAAAGAAAAAACGGACAAAATCACATGCGATATTACTGTATTAAACGGAATAGAAGATTTAATTAGTCTAAAAGGCATAATTGGTTGGAAGAAGCATACTTGTGGAAATTTTAAGATTTATAATTTGGAAGGAAATCATTTCTTTATAAATAACAATGTAAAAAAAATTACAACAATAATAAATGATACGTTAACTGAGGTTGAGAACTACTCGCCACTTAGCAAAGCTTGAAGTGGGAGCTTCTCAGTTCCACGACGAAAGTAACCTTTCGTCTCCCTGAGCGTTACTTTGGGGTGTTCCATCCCTAGATGTCCAACGCATGGATGTTCTGTTGGTACGGTTGATATTTTACGCAGGAACCGAATGGCTTGGTTTTCGCACTCTATTTTCTTCCTGCAACCTTCTATATCAAGTTATCAAAGAACTTCATATAGCAAGTTTATCAAAAGTTTTTGGCTATGCCAAACCGAAAGTCATCTCCGACCTATCGTAGGGCTACGCCCTTCACACGCTTGAGGAAGGAGAATTCTTTCGGGGAATACGTTAAATTAGATTCCTCAGATATATACCAATAGTTATCTTTACTTATTCATTTTCTTAATTATGTGCTGTAGTAGCGTTATCTGTAACTTGTGATATGAGGTTTAATATTTGTCTTTAATTTAATTATCGTAAAAAATTTCTGATTATTTTAATTTTTTAGATAAATTTTTATCATATGTTTTTTGCATGAAAATAAGGAAATTTTTCTCGTAGTAAGTTAAATTCTTTTATAGAATTCCTTTTAGTAACTTCTAAATAGGGGGGATTGTATACCTTGTTATGAACGATGAATTTTTTATTTAATTCATTCTCTATATTTTTAACAGTAATAAAATAATAAATAATTTTGGTAATGGATAATTACTAAAAAAGGGGAAATCCAACATGTCTATTAAGAATTCTGGTGAAATAAACAAGGGTGGTATAAGAACTTACGATGAGATTACAGTAGCAGAGCAAGATATGATATTAAATAAATTCAATTCTACAAAAACCGAATATCCAAGAAATAAGACCATAAACCAGCTATTTGAAGAACAAGTGGAGAGAACACCTGAAAATATTGCAGTTGTGTTTAAAGATAAACAACTCACATACAGGGAACTTGACGAGAAATCCAATCAATTAGCAAGGATGTTAAGGAATAAGGGTGTTAATACAGATGCTATTATAGGATTAATGATTGATAGATCACTTGAAATGATAATTGGAATAATGGGTATTTTAAAATCTGGAGCAGCTTACCTCCCAATTGATCCTGATACTCCAAAAGCAAGAATTGATTATATGTTACGGGATAGTCATACCATGATTTTATTGACTCAAGAGAAATTCATTAAGAAAATCGAATATGATTTAGAAATAATTAATTTGGACGAGCTAGATTCAAGTGACTTAAGTACAGATAATCTGAAACATGTAAATCGTTCTGATGATACAGCTTATATTATTTATACATCGGGTTCTACTGGAATACCAAAGGGAGTTATCATTTCGCATTATAGTGCTATCAGAGTCGTTCGAAATACAAATTACATAGAAATAAAAAATAATGATACCATTCTGCAGCTTTCGAATTATTCTTTTGATGGATCAATTTTTGATATATATGGTGCGCTGTTAAATGGGGCGAAATTAGTAGTGATAGAAAAAGATACAGTCACGGATATAAATAAGCTTGGAAATATAATTAAGCAAGAAAACATAAACGTGATGTTTATTACAACTGCTTTATTTAATGCGCTTGTAGATATGAAAATAGATTGTTTAATCAATATAAGAAAAATATTATTTGGTGGAGAAAGAATTTCAGTCTCCCATGCAAGAAAAGCATTAGAATTTCTGGGGAAAGATAAACTCATTCATGTATACGGACCAACGGAAAGTACTGTTTTTGCCACATATTACTTTATAAATGAAATAGATGAGAATGTTGACACTCTACCTATAGGTAAACCGTTAGCAAATACTTCAGTTTACATAGTAGATGAAAAGAAAAATTTACTTCCTATTGGTGAACCTGGAGAACTTTGTATTTCTGGTGATGGATTAACTAAAGGGTACTTAAATAATGAGCAGCTAACATTAGAGAAATTCGTTAAAAACCCATTTGCAGAAGGAGAGCGTTTATACCACACAGGAGATTTGGCTAGGTGGTTACCTGATGGGAATATTGAATTTATAGGAAGAATTGACCATCAAGTAAAGGTTCGGGGATTTAGGATTGAACTTGGAGAGATAGAGAGTCAGTTATTAAAGCATCAAAATGTAAAAGAAACTGTAGTTGTAGCAAGAGAAGAAAAGGACAAGAGCAATTATATTTGTGCATATCTAACATTAGTAGGAGAAGTTACTGTTGAAGAATTAAGAAGATTTTTAGGTGAAAAGTTACCTGATTATATGATTCCTACTTATTTTCTTAAGTTAGATAAAATGCCGTTAACAGCAAATGGAAAAATAGATAAAAAGTCTTTACCTGAACCAGATCGAAGTTTTAATACCGAGGTTGAATATGAGGAACCAAGAAATGAGATTGAAAAACAGCTCGTTTTAATGTGGCAGGAAACTTTGAATCTAAATAAAGTTGGTATTAATGACAGTTTTGCAGTTCTTGGTGGGCATTCAATAAACGCAATGGAGCTTTTATCTAAAATGAATGACAGGTTAAGTGTTGATTTACCATTAAAGGAACTGTTTAAATTATCTACAATAAAGAAAATAAGTGCTTACATCGAAACAAACAAGGGAGAAATTATAGAGAACCGACAATTTACAAAAACTACAGATTTAAAGAATTTACATGAACCTTTCCCACTTACAGGTATACAATTAGCCTATTTAATAGGAAGAGATCCGGCTTTTGAAATTGGTGGAGCAGCTACAAATTTAACGGTTGAATTTGAAATAGATATTAATATAGATAGGTTTAATAGTGCATTACAAAAATTAATTAATAGACATCCAATACTAAGAACAATAGTTTTTGAAAATGGAACACAAAGAATCTTAGAAGGAGAACTATTTTATTCTGTAGACACAGTAGATGTAAGGAATTTAAATCAAGAAGATATAATGATACGTATATTGGAACAAAGACAAAAAATGATAGCTAAAATCATAGATCCAAGTACTTGGCCATTATTTGAGATAAAAGCATTTATATTACCCAATAATCAAAAATATTTTTGTTTAAATATAGATCCACTAATTTGTGATGACAGTAGTATGAAAATATTAATCAAGGAATTTAAAATGTTTTACAATCAGCCAAGTCTGCAGCTGCCTGAGCTGGAGTATAATTTTAGAGACTATGTTTTAGCAACCAATGAATTTAGGCAATCTAATCGATATAAAAAAGATGAGAAGTACTGGTTAAATAAATTGGATAATTTCCCAAGTGCACCAGCATTGCCTTTAAAATGCAACCCATTAGAAATTGAGAAACCTACATTCAATAAATGTTCGGAATTTTTAGAACGTGAAACATGGGATAAATTAAAACAAAAAGCAAGAGAAAAAAATCTTACCCCTACATCGGTTTTATGTGCTGCATATGCTTATGTCCTAGCATATTGGAGTAATCAGAGTCAATTTGCAGTAAATTTAACTGTTTTTAATCGGATACCGTTTCATCAAGACGTAAAAAAAATCATTGGGGATTTCACAACTCTAATGTTATTAGATATTAATGCGAAAGATAGTATTGATTCATTTTGGAAATTTGCTGCGAAGGTACAGGATACATTGTTAGAAGCCCTTGAACATAGACATTATGATGGTGTGGATTTTATAAGAGCTATTGGGAAAAAACATAGAATGGTTAATCAAGCTATAATGCCTATTGTATTTACAAGTGTATTGAGTGAGGACTCAGATGATTCATTTAATCATTTGATAGATTTTGAAAAAATTAAATTTTTTAGTACAAGAACATCCCAAGTTTATATAGATAACCAAGTTTATGAATTAAATGGAGGTTTATATATTACATGGGATTACGTTGAACAATTATTTGAGATTAATGTTATTAAATCAATGTTTGAACAATATATAAATGTATTAAATCAGGTTATATTTAATGATCAAGTGTCAGGTATTAACCTTAGTGAGAATAGCATAAAAGTTATTGAAACCTATAATGATACAAACAAAAAGTTTGATAAGTGTACTTTACATGAAATGTTTGTGAATCGAGCAAAACTAGTACCAGATAAGGTAGCTGTAATTCATCATGATGATTCGATAACTTATAAAGAACTAAATGAAAAATCGAATCAAATTGCAAGATACTTAATGGATCAGGGAGTTAGAAAAGGTGATTACATTGGTGTGATAGGTAAGCGATGTATAGATACCATTATAAATTTGTTTGCTGTTTTAAAGGCTGGAGCAGCATATATACCACTTGATCCTGATTATCCTGAAGAAAGAAAAGAATATATAAAAAAGAAAAGTAATTGTAAGTTCTTTATAACACCTTCTACCTATAAAGATGAAAATATTAGGGAATATTCTGGTGATGAAGTCAATATAAAAGTAGATGAAACAGATATGGCATATGTTATTTTTACTTCTGGTAGTACAGGGAAACCTAAAGGAGTTCAAATAACTCATGGTGCAGCAACAAATACAATTATAGATATTAACGAAAAATTCTGTGTGACAGAAAATGATAAAATTATGGGGATTTCTTCACTGTGCTTTGATTTGTCAGTTTATGATGTTTTTGGTGCATTGAGCTGTGGAGCGGCCCTTGTAATTATAGATGATCAAAGGGATGTATATAACCTAAAAAAAGTTGTAAAGAAAGAAGGAATCACAATTTGGAACTCAGTTCCAGCAATTATGGAACTGACAGTGGACTTATATAATGATAGTGAACAGGATGATAGTCTAAGGCTTGTATTGCTTAGTGGGGACTGGATACCGCTGGAACTTCCTCAGAAGATAAAGAAAACTTTCAAAAATGCGGAAGTTATTAGCTTAGGTGGAGCAACTGAGGGGTCAATATGGTCCATATATTACCCTATTAAGGAAATTAAGGGTGATTGGAAAAGTATACCATATGGAATGCCGTTGGCTAACCAGAAAATTTATGTATTAAATCAAAATAAGCAATTGTGTCCCGTAGATGTAGAGGGAGAATTGTACATTGGTGGAGTGGGAGTAGCAAGTGGGTATATAAATGATATTGAAAAAACTAAGATGTCATTTATTTCGCACGAAGAATTAGGATATATTTACAAAACTGGTGATTATGGTGTGTTAAAAAAGGACGGATATGTCGAATTTTTAGGAAGAAAAGACAGTCAAGTTAAGATAAGGGGATATAGGGTAGAATTAGGGGAAATTGAAAATTGTATAATCAAATATAAAGGTGTAAATAAAACAGTAGTAATTGACTATACAAACGATAATAAAATGAAAAGCCTGTATGCTTTTGTAGTTTCAGATGAAGACATAAACCCAAATGAACTAAAACAATATTTGCAAAATCAGCTCCCAAATTATATGATTCCATCAAGATTTTTCAAAATAGATGAAATACCATTGACTGTAAATGGGAAAGTAAATAAGAGTATTTTGGGGGAATTAATAAAAAATCATGAACTAGATGAAGTTGCAGCAACTACATGTGAAGAAGCAGAAAATGAAATTCAAGCCCAAATATTAGATATATGGAAAGATGTATTTGGAATAGAAAACATAGGAATAGATACTAATTACTATGAAATAGGCGGAGATTCATTAAAAGCGATATCGATTGTTACTGAAATTAAAAAGAGAATGAATATAGAGGTGCCTATAGGAGAAATATTTAAAAATGACACTATAAAGGTATTAGATCAATATTTGAAAAATAGCCAAGACAATCATAGGGGAAATATGATTGAAAGGGTATCGAAAAAGGATTATTATGCTACATCGCCTTCTCAAAAACGAATGTACATGCTTTCTATGATGGAAAATAATAGAGGAGCATATCATATTCCTATGGCGTTACTTGTCGAAGGTGAAATCGAATGTAATAGACTTGAAAATGCATTTAGAAAATTTATAGATAGACATGAAATCCTGAGAACAGGATTTGAAGTATTAGATAATGAATTAGTTCAAAAGGTTTATGATAAAGTTGATTTTGATTTGGAATACCAATGTTTAGATATAGTCGTAACAGATGATGAAGGTTTAAGAGATTTAACTAGCAAAATGTGTAAGGAATCAACAAAGCCTTTTGATTTAAGTAAACCATCATTAATGAGAGCTAAATTAATTAAAATCGGAGTAGAGAAGCATATATTGGTTGTTAACTTCCATCACATAATAGCAGATGGGGTATCACAAGGAATATTTATGAATGAAATACTCGATTTATATAACAATCTTGATTTACCTAAGATAAATATACAATACAAGGATTATGTAGAATGGAATAATACGTATAATCAATCTAATGCTATAAAAAAACAAGAGCAATATTGGCTGAATTTATACAGTCATCTGCCATCTAAATTAGAATTACCTTATGATTATAGAAAAGAAAATATTGATACCTTTGCAGGAGAAAATGCATACTTTCATATAGAAAAAGAGTTATCTGAACAGATAAGAAGGGTAGCTAAGGATACAGGGTCAACTTTATATATGCTTATGCTTAGCGCTTATCATATATTACTTCATAAATATACTGGAAAAACTGATATCGTTGTCGGAACAGCAGCATCAGGTAGGTTACATCAAGATTTACAAAATATTTTTGGTGTGTTCGTCAATACTATTGCTTTAAGAAACAATATAGATGCTACAAAAAGTTTTAAAGAAATTTTGGAACAGGTAAAAGAAAATACAATTACAGCATTTGAAAACTCAGAGTATCAGTTTGACGAACTAATTCGCAGTATAGACTATGAAAGAGACTCTAATAGAAACCCTTTATTTGATACCATGTTTGTATTGGAAGACGCTAAATTATTTACTAAGAAGCAAGGTGCTTTAAATCTTAGTCCAATTATATTTGAATTAGATAATGCAAAATTCGATATCACTTTTAATATCTTAGATTATGACGATGAGATCGTGTTAAATGTCGAATATAGTACTGGATTATTCGAAAGAGACACAATATTAAGAATGACAGAAAATTATATTAATATTCTGAGGGAAATATCAGAAAATCTTTCGATAAGTGTAAATAAAATAGATATGATCCCACAAGAAGAAAAGCGCTTTTTATTGTATGAACATAACGATACAAATGTAGATTTCTCTAAAAACCAGTTAATACACAAGTTATTTGAAGAACAAGTAGAACGAACGCCAGATAGCATTGCAGTTGTTTTTGAAGATAAGCAATTGACATATAGGGAGTTAAATGAAAAATCTAATCAATTGGCAAGAGCGTTAAGAGAAAATGGTGTTGGTTCTGATAAAATAGTAGGAATATTATTAGAACGTTCGGTTGATGTGATTGTGGGAATTATGGGGATTTTAAAAGCTGGTAGTGCGTATTTACCAATTGATCCTACATATCCTATAGATAGAATTAAATATATACTTCAAGATAGTCAAACTGAAATATTATTGACCCAGGATAAATTAATTAATTTAGTTGATTGTACAGAAGTTGATGATATTAGCATTATTAATATTCATAATGAGCATTTGTTTAAATACGGAACCGAGAACTTACGTATTGATAGCAGCAGTAAAGATTTAGTCTATGTCATTTATACATCTGGTTCTACTGGAAAGCCAAAAGGAGTTATGGTGGAGCATCATTCATTGGTGAACTTATGTAATTGGCATAATTCCTTCAATGAAATAAGTGAAACTGATAAAAATGCTAGTTATGCAAGTATAAGTTTTGATGCATTTGCTTGGGAAGTATTTCCTTATATCATAGCGGGTTCAGAGATTCATATTATAAATGATAATTTAAAATTAGATATTACGAAATTAAACAAATATTTTATTGAAAAAGAGATTTCAATAAGCTTTTTACCTACACAAGTATGTGAACAATTTTTAATGCTTGAAAATACATCTTTAAGAAGATTATTAACAGGTGGAGATAAACTAAATTATTTTGAAAATAAAAGTTACCAGATTGTTAATAACTATGGTCCTACAGAGAATTCAGTAGTAACAACAAGCTTTATTATAGAAAATTCTTATGACAATATACCGATAGGAAAACCAATATGTAATACAAAAGTTTTTATTTTAAACGAATCTAATGGGCTTTGTCCATTGGGAGTGCCAGGCGAGCTTTGTATCAGCGGAGAAGGTTTGGCCCGTGGTTATTTAAATAGACCAGAGCTCACAGCAGAAAAATTCATTCCAAATCCATTCATTCCAGGGGAAAGGATGTATCGAACAGGAGACCTTGTGAGAATGTTACCTGATGGAAATATTGAGTTTTTAGGAAGAATTGACCATCAAGTGAAAATTCGTGGTTTCAGGATTGAACTGGGTGAGATAGAGAGTCAACTTCTAAAACATAAGGAAGTAAAAGAAGCTGTTGTTATCGCAAGAGAAGATAGTAATAATCATCAATATTTATGTGCGTACTTTACTTCCGAATCATCGAAGGGCGAGACTAGGGTTCAAGAAATTCGAAAGTTTTTGGCAAAAGAGTTACCAGAGTATATGATTCCTGCTTTTTTTGTTCAGCTAGACAAGCTACCACTTACTACAAATGGGAAAGTGGATCGAAAGGCTTTACCAAGTCCTGATGAAAGTTCGGTTGCAGGAGTAGTAGAGTATGAGGCGCCAAGGAATACAGTCGAAGAAAAGCTTGTATCCATTTGGCAAGATATTTTAGATATAGAAAACATAGGAATTCAACACAACTTTTTTGAAATTGGAGGCCATTCACTGAAAGCGACTACGATGGTTTCTAGAATCCATAAGGAACTTATGGTGGAGATACCTTTAGGACAAATATTCCAAGCACCTACTATAAAAGGGATTGGAGAATTTATTGACTCTACAAAAGAAAGTGTATATGCATCCATCAAAAAAGTAGAAGAACAAGATTATTATCCGCTTTCATCTGCCCAAAGAAGACTCTACATTTTAAACAAAATAGAGGGTAGCGGAGTATCTTATAATATGCCTTTCGCTATGAAAATAAAAGGTGATTTAGATGTTCATCAGCTTGAACAGGCTTTCCATAAATTAATCGAAAGACATGAAGCTTTAAGAACTTCTTTTGTAATGGTAGATGGTGAACCAGTTCAAAAGATTGAAAAAGACATAGATTTCCAAGTGACGTATAGAGAAATGGGTACCAATAAGCTAGATGATATAATCAATGGATTTGTTAAACCGTTTGATTTGGAGAAGACTCCTCTTTTACGGGTTGAAATCATACATGTTACAGATGATGAGCACGTGATGGTATTAGATATGCATCATATCATTTCAGATGGTGTATCAATGGGGATTTTCATGCAGGAATTAGCTGAATTATATAATGGTCAAAAATTATCTCCATTAAGCATTCAATATAAAGATTATTCTGCGTGGCAAAGAGGCTTGTTTACTCAAGAAGAAATCACAAAGCAAGAAAAGTATTGGATGAATGTGTTCAATGAAGAAGTACCAGTACTAAATATGCCAACGGACTATAAAAGGCCAAAAAGAAGAAGTTTTGCTGGAGATAGAATCAATTTAAAAATCAATAGTGAAACTTATAATCAGTTAAACAAGTTGGCTACAGAAAATGAAGTTACTATGTATATGCTGATGTTAGCAGGATACACGACTTTGCTTTCTAAATATTCAGGGCAAGAGGATATAGTAGTAGGATCACCAATTGCAGGAAGAAAACATGTAGATTTAAATAATGTAATGGGAATGTTTGTGAATACCCTTGCGATGAGAAATTATCCAAAGGGCAATAGATCTTTTAGAGAGTACTTAAAAGAAGTAAAAGAAAATACATTGAAAGCATATGAAAATCAGGATTATCAATTTGAAGAATTGGTAGAAAAGGTAAATGTAAGAAGAGACATTTCACGAAATCCACTATTTGATACGATGCTGGTATTTCAACACACTGATAATATGCTATTAAATTTGGATGGACTAAAGGTTAGCATGTTAGAAGATCAGAGGAAAATAGTTAAGTTTGATATTACTATACATGTAAGTGAGTTAGAGGACGGATTAGGATTAGAAATTGAATACTGTACGGCTCTCTATAAAAAGGAAACAATAGAGAGGTTTTTAGAGCATTTTATAAACGTCTTAAGAGAAGTAGTAGAAAATCCAGAACAGAAATTAAGTGAAATAAATATATTAACAGAGAAAGAAAAAAGTAAGTTATTAAACGAATTTAATAATACCAAAGGAAAATATGCTAAAGAAAAAACACTTCCAGAGCTTTTTGAAGAACAGGTAGAGAAGACACCTAATAATGTGGCACTTGTTTTTGAAAATCAAAGTATAACATATAAAGAGCTAAACGAAAGGGCAAATAGCCTTGCGCATATACTTCGCGAAAAAGGAGTTGGTCCTGACGTAGTAACGGGAATAATGGTGGAACGCTCTATTGAAATGATAGTAGGTATAATGGGGATTTTAAAAGCTGGAGGAGCTTATTTACCGATTGATCCAACTTATCCTAGGACAAGAAAAGAATATATGTTACGTAATAGCCATATAGAGATACTATGCGTAACGAATGAGGTTCATAGCGATATATCTTTTCATGGACAAATTATACAATTAGATAAATTAGAATATAAAGAAAATAGAGCGAATATCAGTAAATTAAATAGTCCCCGAAATTTAGCTTATGTAATATATACATCAGGTTCTACAGGGA
Source organism: Bacillus sp. LQ01 (assembly GCF_057624735.1). Taxonomy (NCBI): domain Bacteria; kingdom Bacillati; phylum Bacillota; class Bacilli; order Caryophanales; family Bacillaceae; genus Bacillus; species Bacillus sp. LQ01. The sequence goes on along the minus strand of NZ_JBYEZL010000005.1, from coordinate 166,835 downwards.
ATCCTAAAGGGGTAATGATAGAACAAAATAGTGTAAATAACTTAGTCAATGGGTTAAATGATGTAATTTATAAAAGGTTCAATACTAATGTTAATGTCGCGTTGCTAGCACCATTTATATTTGATGCATCGGTGAAACAAATATTTGCAACATTACTTTTAGGGCATACCTTATTTGTTGTGCCAAAGGAAGTAAGTTGGAATGCAATGAGTTTAATTGAGTATTATGCAACAAATAAAATACATGTATCGGATGCTACTCCGGCACATTTAACAATGCTTAGCTATGTAAATAAAATAGAACAAGAATTAGAAATTAAAGAATTTATTGTAGGAGGAGAGGCATTAACGCCTTATTTAATCAAAGGTTTATTTGAAAAATTTGCTGATTTTAAACCTAATATCACAAATGTTTATGGGCCTACAGAGTGTTGTGTAGATTCCACAAGTTATAGAATTGAGTTTGATCAAATAAGCGGTGATAAGGTAATTCCGATTGGAAAACCAATTTTAAACACTAATATATATATATTAGACAAGGGAAATAATCTTCAGCCAATTGGAGTAGCTGGGGAACTGTGTGTATCAGGTGAGGGGATAGCAAGAGGATATTTGAATAATCTAGAATTAACAGCTGAAAGGTTTATTGAAAATCCATTTAATAACGGTAAATCTATGTATCGAACTGGAGATCTTGCAAGGTGGTTACCTGATGGGAATATAGAATTTTTAGGACGGATAGATCATCAGGTGAAAATACGTGGTTATCGAATTGAACTTGGAGAAATAGAAAGTCAACTGTCAACTCATCAAGATATCGAAGAAACGATTGTTATAGCTAGAGAAGATAAGGAAAGTAATCAATATTTATGTGCGTATATCGTTTCACAAAAAGAATTACATGCAAGGGAAATTCGAGAATATTTAGAACAGAAACTTCCGGATTATATGATTCCTGGATATTTTGTGAAATTAGATAAACTTCCGTTGACAACGAACGGGAAAGTAGACAGAAAAGCACTTCCTGAACCAGATGGAAGTATTAATACTGGGGTAGAGTATGAGGAACCGAGAAATGAAGTGGAAGAAAAGCTCGTTGAAATTTGGAGAAGTATTATTGGGATAGAGGATATAGGGATTAATCATAATTTCTTTGTATCTGGAGGAGATTCCATTAAGGCAATCCAAATTATATCTAGATTATCTAGAATTGGTCTTAAACTAGAAATGAAAGATTTATTTGCAAATCCAAAAATTAAAAATCTTGGAAAATATATAAAACGAGAAAAGAAAGAACAAAAGGTTCATGAAATAGTAAAGGGGGAAGTAGAATTAACCCCGATACAAAGCTGGTATTTTGAGAAAAACCAAGAAGAGATACATCATTTTAATCAATCGTTCATGCTATTTAGAGAAAATGGATTTGATGAAAAACAGATAGAAGAAGTATTTAATAAAATTATGGAACATCATGATGCTTTACGCATGATATATAAAGAAAAAGAGGGAGAAATAATTCAATATAATAGGGGTTATGACAAGAACCTATTTGATTTATATATTCATGATGTTAAGGGCGTTGAGAATAAGGAAGAGAAGGTATATGAAATTGCTACAAATATTCAAAAAGAGATGGATATTAAAGAAGGTAAACTTGTAAAGCTTTGTATATTTAAATCGGATGAAGGAGATCATCTTCTGATTGCGATTCATCACCTTGTAGTGGATGGAGTATCATGGAGAATCCTACTCGAAGATTTGGAGACTTTATATTCACAACTAGAAAAGGGTGAAAAGCTAGAAATAGGATTCAAAACAGATTCCTATAAAGAATTTGCATCAAAGTTAAAAGCTTATAGCGTGAGTAGGGAATTAATGAAAGAAAGGGAATATTGGACAAGTATATCAAAAGAGAATGTACAGTTTATCCCTAAAAAGAAAGAAATCACAAAAAACAACTTTGAAAATAGTAGTACAGTAAGTATTACATTAGATAAAGAACTCACTACATCTTTACTTAGAAATACAAATAGGGCATATAACACAGAAATAAATGATATTTTATTAACAGCTTTAGCAGTTGGAACCAGAGAATTGACGGGGAAATACAAGCTAAAAGTAAATATGGAAGGGCATGGAAGAGAGGACGTAATAGAGAATTTCGAAATCAATAGGACTGTTGGCTGGTTCACGACGATGTATCCAGTGCTTTTAGATATAGGGAATGAAAATGAACTTTCGACCAACATAAAGACAGTTAAAGAAACTTTGAGGAAAATACCAAATAAAGGAATAGGTTATGGGGTATTAAAACATTTAGCAAAAGATAAGGGATTTATGAATGAAGAAAAGGCACCAATTTCATTTAACTATTTAGGTGAATTGGATCAAGATATTAACAGGAGAGAATTCTCTGCATCGAAATGGTCTATAGGTGAAACAGTGGGTAAGAAAATTAATAGGAATACATCTATAGAAATGAATTCAATGGTTTTAAATGGTGAATTGGTTATTCATACAACATTTAATAAATTAGAATACAGTGAAAAAATGATAAAGGACTTAAATCAGAAATATAAAGAAAGTCTTGAAATGATAATTAATCACTGTGCGAATAAAGTAGAACCAGAACAAACACCTTTTGATTATGGAGATATAAATATAACATTAGAAGAACTTGAAGAAATAAAAGAAAAATACAATGGTTTTATTATTGAGAAAATATATCCGTTAGCAAATATGCAAAAAGGGATGTTATTCCACGCATTAGAAGATAAAAATTCAAGTATGTATTTTGAACAAATTGTAATGGATATAAAAGGGACTGTGGATGTAGATATTTTAGAAAAATCATTTAATACAATAATGAGGAGACACGAAATATTAAGAGCAGCATTTGAGTATGAATTAGTGGAGGAACCAAGACACGTCATACTTCAAGATAGAAAAGTAGGTTTCAAACATTATGATATTCAAGACGAAAGCATTGAGCAGAAAACAAAGTTTATAGAGAATTATTTACAAAATGATAAACAAAAAGGCTTTAATTTAAGTGAAGACACATTAATGAGAATTAGCTTAATTCAAATGAATCAGGATTCATATAAATTGGTATGGAGTCATCATCACATATTGTTAGATGGATGGTGTCTTGGGATTATATTAGGTGAGTTATTTGATGTTTATGGAAGAAAGATGAAAGGTGAAGATAGCCATTTAGCGGAGCCAACACCATATAGTGATTATATAAGATGGCTGGAAGAACAGGATAAAGAAGAAGGATTAGCACATTGGAAGAGCTATTTGGATGGATATGAAGAACAAGCACAGGTTCCTAAAATCTTGAATAAAGTTAATGAGTATAAAAGAAAAGAAAAAATGATAGAATTTTCAAAAGCAATGACTCGTAACATTATTCAACTCGCAAATAGAAATCAAGTTACTTTTAATACCGTACTGCAGGCAATTTGGGGCATTCTTTTAGCGAGGTACAATAATATAGAAGATGTTGTATTTGGAACAGTCGTATCAGGAAGAGAGGCAAAAGTAGAAGGAATTGAAGCGATGGTAGGATTATTCATTAATACAATTCCGACTCGAGTTAAACTGGAAAAAGATAGTAGTTTTAAAGAGGTTTTAAGAAATGTCCAGGATGAATCAATAGAAAATAATAAATATAACTATATAAATTTAGCTGAAATTCAATCTTTACATGATCTAAAAAGAAATTTAATTGATCATGTAATGGTATTTCAAAATTATTCACTGGATGATAGTAGTTTTAATCATGCAGAAAGTAATACAGGTTTTATGTGTCAAAATATAAGGGGAGAAGAGCAAACCAATTATGGATTCAACATTGTAGCAATTCCTGGAGAACAGTTAGTATTAAAATTAACTTATAACGAAAAGATTTATCCACAGGAAATAATAGACAATATAGAAATGCATCTTAAAAAAGTAACGGAACAAGTTGTTATAAATGAGGATAAGAAATTAAATGAGATAGACATAATCCCAGAGAAAGAGCGAGATGTATTATTGTATAAATTTAATGATACAAAGACGAATTATCCGAAGGATAAGACTATACATCAGCTGTTTGAGGAACAGGTAGAGAAAACGCCTAATCATATTGCCGTTGAATTTGAAGGCACTAAAATGACGTATCAAGAATTAAATGAAAGGTCTAATCAAGTTGCTAGATGGTTACGAGATAAAGGGATTACTGCAAATACAATTGTGGGAATTATGGTTGAGAGATCCCCTGAGATGATAATTGGAATAATGGGTATCTTAAAATCAGGTTCAGCTTATTTGCCGATAGATCCTAAATCTCCTCAGGATAGAATCAAATTTATGATACAAGATAGTGATATTCAAATTCTATTAACGCAGGAGAAGTTCATTAATGATTCCTCATTGGATGTAGAGATGGTTAGTTTAGATAAGAGTGAGAATTTTCAATTGAGTAAAGAGAATTTAGCTCCTATCAATGATTCTGGGAACATAGCTTATATCATATATACATCGGGCTCTACTGGAGTACCAAAAGGTGTGGTTACATCACATTCTAATGCAGTAAGGGTTGTTCGTGACACAAACTATATTAAGATTGATGCAGATGATATTATTTTACAGCTTTCAAATTATTCTTTTGATGGATCCGTATTTGACATCTACGGTGCATTGTTAAATGGTGCAAAATTAGTGATGGTATCAATAGATACAGTATTGAATTTAAATAAGCTAACAAAATTAATAAAAGAAGAAAAAATTAGTGTTATGTTTATAACTACAGCCTTATTTAATACGTTGGTTGATTTAGAAATAGAGTGTCTATCTAATATAAGAAAAATCCTTTTTGGTGGTGAAAGAATTTCAGTATCACATACAAAACGAGCATTGGAGTATTTAGGGAAAGATAAGCTGATTCATGTATACGGTCCGACAGAAAGTACTGTTTTTGCTACGTATTATTGTATAAATGAAATCAATGAAGAATTCGACACAATACCAATTGGGAAGCCATTAGCAAATACTTCAGCATTTATAGTAGATGGAAATCAGAGACTACTTCCAATCGGCGTAGCTGGAGAACTTTGTTTAAGTGGAGCAGGATTGGCTCATGGATATTTAAACCGACCAGATTTGACAGCAGAAAAGTTTGTCTCAAATCCATTTATACCAGAAGAAAAAATGTATCGAACAGGGGATCTCGTTAGGATGTTGCCTGATGGAAATATTGAGTTCTTGGGTAGAATAGATCATCAAGTGAAAGTTCGTGGTTTCAGGATTGAACTTGGTGAGATAGAGAGTCAGCTACTTAAATATAAAAAAGTAAAGGAAGCTATTGTTATCGTAAGAGATGATATTCATGGTGAAAAATATATATGCGCTTACTTTACTTCTGAAACATGGAAAGATGAATTAATAATTCAAGAAATTAGAAAGTATCTAACTAAAAAGCTTCCAGAGTATATGATTCCTGCATTTTTTGTTCAACTTGATAAGCTACCGCTAACTACAAATGGGAAAGTAGATCGAAAGTCATTACCAAAGCCTGATGGGAATGTAACAACTGAGGCAGAGTACGTAGCACCAAGTAATTTTGTAGAAGAGACTATTATTTCAATTTGGGAAGAAATCCTAGGCATCAAATCTATTGGAATTTCTCATAACTTCTTTGAAATAGGAGGAAATTCACTGAAGTTAATGAGTGCTGTTGCTGCTATTAATAAAGTTTTAAATACAGATATAAGCATTCACAATTTCTTTGAGAATCCAAGTGTAATGGGTTTAGCAAATTATATCCTATCAACTGAACATGATCGTCAAAATAGTTCTTATGATTATGTTGAGGAAGAGGTATAACGGTTTAAAATGAAATTCATTTCTTTTGGAGGTAAAAGATATTAGTAATAGGTGTAAAAAGGCAGATTTTCTATAATGTTGATTGTTTTGAGATTTAAGATTTAATTATAAGAAAAGGGGATTTATCCTAGGAAAACTGTACAATCTATACTTCTTCTCAGCAGAGAAAAAGGAATAGATTGTGCAGTTAAACTAGGCCCAATGGTTTGAATTTCAAAGATGTATATGAAATTTGATAGTTGTTTTAGTTATTTACTAATAGTGTGAGAAATTGAATGGGCACCGCGAAGGGAATGATTCTAGTTATGGATATTAAAGGGTTTATAAATGATTTGAAAAAATCAAACATTTTCTTATATCAGAATCAAGGGAAGATAAAAATTATTGGACCTCGTGAACTAATAACAGCTGAATTAAAGGGAAAAATAAAGTTATATAAAGAAAAAATTATTATAGCTTTAAAAAATGAAGATATAGAAAAAAAGAATGAAATTCCAAAAGCGAAACAATCAGAAAATAATTGTTATACCTTATCAATGGCACAAAAAAGGATGCTTATTTTAAATAATTTGGAATCTAAAGGTACGACATATAATATTCCTTTAGTTATCAAAATCGTGGGCGATTTTCAAATGCAAGTTTTTGAGAATGCTTTTAAGGCACTAATTGATAGACATGAAGCATTAAGAACATCCTTTGTAATGATTGATGGAGAAGCAGTTCAAAAGATAGAAAAAGAAATAGATTTTAAAATTGAATATAGTGAATTAGGAGAAGATAGCGTATCAGAACGAGTGGCACGATTTATAAGACCTTTTGATTTAGAGATAGCTCCGCTTCTAAGGATAGAGATTTTACGTGTTAATCAGAATGAGCATATCATGATGCTTGATATGCATCATATTATTTCAGATGGAGTATCAATGGGCATTTTAATGAAGGAGTTAGCTGATTTAGTTAGAGAAAAAGAATTAGCGCCATTAAAAGTTCAGTATAAAGACTATTCGGAATGGCAAAAAGAATACTATAAAGGAGATAACATAAAGCAGCAGGAGGAATATTGGCTCAAGGTATTTGAGGGTGACATTCCAGTTCTGAATATGCCAACTGATTTTCCAAGACCACAAATACAAAGTAGTGAGGGAGATAGGCTTGGTTTTGAAATAGATTCTGAACTAACAAATAAACTTAAATTTCTTGCAAGGGAAAATGGAGTTACTATGTATATGCTTCTTTTAGCAGTATATAAAACGCTTCTTTCTAAATATACAAGGCAAGAGGACATAATAGTTGGTTCACCAATTGCGGGAAGAACACATGATGATTTAAAAAATACAATTGGCATGTTTGTCAATACCCTTGCAATGAGAAGTTATCCAAAAGCAGATACTAAATTCATTGATTATTTAAAACAAGTAAAAGAAAACACATTAAATGCTTATGAGAATCAAGAATATCAATTTGATACATTAGTAGAGAAACTAAATTTAAGAAAAGAAACAAGTAGAAGCGCATTGTTTGATACGATGTTTGATATACAAACTCAAAATAATTTTGAGTTTAATATAAATGGAGTAACCACTGAGGTTTGCGATATTGATTTTAATGTGGCGAAATTTGATTTAAGTCTTACGGCGATAGAATATACAGATCATTTGAAATTTGATTTGCAATATTGCACAAAATTATTTAAAAAAGAAACAATCAAAAGACTTGCAGGTCATTTAGTAAATGTAATAAAGGAAATTACCAATAATCCGGGGCTTAAATTAGGAGAAATAAATTTACTTTCAGAAGAAGAAACGGAAATCATATTACACAAATTTAATGATACTATGGCCGAATTTCCTAAAAATAAGACCTTAAACCATGTATTTGAAGAGCAGGTTCTAAAAACACCAAATCATATTGCAGTTATATTTGAAGAGGAACAATTAACATATAAACAACTAAATGAAAAAGCAAATCGACTGGCAAGGTTGCTTAGAAAAAATGGTGCAAAGCCGGATACTGTAATAGGAATTATGGCGGATAAATCCCCAGAAATGATAATTGGCATATTGGCGATTTTAAAAGCTGGAGCAGCATATTTACCAATTGACCCTGAGTATCCTGAAGAAAGAATTGAATATATGCTAAAAGATAGTGAAGCAAAATTAGTTGTTACTCAGGAGTACTTACAATTCAAAGTAAGAACAGTTCCAAGTATTTTATTTAATGATGAAGAAATTAGTTCTTTAAATAAGGACAACCTAGAAAATTTAAATCATTCATCTGATTTAGCTTATTTAATATATACGTCAGGTTCTAGTGGAAAGCCTAAAGGGGTTATGACTACACATCGTAATGTCATTAACTATATTTATGCATTTTCAAAACAAATTACTTTAAATGAAGAAGATTCTATATTACAAGTAGTTTCATTTTCATTTGATGCTTTTACGGAAGAAACATTTCCTATTTTGGCTAATTCAGGAAAATTAATCATTAGTAAAAAAATTGGTGATCTGAACATAGATGAGCTAGTTAAAAATATTGAAAATTATAATGTGACTTTAGTAAGCTGTTCACCACTGTTACTCAATGAAATTGATAAAAATAAGCATTTAATACTTAATAAAAATATGAAATTTATTAGTGGTGGAGATGTTTTAAAGTATGAATATATAAAAAATATTATTGAGATTGCCGATGTTTATAATTCATATGGTCCTACAGAAACAACTGTTTGTGCAACATATTATAAGGTCAGTTCCAATGATTATATGGGAATGAGTGTACCTATAGGTAAACCACTAAGCAATTATAAATTGTATGTTTTGGATAATAATGCTCAATTACTGCCGATAGGAATACCTGGTGAATTATATATAGGTGGAGAAGGTGTAGCGCGAGGATACAAAAATAAAAAAGAATTAACTGAAGAAAAATTCAAGTCTAATGCTTTTAGTTTAGGAGAACGAGTGTATCGGACTGGAGATTTAGTAAGATGGCTACCTGATGGAAATATTGAATTTTTAGGTAGAATAGATAATCAGGTAAAAATTCACGGTTTTAGAATTGAACTGGAAGAAATTGAATATCACTTATTAAGACAATCGAACATAAAAGAAGCTAAAGTAATTGATAAAGAGGGGATAGATGGAAACAGATATCTTTGCGCATTTATTACAGTTAATGATTTGAATGAAGAACTGAACATAGATAAAGTGAGAGAGTTGCTTGCCAAAGAGCTTCCTGGTTACATGATTCCTTTGCATTTCATAGAGATGGAAAAATTGCCGATTACACTTAATGGAAAAGTGGATGTGAAAGCATTACCGGAACCAGATTTCAATAAATTTATAGAAAATCATTATGAAGCACCTCGAAATCTAGTAGAAGAGAAGTTGGCTTTAGTGTGGAAGGACGTTTTGGGTATAGAGAAAATTGGAATAAATCATAACTTCTTTGAAGCTGGAGGACATTCACTAAAAGCTTTTTCATTGGTATCAAAGATACACAAAGAATTAAATGTTGAAATACCATTAAAACAAATATTTAATTTTCCTACTATCAAAGGCATTGGCGAATATATAAAAGGGAAAGAAACGAGTACTTACTCAAAAATAAAGAAAGCTGAGGAAAAGCAATTTTATAATCTTTCATCGGCTCAAAAAAGGCTATATATTTTAAATCAAATAGAGGATAGTGGAATTACTTACAATCTACCAGTTGTTATACAAATGAAGGGGCGCTTTCAATTGGACACTTTTGAAAAAGCCTTTAAAGCATTAATTGATAGACATGAAGCATTAAGAACTTCTTTTGTAATGATTGATGGAGAACCAGTTCAAAAGATAGAAAAAGAAATAGATTTTAAAATTGAATATAGTGAATTAGGGAAAGAGAACGTATCAGAACGAGTGGCGCGATTCATAAGACCCTTTAATCTAGAGGTAGCTCCTCTTCTAAGGGTAGAAATCGTACAAGTTAGTCAGGATGTGCATATCATGATGCTTGATATGCATCATATTATTTCAGACGGAGTATCAATGAGCATTTTGATGAAAGAGTTAACAGATATATTTGAAGAAAAAAAATTAGCGCCATTAGAAATTCAATATAAAGACTATTCAGAATGGAAAGAAAAGTTTTGTAACGGTGATAATATAAAGAAACAGGAGGAATATTGGCTTAAAGTATTTGAGGATGAGATACCAGTTCTGAATATGCCAACTGACTTTCCAAGACCACAAATACAAAGTAGCGAGGGAGATAGATTAAGTTTTGAAATAGATTCTGAACTAACAAACAAGCTTAAAATGTTTGCAAGGGAAAATGGAGTTACTATGTATATGCTACTTTTAGCAGCATATACAACGCTACTTTCGAAATATACGGGACAAGAAGACATTATAGTTGGCTCGCCAACTGCAGGAAGACAACATGATGATTTGAAAAATACTATTGGTATGTTTGTTAATACTCTTGTGATGAGAAATCGTCCTAAAGCAGACAGTAGATTCATTGATTATTTGAAGAAAGTAAAAGAAAACACCTTAAATGCTTATGAAAATCAAGATTATCAATTTGATGAGTTAGTTGAAAAGCTAGCCTTAAAAAGGGATATTAGTAGAAACGCATTGTTTGATACGATGTTTTCTATTCAAAATTTAGATAATCTAGAGTTGAATATAAAAGGCTTAAAAATCGAACCGTATGACATTGATTTTAAAGCGGCAAAGTTTGATTTAAGTTTATCGGCAATTGAAAATACAGATCATATAGAATTTATTTTAGAGTATTGCACAAAATTATTTAAAAAAGAAACTATACAAAGAATTGGAAATCATGTAGTTAATATCTTAAAAGAAATTGTTAATAATCCTGAACAAAAATTAAGTGAAATAAATTTGCTTTCACAAGAAGAAAGAGAAATGATATTAAACAAGTATAATAATACTGCTGTTGAATATCCAGTAGGTACTATACACGAACTTTTTGAAGAGCAGGTTAAAAAAACACCAAATCATATAGCTGTAGTGTTCGAAGAAAAGCAGTTAACCTATGAAGAATTGAATAAAAAAGCAAATAAACTAGCTAGAACTTTGAGAGAAAAAGGTGTTGTACAAAATAGTATAGTTGCAATAATGGTGGATAGATCAGTAGAAATGATTGTAGGAATATTGGGGGTTCTAAAAGCTGGAGGAGCATATCTGCCGATAGATCCAGAATACCCTACAGAGAGAATAGAATTTATGCTTGAGGATAGTAATGCGGACATTATTATTACCCAAGAACATCTAACGGATAAAAATGGTTCCTACGGTGAAGTAGTAAATATAAATCATATAGATATATATGATATCGATGAAGATAATTTGAATCATATCAATTCACCAGATGATTTAGTGTATATCATATATACATCAGGAACAACTGGAAACCCTAAAGGTGTGTTAGTAGAGCATAAAAATTTGGTTAATGCCCATTACACTTGGAGAGATCACTATGAATTGTCAAAGTATGAAGTAAATTTATTACAAATGGCTAGTATGTCGTTTGATGTATTTGCAGGGGACTTATGTAGAAGTTTATTAAATGGCGGGACAATGTATATAGTACCGAGTCATATCAAGCTAGAACTGGATTTATTATATAAGACAATTAAGAAGTATAAGATTAATATTTTTGAATCCACTCCAAGTCTTATTATACCTTTTATGAATTATGTATATGAAAATAATTTTGATCTCACGACATTACGATTATTAATATTAGGTTCTGATAGCTGTCCTATACATGAGTACAAAAATTTGGTTAAAAGATATGGGGAGAATATGAGAGTAATTAATAGCTATGGAGTTACAGAAGCAACTATTGATTCTAGCTATTATGAAGAAGAGTACGATTATATACCACAAATGGTAAATACTCCTATAGGAAAGCCGTTAAATAACACAAAATATTATGTTTTAAACTCTTTATTAGAACCACAACCTATAGGGGTGTATGGTGAATTGTACATTGGTGGAAAAGGTCTTGCAAAAGGATACTTAAACAAGCCAGATCTTACTCATGAAAGGTTTGTTTCAAATGGCTTTATACCTGGTGAAAAAATGTATAAAACAGGAGATTTGGCAAGATGGCTTTCAGATGGAAATATTGAGTTTTTAGGAAGAATAGACAATCAAGTAAAGGTTCGAGGGTTTAGGGTAGAAATAGGAGAAATTGAAGCTAAACTATTAGGTAATCAAAATATAAATCAGGCGGTAGTAATTGATCGGAAAGATAATGCTGGTTTTACCTATTTATGTGCATACATAATAGCTAAAGAGGAGCTAACTACAAGTGAATTAAGAGACTACTTGTCAAATTATTTACCAGATTATATGATTCCTTCATTTTTTATTCAATTAGATAAAATGCCTCTTACACCGAATGGAAAAATAGATAGAAAAGCATTGCCTCTTGTACAAGAGGGGGACCTTTCTAAGGGAACAGATTATGAAGCGCCTCGAAATGAAGTGGAAGAACATCTTGTATCAGCTTGGCAGGATGTCTTGGGTATTAAAGAAATTGGAATTAACGATAGTTTTTTTGAGGTTGGTGGAGATTCTATAAAAGCGTTACAAATAGTTTCTAAACTATCGAAAGTGAATCTTAAACTCAAAATTAAAGATTTATTTGAAAACCCGAAAATTAAAAATCTTAGTAAGTATGTAAAAAATGAATCGAGAGTAAAGAAAAACTATGAAATAATTCAGGGAAATGTTCCTTTAATGCCAATACAGAAAAGACATTTTGTATTAAACGAAGCATTAAATAATAAAGAGCTAAATCACTATAATCAATCATTTATGCTGTATAGAAAAAATGGATTTGAAGAACAGATTGTAGAAAAGGTGTTTCGTAAAATTTGTGAAAAACACGATGCTTTACGAATGATTTATAAAGAGGAAAATGGTGAAATTATTCAATATAATCGTGATTTAAATGGGGATTTCTTTGATTTATATGTCCATGATATTAAGAATCAAGATAATCAACAGGAGATAGTGGGTCAACTAGCAACAAATATACAAAAAGAAATTTCGATTACTGACGGTAAAATGTTAAAACTTTGCATTTTTAGAACAAATGAGGGTGATCATTTGCTTATTACTATCCATCATCTTGTAATAGATGGAGTATCATGGCGAATATTATTCGAAGATTTCGAAATGTTATACAAACAAGCATATCTCAATGAAAAACTTGATATAGGTTTTAAAACGGATTCATTTAAGGAGTTTTCAGAAAAGTTAATGGATTATGCGGTAGGTAATAAACTTCTAAAAGAAAAAAAATATTGGGCAGACATATCTAAAATGAAAGTAGATTTTTTAGCAAAAAATGAAGAAATAGATGTGACCGATTATAAAAATAGCAAGACCTTAACCATTTCACTAAATAAGGAGAACACTCAAAAGTTATTGGGAGAAACAAACAAAACATATAATACTCAAATAAATGATATCCTTTTAGCGGCTTTGTTAGTAACAGTAAGAGATTTAACAGGAGAAAACAGGCTGAAAATTCTCATGGAAGGTCATGGAAGAGAAGAAGTCATTGAAAACATAGATGTTAGTAGGACTATTGGGTGGTTTACTACAATATACCCTGTATATTTTGATTTAGGTAAAGAAAAAGAAATTTCTATGAGTATAAAATTGGTAAAAGAGGCTTTAAGAAAAATTCCTAATAACGGAATAGGATATGGGGTTTTAAAATACCTAAAAAAGGATCAAGATTTGTTAAATGATGAAACGGCACCTATATTATTTAATTATTTGGGAGAAATGAGTAAAAAAGCGACCGATGAAGAATTTTCTGCATCATGGCTATCACCTGGCGAAAGTATAGGTGGCGAAAATGCAAGAGATGCTTCTATAGAAATTAATTCAATAATTGTAGAGGATACATTAATAATAAACACTACCTTCAATGAAGGGGAATATTCTGAATTTTTAATCGCTGATTTTAACCAAAAGTATAAAGAGAACCTTGAAATGATAATCGATCATTGTATTAATCAAACGGAATCAGAAAAAACAGCTTCCGATTATGGTTACAATAAAATGTCACTAGAAGAGCTTGATGAGTTACTAGGTGAATATGAATTCATCGATAATTAAAGCCTGGAGGCAAAACACAATCATAGCGAATACTTAATTGTACAAATCATATTTATAATTTTTGTGCCTTTTCCGACGGAAACTATTTAGGGGGATAAATATATGAAAGTTAATAAAGTTGAGAAAATCTATCCATTGTCAAATATGCAAAAGGGGATACTGTTTCATGCTATTGAAGATAAAAATTCAGAAGCATATTTTGAACAAATTATATTAGATATAAAAGGTTATGTAGATGAAACTATTTTTGAGGAAAGTTTCAACGAGATTATGAAACGGCACGAAGTGTTAAGAGCATCATTTAATTATAAATTGGACGAGCCATTACATGTAATATTAAGGGATAGAAAAATTAAGTTTAGCTACAATGATGTAAGTAATTTAGATTTAAACACTAAAGATTTATATGTGGAAAAATATATAGTAGATGATAAGATGAAGGGCTTTGACCTAACAAAAGAAACCCTTATGAGAATTTGTTTGATCAAAACAAATGATAACTCATATAAAGTAATTTGGAGCTTTCATCATATATTACTTGATGGTTGGTGTATTGGGATTATATTAGATGAGTTATTTACTATCTATTCACATAAAATGAAAGGTGAAGAGCATCAATTAGAAGATCCTAGACCCTATAGTGATTATATAAATTGGCTAAATAATCAGGATAATGAAGAAGGATTGAAGTATTGGAGTAAGTATCTGGAGGGGTATGAGTTAACTGCTACCCTCCCTAAATTTAATAACTCTAGTGCTGGAAAGTATCAGAGAAGAGAAAAAGTGATAGAGTTTTCAAAAGAGTTAACTGATAAGATTACACAACTGGCAAATAAAAATAACGTCACCTTAAATACAGTGATGCAGAGTATTTGGGGGCTTATTCTAGCGAAGTATAACAATAGTGAGGATGTTGTTTTTGGAACAGTTGTCTCAGGCAGAGATGCAGCTGTAGAAGGTATAGAGAATATGTTAGGTTTATTTATAAATACAATACCAACTAGAATAAAGTTGCAAAGTGAAAAATCATTTAAAGAAGTTTTAAAAGCAACTCAACATGATGCAATAGAGGGTAATGATTATAATTATATTAATTTAGCCGAAGTTCAAGCTCTTAGCAACTTAAAAAGTAATCTTATTGATCATATATTAGTATTTGAAAATTATGCTATTGATGAAAAAGGATTGGAAGAAAAGGAAAGTGGATTAGGGTTCGAAGTTGTATCTGTAACCGACGAAGAGAGAAGTAATTATAGCCTAAGCCTTACTGTAGGAATAGGAGAGAAATTGAAACTAACAATTGTATATGATGAAAATGTATATGAAGAAAGACTAATCAATAATCTAGAGTGTCATATTCAAAATGTAACGAAGCAAGTTATCGAAAATGATGCTAAGAAATTGATCGATATAGATTTAATTTCAGAAGAGGAAAGAAACATCCTTCTTTATAAATTTAATGAAACAACCGTTGAATATCCTAAAGATAGGTTGATACATCAATTGTTTGAGGAACAGGTTGAGAAGACACCTGACCGTGTGGCAGTTAGCTTTAAAAGTAATAACCTAACTTATAGGGAATTAAATGAAAAATCAAATCAAATAGCTAGACTACTGCGAGAAAAAGGTGTTCAATCAAACACAATTGTAGGAATCATGGTCGACCGTTCTTTAGAAATGATTATAGGAATTATGGGGATTTTAAAATCCGGAGCGGCTTATTTACCAATTGATCCTGAGACTCCTAAAGAGAGAATTGACTACATGTTACAAGATAGTAATGTAAAATTTTTATTGACTCAAGATAGATGTATAAGTCAATTTAATTTGAATGTGGAGTTAATTAATTTAGATCAAGAGAATTTTTTAAGGCTAAGTACAGATAATTTGAATTTGATAAATCATTCAAGTGATACAGCTTATATCATTTATACTTCAGGATCAACAGGAACACCAAAAGGAGTAGTTATTCCGCATTATAGTGCAATTAGAGTAGTTAAGAATACAAATTATATTGAAATTAATGAGAATGATACGATACTACAACTTTCGAATTATGCTTTTGATGGGTCTATATTTGATATTTATGGTGCGCTTCTAAATGGTGCAAAGTTAATAATGGTTGAGAAGGACACTGTATTAAGTCTTGTTAAACTAGCTAAGTTAATAAAGGAAGAACAAATAAGTATTATGTTTATTACCACAGCTTTATTTAATGCGCTTGTAGATTTAGAAATAGATTGTTTAGATAAAATAAGAAAAATATTATTCGGTGGTGAAAGAGTTTCAGTTTCACATGTGAACAAAGCCCTTGAGAAATTGGGCAAAGATAAAATTATTCATGTTTATGGTCCAACTGAAAGCACGGTATATGCTACTTATTATTTTGTTAATGAAGTAACTGAGGTTATCCCAATAGGAAAACCGTTAGCAAATACTTCGGTTTTTGTAGTAGATAAAAATTCTAACCTGCTTCCACTTGGTGTGCCTGGAGAACTATGTATTTCTGGAGACGGATTAAGTAAAGGGTATTTAAATAACGAGAGATTAACAGTTCAGAAATTCGTTCCAAATCCGTTCATTCTAGGAGAGAGAATGTATCGAACAGGAGACCTTGTGAGAATGCTACCTGATGGAAATATTGAGTTTTTAGGAAGAATTGACCATCAAGTGAAAATTCGTGGTTTCAGGATTGAACTGGGTGAGATAGAGAGTCAACTTCTAAAACATAAGGAAGTAAAAGAAGCTGTTGTTATCGCAAGAGAAGATAGTAATAATCATCAATATTTATGTGCGTACTTTACTTCCGAATCATCGAAGGGCGAGACTAGGGTTCAAGAAATTCGAAAGTTTTTGGCAAAAGAGTTACCAGAGTATATGATTCCTGCTTTTTTTGTTCAGCTAGACAAGCTACCACTTACTACAAATGGGAAAGTGGATCGAAAGGCTTTACCAAGTCCTGATGAAAGTTCGGTTGCAGGAGTAGTAGAGTATGAGGCGCCAAGGAATACAGTCGAAGAAAAGCTTGTATCCATTTGGCAAGATATTTTAGATATAGAAAACATAGGAATTCAACACAACTTTTTTGAAATTGGAGGCCATTCACTGAAAGCGACTACGATGGTTTCTAGAATCCATAAGGAACTTATGGTGGAGCTACCTTTACGACAAATCTTCCAAACACCTACTATAAAAGGAATTGGAGAATATATTGACTCTACGAAAGAAAGTGTATATGCATCGATCAAAAAAGTAGAAGAACAGGATTATTATCCGCTCTCATCTGCCCAAAGAAGACTCTACATTTTAAACAAAATAGAGGGTAGCGGAGTATCTTATAATATGCCTTTCGCTATGAAAATAAAAGGTGATTTGGATGTTCATCAGCTTGAGAATGCATTCTATAAACTAATCGAAAGACATGAGGCCTTAAGAACTTCTTTCGTAATGGTAGATGGTGAACCAGTTCAAAAGATTGAAAAAGAGATAGATTTCCAAGTGACGTATAGAGAAATGGGTACCAATAAGCTAGATGATATAATCAATGGATTTGTTAAACCGTTTGATTTGGAGAAGACTCCTCTTTTACGGGTTGAAATTATACATGTCACAGATGATGAGCACGTGATGGTCCTAGATATGCACCATATCATTTCAGATGGAGTTTCAATGAACATTTTAAATAGAGAGCTCTGTAAACTGTATGAAGGGAAAGAGTTATCCCCATTGGACCTACAGTATAAAGATTATGCAGTATGGCAAAAAGACTTGTTTACTCAAGAGGAAATGAAGAAGCAAGAAGAATATTGGATAAATGTTTTTAAAGAAGAAGTACCTATTTTAAATATGCCAACAGATTATAAAAGGCCGCCGACACAAAGTGTTGAAGGGGCTCGAAGAAGTTTTGAAATAGATAGTGAGTTGACAAAGAACCTTAATAGAATTGCAAAAGAAAATGGGGTTACCATGTATATGCTTCTGTTAGCTGGATATACAACTTTACTTTCAAGATATACGGGTCAAGATGATATTGTGGTAGGATCTCCAATTGCAGGAAGAAGCCATCATGATTTTAAAAATATTGTCGGAATGTTTGTGAATACCCTTGCGATGAGAAATTATCCAAATGAAGATAAAACATTTCGTAATTATTTAAGAGAAGTAAAAGAAAATGCATTAAAGGCTTATGAAAATCAAGATTATCCTTTGGATGAACTGGTTGAAAAGCTGGACTTACAAAGAGATATGAGTAGAAGTGCATTATTTGATACGATGTTTGTGCTACAAAACTTAGATACCTCTAATGAAGAGATTAAAGGGTTAAGTTTTGAAACATATGATAGTGAACTTAATATAGCAAATTTTGATTTAACATTATCAGCAGTAGAAACTAATAACATCATAAAATTTGATTTAGAATATTGTACAAAATTGTTTAAGAAAGAGACAATAGCTAAAATATCAGAGCACTTTGTTAGTATTTTAAGAGAAATTACTAATAATCAGGAAGTTTGTTTAGGTCAAATAGATATGCTTTCGGGAGAAGAAAAGCACATTCTTTTGAATGAATTTAATGAAACTTATATGGATTATCTAAAGAATAAAACCATTTATCAATTATTTGAGGAGCAGGTAGAGAGAACTCCAAACAAGGTTGCCGTAGAATTTGAGGGGCAACAAGTTACTTATAAGGAGCTCAATGAAAAATCCAATCAAGTAGCTAGAGTACTTTATGATAAGGGTGTTCATCCAGAAATGATTGTAGGAATTATGGTGGAACGTTCTTTAGATATGATTGTCGGTATCATGGGTATATTAAAATCAGGGGCAGCGTATTTACCAATAGACCCTGAATATCCTGAAGAGCGAATTAAATATATGGTAGAAGATAGTAACGCAAAATGCGTATTAACGCAGACTCATTTATACGATAAACTTCATTTTATCAATAATGAATGTATAACTAAAATCTCAATTAATGATGAAACAATAAAAAATCAAGAGCAAATTAATATGGAAAGGCGTAATAATAGAAATGATTTAGCCTATGTCATTTATACGTCTGGTTCCACGGGTTTACCAAAAGGGGTGTTAGTGGGACATCATTCCTTAGTCAATTTATGTAATTGGTATGTAGATTTTCATAAAATAACAGAAAGAGATCGAATTACAAACTATTTGAAAGTCTCATTTGATGCATCTATTGGAGAAATTTTCCCTTGTTTAATCACCGGAGCTACTTTGCACGTTTTAGGCAAAGATATGAGGCTTGATCTAGATAAATTAAATGAATATATGAATAGTAAAGACATAACAGTTGCAACATTCCCATCTAAGGTAAGTGAACAATTTATATTACAAGATAATCATTCTTTAAGAATGTTAGTATCCGGTGGCGAAAAGTTAATTTTAAATAAGAATACTCGCTATCAACTTGTAAATGCCTACGGTCCAACCGAAAATACAGTAGTAACTACAAGTTTCTTAATGAATAACAATGATGATAATATTCCAATTGGAAAACCGGTGTATAATACTAAAGTTTATATAATAAATAAGTATAATCAGCTTTGTCCAATTGGAGTAACAGGAGAGTTATGTATATCTGGAGTTGGATTGGCAAGAGGTTATTTAAATAATCCAGCCTTAACTGCCGAGAAATTTGTGGGAAATCCTTTCGTCAGTGGAGAAAAAATGTATCGTACAGGTGATCTTGTAAGATGGATGCCTGATGGAAATGTTGAATTCATAGGAAGAATTGATCATCAAGTAAAAATACGTGGGTATAGAATAGAACTTGGTGAAATAGAGAGCCAGTTGTTAAAACATCAAGATATAAAAGAGGTCGTAGTAGTAGCAAAAGAGGATAAGAAAAATCATACGTATATAAGTGCTTATATTGTGTCTGAAAAAGCAATATCTTCAGCCAAGATAAGAGAATTTTTAGAAAAGGAACTTCCTGATTACATGATTCCCTCTTATTTTGTTCAACTTGACCAGTTACCACTTACATCAAACGATAAAGTGGATCGAAAAGCACTTCCAGAGCCAGATAGAAGTAGTCAATCAGGGGTAGAATATGAGGCACCAAGAAATGAAGTTGAAACACATCTTGTTGAGATTTGGAGGGATATCCTAGGCATAGAGGATATAGGGATAAATCATCATTTCTTTGTATCAGGTGGAGATTCTATTAAGGCTCTGCAAATTGTGTCCAGGTTGTCTAGAATAAATCTTAAGTTAGAAGTGAAAGATCTATTTGCAAACCCTAAAATTAAAGATCTTAGTAAGTATGTAAAAAAGCAAAACAAACGGTTAAAACCTTATGAAATAGTTACAGGAGAAGTAATATTATCTCCAATTCAAAAATGGTATTTTGAGAAAAATAAAGAAGAACTAGATCATTTTAATCAATCATTTATGCTGTTTAGGGAAGAGGGATTTGATCAAAAGAGAATAGAGAGAGTCTTTAATAAGATATTAGAGCAGCATGATGCCCTTAGAATGATTTATAGAGAAAATGATGGAGAGATCATTCAGTATAATAGAGGCTATAAGGATAACCTCTTTGATTTATACGTTCATGATGTTGAGGGAGTAGAGAATAAGGAAGAGAAAATATATGAATTAGCGACAAATATCCAAAAGAAATCTTCCATCAAAAATGGTAAACTCGTTAATCTTTGTTTATTTAAAACGAATCAAGGTGATCATCTGCTTATTACCATTCATCATCTTGTAGTAGATGGAGTATCATGGAGAATAATATTAGAAGATTTTGAAACTCTATATTCTCAGGATTTAAGAGGTGAGAAGTTAGACGTTGGATTCAAGACTGAATCCTTTAAAGAATTTTCCTCTAAGCTGAGGGAGTATGCTAGAAGCAATAAATTATTAAAGGAAAAAGAGTATTGGCAAGAGATAGCAAATACTGAGGTTGCATTTATACCTAGAAAAAAAGAGCTCAAAAGTGACACATTCGAAAATAGTAAAACAGTTAGTATTTCTTTAAATAAGGAAAAGACTATAAGTTTATTAAGAAAATCTAATAGGGCATACAATACAGAAATAAATGATATATTGTTAACTTCCTTATTATTAGGTGCTAGAGAGATAACAAGTGAAAATTGTATAAAAATAAATATGGAGGGACATGGAAGAGAAGATATCTTAGAAAATGTAGATATTAGTAGGACTGTAGGTTGGTTTACAACTATGTATCCAGTACTTATAGATTTAGGCAATGAGACCGATCTTGCTACTAATATAAAAATGGTAAAAGAAACTTTAAGGAAAATTCCTAACAAGGGAATCGGATTTGGTATACTAAAATATTTATCAAAAGAGAAGTATCTATTAAATGAACAAAAAGCACCAATTTCATTTAACTATTTAGGTGAAATGGATAATGATGTTAACAGAAATGAATTTTCTGAATCAAAATTTTCTTATGGGGAAACAATTGGAGGAAAGATTTCAAGAAATAATTCGATAGAAATCAATTCGATAATTATTAATAATGAATTGGTTATAAATACTACCTTTAATGAGCTAGAGTTTGATGAACTAACAATCAGGAAATTAAATGATAAGTTTAAAGAAAGTCTTGAAACTATAATTGATCATTGTGTTAGTCAAATAGAGGTGGAAAAAACGCCTTATGACTATGGGGATACTAAATTAACTCTAAGTGAACTTAAGGATATTAAAGAAAAGTATAAAGATTTCGAAATTGAAAAGATTTACCCGTTAGCAAATATGCAAAAAGGAATGCTGTTCCATGCTTTGGAAAACAAAAATTCAAAAGCATATTTTGAACAAACTGTCATGGATATAACAGGATACGTTGATGTAGAGATATTAAAAACAAGTTTTAATAAAATCATGCAAAGATACGAAATACTAAGAGCATCATTTGAATATGAAATAGTTGAGGAGCCTAGACAAATAATAATAGCGGATAGAGAAATAGGTTTTCAATATTGCGATATAAGTGAAAGAGGAACTATAGAAAAAGAGTTATTCATAAAAAATTATAGAGAAGAAGATACAGAAAAGGGATTTAACTTAAGTAAAGATACTTTAATGAGAGTATGTTTGATTAGAACAGATGAAAACTTATATAAATTGGTATGGAGTCATCACCATATTTTATTGGACGGTTGGTGTCTTGGAATCGTATTAGGTGAGTTATTCACTGTATATGGAAAATTAATAAATGGTGAAGAATATGAGTTAGAAGAAACGAAACCTTATAGCGATTATATAAAATGGCTGGAAGAGCAAGATAAAGAAGAAGGTAAAAGTTATTGGGAGCAATATTTAGATGGTTATGAAGAGAAAGCGCAAATACCAAAATTACAGATTACTAAGAATAATAGTGAGTATTTAAGAAGAGAAAAAGTAATTGAATTTTCGAACGAACTAACAAATAGGATTACACAGCTTGCTAATAGGAATAGCGTAACCTTTAATACAGTATTCCAGAGTATTTGGGGTATTATTTTGGCGAAGTATAATAATACAGACGAAGTAGTATTTGGAACTATTGTATCGGGAAGGGAAGCACCAGTAGACGGAATTGAAAAGATGATTGGTTTATTTATTAATGCCATTCCAACTAGAATAAACCTTGGAAAGAATCAGAAGTTTAAAGAGGTTTTAACGGTTGTACAGAGTGAAGCTATAGCTAGCAATAATTATAACTATATGAATTTAGCTGAAGTTCAAGCAATGAGTAAATTAAAGAATGATCTTATTGATCATATAATTGTGTTTGAGAACTATGCTGTTGATAAACGTATTGCTGGAAATGAAAAAATGGATATAGGTTTTGAGGTAGAAGATATACATGCAGAAGAGCAGAGCAATTATAGTTTTAGTATTGCTGCAACTCCAGGTGAGAAGTTAAATTTAGTTTTAACTTATGATGGCAATATTTATGATGACAAAATAATAGATAATATCGAAATGCACATTAAAAAAGTAACTGAACAAGTGATTGCAGATGAGAATAAGAAAATAAATGAAATAGACATAATTTCAGAAGAAGAAAGAACAACTTTATTGTATGAATTTAATGATACAAAAGTAGATTATCCAAAAGAGAAGACGATACATCAATTGTTCCAAGAACAGGTAGAAAGGACACCTGAAAATATTGCAGTTGTGTTTGAAAATCAACAATTGACTTATTGGGAACTTAACGAAAAATCTAATCAAGTCGCTACTCTGCTAAGAGAAAAAGGTGTGAAATCTAATACTGTGGTTGGTATTATGGTTGAACGTTCGATTGAAATGATAGTTGGTATGATGGCGATATTAAAAGCCGGGGGAGCATACCTTCCAATTGATCCTGAGTATCCAGAGGATAGAAGAAGATATATGTTAGAAGACAGTGGTATAGAAATATTGTTAAAACAAGAAAATAAACATGTAGATTATGATTTAACTTGTATTGATATAAATGTACAAAAGGTTAAGGATAGATTTACAGAAAACTTGCCTAGTCTAAATAAGTCCTCTGACATGGCTTATATAATATACACTTCAGGTTCAACAGGAAAACCAAAGGGTGTTATGGTGAATCATAAATCTATTCTCAATACGTTATGTTGGAGAATAGAATCATATCAATATAGTGAAAGTGATATTACGTTACAGATGCCTTCTTTCTCTTTTGACAGCTCTGTTGAAGATATTTTTACTACTTTGCTTTCTGGAGGTAAATTAATTTTAATAGAAGATATAAGAATGAATTTCAGTAAATTTATAAATATTATTCAAAATAATAAAGTAACTAATTTGTTAGCTGTTCCAAGCTATTATAATAATCTATTAAACACTATTGATAAGCCTTTAGTAGATTTGAGATTTGTGACAATTGCAGGTGAAGGTTTTAATGAAAATCTAATTACAAAACATTTTCAGAAAATGCCTCACGTAAAATTGTTTAATGAATATGGTCCAACAGAAAATAGTGTTTGTTCTACAATATGTGAATTAAAACAGGAAGATCAGAAGGTACTTATTGGTAAACCAATAAGTAATAACAGGGTTTATATCCTTGATATGGAAAATAATTTATTGCCATTAGGAGTTGCTGGTGAACTTTGTGTAAGTGGGGAAGGTTTGGCACGTGGTTATTTAAACAGACCAGAGCTCACAGCGGAGAAGTTTGTTCCAAATCCATTCATTCCAGGGGAAAGGATGTACCGGACAGGAGATCTTGCAAGGTTATTGCCTAATGGGAATATCGAATTTTTAGGTAGAATTGACCATCAAGTGAAAATTCGAGGTTTCAGGATTGAACTAGGTGAGGTAGAGAATCAACTTTTGAAGCAGAAAGAGATTAAAGAAGCCGTTGTCATCGCAAGAGAGGATAATAATGGTCAACCATATTTATGTGCTTATTTTACGTCTGAAACACGTAAGAAAGAATCCATATTACAAGAAATTCGGAAGGTTTTGGCGCAAGAGCTTCCAGAGTATATGATTCCTGCGTTTTTCGTTCAGTTGGATAAACTGCCACTTACAGCAAATGGAAAAGTGGACCGAAAGGCCTTACCAGAACCTGATGAAAGTGCAGTTGTGGGAGTAGAGTATGAGGCACCAAGGAATGAAGTCGAAGAAAGACTTGTATCCATTTGGCAGGAAATTTTAGGAGTGGAAAAAATCGGTATCAACCAGCACTTTTTTGAAATAGGAGGTCATTCTCTTAAAGCAACTACGATGGTTTCTAAAATCCATAAGGAACTTATGGTGGAGATACCTTTACGACAAATCTTCCAAACACCTACTATAAAAGGGATTGGAGAATTTATTGACTCTACAAAAGAAAGTGTATATGCATCGATCAAAAAAGTAGAAGAACAAGATTATTATCCACTTTCATCTGCACAAAAAAGACTCTATATTTTAAACAAAATAGAGGGTAGCGGAGTATCTTACAATATACCGTTCGCCATGAAGATAAAAGGTGATTTGGATGTTCAGCAACTTGAGAAGGCTTTCCATAAATTAATCGAAAGACATGAAGCTTTAAGAACTTCTTTTGTAATGGTAGATGGTGAACCAGTTCAAAAGATTGAAAAAGACATAGATTTCCAAGTGATGTATAGAGAAATGGGTACCAATAAGCTAGATGATATGATCAATGGATTTGTTAAACCGTTTGATTTGGAGAAGGCTCCTCTTTTACGGGTTGAAATCATACATGTTACAGATGATGAGCACGTGATTGTATTAGATATGCACCATATTATATCAGATGGTGTATCAATGGGGATCTTTACACAGGAATTAGCTGAGTTATACAACGGGAAAGAATTATCTCCATTAAGCATTCAATATAAAGATTATTCTGTATGGCAAAGAGAATTGTTTACTCAAGAAGAAATGAAAAAACAAGAAGAGTATTGGATGCATGTATTTAAAGAAGAAGTACCAGTACTAAATATGCCGACAGATTATAAAAGACCGCCAATTCAAAGTACAGAAGGTGACCTTGTACATTTTGAAATCGATAGTGACATATATGTTAATCTTAAGAAGATGGCGAAGGAACATGGTGTGACGCTGTATATGCTTCTGTTAGCGGGATACACAACACTGCTTTCAAAATATACGGGGCAAGAGGAAATCGTAGTGGGATCTCCAATCGCAGGAAGACCTCATGATGATTTGAAACAGATTATGGGTATTTTTGTTAATACTCTTGCAATGAGAAATTATCCAAAACGAGACGTTTCATTCCAAGATTATTTAAAAGAAGTTAAAGAGAATGCTTTAAAAGCCTATGAAAATCAGGATTATCCATTTGATGAATTAGTTGAAAAATTAGATTTAAAGAGAGATATGAGCAGAAGTGCTTTGTTTGATACAATGCTCGTCTTACAAAACTTTGACTATGATGATTTTGAAATACAAGGTTTAACTTTCTCACCATATCAAATGAAGGCGCATGTTTCTAAATTTGATTTAACACTTACCGCTGTTGAAGAAGAGCGTAGTATCAAATGTGTATTAAATTACAGAACTAAATTATTTAAGAAGGAAACTGTAGAAAGATTAGCTAAACATTTAATCCAGGTTTTTAAAGAAATTATTGAGAAGCCAGAACAAAGCATTCAGGATATTATGTTGCTTTCAGAAGAAGAAGTGCAGATGCTATTGCAGGATGATAAAGATACAAAAGCTGATTATCCGAAAGATAAAACAATTTCACAATTATTTGAGGAACAGGTGAAACGAACACCTCACCATGTAGCCGTGATATTTAAAAATCAGAAACTTACGTATCTGGAACTGAATGAAAGAGCGAATCAAATGGCAAGGTTGCTTCAAGAAAAAGGAGCAAAGCCAGGGATAACAGTAGGTATGTTAGTGGAAGAATCTCTTGAAATGATTATTGGAATTATGGCCGTATTAAAAGCAGGAGCGACTTACTTACCAATAGATCCTGAACAACTGGATAAAAGAACGAATGTCATTTTAAAGGATAGTAATGCTAGCCTATTGATAGTAAAAGGAGAAAGGAAAGAAACTCTCCAATTTAATGGAGAAATAATCTCCATGGAAGATGATTCTATAAAAGAGAGGGATACATCAAATTTATTAGTCAATTATAAATGGAATCATAATGCGTATATCATCTATACATCAGGTTCGACTGGTACACCTAAAGGTGTATGTGTTCAGCACAACAACGTTGTAAACTATATGACTTGGTTTACAAAGGAAGCGAATCTAAAAGAAACAGATAAGGCAATGTTAGTATCTTCCTATGCATTTGACTTGGGCTATACAAGTCTATATTCATCACTTTTAAATGGATGTGAACTGCATCTCGTTACAAAAGAAGTATATACTAATGCTCAGAAGGCATTACAGTATATAGAAGAACAAGGGATTTCTTATTTGAAATTAACACCGTCTCTCTTTAACGTCTTGGTGAATGATCCGAGTTTCTCAAATAATCAGAGCTGTAAAACTTTGAGATTAGTCGTGTTAGGTGGAGAGAAAATCAATCCAATAGATGTTGAAAAATTCTATACACATTACCCAAATCATGCGGTAATGAATCACTATGGACCTACAGAGGCGACAATTGGTTCGGTATATCAAGTTATTGAATATGATACAATGGCAGCTTTCAAAGAATGCCCTGTGATTGGAAGACCAATTCAGAATATGAAGGCTTACGTAGTGGATCAACAAATGAAACTTGTCCCAGAAGGTATTTATGGTGAATTATGCTTATCAGGAGATGGCGTAGCAAGTGGATATTTAAACAGAGCAGATTTGACAGAAGAAAAATTTGTTCAAAATCCGTTTGAACCAAATAAAAAAATGTATCGGACAGGGGATCTTGCTCGAAGACTATCAGATGGTAGAATTGAGCTTGCAGGTAGGATTGATGGTCAAGTGAAAATAAGAGGTTATCGAATTGAAACAGAAGAGATTAAGCGTCATTTAGTTAAACACGAACAAATTAAAGAAGCATTCGTGATTGATCGAGAAGGTCAGGACGGAAGAAGATATCTATGTGCATATATTACGTCCCAGAGGGACCTATCATTTGAAGAATTAAGAGCGTACTTAAAAGTAGAAATCCCTGAATACATGATTCCATCTTATTTTGTTCAGATGGAGCGTATTCCACTTACGGGAAATGGAAAAGTAGACGAAAAAGCCTTACCAGAGCCAGATGTGAGTAAGGGAGTAGATTATGAAAAACCAAGAAATCAGGTAGAAGAAAAACTTGTGAAGGTATGGGAAGATATATTAGGAGTCAAGCCAATTGGGATTAGCCATAACTTTTTTGCTTCGGGTGGAGATTCTATTAAAGCTTTACAAATTATCTCACGTTTATCACGAGAAGGTATCACGTTAGAGATGAAAGATCTATTTACCTATCCGGAAATCAAGTTTTTAAGCAACTATGTCAATATTGAGACAATACAAGAAGGCTCTTATGAAATTGAAACAGGAGATGTGTTGCTCACTCCAATTCAAAAAGCGTATTTTATGAATGGAAAAGAAGAAGTAAATCATTATAATCATGCAGTTATGTTGTATAGGA
Source organism: Bacillus sp. LQ01 (assembly GCF_057624735.1). Classification (NCBI taxonomy): domain Bacteria; kingdom Bacillati; phylum Bacillota; class Bacilli; order Caryophanales; family Bacillaceae; genus Bacillus; species Bacillus sp. LQ01. The sequence continues at coordinate 138,720 of NZ_JBYEZL010000005.1, read as the reverse complement.
AAGATGGATTCCGTGAGGAAATGATAAAAGAAGTTATGGAAGTGATTTTTGTACATCATGACGCATTACGAATGATTTATAAAGAGGAGAATAATGAAGTACTTCAATTCAATCGAGAAGTGGAAAAAAATCAATTTGGTTTTAATGTTTATGACGTTTCGAGAGAAGATAATCCAGATGTGAAAATTCAAGAACTTGCGACAATATTACAGAAGAAAATTGATATACAAGAAGGACCTCTTGTAAATGTAGCACAGTTTAAGACGAATGTTGGAGACCATCTGTTACTTATTATTCATCACCTTGTGGTGGATGGAATCTCTTGGAGAATCCTATTTGAAGATTTTGTACTTGGATACAGCCAGCTAATGAAAGGCGAGCCAATAGCGTTTTATCCAAAAACGACTTCTTATAAAGAGTATGCTACTCAGCTCAACGAGTATGCTAAGAGTGCAAAAATCCTTAGAGAAAAGCAATATTGGGTGAACACATTAAAGGATAATGTTAACTTTTTAGAGAAAAAAGAGGAAGTTGGACTATTCCGATATGAGGATAGTGATACTTTTAGTACCGCTCTCGGAATAGAGGAAACAAGCCGATTGTTAAGAGAAACAAATCAAGCATATCATACTGAAATCAATGATTTACTGATTAGTGCTCTTTTAATAGCTACAAGGAGAGTAACTGGTGAAAATAAAATTAGGATTAGTCTAGAGGGCCATGGTAGAGAACGGATTATAAAAAATGTAGATATTAGCCGAACAGTTGGATGGTTTACAACCAAATATCCTGTATACATCAATTTAGGAGATGAAAAGGACCTTTCAATGACTATTAAAACAGTGAAAGAGTCTCTTAGAAGAATTCCGAATAAGGGAATAGGCTATGGGGTTTTAAAACAATTGAGTGGAGATCCAGATTTATGGAATATTGAACAGCCACCTATTTTGTTTAATTACTTAGGTCAAATGGATGCAGATCTCAATAATACAATCTTTTCTTCTTCTTGGATATCGGCAGGAGAGTCGATTGGAGGTAAACATACAAGAGAAACACCTATAGAAATGAATGCTATTGTCTTAGATGGAAAGCTCACTATTGATACGACTTATAATACAAAAGTATATGCAGAGGATGTCGTAGTGGAGTTTACAGAAGCTTTCAAGGCTGCTCTTCTTGATGTAATCCATCATTGCATTTCTAAGGAACAGGCTGAAAAAACACCATTTGACTATGGAGACAAAGAATTAAGCTTCGAACAACTAGAGGAAATCAAGGCGAAAAATAGGTGGGGAGAAATAGAAAAGATTTATCCATTAGCTAATATGCAACAGGGTATGCTATTCCATGCATTAGAAGATCCACAATCAGGTGCATACTTTGAACAACTTGTCATTGATGTCAAAGGGTTTATTGATGTCAACTTATTCGAGGAAAGCTTGAACGATATTATGAAAAGACATGAAATCCTTCGGACAGCAATTGAATATGAAATTACAGAACAACCAAAAAATGTAATTATAAAAGGTCGAAAGATTGGCTTTAGATACCGAGATATTAGACAGCAAGGAATAGATCAGCAAAAAGAAAGTATAACAACCTACATTGAACAAGATCGAGAAAAAGGTTTTGATTTTAGTAAAGATGTCTTAATTAGACTGGAACTTATTCAAACTGATGATAAGGCTTATACAATTATATGGAGTAATCATCACATCTTGTTCGATGGATGGGGCAGAGGTATTATTTTGGGAGAATTGTTCCATATCTATGGAAACAAACAAGTAGGACAGTATCCTAATTTAGAAGAGCCAAGACCATATAGTGATTATATTAGATGGTTAGGAGAACAGGAAAAAGAAGAGGGAATTCAATATTGGAAACAATATTTAGCAGGATATCAAAAACCCGCGAAAGTTCCATCGTTCAAAATTGATAGTACAAGAGAGTACCATGGACAAGAGACGCTCATTGAATTTTCAAGGGAACTTACGAAAAAAATGACTGAATTGGCTAATCAAAATAATGTTACGTTAAACACTGTGCTACAAACTTTATGGGGGATTATTTTAGCCAAGTATAATCATACAGACGATGTTGTATTCGGTTCTGTCGTTTCTGGTAGAGATGCCAAAGTAGCTGGAATTGAAAAAATGGTTGGATTATTCATTAATGCAATTCCAACGAGAATTAATATAAAAGAACAGAAGAGCTTTAAAAATATTTTAAAAGAGGTACAGCAACAAGCAATAGAAAGCCAAGCATACAACTATATGAATCTTTCAGATATACAGTCTCTTAGTGATTTAAAAAGGGATTTAATTGATCATGTAATGATTTTTGAGAATTATGCACTTGATGAACGTTTACTTCAGGAAGAAGAAAGTAAGAGTAGTTTCGTGTTTAAGGATATTAAAGGGATTGAACAAACCAACTATGGATTTACAATAGTTGTCGTTCCAGGTGAACAGCTTGTTCTCAAAATATCATATGATGGAAATCTCTATTCAGAAAAACTCATCCAGAACATAGCAAATCATCTGAAAAATGTTACGGACCAAGTTGTGCAGGATGAACATAAAAATGTGAATCAATTAGAAATCCTTTCAAAAGAAGAAAAGCATTATTTCTTGAATGAGTTTAATGAAACAAAGGCAGAGTATCCAAAAGAAAAAACAATTCATCGCTTATTTGAAGAACAGGTAGAACGGACTCCAAATAAGGTAGCTGTGGTATTTGATAAGCAGCAACTTACTTATAAAGAACTTAATGAAAAATCTAACCAAATAGCTAGGATACTCCAGAATAAAGGAGTTCAACCAGACACAGTTGTAGGTATCATGCTTGAACGTTCTCTAGAGATGATTATAGGAATTATGGGGATTTTAAAATCTGGAGCAGCATATTTACCAATAGATCCTGAATATCCTGAAGAACGAATTAAGTATATAGTAGAAGATAGTGGAACAAATATAATACTTACAAAAGGTAAAGATGCAGTGAGGTTAAGCAAAGAAATAGTATTTTTAGATGAAGAGTATAATCATTATTCTACTGAAAATATAAAAGTAACAAGTAATACTAACAATCTAGCTTATATGATTTATACTTCGGGTTCTACAGGTATGCCAAAGGGAACTATGCTTAAGCAACGAGGCCTAGTCAATTATATAACATGGGCAAATAAGGAATATGTCAAAGGAGAGGCCTTAGATTTTGCCTTATATTCATCTTTCTCATTTGACCTTACAATTACATCATTATTTACACCATTAATTTCTGGAAATAAAATAGTTATTTACAATAATGATGGGGATGAACCAATTATAAGAAAAATCTTTAAGGATAATAGAGTAGGTATAGTAAAATTGACACCATCCCATTTAAGATTGATAAGAGATATTGATAACAGCAATTCAAGTATAAAACGATTAATAGTGGGTGGAGAAGATTTAAAGACTGAGTTAGCAAGAGAGATTTCAAAAAGTTTCAATCATAATGTTGAAATCTATAATGAGTATGGTCCAACAGAAACAACAATTGGCTGTATGATTTATAAATATAGCCTTAATGACGATAAACACATATCGGTACCTATTGGGAAGCCAATTGATAATGTTCAAATTTATATATTGGATGATAATCAAAATATATTACCAGTAGGAATAGAAGGAGAACTTTATATAAGTGGAGATGGTGTTGCTACAGGTTATTTAAATAGACCTGAATTGACAGCAGAAAAATTTATATCAAATCCATATGTACCTGGAGCAAAGATGTATCGAACAGGGGATCTTGCAAGATGGTTGCCTAGTGGAAATATCGAATTTATAGGGAGAACTGACCATCAAGTAAAAATTCGTGGTTATAGAATTGAATTAGGAGAAATAGAGAATCAAATTCTAAAATTAGATAATATAAAAGAAACAAAAGTTGTTGCAAGAATAGACGGTGAGAATAGTCAGTATCTTTGTGCATATGTTGTTTTAGAGAATAAAGAAAAAGCAATTACTGTTACAGAGATGCGAAGATATTTATCAAAAGAACTTCCAAATTATATGATACCGGCATTTTTTACACAGCTTAAGGAATTACCGTTGACAACAAATGGTAAAATAGATATAAATTCATTACCAGCACCAGATGGAAATGTCAAATATGAATTAGAATACGAACCACCAAGAAATGATTTAGAAGAAAAAATTGTTAGAATATGGGAAGAAATTTTAAATATCAAAAAAATAGGTATGAATACTAATTTATTTGATATCGGAGCGAACTCTTTAAACGTTATGACATTTGTTTCAAGGATAGTTGCAGAGTTAAACTTTAGAGTACCGTTTAAAGATGTATTTGATAAACCTACAGTCCGAAGTTTTTCAGCGTTCTTAGAAGGCGCAAAAGAAATGTTAAAGGATTATACAGAGGATTGTATTCAACTTAGTAGCTCAACAAGCACCAATAAAAAACTATTTTGTTTCCCACCTGCTGCTTCAATAGGAATAGCATATATGGGGCTAGCAAAGCATATTGAGTCATATTCGGTTTACAGTTTTAATTTTATTAAATCTGAAAATAGAATTGCACAATATGTTAAAATAATAAAAGATATTCAATCAGAAGGACCGTACACATTAGTGGGATATTCAGCTGGTGGAATTCTTGCCTTCGATGTGGCAAAAGAATTGAATAGACAAGGTTTAGAAGTAGAAAATCTTATTCTTATTGATTCAAAATACCGTACGATTGTAGAACAGAATCTTTATACAGAGGAAGAGTGTAAGAGAGAGCTTCATGAAAAATTCAATCTGAAAAAATATAAAGATTTAGAGAAATTAGCTAGTGATTATTTGATAGAATTAATTATGAAGTCTTATATGTATGTACAGAGTACAACAACAAATGGTAGTATTGATGGAAATATAAGTTATATAAAATCAGTAAAAGAAAAAGAAGATGAAAATAATTTACTGTGGGAGAATGCTACTACGAAAAATTTCAGGATAATTCAAGGGTACGGAACCCATATGGAAATGTTATCAAATTCAAAGCTAGATATTCTTAAAAAGAATGCTAATATAATAAACGACATATTGGCGTTTGAAACAGTTTAATTTTTGATAATTGGCATTTCTTTAAAGGAATGCCAATTTTCTTATTTTAATGACTTGTAAATTAAAGAGAATAAGCGCAATAATTTTGGACATGTATAATAGAAATTATGAAAGCAGGTGTTATTTTGCGAGAAATTAGAATTCTTATAGCGGATGATGAAAAAGAAATTAGAGATTTATTAAAAAAATATATGGAGCGAGAATTATATAAGGTTGATGTTGCTATAGATGGCGAGCACGCTCTTTCGTTATTTAATAAAAACAAATATGATCTGTTTATATTAGATCTTATGATGCCAAAAATTGATGGGATTGAGGTCTGCAGAAAATTAAGAGAAAAAACGAATGTTCCTATTCTAATGCTCACTGCTAAAAATCATGAAACTGATAAGATATTAGGTTTAAGTATGGGCGCAGATGATTATATTACAAAACCTTTTAGTATAAATGAGGTAGTAGCTAGAGTTAAAGCTCTTATGAGGAGATTTTTAGTTTTAGGAAGTGAAGCAGGGGATAGAGAACAAACACGTATAGAGTTTAAAGAAATCTCAATTGATATGAAAAAATATACTGTTTTCAAAGAGGGGAAAGAGATTCCTTTAACTGCAAAAGAGATGGAACTACTAAGGTTTTTTGCTTTAAATCCGGAGCAAGTGTTTACAAAATCTCAGTTGTTCCGTAATGTTTGGGGGGACAACTATTTAGAAGATGATAATACTGTCATGGTCCATATTCGAAAACTTAGAAAAAAAATAGAAGTGGATCCCTCTAATCCTCAATTAATACAAACAGTTTGGGGAATCGGATATAAGTTTGTAGGTGACCAAAATGTATAGCGATAAAATTATCTTACTTAATATTCTTCAATTGTTATGTATTATAGGACTTTTTTTTACAGATTTAAATAATCAGCTATTAGGAATAAATAAACTTGTTTTGTACATAGTACTATTTTTCTTTACGACTTTTCTCTTACTTATAAGGTTCCACTTCGTTAATCGTTTGAAAATAATGATTGAGGAGTTACAACGTGTAATTAAAGGGAATTTAACAACAAGGTTAATTGTAAATGAAGATAATGTATTTAATAAAATGATATTTTCTGTGAATGAATTAATTGAACAGTTAGAGAGAGTTCAAATCGAATCCATTAAAGCTCAAAATGCGAGAAAAAGGCTCTTATCAAGTATTTCTCATGATATCAGAACTCCTCTTACATCTATTATAGGATATATTGATGCTTTAAAAGATGATATAGCTGTTTCTCGAGAAGAGAAAAAAGAGTATCTTGAAATTATTTCAAAAAAATCCAGCAACTTAAAGCAATTAATCAATGAAATATTTAATATGGCAAAGCTAGATGCAGATGAAGTTTTAATAAATCCTGAATCTCTAGAATTAACTGAAATTACCAGAGAAGTATTAATTGAGTATTTGCCTGAAATCAAGAAGAATAATTTGGAGTTAAAGCTTAGTTTGCCAAAAACAAAATGTTTTATCACGGCTGATTATCTAAGTATTATAAGAATTATAGATAACCTAATAAAAAATGCTATTTTATATGGGAAAGAAGGAAAAGTACTTGGGATAGAACTCATGGAATCAAATCAAGAATTCCAATTGCTTGTTTGGGATAAAGGACAGGGAATCGCGGAACATGATTTAGATCATGTATTTGAACGAATGTATCGTGGTGACCAATCAAGAAATTCTATTAATGGAGGTAGCGGATTAGGGCTTGCTATTGCTAAATCCTTAGTAGAAAAAAACCAGGGCAGGATATGGGTTGAAAGTAGTCCATGGAATAAAACAGTTTTTGGTATCTCATTTCCAAAAACAGAAAAGGTTTAATAAATATAGATAATATATGGTTTAAATTAAAATTTGCCCCAAATAATGTAGTAAAGTAGTTATACAATATAGGTTTATGTATTAGTGACCTCTTAAAACTAAAGGTTGCAGGTTTGAAAGGGAGTTATATCTTAATGCTTGAAATGAAGAGTAGTAAGCAGTAATGTATCTAGATTACTGCGGCATTAAGAAGAGATTTAAATAGGTACATTGAAGATATGGAAGACCATGAGTATCTAATTAAGAGTAGGCAGGGAAAGAATAGAAAGAAGTACAGCATATAAGTTACTTAGTAACACTGCGACATTGAACTAGATGAAATAGGAACACATACATTATGTAAGAGATTTGTAAATCATATGTATATGCAGACAAAGAATATAGCCTTGCTTATAAAGAAATTTATGTGAATAGAGTTGTTTAATTTACAATAAAGTCCTTTGAAAAATAATATAGTTGTTTAATTCTTATTGAACTAACGGTGCAGGATAGTTGAATAAGGATGATGATATACTTAAGGGGGAATTTACTTTATTTTATAATTTATGAGGTGGAAAATGGACTCTTTAGAATTAAACAAATCTAAATATATTGTCTCTAATATCAAAGAAATTTTGCATAAAAAGCTTATTCTTGATATACCGTTAACTAAAGATGAGGTGAAAAAATTAAACCTAGTTAATCCCCCTATATACGAAAATGAGAAGTATCTCATTCAAAAACGGTGGTTTTATAGTATTAATATCGGAGAATGGGAAGATGTGGATATTATTATTCAAGGGAATAATGAAAATCCCGATGTGGAGATTATCGAAATGGCAGAAAAAACATTCGATGAACTCCATCTACATATAAGCTGTGCATTAAAATATTTACAAAAATTCTTCCCTAATCAAGAAATGAAGAACTACTATCTATCCACAATATGTTTTGGAAAGATGGTTAATTTTGACGATTATATATTTTCTGGATTTAGTTTAGCTTTTATTTATGATGGTCACTTTGAGTTTCAGTATAAAGTAAAATTTAAAGACGATGGATGGCCTATTGGTTTTGAAGGTGGCCCACTTTAATAATAATAGATAATTTTTTCTTAATGAACTAACGGTGCAGTTTAGTTTAATAACAAAAAAATCCAGAACTAATGTATAATCCATTATGAATATTTAAAAAGTGGAGGGTTGCATACACAACACCTCCTATTCTTTTTCTGCCGCATGTATGGGCTTCTTGTGTAGCTTTGAAAATATAGCGCGAAATCATGAAATGTGTTCTTATAAAGGGAAAAACTTCCCATAGCTCATCCCGATTACCCTGATGCAAAAGCGTAGAATTTCTATATTAGCTGAACTTTCAACCTAATGTCTCCTGTATTGAACTACCCCCACTTTCACTTCGTTTAGAAGTGGAGGATTCCTAAGTAAAGAGTTCTATCGAACTCTAATTGATTAGGCTAACCCCGCAGTCCTTGCGGTTAGAAGCCTTATCGCTTCATTCTTTAGATTGATACTTGCGTTAATATCCCTATCATGGTATGTACGACAAGAAGGACACTTCCATTTACGTAGGTTTAGGTTTTTAACGTCTTTATTTTGATACCCACAACATGAACATAATTGGCTTGAAGCAAATGTTTTCGATACGACAATGACTTGTTTGCCATACCATTTTGCTTTATATTCCAACATGGCTCGAAACTGTGACCAAGATACCTCACTAATTGCTTTTGCTAACTTATGATTCTTTAACATATTCGATACTTGCAAATCCTCTATACCAATAACATCGTGGTTTTTGATGATTTCAGTCGAGATTTTGTCCAAGTAATCTTTTCTAGCATTTGCCATGTATTCATGAATTCTAGCTACTTTTACTCGTTGTTTATTCCAGCGATAAGATCCTTTCATTCTTCTAGAAAGAACACGCTGTGCTTTTGCCAACTTCTCTTCTAACAATCGAAAAAACTTCGGATTTTTATAGGTTGTTCCATCTGACAAAATGGCGAAATCTTTTAGTCCCACATCCATTCCAATGTAAGAATTTGTTTTCGGAAGTTCTTGCACTTCTGTCTCCACTAACAATGACACGAAGTATCTACCAGAAGGGTTCCGTCTAACCGTAGCATTTAAAATACGTCCCTTTACTTCACGACTTTTGGCAAATCGAACAAGACCTAGTTTTGGCAATTTCATTTTATTTCCTACAACGGCAATGTTTTCATTTGTTTGTTTTGTGGTGTAAGATTGTACGTTGTTCTTCTTAGATTTGAAACGCGGGGCACTGTTTTGTTTTTTGAAAAAGCGTGTATACGCATCCGCAAGGTTGCGAACAGATGACTGAATCGCAATACTATCGACTTCTTTTAGCCAAACAAACTCTTTCTTCAAGGCAGGAAGTTTGACAGAGCATGTACCATATGTCAAACCTTTTCCTGTTTCTTTATATGCATGATCCCATAGAGATAGGAAGTGATTGAATACAAAACGAGAACAACCAATCGTTTTATTGATTAGTGTCGCTTGTGCTTTATTTGGATAGATACGAAATTTATATGCTTTATTGATCAACATTCATTTCACCCCCATTTCGGTATAATTCTATTATATAACAAACGTACATTCGGTTGGTAGTAAAGTAACAGTTTATGTATGTCGAACAATTAAGATGGCTTTCTGCCATCCCTTGTCCGAAGCCAATTCATCTCCCACCTACTCACCTCGCGTTCCTTGAGGAAGGAGTCTTTTTGGCTAAAATGATAAATTACACCCTTTCTATTTAATAGTTAATCTGGCGATTTGTGGACAGTGAAAATCCCAGCATAAAATTGGATGAAGTAAAGAAGTTAGGCGGGAGAACAACTACTAGTAAAATTCTGACGGATTCAGCTGAATATATGAACTTAAAGACACAAGAGTACAACTTAATGTAATAAAAAAGAGCCATATATGATGCTATGGCTCTTTTTAAGTATTAAAATATTTCTCCGTGTTCAGCATTTTGTATTGTGTTGTTTGAAGTACAACCAAAAACGGCTACTAATCCTAGAGTGATACCTAAAACTTGAATTACTTTCTTCATTTTCTTCTGTGAATATTCAAAAATAAGTTTCTCAAGTTAAAATATTGTGAATATATTTATAAATGCAAGTATACCGTGATAATATTTGATAAAAGGGGGTAGGAGAAGATGAGTGTTAACCTCATTTCTAACGAAAAAATCACCAAATTATTAAATGATTGGTATCAAGCTATGATTGCACAACGTGTATTACAGTCTGAAAAGATAAAAGAAGATATTGAAAGTAAAATCAATTATATCAAGGAAGATCAAACAATATTAATGTATTACGCTTTACTAAATGCGCGGTACAGCCTTCTAATTCGTGATACGAAGGGTTCAAAAGATATTTTAGACAAAGTCGAACCTTTACCAGACAAAAATGAAACATTTTTAGAGTACTATTATCATTTATTTAAAGCTATTTACGCCATCAATACGGCCAACAATAGTGAAGCAAGGGGTCATTTTGAAGAAGCTGAAAAGCTTCTAGATTACATGCATGATGAAATTGAAAAAGCAGAATTTAATTATTGGCTTGCTGTTTACTACTACCATATAATGAAACCAATTCTAGCAATTCAATATGCTATGAAGGCAAATGAAATATTTATAAATAACGCAGGATATGAACTGAAAATAGCAGCATGTTTAAATACTTTAGGAATGGCAAACATACGACTAAATGAATTTGAAAGTGCAGAAGAATATTTACTTTCAGCATTAGACACTTTCAAAAAATCAGGTGATGAAATTCTAATTAAACGCGTTAAGCATAATTTAGGGCTTTTATATGCAAGTCAAAATATGCCAGAGTTAGCAGTTAAACATTTAGAGAATTCATTAGAGAATAACTTTAAAACTATGTTTCTTTTAGCGAGAGAACATTTCAAGCTAGGAAAGCATACTATTGCTAATGAATATATTGAACAAGGTTATAAGCTTAGTGATGTAGGTTATCGTCATCATTTCGAAATCTTAAGGGCATTACATAATAAAGCACCACTCGAAGAATTTGAGAAATTAGTTATAGAAGGTATTTCTTATTTTGAAGCAGAAGAATTATATGAGTGGGTAAAAGAATATGCTTCTCTTTTAGGTGACCAATTCTACAATTCAAAAAATCATGAAAAGGCAAGCAAATATTTACACATTGCTTTAGACGCAGACAAAATAAGCAAAGAAAGAAGGGCGCTAAAATGAAAAAAGCTATCTTATTAATGATGATGTTGTCCACCGTTTTTACTTTTGGTCTTACTAATGTAAAAGACGTATCACAACAAGAATCAATTGAAGTATTTATGGATCATGGGGAGCATATTTAATTTTCTAAAAAGAGGCTAATAAAGTTTTATTTAATCTAATTATTAAACAGAGATCTGAGCGTATTACTGATGCTTGGATCTTTTTTAATAATAGGGATTTGTGAACATAACTATTGGTTGAGTACGGAAATAATAATTGTGGGGGAAAAAGATGAAATGGGGAATAGAAGCAATAAAGAGTTATGAATTAAATTGTAATGACTTAGATCGATATACATTTTTAGGGGAAGAATACCAAAGTACAAACTGGAGTTATTTATCTCTCTCGCATCTTCAAAATTTCTTAGAAACATCAGGTTTGGATAGAGATATGATATTAGAACTGCTGCCAATTAATTTTAAAGGAATTGTATGGAAGTCTCTCGAGAGCGAGGTCTTGGAATTTCTAAATACTTTAACAAACCCTATTAGATGTTTGGAGATTTTAGATAGATATAACTTAATGGATTCTGCAGCAACTCATACACCAAGCATGGAATATAAACTGAGATGGTTAAAAGAGCGCTGGGTGAAAGGATATTATATTTTCGCCAACTGTTGAGATAAAGCTTGAATAATAGAAAGGAGGATATATTTGAGAGGACCGACTCATGTAGCAGCAGGGGCAGCATTCGCTTTAATTACACATAATTATGCGGGAATAGGGGATGATTCCTATTTATGAAAGCTGGTTTCAAGGTACAGATATTAAAGTAAAAGATTATTTATTTGCGTCTGGCAATATCATCTGCTAGTTTAATCAATTCCTCCATAGTAATCTTTCCACGTAACTTATCCTTTATGACTTTCTCCATTTCCTTTGTAACAGTCAATCCCTCAATTGCTAAGGTCGCCTTTGCTGCTTCAAAAGCTTTTTGTAGCTCTTCCTCATTTTTAAACATAATTTGGATCACCTCTTTCAATTTGAATTTATTTTTAATTCTTATTTCTGCCTACTAAACCTAAAAATATATAAAAATAAGTTGAATGGGGGTTGCTCCATTACAACTTTATGAAAATAAAACGGGATTCAATATCTAATCATTAAAAGGATCAAATTATATATAAAGAATCTAAAACAGAGATATCTAGTACGGAATTATATTATGAGAACAGAGCATATCAAGTTGAAAAGGATGTATCTATGAATTTGCTTTTCCAGTACGTAAAAAACAGGGTACTACATGTTTTTTGTCTGGTCGTAAATGTAAGAAGAATAAATCGTTTGTTAATAAGCGGGAATTTCCGGTGATTCATTACTTTTAAATGATAAAACAAGCACCCATTCGAGTGCTTGTTTTATCACGATTTAGAAGGTTACTCATAACCATGATTTCTATGACTAGGATTTATTCCATCCCTATTTGAGTTTTACTTACTGCTAATTTTTGTCCATCTTTTTCAATGAAACTAACGGTGAAATTAGCTCCTGTGCCACCTTTTGCATTTTTACTCCAACTAGCAGTATACGTTTTTACATTTTTACTTGTAGAATCAGATTTGATGTCAGGTTCACCATATTTAGCAACTAGATCCTCGTATTTATCTCCGCCTTCACCAGTTACAGGATCACCAGTTTTAATAGTATCCACATCGGCAACCGTTATCTTCTTTTTATCGTCCTTTTTCGTTTCTTGTTTTTGGTCTTGTTTTGCTTCTTTCTTAGCCTCTTGTTTTGGTTCATCTTTCTTTTCTGTAGAAGCTTTGTTTGACGAATCATCACAAGCAACTAGACTCATCGCCAAAGCACTTCCTAATGCAATGGTACTCAACTTTTTGAACATGTTTAATTCCTCCATTTTGAAAATTGTAAAATTCCACAGATGATTATACCAAATTAAGGTAAATGGTGATGTCGTATTCTGTCGAGATAAGAAAAAAACAATAACGCAAGTTCTACCGTTCACTCTAATTGGTAACGAATCGTTATTTGAAGTGTATTGGAAATGCTACTATATATCTTTTTTTCTGAATTTTACAATAGAGGGGAAGGAGGTTTTCACATGGGAGGTGTAATCGGTGATGTATTAGGAGGACTCTTTATGTCCATCCCTTCAAAAAGGGAAAAAGTCATTCGTAAAAATTTTAAGCTTTTGGAAAAAGAAGTGTGGTTTAAAGAAATAGAGCATAGATATGGTAGGTTAATGGTTTTTAACCATTCTATTAGAGATTTTGTAGCAAATGAGAACCTAGAGGATATCTTAAAGGATGTTGAGAAAACTCATATATTTCTTCATGAATTAGAAAAACTACTGCAGCAAGAAAAGATTTAATTGCCGTAGCAGTGAAGGAATGTTTGATTCGTAAAGGATACTTCGAGCGTAGAAGTCTAAGGATATAGGTCTAGATGAAACAAGAAATCAATTATATGAAAAATTGCTTTATTGAGTAATATATTCAGCTCTTGGAGAATTATCTATTGTTTAGTGGATAGAATGATTCAATTTGCATGAACAGCGTCAAATAGAGCAAATCAAAAAAGGAAAATTGTTTTGTGAAGCTTGGTACTGATCCATACAAAGAAAAGACACCAAAGGCGCCTTTCTCCGTATGGAACCATCTTAAGTTGAATGTTATGGATATGATTTCTAACCAAAATGATTGTTGCAATTTAATATATTATGAATACATGGATGAGTGCATTCTTATGACAAATAGATTATGCACTATCATACAAGTTAGTATTTTATTAGTAATCATTTTCATCTGAGTTACTATTATAACTAGAATTATAAGAAGGACTATCATACCTAGAGGAATCTTCATTTTTGTAACTAGAAGTGTTGTTATAATTGGAGTTACTATATGAACTTTCAGAACTTGGACTATTAGAAGAGCTATAATAGCTAGGGGAACTGTAGTCGTCATAATAGTCGTTAAAATCATCTTCATCATCCAAATCAGAATTTACAACTTTATTTGTATTTGCTTTCTTTCCAACTGATTGAACTCTATAAGACGCATTCCTTTTTTTATTTTGTTTTCTTTTTCCATTTCCTTTAGATTGCAACGAAGGTGTATACGTTATAGGTATTACTCTAGATAATCCCCTTACAAATAATCGAACAATACATACTAAAATCCACATGCAAATAATAAATACAAAGACATAAAGAGCAATGTTGTAAATCATATTGTTTATTGTATCTATCATCGCACCCTTTGAAATATTAAACATAAAATCAATCACCGCCATTTTTCTATAAGTTTTATATTAAAAACGTAATATTAATCTAAATAGAATTATAAAATATTTTTTCCACTTTTTATATAAAAAATATGAATTTGTTACCGCGGATTAGAATTAAGAAAAAGACACCCTGAGGTGCCTTTCAATGACCTTAGTATCATTTTTTAGTGTGAAAAGGCAAATTGTATACAGTTCGATACTCTCGCTGGATTATTTCATTTGTATATAAATTATTTTAAACTTTTTCTCATTTTCATGCATTTGAAATTTAATAGTGAGGGATAACGCTACATGCCCATCAACTTAAGAAAAATAAATGTCCCAAAAATTATAAAAAGAACAAATTAATTTACTCCTTTTTTACTTGAATTCCACATGACATTTAGTATCAATGATTCCAAAAGCAACTTTACATGGGAACGGATTTTTTCCTTTTGAAGCATCACGCATACATGAAAGCACCCAATAATCCAATTCTAAGGGTAAACGGAATACTTGGATACTACTATCATCGTTTTTTACTGTTACGATTGGTGTATTTACCCTAGTTGTAGTGAAACCGTCCGTTGTTATCATTGCTACTGCATCATTATTATGAAAACCAGCGCTTAAAACCTCGTAAGTTATTCCATCATTCTCATTAATAATCATAGGTATATTTAAATAGGGATAGTTATTTATATTGTTATGAATAACTGTTCTTGCTGTATTCTTTCTTATCTGATTCCCTTGCATTTTATACACTCCTTTATAACAATCCAAACGTTTAAATCTATTCTATTTTACATCCAGTATATCCGAAAATTGTAGTGTCAACTTATTATAGAAAGCATCCGTACATATGATAGCGCTATTTAACGGATCTATATCAATGATGGTCATATAGTTAGTAAGTAAATAGCCGCCTTCATAATATGTGATTAGTATTTCTTCTTCGGACAATAAGGAACATAAAAGCATGTTCTCAATCATTTCTTTTTCTTCAGAGGTTAAAATGGGACGTGCTATTTTATTTTTCTCTTTGATTATTTT
Organism: Bacillus sp. LQ01; assembly: GCF_057624735.1. Classification (NCBI taxonomy): domain Bacteria; kingdom Bacillati; phylum Bacillota; class Bacilli; order Caryophanales; family Bacillaceae; genus Bacillus; species Bacillus sp. LQ01. The sequence continues at coordinate 123,172 of NZ_JBYEZL010000005.1, read as the reverse complement.
ACGTATTCCGGCGAATTGTTCGGGCATTGCTGCGAACGGAGACCATTTGATCATTCCTCTTCCTTTTGGCATATTGGCGTTACTCATGATTTATGTCCTCCTATTAGTGTGTTTCTGTGTCTAGCTGTAGCGCTATGCGTGTAGGAAATCCCTCGTAAAATACTGTTTTTCCCAAACTTTGTGCGTATTTCATCCATTACTTTTGTCAACTTCACTTCTTGTTCTCGTTTTGTGACATCATCAAAAAGAGAAATTTGTTCTTCCCCTTCTTGAATTAGGTTTGTTAAGGATATGTTTATGCTACGAATGGGTTCACCAGTATATTGCTGATGTAAAAAGTATGTACAGATATGATAAATATCCATTGTTAAATTTGTAGGACGGCTTAAACTATGTGTTTTTCTAATGCCACCTGCATTATTCTTGCTATAACCAACAGAGAAATGAACGGTTCGAGCAAGTTTGTTTTGTTGTCTTAATCGATAGCAAACTTCTTCTATATGTTCCAGCAGGATAATCGGAAATTCTTCTATTGTGTAGTCACGGATGAGAATTTGGCTTTTTCCAATAGAAGTTGTGGCAGGAACATATTTTTCTGAAATGCGACTAAAGTCAATTCCATGGCTATGTAAGTGTAATTCTTCTCCAATCACGCCGAAGCTTTGTTTTAAATGTTTAAGAGGATAATTAGCTAAATCTCCAATTGAATGTATTCCTTTCCGATTTAACTTTGTTTCAGTTTTATATGAAATTCCCCAAAATTTACTAAGTGGCCGTATGCTCCATAATTTTGTAGGTACATCTTCGTATTTCCAATAAGCAATTCCGTCTGTATTTTGCTTTGCTTCAATATCTAAAGCGACCTTACTCATCAATAGGTTAGGACCAATTCCAATTGTGCATTCAATTCGTGTATGTTCATATATTTCACGTTTAAACTGTAATGCAAATTCATGTGGATTTGGGGCAAATAGATGGATGCTATCGGTAATATCCATAAAAAATTCATCGATGCTGTATTGATGAAAGTCTTCAATAGGAACATATTGTAGAGCTAACTTCGTTATGTAATTGGAGCACTTAATATATGTTCCCATAATTGGATTCACAATAAGAATATCTTTTTGTCGAGGAATCTCGTATAGCCTTGCCATCTTCTTTACACCTATTGCTTTTAAAGGTGGAGTTGCGGCTAAAACAATGGACCCATTCCTATTCACATCACCGACTACAGCTAATTTTGTATGAAGTGGGTCTAATCCCATTTTGATGCAACTAACAGAAGCATAAAAGCTACGAAGATCAACACATAAAATGATTCTATTCCGTAAAATTGAATAGTCATACACTATAACTCCTCCTAATAATAACGAGAACATTCGTTCTTGTTATTATTATACACGAACCTATGTTCTTTGATGAAGTGGTTTTTGAAAAAATATTTAATTATATGTAGTAGAAATATGTTGAACGACAGAGAGAAGTAACAGCCTAATGTTTTTGAGGTTTCTAGGATATAAACGTTTTTATCTATATTAGAAAGTACAGGAAGAAAAGAAGTATCAAGATCAAGCAAGTCAATTTTGGAAGGACCTCGCTTTGGAACTAAAAGATCACCCCGCGGTGGTTGGTTATAATATTATAAATGAACCACATCCAGAAACAGCTAAAAATAATAGATATAATGATTTTTGGACGGAAGATTACGAGAAATGGTATGCAAAAGTGGAGGGAACGACAGCGGATTTAAACAGATTTTATCAAAAGGTAATCAATTCCATTCGTGAAGTAGACCAAGAAACACCGGTTATTTTAGATTCAGGTTTATATGCTACTCCATGGGCCTTTAAATACTTAAAGCCAGTAAAGGATAAAAAAACGCTTTACGCATTTCATATGTATGAACCATATGAATTAACGAGTCAAGGTGAAAAGAAAAATAAAGAATATCAATATCCAGGATTAGTAAAAGTAGGGGATTTAGAGAAACCTGTAATGTGGAATAAGCAGGGATTAGAGAAGTTTTTGAAGCCAATTCAACAATGGTCTAAGAAAAATCATGTACCATCTAATAGAATTATTGCAGAAGAGTTTGGAATTAACCGTACTGTTCCAGGTGCTACCCAATACATACAAGATCTTATTTCTATCTTTAACCAAAAAGGATGGCATAAATCATTCTATGCATTCCGTGAAGACACATGGACAGGGATGAATTATGAATTGGGAACAGAAAAAATAAAATGGGATGAAGAGGGTAAACCGATGCGTCAAGATAATTCACTCTGGGATGTAATAAAAAAAGATTTACAAACGCGTAAATAGTTTAGAATATTAGGCTTAAGGACTAAATATAAGCATCTAATTCAAATAGAATTAGATGCTTTTTATTTCGAAAAAAGGCGGAGTTGAATTAAAGATTCCATCTTTTCTTTTGCATAAAGAGTACCAATCAGGTTTATTTACAACGAAAAATAAGATTTTTAGAGAATAGCTTAGAAAAAAATTGTGGAGGTTCAAACAAATGTGTTCACAATTGTTTAAATCTTTAAAGTAAATAAGTTTTATGAATTTTTCGTGAGATCTCAACCTTTAAATGTTGTAATTTATTTACTTATTTCCCCAATTGGATATATTTCTCTAATTGGATGGAAGTTTAGAATACAGAATCAAAACATAATAGGCTGTTATCGATGAGTTTATCGTAAATTTGTTATTTAATGTGTCATCAAATAACATTTATATACAATAATACATAAAGAAAAGGAGATATTTATGAAAAAATATAGAGTAATAGACACAACTTAAATAGTATGAATAGCTTAGATTGTAAAAACATGGAGAAGAAAACAAAAAAACTTAAGAGTACTAAGGAAAAATGAGGGAGATAATATGGGGAATAATTCAAAACATAAAACTAGAAAAATACTTGCGGCCACTGCTACAATAACTATGCTTGCGACTGGAATGATTTCTTCATCAGATGTCTTTGCGGAGCAAAAGGAGCAGCAAAAAAATTTATCGACATCACTGCAAAATGAAAAGTCAGTTAAATCAGAAAATAGAACATTTACGGTCCCAGGAAAAGGGGATGTTGAGGTACTGAAACAACAGGAAAGAAAAAATATGGCATTTAGTCCATATGAACCAACTGGTTTATATGCAAAGCCAAATGAACAAATAACGATTAATGTAGAAGGTAATCAAGATATTCAGGTATATATTGGAACGTATTCGTATGATGCTTCTTGGAGAGAAGATTCTAAGATAAAATCATTTACATTAAAACCTGGTATAAACACAATCCAATCTCCAAATGGGGGGATGATTTATTTTTATAATAAACAACAAGGTGGTACCATTCGAACAACAATCACAGCAGGTGGAACGACTACGCCTTTCTTTGAACTAGGAAAGCATACGAAACAAGATTTAATAAACATGCTGGACCAGTATCCTAATGCACATGCAGTGGAGTTAAAAGGCGAACGTGTATTAATTACGGCCAGCCCTGCACGTGTTAAGAAATATTTGTTGGGTTCTAATACAGATCCTGTACAACTCTTAAAAAAGATGGATGAAGCTACTCGAATTCAAGACAAAGTAGCTGGATTATCTGAAGAACAAGTAGATAAACATTATGTTCATTACGTAGAAGAAAATCATTCTCCTGATTATTATATGTATGCAACTTCTTATCGAACAGCATATGTAGGAGATGCAATCCAATACGTGTTAGATATTAATAAATTTATAACAGATGGCTGGGGCCCTTGGCATGAGGCAGGACATTTGAGACAACAATCGCCCTGGAAGTTTTATAATATGACAGAAGTACAAAATAATATATACAGCCTTTCTGTAGAAAAAGCATTTAATCAACCATCCAACTTAGAGAAAAGTGGAATTTATCCAAAAGCATTTCAATATCTAGAACAAGTGAATAAAAATTATGATGAAATTAGCGATGTTTTTGTAAAGCTTGTTATGCTTTGGCAACTACAGTTAGCGTATGGAGAGGATTTCTATCCTAAATTGCATCAATTGTATAGAGACATGCCTTCAAGTGAACTTCCACAAACTGATGAAAATAAAAAACAATTATTTATGATTTCAGCATCAAAAGTAGCCAAACAAAATTTGATTCCTTTCTTTGAGAAGTGGGGATTACGTCCAAATAACGATACCATTCAAAAAGTAGCTGCATTAGGATATCCAATTTTAACAGCAGAGATTTGGAAGGGTACGGATTCTAATCCAATTAAACCAGATATGCCTAATGTAAATAATATTTTAGAAGGAAACCAGTTTGCATGGTCACTAAAAGGAATTAGTGATTTCGAGTTTGCTAAAATTAATTTCAATAAATCGACAGAAGAAATGCAAGTAGACTTAAAAGCAGGCGTACCGCATCATTATTTTAATGAAACATATGCGAGTATTAAAGTACAAAATGCATCAGGGAAAGTAGTATACAATAAAGACATTTATGGAAATAAACAGCAAAATGCTGAATCACAAAAAGTTTCAGTTAAAGTAGGAGATTATATTGAGTTAACACATCTAGAAGGTGTGCATAGAGCTACTCTCACAAATGTAGATAATAGTAAACAAGAGAGCTTTGGAAAAAAAGCCATGTACGAAGTTACAAAGGAAGGTCTGAAGAAAGTAAATCAAATTGTTAATCCGAAACCGGACACAGAAGCTCCAACACAGCCACAAGGATTATATGCAAGCACCCTTACTTCTAACAGTGTAGAGCTAAAATGGAATCCTTCTACAGATAATGTAGGTGTAAAAGAATATCAGGTATTACGCGATGGACAATTGATTCAAACGGTACAAGGAACGACGTTTACTGATCAAAACTTAACAGTTAATAAGGAATATAAATATGCAGTGAAGGCTGTAGATGCAGCTGGAAATACATCAATCCAAAGTGAAATTCTTCTTGTAAAAACCAAAGATCAAAATGTATCTTATGAAAAATGGGATCCAAAGAAGGCATATACAAAGGGCGATAAAGTAGAACATCAAGGGACAGTGTATGAAGCTGTTCAAAATCATCAAGGAAATGGTGACCCGAATTGGATATTTGCACTATCGTTATGGAAAGCAATTACAATCAATTAATATGTAAGAATCAGATGTAAAGATAGAACAACATCCAGTATTTTAAAGAATTACTGGATGTTGTTTGAATTTTGATAGATTTCTCTACTACGTTAGTATTCAATAATAAAAATTAGAAAAGGATGTAGATTAGTGATTAGTCAGAAAACAAAGCAAAGATTTAATAAAGTTATTATAATTACCGCAGCATGTAGCATGTTTTCTATGTTTGGAACGTCTATTTTGCACACTAAAGCTGCAACACATTCAGCTGCTCCAGCAGTTTATGTGAGTCCCCAAAATATACCTGCCTCAGATATTATTAGTATAGACTGGTCACCAGTTCAGACACCACCTTATACGTACTGGGCTGTACACAATTGGAATGCAGGTGGTGAAGCTGGAGGATATGCTGGTTTTCAACAACAAAGTGGGTTTGATGAAAATGGAAAACGTACTTTACATTTTGCCTTATGGGATCCAATTTCCTCTAAAGAAGCAATAAAGGCCGAATACTTATCTCCGAATTCGCAAGCTGGACCCTTTGGAGGAGAAGGAACAGGAATGAAGGTTCAAACAACTTATGGTTGGAAAGACTACAATTGGTACACAATGACAATGCGTTCATGGCAAGAAAATGGTCATACTAAATTTGGACAATGGATGAAAGATGTAGCAAAGAATAAATGGCATCAAATTGCAATTATGGACTTTCCGGTTGCTAATGTTGCATTTAATCATGGTTTAGGAATGTTTCAAGAAGACTGGGCTGATAGTGGACAGAATGTTCGAGAAGCGCGCTTGAAAAATGGTTATAGCCGAAAATTAGTTGATAAACAATGGAGTTCTTGGAATAATCAAAGTATTTCTGGAACGCATGATAATACTTATCAATATGATGGAGGATCTACTTCAGAATATGTATGGGTCAAAGCAGGAGGTAATACTCAGTCTACTATTGGGGCAGGAAAAATATTCACGCTAAATCAACCTACTCAACCTGAAATAGGAAAACTAGATTTTGATATCCAATCTATATATTATGAAAATGAAAAATTAAATGTATCTTGGAAACTAAAAGAAAATAGTACACCGCAATTTAAGGGGAAAATTGAAATTTATAACAATGAAAATATGACGGGCCAACCTATTAACGTAATTAATGATATTAAATCTTATCAAAATGGAATCAGTCAATCTATATCATTACCAACAAATGCTTATGCAAAAATTGTATTAACGGATATATTTGATCAAACTGTTGAGAAAAAGGTACAAATCAAAAATGAATCTCCAAACATTTTTGAAGGTAATGAATTTGCATGGTCGCTGAAAGGGATTGGAGATTTTGAATTTGCGAAAGTAAATTTAAATAAATCAACAGAAGAAATGCAAATTGATCTAAAAGCAGGTGTACCACATGACTACTTTGATAGTACATATGCAAGTATTAAAGTGCAAAACACATCAGGTAAAGTGGTCTATAACAAAGAGATTTATGGAAACAAACAGCAAAATGCTGAATCGCAGAAAGTTCCAGTCAAAGTAGGCGATTATATAGAGTTAACACATCTAGAAGGTGTACATAGAGCTACTCTTACAAATGTAGATAATAGTAAACAAGAGAGCTTTGGAAAAAAAGCCCTATACGAAGTTACAAAGGAAGGCCTGAAGAAAGTAGAAAAAATGCCAGAAGCAACAATTTTAGAAGGAAACAAGTTTGCATGGTCATTAAAAGGATATAGTGATAGAGAAATTGCAAAAGTAGATTATGATAAAACGGTAGAAGAGATGAAGGTAAAACTAGAAGCAGGTGTACCACATTCCTATTTTGCTAGTACGTATGCTAGTATTAAGGTCCAGAATTCTTCTGGTAACGTTCTGTACAAAAAGGAAATCGTGGGAAATAAACAACAAAATGCTGAAAGCCAAACTGTGCCCGTCAAGGTAGGCGATTACATTGAATTTACCCATATAGAAGGAGAAGCAGCAAAGGAAAAAACGCGAGCAACTTTAATTAACCTTGAAAATAACAAAAATGAAACCATTGGAAAAACAGCAAGATATCAAGTTACAAAAGAAGGCTTGAAGAAAGTAGAGAAAATGCCAGAAACAACGGTTTTAGATGGAAATCAATTCGCTTGGTCATTAAAGGGATATAATGATCGAGAAATCGCGAAAATAGAATATAACAAAGCAACAGAAAAAATGCAGATTAAATTAGAAGCGGGTATACCCCATTCTTATTTTAGTAATACGTATGCAAGCATTAAAGTCCAGAATTTATCCGGTAATATTTTGTACAATAAAGAAATTATAGGAAATAGACAACAAGATGCTGAGAGCCAAACCGTTTCAGTCAAAGTAGGAGATTGTATTGAGTTTACTCATATAGAGGGAGAAGCACAAAAGGAAAAGACACGCGCCACACTTACTAATCTTGAGAATAGTAAACAGGAGTATATGGGAAAGAAAAGAATGTATCAGGTTACCTCTATGGGATTAAACAAAATAGATTAACATGAAGAACCTTCTAATTATTCGTTAGATGCAAATAGCCGTTCATTATGAACGGCTATTTGGCTTTTATTTAAAGAAAAGTGAAATGAAAATACTCTCTCTTTTGTCTATACTCTCGTTGCTATCAACTGCTACATTTTTTTATTATGAGAAAATAATTAAAAAAATGTGCTTGAGAATTGATACATGTTTAAGTGCTATAGATTTGAGAAAAAAGAAACAGAATAGTAAGGTATTTATTGATAAACTCTCTCTAGTATTACAATATTTTACATATTTGGTATGATGTATATGAGTTCTATGTATATTAAGGGAGGAATGGGAATGAAGAGGTTCATAACACGTGCAAGTGGTAATACAATCTCAAAAAAGTTAGTTTTAATGATGTTGCCGATGGTTTTAATGATATTGATGATTACACCATCGAATGATGTATCGGCAGCAAATCTATCAAAAACAGGTTCACTAAAAGGCGTGAATTTATTTAATGGAAGTTGGACAGTTGCTATACAGGCAGCAAATTTACAATATGTTTCTGCTGAGCCTTTGGGAAATGTAACAGCAAATCGTAATGTAGTTAATGAATGGGAGAAATTTGAATTAATTCCGACTGGAGAATTATATACGTACGCTTTAAAAGCCAAAAGTAATGGGAAGTATGTTTCGTTTGAGCCAAATGGTAGAGTAGTAGCAGATCGTACATCAATTGGGACATGGGAAAAGTTTATCTTATATAATGGTGGAGACAATAGGATATATGTATTACAAGCACTCAGTAATGGTAGGTATATATCAGCAAATGGTGGTAGAGAATTAACGGCTACTAGTTATGTAGCTGGAAGCTGGGAAAGATTTGTTATTGTATACTTCTAAACTTTGAAGTGTAAAGGACTGCAGGTAATTAGCAGTCCTTTTTACATGCTAAATAAGGACTTACTGGGGTTATAATGAAAAGAAAAAGAACCCTATAGGGTTCTTTTTCAAGGCATATTAACAGTAAGGAGAATCATGAAATGCTACTTCAAATCTTTATTAGGGGAAAGATTTTGAATAAGCTTAACATACATCTATTTTTACATAAATGTAAGATATAGTAAATTGATAATGTTTATACTTACTATTACTAATATTCAATTAAGATAGTTAACACTATGTATATAATGTTAACTGGTGTTTAGTACAGTATACATTTAGAAATTTAATATTAGATTTCATTTGTTAAAAAAGCTAGAGAAAGTAGTTATGAAAGCAATGAACTAATAAAGAATTTAACAAAATAGTTATTTTGTTAAATAAAAAGCTATGTCTTGTCTATGTAAATATATGTTTGGTTTATACAAACTGTGAGTATTTTTAAGTAAATTATTTGTTTATAAACAAATATAAAGAGCGTCCTCCAGGACGCTCTTCCACCCAAACTTACAATGAAAAAGAATACGTGACATTGTATGCGTTTTTTTTCTCTTTGTGTAGTTTATCAACAAAAAAGAGCGCTTTTAAAGGCACCCAATGATCAAGATTTATGTAAAAAAGGTGCACAAGATATGGTATGTATGCTTCTTAATCTTGGTGCAGATTTAATACAAAATCCTTATTTGAAAACAAGAAGCTTTAGAGTTAGGGCTCTAGGGCTTCTTGTTTTGGTATTCTCACATGGTTTTTCAAAAAGAATAGAACATATTGAAGATAACATGTGAATGTTTCATAAATGTATCAAAAAAGTGAACAAAATTGCTATTGCAGAAGAAGCAGAAATGAAGTTTCTAATACGTAAGTACGTGAAAGGTATTATTTCCAGTGGATAAAATGCGTATGGGACACCTAATCATTATTTTATCGGGGGAAAAGAATATGTTATGAACTTGGTGGAATGAAAAAATGAAAATTTTACTTTTAGAGTGAAACTAAACAAAAATGCTATTTTGTAGAGTTTTAATTCCATGAGAAAAGAGCACTTCGTAAAAGTGCTCTTTTGACCAAAATCCATTTTGTAAAAGAGAGGAATACGTAATATCATATGAATTTATTTTTAAATGTGTTTAAAATCGTATAAAAACTTCTTTTTGCAAAACAAAGCAGCCAGCTTAATTAGCTAACTGCTTGTTGTACAAAAGAAAATTAGGCCCTACAAGTAAAAGATATGTAACTTTAAGTTACAACTATATTATAAGCAGAATTAAACATGTTATGCGGTAGTAAAAATAAGCTTAATCAAACTTTCATTTTGTATTAAGTTGGAGTATAAAAAGAGCACTTAGTAAAGTGCTCTCGTGACGAGTCTCATTTTATAACGACTATTTTATAAAGAAAGGAACTCAGGATATTATATGTGCGCCAGTCAATTGAGTACCTTGTACAAATAAAGAGCAGCTACCAAAAGTTAACTGCTCAAGTTGTATTATGAGTAGTATTGTTAGAATATCGAATTTTATCCGTTTAATAAAAAAAGCAGCTAGCAAAAGCTAGCTACTTAGCCTCAGGGAAGGGAGAGGAGCAATCAATTAGGTCTAAGTTTGGAATAAGGTTTTTAGATTTTAAGATCTAACCTAAGTATAGTATCGATTTTATTTGAGTTATTATGCATATAAATGGTTCCTCTTAAAAGAATGATCAACAAAAAAGCGGCTAGCTAAAGCTAACTGCTCGGTTCATGGAATGTGGTTTGAAAAATGGGTTGTCTATAGTATTGAAGGAATATTGAGTTTTATTAAAGTGATTACGTTATATGTTTGACGATATAGTCTTTTATTAGTAAAAAAGCTACAAGGAGAAACATTACGTTAATCGAGAACCATAACACACCTTTTTGAGGTTTTTAAACTCTGATATTATGGAAAACATTAAAAATAAGGTAACGACTATTACAATACAGACTTTAATTATATCAGGCATTTATAGCATTCCTAACATCTAATCATTTTTATTATATAGCTATTTCTAATATTGAGGAATTTTAAAAAAAGTTTTACGAAAATTCGAACAAAATAATCCTTTTGAAATTATATAGGTACAATTTCCATTTGAGCAGTTTTTTGAATGTAATAGGGTATTAAATTAATGAAAACGCCCTAAAATGGACAGTAAACCGTTCCGTACGAAGGAGTGAGAGGATTGACTAATTTAAAGAAGAAGAAATTAAAAAAGCAATTTCTCGTCGCGCAAAGGCTATACAAAAATATGAGAAAGACAGATTAGATAAAGCATGGATGAATCTTTTCATTCAATCAAGTATCATAAAATAAATTCAGTCCGGCTAGAAAACTAGAGGACACCAATTCATTAAAGCAGCAATTAAAGCTGTTTTAAGAATAGGTGTCCTTTTTTATAAGGTATTCTTTGAATTTCTATTTATACTAATATAAATAAAAAATGAATAATCTTTATATAACATACAAAAGATTGTTTAAGAAAGAGCAATATCTATAATAAAATTTGGAGGTAGAATTATGATTGAAAATTTAAAACGACATCCTCACTATGGTCACACTTTAGCTGACCATCCTATGGAGCATCATCGACATCCATTATCACATCATGGTCCTATTGTACATGTTAAAGGAATCATAAAAAAAGTGGAAAAAGATGATACAAACCCTCAAGGGGGTACTCATCAACATATTATAGTTGATCAAGTAGAACTTATTGATGCTCAAGGATTACCAGAATCATTAACCGTCGATACTATAGTATTTTGTGCAATTCGTTATGGAGATAATTTAGGAATAGCACATCGTATCCCAGATTTAGAAGAGGGAGAAGAAATTGAATTACAAGGTGAGTATTTAGATAAAACTACTGCAACTCCAAGCGAAGGTAATCCAGGGTATGCGGTAATACACTTTACTCATCGCCCTGTAGGGTTTATTAAATATCATGGGAAAGAGTACAGATAGAAGTTTGATTATCAGAAAAAAATAAAACTAATTTTTAATCTATTGAATGGAATGTATCACATGTAAGTGATACATTCCATGAATTATTTTATTACTAATAAAAATTTTATATTTAAACGTCGCGCATATCTTTATTCGAACTTTATGGGTGGAAAAGTTAAGGAGGAATCATAGATGAAGAAGGAGCTAAAATTAGCGTTTTCTGGAGGTGGATTTAGAGCGACCTTTTATGCATTAGGGGGATATAAACGTTTAGTTGAATGCAAGCTAGATCAATGTGTAAATAGTATTAGTTCTGTTTCAGGTGGCAGTATTACTGCCGCTGCTATTATGCTTGCTTTACATAAAGGTGGATCATTCCGTGATGTAAATGATTTTGAAGAACGCGTAGTAAATCCATTGGTAAAATTAGGACAATTAGACCTTCGTACAAAATTACTCACGAACTCGTTTACAAAACAAGCATTATCTTTCAAGTCCATTCGTGAAAAATGCAGCAAAGCCTTTCCGACAATGTTAGATAAATATTTATGTGAAGGGGTAAAAATGAAGGAATTAGAAAATTCTCCTATAAAATGGTACTGTAATACAACGTGTTTAGATACAATGAGGATGTTTTATTTTTCCAATCAAGAAATATATGGAACACTTATTGGAAAATCACTTGATTTTGATGATATTACAGTCTCTTATGCTGTTGCGACCTCAGCTGCTTTTCCAGTTTTATTTGCACCTATATCACTATCATTAGAGGGAAGAAATTTTAGTGATTCAGAAAATAGGATGCAAGGCAATCCTTTGTTAAAATTTGACACACTCTGGTTTTCTGATGGAGGAGTATTTGATAATATCGGGACTGAGCCAATATTAATATCGGATGGTGAGAACAAAAACAGTAGTTCCCCTTTAAATACAAAACATAGAAAAGAGCCCATGAAATTTATTCCCGACCCAGATGCAAGTATTGATGAAATTTACCTTGTTTTAGATGCTTCTGCATCTGAGAAAATTTGGAAGGAAGACGAAGTACCTTCACATTTTGAATTAACTAAACGGATTTTAGATACATCTAATAGTCAAATTGTAGTTTTAAGGAGAAGATTATTAAAAACCTTAGATTACAAAAAATATCCAGGATTGCAACTTATTCTTAGTAAACCTATTCAATCTTTATTCGAAAAGAATAATAATCCTTTTTATAATGATAAAACATCTTTACCTGATTATAAATTACCAACCCGTTCTAAGGAGGTCGAAAGTCTGTTAGCTGGTCTTCGTACGGATTTAGATAGCTTTCATGACAGTGAGATTAATACTCTAATGCGTGCAGGCGAAATAAGAATGGATATCGCGTTAAGATCGTTATTACCTGAGTACATGGAGAATATAAATACAGTGCCTATTCCTGTATTTTCTTCGGGAGATATGGATGGTCTAGAAAAAATATTACGCCGAGGTGGAAAACATAGATTTACCGGAGGATTTTTTGAGAATGTTCATGATGAAGATAAATTTTAAAACAAGGAAATCTTCTTATAGACATCTCATTTATATTTTTAAATTACATTCAATGTAGAAAAGTAAATTGTAATTATGGAGGGAATAAAAATGAATTATGGCGTTCTAATAGGAAAAGTAGAGGATACGCATCCGGATAGAAATGCGAATAATCATCATAATCCACATTATGAGGTGAAAGTTAAGACAGAACAAAATAAGGAGTATAGTGTTAAAATAAATGTTCGTTCGAAAGAAGCTAATAGTCCAGATTTGTTATACTATGCCGATGAAGATTTTAACGCCAAATCAATTACAATACTTCCTAATATGGAATCGGATTTTCATAAAATTGATTATCATCAGGGTATAAATCCTGATATAGCATTAGATTATATTAGGGGTAATTTGTTTGATCCTCATAAAATGCAAGTTGTTAGTTTTAATAAGCCTGGAGAGAACAATGACTTGAATGAATTTATCGATAAAAATATGAAAAAGGCAAAAGAATTAAACGATTCCGCTATTATATATGTCTATGGTACAACATTTCCAGGTGGTATAGATAATATACATATGATGCAAGGAAATAGTGAGATAGAGGTTAAGGAAAATGGAACTTGGCATGATGGAGGTTTTTTACTGCACTTTCCAACTGAAAATAAATGGGTAGCATATTTTTTAGCATTCCAAAGCCAATCATGGTGTACAGATGAGAACGGTATGCCAATGCCTGACAGTGTTGATGAAAATGGTTTTTCTGTTAAAGGTTGTCGATATAATGACACAGATATTTAATAGTGATGTTGCAATTATGATAGTTGGGTACCGACGTGATAAGAAACCTAACAGTACAATCCATCCTGAAGGATTGAATTTTGTAAGGTGAACAAAAATAAAATATAGTCCGGCTAGAAAACTAGAGGACACCAATTCATTAAAGCAGCAATGAAAGCTGTTTTAGGAATAGGTGTCCTTTTTTATTTTGAAAAGGGAGATGGGGAAATGAAGGGGTTAAGAGATCAATTACGTGAATGGAAAAAGAAATCGAATCAGACAGAAAAGAAAACTAAGAAAAAACGAAAAGAGAAGTTAAGCACTCGTGAAATTGAGTATTTAATGGGGATGCATAGACCTTGTTATGAACGTAGAAGCGGAGCATTAAGACAAAAGTAATAAAAAATAAACAGGAGTGGTCTTACATGACTAAACAATTATCTTTCTTACCAAAAATCGATAGAGTAGCAACGCAGAAAAAATTAGAAGGTGTTCTGGAAAGTGTACGTTTATATAGGCAGTTTGGAGTGATGCGTGAAGAAATGAAAGTCACTCCTTCTTATGAAATTAGATATTAAAATTTCCTTTTAGATAATGCCTTTAGTATTGGATTAACAATCCTACTGATTAAGCGAACTCCTCTAAATATCGACTGGAAAAACTTCATCGCATCATCTCTCTTGGATTAGGTAAATAATAATAATTTTAGAGTGTAATCGTAAGATTGTTTTTCTAAATGAGTCTAAAAAAGTGGATTGTTTATTATACAACAATTCATTAAATTTAAATTCTGTATTTAATCCAAAGGCATCTGTATTGTACAAAGTTTATATGATGTGGGACTGGGATTCAAAATCAATGCAATAGTAAATGTCAATGGTGCGACACACTCTATTTCAGCAATACAATTAGCACAGATGGCGGAAGAACTTCAAGAGTTAATTGGTGGATTTAAGATTTAAGTTGAGATTCTAGGAGAGAATGCTAGAATCTTGTTACAGAGTGGAAATGAAAAATCTTAAAACATAGTAACTAAGTATAATACGTATTCTCTACAAGTATTGAACAGGCAGATAAGCCATTTACATTAAATTTGTTGTGGTGTACCACCATCACTATATGAAGGAGCAGGATAATGTCCATGAGTAGCAAGTTGATCTGTTTTAGAAAACTGAGAAATTCCCACCGTTAAAACTCCAATGAAAGCAATACCAGATAATAATAAGCTGATTTTTTTCATTATTTTAAGACTCCTTTTTCAATTGATTTTCGTCTTGCTTGATAACAAATATGGAAATAGTCACTTACCTTTTTATGGTTCTCTAATTGTCTACATTTTGTGGCAAATAATTCAGCGTATTCGACAACATATTCCCATAACTCTTCTTTCTCAAAGTATAAGATTCCTTCTTGAATGATTTTTTCTAATTCTTCCAATGGAATGTTTTCGTTTAATCTTTTTAAAATAAAGAAGTGATGCATATATTCTTCATTATGGATTTCTCTGCAGATTTTTAATCCCTTAATAATAAGCTTGCTAGCCGTCGATTGTTCTCCTAATTTATAATGTTCCTTAGCTTGTAGGAAGATAGCCTTGAAGTGTGTAGGGATTTTCTCTGTTACTTCTGAAAGGTGACGAATAGCTAAAGTTGAAATACTTTGATCAGAATACAGCCATCCCAAAGTACTTTTTACGTATAACAAGGAATCTTCTTCCTTATTTTTTTGTAGTAAATCAATTGCATATTGGAGATATTCTTCAGCTTGTTCGTACTGTTTTAAATAGATGCAGCAACCACCTAACAAACTATTACAAAAAGCTGTTTTTACTTCATAACCTTCATACTTTGAAAAGATTGCCCTTGATTTACTTGCATATTCGATAGAAGCGAGCATGTTATAGGTATGGTGATAAAAAGTAGCAATTCTATAGTAGAATTCAGCGTGTTCAATTTCATCTGGTATGTCTACTAATATCTTTTCAGCTAGTTTATAATGTTCCTCTGCCTCAGTATAATTTGATATAAAAGTGGAATGAATGGATTTAAAAAAGTGATAATAGAAGCGTAGGAAATGGTCTGCAGGCATATCATAGTCGCTAATAGCATCAAAGCTATTTTGTTGAATACCAAGGCTATTTGTTAAGACCTTATAACGAAATTCGAGTAGTGAGTAATATAGTAATAAATTTTGATCTTGATGCTTTTGATTCGGTTCAATGATTAACTGACTAATTTTTTCATCAATTTTCTTTTTTAGATTAGTAGCTTTTATAACTTGTTGAGATAGCATAGCTCGGTACCAGTCGTTTAATAGAGAGGTTAACTGCTCATTTCCTTTTACTGAGACACTCATAATATACGCCCCCATCTTATAGAAATATCCTAATCCAATTTAATTGTAACTATCATAGCAAAATAGAAGAAAAAATGGAATGATTTTACAACTTTTTCAAGAAAATTCAGAAAATAATCAATTATTGTCGAATGTACTTATAATTTAAGTTATCTGCTCGGTATAAGTCATCAATCTAATGTAAAATAATAAACAAAAATGTTGATATGTATTTATTGTAGCTAGGTACATAGAACTAAAAATAAGATATTCTTGTGAACTCAAAAAGCCGAAATTCCTTAACTTGGGAATTTCGGCTTTGACGTTATGTCATGGAATTGCAATTGGAATGGAATCTGACATATCTACTGCACCAGAGTTATAATTTCTTCAGCTCTTTAAATTATTGCCTTTTTAAGAGAACGGAAAGAGTTTTTCGAGTTAACATCTTTTGCATAATAATTATTAAAGAGGGAATTTCCACTTAGAAATACTTTTAAGCAGAAGAATAGACTAGTTTAATTTCTAATGGTCCCAGTATCTTTTATTTTGACATGTGTCTTTACATTTATTTTAGCCTCTGCTAACGCTTGCGACCAATCTCCTTTTACTTTTTTCCACTCTTTATATTGAAATGCTCTAGCATATAGGGATAATCCGATTGGATCAATTTTATTCTGCTGTATTTCATACAACATATTTTGTAAATTATTATTAATTTCTTTTTGAATAGCACTTTTTAAATTATTTATATTTTTTTTATTATCATAGTACCCCTTAATTAAATTCGGATTAGTTTTTTCTATTAAAGCTACATTAGCATATATATCGAGATTAAATACAAACTTTCCGTTTTGAAAAGTTACATCTACCTTCCTTGTCGCGTTCTGTACGAAGATAGAAGTATTTGTTTTTTTGTTGGAATTTTTAGGAGGAAGTGCAAGGTGTAGTATCATTCGCCCGTTACTTTTTGGCTTATTTATAAGATTGAAAAATTTAACATCTTTTTTAGGGATATGAGTCAAATATTTCCCTTTTCGATTTAAAAATGCAATTCCTACTGTGTCGATTTCATCCTTTGTTTTTTTGATAATTGGAACAGTTTGCGTCATTCCTTCTTCATTTTGTTCTCTCATTAATTGTTGAATTGTAGAAGAGACTGATTGGTTATTTTGAATTGACGATTCAATTACACCATTTATATAAGATGAAAGTGATGGTTTACTAGGCTTATGAATTTTAAAAATTTCTTCTGCAGGTCCATCTACAAGTACTACTTTAGCATTAATGGTAGCGTAAGGATCACGGTAAGAAGAATCAAGCTCCTGCAACCAGTTTGCTTCTTGCGCTAATTTTTTCCCAATTAAAATGATTTGAGCTTTGGAAGCTGTCAGATATCCCGTTAACTTCGTATCTATCTTACTGAATCCATTATATACAGTTGCTGCTTGTGTCCAATGCTCTATAGTACTTTTTTGCTGCTTATGATGAAAGAGTGGTATGCTTGTTCCAACTTTTATGTCTCCATTAGAGGTTCTATCCAAGCCAATTAAAAGGATTAATGAAACCTTCTCAAGAGGAACTCTCTGACTACAACCAATTATATACACACAACAAATTACAATCCATATCCATTTTCGAATCAAAGTTGTTTCCTCCTAGTAACCCAAGTAAAAAGAATACTGTAAGCGAAAAATAAGATTGGTAAAAGAATAAAGAAAATGACATTTAAGATATCCATAAGAGAATATATAAACAAATATTGATCCACATCGGGATTTAGGAAAATAAATAGCCCAACTATAAATAACATAAAAGCAAGCAGCGCCCAATTTCGGGCGTTTTTTTGAAGTGATATGGTCATAGATTCAAAACTGAAAAATAAATACGGATATAAAGTAGTGGAGAATACAATTAAATAGTAAGCGATATAAATAATTTCTAATCGTTCCATGAAAGAAAAACGAACCCCTTGTAACAAATGAAATACGGGCCAAATTACGTCTTTTATCCCCTCGGGGCTAAAGTATATATAAGAAAGAATAGTCACATATAGATAGAAAATCATGGTTCCAGTATTAGCTATTAGTAGTCCTCTTATGGCCTTTTGTTTTTTTTGTAAGAACGGATATATATAATATGCAATTTCTAAGCCAGCATAAGGAGTAATAGTTTCTTTTGTTCCCTTTAAAATAGGGTATAATCCCTCTTTAAAAATAGGTAGTAGGTGTAAAGGAGCATACATACTCTTTAATGAAAAAAGAAGAAATAGTGGCATCCAAGTAGTGAAGAAGAAAACAAGCATAGAATAACTAGTAAGAGCCCTTAACCCACTCAGAGCTAAAATAATAAAAGGTAATAGTAATAATATGGTGATTTGATAAGCAGGAGTGGAAGGGAATATCCAAACTTTTACAATATCAGTTGCCTTTAGTAAAGTATTAAAGCCAGCAAAAAATAGATAACAGGCATATAAAAGAAAAAGAATCGTCCCTAGCCATTTACCAAAGTATGTTTTTAAGATTTGCGAGAAATTTTTGTTGGGATTTTTTTGTAACATTAATATAATAAATACACCGATTATAGAAGTAACCATCCATCCAAGAATGATTGAAATCCAACCATCTGTGCCAGCAGTAGTAGCAAGTGGGCTTGGCATAATTAACATACCAGATGCAAGTTGCAGCGAATGGATGAAAATAATAAATTCGAATAAAGTTATATTTTTGAATTTAAGATTCCCCATGTTAACCACCTTCTTTTTTCTTTCTTTGTTTCGGCTGCCCTGTACTCGAACGACTGGTAAGCATAGAAATAGGAAATCTTACAAAAGAATCTTTTAACTCTTGGAGACGAAATGGCGCAATTGGCAATCCATATGGTGAACCATATGAAGTTAGTGAAACAAAATGAGCAAATAAGAGCATTAATCCACTAACAATACCTACAATGCCATAAAAGTAAGCCAATAACATCATTGGAAAACGAATAAGGCGTATAGAACTTGATAAATCATAATTAGAAACAATAAATGAAGCAATGGCTGTAATAGATACGATAATAACCATAACGTTACTAACAAGACCAGCTTGAACAGCCGCCTGTCCAATTACAATCCCTCCAACTATTCCAATGGTTTGTCCAATTGGTTGTGGTAAGCGAATACCAGCTTCACGTAGCATTTCTAGTGTGATTTCCATTATAAAAGCTTCCAATAAGGGAGAGAAAGGGACTTTGACTCTTGACGTTGCAATAGAAGTGTATAAATCTATAGGAATGATTTCAAAGTGAAAAGAGACTATAGCTATATAAAATGCTGGTAAAAAAATAGCTATAATAAATCCTGCAAATCGTAATAAGCGAAAAAATGATGCAATGAGCCAATGAATATTATAATCATCTGGAGTTTGAAAGAATCCAATTAAATTCATTGGAACAATCATTGCGCCAGGGGATCTATCCATTAACACCGCTACTTTTCCATCAAGTATATGGTTTGAAATAGCATCTGGGCGTTCGCTTAAATAAGCCTGTGGAAAAGGAGACCAATTTTGATCCTTTGTAAAATTAGATAGTTCACCAATGCTTAATACCGCATCCGTTTTAATTCTACAGATTCTGTTTTCTATTTCTTGAACTACATCTGCATTCGCAACGTCACCTAAATAAATTAAATAAACAACAGAAGTTGCTCGTTCTCCAATCGTCAGCTTTTTGATTTTTAACTCTGCAGAAGGAAGATATCGACGAATTAAGCCTATATTTTTTGTGGCATTCTCAATAAATCCATCATGCGATCCTTTAATAGTAACTTCTGAAATTGGTTCTTGAATTGCTCTCTCTGCCCAGCCTTTTGTATTTATTAGAAGTGAACGATTTTCTCCTTCCATAAATAGTACACATTGACCTTCAAGTAATCCTTCTTTAATTTCATTCCATGTATATACTATTTTGGTATGAGTAGCGATAATATTAGAATTAAATATTTGACTGTCTTCATTTACTTCTTGTAATAATGGTGTAACAACATTGCCTTTTAAAGCAACACCATCAGTAAGGCCTTCAAAGTAATATAGTAGAATATTCGTATTTGTTTTTAATTGCAAAGGGTGTTCAATTAAATCTGCACTAATATCAAAGATATTATCTAATGTATTTTTAAGTTCTTTTAAGTTACTTGTTTGGATCTTTTCAATGTTTTTATCTGTTTTAGTTTCTAAGATCTCTTCATTTAAAGACAAAATTGACACCTCTTTAATATATAACGATTAGTTGTATTTATTATTTTTATAAGATGGAATTTTATTCACAAATTTAAACAAATTGGGAACGGAAATTAATAATTGAGAGCAAAAAAGTAGAGGTGATTTGTTGGGGAATCTAAGTATCAAGATAGAATTGAAATTTGAATGATTATAACAAAAAAGAACCATTGATAGGCTCTTTTTCATAGTTGGTAAATATGTTATTAACAATAGATGGCGATTAAGGTAGTAATTTAGATGCCTTTAAGTTAATCAGCTGAATTTTGTAGGAAGAATTCTTTTTCCATACCTTAATGCTCAATGAAAAAGGATATTTCATTTATTTGGGTGTTCTAGTGTATTTGAATTTTGCGCACTAACAAATTTTGTTTAGGGACAAAATGCATTTTCTTAATAATCAGAAAAATAACGCAACAAAATTCTTATTAATTATTTTGGTAGGTATCAAATATTCCTTTGGCCTTATTTTCATGATATTACCGCACGCTTATATGTTTCTAAGGGAAAGAAATACTTTCATTTTTATGACCATCTATTGTTTGATTAAGATGGTAACACGAAATAGAAGCGTTTACAACCGGAAAATAAAGAAAAAATATTAAAATACGACTTTTTTCGACGATAATTTTATGTTTTATATTTCATTTTATTATAGGAAAAGGCGGGGGAAAGCGGACCTTTTCCTATAATATGTTTTGTTGGAATTAGAAATAACTAAAAAAGTAATATTAGCTTAAAATTAAAATGAAATTCAATGATAAGGTTATAATTGAATTTTTAAACATCATGTGTATTGAAAGTATGGTCAAATCTTAATCCACGTTGCGTTTCTTCCTTTTGTAACTAGCTTAATATGGCCAAACACTTGCAAGGAATTTAAAGCCTTACTGATTGTACTTTCTGCAATGTCTGGATAAGTGTTACGAATACTTTCCTTAGTAAAAGGTTGTTTTTGTTTAAGTATAAAATCCTGAATTCTCTCAACTTTAGTATGTTTACATATAGAATCTAGAACCGTGTTATGAAGATCTTTGTAAGCCTCTAATATAATTGTTAAAAACGTTTTTAACCAAAAGCTATTATTATGTTCCTCGCAGTACCAATTCACCGAAGATTTATAAATCGAATTGTAATAATCAGATTCGTTTTTCTTAATATATTTATCCAAACATACATATTTTACAAATGTATGCCCACTCTTAATTAAAAGCAATTGCATTAACATAAATGCCAGCCTGTTATTACCTTGATTGAAAGGGACTATGCAATAAAAATTTAATATAAAACGAGCTATTAATAAAAGTGAATGTAGCCCCTTACTAGTATTTAATGAGTTGTATTGATCACATAATTGCTCCATAAACCGTGGGATAAGTTCATGCGGAAGAATGCGGTAACTATTCAAGTGCATTCCATGTTCTGGAACTCCCGGAATAATAAAAGGTTTTTCACGCCATTTGGCACTGTCAGAGGTAAGGTAATGTATTAGTTGAAAATGTAATTCCTGTATAGTTGCTGGATTAATTGATAAAGTACAGGAGTTTTTATGTACAAAAGAAAGTGTTTGATAATAACAAAAAATAGCATCTTCAGAAATATTTTGAGGTACTATATCATCTAAAATAAGTTCTTTTAATCTTTTATTAGGGACTTTTATATCCTCATAAATAGTTGTGAAATTTTTTATGTAATGTAGTGGTATAGTTTTTTCTAAACTATTAAATATGTCAGGGTTTTGTTCCTGATAAGCAGCTAATTTTCCTTTGAATTCGCTAATTTCACTTATTAAATTGATTAACCTCCTTTTTAATTCAATATTTTTGTACTTATCATCAAAAAAGTCTCTCATTTTTGTTCCTCCTGTAACCCCTTAACACGTTGTTGCATATATCTTTCCATTCTAAAGGTATGCTACGACATCATTGTAAAATAAAGATATTTTCGGTCTGATTTTGAATATATATATCAGAATCTATATTTTTATTTAACAATTAAAATATGGAAATTATAAAGAAGAATCGTTAGGATTCAATTTTAATAGGCATAATCCTAACATCAAATGCACAAATATACAATAAAAAAATAAAAAAAATAAAACTATCGACTCTTTTGGAATATTATCTAAAAGAGTTTTAAGAAATTGTAGGTATAGATGTGCTTTGGTTTAGGAGTAAATAATAAAGCGGTAATAGAGTTTTCATAGGTAATTAAAAAGTAGATAGACTATTAATTTGTGACAATTACGTGCCTAATCTATCATATGCTTTTATGAGAATTCTAAAATTAAATCCTAACGAGCTGAATTTTCTATATTTAGCATAAATATTAGGGAGGCGTGCTGATGAAATGTATCATTTTATATAGAAATATGTAACGTTTAACACTCGTATTGTAAAATATTTTGACATACGTTAATTTAAATATTAGGTACAGGAACATTTAATAAAAACTCAGTACTAAAGTACCCTTTAAACGTTTCACCCTAAGAACGTTTCTCAAGCACACTGAAGTTTACCCGTTGTTTCTGTACCTTATTAGATAAAAATAATATAATAAATTTTTAGAATATGATAATAAAAAATGGGTTTTCAAATTTCTCTCCTTAAACATTAACAATCTCTTGATGATCTGTTTAAAGTAAGGAAGTGCAGGATTGACAATGGTTATTAATAAAGAAAATACAGTTAAGCTAGATACCTTAAGTCATTTTATAAGTAATTAAGCGTTAGATTGAATTAGTAAGAATATTATATGTGTTTGCTAAATGGCTTGTTTTAATTGTTCTGTTACTATTAATTTATGAATTTTAACATTTAGAAGCTAGTCAACATATAGGTTATATTGATTATGTGGGTTTTAACCTCAAGTGTATATGTTTAAGGTTAAGGGATTTGTGAGTGTTATAAAAGAAGTGAAAGTCTGGAAGAAACGGATATAATCGGTTTCTTCCAGACTTTTTTTGCTTTTTTGTAATATAAAAAATTTATTTTTCCTACATGATTTAATTATCTGTTTTAATATTTGAATTTTTTGTGAAATTAAACGAAGTTTTTATTCTTTTTTAAAAACATAATGTTACAAAATAGACTTATTGTATTTATTTTATTTTTATATGAGATTAAAAATAATAATAAACGTACCAATGTATGAGAGGTATTAGTATATTCATTAGTAATTTGTTCGTTTATCTCTATATTGCTATTATATTAGCGATAACAATAATATATTGGGGGGACAAGAATGAATTTGAAATTTACATCTAAATTGGAAAGATTAAGAAAAAGTAAAAAAGGAATTGGTGCTTGTGTTTTAGCTGCAGGGGTAACGGCTATTACTATGATTCCTCAAAGTGCTTATGCACATGGATTTGTTGAAAAGCCAAGTAGCCGTGCTGCTTTATGTAGTCAGAATTATGGAGCATTGAATTTAAATTGTGGAAATATAATGTACGAACCTCAAAGCCTAGAAGCACCTAAAGGATTTCCAGATGGGGGACCGATTGATGGAAAAATCCCTTCGGCAGGAGGACTGTTTGGAGGAATTCTTGACCAACAAACATCAAATCGCTGGTTCAAAAACACGATTAAGGGTGGAGCAAATACCTTTACATGGAAATATACAGCTGCACATCCTACAAGTAAATGGCATTATTACATTACAAAAAAGGGATGGGATCCTAATAAACCATTAACACGTGCTGAATTAGAACCAATTGGAACTGTGAAACATGATGGTTCTGCCGCATCAAATAATTTAACACATACAATTAATGTACCAACTGATCGCAATGGTTATCATGTTATTTTAGCTGTATGGGATGTAGCAGATACGTCAAATGCGTTTTATAATGTAATTGATGTAAATCTAGTAAATAATGAAACTCCCGATACAGTAGCTCCAAGTCAACCAACTGAATTAAATGCTTCTAAAGTTTCTGCCAATAGTGTTGAAATAACATGGAAGGCCTCTACTGATAATATAGGTGTAAAAGAATATCAAGTGTTACGTAATGGCGAAGTAATTGATACGGTACCAGGTACAACTTTTATTGATAAAAAACTAAAAGCAGATACGGAATATACCTATACAATAAAGGCATTAGACTCTGCTGGAAACATATCAAAAGAAAGTGAAAAACTAAAGGTTAAGACAACACATGCAATCCCAGATATAGAGGCTCCAACTCAACCAAAAGGATTACATAGTATGGGTACAACAGCGACAACTGTTGATTTGATGTGGAGTCCGTCTGAAGATAATGTAGGTGTTGACCATTATATTGTATATAGAGAAAGCGCTGGGGTTATGAATAAAATTGGGACAGCGGCTAATACATCCTTTATGGATAAAGATTTGAAGGCTAATACATCGTATAAATATGTAGTGACGGCGGTTGATTTAGCTGGAAATGAATCTAGTAGAAGTGATGTTTTGACTGTAACAACAAAGTCAGAGGATTCCACATATGAAAAATGGGATGCAAGAAAAGCATATACTAAAGGCGATAGAGTAGTACATGAGGGAAAAGTGTATGAAGCGGTTCAAGATCATCAAGGAAATGGTGACTCAAATTGGATTTTTGCCTTATCGCTTTGGAAGCCAGTTTTGAATAAATGATAAGGTGGAAAAGGTAGTTAACAATTTTGAATTTCTCTTTAAAAAGTAAGGGTCGTTCCAAACATGAATTATCTAATGGTTTAAATGGTATATTAATAAATTTAATCATCATCCTAATGTTTACGAATTAAAATCAAAAAAGAATCCGAATGGTATTCCATCAAAAAGGAATTCCATTTGGATTCTTTATTTTTTAATTTGTAATAGCATATATTTTCACTGTGAATTTGTTAGTGGCACCCATTGGACTTGCAATATAATATTTAGTATTTGTGTAAGCTTCAGTCCTAGATCCATGTGAAATATTTTTCCAACGAGTAGAATCTATTCCTAGGGAAACATCAATCATTACATTGAAAGAGATAGTAGAAGGAGAATCTTTTTCTGAAGGCTCAATAACCCATTTTAATTCTTTGGTACCTACAGGTAAACTATCAATTTTAAAGTTTTGACTGGATCGATTTTGTTGCCCGGATAAAGGACTAGAATCAGATGATATCTGCGAAATTAATATTTCTTTTTCATTAGAATGTATACCATTTAATTTAATGATACTATCAATTAAACCTGGACCAGGAAAATCAGCTGCGATGATCCCAGAATGTTTAATTATGCCTTGTTGTAAGAGTTCGGTCCCAAGTGTATTCATTCCCCCATAGTATACTTGTCCGTTTCTATCGCGAGGGAAATCACTCCATGCATTTGTGGAATTCGTTTGAATCAATTTAGGACTACTATCAGTATTTCTGCTCTCTTTTCCGCTTGCAACAAACCAAGGATATACATTGTTTAAAAATGCTGCTGCGCCTCCCGTACCACTAAAATGGTTGAGATGAATTTTTCCATTATTAAAATTAGTATTTGCATTTTGTAGATGGGTTTTTATCGCAATCCATTTTGCATATACTTCGTCTGGTCCGCTTCCAATTTCAAATTTATCTTGTATATTTAAACCTTCGTAATCAATACCGTACAATTGAGTGGATGTAAAGTTTTGTAAGATTACAATTTTACCGCGGGTATCTCCTAAAGCAGGGTTATTTCTATCTGAAGTTGGTACGGAATTAGGATTCCAAAAATATGAAGCATTAACGTTTTTATATTTTAAAAATATCTCCTCAAATGATTGAGATCCACTTTCAGGAGTAGTTTCTTCTTTTAGGCGCATTAATATTGTTTCTGTTGGATGATCTTTTAAAAATTGAATTGTCTCTTTTAATACATCTTCAAACACAGCTTTTTGATTTACAATGCCATGATACATTGCAAAAGAATCTTTTACACGTTTAACACGCATATCTACATATCGGATTCCTGAATTTAATTGTTGGGATAGACTCATAGTTTGATTTCTTGTCAAATTTTCATCAAGAAAGCTTGCTCCATGTAAAGCCATTGTACCGTGAGTCCCTGGAATAGATATTTCACTTAATTTTGTTGAATCTTCTATTTTCGACATCCACGATGGATTTTGATAACCTAGATTGGGCTCATAGGAATAACCTGGATGACTATCAGCTAAAATAGTAGATGGTGTACTTAAACTAGCTAGTGTAAAACAAGTGAGGATGCTAACTTTAAAGAAATTTTTCATTTTCATTTTAATCATTATATCTCTCCTGACTTTTAAACAATAGCTATAATAAGATGGTTCTTTACTATATTTATTGTTTATTATTCCTAATGCAATGAATTTTTGTAGTTGAAAAAAGAGTAGTGAGCTAACTTGAAATATTATTAGTTTACTGTAATGAATTGTATCTAACAGCCAAATAGATTCTTAAAGAATGGAAGCATAGAAAGGTAAAAAATAAGTTTTTTACTGTATTGTATACACACAAAACAGAAGCCTTAAAAAAGACTTCTATTTTGTGACATATAATGAATGATAAGGTGGTAAACAAATCAAGATAATGTGACTGAGTGTTAAAAATTTATTAATAGCTGTTTTAGAATCTCTTATAATAAGGCTAATTATGAAAAGTGAATCCCTACTATGCTAATAAAAATTGAAAAATTCTACTCATTAAAACTTAGACTAACTACAGTTGCGATAGATTGGGCTGCATGTTCCCAGCTTCCATCTATAACTTTACCAATCTGCTGACCAAGTGTATTTAAATCATTTGGATTAACTGGAATTCCATTATACGCAGCAAGAATTGATAAAAGTGGAGCAGCAAATGGTGTCCAACCACCTCTATCAATATTAAATACAGGTTTATCTAGTACCTTTCCATCTTGTACTGTAAACTCATAATAAAATTGATCATCTGGACGGAAACTTAAATGATGAGAAATTTGTCCCTTAACATATTTTTTTCCTGCACCTAGATTTACTACTTCTATTTCCTTTACGTTAAATTCATGCTCAAATACTTTTATTTTTTTGACTTCTGGACCATTTAAGGCAGCATTAACAGCTGTTTCTAAATTATTTTGTGCTAATGGTTGAATACTCATTTGTGCCTTGTTTTGTTGGATAGGAGCCTCTTTTTCTGCAGCAAACACTGATGTGGTAGGTAGTGCACCTGTAGCTAATGTTGCTGCAAGTGCGGTTGTCATCATGATTTTTCTTTTCATCTTCATAGTTTTTCTTCCTCTCTAAAAGTTTTGATATATAATCTTTTAAAGACTGACATTGTGTAATATTTTATTTCATAATGCACAAAAAACGGTTTTAAGAATGATGTGGAATTATGTCAGAGAATTAAAATTAATTATATATGTATTTAAGATGATATATATCTACACATATTTTTTCAATTTTTAGACAAATATAATGTTATGACTTCTTAAGAGTCAATTTAGTACCTTGTTTATCTATAGAAATCCTATAAATAAACTAATTTCATAGTGAATGTAATATATTTGATATTAAATGTCTTACATAATGATATAAAATTTCACATTTTTTTATTTTTAAGAATGAAGCAATAAGACTTGTAACCGCAAGGACTGCGGGGTTAGCCTAATTAATTAGAGTTCTATAGAACTCTTTACTTAGGAATCCCTCATTTCTAAACGAAGTGAAAGTGGGGGTAGTTCAATTTATCATTAGACTAATCTCACAAAACGAGAAAATGTAATGTGCTCCTATTTGAGGGATTTTCATTATTGGTAATTTCATGTACCGTAATTAATATTAAATCTAATTGAGAAGAAGTGAGCAGGACGAGCTTACTGCAAAAGTGAAAGAAAAACTAGCTGCGAAATAATAAAAAGGATTTGGCCTTAAAGGTCAAACCCTTTTCTGTTTTCAAAATCTTCTTCTGAAATGACTATGAATCCATATTTTTTAAATTGAGCTGTTGCTATGCCGTAACTAGTTTGTTTATTTCCACTAATTACATAAGTTTTATCGTTGATCCCCCTATATTTTTCTGTCTCTTTAGTAAGGCATCGAATAATCCTTACGAATACCCTCACTATTTCTGATAACTTACATGTAGAGGTATCACTCAATATAACAAAAATGTAATGTTAATGAAATGTAATTCCACCGATACTATTAATGAAATTATATAAAATGAAGGGGAGTTAAAGAATTTTTATAATGAAAAAGGAGAAGTATTAATGCGAAATATATTAAGTGTAGAAAAAATTGAAAAATACTATGGTAATAAAGATAATGTAACAAAGGCTATAGATAATATTAGTTTTAAGGTAGATGAGGGAGAATTTGTTGGGATAATGGGGCCTTCAGGAAGTGGCAAAACTACACTACTTAACTGTATATCAACGATTGATAATGTTACTACGGGGAAAATAATGATAAATAATAGTGACATTACTCGCTTAAAATCAAATTCATTAGATAAGTTTAGACAAAATGAATTAGGGTTTGTATTTCAGGACTTTAATTTATTAGATACCCTTACTGCTTATGAAAATATTGCCCTAGCGTTAACTATAAAAGGTGAGGTAAGTTCAAAAATTGATGAAAAAATACAAGCGGTTGCAAAATATTTAGACATTGAACAAGTATTAAGCAAATACCCTTATCAAATATCAGGCGGACAAAAACAAAGGGTTGCTTCGGCAAGAGCTATCGTAACAGATCCATCTTTAGTACTTGCAGATGAACCAACAGGATCGTTAGATTCTAAATCAGCTAGATTATTACTCGAAAGATTTGAAAGTCTTAATAAGGATTTAAAAGCTACAATTCTTATGGTTACTCATGATGCATTTACAGCAAGTTATGCTCGTAGAATTCTTTTCATTAAAGATGGAAAAATATTTATCGAGTTGGTAAGAGGGAATGATTCTAGAAAAGAATTCTTTACTAAAATTATCGAAGTTATAACCCTTCTTGGAGGTGACGATAATAATGTACTCTAAGATTGCTATTGGGAATGTAAAGAAAAGTTTTAAAGATTATGCAATATATTTCTTAACACTAACACTGGCTGTTTGTATATTTTATAGCTTTAACTCAATAGAATCACAAAAGGCACTTATGGAAATTAACGCTTCAGATAGAAAGTATGTGCCTACAGTAATGAACGCTATCTCAAATGTCTCAGTATTTGTATCCGTAATATTAGGTGGTTTAATATTGTATGCAAATAATTTCTTAATTAAAAAACGTAAAAAAGAATTAGGAATATACATGACTTTAGGTATGGGAAGAAGAAACATATCCAGAATATTAGTAACAGAGACATTTCTAGTTGGCGTTATATCTTTAGTGAGTGGACTTATAATAGGTATTGGAGTATCGCAGGGGTTATCTACATTTGCATTAAAGCTATTTGACTTGCCCATCAATAAATATAAATTTGCAATTTCAACAGGTGCTATAGGTAAAAGCGCATTATACTTTGGGATCATGTTTTTACTTGTTATGTTATTTAATGTATATGTTGTTTCTAAATACAAAATAATTGATTTGTTAACAGCAGGTAGAAAAAACGAAGATGTAAAATTTAGAAATCCTCTTATCTATGTAATCACATTTATTATCTGTGTAGCATCACTTGGATATGCATATGTGACTGTACTAAAAATCGGATTGAATTTTACTAATCCTATGATCGTGGTATCAATCATTCTTGGCATATTAGGTACATTTCTGTTTTTCTTTAGTTTATCTGGATTTATATTATATGTTGTAAAGAAGAATAAAAAAGTCTATTTTAAAGGTTTAAATATATTTATCATCAAACAAATAAATAGTAAGGTTAATACAAATTTTATATCCATGTCTGTAATCTGTTTAATGTTATGCCTTACAATGGTGGCTTTATCTACAGGAATCAGCTTTAACAGAATGATGGACGCAACAACGAAAGAAGTAACACCATTTGATGCCAGTATTACGTTGGAGAATAAGGATGAAAGTTACACTATAGAAGAAGTATTAAAGAAAGCTAACTTTAAAATAAGTAATAACGAAAAATATACATCTTATAATGTATATCGAATAGGGATGGAAGTGGTGGACTTTGTACCAGAACTTAAAGATTATAATATGAGTATAGATTTCATTAAAGTATCTGATTATAATAAAATTTTAAATCTTAAAGGTGAAAAGGAAATTACTTTAAATAACAATGAAATTTTACTTTTATCAAATGAAGGCCGGTTTGTTAATTCGACAAATGAAAGATTAAAAAATAGCAATAAGATGAATATTAAAGAAAAAGAATATTCGGTAAAAAACACTAAAGTTATACAAGAAAATCTTTACACTTATGATGTGCGAACTAATTACTTCACAATCGTTATAAATGATGAGTTTTTATCAGGCTACAAAATTACTGATTCCGTACTTAATGTAAATTATTTAGATGGAAATAGAGAAGCATATAATAAAAAATATGATAACGTTGCACGGGGCTTTTATGACGAAAATGGCCCGAAATTAAATATTAATCGTATAGCAGGCAAATCAAAGGATGAAGTTTATGCAGGAAGTAAGGGATTGAAAACTATCGTACTGTTTATTGGGATATATATAGGTATTGTATTTTTAATAACAAGTATGGCTGTATTAGCTCTTCAACAATTATCAGAAGCCAGTGATAGCATAAATCGATATAAATCTTTGAAGAGAATTGGTTCAAACGGAACAATGATCGACAAAACGATTTTCATTCAAACTTTCGTATACTTTAGTCTTCCAGTTTTTCTTGCCATAATTCATTCTATAGTTGGAATTTATGTAGTCAATTATTATATTAACACATTTCAACAAACAGACATTGTTTTACCAGCATTGATGACGGGCTTAGTATTTCTTGTAGTTTATGTAGTATATTTCTACACGACATATGTCGGGTATAAAAATATTGTAAAAAGTAATACTTGATTTTATAATGCTCATTAAGGCTATTACACCTTGTTTCTCAAGATGTAATAGCCTTATATTCTATATAGGAAGGGAAAAGTCATGAAAAAAATCATTCTGATTGAAGATGATGAAATCATCAGAGAAGAATTACAACATTTTTTTATAAAGTATGGATATGAAGTAAAGGCTCCCACAGACTTTAATCATATTATCGAATATATAGAAAGTGAGAATGCAGATCTTATATTACTAGACATAAATCTTCCTGTGTTCGATGGCTATTATATATGCAGAGAAATACGTAAAACTTCCGATGTTCCAATCATCATGGTTACAAGTAGAGATAGTGATGTAGATGAACTAATAAGTATGAATTTAGGAGCAGATGATTTTATAACAAAGCCTTATAATACAGAAATACTATTAGCAAGAGTAACAAACATTTTAAGAAGAACATCTGGAGATTTCAAAATGAATCATATCTTAATGTATAGGGATTTTACTTTAAATCTTTCAAATGCAACAGTTACTTATCAAGACAAGTCTGTAGAATTAACTAAAAATGAAGTTAAAATACTTTCATGCTTAATAAATAATCGCGGAAATATTGTAAAAAGAGATTCACTCATAGAAACTTTATGGAAATCTGATTATTTTGTGGATGATAGCACCTTAACTGTTAATATAAATAGATTAAGAAAAAAGCTTGAAGAGATAGGTATAGAAAATCCAATTGCAACAAGAAGAAGCTTAGGGTATATAATGCCATGAAAATAGGTGAATTTACTAAAGATAAAATGGTAGTAATACTATCTAATGTACTGGTATTTATTATACTAGCAGGTATATTGCTGACTGCAAATGTTCAGTTCATTATCATATTCTTTGTCTATTGTATTTGGTTTTTTCCATTGATTTCATATATGGTTATAGAATTTATAAAATGTAAAAATTATTATAATGAGATTAATGGCATATTAGAAAACTTGGAGAAAAAATACCTACTACCAGAGGTCGTAAAGGAAGCAAACTTTATACATGGTGAAAAGCTTAACGCAATACTGAAAGAAGTAAGTAGAGATATGCATGAAAATGTAAAGTATTATAGAGACATACAGTTGGATTACAGAGAATATATAGAGACATGGGTGCATGAAATTAAGACACCAATAGCTTCTACAAAGCTTATAATTGAAAATAATCAAAATGAAGTAACGAATAAAATTGACTCTCAAATGGATCGAATTGAGGGGTTTGTAGAACAGGTTCTATATTATTCTCGAAGCAATAACGTTAATAAAGACTATATGATAAAGCCAATCAACCTTGATAATGTAGTAAGAAATGTAATTAAAAGAAACTATAGGGATTTTATTCATAAGAGAATAAAATTAGATATACAGGATATTGATGAGATTGTATATAGTGATGGGAAATGGGTTGAATTTATTATTAATCAAATAATAGGAAATTCTATAAAGTACTCAAATAACAAAGAACAAATGATACGTATATACTCAATTAAGAAAACTAACGCAGTAATACTAACTATAGAGGATAATGGAGTAGGGATAGTAACTAGAGATATAAATAGAGTTTTTGAGAAAGGATTTACTGGAGAGAATGGAAGAAGATTTAGCAAAAGTACAGGAATGGGCTTGTATCTATGCGAAAAACTGTGCTCAAAATTAGGTATGAAAATTTCCATTGATTCTGAAGTGAATAAAGGAACTAGAGTTACATTAATATTTCCGTTGTCAGCTATGGTAACTTTTGAGCCTTATTTATAAAAGAGATGCTGCTATCTTTCCACGAATTTCGTATGAAACTTAAAAACACACGTAAAACGGTATGAAAAGACTAGAAATTCTCTTCATACCGTTTGTATTATTTAGTCATTTAACGTAAGAGTTGGTTTGGTTGCTACACAGACCTTGTAAGTGAGAAATTGTACACTATATAAAACAGTAAAATAAATATCCGATCCCTTAGCGTACAAGGAATCGGATATTTTGTGTCTAAATTTTGTTCAAACGTACAGTTTTCTTTTTTTATATGGTGACTCTATACCCATCAAGCTAAGATTTTTAATTACCCCTAAAACGAAAAAGTTATTTCTCTACAATCATTTATGAAAAATTAATTGAATTTCTTTTTTTACAGATGATTAATTTTTAAAAATTATACTCAAGGGTTAGGGTTTTACAATAACTTTTATGAACTATTAATACTTCATAAAAGTTATTGTGAATTTTGTGAATGAGTGTTTTTGACTTTCTACTTTAATAAATCCATGGTGAGCTTCGATAATTGATTTCGCTAGTGCTAAGCCAATTCCAATGGAACCTTCTTTATTAGAATTTTTTGTTTTGTAAAATCTATCGAATATATATGGCAAATCTTCTGATGCAATACCTTCACCAAAATCTTGAATTATTATTTCAGTATGAATAGGAGAGTTTGTGACTTCAATATAAATAGAACTATTATCATTTGAATGTTCAATGGAATTCTTTAAAATATTTAATAATGCTTCTTGCATCCAAATACTGTCATGGAAAAGTGATATTTTTTCATTGGTTTTTAAATGTATGTTCATATTTTTTTTATTTAATTTACTGTTCAAACTAGCAATGACCTCATAAATTGTATCAATAATATCAGAGTTTTCTTTTTCAAATAGTATTGCTCTAGCATCTATTTTTGAAACTTTTAATAAATTATGTATTAAAAAGTTGATTCTTGAAATTTGAACATCATTATTGTGTAAAAAATGATATTGTTGTTCATTTAATTTACCTTGTAATAAGATATCATTGTTCACTGTTAGTGTTGAGAGTGGTGTTTTTAGTTGATGAGAAATATCTTGTAAAGTTTGAATTAAAAATTGTTTTTCTTCCATTAAATTATGCATACTTTTTCTAATAACATTTTTCAGTTTATGAAAAGAATTAGCAAGTTTAGCTAGATCACCTTCTCTATTTTCCTTGATATCAATGGTATAATCACCTTCAATAATTTTATTCGCTGCAGCTGTTACATTTCTAATTTTTAAGAAAAAAGATTTATATTGTAAGTAATTTAGAAAAATTAGGATTAAGCTGAACCCTATTGCTCCAAGGAACATGTATATATTGTTTTGGGATATATGTTTATTTAAATAAGGAAAAAGTCTTGAATCCAATTCAGCAGATAGACCATATTGTTTTAATAGCATTTCTCCATCACTGGAATAATCTTTTTTATTGGCTGTA
Organism: Bacillus sp. LQ01; assembly: GCF_057624735.1. Classification (NCBI taxonomy): domain Bacteria; kingdom Bacillati; phylum Bacillota; class Bacilli; order Caryophanales; family Bacillaceae; genus Bacillus; species Bacillus sp. LQ01. Next base: position 88,605 of record NZ_JBYEZL010000005.1, on the reverse strand, counting down.
TCATTTGTAAGTGCTTGTATTATTTCGTATTCATTTTCTGGGTTTTGTTCAATTAGTTTTCCAGTAATTTCACTCCAAATAGTAATATAATCATTTTTTAAATGGTCATATAGAATATGAACTGTGATAACTTGATATATAATAAATAAAAAAGAGATTAATGCTAATGTAAGTATATTAATTTTTATTTCTCTATTTATCATTAAATTACTCCTTACTGACGTCTTTATTCCAGAAATATCCGACACCTCTTTGTGTGATTATACAGTCAGGATTTTGTGGATTATCCTCAATTTTACTTCTCAATCTTTTTACATAAACAGAAAGAGTATTTTCATCGAAAAACACTTCACCTTCATCTGCTATTTTTTTCAATATCTCATTTCTTTGTAACACTTTATGAGGATTTAGCATTAACGTTAATAAGAGTTTGTATTCTAAATGTGTTAAATTTATACTTTTCTCATGCTTAAAGGCTCTGGCCGCTTCAACTTCAAGCTGTATATTTTCAGACTTCAATATAGTATTAGAAGCTGTTTTAATTTTTTTTCTTAATTGTACTTTTACTCTAGATAATAGCTCTTTTACCCTGAAGGGTTTTGTTATATAATCATCTCCACCAATATCAAGGCCCATTACTACATTTGCCTCCTCATCCAGTGCTGTGAGAAAAATAATAGGTATATCACCTTTTCTTTTAAGATAGGTACATAAATCATACCCATTTCCATCTGGGAGTCCAACATCCAATATAGCTAAGTCAAATTTATTATTTTCGTATTGGTCTTTTGCATCTTGTACAGTAGAAACTCTTATGACCTCAAGTCCTTCTCCTTTTAGAGTAAACTCAATAGCCATTCCTAGATCGTTATCGTCTTCAACGAATAATACTTTATCCACAGTATCTCTCCTCATTTGTCTTTGATTATGGCAGTATTTTAGATTATGACAGTTATTTTACACGTTGATTGGCTAATTTAAAATAGTTTGGTATGGAAATGGATTTTTAGAGGCTTTTCTGAGTATAAGCATAATACCCAAATCGACTTAAAGCTTTTCAGTACATAATGAGATACAACAATTACTTAAAGCAGAATATTTATGTAATTCATACATGTACTTGCTTATATTTTGAAAAACCTTGTAATAGTGTCTTGTTGAATTTGTACGTTTTTATACAATCAGTAAAGTTTTGTTTAAGTTATCTTATACAAAAATGTTAAATGAAATTTGAATTCACATTAATTATGTAAATGAATTTTAAAAAACAGATCATTGAGAATAAGAGCCGAATGGGAGCGGATTTTTGAGAATTTGAAAAGTATGTGTGTACTTAAATAAGTGTATAAAAGCCGTTTAATTTTAAAGTATATCTTAATCAGAGTTACGAGTATATAAAAAGTTAGATTTAGTAATCTTACTAAATTGTAAGATTAAAGTATATATAGTAAGACAAGAGTTATTCAATTAACAATTAAAGACGTCTATACTGAAGGTAATCATTCTTTATTAAGACTTGTAGCATTTTAGCCACTGTTTATATAAAGAAAAAACCTACTGTTCTAATCCCAGATTAAACATAGTATATGAGGAGGAAGAAAATGAAAAAGGTAATAGGATTTCTAGTAGTAACAGCAATTTTTATAGGTATAGGGTTTGCTGTAAATCGGTATATAAATGGTCCCTCACAACCAGTAAACGGTATCATGGTATCTGGAACGAAAGAAAATATATCAGCTGTCAAAAATCTGTATAAAGATCAAAACGTAAGAACAGCAGATTATAGTTATAAATTGGTCACAGAAATAATAAAACAAGAATTCACTACCGAACAGAAAGAAGAAATTAAGAAAGAATGGAAAGAAAAAGGAGGAAATATGACTGAAGAAGAGATAGACAAGGAACTTAATAAACCATCTGTTAGAAAGAAACAATATGCGGTTATTACAAAATCTACAGCTGAAAAATTCTTGAAAAAAGGAATTATAAGAACACCCTTATCTAAAGAAGATAGTTCAATGACTTCAGCCTCGGTAAAAGAAATAAAAGAATTAGCGAGTGAAAAAAACATATTTTATAGAAAAAATGCGGAAGATGGGGAAGTTAAGGATGGAAATTTAAATTTAAATGGACAAATGATACCTGTTCAACATATTGAACAAAATAATTGGATTGGCTATTTTTCATCACCGATAGTAATTGTTAATGAGGAAACATATAAACAATTAAAAGAAAAAGAAGTAAGCCTTTCGTTAATTCAGTTTGCAAAAGAAAATTTTGATTATAAAAATAAAAACAAAGTAAAAAAGGTGGTCGACTACGTTTCAAAAGTGTATGCAGTGAAAGACGAGAATGGTGAGCACGATAAGGATAAAATCTATTTTGTAGAGATTCAAAATTAATCTGTGAAAAGGATGAGTTGTATGGAGGTTGTTAGATTAGAAAATGTAGTAAAAACATATGGAGAGGGAGAAACGCAAGTACAGGCGTTAAAAGGAATTAATCTTTCCATTCATAGAGGAGAATTCGTAACCATAGTTGGAGCATCAGGTTCTGGTAAAAGTACCTTATTGCATATTTTAGGAGGGCTGGATCGTCCGAGTTCGGGAAATGTGTTTATAGGTGATGAAAATATCTACAATTATAAAGATAATGAACTCTCTATTTTTCGCCGAAGAAAAGTTGGATTTATATTTCAGTTTTTCAATTTAATTCCTGTCTTGAATGTACAAGAAAATATTGCTTTGCCAGCTCTATTGGACGAAGAACAGGTAGATGATCATTACCTGGATGAAATTATAAGAATTCTAGGGTTAAATGAAAGACGAGATCATTTGCCTTCTGAATTATCGGGTGGTCAACAACAAAGGGTATCTATTGGTAGATCCCTTATAAATAAACCCGATATTATCTTAGCGGATGAACCAACCGGAAATCTAGATACAAAAAATACAAAAGAAGTTCTGAATTTATTAAAAGTAACGGCTAAAAAATATAATCAGACGGTGATTTTAATTACTCATGACCCTGCTATCGCATCAAACTCTGATCGAATTATAACCATTACAGATGGCATGATTATTTCAGATAAAAAGTTAGTGCAAAATCAAGAGAAATGTGGAGGGGAGGAGTATTGATTCATAGTTACAAACAGTTAAGTCAAAAATATCTCAGAAGTAATATAAAACGTACTCTGCTAACATTAACAGGTATTATTCTAGCATTGGCGCTAATAACAACGATTGGACTTTTTTTTAATAGTGGATACACTTCGGGAATTGAAAATGCTAAAAAAGGTTCTATGGGTTCTGCAAATATTTCAGTTAAAAATTATAATCAAAAGCTTTTCAATATGATAAAAAGTAATCCGAATATATCTTCTTATGGCATCATAACTCCAGGAGAGGTGCTCCATGTTGATGATATAGCTGTCTCTTATATGTATGCAGATCATCAAGCATTGAAGCTGTTACAGTCTAGTATTCCTGTAGAAGGTAAGCTGCCTTCAAATGAAAGCGAGGCTGTTTTGGATAAATGGATGCTGCCTTACTTCGGTCCCAATCTTAAATTAGGCGGTATGTTTACTATTCATGAAAAAAAATATAAACTTGTTGGTTTGCTAAATAAGTCTAGTAGTACTCAGGAAAATAAAACTGGTCAATTATTTACATATAAAAATAATTTCAAAGTTGGTGAAGGTAGCGTATTGATTGAATTGCATAAGTACGCAAACTTTGATGAAGTTGAAAACCAATTTAAATTATTGACGAATAAAGAAAATATAAGAGTGAATGACGAATTAAAGAGAGCCTTAAAGCCTAGTGTGGAGATAATGGTGGCAGCCGCTATTAGTATTGGGATTGTTGTGATTTCTACAATTGTTATTATTTACAATGCATTTCAAATTAGTATAGTAGAGCGAATGAAACAGTTTGGGCTATTGAGGAGTATAGGAGCTACAAAAAAACAAATCAGAAAAATTGTGATAAGAGAAGCAACATTTCTTTCTATTATTGCTATCTTTTTTGGGATTTTGTGTAGTATATTAGTAGTCTTTTTACTTAATCAAGTACTGATAAACGTACTTAAAAACTCTATGGGATACACAATTAAATTAGATTGGTTAATTATATGTGTAAGTTCGTTAATTACATTGATAACTGTTTATATTTCAAGCTATTTTCCCGCTTTTTTTGCAGGTAGAATTTCACCGCTACTGGCCGTAAGTAGCCGATTGGCTATAAAAAAAGAAAAAATAAAGAAAAAAAAGAGAACAAAACTAAAGAAATCACTATCTTTTCCGTTAAGTATGGCATTGAAAAATATCCAAAGAAATCCCAATAGATATACAGTTACAATTTTGTCTATTATTATAAGTAGTGTACTGTATATCACGTTTACGTTTCTCATAGATACTGTCATTCAGCGTAAACAACCGGAAATTCAAGCTCTAAAATCGGATATATCAGTTACGGTTAATTCAAATTTAGACAAGCCTAGCATAGATCGTATGAGTCGAAATATTTATAAAGTTAATAACGTAGAGAATCTGTACAAGCAATATCAGGCAAATGATTTTTATACGAAAGTACCAAAAAATAAACAAATTAAAGAATTACAAGGAAATGAATCGCTGTATCATAAAGTAAAATACAATAATCAGACTGTAGAAATTATGGAAACACAAATAAAAGCATACGATGAGAATAGTTTAAAGAAACTAGCTGAAAATGTAACTAGTGGAAGAATTGATATTTCAAAATTAAATCGTGAAAAAGAGGTTATTTTAGTAAAGCAAGCTGCATCAAATGATATGAATACAAGTAAAAAATATATAGGTTCTCTAAGTACTTTTCAGGTAGGGGATGAAATCCAAATAACAAGTCGACAGGAAAGAAAACCTACAGAGGAAATCTCTTACAATGAAGACAAACTAGAAACTTTAAAAATAGCTGCAATTGTAGAATTAGATATTTTTAATATGAGTAGAGTGATGGATACCATAACTTTTATTACTAGTGAACAAATAGCCGAACATATTACACCATCTCCACAAAAATTAACAGGTTTTGAAATTGATTTAGAGAATCAATCTCAGGCTGATGCTACAATTTTAGATATACAAAAGAAACTGAGTGGAGATGCATCTATAGATGTAAAAAATAATATTGTTCAAAGTAATTTCCATACAGACAATATACTTTATATAAAAATATTAGGGTACGGATTTATAGCTGTTATTACACTAATTGGTTGTGTAAATATTTTAAATACCATCACAGTCAGCATCATTATGAGAAGAAAAGAATTAGCTGCTTTAAAATCGATTGGTATGTCGCAAAAGGATTTGAAAAAGATGGTTATATATGAAGGACTCCTGTACGGTTTCTTTGGAAGCATACAAGGAATCTTTTTCGGCTGTATGTTGTCATATATTCTTTATGTAGCACTGTCAAATACGATTTCGTTTGAATGGATTATTCCTTATCAATCTATCTTTATCACATTTATAACTGCACTGTTGATTAGTTATGTATCGGTACTAATTCCGCTTCGGAAAATTAAAAAGGATAACGTTATAGATGTAATTAGAGAAGAATAGTAGTAGTTAAAACAAGATGTGCTTCTGAGGTTCAACTGAGATACGTATAAAACGGTTTGTAAACTGTATTATATTTCAATTTTACAGTTCAAATCGAGGAATTCTAAAACATAAAATACAAAAGTACCATATATTATATAAGGTACTTTTGTCAGAGTGTTGGGAACTCTAAAGGGTTTCCAAACACTCTGTAAAAATACACCTAGTTAATAGGTGTATTTTTTAGACTTGAAAACCACTTATGTAGTAGAGATTTCTCTCGGGTACAGTGTATCACATTAGAAAACATGCGTATACATCATATTTGTTACGTAAAATAGATTTCTTTTGGTATACGATTCATTTAAAATTTAATTTGATCCCCTTTTGGGAACTTAGATACCTTCGCCAGGTTCTGTATTAGATGGAGCCCCGCCATGGTCCCCATCTGCTTCTAGTTTTGGAGCTGGATAATGTCCATGCGTATCTTGTATCGGAACAGGTGTTTTCCCACGGTTTAAAGCAGGAGCACCACCAGTATGACCATGAGATTCTAGCGAAGGAGCGATTAAATCTGCATGAGTCTCTTTTTTAGGAGCCATTCCTTCCCCATGTGTATTTGTAAAGGAAGGAGCCCAAGTATCTCCTTTGTTGTATGATGAAATAGGAGGTCTTCCGTGATCATAAGCAGGAGCCCATGAATCCCCATGCGACTCTAATTTCGGAGCAAAAGTTTCTCCATGTGCAGCTTTTACAACTCCGCCATCTCCAATGTTTACACCAAAAAGACCAAAAATAAAGACAGATAATCCTACAATCGTTAATCCAAGTTTTCCTTTCAAACTATACCTCTCCTTTTTGCTTTGTTTTTTCTATTTTGTCTAAACGTGGTAGATAAAATGAAACGAATCGTAAAAAAATTACCAATTTTATACGGTGTATGACTAATTCTGTGTAAGATTTTGTAAAACCTTCTTAAAACTAGAGTTTTCTAAAAAATATTTTCGACAAAAATCAACGTTCGTAGGAAGTTGTTTTTTAGAAGTGCCGATTTATTTGAAAAAGGGAGAGTGATCCACTGAAGAATCCAAGTAATTACTTAATTGAACAAAAGTGTTAAGCAAAAAAGAGCATCTAACATAAGTTAAATACTCCTTGTTTTAAGACTATTTTCAGTTATATCTCTAATGGAATAGTTATCACTAAAATTAACAATAACAGAAACTTTTTGATGTTTATTGTTTATGACATGTCCATGCAGATAAATTTCATGTGTTCTATATTCTTCTGATGGTTTAATTGTTTCGATTACAATATCGAGATTTCTTTCTTTTTTGAAGTAACCGATAGTTATTAGTTCAGCAGTCTTTTTTACTTCTGGCCATTCCTCATTGTATTCTTTTGGAATGAAATGAGCTGACGCCAAAAGTATAAATACAATAGGGATGGTAATAAAAGCTATACTTATAATTCCATAGCGTAATAAGTTTCTTCCCATTAAGTGACACCTACCAATGATGTTGTATTAAATATGGTCAATAGTCTGTATAATAAACCAACATTAACCAATTTACTATCTATTAAGGTGACAATAGTATTACAAATTTGTAAGGTTTATCAGGTATAGAAACTAATGAAAAGGATATACAGTCGTTATTTTTCAGCATATCCTCTTCGGAATTTATTAAATACTTAGTTGAATGTCGTTATCTCTATATAGATATTTTATTTGAACAAAAAAATGACCCTTCAATTGAGTAAGAGTCCTAAAAGCAAAGAAAAAGTCCTAGAGGGGACTAGGACTTTTCTACTGAACGATACGATTTATAAAAAGAATATAATTAATATATTATAAGAATGTTTCATAAATGTATCAAAAAAGTGAACATTTTGTTATTCGAATCTAAGTTGAAAACCACATATTTAAGCATGTAGTTTAATAAGAAAAGAGGAACTTAAAATCTGATGAATCTCCACCAATATCGTTTAATTGTCCAATGTAAAGGTGAAAGGATATGAACGAAAAAGCCAATTTAGTAGGAAGTAAATTTAAAAAGTCCTGTATTTTGACAGGACTTTCAAAAAGGGAACAACAGTTAACAACTGAAGATACCTTTATATTACTATTAATGGTAATGTTATTCCATGTGTTATGTGTTGAGAAATAATCTCCTATGAGATGAAAAAAGTAACCAATGAAGTTAAGTGAAGAATTGATGTAAAAAGGACATTTGGACCTGTAAGTAATGGATATGAAACATATATTTATAGTCGAGAAAATGAACAGTTCATAAGCTAGAAAGTTTAGCTTGCATATAGCATATGTTGTAAGGACAGGGTGGGGATGAAGTATGGAACGACCGAACTGGGGCATCGAGGGGTTAGTATTCGTGGGCTGTACGTTTCTTGGCGCGGGAGTGGGATCTATGTTTGGGAGCGCCCAAGCTGGGTGGCTGATAGAGATGGGCGCTGGGTTTCTTGGTATGGCTTTGACGAGATGTATTGGGAAATAATATAACAGGTTCACTTTCTTCAATAAATAAAGCGATAGGCACATAAGAATGTACTTACATAGGATTTCAAAAAGAGACACCAAAGGGCGTCTCTGCATACTTACATTTCCACTTTAATTATTAAAATACCCTTTTATACCTTTAGAAAAACGATTTGGATATAAAGCAATAAGCATCCCGTAGGGGCTTCCTTTCCAATAGCGTTGTAAGGGTGTCCGTAATTTTTGTTTTATGAGCCATCGTTGATTAAATACGTTTAATAGCTGTTTTTCATCCAGTTTTTCTTTCTCTTCAATGGTCCATCTTAATGCTTCTAGTGCTTTACATTTGGACCAAAAGCCAACTGGTGTAACTTTAAATTCCCATTCTTTAAAGCGACCTGGATATAAGTCGTTTATCATTTTAAATGGACTATTTCCCCACATTAATTGGCAGGGAGACGCTAATCTGTGAGTCTTTAGCCACTTTATACTGTATACATCCAGTATTTGTTCGGGCGTTAATTTTTCTTTTTCTTCAATGGTCCATTTCAATGCTTCTAATGCTTTTTCTTTTGTCCAGAAGTTATTGGGCGTCATGAGAAATTCCCATTCTTTAAAACGACTAGGGTACAAATCGTTAATCATTGCAAACGGACTACTATTCCAGTACATAGCCAGAGGGGCACTAAGTTTGTTTTTCTCCAACCATTTTTTGCCGTATACGCGTAAGAGCTTTTCGTTCGATAAACCTTTTTTTTCTTCAATCATCCATCTCAAAATCGTTAATGCCTTTTCTTTCGTCCAAAAATTTAAAGGAGTCATACCAAACTCCCATTCTTTAAACTCACTTGGGTATAAATCATTTATTGCTTTAAAAGGGCTATTTTCGTATCTATGTTTGAGTAATCCTCGTAATTTATACTTTACAAGTAATTGAGTGTTCCATTTTTTTCTGATGTCTTCCTTATCCCATTTTAAGATACTGTGTAATAAATATGTGATTACTCTGCGGGCTAGCTTATTATCCATATCTTCTTTCCAAGTATTCGGAGGGAATCGTTTCCGTTTTCCATCCAATATTTCTTGATAAATATCTTCTATGGCAATGACTTTCATTGACAATATGTAAATCCTCCTACATTTGTATTTATATTTATACAGTATTAACATTCGAATTATTATATCTATATTATATAATTTAAATGAAATCAACATTAAAAACAATATATAATTTAGTTTTTTCTGAAAAACCTAATCATTTAACGAATTAATATTTGTTTAAATTTTCTATTTTTTGTTATATACTTAATTAAAATCATTATATCTGTATATTAGGAGTGTTTTTTTATGGAGAAGCTTAACAAAAGCGATATTATTCGCAGCGTTCCGCAAAATGGTTTCTTTGGACATCCCAAAGGACTATTTACTTTATTCTTTACAGAATTTTGGGAGCGATTTTCTTACTACGGAATGAGAGCAATATTACTTTACTATATGTACTATTCCATTTCAAAAGGTGGCTTAGGGATGGATCATGCCACAGCTGCATCCATTATGGCTATCTATGGTTCGTTAGTTTACATGTCAGGTATTATTGGTGGGTGGATTGCTGACCGCCTATTAGGTTCAAGTAGAACAATATTTTGGGGTGGCGTTTTAATAATGATCGGTCATCTCATATTAGCTCTACCAGGAACGGTTAGTACACTATTTATCTCAATGGTATTTTTAGTACTTGGAACAGGGTTATTAAAACCGAATGTATCTAGTATTGTTGGTGATTTATATAGTGAAACAGATACTCGTCGTGATTCAGGTTTCAGTATTTTCTATATGGGTATTAATTTAGGAGCACTATTATCTCCGTTTGTGATTGGAACACTTGGTCAAAAGTATAACTTCCACTTAGGTTTTGGTGTGGCAGCAATTGGTATGCTATTTGGATTAATTATGTATGTTCTTACGAAAAAGAAAAATCTAGGATTAGCAGGAACGCAAGTACCAAATCCTTTAACAGACAAGGAAAGAAAAAAGGTCCTTATACAGTTTAGTATTGGTATTATCGCAATTGCACTAGTTTGTGTGTTAACAATTCCAACAGGTATTTTAACGATTGATCGATTTACTTTACTTGTAAGTATCTTAGGTATTCTAATTCCAACAGGCTACTTTGTCTTTATGTATCGTAGTCCAAAGACGACAGAAGTTGAAAAATCTCGCTTAATTGCTTACATACCACTATTTATCGCTGCTACAATGTTCTGGGCGATTCAAGAGCAGGGAGCAATCATCTTAGCTAGTTATGCTGATCAACGTACGCAGTTAAACTTTGCAGGATTGGAGGTTCAATCTTCATGGTTCCAATCATTAAACCCTATTTATATTGTTTTACTAGCACCAGTATTTGCTTGGCTTTGGGTAAAGCTGAATTCACGCCAACCAAGTACAGCAAATAAATTTGCTATCGGTTTATTATTTGCTGGTTTATCATTCTTAGTGATGATTATTCCAGCATATATCCATGGTACCGAATCCCTTGTTAGCCCAATTTGGTTAGTCATTAGTTTCCTTCTAGTCGTAATCGGGGAACTTTGTTTATCACCTGTAGGTTTATCTATTACTACAAAACTAGCTCCAGCAGCGTTCTCTGCTCAAACAATGAGTCTATGGTTTTTAACGAGTGCATCTGCACAAGCTATCAATGCGCAGCTTGTGCGATTATATAATCCTGAAACAGAGATTATTTATTTCGGTGTAATTGGCGGAGTATCCATTGTTTTAAGTGTTATTTTATATTTCATGGCTCCAAAGATTCAGGTACTTATGAAAGGGATTAAATAATAGAACTGTGCCAAAAACTTGTTACCATGCAGGTTTTTGTGCAGAGTTTTTTTAGTGCTTTATCGTATGTAAAACTAGCTCCTTTTAAACGAAGAACAACAAAGGCAAATTGATCAGAAGTAAGTCATTTATCGATATGGATGATTAGGAGAAAGCATTTACGGTAACCCCAAGTCGAGAATATTCCGATGCTAATATAGTTTATACATCTAACCCTATTTAATAGGTTAGTTTTGAAAGATGGAACTCCCGCATTCGAAAATGATGTACATAAGTTTTCCGAATGGGCAGCTTATTTTTTGTTTTGGGGTTACTTCAATATCTAAGCTAAATGCCTATGGAGCAAAACTAAAAAAAGACGCCAAATGGCGCCCCCAACTTGGGTTAATGAGGTTTTAGTTTTCCAATCTAAAGAAATATTGTATCAGCTCACAAACAGAGTATATCATAACATCCAAGAGAAATAATATGCATTATTACATATCGAAATAAATTTTGTATTCTTGCACTGACGGACTAGGAATAGCAAGATATGAAGCAAATAAGCGCTGTAAAAATATCAATTCATAGAAGCGATTAATTTCTGATATAACATGTTTTAATATCACAAAAGCCATCACGAAATGATGATTGCATGATGGCTTTTGTTGTTTTCTTATTTCTTTGTCTCATTGACCCATGCAGTGATGTCCTGGATGACATACGCAGGAACATTGGAAGGGACTTCGTATTCACTAGGATGACTGAATTCCCCGTCGCCCTCCGTGAAGATGTGATTCAATTTCGGATATTCTTTGAACTGAACATTACTGCGGCTTGAAAGCCCTTCTTGCCATCTCGTAAAATCGTCTTTTACAGTTACTTGATAATCACGTGCGCCTTGCAGAATCAGTAATGGCTCTTTTCGTGATTTCGCTTCCTCAACTGGACGCCAACGAGTCACATCATACATGAAATGTGGAGAAGGATAATTATAACCAGCTGGTGGGTGATCTGGATCAAAAGTAGGATCCTTAATATAAGCGAATTGTTTTTTTAGTTCATCAATAAAATCCTTAGGTGCCCCGAGGTACTGATACTGATCAAGGAGCATGTCAGTAAAAGGACGTGCAGGAGGTGCCATTAAAATACTTCCTCTTACAAGTGATGAAGGTGCTTTGCTTAGTATACGCGGCATGGTGCCAGCTCCTTGGCTATGTCCGAGAATGAAAATGTTACCTGGGTCAATACCTTCCTGCTGCGCTGCTGATTTTGCTGCATATATGGCATCATCTGTAGTATCGCGGTCTAATGTAGCAGGTTCTGCACTCATTTTAAAACCGTGTTCTAAGGAACGTTTCTCGTAACGTAGCACTGCGATACCGCTTGATGAAAGACCAGCTGCAAGGTCTCTAAAGATTTTAGCTCCCATAAATGTACTGTCACGATCTTGTGGACCAGAACCGTGAACAAGAACCACAACAGGTACTTTTTCGCCAGGTTTATGTTTTGGAACCGTTAATGTGGCTGGTAACGGGTATGTAGTATTTCCAATTACGATTTCACGTTCTTGGTAGGAATCAGGTTGGTCATAACTAGGATGCGGGATGGTATAAGATTTCTGTGGCATCGTCCTTACGCCAACTTCATCAACTTTGCCGCCAGGCGTGAATTTAAGGAGTAGTGGAATAGTAGTTCCTTCGATAGCTCCTGGAATTTCAACCGTTTGATGGACTAAGTTTCGTTCTTTAATAACAGGTGTTCCCATGCTTGTAATCCTGCTCCCGCCACTTTGTGTCCACCAGTTTTGTAATATGTTTGCCGTAAACTTGGATTGAAAAGCAGCAGACGTTAACTGAAGTGCTTCTGCATATTTATCTTGCTGGAGATAGTCAAAAAATAATGACGTACGCTCCGTTAAAGAGACTTGTTTCTTTTCTGCAGTTTGTGCCCCTTGTGTATCCGCATGAATGGTTGTTGTAAGCGGAAAAGAAGAAATACCTAAAGAAAAGAGTAGGGTAAAAGAAAGTGCTGATTTTTGTAACTTCTTTTTTTTCATCCTGTTTAACCTCCAAAATGTAATGGTATGAAATGGGGATGGTAATTAGTGGAATGACTCCCTATTGGGGTTTCGGTATATGTATGGGTGAATCCTGCATACATATCATAAAAAGTCCGTATGAAAGAGTAGAAGAGTCCAGCAATGGATGTATACAAAAACCTTTGCTACATCATAGAAGTCCATCGTTTTTCCAACAATGATTCCAATCTCGTTATGATGTCAGGAAAGAAAACAAGAAGAGAAGGAGGCATACGATGAAGAAATTTTTATGCTTCATTTCTACATTGTGCATGATTTTAGGATTGGTAACAGGGTGTAGTAGCAAAGATGACACTGGAATTTCCGTTACAAGAAATGTAGCGGAGAAAGACCAGCAGAAAGGAAGCGAAACAAAGAGAAACAAAGCAAAATTAGAAAGAAGAGAATAGTTATGAGGCAGCAGCGTCCGTACCTGTAAAAAAAGAGGAGTTTACGGGTAAACTGCAGTATCCAGAATTGGTCGAGCAGGCAATGAACCTAGTACCTGGGCAGAGTAAGAAACAAAATGCTAATAGAATCATCAAAGCTACGATACTGGATCATATCAATGGTGATACGTTTCGAGTGAAGTTAGCAAACGGTAAGGTAGAGGATGTGAGATTTCTATGTATTGATACGCCTGAAGTACATCATCCAAGACTAGGACTCCAATAGGTTATTTAATAGAAGTGTAAGAACAGGCGCAACCCATATGCGTTTTGTGACGTATGAAACATAAACGCCGAGTCCGATAACGAAAACTGGCACAAGAAAAAGTTGACGTACGAAAGAATCTATCTTGTTCAAAAAATCCATTTGACATCCTCCTTTTTACTTCATTTTACATATTTTATACGATAGAGCTTGGCAGGTCCCTTTTGGAATCGTTTCTATATGATAGTGGGTATTGTATAAAAGTACTTAAAAATAAAAAAGAACCCTCATCAGGTTCTCTTTTTAATCGTGCTAGGATAACTAGAGTTGGAATAATTACTAATTAAAGTAATGGTAAAGAGGCAGGAGCTAATAAGTAATGCATTTAGAAATGGTTATTCTCCAGCGTATATCTTTTTATATTGAATGCTTGGCTTACCTTTGTATTCGATTAGCCCTACATAGTGAATATAGTCGCCTGTCAAACTGAAGTGGTATAAATGCTTTTCAGAACCGCCTAATAGTCCCCCTACACCTGCGCGTGTAATTGCTTCTGATTCAATACTTCTCATTGCTTTACCGCCAGTAGTAGTATTATACACGTCAAACTTTAATTTTGAACCATTGTTTGTGTTAGCAATGACGTATTTTGCATTTGCAGCGATAAGGGTTTGACCGTAGTTTATCCCATACTTTAATTTTTGACCTTGTTTATCATACACATAATCGCCCTTGTTTATATCAAATACTGTTTTTCCAGAGCCATCATATAGTAAGTTTTGTTTTAAATCAATATAGATATTGTTAGTGCCATAATCCTTTAATTTCAGATTTTGTATCTCCTTTTTCGAACTGTCATCTAAATGCAGGAAGACCTTTTCTCCCTCTTGTACTAAAAGAGCGCTACCGTTCGAGGTTTGTACATAATGATATGTATTGGCTGTATTTTGGCTATTACTGATATTATTAAAAGAGGAACTCTCTAGGTTGGTATCAATCTCTACCATTTTAGCTTGTTCATCCATAAGAGAGGTTCTTGCTACTAAACCATTTGAAATGATGTGTGCATCTCCAAAGAGTGTAGAAGATACGCCGTCTTCTCCATTATAAAAATGTTGATCTTTTATAATCCATTTTCCTTCTTTATCGTCTATTTTGCCGATTGATACAAAAGTCTTATCTTTTTGCTCTTCTTGGCTGTATTTTTGGAACATGACGTAAATGTAATCACCCTTTCGAGCAACACCAAGTTCTTTCACTTTTCTATCGTCTAATAAATTAGAAAAGCTTTCTCCGCCGAATTGATCTATAGTAATTTCTTTATGGTCTTTGGCATTTTCCTTCTTTTTAGACGAATCAGAATTACTAGTATCTCCTATTTTTGACCCGCTGGCCACTTGGTCTTTAGTTGTACTTTCATTCGCAGATGCAGTTGTTTTACTTCCTTCTTTTGGTTCTGAATTGTTGGAAGAGCAACTTACCAATAAGCTAAACGTACAACCTGCTAATAATATGTTCTTACTTGCTTTAAGTATATTTCTTTTCATAATTTCCTCCTACAGATATGTTGATTGATACGATTATACTATATATAATTATATATTAATATACTATTAAATAGATTTTAATAATAGAAACATACTAATAATGAAAGGGTGTTTAAATAGTGAAAAAAGTAGTGTCATATATTGTTAGTTTAGGAATACTGTTAACAGCATGCTCAAACGAAGACAAATTAAAGGGTAGATCAGAGAGTCGTGCAAACACAAATGAAGAATCTGTCGGTCAAGTAGAAAACGATAAAGTAAAGGATAATGATTATGCTTCACCATATAATGAGGAAATGGCAAGAGTAGCCATACAAAAAATGATGAAGAAATATCCAAAAGAAGCTGGGAAGAACGTGTTACAAATTGAGAGAAGGGCAATGGATATTTTTCATGTTACAACGGATAAGGTAGAAGTTCAAATGCAGTTTAAAGATGCTGGGAGTGGAACGGTGGAATGGATTATGTGCGACTGGAATACAGGTCAACCGTTATATCAAAGTGATAAATGGAATGCTTATAGCTAATTACAACTTATAATTATCACATAGGGAATAGATAATAGATAAAAAGAATTAGCACTCAAATGAGTTCAAAGTAGTATATTGATTTTAGGCAGGAAACATTCAATACGTATAACTGGGAGAGTCGACTTATGGACTTAGAATTAAAGGTAAAGAAAGAAAAAATAAATAAATACATACTAAAAAAGCTACATAATGAAGAAAATCCGAATGCCTGGAAGCTGGATTGTATAGAGAATTGGCATGAGCTTCGTAGTGAAGGTGAAGTGAAAACAGGTTCTAGTTTAAAAGAGTAAATGTATGAGTAGGAGTTGCTGGTACATTACACAGGTAGTCTTCATATAGAATTGAATTTTATGTACCTATTACTTTAGGAAAGCATTCTGTATGCAATTCAAACAAATGCAAATCAAATCACGCATTTACAGATACAAAAAAGGAGCTGTTAGTAAAGCTAACTGCTCCAGATCAAGGAATCTCCAAGGGGAAAGGAGAAAGACTAAGGACTTTAAATGAGTTTTGGCTAATGCCTATCCCTATTATTGACGGAATAATAAGTTTTATTCAATCGTAACGAAAGTAATATGTAAGTATGTTACAAGAATAGTCCAATACCTATCCATGCAACTCCTAATATAGACAATGATTCGATAATAATTAAACGTTTAGCCTCATCTTGTTTTGGCGTAGTTAGCTTCCTAATTAGGGAGAATAGTCCACTTATTCCACACAAAGTAAGAGCTAATAGTAGTAAAGTACTTGTCATCCTGATCACTCCTAGTATTTGGATATTCTTATTGTATATCAAGCTACAGACTGAAAAATAGTAATGTTATTGTATCTGTTCTATGAAGTATGTAAAGTGTGACGTGAATCTTCAATGGATAGAGGTCGTGTAAGGTAACTTTCAGTATTAGAAGTATGAATATTGCGTGAAAGGAATGCAGACTGTTGAAAATATAAAAAACGTATAGTACAATAAGGGTGTAAGCTAGATTATAACGAACAAGAAGTCGGGTGGTTCTGATTCTCGTTCTATTGATAGGTCGTAAGCTTCTTGAAAAGTCTTGGTTTGGTCACCAAGGCTTTTTTTCGTACGCAGACAGGAATAAAAGCACTGCATGTCGCAATACTATATAGAGTAGTAATCTGGGTTTCAACGTCTTTGCACTTCAAAATGATACTGCATTGGTCGTGTGCAATGAAAGTATGGTCAGTACTTCACCTTGGAACCCAATCATAACTACAAACTGGTCTTAGTGTCGCTACTTATAGCGGCACTTTTTTATTTAAGAAGATGTCTTACATATTCAGTTATACCCTTACCTATTTCACTTTTGGTGAAAAAGTAATGTATATTTCTAAGGAAACTGAATGCTGTAACGATTGTGCCAAAAGAAAAAAGACGCTTACGTTTCTTTTCTCTCTCTGAACGTTTACGGGTGGTTCTAGTATTCTCCACGTTCTATTGTCACCTCCTCTAAAAAGAGAAGGGCAAAGACGGCACATATTCAGTGTACAGTGTTTGACAAATCTCTACAAGAATTTATTTTCTGGTATGAAACATTCGAATATGTAGGATCAATTTCGAGTAAGATGTTTGAAGAAACGTACAAAGGTTATATGTACTGATTCTCTTTTACTAGATAAATAGTATCAGTGGATTTAAGATTTTTTCATGTTGTAATTAAGCTAGGTTAATGGAATACTATGATGAAATTTAGTGTGATAAAGGGCATAAATGAATGGAGGGAATTGGATGGTTCATAACATAATACATAATAGATTCAAACTACGAGAAATCGAAGAAAATGATTGGAAGGATATACATATATACACATCACAGTCCATTGTGTACCGATACCAAGCATGGGGCCATAATTCGGAAACGGAAACAAAAGAATTTGTAAACCAAGTTCTTCAAGATGCAAGTAAGGTCCTGAGAAGTCGATTTTCTTTTGCATTGGTTGAATTGGAGTACGAAAGAGTGGTAGGGGCAGGTGCGATTATGATTCGAGATTTTAATAATAGGGAGGGAGAAATAGGGTATAACATAAATCCAGATTATTGGGGAAAGGGTGTTGCAACGGGAGTAGCAAGGTTGCTGATTACATTTGGAATTGAGGAATTAAATCTTCATCGTATTATCATGATGAGTGCAAATACTGATGTACGAATTTTCACTTACATGAAGCAGAAAGCACACAGAATGTGGTTACACCGAGTGGTAAAGTAGGGAGGGAATGTGACTTGAAAAACGGCTATATAAAGTGATTTACAATAAATTAATTTTAATCAGTTTACATAACATATCTAATAGGGACTTATAAAAAACAAGTGAATAAATCTCAAAACGAAAAGAATACTTATATCATTGAGACGGAAAGAGAAATTTAGTAGTTACATTTTGAAATTTGCATTTAAATAATATTTAGCAGAATGCTTAGCTAAACCAAGTACTATAAAAAGAATTGAAGGAAATGCTCTATTTCGACATCACAATAATTAAATTTTGTAAAATACACCATCTATTTAGTCTTAAGGAGTTAAAGTAAACTGTTTCGCATTAAAATGTTATATATTAGATATGTTCTATAAGCAATCGTTTATAATATTAATATGTATAGCTGAACGTACCAGAAACTAAAAGATAATTATACTGATGAAAGGTAGGGTATATGATGCCTTTATAAAAGCGTGAAAAAATAATCATTAACAACTTCGCGCGAAATACCAATTTTACGAACAGTAAGATGTATAAATAAAAATCTATTACAGTATTTAGGGATTTCGAACTCAATTGCATGGATCTTTGTATATTGGTATGTGTCTATATAATTCATGCTTTATATAGAAATCATTAAATGCTAAGTTAGTCATTAATATTTTTTATAGTAAATTAAATTATAATTTATAAGATTTCTTCTTAAGTTGATTTAATTAACTCCCCATAAACATGATTAAATTAATCAATTTACGCTTGATAAAAATTTTTACGGATTGATTTCTTATATAAATTTATATATCCGGTTTGTTTTATTTCACATACATTTATATTTAGTTTTTGCACAAATTTTTATAGTCTAATACAAATTTATCACTTGGTTAGCTATAATTCCCAATTAATTAACTACACTATACCATTCAGTTTTGAGTATATTTTAGAATCCCATAATTTAATTATGTAAATAAGTTTGTGTAAAAATTGAATTTAATGCGAACTTGTGTTCGTATAGTTTTTCTGTTATAGTATATATGAGGTGATTTTTATGGATTACAGCAAACAACGTCAAAAATCTGTACATCGTAAGAAATTATACGAGAATTTAAATGAAATGCCCTTTTACATAGAAGAATTTGTGGAGTACAAAGAATTGCATGATGCCTCTCCCTCCACCCTACTGAATTATGTATATGATTTTAGAGTCTTCTTTAATTGGCTATTATCTGAACAAATTATTGAATTTAAGCCCATTAAAGACATATCATTTTCTGATTTGGAGAATTTAAAGAAAAAAGATGTTGAGAACTTTATGAGGTTTTTAAAACTACAACAAAACATGCAGAATTCCTCTGTTAACAGAAAGATTTCGGCCTTAAAGTCTTTATTTAAGTACCTCACCTCCCTATCAGAGAATGAAGATGGAGAATGCTATTTTTATAGAAATGTGATGGCTAAAATTGAAATACATAAAGATAAAGAAACATTAAATGCTCGTGCAAAACGTATGAGATCTAAAATATTCCATAATGATGATGATCAAGAATTTCTGAATTATGTTAAGTATGAACATGAAAAATCTTTAACAAAACATCAGTTATTCTATTTCCTAAGAGATAAGGAGCGTGATGTAGCTATCCTCTCCCTCTTTCTTGGTAGCGGTATTCGTGTAAGTGAATTGGCCGATCTCCGCATGGAAGATATAAACTTAAAGGAAAGACTAATTGATGTAATCCGAAAAGGAAACAAAGAAGATTCTGTTTGGATTACCCCAATTGCATTAAATGATCTTGAAAAATATATGGAGATTAGAGATAAAAAATATGCTCCAGGGAAAGAATTGAAAAATGTGTTTTTATCGAAATATAAACATACTGCACAACCTCTTTCAGTTAGAGCTATCCAAGATATAGTAGAAAAATATACTAAGTCCTATGGAAAAAGAATGTCTCCTCATAAATTAAGACATACATTGGCAAATAAATTATATATGGAAGAAAAAGATTCATTACAAGTAATGCAGCAACTTGGGCATACCAGTCAAGATACAGCTTTGTTATACACTCAACTTGGGGAAACAACTATTAAAGATAGTTTAGGCAGAATAGGTAAAGAAAAATAATAAAAGGTTCAGCAATGCTGAGCTTTTTATTATTCATTGTTATTTTTAATTTTATTATGTAAAAAATACATAGTTTATCTGTCCCTTTGTTTGGGATATGAGTGATGAAAAATATTAATAAAAGATTTGAAAAACTACCTTTAGTTTGAATGTCCGTATATAAATCCATAAATTTCAATTAGATAACCAACATTATCTGTATACCATGACTTATTCCCTTCTCACTTGAGAAATATTATGGTTTATCTTCATTACCTTGCTTCATATAAAATATTTCTAAATTAAACTTTAATTCGAAAGTGCATGCTTGTTCATTTCAAAAATTGCAAAGCAAAAAGGCACCTAAATCAGGTGTCTTTTTGCAAAAATCATTTCCTAATCTTTGTTTAAATAATTTAAGATTTTGCGATACCTACATCACTAAATGCTTTTTTCACAACTTGTTCTGTGTTTTGGGGCATTTTCCCTTCGGTTATAAGTACTTTCGCGGCTTTTAGAATTTCTTCAAAAGCATCATGGAAATCAGAATTTGGGTGAAGATGAGGCCATGCATTGTACCATAAGATTGCAGCATTATCTGTTCCTATTCCCATAGAAACTAGATAAAATGCTTTGTTTGGAATACCACTGTTAGTATGCACGATATAACTTTGCCTTTTTTCTTCTGTTTCAAAATTAAGATTACTACCATCATCATATTTATTCATGTGATTCGGTTGAGTATCATGATCATTTGCAGTTCCTGGTTCTTTCATTGAACGAAGAGCTTTTCCAGGAAATTTAGGACCAATAATTTTGTCACCTATTAACCAATCGGCATTTTGAGCATTTTGACCCAAATGATATTGTTTTATTGCACTTCCCATACAATCAGAAAAGCTCTCGTTAAGGGAACCAGGTTGATCATGATATTCGAGTTTAGATGTATACTGTGTTACACCATGACTCATTTCATGTCCTATAACATCAATTCCTCCTGTAAAATCAATGAAGATTTCACCATCACCATCACCGAAAATCATTTGTTCTCCATCCCAAAAAGCATTCATAAAATGATTGCTATAGTGAACGTTAAAAATAAGATCCAGCCCTAGATTATCAATAGAATTACGATGTAATACATTTTTATAATACTCTAAAATGACTTGTCCAGCATCATATGCTTGATTCACATCCTCATCATCTGTAGGTGAATCTCCCTCGTCTCGAACTAATTTATGCTGACGTTCTTCCGTGTGTTGACAATCATAAACATGTCTAGTAGGTTTATGCTCTCTATTGTTATCCAATGTAGATTCCATTATTTGTTGACTTTTGATTATACTTTTTCTTTCCTCATGAATTTTCCTAGTATGTTCTAAGCTTTTCTGGGCTTTTTCGCTCCCTTTTTCTGCAAACTTTTCCAATAAGTATTCTGGAACAATACTTTCAATTTTTCTCATAATAATCATCTCTTTTCTATAATAATAGGTATTTTATATCCAAAAGAACTCAATATTTGTTAATTTCATTCCCTAATTCTCATCCAGTGGGAATAAAAAAGCATCCCTACGGGTTGGTTAATTGCAAAAATGACTACTCTAATAATAAATATTACTTCCTATATTTTTCTGCAAATTTTTATTCGTAATGTACACCATTATAATTTACAAAACCTACTGGGTGATGCGTGAAATGTATGACTGGATCACCTGGATTCCCAATTCCTACTTTTACATGTGTTTTATCAACATATTCCCCTTGCAGTTCGATTTCTTCCCCTTCTTTTAAGCCTGGAATTGGATTTTTCAATCCTAATTTATCCCCAAAACGAATTGCACAGAAGGCTTCATCTTCTACTAAAGATTTTTGTGCCCCTTTTATATCAATAACTTGAATATTATTAATTAAAAAATGCTGATGTGTTCCGCCTTCTGAATTAGAATCATCGTCTTCTACTAATTTTATTGTTGCTTTTACATGCACAATTGGGGCATGAAATGAAAGTGGATTTCGATGATGCTCCATAAAATGATCTGCTAACGTATTACCAAAATGCGGATGTCGTTGTAATTGTTCACTCATAGTTGTTCTCTCCATATCTTTGTTATACTTACATCTATTTAAAAATTTAAAAGTATAACAGTATTTAAAATAACATTAATCTTTTTGTAGTTTTTAACCAAATAACTTTATTTTTTAATCAGATGGATTTTCGCTTGCCCAGCTTATAAATTGATTTAAACTTATTGAACCAACAAATCCATATCCTAATCCTGAGCCTCTTGGTTTTAAAATAACTGTATCTAAAAAAAACAAGTGATTGTATAGAATTATCAAAAGAATACTCATGAGCGATGAATATCCTATTTACCTGCGGGTTAGGCTCTGTCTCAAATATTCTAATTAGTTTTACTTGTACTAGTCTCTGTTTTTCATTTGGGTTATTAATATTCAAGTTGTTAATATCAGCTAATTCATCCATCACTTCAATATTTTGTTCCCCCAAAGCCAGTTTGCCAGTGTCTTTAGTTCGACAATAAGGACTTGTAAATATGGGGTATTGAACGGGTACTTTTTGCTTTCTAAAAATCTCTCCTAGTTTTTTAATTGTTTCTTTCCATTATCGGTTAAGTTGCTTTGTGTTTTAAAATCTTTCAAATCTAGTACTCCACCGAGTTCTCTTCCCTTTTTTCCATGCCTTAGATATAGATTATATCCGCCAGCTGTAATAGCTTTTAACAATGAAAAATCTAAGGTCACTGTGTTTCTCAATTCTGTATTATCCATTTTCCTAATCCTTCTTTCTTATATAAAGAAACTAGTTCTAGGATTTGTTTATACTTAACAGTTAAAAAATTCATATGATTTTTTGGGATTTTCCGGTTAAAAGGAACAGCTCTCATCTCTATCCAGAGTAATTTATATTATTTGAATTTAACATTATGATGTAACGATTGATTATCCCGATATAAATCTGCATAAATTTATCATATTTGTAACAAATGAAATCTTCAAATGTACATTACACCAAATACTAAATAAAATTTTCAACTTATCTTTTAGGAATTTTGCTGGAATAATACTGTGTACTAGTATACCCTTTAACTTCTAATTTATTTTCTTGTCAAAACCTACAACTGATTGACTACTAAACGTTTCGAATAAATTAAGGACTGTTGTTCTTTTAATCAATTGAGCATAAGCTTCATTTTCAGATAACGTTCTATCAAATTTATCTTTATTTTCACATTGTTTTATAATTAACACTGTATTACCTGAAATATGAGGAGTTACTATCAATGTTGCAATAGCCCTACTCCAGTCTCATTCATATCCGAATAATTTTTAGGATCACTATTATTATCAGTAGTGAAGTTTTTTCCTCCAATAATACGACCCTTTAAATCCACATGACCTGTTTGACATCCTATATCTAGGAATGCAATTATAATATTTTTTCTTCTCCTCTTTTTACGATTTTGAAGGAGCATTTATAAGTTTGGCACCCTCAGGTATTTCAAGAAATTCATTAATAACTTCCAACACTTGAAAAGGGAATTAGAGGAATTAGCCCTACTTCATTTCTCTTTACATCATTTATGTTGTTTTGACTCATGTTTTCACCTCCGGTAATAAGTTTTGATTGTTTTTAAGCAATCAAAACTTATTCTCTCTGTATATTCCATTAAATATACAACTTATTTGAAAATTGCTCTAAAAACCTTCAAGGTGATAGTATTTAAAAGACATGATCTCAGTTTATAATTTAGCTTTGTTTCACTTTATATAATAAAAAACCTGTATGTACTTAAATGTAAAATTCACCATTAAACCAAAGTGTAATTAATAATTTTAGGGTACTTCAAATATTTTGTCGAAGAGATATAGTAAAAGAATAAACCGCATGACTCTTAGGGAATTATTTAAATAATCACTTTAATTTATTTAATGTCGTTAAATAAAAGATAGTTTTCACTGTGATAAAAACTGTTCATAGATGTGATACGATTTTTTATTAATATATAAATAACATGTTTATAATCTTATTATTTATAAAATTTTCAATTCTAAAGTTATAATAGTAAAAATATAGAAAATAAAATGAGACCAGTGTTGGTCTCATTTGTATACAAGCTTTCCATTAAACTTATTCATGTGAATTAATAATTAAAATAAATCATTTTACCGTTCTTAAGTTCTTTAGAGTTGTCATAATACCAACTAAGTATCTCTTTGAAATTTTTCCCATTTCCAGCAAGGCGCATTGTTCCTATTTGTGGCATACAACCGCTACCTTTCCAATCTTTGGAGTTTCGTCGGTATTGAGGTGCAAATAAATTATCTAGCTTTTCGCTATAAAAACCTATGTTTTTTAATGATTCGATATGAGGATTTGTGATTTTTGTTTTTTCTTCTTCTGTATTTTTCACCCACACCTGATAAGTTGTATTATCTCGAACATGTGCACCAACAAGTGGTAATCCTGGATATTTAGTATAATACCAACCATACATTTTAACCGCTAATGCCCCCGCTTTTAAAGCTTCATCTTTAGATGAAAGATCCCATTCATTTGGAAGTACGTTCTTAATGTAATCATTAAAATCTATTTCTTGTACAGTTCCCTTTTTACCATTATGCTTATTTGTAATGAGTACTTTTATTACTTTTGGAGGAGTTCTTAATCTTTTAGCCATATGATGATGAGGAGCTCCCTGATGTATATATTCAGAAGGAGTATTGTAAAAAAGTAATTCCCCTTGTTGATTAGTAACAGCACCTCCAAAAACTCGCTTCTTTTGTAATTCGATTACTTTTTTCTCATCTTCTGTATTAAACCCCTCATCATTTTTGGAAATTAAATCTACAGGGGCGACTGAAAACTCAGCCATCTTCCATTCATCATCTTCCTTTACAACAATTGCTAAGAAATAATTTACTCCATTTTGATAAAAGTCTGACTCTTGTTTTACTTTATAGTCCACAGCAACATAATAAGGTTTTACATTTTCTTTTCCATATCGACTTTCATAATAACTAAAATTGCTAATAGAAGTGGCTAATTCATCAGGTAAAGGTTTTGAGTCAATGATTTTAGCATTTTCTATAGTATTAATCCCTGCTTTCGTTGCTTGTTCTCCTTCTTCTCCGTGAGAATGACCATGGTGATGTACTTGCTTAATTAATGGAGAGGTTTCAGTTGTCCAAATCTTTGTCATTTTTGCTGTATCCTTTTGGTTTTCAGCATTTACTTGCTCTTTTATTATTGATAAAGGTGTGACTGTGTCGACTGAATCTGCATATATGGGTTCCTGGGTGATTGTATATATCGAAAAAACAATAATACCTAATAGCAATTTTATTAATTTATTCATGAATTTACTCCTTCCAATTACGGCTCTAGTATTTTATCCTGGTATTAAAAATTGAATATCCTAATTCTTCAGCGGTTTTTTTTTCATGTGCAGTCCCGAAACCAACCTTTTTTGAGACAATAAGGGGGACAGGTGCAATAGGTAACTCTGCTATTTTCCACTGGCCATTTTCTTTCGCTATGATTGCTAAAAAATAATTTATTCCATTCTTATAGAATTCATTTGGTTTATGCACTTCATAATCAACTGCTAAGTAGTACACCTTTACTGACACATATTGCGAAACATATGGATTGAGGTTATAAATATTCTTTGCTATTTCGTATGAGAATTCTTTCCACAAAATAAGCCTGGCATGTTTAATTGTAAATAAACCACTTTTATTTTTTTTGTTCTTATCATTAGATATAAAAAATTTTAAGGGTTGTTCCATTGTTGTTACCCATAAGGCAGGGATTTCGGTGAATTGATTAGAATCTTCTAGTGATATTTCTTTTTTTACCACATCAAATGGTTCTGCTGCATATGCATATTGAATATAAAATAAACCATTAAGTAATATGAAGATCAATAAATATATAAATAATTTTTTAATTATAACTTCACTCCTTGTTATTCCCCACACTTAATTTCTAAAAAATTATTCGTAATCTACATCGTTATAATTTACAAACCCTTATGGGTGGATGTCTTTGTAAATACCCATTCATAATTGTTTCCTCCATAATTTTTTTACTTACTTTTTTATTGTTTACAGATCCGTAAAAATTATTAAAGTAAGTTTGCGAGTATTTGATAAGAAATGTTATCTAAATTTATATTATGTAAATATTTGTTTATTAAATCTAAAGACTTATTATTAGCATCCAAATTTTACATATCGTGGACGTGGTGTTCAAGAATTGGCAGGTAATGCTGATCCAGAAACAGGGTATCAAATTGAAATAAATGGACAACAAATTGTTAACGGAGGAACTAGCACTGTAGCCCTTCTTTGGACTGGTTTAATGCAAATACCAATCAGCAATGAGGTCACTGAATCGGTTTTATCAATCCATTTTTGTATAAGCTATCGGATTCAAACTGGTATATTTTATGATATTAGAATTGGGAAAGATAATATAAGTAATGAAAACAGGGCTTATAAAGCATCTTCTGGGTGGGATGCTTGTACAGGATAAGTAGTCCAAATGGAACCAAGTTAATAAACGCTCTTGAAAATCTCAATGATTAAAGTTCGATGACCTTACAGCTCTATAAAATATGAAAGTGTAACTATATTAAAAACAACAATAATCTTTTTGTGAATTTAATCAAATAGATTATTGTTGTTTCTCATATAAATTAGTTAGTACGAAATATTCTCACAAGATAAAGTACCCATAAATCTTTAGATTCTTCTTGTAGTGAATCAGTTAAAAAATTGTTAAGATTTTTATTAAATAATCCATAAAAGGAAAAAATACGCCATCCTTTCTGTGAATTACTATAAAAAGAATAGCGTTTTTTCGTTTTATGGATTCATTTTCACTTTAGCATGATGGTCATGTATAGCGACTCCACTTAGGTAATTATTTGTCCCTCATGCCAACCAGCCCCATCTCGCCAATAGTGTTGTAACCGCTGATCAGAGCGTAGAACAATCATCTCTAGATCGAAACCAAAGGTACTCTGTAGAAGTCCTATGACGGCTTGCACTTCATGGCCAAAAGTGGAGCTTTTCCGCCAAACCATATCCCCTTGGTTGTCTCGCCACCAGTGCTGAATTTGGCCACCCACAGCGACGCAAAGTTCGAAGTTGCCATTCGCATGCTCATCTCGTGCGCCATAGGATGCTTCAATCATGCAGGGTGGACTGAAGACCCCTCCTCCAAAAGTCACACTTGGGTGCCAAACAAAACCATGGTCGTCATCTCGCCACCAGTGTTGCATTCGACCATCGTTCAGCACGCAAATCAACTCCAGATTTCCTTTTTTTCCATACATCCCTTGCACCAATGTGGTGCCACTAAAAGCAATATTTTGACCAAAACGCCCACCATCATGCCAAGTCCAAGGCGGTCTGTTCTCTCGCCACCAATGGTTGAGTTTTCCGTCGGATGTTAGTACCACAACCTCAAAATTTCCAGGAGCACCATAGTTGCTTTGGATGAAACCAGGAATTCCCTTCGCATCGGTTGGACCAAAGATCCCACCGTCCATCCATCGCTTGCTGGTTTGATCAAAAAAAGAGTGATGCAAGCGTCCATGAGTGGTGAGGTAAACGCACTCAAAGTTACGATTAAACGTAGTGGCTGTCACTGTAGGACAAACTGCGACATCATTCCCGAAAGGAGCATAAGCCTTAGCCCAAGGGAAACCAGGGGCGCTATTATCCCGCCACCAGTGTTGAATCTGCTTAGTTGCTCCTACGTTAACTAACATCTCAAAATTAGAATGATGCGCTCCGTTACCACTCTCTATCACGTTTCCACTGTGTAGATGTCGCTTGGTCCATGGGTCTGGATTGGTGCCACGAAGTCCCTGTTTGGCGTACCGGTCTATATCACACTCTCCGTAGCCAATGCGTGCATAACCGCCCTCTCCCCAACCCGTTCCCCAAGAATTTTTAACAATCCAACAATTTTGATTGTCATCGTAGCCTACGACCAGCATATAATGACCGCCCTGTAACGTGTTAGGATGTCCCCCGATAGTATCCTGTTTGCGGTAGACAGCACTACCATGGAATTCTTCAAAATCCCGGTAGACATTGAAGAAACAGATTAGTGGTCCGACCGTATCTAGCCAGTTCTTCTGGTCATCCACGCTTCCCACATTGGTATTCTGCGGAATTCGCACGGTCCGTCCTGATCGATCTGGAGTTGGCGTCCATGGAACATCGCTAGTCTGCCAAGAAAAACAACCAGGATCGGCCAAGCCATGATCACGTATCCAGTTCAGGGTGTCTGGGGTGTTGCCCAGGTCTGCACAATGGGCACCCCTCCCCTTATGCACATCACCTTCAGACAGTTCACACCAAACAGAGTGTTCAATACGGACCATGGCCTCAACCAGCGCTGTAGAAGCAAACGCCCAGCATGCCTCACAGGGATCCTGATTTCGTATGCTGGTAATCCAAGGCCAGCCTCCGCGATTACGCCAGTCAACTATCGTTGGACGAGGTGTTGTTCGAATCAGGGGAGTAATTTGCGGGAGGCTACTAATGTGTTTTATTAATATTTCCGAACTCGATAGATATCCACGATCAACGTGTATCTTTTGTAACATAGGGTTTGTGCTAGGCACATCCAGAAACATCCTTCGAAAGTGAATTGGGGCGACCTCTGTTGATTTTTTCAATCCGACTGGCGTGCCACCTTTACCATGCTCCTGTTGTTGATCTCTGTTCCAAACCGATTTGTTTAGCATACATTACCTCCATTAATAGGCTTTTAACACAAAATGCATTTTTGCCTCATTATGATTTAGGCAATAGTCCCTTCTCAGAAACACTTTTCGGCATTAGTAATAATAGTAGCGATAGCCCCCCATTACTATCAAGTTAAAAAACAAAATACTTCCTAAAGTGAAAAAATTGTTATTCTTTCTGTAGAATTATTGGAAAGGATGAAGTTTATAAATATTTATTTCTGTATCTAATAAATTAAAACTATTTGCTCAAAAAATTTAAACTTGATTTTATACTCAACTTCAGGTTTAAATCTTTTAAGGAAATGGACACAAAAAATGAGAAAAATAGAATTAGGTTCTGATGCAAATATAAGACACATTTCAAGGAACAATCAGGATTACTATCGGAATTGCTATTTATTTCATATTTCATATTATTACTAGTAAACAATAATAGCTTATTTTTATATATCACCTTAAAAAATCCTTCTTACTTATTTACTAAATAAACAACTCCAAATCGACTTTCTCTATTTTGAGATTACTATTAATTTCAAAGTATACAAAAAGCTAAAACTATGCCTATTTTTTTGAGGACAACTACCTAAAACTATTTCAAATAAATATTCTATTAAAAATTAATTCAAAAGGAGGAAAAATGTTGAATACTAATTACTCATATCAATCATTCTCTTATGATTATGAATGTGATACGTCGCCATACAAAACAGGAGGGAATAATAACAATGACACTTATATTTAAGAACCACACTAATTTAACTTTGTGGGTAGCTTTCGCTCACGTGGATCGAGGTTGTGCTGGTAGCGTATGGAGAAAAGTAGGTTGGTATCCATTAGGACCTGGAGAAACAAAATCAGTAAGGACCGGATCGACCAAGGGAAACTTTTACTACTACGCTGAGGACACAAATCGTAATTACGCATGGACAGGAACTACTTACACCGGCCTTCCTGATTACGCATTCTCTCGGTGCTGGGACGAACCCGGTGGGAGAAACCTTGGGATGAAGGTTTTTACGTCCCCAACTCCTGACTTCACAATGAACCTTTACCTGCAGCAACAATCAGGATCACTAGTACCAATAGACAAAGGAACACCGATGTACTCCTTGTGAATGAAGGTTATAGAGGGGAAACATCAGGATTTTATGGATTTACAACATAAAGATAAAAACTTTGTATCAACCGGTTTACTCTATTGAGATTTAACCAAATTCAGGTCAAAAAAAGCTTGCAAATATATTATATGACTTGTCTCCAAATCTTTAGCGTTGTATATCCCCATTTTTAAGGCGCTCCTCCAATAAATGCTGAAATAAAAAAATAACTATAAAGGAGCAAGAATATTGAACGAAAAATTTAATAGACAAGTAAATTATTATGATTTTGGATATTTTTCATCCGGAGATTATTATCAAAATGTTCAAAGGGATACTATAGATCCTGGAAGTGTAGGATGTCCCAGCGATGGCCCCTGTTTAACAGAAATCTACAAACATGGTCCTAACCTGGTTATTAAATGGCATGATGTTGAACATCGAGATGTCTTTCACTTTCGATGGGGACGTCCAGGTAAACCGGAATCACCATCCGAATTACCTGGCGGTTACGGTGGATATTTTATTATAAAAAACTTTAGACCTAATACCACTTACACATTTAAAGTATCAGGATGTGTTAGCCACTTTTTAGCCCCATCTACTTGCACTAATTGGACTGTTGCTTATTATCAAACATAAAATCTCTAATATATTTGTAAAATCCAGTGAAGACAAATATTCCATACCCATTATTAATCTTCTTTTGATAAAAGTAAAAAGTATTAAAATGAAAAGGAGTAACAACAATGGCACTTACATTTAAGAATCATACTAGCTTAACCTTGTGGGTAGCTTTCGCCCATGTGGATCAAAGCTGCTCTGGTAGCGTATGGAGAAAAGTAGGTTGGTTTGAATTAGGACCTGGAGGGATGAAAACGGTAAGGAACGGGTCGACCAAGGGGAATTTTTACTACTACGCTGAAGACACAGGTCGTAATTACACATGGGCAGGAACCACTTACACCGACCTTCCTGATTACGCATTCTCTAGATGTTGGGACGAACCCGGTGGGAGAAACCTTGGAATGAGGGTTTTTACATCCACAACTGATGACTTCACAATGAATCTTTACATTCAGCAACCACCAGGATCACCAGTACTAATTGATCAAGGAACAGCGCTAAACCCCGTTTAAATGAAATTTATAGAGGATATTCTAATTAGCCAGGATACAAACCAAAACGTATAAATTATTAAATTCCATGTTAGCACATACAATTTCACATATTTATAGTAAGGGAATGCTTGTAGAGCAATTTATACTGCATTTCCTTATTTTATGGATGCTAAAGTGCTATTCTTCAAACAGTAGAAATCATAATTAATCTTTAAACAAGAGGGAGAGTAGTTTATTGTTTTATATAAGTGAATCTGATTTTATGATTTTAAAAATCTATAACGCCGACTGTTCAGAGCATGCTCTGACTTTATTATTATACTAATGTATATAACGGAAATGATTATTATAGTAATAGGAAGATTTTCCCTAACCCCTTTCGTTTATAATATCTCTAACATTATAAACACGTTATCTAATAATATATAGTTTTAAAGTTTTAATTTTTATATACTTATACAAGTAATTTACTCCTTTTTAAAAGTTGAAAATACCTTATATATAAGGAGTGGTTTGAATAAAGAGCAAATTTAAGCAATTAATCATGTTAATAGTAGTAATGGCTTTATCAGTTACAGCACTTGCAGCATGTGGAGATAAGTTTCTAGTATGAACTTTAAAACACTAGAATATAAAGTGCATTGAAATCACTTTCTAACTAAATCTTTCTAATTAAATCTTTATAATTAATTCTCTATTTCGGATATTAATACTGATATCTAGCCCGAATACTACATTCATATTTTTTCAACTCTAAAGTTATCGAGAATACTACACATCGCTTTCAAAATTCTTCACATATTACAATAATGTATAATAATGTTAATCTAGGGCGTTCTCATCTGTTCTCATCTGTTCCAACTGGTGATTTAAAAAAGAGTGAAAGATGTTCCATTATTTCTACTTTCCCCTAACCAATTTTCAAAGTCAATCGTATCCCATACCTCTTTTCCATCTCCTCGAACAGGAAAATCATCAATTCTTACTTTATGATTTGTATGACTGTTAGCTATCAAAAGTAACGACTAATCAAGTAAGCTCGTAATAGCTACTAAGTGGCGGGTGGTTCACTTGAATAACACTTATTAAGTTAACAGTGAGATTAGTATGAATAATCAAACCCTCAATAAAATATAGAGGAAAAATTATAATTATATTGAATATAATTACATGTTTTTAAGTATACCTTTAAAGGGGTGTTGTCTATGAGAAAATACTTCTATTTGATTGGGCAAAAAAACAAGAGGATAACGTTTCACTAACCCATAAACTGCGTGGTTCCTCTTCAATATTAGAAGGAGAGTATCAGATTGAAGAAAATTTATTTAAATCCTATTGACAAAAGTAATTGGGAAGAAGCAATTAGACTGTCTGTTAAAGAAGAACAACAAACATTTATTGCATCCAACCTCTATTCTATCGCAGAAGTTCAATTTCTAGATCATTTCTACGCAAAAGGTATTTATCTTGATGAAAAAATGATAGGATTTACTATGTTTGGAATAGATCCTGATGATAATAATTATTGGATTTATAGACTTATGATTGATGAAAGATTTCAAGGGAAAGGTATAGGTAAACAAGCTATATATCTGGTTATTAATGAGATAAGACGAAATAATAACACAAATATTTCTTTAATTATGATTGGATATGCTCCTGAAAACCTTACAGCTAAATTTGTATATAAAAAAGCAGGATTTATAGAGACTGAATTATCACCTTGGGGTGAACAATTAGCTAAGTATTCTTTATGAGCACTTGAATTCTCAACGTTGAGTTTTGGGCTTATAAAAAAACAGTTCAATAGTATAACAATGTAGATAGGAAATGATTTATGCTATATTTTACCTCGTAACATCCTAAAACATACAATAGATAAAAAAGGACGACGCTGAATACGTCGTCTTTTTTATAAAGAGTAAAGTGATTTCTCAAGTTTTTCTTATCACATCAAAGCCAATTATCTCTTAGTTTATATTCAGGTAAAGCTTACACTGTTTTCCATAATGATAAAGCATAAATCCAGTTTGGATCCCCATGCCCTTGATGATTCTGGACTGCTTCATACACTTTTCCCTCGTGTAGAACTCTATCTCCCTTTTTATATGCTTTCTTTGCATCCCATGCTTCATATGGAGCGTTTTCAGTTTTTGTAGTAATTGTGAATGTATCACTCTGTACAGATTCATTTCCAGCTACATCAACAGCTTTCACTACATATTTATAAATAGTATTAGCAACTAAGTTTTTATCCAAATAAGAAGTCGTAGTGGATGTTGCAATCTTTTTCATTGATCCTTCTGTTTCTCTATAAATATCGTAATGGTCTACACCAATATTATCGTCAGATGGACTCCACATTAAATCTACACTTGACGCTGTTGTTCCCATACTATGTAATCCTTTTGGTTGTGTTGGTGCTTCTGTATCAGGAGCCTCAACAGTCGTTTTCACTATAAGCGCTTCACTTTCTTTTGATACATTTCCAGCTGTGTCAATTGCTTTTATAGTATAAGTGTATTCCATACTTGGTTCTAATTGTTTATTAATAAAATGAGTGCCTGGTACGGTATCAATCAACTCTCCATTGCGGAATACTTGATATCCCTTTACCGCCACATTATCCGTAGAAGCGTTCCATATTAGTTCAATACTATTTGCTGTTACTTTTTGAGCTTGAAGGCCATTCGGAATACTTGGTGCCTCTGTGTCTGGTTTCACATCATTAATCAGATTCACATCAATAACATTATAGAACGCATTCACAGTATCCGCTACATCCCATACAGCTAAAATCACATGGTATCCATTACGGTCAGTAGGTACATTGATTTTATGCGCTACATTATTTGAGGCTGCAGAACCATCATGTTGTACAGTACCAATTGGCTCAAAGTCTGCTCTTGTTAACGCTTTATTTGGATCCCATCCTTTTTTTGTAATGTAATAATGCCACTTGCTTGTTAAGTGTGGCGCTGTAAATTTCCAAGTAAACGTATTTTCCCCGCCATTAATTGTATTTTTAAACCAACGATCTATTGTTTGTTGATCTAAAATACCACCAAATTTGCCGCCGGCAGAAGCAATTTGTCCATCAATTGGGCCGGCTTGCGGAAATCCCTTTGGAGCTTCTAAACTTTGTGGTTCGTACATAATGCTTCCACAGTTTACATTCAGCGCACCGTAAGTTTGGCTACATAAAGCGGAACGGCTACCAGGTTTTTCAACAAATCCGTGCGCGTATGCATTTTGAGGAATAAGAGTTGTGCCAATAATTCCAGCTGCTAATGCAACAGCTCCTAGACTTTTTTTGTTCATTTTTAAATTTTTCAGATGTTTAATCATTCGGTTATTCATGTTCATGTCCCCTTCTTGTTATGCTTTGTAGTGTATGTGGGCTTTGATGTAAAAGTATAACAAGAGAGTAAATTGTTTCGGGTACGCGTAAGTTACGCAGGAAATATAGTGAAGATGTATCCTACCCTATATGTGAAATATTTCACTTGACTGATATATCATCACATAGAAACTACTTATATATGTGCAGAAGTTGTGCAGAAATATTTAACTTTTTATTAACAAAAATAACAATCAATGCTGAAATTAACAATTAAAAAGTAAGATTTATATAGCGGATTGTTTAAATGTATCGGGAGACATATATCGAGATAAATCTTCGAAAAATAATGACAACCCTTGTTTTTGATGCATATTCATAAATAAAGTTGGCTCTAATACAACCTGTACCAGAGCCAAACTATTTACTTTATATGAATAATTTCAATTTTAACAGGGAAAGATTTCAGTCCATATACAGAACTAACACTTGAGATAGGGACAGGAAGATTATGGTCAATGAACGAAAATGATTTATATTTTTTCATTAATTCCGTCAATACAATTTTTGCTTCTAATCTAGCTAGGGGAGCACCTAAGCAAAAGTGTATTCCATGGCCAAATGCAAGATGGGGATTTCGACTACGATGTATGTTAAAACTATCAGGTTCTTTAAAATGAAGAGCGTCACGATTAGCTGATCCGAGCCAAGCTGAGATGATTTGATCTACTTGTAGAGTTTGGCCTCCTAATTGAACCTCTTTTTTTACTTTTCGTACAATTCTTTGAGCTGGTGAACGATACCGCAGTACTTCTTCAATTGCTTTTGGAACAAGAGATATATCCTGTTGTATTTGCTTATAAACATCTGGATGTTCTATTAAACAATATAATGAGTTTCCAAGTAAGTTAGTTGTAGTTTCATTTCCTGCTACCAATAGTAATTTACAAAATGATACTACTTCCTTGCCCGAAATATTTTTGTCTACTTCACTTTGAACTAATAAAGAAATAATGTCATTTGAATCTTTTTTTGATTTTCCTCGATTGAGTTGTATGATTTCTTCAAAAAATTCCTCTAATTCATTTTCTGCTTGTAAACGTATATGAAAAAATTCTTTCAAATAATCCGGATCATCATGACTGGGTGAACTTACTATAATATCAGACCACTTCTTGAATCTTTCCATATCATTAACAGAAACACCTAACATTTCAGCAATTACTATAACCGGTAAAGGATAAAATAACTCTCGGACAATATCAAAATTTTCACGATTAGATAATTGAATAAGAATATCACTTGTAATTTGTTGAATTCTCGGCTCCCATACCTTTAATGCTTTAGGAGTAAAAGACCGATGTACAATAGACCGAATTTGCGTATGTTTTGGTGGATCTATCCCAAGGATACTTTGTGGAAATGGAGACTTTTTTTTCTCAGGCATAACATTAGAAAAAAACTCTTTATCCTCTAAAACTCTTTTTACATCTTCGTACAAAAAAACATTCCACATGTCAGCTTGAGAATTAAAGTAAATAGGTTCTTTTTCTCGCATCTCCTTATACCATGCAAATGGTTCATATGGGTCTCCTAAGGCCTGTTTTCCTACTAGCTTATTTGTAGGAATCATAAAGATTGATTGATAAGGTGTTTTCATATATAACGATCTCCCCTCAAAAAATAATTTGCATTACACCGAATGATATTCACCGAATATCATTCGGTGTAATGCAAATTATACAATAATAATCAAAAGTTTCAAAATTCTTTTTCACTTTCAAGATATCAGTTACTATATAGGTAAGGGGGAATAAGGGTTGCATAAAAAAAATTTAACCAAAAGAAAACAACAAGCTCTACAAACACAGAACAATATATTTCTTGTATTTTTAAATTTAACGAAAAAAAAAGAAATTGAAAATATAACTATTGAAGATATTTGTAAAAAAGCAAATATCTCTATTGGTACTTTCTATCATTATTTCTCTTCCAAAGAAGATATTTATCAAAAGTTATTTCAACAAATTGAAGAAAACCTAAATGAAGAATTGGAAAGTATAACTCAACATACGACAATACAAAAAACTATTTTGAATTTCTTTCAATGCATAGCTAAATATACTACTAAATTAGAGTTACATATAAATCTCCTTAACGATTTCAACAAAAAAATATTTGCATATGAACCTTCATTAATTTACAAAACTCTAAACAATTTTGTTAATCAAGGAAGATTTGAAAAAGAATTAACAAATGATATGAGTGTAGAAGAAATAACAACATATCTTTTTACAGTTGCTAGAGGGATTATATTAGACTGGTGTCTTTTAGGTGGCGAGTACTCTCTAGAGCAGCGAATGAATTCTTATATGAAATTAACCCTGAAATCTTTAAAACCATAAATTTTAGTCACACGGTATATTTTCTTATCCCAAGTCGTACTTTTAGCTAAATTTTATCATTCAAAATCATATGAATATCTTGATTTTAAAAAAGCAGACCCTTCATAAATGCCTTTTGTTTCTTATGTGGAATTAAATTTCAGTTGAATTTCACAATTAGATTTTACTGAGAACTAAAAAAGAGAGCATGGCTCTCTTTTTTAACTATTTACTATTTAGTTTTGTTTCAAATTCAGGTAAATTAGTTGAAGCGTTACTAAACTTTTGTTCAGAAAGTTGTATAGATTTTTGTGCTTCTTTCATTCTGTCTTTCATTGGAGCAACACCTCGTACTCCTTCCAGTACAGCATTTGCTAATCTTTTTTAAAATTTTTAGAATTTCACTTGTGCATGTGTAGTAGTTTCTGTAAATTTATCAGATTGACTAGCTGAAACTCCGAATGTAAGAGGTGAAAACGATATAGACGGAGAAACTTGGAATGTTGTTTCTTGATGCAAGTACTTACCATAAGCATCTATCTGAGTAGTAGCTGCTAATTTATCAACTGTATAATAAGAGAATGCGGATAAAGTTAGTACTTTTTCGTTATAGCAAGCGTAGGATTTAGTAACATTATTAGGTAAATCAATATTTAAAGCATAGCCAGAAGGCCCTTTTGACCATTTGTTGCTGTCCTTGGTATAAGTTGCACTCTTAGATTTAGTTTTGTTACAATCATACTTTAGCTTCCATTTTTGTTGTCCGTATTGTGATCCTTGAGAAGGAGCCCAAAAAGAACTGTTAATACTTGTTCCTATAACATCTATTTTTCTATTACTAGGCATAACACTCCATTCTATTGAAGTTTTTACTCTGTATTTTTGTTTCGCTTTTAATGAGACTATATTAGTTGTAACTTTTTTATAAGATGTGGTACTTGTATCGCTAGAAAGTTTTGCCACACCATTGCTTTTTTGAACTCTTTTTGCTTCTTCAAGTTGAATTCCATTTAAATATGTGTTCTTATCAATTTCAATTTCTTTACTTGAATTATTAACCCCATTTTCAGTAACTTTAATAAACTTTTCATTGGTAGCTACAACTTGGCCATCAATTTCTAAGTTTTTCATTATTTCCATTTCAGGCATGTCCGAAATTTCTTCTTTAGTGAAACCTAAAGACTCTAAATGTTTTATTTGCTCCACATTTAGCTCAGCAGCTTCAACTTTAATACCATCCAAATTAAATACTATAAACCCAATCAAAAAACCAACACACAAGTATATTTTTTTCAAAATAATCCCCCCTTAGTTATTTTTATATTTAAATTTAATGATACACAATAAAGTTGTTGCATTTCAAAGGTTTTACTATTGAATTCGAATTTTTATAAATCTGCTTGATAAACCATATATCGACCACTAGAAAGGGTAACGAATACTTGGTTATCTTTAATTTTTACTACAGTGCCATTAGAAGTATAATTATTTAATTTTGTTTTTGCTTTAACAGAAATTTTATTATTTCCGTCAATCTGAACCAAAAGCATCTGACCAGTGGAACTAATTACTATTGCATGTTTATCCTTGAGGGCCACCACTTTATTCCATTTATAATTTTTACTTTCTTGATCAGTAAGTTCTGAACTCTCAATCTTTTCCCCTTCTTTATTAAAAAGGGCGAATTTTGCACCCTCTCCAACAGCTATTATAGTACCATCAGAAAGTCTGTCAATTGACGTAATATCATGTTTTGTTGATCCCCAATCCCCAAAGTTGATGACGTTTCCATTTGTTAGTGACATGACTTGATATTTCCCTTTATCACCTACCATCAAGATCAGGTGTCCACATAACTGAATTGAATCGTTAATATTCCAATCATTTGGCCATTTTCCTGTTCGTGTTACGCCATAAGAATCACCATCAAGGATAGCATAATAACCTTTATCGTAAACTAATAAAAGCCTTCCATCCAATAGTTTCTTAACAAATCTCGGATTACGTTTGTCCGATAGTTGCCCTTGTTCAACTAAACCTGCAGATGAATCTACAACTTTCCATTTTCCTGATGTACCCGCAATAAAAAAGTTACCATCAGATGTTTTTACAATGCCCTTTGTAGGAAAAGAAGGTTTGTTCTTTTCATGTGAAACCATTGATCCACCAGATTCAGTGCTTAATACAGCTAAATCAGTAGAATTTCCAACAAAAATAGTATCCCCATCGATACCTACAGCTTCCTGGATAGTGCCAATTCCATCCCATTTATTACTCACAACACCATACAGATTTGCTGCACTTGCACTTGTAGGTAGTATCAATAAAGCGCTTGCAAGTAATAATGTAGATAATTTCTTGAGTTTAATCATATTTCCACCCCTATAAAATATATTTTATAAATCATATATAAATATATTAACACATTAGGTAATAAAAGGTAGCCGCTAAAACGTATTTATCAAAAGGATTCAGAATAATTAATTATATCATTCGATATGTATATTTGATTATAAAGGTTGCCCTTTAAATATTAATAAATATAAAATTTAGCTATGAAAAATTATGCAGAAAGGTTAAGTAGGGGGCGCATCACATGCCCTATTAAGCTAAGGTATGGTACCCTATGACCTTCCGATCTTGTTGGCTACATGCTTGGTATTTTGTATGTTGTTAAAAATACAAATTCCAAATAAACCTTGATAAGATGTGTTTTTAAAGATTATACAGAAAAGTTTTATCTATTATTTTACTGACCCTGTTTATTTTTGTATTTCAACAATAAAGATAAAAGTGACTCCGATTATATGATTTTAAAATGAATGTCGTCTGTTATACCTCTATAACGCTGACTGTTCAGAGCATGCTCTGAACTTTACCATTTTAGCCCAGAAGACTCCTGCCTCAAGGTGGTTAGATTTTTCTGATTCCGATTTATCATAACGAACTGCAAATGCAAGTTTAGAAATGTAACTCCCTGTTATCACAATTAGCATATCTGCTAATTGTAACCCAACAAACTCCTTAGAATCCTAGTCTACTATTATATCGCTAAATCCATACTTCTAAATATTTTAGAAGGTTTTCCCTGATTAAGAATTAGTGTGGTCCTTCCTTTTCTTGGTCATATTATATCTGTACATCTAGATTGTCACGTTTTGAATAAACAATTAGGTTTTGCTAGCTACATTTTTTTCTTATAAATTAAGATTGTCACTTGAGTTATAAAGATGAGGTTCTATCCTAAAATCTTTCTCAGACTATTTCATAGTCCATTTCTGAAAAAAGCGCTCTGTTTTATCGGAGGGGTTGTAAAAAAGACCATCTTTTTATTTATGACAAAATTAAATTTTTATATAAAAGACACACAATTAAACAAACATAACTACATATGATATATTGTATCCTCTCTTTTTAGATTCAATATTCTTTACAAAAGGGCACTTTCCTAAGTGCTCTTCTAATTACATACCAAATAGCGTTTATGTTTAAAATAATCGCTACAGAGCAATTGGACACATTCCCCAATTTATTTATTCCTATATCCATGTTAAAACTCGTTGTGAGTATGACATAACTCAATCTAGTGAAGCACTGTAACATTTCATGCAGGGCTTCTTTTTTCATCAAGCCGTTAGTTAATTGCACCGACTACCTTGACGTACAAAGTAACGTTTTTGTTGAATTTCCTTAAAATTATATATAAATATAATCAATAATTAGTTATACCATTAAAATTCCTAAAAGTTAATATTATAGAATCGACAATTGCAATAACTTTACTTCCAACATATTCATACTTCTCGATTCTCACCCCCTTGGAGTGCACCTTTTTTCTATATAAATCTTGATCAAAGAGCGCTTTGAAAAGTGCTTATTTTATTTAAAAACTACACCAAAATGAAAGAAATACGCATACAATGTCGTGTATTCTTTTTCAATGTTTGTTTAGGTGAAAGAGCACTCTCCAGGGCGCTCTTTCATTTTTGAAAAGGATTTTATTTAAAATATAAAAATAAAAACATATTTAGTTAAACCACTCATACACTTTTATAGGTGTTGTCATTTGGTCATGGAGTGCTCATCAGGCACTCCTATTTTTCCGCTTACTAAATAACTACTTTGTTAAAATGAACACTTTATATTTTATAATTAAAACTTTTTAATATAAATACAAGCTGTAGTCATTTTCTTTAGAGCTAAATCAAGATAAAAAAGGCACTGTACAATGGGAGAATTTTCGTTTGTTTTACTAAAATATATTGAAGAATTTTGTTATTGACTTAGAAGACAAAACACGTTACCTCGACTGCCTTATTACAAATTCGTTAGCTATCAAAATTAATGATTAACCCAGATGCCCCACTTCAAACAGTGCTTTAAGACGTTAAGTGGCGGGTAGTTCACATAAGTATTACCTACTCAAATGTTCGTTTTTTTCAGTAAAAAGAAAGCACCTGCGCCAGTAGGGACTCTCGTAATGTGAGAAATATTTTTCAATGAGCATTGAAATTAAAATAAGTTACAAACCTATAAACCTGTCTTTCAATTCAATATATGCTTGTCCTTACCAAAAAGCGAGAACAAAAGAGAGCACTCTCCCAATAAGTGCTCTCTTTTAAAAAATATAGGGGAACATATTGGAAACCGTTCAGTATCATTATATGATGATTCTCCTCAACTAAAACTAATATATCCATTAAAACCGGTTAATGTGTATTTATATAACAAAGAAAAAAGCATTCGTTATGGATGCTTTCCTTATCTCCTGCACAACTCTTTGGACATATAAAACCTAAAAAGAGTCTTATGAAACTCGTACTGTAATTTAGGTATTTTATTTAGCTAATTGAGATGCCGTCTGTTATCTTTTCTCTTTTTTGTATTTCCAATTACAATAAATTAATGCGCATTCTGCCCTATTGTAATTGGAAATACGAAAAGACCGATAGACAAAAAAATCCTCTGTAGTCATATGATTTTTTTTTTATTAGTAAAAGTTGGTTTTCCCCCACTCCCTACCGTCTCAGAGGTACGACATAAATATTCCTCTTTCGCCCTTAACTTTTACATATGTTTTATCAAATCTTCAGGAATTGCTTGTTAATCTAAAATGGATATTTGTTAAATCCTTTTCTATAAATCAATCCTTACTTACATTATTTTTTGCATATAAAAGGTTAAGAAGCTGCATATATTCATCTTCTTGTCCAATATCAAATCGTTTCCCTTCAATCATTTTTCCATATACCTTTTTAGTCATAATTAAAGAATGTATCGCATCTGTTAATTGATATTCCCCCCCAACACCAGGTTGAAGCTTTTTTAATAATGGAAAGATATCCGGTGTGAAAACATATCTACCAATTACTGCAAGATTAGATGGAGGGTTTACTTTTGGTTTTTCAATAATATTTGTAACATCTATACAATCTTCTTTTACAATATTGCCTTCAATAATACCATACTTTTCTACACATTCATTTGGTACCCTATGAATGCCTATAACACTATTTTTCTTATCTTCATAAATTTTAATTAACTGGCTTAAAGCGGTTTCTTTATCAGAAACTACAATATCATCTGGTAAAAGTACAGCAAAAGGTTCATTACCAATAAATGTTTCACCTAATTTTATCGCTTCACCAAGCCCTTTCGCATATGGCTGTCTTATATAATGAATTTGAATCTTAGGGACAGTAAGCTCTTTTAACAGATACGATTTTTTCTCTTTTTCCAAAAAAGCCTCCAATTCTAATGATTGATCAAAGTAATCAACTATTAAATCCTTTCTGCTAGAAAGTACAATTAATATTTGCTCAACACCCGACTTTACAGCCTCTTCCACAATATAATGAATTGCTGGTTTATTACCTATAGGAAACATTTCTTTTGGAATTACCTTTGTAATTGGAAGGCTCCTCGTGCCGTAACCAGCTGCTGGAATAATTGCTTTTTTAATCACTAATCTTCTCTCCTTCAATTGTTTATAACAATATATTCAGCACCCTCTGTACCTGCGCATAATGAAATTAAAAGAGGCCTTTACCTTCTGCCTACTTTCATTGCTTATATGAATAGGCCCTTTTACTTGTCACCAATTTAACTTGTCCATCAATATACTGTTACAACTAGTACTAAGTTTAGAAAGGTGATTAGCATATGAAGATATGTATTATAGGCTCTGGTTATGTTGGTATTACATCAGCAGCAGTATTAGCAAACTTAGGTCATGATGTGATATGCGTAGATAAAGATCAAGATAAAATTTACTCTCTCCAAAAGGGAGAATGCCCCATTTATGAACCAGATTTAAAAGAACTTATTCATAAAAATCGAAAACGATTACAATTTAGTTGTGATATTGATAGTACTATTCGACAATCACCCATTATTTTTATTGCTGTAGGGACTCCTTCTACATCAAGTGGAAAGACGGATTTAAAATATATCTATTCTGTTATCGATCTACTAGTTCCAGCTATAACATCATATAAAACTATTATTACCAAAAGTACAGTTCCACCAGGTACAAATCAGCAAATATGTGAAAAGCTTATTAAATCTGGTGTTTCATCATCCCTATTCAATATTGTTTCTAATCCTGAATTTCTTCGTGAAGGTTCTGCTGTTCATGATATGCTCAACCCAGATAGAACTATTATAGGAACCCAAAAAGGTGACAAAAAGTCGTTAAAAATTATGCAGAATATATATAAAGGAATTAGTGCTCCTTTCGTTTGTACTGGTCTAAATGAAGCAGAGATGATTAAATATACATCCAATGCATTTTTAGCTACAAAAATATCATTTATAAATGAAATCGCTCGGATTTGTGATGCATATAACATTGACATTGTTGAGGTGGCAAAAGGAATTGGCCATGACTTTCGAATTAACCCTCATTTTCTTCAGGCGGGAATGGGATATGGAGGATCATGCTTCCCAAAAGATTTACATTCACTCATCTATACAGCAAATGATAGGCACGTAGCAGTTCCTATTTTACAAGCTGTACAATCCATTAACTCCACACAAATAGATCTCTATGTTGAAAAAATCCGAAAAGCTATAAAAGAACCTTTTTTTAAAAAAATCACAGTGTTAGGAATTTCCTTTAAGCCAAATACTGATGATATTCGTAGCTCTCTTGCCGTAATACTCCTTGAAAAATTGATTCCTCTTGGCTATGATCTACATGCTTATGACCCAAAAGCTTTTCTTCCTCCACATTTAAAAAGACAAGTTACACAGCATAATAAACTAGAATCTTCAATCACAAGTTCCGATTGCATTATTATCGCAACGGAATGGGATGAATTTAAAACACTTAATTGGAAACTAGTCAAACAGGTTATGAGGGGATGCACAATCGTAGATGGACGCAATTGCATTGAAAAAGATGAAATAGAAAAATACGGATTACAATATATTGGAGTGGGTCGGTCATGAAAATACTTGTAACAGGAGCCGCTGGTTTCATTGGCTCACATTTGTGTCAAGCGTTACTTAAAAATTGTGCATATCATGTAGTTGGAATTGATCATTTCATCGGTCCTACTCCAGCCACTTTAAAGACAGATAATATACAATCTCTCGAATTGAATTCACGTTTTCAATTCATACAAGAAGATATTTTAAATATAGATTTATCAAAACTATTACAAGATATAGATGTTGTTTATCATCTAGCTGCTATTCCTGGTGTGAGAACAAGTTGGGGAAAAGATTTTCAGTCTTATGTTTCAAATAATATAATAGTTACACAGCAGTTGCTTGAATCCTGTAAACACATAAAATTAGATAAATTTATTCATATATCAACATCTTCTGTTTATGGTGAAAAATCTGGCGCAGTTTCTGAAGATTTATTACCTACCCCCCTATCTCCATACGGTGTTACCAAATTAAGTGGTGAACATTTATGTCATGTTTATCACAAAAATTTTCATATACCAATTGTTATTTTAAGATATTTCACAGTTTATGGGCCAAGACAACGTCCTGATATGGCATTTCATAGATTAATTAAACAACTGT
The DNA here is from genome assembly GCF_057624735.1 of Bacillus sp. LQ01. NCBI lineage: Bacteria > Bacillati > Bacillota > Bacilli > Caryophanales > Bacillaceae > Bacillus > Bacillus sp. LQ01. The sequence goes on along the minus strand of NZ_JBYEZL010000005.1, from coordinate 43,809 downwards.
TAGAAGATAAACCTCTCACAATATTTGGTGATGGAACACAAACTCGCGATTTCACCTATATTGATGACTGTATACGAGGAACGGTGGCAGCTTTAGAGACAAAAAAAAGTATAATAGGTGAAGTTATCAATATCGGTGGAAAAGAACAAGCTTCCATTTTAGACATCATTTCTATTTTAGAAAAAATATCAGGGAAATCAGCAACCAAAAAATTTCTAAAATCAGTTCCTGGGGAACCGAAGCAAACATGGGCAGATATATCTAAGGCCAATACATTACTGCAATATTCTCCAACAGTTTCTCTATCCGATGGGTTGGAAGCAGAATTTCATTATATAAAACAACTATACAAAGGAGATTAGTTTATGAAAATTGCATATATATGTACAGAAAAATTACCATCTCCAGCAATTAAAGGTGGAGCAATTCAAATGATGATTGATGGGGTGTCCCCCTATATAAGTCAACATTATGAACTTACTATTATCTCTATTTCAGATCCAAGTCTTCCAAATCAAAAAACACAAGATAATGTCAATTACGTGTATTTACCTCAAAAAGAATATGAACAGCATGTTATAAGAACACTCCAAACCAATACCTTTGATATTATACATGTCTTTAATCGCCCTAAAAATATACCTCTATATAAACAAGCTTCCCCACACAGTAAATTTGTATTAGGTCTTCATAACGATATGTTTGCTGAGCATAAACTATCCATTTATGAAGGCAATCTTATTCTTGAAATGGTTACCGCCATTGTGACCGTTAGCAACTATATTAAACAAACTGTGATTGAAAGATTTCCACAAGCTGAAGAAAAGATTTCTATTGTTTACTCTGGTGTAAATTTAAAACAATCCCCCTCCATCTGGACACCAACAGGACAAAAGATAAGAAATGCATATCGTACAAAATACGGTATCCAAGATAAAAAGGTGATTCTATTTGTTGGCCGATTATGCAAAAATAAAGGACCTGACTTACTCATTCATGCTATGAAGAAAATTATTCAAACACATAAAGATACGGTACTTGTAATTGTTGGTGGTAAATGGTTTAGTGATAACCGAGTAAATAAATATGTGAAAAGGCTATATAAAATGGCTAGGCCAATTAAAGAACACGTAATTTTCACCAAATTTATTCCTGCAGATCAAATTCATAATATTTTTCTAATGGGGGATATATTTATATGTAGCTCACAATGGAACGAACCATTGGCACGTGTTCATTATGAATCAATGGCTGCTGGAATCCCAATTATTACAACAAACCGTGGGGGAAATGCTGAAGTTATAACAGATGAATATAACGGCTGCCTAATAGAACAGTATAATAATCCAATGGAGTTTGCCAGACTTGTCCACGCTTTGCTATCCCAACGAGAATTTGCACAATGGATTGCTGAAAACGGAAGAAAGGTTGTAGAAGAAAACTTTACATTTAAACATACAGCCACAAAACTTGATCAGGTATATAAAAAAGTCGCAGAATCTACAAATCAACCTTCTAAAAACTTATTACGCCCTCTCAAAATTCAAATCATTTAAACTACCATTATTATCCACTTTGTTTAGGTCCACAAAATTTAAACGTAGAGCTAAATAGAATTAAATTTTTTTGATACAAATACATTTTTATTTCCGTACAAAGTTTTTTTATAGGGTAAACTCGATGGAGTAAGAATGCTGCGTTAATCTTTTTCCCGTTTCTTTAACGAGATGATTTAATATGGCAAGGAAACAATTAAATACAAAATGACTACAAATAATTGTTCTCGCAATTAAGGTTTTTTATCCTTGATTCGGCCAAATGCAAATTTGTATACCTAATTGATTAATATGAATTACATCTTGTTTCCTTGTGAAATTTCTATACTATAAAATAAAAATATAGGTAATGCCTAGTCAACTTCTTCCTATATTTAGAAGTTCATATTCTTACCTATTAAATATGTAGAGAGCAAAAAACGCTTGGGGAAACCAAGCGTTTTTAAGTATTAATTATTTTATGCGTCTTCTTCTTCACCCTCCTCGTCTTCTTCGTCTTCGTCATCTTCATCTTCGTCTTCTTCGTCTTCTTCGTCTTCTTCGTCTTCTTCGTCTTCGTCCTCTTCTTCGTCTTCGTCGTCTTCTTCGTCCTCTTCGTCCTCTTCGTCCTCTTCATCTTCTTCTTCTTCGTCATCTTCTTCGTCGTCTTCTTCGTCCTCTTCGTCCTCTTCATCTTCTTCTTCATCTTCTTCGTTTTCTTCTTCTTCTTCGTCCTCTTCGTCCTCTTCATCATCTTCTTCGTCATCTTCTTCGTCGTCTTCTTCGTCCTCTTCGTCCTCTTCCTCTTCTTCTTCTTCTTCTTCTTCGTTTTCGTCTTCTTCATCTTCTTCGTTTTCGTCTTCTTCGTTTTCGTCTTCGTTTTCGTCTTCTTCGTTTTCGTCTTCTTCGTTTTCGTCTTCGTCTTCGTCCGTAAAAGTAACTTCTGTTTCATCAAAATATTGAATTTCAACCTCTACACCATTATGCGTGCCTGATTGTATTACTTCAGCTAGAGTTTTTAGAACTTCTTGTAAATCATCGCCAGGATTAACACTAAAGCCATTCTCAACATCTAGTTTTATTTTTGCTCTTTTCACATCAGCCATTTACCTAACTCCTTCCATATAGATTTATATATACTATGTTGAAAGAGTATAAAAAGATTAATATATTTGCGGAAGTTTCATTAATCGTTCTCCCTAGCTTTATTTACCCATTTTGATACCCATGGACCTTTTAATGGATAATCCGGAGTAATAATAGTGACTTTTATTTTTGGCTTTTCTATTTGCGTTAAAACGACTTCATTTAATTCCTCACTTTGTTCTTCCAGCTCTATTACATCTTGAATCTCTTTATCTTGTATTTCATCAATCATTGTAGTTTTTGATAGTGACTTCTCTTCTAAATCTAGCAATCCGATTTTCGGTAACTCCTCTAATTCCACTTCCTTAATAATCGCTAAACTCTCTAGCACAGAGGATTCATTTAGTACAATATTTTTTTGCTGTTCATACTCTGCTAATTCCCATCCCATTGGCCCTGGTGGAGAAAACACAAATTTCTCTAAATCTAAAATAGGGATTACTATTTCTTCTTGTTCTGAACTCATTTTATTTCCCCCCACTATTGCACTTGATTTCGTGATAAATATCAGAGAAATTTTGTAAAAATTCTTCCTTAGAGTCTTCAAGTGCAATGATATTTTGCAGTGCCCAAATATACTTTTCGTCAGACCAAGAACGCTTTTGTCCTAAATAGTATTTATGTGCAATTGAACAGAATAAGTGAGGAAACGATAAATCAGTCCAAAGAACACGAAATTGTTTTTCTGAAAAATAATTTTCTGAATTATATGAACTCAACATATGAATAGCTAAATTAGTATCCCAAACTGACATTTTTTTCATTACTTTATTTAAGATAATACGTAGGTCCCTCACTGGTAAATCACTTGTAATAGAATGTAACTCTTTCATAAACATAGCATCATCTATTTCTGTAAATCTCGCTAAGGTAAAATCTTGCTGACAAAAACTATTAGATGCAATAACTTCTTTTGTCCATTGGTCATAATATGGATCATTTAGTTCTTGTAATGCTCTCTTTCCACGTTCTAACATTTTATCAACATACTCTAAAAACATAGTTGAAAATACATCATTTGGAAAGGAAAGCGCAATTCTTTTGTTCCCTTCTAATTCTTGTAATTTCCATCTGTATAATTTATGCCACTTCCCTAATCGACTCCGAATTTTACTTTCTTCCATAGGAATATATCCTTCCGATGCTCGATGGAATTTACCTGCATATATTAGTACCTTCTCTAATTGTTCTTTATTATAATAAATGACTTCTTTCCCTTGATGCTTATCATATAGTACATACGCATACTCATTAGATCCAATACAAAAGCCCCCTCTTTTTGTTTTATGAATTTTTGTAATTGGCAACCCATTTTGAAGAAGATGTAAATGTGCTCCAGCAATAAATAGCATCCTTTTTGGGTGCATTTGTGCTTGTTTTAATATTTTTAATCCTTCTTCTGTTTCAACTTCCCACATTGTTCTCCCACTTCTGCTTGATTGTAAATAAATATTACTTATTTCAAATGGATAAAAGCTAAGGACCTTTTTTAAATGTTCACTCTCTAATCGAGTTGTTTCTTCCACCTTTCATCGCCCCCTTCTTAAAATTTATAAAATTTCCCCATACACTTTCATTAAATCCTTAGCAACTCGGTTCCAATTAAATTCTTTTTCTACCTTAGTACGTCCATATTTCCCTAACTGTTTTCTTTTATTTTCGTTATTTAAAAGATTAATTATTTTTTCTGCATATGCATCAGGGTTTTCAAAATCATTGACAATATATCCATTTTTCCCTTCTTCAATTACTTCAGGATTGCCACCTCGATTACTCGTAATTATTGGTAAACCTGCTGCCATTGCTTCGTAATGTACCCTAGCAAGAGGCTCTTGCCACTGTGAAGAGCAAACAAAAATATCTGACATAGCATAAAGTGTTGAAATATCCTTTGGCTTAACAAATTTAATAAAGACTACATGTTCTGGAAACATCGCACCCAAGGTATATAAGTGTTTTACATAATTATTTACATTGTTATCCCCAAACCATTTTGAACCAATAAAAACCATTACAATGTCTGGATTCTCCTCAATTATTTTAGGAAGAGCTTGTAGCAAAATATGAGGACCTTTTACTTTACTTAAGCGTCCAACAAATAAAACTATTTTTTTATTTTGTAAATTCAACTGTTTTTGCACATGATTTTTAACTTTTGTACCGTTCACGGTCCACGAAGGATAATACTCGTTTACATCTACACCAGAATATACTGTTCTTGTCTTTGCTTTTGCAGCTTGAAATCGCGAGGTAATTGTTCTTCCTATATAATCACTAACTGTTACAATTTTTGAAACAGCTGCAATACATGCTTCTCCCTCTTTATCACTTATTTTTTCATATGCAAACATTTCATTATGCACACTTAACACGAATTTCGTCTGTGGTGCTGCCTTACGTAAAATGGTAATCCAATTTGGACGATTGCATAAATGAACCACATCATATTTTTCCTGTTTCAGATGTTTAATAACATAATCGAGATATTCCTCTTCCGGAAACCTTATATACCTTACACCTTTGTTTTTATCTTCTGGTTTCAAATTTGGATCTGTTATAGAAATAACTGTCACATTTTTCCCATTTGAAGCAATAATGGAAGCAACAGAATCTATATAAATTTGAATAGCTCCACCTCGTACAGCTGGTACAGGTAGCTTTTCAGTCGAAATTATTGCTATTTTCATTAAAACGCCTCCCTGTTTCATAAAAATACAACTTCTTCATATGTTACGAAAAAAACTTTGTGTTTGTGATTTTTCAGCCATTTTTTCATCCTTTATTATGAAATTTAGTCAATAGTACTTTTTCTTCTTAAAGGCAAATGGCTAGAACAAAAATGGTCATGTACCATACAGTAATAAGAAAGCATAAAAGGATGGTGATATATGTGGAGAATAACAATGAAGAAGCGGTATATACATTATCGCCCGAAGAGGAACAAAAATTGGTTGAATTGGCAGGGACAATGATTCAACATTGGGATATTCAAGCGACTACAATCGAATTAATACAAGGTGGACAACTGGCCTTAGTATGGAAAATTCATACTGCAGATGGACCATTTTGTTTAAAGAGGATTCATCGCCCCGAAAAAAAAGCTCTATTTTCCATTCACGCTCAAGATTATCTAGCCAACAAAGGCATGCGTGTTCCGAGCATAATCCCAAGTAAAGTGAATCAGTTGTATACAAAGCACGGTCCATTTTTATTTGTTGTTTATGATTGGATTGAGGGAAGACCATTTGAACTTACAATGCAAGAAGATCTTGAAATGATTATGAAAGGGTTAGCAGATTTCCATGTAGCCTCTATTGGCTATAAGCCTCCTCCAGGCATACCTATATTTACAAAACTAGGACGTTGGCCCAATCATTACATTAAAAGGTTTCAACAGATGGAGATTTGGAAAACTTTAGCCGTAACTATGCCAGATGACCCATTTTCACAGCTATACTTGGCTGAAAGTGATGCGTTTATTTTAGAAGCAAAACAAACGCACCAAAGATTATTGGAATCTGAATATACTAAATGGACTGAAGATTTACAAACATCCCCCAATTTATGTCATCAAGATTATGGAACAGGAAATTCCTTATTAGATCTAAGTAATCAAATTTGGGTAATTGATTTAGATACAGTTTCTTACGATCTACCTATTCGAGACTTGCGTAAAATGATTATTCCTCTATTAGATACAACTGGTGTTTGGAATGAAAACCAATTTCAAATTATGATTAACGCATATGAGTCAGTTTCTCCTTTAACACCTGCGCAGAAGAAAATTATGTTCATTGATATGTTATTTCCATACGAATTGTATGATGTAATTCGCGAAAGATATGTTAGAAAGTCGCCATTAATTGCTGATGAACTTGCTGGAGCTATGGAATATGAAAGGATTAAGTCAAAAGCTTTAAATATATTAATAGAGGAATTTTAATACGCAATACTAAAATTTCTAGTGTAAAAATTACCATTATTATTAATAAAGATAATAGTTTTATTTTTATAGTGACATAGAACTTATATAGATGATTCTGGTACAAAAAGAGAATTAAACGCATAGATTCATAACGGAATTGTATCTTATACTTCAAGTCCAAATAATTAATGGATAAATTCTTTCTGATTTTGGACAGACTAATCCCATAATTCACCTATTCTTTTTAACTATATGTATCACTCCTACTCCAGAAAGAATGAATATAGATGTGTCAAAATATTTTAACCCTAGCAAAAAGTGCTGATCTTGTTCTACTATTTTATTCAATCGCTTTTGTTGTCTAAGTGGCATACCACTAGGTATGCTTTTTTCTTTTTTCAACCATTCAATTGCTATAGAGCAAGATAAATTACCAAAACTGTTATAATACAATTCCCAAAACATAAAAAGTCTGCTAGCATTTCTTGAAATAGCGCTTTGCAGCCTGCCGGTCTCTTGTTTTAATTAAATAAAAAGCGCTTGTATTTCCTTTCAAATCAACAGCAAGATATAGGTACATACATGGACCTTTTACTTTGATATATGTTTCTGGCGATTTAAAACAAAGTCGTACCGTTTTGCACCATTGAGTAAAACTCCTGAAGCTTTGATTCAAGATGAAATAAAATTGTTTTCAAAGAAATTCTCCCGATATTTGGTATCATATATCTTAGATAAATTAGGTAGAGAAATAGGATTTTTTCAACAGGAAAATAATTTATAGCGGGCAGAATATAATTATAATAACGTGTTTTAATTTGTATCTTTAAGGAGGCGTTGTCGATGAGAAAATATTTTTATTTGATTGGGCAAAAAATCAAGAGGATAACGTATCACTAGCCCATAAACTACGTGTTTCCTCTTCAATATTGGAAGGAGAGTATCAGATTGAATAAGATTTATTTAAAAGCTATTGACAAAAGTAATTGGGAAGAAGCGATTAAACTTGCTGTTACAGAAGAACAACAAACATTTATCGCATCCAACCTTTATTCTATCGCAGAAGTTCAATTTCTAGATAACTTCTATGCAAACGGTATTTATCTTGATGAAAAAATGATAGGATTTACTATGTTTGGGATAGATCCTGATGATAATAATTATTGGATTTATAGACTTATGATTGATGAAAAATTTCAAGGACAAGGTATAGGTAAACAAGCTATACATCTGGTAATTGATGAGATAAGAAGAAAAAATAATAACGCAAATATTTCTATAATAATGATTGGATATGCTCCTGAAAACCTTACAGCTAAATTTGTACATAAAAAAGCAGGATTTATTGAAACTGAATTATCATCTTGGGGTGAACAGTTAGCTAAGTATTCCTTATAAGCACTTGAATTCTGCACATTAACTATTAGACTTATTCAAGAAAAGAGTCTAATAGTATAGTAATGCAGATAGGAAATGATTGAATACAAAGCGGGAACAACCAATCGTTTTGTTGATTAGAATTGCTTGTGCTTGATTTGGATAGATACGAAACTTATAGGCTTTATTGATCATCATTTCATTCACCTCCATTTCGGTATATAAATATCACACATCGAACATACATTCGATATATAGTGAAGTAACACTTTCTGTATGTCGAACAATTAAGATGGCTTCCTGCCATCCCTTGTTCGAAGCCAATTCATCTCCCGCCTACTCACTGGGCTGTAACCCTTCACGCTCCTTGAGGAAGGAGTCTTCTTGGCTAAAATGATAAAAACCGTAAAGATTAGAAATCCTTACGGTTTTTATTTGGATTATTTACATGCTTTGCGTATTCGGATTTATATAGTTATTCTGAATCACTTTATTTTTAAAAATTTAACTTCATTAGATTTATTTAATTGTAGCCTCCACTTTTATTTGTTCTTTTTGGGTATTGTTATCTATAGCTATATATATTTTTTCAATTTTATAGACGGTATTTCTTGGCAATAATAATTCGTATTGCCCTGGATATGCAGTCAAGTCATCTGAATTCATATAAGCACCATGAGTCCCAGAGCCTACCTTAAATTCTGTCATAACTGGTCTTGTTTTGGCATATCCGGCATCAATAAGTATAGAAGTACTTATATATCCAAATTCTGTTATTGTTTTTCCTTGGAATTTTTTTTGTATTTCCTTGAATTTCTCTCTATCAACCTTGCCATTTTTTATTATGGAATTATCATACTCCTTTCCAAAAATCCATGCATCATCCCCTCGATACACTTTTATATTGTCATTCACTTTTGCCTCTTTTCTATTTAATCCTTTATCTAAGGATTCAATTTTTTTCTTCATTGTAGGATCAGAATCTAATTTACCCGCATGCGTCCTTAAGAATTCATTATACGGCCTTGCATTTTTTGTATAATCTCTTATGGCAGATTTCTCTTCTTTGCTCCACTTACTAAATTGTTTTTTTCCCCAAGCATCAGCTTCTTCTTTGTTTGTACACAGCTTATATTTGTCTACATTATTACAGTCCTTGGGCTTTGACGGTATATTTCCTATATATTTTGATGTAAATTGAAACATCACATTATCATTCGGCTCAGTCATCGCAAATGTAGAGGTAGTACCACCAAATACAGTTAAACCTAATGATAGAATAGTAGCTATAGCTAGACTTTGTTTTTTCATACTAAAACTCCTCTTATTCTGTATTTTTTAAGAATTAAAGGTTTCCATTCTCCAAAATTATGTTTATATAGATCCGTAGAGCTATCATGACTATGAACTTTTACAAATGGGTAACATGGTCATAAAACAATAGAAAAGTATTATAGAAATAGTATTCAATTTAAAGAATAAACTAACCCATTAGAACTCGTACCTTAATAGTTATTCCTATAATTTACCCCTGGTTATTTATTGTATATAAAGTGAAGTGCGCATTGTATTGAATGGGAAATTAATAGAGGTTTTTTGATATTCAAATGTCCCCTGTTGATGTCCAGATGCATCCCACTTATAATACCAACCAACAATTGGGTTGCCGCCAATTACAGTTGATCCAATACTCTTTACTGCTGAACCATTCATTTTTGCAATTGGATTTTGTCCATATCCAATTTCTTTTGTGTAAATATATAGGTAACTTCCCCCATGGTTTCTTGTTGTACTAAAGCTATTAGTATTGATTGTCTCTACCCCACCTTGCTCAGACTCTACTTGGACAACGTTTAATGAAGATAATGGTGCTGCAGGACCAGCAGATGCCTCTGTTGCCATTCCTAAACCTACAAATGTAGTGATTGCTAACGATGAAATCCCTAAAGCTACTTTTTTAAACATAATAAGATCCCTTCCCTCCATTTATTGTATATCATCACAAACATAACTTTATCCCCTAAATATGTAAATAACTAGAAATTTTATAAATATAAGATGGAATATTCTGTTTTATATTTCTGCAGCTTTATCAACACAAGAGATAGGATTTTCGTCGATTTACGTAGACCATATTATAGGCCTTTCAAATTGTTCATTCTTTGTTACTCTGTGGGATTAGGTTATCAAATTAATAAGTTTAATAATTTAAATTCAAGATATTTATCAACTAGAGCTTTATCAATGATAGAACCATTATAGGGGTAGCGAAACGATTTTGGGTATGAGGTGCCACTATGGGGATTAATTAAAAATAAAAAAAGAACTTTATTCAAGTTCTTTTAACCAATGAAACTAGTTGGTCTAGCTCACACCTGTAATTTGACATATTTCTTCATTTTTTCCTTTAATCTATTAAAGCGTGTAGTTATAGGCATACCGCCAACCTTTTAACGAGAATATACGCTAAGCAAGATTTCACATAAGAAAACGTCACTTTATATATTATTCCTATAAGAAATCACAATGTGCGATCCAATCATTTGTTTTACTATTTTTAGCAAAATAAATTCCGCCACCATGAATCATCTTTAAATGTGCTTTTGGATCTTCTGTTATTTGAAAAACAAATTCATAATCCGCGGGCCATTGGATGCCTGATTGGGCAAAACAAGCATAGCCACCTAATTTATGTATGTAATGATTTTCTTCAAAAATATCCTCGTAGTAGTCAATCTCATTTGTGTTTTCAAGTTCTAAAATTCTATCTTGCATGTTGTTTGGAAAATCTTCTGTATCCCATTGTGGAAACTCATCAGTTACTAATTTAGGTATTAAGGGAAAAGGTTTTAGATTAGGAAACGTAAGTGACATTTCATTCGGTACTAGTTCCTCTAAAGAATCATATTCTCTAATAAAAAAATTTCCTGATAAGTTGGACAAATCTTTAGCAAAGTTTGGAGAGAGAAATACTGCGATGGCTTTCATATCTTTTACTGCTTCTGGAACAAAAGGTATTTGAGTTAAATTAAGCATCATGATCGCATACATTTTTTCTTCATAGCGGTCGATTGGATAAGTTTCATTTGCTAATGAATAGGGAATCTTTCCAATCCAACTTTCATTTATAGATAAATCGGGTCTTTTTCCACCTGTTTGAAAGATAGTTGCTCTTTTTCTTAGGATATGCTTTATTTGATCTATTTCCAAAGTATTTCTCCTCCTAAATTTATATTTTATTTTCTCCTTATTTCAATGAATAATTATATTGTATCAATATTGTGAGTTTTTTGTTATAACAATTCTTTTGAAGGGTACTATTAGCAGCAATTTCACGTATCTTTTTGTGGTTTTACTGTCGATTTAAAACAAATTTGCACTGTTTTAAGTCCTTTTAATTTGCAAAACTATGTGATATATTTTTAACATAAAGAGCGAAATATATCACGTAGGAGGATTGTATGAAAAATAAAATGGCTTATTTAGGATTTATCGGTTTTTTAGGGTTTTTGGCACCTTTCTCATTTTTAGGTGATATTACTTGGGCAGGTCTCCTATTCAATTTCTTTTTCTTCTTTGCATATGCAAAAGTGGTACCAGATGAGCTTTTTATACTACATGTTCGCATCGCTGCTACAAGAGCTTTTTTCGTAGCATTGGTGCTAGGTATCATACTAGTTTTGAGTATATTTATTTTTGAAAATCTACATATAATTCGTTTCCTTGTTATTATTTCAGTTTTTGCACCATTAGGTACCTTCTTAATTAACTTAGAAATATTTGAGCGTAGGGAAAAGAAAGGAATGCAAGATGCCACTTAAGACTCGAATGAAAGAATATAGAGTAAAGTTAAATATGTCTCAGGAAGATTTAGCTAATAAGGTTGGGGTTAGAAGAGAAACAATTGGCAATCTCGAAAACGGAAAATATAACCCTTCATTCAAACTTACTTATGATATCGCAAAAGTTTTAGAAGCGCCTATCGAGACTCTGTTTTGGTTTGAAGAATAGAATAATTCTAGTACAAGTAAGTCAACTTTTGTAATTAATATATTCATGTGTTTTGATCAATTTTTTCATAAAATCTACAATCAGAATTTAAAAATTGGAATCTATTTTGATTAATTTTTTTCAAAATAGATTCTTTTTAGTCTTAATTCAATACGGATTTTCAAAGCATTTAGGGGCACGCCACATCGCTATCAAGCTGACAAAACAAAATATCCCCTAAAACGAAAAAGAGATGAAGAAAATAATAAAAAGCTTATCATTATGTACTAAAAGATAAGCTTTTTTGTCTATACTTATTAAATTTTATTGGATTTATTCCATGCTAATACAGTAATAAAATATTGAATACCAAACAAAATAGTAACAAGTAGAATAAACTTAATACATACTAAGATCCATCCAACAATATCTTGAGGTAATTGATTATGATATGTAGTGTATGCTACACCAGAAAAAGATAAAATAAGAGTATAAGATAATTTAGCTTTTAATTTTTGTTTTAATTTTTCCTTGTTATCGATTTCTGGTTCGTAAACACCAGCTAAAATGGATCTAATAAAGAAGAATACCATATAACAGATAATGATACCAAGAGCTGTAGCCCATTCTAGAAACGGCCTTTGTAAGTATACGCCCCTTATTATTAAATCTAAGAAGGCTAGCAATAAAACCACAATTCCAGATTGAGCCCAAATTTTCATTTCGATTTCTTGAATTCTTTCATCTGAATGTGTACTGAGTGAAAACAAATTTTTAAATTTTTCCATTCTATTTTTCCTCCCAAAATAATTCATCTAAAGTTTTATCGAGTGATTTAGTTATATCAATACAAAGCTTTAAAGATGGATTGTATTTATTAAGTTCAATAAGGCCGATTGTTTGTCGGGTAACATTTACAAGCTCAGCTAATTCTTGTTGAGTTAGCCCCTTTTCTGTTCTTGCAATTTTTATTTTGCTTACTGACATTAAATGCACCCCGTTTGTAAAGGTAATCTTTACTTTATATCTTATATTCTATATATTAAATTACAAATAAAATAAATGCAATATATATTTTACATTAGGACGTATATAGATTGCTTTTATCCTTTCTTTTTCCATTTCTATTATTGTTGTCTCTAAAACTATCTCGCAAAGTTAAAAAACAAATTATGATTCTGGTACTGCGCATATTTATGGGAGCTTTGTAACACCTATTACATCAGTTTATAAGCCAGGATTATTTGTAGATGTTATGAAAATTGATGAACATTATTATTATGATGGCAGCTTTAAAATTAAAAAATAATGAAAGTAAATTTCACTAATGATAATATTTTTGATATGATCAATGTATAATAAAAACATAACTCATGTAATAGTCTAGGCGGTATACTTGACCAACGGCCGCTTAGCTAATGAGTTATACCCCTTAGAAAAGGTATCTTGCAGCAGGGGTGCCTTTTCTTTTATTTTTAGTGGTAAATTATTTTAAATTGAAGCTATATAATTAAAAAGTATAATAATTAAATGTAAATGAAGGAAAAGGTATATAAACTGTAATAATACAAATTATTACAAGTATTAAAAACTGCAGATACGTTTGGGTTTGTACTAAGCAATCTAAATATTTGTTGGCAGCATTTAACGCGTTTAAAGACAGTTTCCACTTTCTAAAAACAGCGTTCATAACATCCTTCCATTTTTATAATAGTAAATACATTTGACTCATACTCTTACATTCTAGTCTCCCCTACTTTTATTAAATGTAATCTTATCTCACTCTACTTTATAAAATTTCACGGACCATAATTTTCAATTATATTTAAAATATAGTCAACAAAGGGATTTCTATTATATATCTACTATTTCATCTTGATGGCTATGCGGGTTATTTCATTGAATTTATCTTTAAAACATAGAAATCATTTTTTCGTATTCAACACTGTAATTCTGTGAAATTAGAATGGCTAGAGTGTCATTTATATGAAATACTAATTAGCATTTTTCATGTCCCTCCATCATGTTTCAAATTCATCAATTACTCCTCATCAAGAAGAAACGAGACAGAAATTTCATATTCTTTCCTTCCTAATTAAAGTGTAGTGACCATCATATCATTAAACTTTCACTAAAATCTTCCCCTTACATTATGATACGTTTTGTAATTTAACACTCCTCCCCTCAAGTGGCTTCTGTATATAATACATTTAAAATATATTTTTTATAAATCAAAGATTTCCTGACATACTCTTAAAATTTTTTGTGCACGAATAAAATCTCTCCGTAAACGTCCAATAACTTTAAAATATACCAAAATTGAGAAATATGAAAAAGACACTCTTATGAGTGCCCTTCTTAGCAACTAAGTCCGCTGCAGCTACTTACCATAACCCATATGAATTTCTCCTGTAAGAGGATATTTTAAGTTCATATTTAGTTATTAAAATAAACCGCACCAAAGTTTTCATTAAATCTTTTACACCAAACAGAAACCGAACCATATTCATTTACATCTATCCCTTCAGGAATTTCGTAGTTTTGGTCTCCTTTATTTCCCTTTAATTTTCCTAATTCAATATACTTATAGTTTTTCACGTCTTCATTATTTTTCAAACGATTTGTAGGAACTAATACAACTCGTACATCTGGACCATTAGATGTTGCAAAATTAGAAAGCCGTAAAACACGTTTTCCATCCGCTAATTGGTGAATTTTTGCCGTTCCGGTTGTTTCATGGACACCGTTTTGAAACTGACCTTCCCTTATTACTCGATCACTTTGCTGCTTTACTTCAGTTGATTGTATCTCTGCTTGTGGCAATGATTCATTTACGTGCTTATCAATAAATAATTTCTCTGGTCGGAACAATGACCATAAAATCCCCAATACGATTATTAAACCACCTATAAGCCATACATATTTTCTTTTCATAAAGTAAAAAACCTCCTGTAACATATTGTGTAGTAATATGTTAACAAGAAGGTCTTTCATTTTTCTAACGTAAATGTTACAAAAGTCTTTCAGCCATCTTATTTTTTTACTGATGTGATGGGAAGAGTGAACCAAAATTCACTTCCCTGCTTACCATCTGCGCGATTCCTTACACCAATTTCCCCTTTGTGCATTTCAATTAATGATTTTGCAATAGCTAATCCAAGTCCGGAACCTCCAGATTTTGAACTTCTTGATCGATCTGTTCTAAAAAAACGTTCAAATACACGTAATTGATCATTTGGAGAAATTCCTATTCCTTCATCTCGCAAAGTGAATTGGACCTGTTGAGTTAGTTTATTTTCCACTACAGTCAATTCAATTGTTCCAGAGATAGGAGAATATCGAATTGCATTATGTAATAAATTACCTATGACCCTTTCTATTTTACAAGGCATAATCAAAAGTCGAGGTAATGTATCAGGGACATCCAATTGCACATGGATTTGTTTGTCTCCTAATAAGACAGAATGTGACTCTAATACATCTAATAGAACTTTATCTAAATGTGTGAAACTTGGGTGAAAATCTACTTGCTCAAACTCTAACTTTGAAAGATCAAATAAGTCGTTAATTAATCCGTTTAATCTTTCTATTTCTTTTAAAACCGTTGCTAAGTATTGCTTTTTCATTTCAGGATCTTCAATCAGGTTATCTTGTAATGCTTCTATCATCATTTGCATGCTAGCCATAGGTGTTCGTAAGTCGTGTGAGATATTGGTAATTAGCTCCTTACGAGAGTTTTCCTGTTGCTCTAACTTAGTAAACCCTTCTTCTAATTTTTTTGCCATCTGTTGAAAGGCAGTTGCCAATTCTTTAAACTCTCGTGGTTCTTGCCCAATTATATACATCGTTTCAAAGTGTCTATCACTAAATTGTTTCGTCAATTTTATTAAATTTTGTATAGATCTCATGATAGGACGTGTCATTAACCAATAAATAAACGTTGAAATAATAAATGCCACAAATGCAATTACTGTTAATAACCGTGTTTGTTCCGGTTCAAGTAACATTTTCGTTTCACTATACCATATAGCAATTACCATAATACTGGTACTTAATAGATTCATGAGTAACAATTGAATACGTAATCTCATGTTTCATTTCCTCCATTTGGCTCAAAGCGATATCCTATACCCCAAACCGTATGAATCCAACGATTCTTTATCGTATGCTTCTCGAGCTTTTCACGTAAACGACTCACTAATACGGTAACTGTGTTTGATGCCCCTTCATGTCCAAAATCCCAAATTAATTCAAGAAGCTGCGAGCGAGAAAATACTTGTTTTGGATGCTTTGCCATGAGATAAAGTACCTCAAACTCTTTCACCGTTAACTCCACTTCCTTATCACAAACAAGTACATATCTTGTCTTTGGATATATTTTTAAATCTGGAAACTCTATCACTTCCAATAGAGACTCTTTCGCTTGTATTGGTACATGGCTTCCTCTTCTTAGTATAATTTGAACCCTTAATACTAATTCACGGGGGGAAAATGGCTTTGTTAAATAATCATCTGCCCCCATTGTTAAGCCTAAAATTCGATCCCTTTCCTCTCCCTTAGCAGTTAACATAATAATAGGGACATTTGACTGTTGACGAATTTCCTCGCATAATTCCCATCCATCTTTTTTTGGCATCATCAAATCTAATATAATTAAATCTGGTTGATGTGTAAGAAATAAATCCCAACCTTCTTTACCATTTACAGCGGTATAAACTTCATATTCTTCTCTTTCTAAATACCGTTTGCATACTTCTCGAATATTTTCTTCATCTTCTACGATTAAAATTCTTCTCTTCATATACTATCCTCACTTCTTTTTCACCAATAACACAAAATTTATTTTTTCTATTATTTAATAAAAATATCTTTATAGGTAAAGATATAGAAACTAATCACTTGAACTACCCCCATTTTCACTTCCCTTAGAAGTGAAAGTGGGGGATTCCTAAGTAAAGAGTTCTATCGAACTCTAATTGATTAGGCTAACCCCGCAGTCCTTGCGGTTAGAAGCCTTATTGCTTCATTCTTTAGATTGATACTTGCGTTAATATCCCTATCATGGTGTGTACGACAAGAAGGACAGTCCCATTCACGTAGGTTTAGATTTTTAACGTCTTTGTTTTGATATCCACAACAAGAACATAATTGACTGGAAGCAAATGTTTTCGATACGACAATGATTTGTTTGCCATACCATTTTGCTTTATATTCCAACATGGTTCGAAACTGTGACCAAGATACTTCACTAATTGCTTTTGCTAACTTACGATTTTTTAACATATTCGATACTTGCAAATCCTCTATGCCGATAACATCGTGGTTTTTGATGATTTCAGTTGTACAAAACCAACATCTCTAGCAAGATCTCGTAAGATATTTGGAGATAAAAAGCGTTGAATCTCTTGAGAAAATAGTTGTAATTCATCAGATATAGAAATAGACATACAAAAACGCCATCCTTTCCTATAATTCTACAGTAAGAATAACGTCTTTTTTGCTTAATGAATAGTGTGAAACCTTAGCTTTATGGCAATGTGATGGTACCTTATTTAGTCGTTTGATAACATTTCTAACAGATTGGTACATATATCCCCTTCAGTAATTCTAAAGGGGCCCATTAATATATGCATTATTATCAGTTATTTATAATTCTATTTGGTGAGAGTCTCCCTGAATATACATACAGATACTCAAAAGTGACAACATAATACCCATAACGAAAGTCATAGGATTATCTTCTTTTTCCTTGTCAAAAGTAAAGAAGGTTACTATACAAAAAATAATTGTGAATATGGGGATGATTACAAATGCGTAACCGAATATGAATGAAACTCCCCCCATAACCATGCCTATTAGTCCATATGGATTTTGAGTTGGAATTTCTTCTATAAGTTCCCTCTCATAATCAGAAATGCCTTCATAATCATCTTCTTTCCATTTGTCCTTTAGTCTATTAAGAAAATCGATTGTTTTTTTGAAAAACTTCATGGTTTACACTCCTAAAGATTACATGAACGCTACGGTTTATTAAGTTTTCGCCTCTTTATTTTAACAGTAGGTACATTTGCTTTTTCTGAATAAAAACTATTCATTAATCTAAACCATTATATAAGTAAAGTAGAGAAATAAGAATAGAAAAATCTCGTTTTGGGGTAATTGATTTTCTTAGCTTGATAGCAATGGGGTATTATGAGTTCTGAAGTTAATGGGTATGGCTTCACCATATCATTTTGAGAAAATTGTACGTTTAGAAGCAAATTGTACGCAACCATCTGTTTTCTTACTCTTTAAGGAAATAGATAGTTTTTTATTTCTATATATCAGTTGGAGGGTTTTTATTACTTATACTTTGATTGAAAAGATAATAATCATTACCGTATTACAACATTGTAAGGTAGATGTAAGAAAAATAGATATCTTCATTAAAGCATAATAGCTAAACTAGCGATATATGAATCAACCTGAGATTATATTACACATCGGAGGTAACTTTTATGAGTAAAACCGTATTACATGTAAATAAAGTAGAAAAGGTATATGGTAAAAAGGGGGAAAATCAATCCCATGCAACAGTTAAATACTAAACAGGATGTATTTATTATGATGGTGACACATGATCCTTATAGTGCAAGTTATTGTGGGCGTATTTTATTTATTCAAGATGGAGAGTTATATAAGCAAATTCATCGAAGTAATACACGAAAAGCTTTCTATAAAGAAATTTTAGATGCTTTAGCTACACTTGATACTACTTCAAAAGAAATGGAGATATAACATCATGTTGCTTAAACTTTCTATTTCCAGTATACGAAAAATGATGAAAGATTATATCGTGTTATTAATTGGATTAGTCATTTCCATTTCTATTTTTTATATGTTTCAAACGCTGGCGATGAATACAGAATTTACAAAACATAATAGTATTATCGGTTCCATTGCACTGACATTTCAAATTGGCTCTATTTTACTTATGTTTGTTTCTCTCTTTTATATTTTCTATGCTAATTCTTTTCTACTTTCCTTACGTTGTAAAGAATTGGGAATGTATTTAATATTAGGTGCAAAGAAAAATAAAATTAGTCTCTTACTGTTTTTTGAAACATTAGGCATGGGGTTTTTAGCAATCATTTTGGGAAGTATGTTAGGGGTTCTCCTTTCAAAACTAGTGAGCTTCTTATTAATGAAACAATTAGAGATTTCTCTAGAAGGATACCAAGCTTTTTACCTACCCGCCTGGAGTAAAACCTGTTTCTTTTTTTGCATATTATTTTTCCTTACTTCTATAATCAATGCGATTCGTTTATCTTTGAAAACAGAGTTACATTTAATTCGTACAGAACAAACGATAGACCGTATGCCAGCAAAAAGTCTTACTACCATGCTATTAGCTATAGTGGGAATAGGCGGAGTTGGGGTAGGTTATTATTTGGTTATGGGTCCTGGGATTAAAAAAGTTTCAGATATTCAAATACCACTTTTGACCATTACATTAGGAACATATCTACTATTTATGTCTCTTTTACCTGTATTAGTAAATGTATTGAAAAAAACAAGTTTAAATGAAAAATATATCAACGCTTTTACTTTTGCTCAATTACGATTTCGTGTTAACAATCTAGCAAAAATGCTAGGAACGGTTACACTGTTGATTGGACTTGGAGTTGGTGCCATGGCTGGTGGTATGTCTTTGCAACAAAATACAGAGTTAAGAGCAAATAAAACTCAAGTATATGATATTACAATTTTGAATCCAGAACATGCAGATTATGAAGCATTGGAAAACATGAAAATAACAGAAAAAAATCAATATCGTTATAAGAGTAATAATCAAGCGATTTATTATTTAAAGGATGATCTTGTTGCTCATCCACCGCTTACATTTTTGAATCAAGAAGAAAATCAGCCGCATCGTATTACAGAAAAGCTTCCAGCGGAAGCCTACAGCATGTTTAATGGCAATCGAAACAACCAAATGTACAAGACGTTACCACCAGAGTGGAGCCGAGCAATGGCGTTTGAATTTAGGATAAATATGCAAATATTTAATCAGAAACCAGTATATATCTTAGATCAAAAGCATTATACATCCATTTCTGGGTCAGAGCATGTATTTTTAGTAGCTAAAGTAGATGATTTTCTAAAGTATAAAAAAGAATTGAAAGAGATAGATACTCGCCACCAAAAACAGTTACCTACCTCTCAGAAAGAGGAGCCCTTGTTAACAAAGTATGGTATGTATGAAGGGATGCTTGCTTTCTCAAAAGGAACCGTTTTTATGGGATTCTTCTTAGGTATTGCATTTTTAGCGATGATGGCAAGTTGTTTGATGTTTAAAATACTTTCTGGAGCTACCAGGGATATAGAACGCTATCACATGCTTCGTAAAATAGGTGTGCGTAAAAAATTACTTACAAAATCTATATATAAAGAGCTTGGCAGCATCTTTGTATTTCCAGCTATTTTGGGATTAATACATGTTTTAGTCGGAATGAAAGTTTTTGCATATGTAGCCATTTTTACAGATCCCTATATTAATATTTGGGTCCCAATTTCTATTTTTCTCATTATCTATACAATATATTATTGGATTACTGTGCAACTGTATAAAAGAATTGTATTTCCAAAAGAACTATAATAAATTCTATAGAATATGAAAAAACAGAATCGGATTAAAAAATGGTATTAAACAATAAGAATATAATCAAATGAATATATATACGGAGGAATAAAAATATGAAAAAATATATAATTATACTTGCATTGGTAACAATTTTGACTACTTTAATGTCTGGGTGTAGACAAGTAAATGGTTTGTATGAAAAAGCAACAGCAAAAGAATATTATGTCCAAATTCAAGGTAATGAAGATAAGCAACAGCATCCAACCACAAAAGAATATAAATTAGACGCTTATAATGAGGACGGAGAAAAGGCTAAAGTTACTTTTACTGTGTCGGAAGAACTAAAGGCCCCTGTGTTTCTTCGTATTCATGTATTAAAATCAAAAGATCCTGATGAAAATCATTTCGTTAAGGATTACGAAACAGTAAAAGAAACCGAACTACCTGAGAAAGTGAAAGAGAAAATAAAAGGTAAATAAAGAATAGAGATTATTTCGTATGAAAAAATTTCTTAAAAAATGATTAAAAAAGGTAACCTGTACGGTAAAAGGCAGGTTACCTTTTTATATGGAGTCCCGCCAACCAAATGATATAAAACCCACAATAATACATTTTATGGAAGATGAAAACCGACTTTTCTACGTTAAGGGGAAAATCATTCATTTTATCTAGATAAAAAAAGAGAACATAAATTTAAATTATATTCTCTTTCTCTCTTATTCATATAGGAAATATTCGCTTAAATCAAACCTAGCTACCTTGTTAACTAAAAGAAATTTAACTATAATGCTAATAAATATTGGATATCCTAATTAAGTATAAAGCATATACAGTAAAACATCACATTCTCATTACTTTTTTTCAGGAAGAACAATTCCTTTATATAATTGAACTGTAATAAGATAATAGATTGAATAGATAACTACGAAAATCAAGATTGGTAACCAAATACGGAAATATGGGTCAATTAAGATGAAACCAAAAATCTTCATACCCAATAATACATGAATCATACCTACTATCCCTGGAAATAAAAATACTAAAAATAACTCTTTATAAATGGATTTTGCTAATAATTCATGACGGACTCCAATTTTACGAAGCATTTCATAGCGTACAATATCTTTTGATGCACCCGAAAGAATCTTAAACATTAGGCAGCTTGCCATCATCGCAAGGAAAGCAATACCTAAGAAGAACCCCATAAATACTGTTCCGCTGGCACTGGCGTAAATCATAGTGTATATTTGATACTTGCTGAAGATATCTTCAACTGTGATATTTTTATATTTAACTAGCTGCAACTCGTCAATTTTTTTCCATTTATCTAAATATGTTACAAAATCCTCAGTTTTTCCAATTACAACAATGTTTTCTTTTTCTTGTATGCCATCGTACATTTTTTGATCTACTATTTTTTTTACTTTTTCCATGTAATTTAAATAGGTTGGTTGAAGAGAGCGTAAAGCGTCATCCCACTCTTCTGGGATAATATTGGTATTCTCCTCACCATATTTTGAAATGGCTCCTACAGGAAGATTTTCAGAAACTCGTTTTACTTTCTTTCTATCTTTTTTTTCCGTTCCAGATTGCACAAGTGGACGGTTTCTCTCTAAATCTTCTTTTAAGTAGTAAACATATTTTTCATCTACTTTATAGTGATATTCATTCTTTTCTTTAAATGTAATACCATCTAGAATATTCTTTTCTTCAGCTGTTGGATTATGAATGACTGTATCGTATATTTCAAGTTGATCCGTCGATTGAATTACGTTATTTTTGAAGGCCATCCCACCTGAAATCGCCCCCGCACCAAGTGCTACTAACATTGCTACTGTTGCGAGTACCTTTGTTAAACTATTAATACGAAAGTTTAATTGAGCAAATGTAAAAGCATTAAGACCTTTCTCACTACGCTTTTTATTACTCTTTAATTTTTTAATAATAAGCGGAAGGACAGAAGTAAATAACAAATACGTTCCCGCTGTAGTTGTAAGCATCGCAATCATAGGACCCTGTTCTTTTAACTCATCCATATAAATCATCGAAGCATATCCAATTCCTAATAAGATAATGGCTAAAAATGAAACAATCCCAGTCCACTTACCTTTAATCATTGTACGTTCTGCTGAAGCATCTGCATGTACAAGTTGCAGAACGGAGATGCGTGATAATTTCACACTATTCATAATGGCAGATAACACAAATAATACCAAAAAGAACATACAAGTAACTAACATAGATGGTACATAAAACCCTTGGTAACCACTCGCAGTAAAATCCAGTTGCTTCATGAGGAGTTTACCAATCCCTTGTGAAAGCCCTATTCCTACTGTAATTCCAATTACTAAGGATACTGCCCCAATAATAATCGTTTCTAGAAACATAAGTAATGTAACCTTATGTTTTTTTGCACCTAACATCATATACATCCCAAATTCTTTTTGGCGAAGAGACATTAAAAAAGAATTTGCATATAGAACATAGAAGAATGTAATGATTGCTAATAGAGCTGAACCTGTTTGAAAAACAGGCGCAATTGAACGAATAGTAGTATTTGCTTCAACAAATGTTTTATTTAATGCTAGCGTTTGAAACATGTAAAAAATTGAAATTGACATAACAAGACCAACTAGTAAGACAATATAATCTTTTAGCTTACTTTTTAGCCCTGACATAGAAAGTTTAAATATCATGGTGGACGTCCTTTCTTATCCTTTTTGTGTACCTAAATCCGCAAGTACATCTAAAATTTCTTTATAGAACGCCTCACGTGTACCAATACGATGTATTTCTTTATATAACTCACCATCTTGAATGAACAAAATGCGTTGGCAGTAACTTGCACTATATGGATCATGCGTAACCATCATAATCGAAACATCTTGTTTTTCATTTAGATTTTTCATTGCTTCTAAAAGGCTTTTTGCATTTTTTGAATCTAGTGCCCCTGTTGGCTCGTCCCCTAAAATAATTGCTGGTTCATGTACAAGCGCGCGTGCTGCTGCAGAACGTTGTTTTTGTCCGCCAGATACCTCGGATGGGTATTTTTGAAGTATTTCCGAAATCCCCAACATATTGGCTACCTTCTTTACTTTTGGACCAATCTTACGCGATGGGACTCCTTGAAGTGAAAGTGGCAGTGCAATATTTTCATAAATAGATAGATTCTCTAATAAATTGAAATCTTGAAAGATAAATCCTAATTTTTGAGAACGAAAATCTGAAAGCTCTCCTTGCTTCATTTTAGTTATATCGATACCAGCAATTTCAACAATGCCGCCCGTTACTACATCTAATGTTGAAATTACATTTAATAAAGTTGTTTTTCCTGAACCAGACGGTCCCATGATTCCAACAAATTCTCCCTCTCGAATCGAGAAAGATACATCTCTTAAAGCGTGTGAATGATTTTCACCTTTTTTACCGTACACTTTTTGAACATTTTTTACATTTACAACTGAGTGGTTCATAATATTCTCCTACCTTTGTTTTTAACTTCATAAATTCATTATTTATTTTTCAAGTTTTTCTTTTGCTTTCTCAGGAACTTCTTTTTCCTGCACTTTCTCAAATTTGTAAACATACTTTCCTTTTACATGAACCTTTAAATAAGAATCTGGATAATCATCCTTACCAGAAACCCCTACTTTAATGGTATTTTCATCGCCTGATTCATCAACTCCGTTTAACATGTAAAAATATCTCTTACCATCAGGTTTTGCTTCCCCTTTTGTAAGGACGTACACATCTTTTTCTTTCACTAATGGATTAAATCTATCTATTGTTTCTCCTCCCATATAAGTTAATAATCCACCCCCTACAACAACTAATCCTGACACTGCAATCCAAGCTTTTTTCATCTTTCATTTCCACCTTTCTTTTTCTTATATGATTAAGTGTGATTTCATTCATTTTTCAAGTTTAAATAAGAAGAATATTTAACGCATTTCCAAGTATAAAGAGCATTTCTTAATAAAAAGTGGAGGAGCTTCTTAAGATTTTCTTAACAAACAGTTTCCTATTGTAAAAAAGAACCCTTCCTTTAAGAGAAAGATTTATCCCTATATAAATCATAGGAGATTGTTTGCATATTGACTTTAGTTTTATGTACAATAAAGGTAAAGATATAGTCTGAAACAGGAAGAGGAAAACCATGTCCAATTCATTAGTAAATTTACGTATCGATTTTGCATTTAAGCAGTTATTTGGCACAAATGGGAATGAAGATATTTTAGTTGCTTTTTTAAATGCCATATTAAAAGATTCTTTAGAATCACCTATTGTTGCCTTACAATTAGAAGATCCACATTTGCATCGAGAATATGAAGAAGATAAATTATCGATTTTAGATATTTCGGCTACATTAAATACAGGTACAAAGGTAAATGTAGAAATACAATTGAATAATAATCACGATATGATTAAACGAAGCTTGTATTATTGGGGAAGGTTATACACCTCTCAATTGCAAAAAGGAATGCCTTATAGCTCACTTCATAAAACGATTACCATAAACTTATTAAACTTTGTGATGTTTCCAGAATATGAAGCGTTTCATACAACAGGAATCCTTTGGAATCAACAACAACAAAAGTTATTAAGTGATGATATAGAAGTTCATATTGTAGAGATTCCAAAGTTACTACAGCAATGGCGTGAAGAAAAAGTTAATCCGTGGGAAGATTCGTTTGTTCGTTGGTTATTATTGTTACCAGCGAATGAAGATGAGTATCTCACACAAACATTGGAGGACATTGCCATGAATCAAGATCCGATTTTACAAAAAGCAATGAATAAGTGGGAACGTATGAGTCAAGATTCTTCTTTTCGTCAAGCATATGAAGCAAGAGAAAAGGCCTTAATGGATGAGGCTGCAAAGTTTGCTCATGCTCGTAATGAGGGAAAAAAAGAAGGAATTCAAGAAGGGGTTCAGCAAGGGAAAATACAGATGATTAAAGGTATGCATGAACTTAGTGTACCACTTGAAACGATTGCTAAAGCCAGTAAATTAGGCATAGATGAGGTTGAACGTATTTTAGCACAAAAATAATCAACAACAAAAAAGAGCCTATTAATTAGGTTCTTTTTTTGAGTTATTTGTAACAATTTTTATCGTTTTCCGACAGAAGACTCCTTCCTCAAAAATGTGAAGGTGTGAAACACTAATTTTGGGTGGGAGATGAATGTCGGTTGGCATAAGCCAACATGTTTGCTACCATATATTTGTACAGATTGCTCTTTGAAAACCTTATATCTTCTTCTAAAATCTAATGTGATTCTTAGACAAGTGGAAAAGTGCCGGTTTGAAAAAGTCTAATCGTTTATAAAAAAGATGAATTGCAATAACTTAGGGGTCTGTTTAGCCATGGAACGAAATCATGCAATAAGCATTAGTGAACATTCAAAACAATACCGAAGGTATTAGCTGAATGAGTATGAGACACCGATATCGTACATATTTCAGAGAAATGTCGGCAAAATTTTTTCAAGAGCTAATCTTATTGTTTACAATAAGTCACATTGACAAATATGAGTATATTAAATATAGTACTATTTGATAATTATTATATTATTTATAGACTTGACCCGTCGGCACGAGGAGGATATATAAAATGCATGCATTCAAACGAAAGTCCATTAAACTTTCCATTTTAGGTATAGTTATTTTTTTAGTATTAGGGGGACTAGGACTTTTCCTCATCAATAAGGGGTTTATTTCAATTTTCCAAGATAAGGTTTATAAACAAACTGATAAAAATCCAATCCATTTTAAAGAAATTGATACGTTTTTATTTACTACACATATACCAGAGGGGCATGAAGCGATTTGGAACCAACTACAACAATATGAAGAGCAAAAAGATTTACGAATCAGCATGGCAAACTTAGTAGATATAAAATCCCAACAAACAAGAGAATTAACCACGAAAAAATACAGTCCTTTCTTTCATGTATCAAATTATTCAGAAAGTAAGGTACCCATAAAGGTAACATTATATAAAAATCATGAAGTCAAGTATGAAAAGACATTGCAACCAGGTGATATGTTTGAAAGAAACGAACAACTAGGTCGAGGTAAATATAGTCTAAAACTAGAATGTATAGGTCAAGGTTATTGCAAAGCTAAAGGAGCTATAACTACTGGGGATATTAATTGGGATTAGGAAAAAGCTAAGGAAGACTTTCTCATTTTGAAAGTCTTCCTTTTTATATAAGTTGCATCTAGCTTCCAAGATAATATTCTTTTTGAACTGTTTCTCTTTAAAGTATTGCATTTGTGATTCTCTTTACTCCTTTTTTCAAGAATGTAAATTCAATTACACAACTTCGCAACAGAACCTAAGAAACCACGAATTTTTTAGAAAAAGCTTGGGAGTTTTCACAGCTTATTTACTACTCATATAAAGATCAATTTTGTACCAGGGTCTTTTTAAGTATCTTTTAAAATAATTAAAGGTTAATTTTATTTAGAAGTGCTAACTTATTAGTTGTAAATAATAAGTAATCTAATTTCTTTGTTCTAATAAAGATATGTTCTGAATGCTGAAAGCATTTTCCGATATTAACCACTTTAGTAGTGTCTGTAATATTATTATTATTTTTATAAACTTTAAGTATGTCCTCTAAGGGAATACTTATCATTGCACTTTGCCATATAATAGTCATTGTTTCTTTTGATTTTATAATTTCAATTTCTTTCATATTACTATTAACTCCCTAATATATTTAAGTTTGTTTATATAATATAAACTCAATATTAAGAGCATAAACCCTCCAATTTCATTAATATTTTCACAGCCATTTTGTAAATACAAGTATTTATGAAAAAAGAGGATTAATTAATCCTGTACCCATATATTTTGAGATAGGGCGCTATAGGGACGCAGCAAAAATTCCTTCTTTTTGGGGCCATTCAAAGAAACAGATAGGATTCAAAAAATCAATTGGATCCCATCTGTTTCTAATCTTTGTTAATATATATATAATTTCGAAAGATCTTCTTCTAACAAACTGGAATTATAATTAGGGGCTAGTACAATGTTTGTGTATGTTCCTACACCTGAAAGGTACTTGTATTTATGTTTAAAACCGGATGGAATAAAAACAGATGCAGGGCTTTCAATGACTTCCACGTCTCCTTCGATTTCCACTTCACATATAAGCCCTGTCCCATCTATGTTATTACCCCAAAAAATAAAAGCACTATCACAATGATGTGCATGATAATCCACATGCCCTTCCAAGTTTTCGTCCATATGTTGATTACAGAATATACGTTGTATTACATAAAATGATGCACGCTCATCTGTTCTATGATCCATTTGTACCCATCGTTCCCCTGGTCCATCCCTATGATACAAAAGTTCAGACGCCCCTTTTACAAATGGTTTGCTAACGCGTAAATTCTTTGAAAGGCGAGGGCCTTTTCTTTCTACCCGTTTTTGTTGTATCTTCCTCACTCTTCCTATCATTTCAGGTTGAATTCCTTCATATGCTAAAACATTATGATTCACAGCTTTTATGTGATAAGGTGCTATATGTGTAAAAACATTTTTTCCAATGATAGGTCTCCAATGATCAACTTTACAACCTGTAGCCAATTGAAGAGATTGTGTTAATTCTGGAATCATTTTTAATTGAAAGTATTGATTATATTTTTGTGATAACAGAACAGATAAATTTAGTAAATCAACAATCCCAGCCCGTTCACCTATCCCGCATAAAGTTGCATCAATGACAGAAGCCCCAGCATCAATAGCCGCAAGAGCATTCGCTAGTGCTAGTCCTAAATCATTATGTAGGTGTACTTCAATTTCACAGGGGAATGTTTCAACCGCTTTCTTGACTATGGTTGCACACTCATTAGGTTCCCAAATTCCCACCGTATCAGCTAAGCTAATTCGATTTGCTCCAGCTTCAGATGCAATGTGTCCAAGGTAAGCGATATCTTCCCAGGTAGTTCTGGAAGCATCTTCAATTGTAAATCTGGTTTTCATTCCTAAAGTGTTAGCTTCTTCAATTGCTTCCTTCACTTGGCTTACCACATAATCTTTTGATCGATTGGTATACTTTGTTTGCAAAGAAATTGGATTAATAGACGCCCAAATTCCTACCCAATCGGCACCTGCTCGATAAGCAG
This sequence comes from Bacillus sp. LQ01, assembly GCF_057624735.1. Taxonomy (NCBI): domain Bacteria; kingdom Bacillati; phylum Bacillota; class Bacilli; order Caryophanales; family Bacillaceae; genus Bacillus; species Bacillus sp. LQ01. The sequence goes on along the minus strand of NZ_JBYEZL010000005.1, from coordinate 15,070 downwards.
CATGAACTTCTTCTTTTTTTGCTCGAGCATGCATTAAAATATCAGCATGTTCTGCAGAGGCAGCAACCTCTTGGCAGATCTCCTCTTCTTCACGAGAAACCCCAGGATGTCCAACCTCAATTAAGGTGATTCCAAAATCCTCCATCGTATGAAGCAGGTTAATTTTATCTTCTTTTGAAAAACGGACGCCACATTGTTGTTCGCCTTCGCGTAAAGTGGCATCTAATATTGTTATATTCTGGCTCATTACTCTTTTCCTTCTTTCATTTCTATAAAGTTCAATACTTGTTCAAATAGTATAGGGTGATTTTTTTCATAAACAGCCCAGTGCGTAGCATCAGGAATCACAACTTCCTTTTTGTGTTTGGCACCTGTTAATTTTGACAACATATCTCTATCGGCAAATAAATCATCTTCTCCATAAATAACCAGCACAGGAGAAGTAATCTGAGATGTATCATATAAAGGACGGTTATTCCAAATAGAATATAAATCTTCAAGAGGCCCCATCGGTCGACGAATTACGCCATTATTTTTCTCGCTAATTGGATCTGAGCGAAGAAATACTTCTTTTACAGAATCCATAGCTTCATTTGTTACAATTTTTTTCTCGCCCATCATCATATGCCAGTGATGCATTCCTTTATCAAAGTCTACAGCTTGATAAGAGGGTGCATGAGGATTAAATTCCCCTCGCTGTAACGGATTGTCAAAGGGCTCTGTCATCATTGGAAGCTTAAATCCATGCATGTATCCATATAAAACAAGTGTATTAACATCATTAGAATGTGATATTGCATAATTTCCAGCTACCACTCCCCCATATGACCAGCCAACAAGATGAATTTTTTTTACATTCCTTTTACTTTTAATCCAATTCACAACCGTTTCTAAATCTTTTGTTGCATCGTCCAAATGAATGATTGGTTTATTTTGGTTAGGCGGTTCTGACATTTCTTTCGGTCTTGAAGATTGCCCAAATCCTCTAAAATCCATTGCCCACGTGTCATATCCTTTTTTAGCATACGCATCCATCCATGAGTATTTTGATACATCAAAAGCTTCTGCAGTAGGAACGCTAAACGGTTCTAAAAACAAAATGATTTCGTCAGATGTATACTGTTTTTTGGTATTTATACTTTTATGAAGTAAAAATAATGTTTCGTCTTCTTGTGAAATTTTATATTCTTCTTTTGCTATTTTAGATTCTTTGCTCTTCTTTGGAACCTCTTGGTGATTAGAACAGCTAGACAGTAAAAGAATAAAGAATACTCCTATTAAACTTATATATTTCCAATTTTTCTTCATTTTTAAATTCCCTTTCATTTCATAGAAATGATGGCTATAATTCCAGCTGCAATAATTAATCCAGCTGGTAACCCCTTTGTAAACAATACGGCAATTAGAGTACCAATTAAAACGCCTAATAATATGGTAGGATTCATAGGTAGAACCCCTACCCCTTTTCCTCCTATAAACGACACCATAAAACCCGCTAAAATTGATCCCAAACCAATAGGAGAGGTAATACATTTTATTATGTTTTCAATGGTAATCTTCCCAGATGTGATGGGCACTAAAAGAAATAACATGAGAAAGAAAATTCCAATCGGAAAGGCATATTGTTGAATATAATGCAATATCGCTTTTTGCCCAATAGCAAGCAACAAACCTAGTAAACTTGCGGCACTAGCTAATGCATAATCTTTAACAACCAAAGCGAGTATAAAAATAATTCCTAGCAGTATAAAAGAAACCATATATTTTCCCTCTTCTATAAAGTTGTATAATTCCAACTGCCGTTTTCAGGTTCACATACCTGTACCATATTTGGATCTGAAAGGTTAATTTGTATAATATTTGGACTGGTTATAGGTTGTAAATCTTCTCGATTTACAATAAACTTGAATGCTTCAAAGCTTGCTAGAATCCCAACAATATTTGCAACAGGAGATAGTACAGCCCATGGGCGATCTTTTTTCACATAGCTATTCGCCCACTGTTCATCTGCACCATGTTTGATAGAATACAGAGCACGTCCATCTTTTAAACTATGAATTCTATTTTGCATTTCAGGCGTCAGTTCTTGTTGATAAGACGGATATCCTAATGCAATTTCATAAGGGACAGATTCAGGAGTTAATGACATTACCCCACCTCTAAAAGGAGGAGTAACAGCAATCCAGATAGAAGGAATTCCTAAAGCTTGAGCCGTACGGTGAATAATAACTCTTGCGACCAAATTATCAGTAGCATCTATAATGATATCTGTATTTGCTAGCAGATCTTTTGCGTTATTTTCTGTAACAAACTCTTGTGTGATCTTTACTTGTAGTAAAGGATTAATGTCTTTTAAGGTTTCTAGAGCCACAAGTGCCTTTGACTTCCCTAAATTACTTATAGAGCTAAGCATTTGTCGATTAATATTACTCGCTTCAAAAACATCCTGATCAATCACATGAAGATTTCCTATCCCCATTCGTGCCAACTGGATAAGTGTAATCCCCCCTACTCCTCCAGCACCCACTACAGTAACACGAGCATTCTTTAATTTCTTCTGTTCTTCTATAGAAATTACACCAATATTTCGTGTAAAGCTCTCTTCATATATATTTTGTGTATTTAAATTTTCAGTGAACAAATTTGCTTCCCCCTTATAATGTTGCATAATCCCAACCGTTTTCTGGTGCTTCTTTTACCTGGACAGGAGTAAGACTATCTACATCTATAACTATGCCCTTTGGTGCTCTAGCTAAAGGTTCACGACCTGTTAGCACTTGAATTGCTTCATGAAAACTAAAAAGTGATAAAAGATGAGCACGCATAGGGGTAATAATCCACCCTACTTTTCCATCGCAAAAATCTTGTGCCCAATCTTCTGGTGCTCCTTTTTCGACTGAATACCATGCTCTTTTTTTCTTGACATCAGCAATTTGTTGCCTTAGTTTAGGATCTGTTAATTTTGAACCTACAATCGACACATTCAATGCCTCCTCATAAGGAATTCCAGTTGGATAGAATGTAGAAACAAATCCTCTTGTAGGTGGACTACCTGACATCCCTACACTCGGTATACCTAATTCCCTAGCTGTTCTATGTATAATTACCCTGGAAGGCATATCATCGACAGCTTCTACCACAATATCGTGTCCTTTTATCAGTTCCATTACATTGTCTTCATCTACTTTTGCTTGTAAGAAGTTTGTTGAAATATAGGGATGTATATCTTTTACTACCTGTTCTGCAACTTTTGCTTTTGGTGTTCCCACCACACTAGAAAGGGCTAACATTTGTCTGTTTATATTAGATATTTCAAATTCATCTGGATCGACCCCTGTAATATGCCCAATCCCCATCCTAGAAAAGAGGATTGCTTCGTAACCTCCTACTCCCCCTAACCCAAAGATAATTACTCTTTTATTCCTAAGACATTCTTGTTCCGCTTTTGAATAAACACCAATATTCTTTTTTACCATTTCCCAGTAATAGGAATCCATATCCATTTCAAAACCTCCTGTATATGTAATAATTATTTTGAAAAAGACTAGCTATATAAAATAATCATTACATATAACAATAAGATTGAAATATGTTATTTTTGTGAGTTATCTGTAAAAAGAAATAAAATTTTCAAGTTATTTATCTTTTGGGTTCTAATGCTGGAGATAAAAGACTTTGAATCTCTTGAGCAAATAGTTGTAATTCATCAGATACAGAAATAGACATACAAAAACGCTATCCTTCCCTATTGCCATTGCACCGTTAGATTGTAAATAGTACCAACTTCTATTTTTTGTAACCAATTTGTTTTCATTGATCCATTTGCATTTAAGTAGTACCAATTTTTATTTTCTTTCAACCATACAGTAGACATAGCGCCGTTATTATCAAATTAATACATTTTTCCATTCATAGTATTAAATTTTGTAGCCTTGGGACCTTTTTCATAAGAGTAGTACCATTTTCCATTGATATTTTCCAATCTTTAACCATCGTTCTATCTTCGTTACATTGTAGATATCATTACACATCTAGTAGCTTAAGAAATTAATTGTCCCAAAAATGAAAAATATAAGTCAAATTCTCATTAATAACTGTAAAAAGATAGGGTTTTCGTTATTAAAACTTTTTAGCAGAACCTGTTAACCTTCGGAAATCATCGATGTCATCTTTTGTTTTTTAATAATTCTGATATATTGTAGACAAATTTCGACAATATATGCTATATTTTACCCAAGCATCAAATGGTTAGAATCTTCAAACTAATTTGGTAGTAACTATAATATTTGTTTGAAATTTATCTAATCTTGATTCTGTTTGTGAAGTAGCTCTATATTCAACTAGAGAGGAGGAAATGTAAAAAGGTATAAGAATGATTAACTATTATGAATATGCATTACATCAACTGTTTCGAATGATTCAGAAGGATTTTAGACAGTGGCTTCTAATTAAATTCAGTGATTAGAGTAGATTGATTGTTTTTACTTTATTACTAGTAAATGATGTTAGCGCTTTTATTGGAAAAGAAGATGTTGGAAATGATGCAATTGTCTATGTATCGTATATTCGGAAAAATTTATCATGATGATTTTTTAAAGAGGACTTATATAGAAAGGAGAGATTTATATATAAGTAATATCAATTCTGGATAAACTCAGCTAAGTTCTGTTGTAACTATCGATTAAATTCATTTCATTTAGGAGGGGTAATATGAAATTAATATCAAAGATAGTAATGACTGCGTTAATTGTATTAAGTACATTTGCATTCAACTTAGGTGGACAATTTGATAAGGATTATCTTTCTAGCTCAAAAGCATATGCGGATGTAATCAAGGCACTCCCACAAAATGCGTCAAATATAGAGTTAGAGTATGCTCCTGTGTATGACTACGACACAGACGGGTGTTATGCGACTGCAGCAATTTCTCCAGATGGCACGACTAACCCTGGTCTAAGTTTGGGCGGTTCGCTGAGCGGTAACTGTAGAGATCTTCGCCAACTGGAAAATTCAAACACTTATTCTCGGGCCAAATCAAATAATGGTTGGACTGCAATTATGTATGCGAGTTACTTTGAGAAAGATCAAATGACTCCCAACGCTGCTGTGGGTGGACATCGACATGACTGGGAACACACAATAGTTTGGGTTAAAGATGGTCAGGTTCAATATGTAACTTATTCAGCACATGGTAACTGGTACACTAATCCTCGCTCAAGCGTCAGATTCGATGGAAAACACCCGAAAATTGTATACCATAAGGACGGCTGGGGGACACATGCTTTTCGCCTGGCTAATAGCAATGACGAGCCGCCAGAAAACCATTATCACCAGTGGCTCCATCTACCAATGGTTGGTTGGAATGGCTATCCAAGCCTAGCTATTCGAGAAAAATTAATGACTACGAACTTTGGATCTGCAACAATTGAAATCAAAGATGGAAATTTTGAAAAATCCCTTGAGGAAGCAAAGCCACCTATTAGCTTTGACCCTTACGCACCGGAACTGGAAGATGGTGGTACTTACCAAATAGTTTCTACTTTAAATAATAGTAGTGTCGTTGACTTAAATCAAGCAGATGGAAATGTTCTGTTGTGGCAAAATGGCAACGCTAATAATCAAAAATGGAAGCTAGTATATGATTCAAATAAAAATGCATATCAATTTAAAAGTGTCACAAATGAAAATTTTATATTAACCTGGAATGATTCTAATGGTTCCAATAATGTAGTTGCTGCATCTAATCAAAATAAGGAAGAGCAATATTGGATACCAACAGAAGCAGGAAATGGATATTATTATGTAAGAAATAAGAAGGATCCAAGCAAAGTGTTAGATGTAAGTGGTTCTGGTACTGCAAATGGAACAAATGTTACAGTATATAATTTCCATGGTGGTAATAATCAAAAATTCAAATTGTCTAATGTAACAGGAAATTTAACAAGAGAGATAGATTCACTTTATCGTGCGCAGCCTGGTCAAAGCAGCAGATCAAGTGATAATTTTTCACTTGATCATCTTGCGGCAGGTACCAAAGTACGAGTTGTTTTGGAAGGAGAAGGTGCTACCTCTTTGTCATTTAGTGTTGCAAAAGATATACGTAATGGTTCAGACCGTGGGATTTGGTCAAATGTTAGAGATGGTTCTATTCTAACGATTCCTTCAGGAGATGATAGAAAGAATTTGTATATCGCAGGCCCTCCTAGTGGATATACTTCTAACGGTACATTTAAAGTGAAATTCTACGCTCTTCCAAACTAAAAAATATTATATCTATTCCTTTTATATTAATCTAATTAGAAAAGGAGTATGCATATTTCAAAAGTTTTTTCGGCTTGCTCGATTGGATTAACTATATTAATAGGAAATATAGTATTCTGTTGCAGAAGTTTTCTCCACTTAAAAATATAGGATAAACATAAATTCCTCGTTATAATATTAAAAAAGTAAATTACCAATCCAAAACTTTACTTTTGGGAATATCAATTGATATTCCCACCTCCTATAAAGAGAGAAGAAGTTATATCCTTCTTCTCTCTTTATTTTCAAGAATTTCATATTTGATAAAACACCCTAAATATTATAAATATCTTTCAATAGTCTTATTTTTTTCTAATGTTATGGGAAGAGTAAACCAAAATTCACTTCCTTGTTTATCATCTAAACGATTTCGCATTCCGATTTTTCCATTATGTAGTTCAATCAATGATTTTGCAATAGCTAGCCCGAGGCCCGAACCTCCTGACTGTGAACTTCTCGATTGATCTGTTCTATAGAAACGTTCAAATATACGTAATTGGTCACTTGAAGAAATACCTTTCCCCTCATCACGTATAATAAATTCTACTTGTTGAGTTTGCTTATCTTCTTCTACAATTAATACGATTTCTCCCGACACTGGGGAATATCGAATAGCATTATGTAATAGATTACTCATAACACGTACGATTTTACATGGCATAATCCAAAGTTGAGGTAGTGTATCAGAGACGTGTATTTTTAATTCAATCTGTTTTTCTGACAATAAAACCGAATGAGACTCCAGTACCTCTAATAGAACGTTGTCCACATGAGATAAACTTGGGTGAAAATCATCTTGTCCACTCTCTAACTTGGAAAGATCGAATAGGTTGTTAATTAGCCCACTTAATCGTTGAATTTCTTTTAGAATTGTGGCTAAGTACTTCTTTTTCATTCCAGGATCTTCAATTAGATTATCTTGCAAAGCCTCAATCATTAATTGCATGCTAGACATAGGTGTTCGTAAATCATGTGAAATATTCGTAACTAGCTCATTACGTGCTTTTTCTGCTTCTTCTAATTTGGTAAATCCCTCTTCTAAATTTTGAGCCATCTGCTGAAAAGCAGTTGCCAATTCTTTAAACTCTCGTGGTTCTTTCCCAATTATGTAAGTTGTCTTGAACTGCCTATCACCAAATTGTTTTGTTAATTCCATTAAGTTTTGGATAGACCTCATAATTGGGCGTGTCATTAGCCAAAAAATAATTGTTGAACCAATCGTTGCTAAAATAGCAATTCCTGTTAATAATTTTGTTTGTTCAGGTGCAAGTAACATTCTCTTATCACTATACCAAATAGCAATCAACATGATACTGGTGCTAAATAGATTCATGAGTAATAATTGATATCGTAATTTCATGTTTCATTTCCTCCATTTGGCTCAAAACGATAACCAATGCCCCAAACCGTATGAATCCAACGTGTTTGTTTTGCATGCTTCTCCAATTTTTCTCGTAAACGCCCTATTAATACAGTAACTGTATTCGTATTTCCTTCATATTCAAAATCCCAAATGAGATCCAAAAGTTGTGATCGAGAAAAAACCTGCTTTGGGTGCTTAGCCATGATACATAGCACTTCAAACTCTTTAACTGTTAACTCCACTTTATTTCCGTAAACAAATACGCATCGTGTATTTGGATAAATTTCTAAACCTAGAAATTCTATCACTTGTGATACAGGCTCTTTCTCTGGGAGTGCTATCTGATTACCTCTTCTCAATATAATTTGAACCCTTAATACTAATTCACGGGGTGAAAAAGGTTTTGCCACGTAATCATCTGCCCCCATTGTTAAGCCTAAAATTCTATCCCTTTCTTCTCCCCTAGCAGTCAACATTATAATAGGGACATTGGATTGTTGACGAATTTTCTCACATAATTCCCAACCATCCATTTTTGGTATCATCAAATCTAAAATAATTAAGTCAGGTTGATATTGATTGAGTCTATTCCATCCCTCTTCTCCATTTATAGCTGTATAGACTTCATACCCTTCCCTATCTAAGTACCTCTTACATACTTCCAGGATATTTGCTTCATCCTCTATAATTAAAATTCTGTTTTTCACCCGTACAACTCCTTTGCTTTTCACTACTAATGAAAAAGATAATTCTCTGATAAAATTGCCTCTCATAAATTTTTAAAAGTTATATACAATGATGATAACTAACAAATGTATTCAATCTGAATCATATCTCCCTTGAAATCAGCATAAAACATTATACAAGTTCTTACGATTGTTTGCCCATATAAAAAAACGTGATCCCCCTTTTTTAGTCTTGGGGCATCACGTTTTTTTAGTTTAATGGCGAGATTACCTTATCCCCTATTACCCTTTGTTTCATACGTTCTAACAGCCATGTATAGTTGATATTAGATGGCGTTGTCTGTTCTTATCCAAAGCTTTTCTTTATTTGCAACAATTGGAGCTAGTCCTTTATCTGCAAAAGAATTGCTCTCTTTTACTGAGCTCTAGTTAGATTCCATATATTATTCCCATTACCAGTAGCGTATTTCATATAATTATTGTCATATTCCCGCTGTATATAGTTACCATTAGATTGTATTTTGAACAGTTTATAGAATGTTGGACTATCGGATACAGAATTAAATTTAAAAGTACTTGCATTTCGTTTTTGGTCTAAATGAATATAACCATCCTGAAGTTTTAAATAGGCATAATCTGAATAAATAGGATTTGCGAATTTAATTAATACCTCTTCATCTTTTTTGATCGATTGTCCAGGTTTAGGTTGACCTACTCTTTCGATAACTAGATTCACTTTTTCAGAGCTAGAAAGTTCACTCTGAAGGTATTCCCATTTATTGCTGGCATGATGACTTCCCCAATATCTTTTATATGTGTCTGGATTATTATCTGCTATAGTATAAGAAGCCCCCTCTACAACAAATTCACCTGAATTATCTACTACATAATTATCAAATTCGGCATTATATTTAACAACGGTAGAAATCTTGTTTGTAGGTAATTTATTTTGTGAATCCTGGACTTCAAATGTAACTTTATTTGACGGTAAAAATTCACCAAATGGTACATTTTCTCTAGACTCATATATGTGTCCATTCCCACTTCTAACTAATGTTACTTTTTTCGTAGAACCTTGTCTAGTTTCATAGGAAGCGGAGATTTCATTTTTTGCTCCAAATAAACCAGGTGAGATTGTTGCACGAATCTTTTTTGTAATAGGATCATAACTACTTTCTTCTAATTTTGGTGGCTGTAAGTTTTCGAAAGCCCCGTGTTTAGCGTTAGTATATAAACCCACATTCTCATTATTTTTATAATTTTCCAATGTAGTACCATAACTAGCTGCATTGGAAGATGAAACAACTTCTATAGAATTATTTCTTGTAGACTTGCTCACAATATTATTTACTTTACTTGTATCTATATTTATATGTTTAAACACTTCGTTATATGATAAAGCTGGATACTCACCGCGAGATCCCTTTGGAGTATATACTCTAAACTTAGGCTTATTTCCAATGTCTGTTTCTAATTCCTCTGTAGTTGCATTTACTCTAGATTCATATTTTCCTGAATCTCCTAAATTCATGAATTCTCCATCTTTCTCGATAGATACATCCATTGTACTTGTAGGTAACACTTCAATCGCAAGAAGCTCCCCTTGTTCAACGGCTTTTAATTCATCTAACGATAAGAAAATATTCACATCTGCTTGTCCCTCTAAACTGTCGATGACTACTTCTGTTTTATTTCGTCCACCTTTTTCAGTACTTAGGTAGTTTGCCTTATAACGATCTTGTGTTGCTTTTACAGTATTAATAATTTTATTTCCTAAACGAATATTAAAATGCGGTGATACATTTTCAGCAGATGAGGTACCTACATTTTTATATTCCAGGTGTACGCGTACTTTTGCTGCTTTCGCTGTATCCACAGTTGTTGCGGTAGACCAATCAAAATTATTTGTATAACTCTCCGTTTCAGTAGTTGTTTTTGAATATCCGTATCCCACGTTTACTGAAACACTTCCGGAAGGAACAGGACCGGCTGCTGAGCCTTCTACACCACCGGTACCAGTTAGGCCTACATTAAATGAATGTTGTGTGGCTACACTTTTTTCCCATCCTCTGCTGATCGATCCACCGTTATTATCCGTAATGGTTGCAATAGGGATTACTTCGATTCGTTTCAAACCAATTTGTAGATTGGGTATATTAGCAACTATAGGGTTAAAGTCCGTATCAGAATTACTGTTATAATTCTCAACTTCATACATGTCTGTAAAAGGATCTCCATCTGAATTTGCACTCATAGGATTTGAAATAAATTTGAGCTTTCCTTTATCCTTCTCGGGATCCCATGCTAGTGCTTCATTTTTTCCGGTTTTTCGATTAAACTCAATTTTATAACCATTCTTCTCCAAATCGTTTGAGATACCATCGTTATCCCAATCATTATTTTGAACATCAATGTTTTCTTTCATCAACTTTCCTATTTTATCATTAGTATCATAAACAGGATTTTTTCCTTCTTTTGCATTTGCATCTTCTTTAAATACTTCAACTTTGCTTCCTTCCGTTGGAAGACTTGTTTCTGCTAATGCAGGTGAAGCTAGTGTTAAAGCCATTGTTAAACTCCCTACTACACTAAGCGTGGGTTTTAATTTCTTCATCTTTGTTTTCCTCCAAATTGCCTTTATATAATTTAAATACCGATTAGAAATAAAATATTTTTAAAAGAGTATTTTTTAACTTGACCTCATCATATCCGTTAAGTCTTACAAAACGCTAACGTAAATATAACAAAAGTCTTGCAAAGCTATAAAAAATTAAATTAGTGGTTTTTTTGCAAAATTTTTAAATACCCCAAAATAGTAAATGAAGTACATATTACCCTACTTATACTTATAAATTTTATATGCAAAACTATTAAATTTGCTTATAGGGGTCACCATACATCACTATCAAGCTAAGCTCATACAACATCAATCATAGTAGAGGTTGCTTCTTTTTTCTAAAGGCTACTGTGTAGGAAATGGTGCCCCCTATTTATCGATCAATATCAATGGTTAATTAAAGCGATGACCTCACTACTTATAGGTTTTTAATAAATTAGTATAAAAATAATAAAATATAAAAAGAATATGTTAAATAGCTCTTAATCTACTTGTAATGGATTATTTTTAATTCAGCCCTTATCGTATTACCTTATTGAATAAAACCTCTTATAAAAGAATCTGAAAGGTCGTTTTTAAGTTATAAAAACTAATTTTCAGATTCTTTGTAAATAAAAAGAAAAAGGGTCCGTTTTATGGGCCCTTTTTTCTTTTATTATTTTAACTTAATGTAATCTGTGTTGTCCTGATAATTGCTCTTCAGCCATTCGAACTAGGCGTTTTGTAATTTCTCCACCGACAGAGCCGTTTGCACGTGATGATGTATCTGGTCCAAGTATGACTCCTAATTCACGGGCAATTTCATACTTCATTTGCTCAATAGCACTTGCTGCAGCAGAAATAAGAATTTCATTTGTATTACTTTCGTGTCTTTGAATATTCATAATTGCACCTCCACTATATTTGTATATAACATGTGCTTAATTATAATATTTATACGTAAGTAAACTATTTTCTTCTATTATTTTTAGGAGAATTCTTTTTCGTTCTCTCTTTACCATATTCCACTAACTGAATTTGAAACACATCTGAATCCTGAATTCCTAACACATTCATTTCTTCTCTAAATGAACGCCAGGACTCTACCTTTATTGATTTTTCTTGGTCATTTCTTAATGTGTAGATTCTTGAGTACTATATAATTAAACCTTCTCACATGTTAAATAATGTACATTTAATTATGTAATAAATACACAATTAAACAATTTTTCATATTAAAATTTCAAACCAACATATCCGCAAATGAAGTCCCCACATTATTCTTCCGTTTCATATGTTTTTCTAAATAAATCTTTGTTGTTTGGATATTTTCATGACCAAGTGTTTGCATTAAATGATATAAATCTGCATTTCCTTGTTCAACTGCCATGATTGCAAAAGCATGACGGAATGTATGTGCCGTTACAGGATTTTCACGATACTTTAGAAAATCTAAATTTGTCTTTTTTATCATGTCTGTTACCTGATTTGATAACGTTTTTGGATTATAAAAATTCCCTCTTTGATTTACGAATAAAGGACATTCATCTCCCCGATCCAATATAGTTTGGAATCCTCTTCTCCGTCTCATTTCGCTAATACATTGGAATAAATGCTCAGGAATGAAAAGTTCACGTGCTTTATCTCCTTTTCCTGTGACTTTTAACCAATACTTTCCGTCATAATGTAAGTCTTTCACTCTCGCGGTGCACAATTCTTGAATTCTTGCACCGGTACTTGCTAGAGCTAGTAAAATTGTATAGTTTACTAAATGCCCTTTCTCTTTATAAAACCCTAAAATTTTCATCACTTCATCATAAGATAAATCCCGATTTGGCCGGTCCTGTTCATTTACATTAGCGCGCTGCAGTTCTTCATGAAGAGGTTTTTCAATGTAAGAAAATACATGAAGATGTTTTAGAAAAGAACGAATGAGCACTGTTTTCTTTGCAAGTGTTGCCACTGCATATGTTTCCCCATTCCTACCGTTCTCTACCTGCTTCAACCAAGCATTATATTTACGAATATGCCAAGGCTGTAATGTTTTTAATAAAGATTCATTTTGTTGTACTTCTTCCCCACTCAATTCAAATTCTTCTGCATACTGCACCATGCACTGACAAAATGATAAGATTTCGGACACGTAACTCTTTTTCGTATCCTCTTTTCTATTCTTCTTTTCATCCATATCTTTTTGTAAATGTACAAAATGATAAATGACTTCTATATCACTTAAATACGTATACTTACCCTTCCCCTCTTTTTCTGCAACCTCCATCTTCTCTTCCACCTTATCTACATAACCATTGTTATGCAGATAAGGAATGATACCACTTATATTCTCTACATATATATACATATACTTACTCTTATCATTTATAATAGGTACATTTTCATTTATATTGTTTTTACCCATAAGTCGAATTCACCTCTCCTATTGAAGATTATGAATATAATTCTCTTTATTACCTATAAATATTATTTTATTTCACTTCTATCTATTATACAAATGATAATTCATATTCTTTCTGTAAGAATCCTACATTCTTCTCTATTATCTTATTATTATATTTTTTTATAATTTATTAGTAAATAGATATCGTTTAATTGTTTACTATTTAATATTAAAATTCCATTTATAATAAAGTAAACCTTAAAATTTTATTAAAATATAAAACAAATTACAAACTTTTTTAAATTATAAAAATGTATAAGAACTTTAATAAATTCTATTTCTTATTTTAAATATAAATCATATTCTGATATGATAGATACATATCTAAAATACTAGTAAACAATAGTTATGGAGGTGTCCCTACATGACACAAGATTTATTGTTCATTACAAAACCTACTGTAACGACAAAAGAGGCAGCCGGCTTATTAGGCGTAACGGTACAAACAATTTTACAAAAAGAAAAAGATGGATTAATAGAATGTGTATATAAAGATAACTGGAAGCAATTCGGTAGTAAGATTTTCTATTTAGAGGATATTGAACGTTTAAAGAATATTGAAGAGGTTGAAGGATATAGCACAAAAGAAGCAGCTGAAATCCTCAATGTAGCACCATCTACAGTCTTTACCTATATCAAATCTGGTAAATTACCTGCAACAATGGTAGAAAAACGAGGAAAACAAGTATATATTATCGATTCGGAAGAGCTAGAGATTTTTATGCTTGATTATGAAAAAACTAAAACAAAAGAGCGGAAAACATTCATTACTAAGATTCAAGAGGAAGAGATATATTTATATCAATCATTAACACATCAACACACTGGAAAAGCAGCTAGGGTAATAGAGATCAATGGAGCAGATGGCAAGATTCTTACAGAAGATGAAGAAATTTTCCCTCTATCCACTTATAAGGAGCGTAAGTATTCCTTTGAGCCTTTCCATAAACAAGCTGTAATTACGAAACGTGGGTATTTATCTTTTTCATTTAAAAAACCTCAGCTATTTCATTCCATCACTTATAATCTAATAAATATATTTTATAAAGAGCTAGGTGTCACAAATATGCGATTGAGTGTTTCATCTGATACTATCAAATTAGAAATTAAACCTTTCGTATTACAAGTTGATCCATTGCAGTTTCAAGAGGAGATTAAATACTTACATTCTCATATGAAATCCGGCACGATACTTCCGCACGTAGAAGGTATTTACTTTAAAAGTAATGTAGAGTCATTAACGTTTCATGCAGATCATGAATTCAAGCAAAAAATAGTGCAAATGGCTGCCGATGCAGGTATGGGACAGGAAGAATTCTTATTACAAGCTGTAAAATCTTATATAAGAGATTTAGAACAACGATAAATATTTATAAAAAGAAAAAGCGTAGAAATTGAATCTTTCTACGCTTTTTAAAATATTCAATTTACATACTCATTTCCATGAAATCACCATATGCAATATCACCTTAATAGGAATGTTAATTATTTCAAATTAAGCCAATATTTGCAGAAAAACCATATATACTATATTGGGTAGCACCACACATCCATCAACTTAAGGTATATTTTTAAACAAAATGCGGTCTTTCCATATAGTTTTTTATTATCTTTTGTAGATTTTATAAAAGCGGGCATATCAAATAAACCCTGACGGGTTTCAATTTTTT
>NZ_JBYEZL010000004.1:0-211633 GCF_057624735.1 Bacillus sp. LQ01 | reverse complement strand
GGCACGCCGCCAGCGTTCATCCTGAGCCAGGATCAAACTCTCCAATAAAGTTAGTTTGTCTAGCATCTAAAATAAAAATTGACGTTTCACGTTGTTTGTTTCGTTCAGTTTTCAAAGAACTACTTAGTCGCTCATTCGCGACTTCCTTATGTTAACATCTTCATTTTTCAATGTCAACTAAGTTTTTTAATTTCTTTTTTGTCGTTTTCTGCGTTTCCGCATCAGCGACGGTTATTAATATATCATGCAGTATATACAGGGTCAATACTTTTTATAAAAAAATTTCACATCCCGTTAAAAACTTAAAAACCGCTGTAAAAATCCTTATAGCGTCCATTCATTCTTCATGGTCCCCCTCCTATTCATTTCATATCTTATCCCTTTATCAATTTACACGAGAGTGAAAATTCTAAATTGTATGTTATATTATTAGTATAGGAGCGTGGTGAGAATGAGCATTAAGTATTCAAACAAAATCAATAAAATCCGGACCTTTGCATTAAGTTTAGTATTTATCGGCCTCTTCATTGCATACTTAGGTGTCTTTTTCCGCGAAAACATTATTATTATGACAACGTTTATGATGGTTGGCTTTTTAGCTGTTATCGCTAGCACTGTCGTTTACTTTTGGATTGGCATGTTATCTACTAAGACTATCCAAATTATTTGCCCAAGCTGTGATAAGCCAACCAAAATGCTCGGCCGTGTCGATGCATGTATGCACTGCAATCAACCTTTAACACTAGA
This sequence comes from Bacillus sp. LQ01, assembly GCF_057624735.1. Taxonomy (NCBI): domain Bacteria; kingdom Bacillati; phylum Bacillota; class Bacilli; order Caryophanales; family Bacillaceae; genus Bacillus; species Bacillus sp. LQ01. The sequence continues at coordinate 210,886 of NZ_JBYEZL010000004.1, read as the reverse complement.
TCGAGATCTAGAAGGAAAAGAATTTGATGAAAAGTATAATAAGAAGAGTTATAAATCATAAGTATCAAGGGAAATACGAATTTGCAACACTACAAACGTTTCAACTCATTAAAAAGTTGATTTCTTAAAAAATCAACTTTTTAATTGTTTTATTAAATTTATTACACCTATTTTTTCGAAATAACAGTAAACATCCCTGTCATATTAGGCGAATAATCTTTAAAATCATATTTTTCGTAGAATGATGTTTTACCTTGCGACGCAAACAAACCAATGAATGCTTTATCTGGAGCATTCTGATTTAAGTATTCTACTAAAGTATTCATTATTTTCTTTCCAATACCATTCTTTTGATACTCTGGATGAACCACTATATCTTGAATATAGAAATAGATAGCCCCATCACCAACAATTCTCCCCATGCCGATGATTTGATTATTATCCTTGACTGTTATACAGTAAATCGAATTTTGAAGTGATATTTCCGCCACCTCAAAGTTCATATAGTTAGTCCATCCCACAGAATCACATAAATATTTATATTCTTCCAATGTTGGAATGTTATTTTTAATCTCATATTTCTTCAAAATGTCCCCTCCCAGAATTCATTTCCACCAATACAAAGTAAATTCGACAAACTTTTATCTAACCCTCCTTACTAACTTAGCACTGTAAATCCCGATTAACCTCACGCTAATCCTTATATAATAAAGAAAGAGGCTGACGTATAGCCGTCAGCCTCTTTCTTTATTATATATTACGCCTTATGACACTCTGGACAAACGCCATAAATTTCTAAGCGATGACTATTGATAACGAAGCCTGTCGTTTTCGCAGCTTCCTCTTCCAGCTTTTCCAAGCCTCCATAAGGAAAATCAACAATCTTACCACATTTTTCGCAAATCACATGATAATGTTGACTTGTAACATAATCAAATCTACTTGAAGCGTCTCCATAAGTTAATTCCTTTACAAGTCCAACCTCTTTAAACACACGTAAGTTATTATAGACAGTTGCAACACTCATATTTGGAAACTTACCTTCTAATGCTTTATAAATATCATCCGCTGTTGGGTGCGTCATTGATTCCACAAGGTACTCTAAAATAGCATGACGCTGTGGAGTAATGCGTACACCCGTATTTTTCAGCATTTCTAGCGCTTCTTTTAATTCTTCTTTGACCACCGTCATGCACCCCGATTCTATACGGATTATTATTTTATAATTCTTATAAAGAGTGTACTCCTTTTCTTATAAATCGTCAATATTTCTACTATAAGTATGTAGTTTATTTTTATATTCAGGACTTGTTTTTATGTATCTTTCCCTTTTTTCTTCATATATTCCATAGAAAAAAGTGCGACATAATCGCACTTGGAATACTATCATCTGAGGAGGTATGCCCTACACTTCCACTTTATGTAAGGCAGTAAAATATGTATAGACACTTGCCTTGTTTCTGCATATTTTATCTCCAATGTAGATTTATTTTATATAAGAAAGAACATCCTCAATATGTCCTTTCACTTTCACTTTACGCCACTCTTTTACAAGTTCACCGTCTTTATTAATAAGGAATGTAGAACGCTCGATTCCCATATACTCTTTCCCAAAGTTCTTTTTTAACTTCCAAACATCGTATAACTCTGCTACTTTATGATCTTCATCTACTAAAAGTATAAATGGCAATTCATGTTTCTCAATGAATTTCAAATGTCTATTCGCTGAATCAGGACTTACTCCAAGAATAACCGTATCCTTCTCTTGAAATACTCCATACGCATCACGAAAATCACATGCTTCAGTTGTACATCCTGGCGTCATATCTTTCGGATAAAAATAGAGAACTACATTTTTACCGCGGAAATCAGCTAGGCAAACTTCTTCTCCGTTACTTCCCTCTAATGTGAATTCTGGTGCCATTTCTCCTACTGTAATCATATTTATCACTCCTACTCTTTTCCTTTACTATAACAAATGCTTCCTTATTTTTCATTGTCTATTACAGACCTCATCACAAAAGCAAAAGGGAGTGTATATCCAATTAGCGCTTCTGCGATTGCAATCCATCGCCCAATTCCAATCGGAGATATGTCACCATATCCAACAGACAATAAAGTAACTGCGCTAAAATATAAACAAACTTCGACGAGTTGAAAGGAATGAGCGTTCAAACTTTCTCCATCCTCTTTCAAAACTGCGAAACCCATTTCCTCTAATACAACGTAACTTAATCCAAATGCGATTAGTACTGTTGTATAGATTAAAAATAATGTGGCCAAATTATAGAGCGAAAAAAAACGCGTTGAATCTGAATAGGAACTCCATAATAATTGGACACTTTTCAAAATAGCGATTGCTGCAATTAATAGAATAAATCCCCATAACATGTCCTCCACCTCATTTTATATGTATGAGGTGGAGAACTGATTTATCCCTTAGAAACGAACAAGCTTCTATAATTAATTACCCGCGCCACGATACCTTTTTACCCCTTGGTTCCAGAGGGTGATTGCAATCGTAAAACAGATAATACCAACAATTGGCGTCGCAAATGCATAACTATTCCATTCTGTTTTTCTTAAAAAGTATGCTGCTGGATATACTCCAACAAACGCAAACGGTAAAACGAACGTTAAAATGAAACGAATTACACGATTATAAATATTAACAGGATAGCGCCCGTAATTACCTATGTTATACATAAGAGGCATAATTGAACTTTTCGCATCCGACCAAAAACCAAGGCTCGCCAACGTAACAAATATCCCTCCATATACAAGTGCTCCTCCTCCTACCATCAATATAAATAAGAAGAAATCATACCAGTAAAAAGATAATTGTAACTCCACAGCTGCATATCCCATTACAACAATCCCTGTAATAGCTCCAATTAAAGATTCAAGTTCCATTCTTTCTAATATAATTTGAAATAGGCTATGGATCGGTCGCGTTAATACACGATCCATCTCCCCTTTAATAATGTATCGATCATTAAAATCCCATATATTAAAGAAAGCTGAAAAGATGGCAAATGGTACTAAAAAGAAACCATAAATAAAGATTACCTCTTCTCGACTCCATCCCTTCAATGCTTGTGTATGCCCAAATACAACGAGAATAAATATTAAATTAACTGCTTGAAGCGATAAATCAGAAAGTAAACCAACGATAAAATCGCCTCGATACTCCAATTTCGTTTTTATATATTGACTTGCATATTGTAAAAATAAGTTTATATATAGCATCTCATCATCCCCCTTGTACAATTAGACGTTTTCTCGCCGTTCTCCACATGAGTACAATTGGAATAATAAGTACAATCGCCCAAATCACTTGAAATACTAAAGCCTCATACAACTTACTCCCCTGTATACCTTCAGAAAAAATCATACTTGGAATATAACTAATAGCCTGAAACGGTAAAAACATCATTGCTTTTTGGGCCCATAACGGATAAAAACTAATTGGTAATAATAGACCTGAAAATAAATCAATAACAACGCGTTTTGCATACATAATTCCACTATTATTAAATAGGAAAAACGTAAGCATTCCCGTCATTAAATTAATTTGTGTATTAATAATAAAGCTAAATATTAAAGATAAGAAGAAATATAACCAAGTTTGAAAATTCGTTGTAATTTGCAACGAAAATAATAACGTAACGATAACCATGCCTGGAATGGAAAAGAAGGCAAAACGGAATATTCCCTCGCCAAGACCTTGCATAACTTTCATTCCCAAATAGTTATACGGACGAATTAATTCTACAGCCACACGTCCTTCTTGAATCTCCATCGCAATTTCCCTATCTATATTATTAAAATAGAAGGCACGTGCCATCCACGCGATTGCGATATACGTGGTCATTTGCGAAATAGATAAACTTTCAATATTCTCTTTTCCGCTATAAATTGCTTGCCATAAAAAATAGTAAGCACCGATATTAATCGTATAAATTAAAATCCCGCTATAGTAATTTGTACGATACGCAAGCATCATTAAAAAGCGAATTCGAATCATTTCAATATACTTACCCATGCGTAATACCTTCTTCATAAATGTTACGAATAATTTCCTCTGTAGACACTTCGTTAATTTTTAAATCTTTAATTTGAAATGCTTGTACTACTTTAGAAATAAGCATTGAAATAATAACTTCTTCATTCGGAATTTTTGCAACCCATGCATTTTCCTCTTTCGCTTTCGACCAAACGACATGATTATCTGGCATAACCATTGATAAAGCCTGATAGGAAACTGGTGCAACAAACTGAAAGTGAATTTCCTTCTCTGCTCCCCACTGCGTACGAAGATTACTTAAAGAACCGTCATACATAATATTCCCTTCATCCAGCATGATAACGCGCTCACATAAAGCTTCAATATCAGTAATATCGTGTGTTGTTAATAAAATTGTTGTTTTATAACGTTCATTCATTTCTTTTAAAAATTCACGTATTTTCAATTTCACAAGTACATCTAGCCCAATTGTTGGCTCATCTAAAAATAATAACGGTGGATTATGAATTAAGGCTGCCGCTAATTCACAACGCATTCTTTGACCAAGAGATAATTTTCGAACTGGTTTATCTAATAAAGGCCCTATATCTAACGTTTCAATTACGTGCTCCATATGCTCCTTATACTGAGCGTCTGATACACCGTATACTTTCTTTAATAAACGAAACGATTCTTGTACTGCAATATCCCACCAAAGTTGCGAACGCTGTCCAAAAACAACACCAATTGTTCTTACAAATTCTTCTCTTTGTTTATGTGGGTTCATTCCATTTACTGTGATTTGCCCTGATGTCGGAGTTAAAATCCCCGTAAGCATTTTAATTGTTGTTGATTTACCAGCACCGTTCTCACCAATATAACCAACCATTTCACCTTGCTTTACAGTAAAAGATACATCGTTTACTGCTGGTACTATTTTATAATTACGATTTAATAAATCGCGAAATGCACCCTTTAAGCCCGGACGACTTGAATAGGCTGTAAACTCTTTACGTAACCCTTGTACCTCAATTACCGATTTCATAATCGGACCCCCCTCCTAAATGTCACAACGAATAGTTTACCCAACTGCCTTCGCTATCACAAACAATACGTCTTTTCGAAAAACATGTTAGAATAATACATAGATTTTTGTAAGGAGATGAATTGTAGTGAAATTCACAAAGTCAGAAGCATTACATAAAGAAGCTTTAGAGCATATCGTTGGCGGTGTTAATAGTCCTTCTCGTTCTTTTAAAGCAGTTGGCGGCGGCGCTCCTGTTGCTATGGAACGTGGGAAAGGCGCTTATTTCTGGGATGTAGACGGAAATAAATATATCGATTATTTAGCAGCATACGGTCCTATTATTACTGGACATGCTCATCCGCATATAACAAAAGCAATTACAACAGCTGCTGAAAATGGGGTACTTTATGGAACACCAACAGCGCTAGAGGTAAAATTCGCAAAAATGTTAAAAGAAGCAATGCCTGCATTAGATAAAGTCCGTTTCGTAAACTCTGGTACAGAAGCAGTGATGACAACGATTCGTGTTGCTCGTGCTTATACAGGTCGCACAAAAATCATGAAATTCGCTGGTTGTTACCACGGTCATTCTGATTTAGTACTTGTGGCAGCTGGATCTGGTCCTTCTACTTTAGGAACTCCTGACTCAGCTGGCGTACCACAAAGTATTGCACAAGAAGTTATTACCGTTCCATTTAATAATGTCGAAACTTTAAAAGAGGCTTTAGATAAATGGGGTCATGAAGTAGCAGCTATCCTTGTAGAACCGATCGTTGGAAACTTCGGTATTGTAGAGCCTAAACCAGGATTCCTTGAAAAAGTGAATGAACTTGTTCACGAAGCTGGCGCATTAGTAATTTATGATGAAGTTATTACTGCTTTCCGCTTTATGTACGGTGGTGCTCAAGACTTACTTGGTGTGACACCTGACTTAACAGCGCTTGGTAAAGTTATTGGCGGCGGCTTACCAATCGGTGCTTACGGTGGTAAGAAAGAAATTATGGAACAAGTTGCTCCGCTTGGACCTGCATACCAAGCTGGTACAATGGCAGGAAACCCTGCTTCTATGGCATCAGGTATCGCTTGTCTAGAAGTGCTTCAACAAGAAGGGCTTTATGAGAGATTAGATGAACTTGGTGCAATGCTTGAAAAAGGAATTTTAGAGCAAGCAGCGAAACATAATATCGATATTACATTAAACCGTCTAAAAGGGGCTTTAACTGTATACTTCACAACAAATACAATTGAAGATTACGATGCCGCACAAGATACAGACGGTGAAATGTTCGGTAAATTCTTCAAGCTTATGCTTCAAGAAGGAGTTAACTTAGCACCTTCTAAATACGAGGCATGGTTCTTAACTACAGAACATACAAAAGAAGATATTGAATATACAATCGAAGCTGTCGGCAGAGCATTTGCTGCCCTAGCAGACAATAAATAATCCCGTCATTAAAAGGAAAAAAGAAAGCTCACCTTTCTTTTTTCCTTTTTTCTATTTCATAAATTCCGTATTAATAGTATAATTATTCATAATTATCTGTTTTATATTCTTTTACAGCATTACTATCTCTGTGTACAAGGTGATTCGCACCTTAAATAGTAAGATTATTCTAACTTTTACAAGAGGGGGGATTGACGGATGCTCAATAAAAAAAATACATGGACACCGTCTTTATTTCGAGATTATAGAAATGCAGAACATGATGCGTGTGGAATCGTTTCCGTTATGGAGAAACGAAAAATTGCTACAAAAGAAAACATTGACCTTTGCATACAATCACTCGTCAAAATGAATCATAGAGCTGGTTTCATTAATGGTGAGGGCGATGGCATCGGCATTCACATTGATATACCAAAAACGCTTTGGAATGAAAAACTAAAAAGTAGCGGATATAATCCAACGATTGTGGATCATCCCCACTTTATCGTTGGACATTTTTTTCTAAATAAAAAAGAAGACATTACTGCCTTAAAAGATTATATTCGTACGCAATTAAACAACAAAAACTTTACTATCATTTTCGAAAGTGATGATGTAACAAACTCAGATGCACTCGGTCCACTTGGTAAACAAGAAGAACCTTTATTTTGGCAAGTTGCCCTTATCGCAGAAAACGAAATTACAAATATTGAGCAAACATTATTTTCTGTCACAATAAAAATAGAGGAAAACGAAGCAATTCATGTTGCTTCATTAAGTCGTAATCATGTTGTATATAAAGTTCTAGGTGCTGGTGATACGCTTGTTGCCTACTATAATGATTTACAACATCCGCTTATCGCTTCAACTATGACATTAGGACATAACCGCTACTCTACTAATACATTATCTAATTTTTTTCGTGTACAACCATTTAGCATTCTCGGACATAATGGTGAAATTAACACAATTGCGAAATTACGCGATCAAGCTGAAATGATTGATGTACCACTTACTGCAGGAGGCAGTGACTCTCAAGATTTAAACCGCACCTTAGAAACCCTACTTGTTCAATACAACTACAGCTTATTTGAAGCAATGGAAATTCTATTCCCACCAATTATTAATGAAATTAAACTTTATGAAACACCTTTACAAGATTTATATACGTATATACGTGAAGCATGGGGACATTTTGCCCAAGGACCAGCTGGCATCATTTCCCGTTTTAAAGATGAAGCTGTTTTCAGCGTTGATTCCCTTGGATTACGCCCAGTATGGAAAGTAGAGACAGAGAGCTCTTATATTTTCTCTTCTGAACCTGGAGTTGTATCACCAACTAAATATGTAGCAGAACCAAAACCACTCGCTCCTGGAGAAAAAGTCGGATTAAAATGGAATGAACAAGATGAACTTGTTCTTTATGAATATGACAAATATCAAATCCAAGTATATAACCGTTTTAAAAAGCGAATTGATACTACCAATTACCATTTAAATTTATCTATCCCTGAAACGAAAAAAATCCAAGGGCTATGTGATTCTGTTCAAGTTGAAACGAAACAATACGTCGCTTTCGGATGGGACCGAGAACATATTCAACTCCTTGAACAGATGGCAACAAAAGGCGTTGAGCCAATACGCTCACTTGGGCATGACTCACCACTTGCCGCACTTGATACTGATAGACGAAATATCGCTGACTTCATTAAAGAAAGTGTAGCTGTTGTTACAAACCCTGCAATTGACCGTGACCGTGAAATTGAACACTTCTCTACACGTACTGTACTTGGAGAGCGTCCAAGTTTATTAAGTGGCGCAAAACGGCCATTTGTAGTTGAAATGCTTTCACCAATTATTTTAGAAGGCAGCGTGGCACAACCTATTGCAGAGGAATTACACACAATTACGTACGAACAACTCATAAAGCTATTTAAAACTCATAACTCTATCGCCACAATCTCTGCTACATTCAGCTCGTCAGAAACTCTACAATGTGCATTAAGCCGCATTAGTTCTGAAGCGATAGCTGCTGTTAACAATGGTGCTTCCCTACTAGTATTAGATGACGCAAAAGCCCATCTAAATGAAAGATTGTGGATTGATCCACATTTAGTTACTGCTAAAGTACATCAAGCATTAAGTGAAAATAAATTACGCCGCAATTGTTCTCTCGTTATACGTTCTGGTGCCCTTCGCTCCTTACATGACATTGTCACGCTATATGGATTAGGAGCAGATAGTATTAATCCATATTTATTATTCGCGACTGTAAATGATGGAACAAAAACACCAATTACGAATCTGTATAATGCACTTAATAAAGGATTAGAAAAAGTCATTTCAACAATTGGAATTCATGAGTTACGTGGTTACGGACGTCTCTATTCATCTATTGGGTTACATGAAGAAATCGCAAATATATTACAGATTACAAATTTCTTCGGTTCAAATGATTTAGCTTTTTCACTTGAATCACTTGCTGAAGATGCAAAAATGCGAGCGGATGATTATAACAATCCTAAAATTAGAATGCGAAAATCATTTCATATATTCCCGCGAATTTGGAAAGCAATCGGCGATGTTGCAAAAGGAAATTCTTATGATGATTACCGTGACAAGTTAAGTGAACTAGAAGAGAATAATCCCATCGCAATCAGACACCTTGTTCAAACGAAACAAACAAAACATGTCGTTCCAACTGAAGAAGTATCTATCGGCATTGAAACCCATGATTTTCCATTTATTATTAGTTCTATGTCATTTGGTTCTCAAAACGAAATTGCCTTTCGCGCATATGCAGAAGCGGCCGATCAGCTAAATATGATTAGCTTGAACGGTGAAGGCGGCGAAATTAAAGATATGATTGGAAAATATCCACATACACGTGGACAACAAGTGGCATCTGGGCGATTTGGAGTAAATGCCGAACTACTAAACTCATCGAACTTAATTGAAATCAAAATTGGTCAAGGCGCAAAGCCTGGGGAAGGTGGGCATTTACCTGGTTCAAAAGTAACAGCCAAAATCGCTGAAGCACGTAATGCGACAATTGGCTCAGATTTAATTTCACCTTCTAATAACCATGATATTTATTCAATTGAAGATTTAGCTCAAATGATTACGGAAATTAAAACAGCTAATCAACTTGCCAAAGTAGCCGTGAAAGTCCCTGTCGTTCCTAATATCGGAACAATTGCTGTCGGTATCGCCAAAGCTGGTGCTGATTTTATTAACATTAGCGGATTCGATGGCGGAACAGGTGCTGCACGTATTCACGCCTTGCAACATGTAGGTCTTCCTGTAGAAATTGGTGTTAAAGCCGCTCACAACGCTTTATTAGAAGCGAGCATGAGACATAAAGTAGAGATTTGGGCAGATGGTGGTATTCGAAGTGTAAATGATGCCTTGAAAATCATGCTTCTCGGAGCAAACCGTATTGGATTTGGCACACTATCAATGATTGCAATCGGCTGCACTACTTGCCGTGGGTGTCATCTAGATACTTGTCATGTCGGAATTGCAACACAAATCGAGTCTGAAGCACAAGCAAAGGAACATGGGTTACGCCGCTTCGTCCCACGCGAATTAGAAAGCGCGGTTACTGGCCTGCTAAATTTATTCACCTCTTTCGGTATAGAACTAAAACGATTAACAGGACAGCTTGGGTGTACAAATTTACAAGCAATTGTTGGGCGTTCTGATTTATTAGAGCAAGTTCGAGGCGAAAATTTATTAAACTTACGTAATTTATTACAAATAATAGAACATCCATCTGTTACAACAACAGATGGTGTACCAGAAAAACAATTTAAGACAGTTCATTCCGCTGACTCAAAAGAATTAGTAGGCGTTGGTGTAGAGCAACGCGTTATGGGTGGTCTAGAATCATGTTATCGCGTTCGCAGTAAACTATATGAAGCTACTCAACTTGAACCACTTACATTAAAGTATACGAATGGTTCTATTCCCGGAAATGGGTTAGGCGCTTACAATAGTGAAAATTTATTTATACACGTAAATGGCGGCGCACAAGATGGCATTGGTAAAACTTCCTTTGGTGGTGGGATTTATATAACGAAATCAAAAGGAAAAGACGGAGTATATTATAACGGTTCTGTCGGAAAAGGATTTGGATATGGTGCACAAAAAGGGGCACTATACGTGCAAGGGAACGCTGATGCTCGCGCTGGCATTCGCCTTTCTGGGGCAGACATGATAATTGGAGGTAGAATAACAAAACCACTCCGTGAAAAAGAGCAAGGAAATATAGGGGCATACTCCAATATTAAAGGTTTTGCTTTTGAATATATGACAAATGGGCGAGCGCTTGTTTTAGGTGACCCTGGTCCATGGATTTGCGCTGGCATGACTGGCGGTGTTGTTTATTTGCGTCATGATTCAAACTTAGGCCTAACAGAACAGGCCTTAAAAAGAAGAATTGCAAAAGGGGCAAATGTTACATTACAACCAATTAGTAAAAATGGTTTGAAAGATGTAACTGAATTATTGCTAGACTATATTCGTGTACTAAACGAACATGAGCAATATGAGGAAGTTGCTTTATTAACAGCATTATTAGATGATATACAGAACCAGTTTTTTGAGATTATCCCGAAAAAAGAACAGGCAGACCCATCTATCTCAACAGAGTAAAATGAGTAATTTTCATTATTAAGAAAAAATTGACGAAGTACGCTTCTCATAGTAATCTATAGTAACAATTTGAGACCTGCTGAAATTCAGCAGGTTTTTTTACTAAAAACTGATGTTTAAAAGGAATTAGGAAAAATTATAAAGTGAAACTTTAATTAGCCTACACCAATCGAGCGTTTACCGGCATCTAGCTTCTAATTTTTGAGGCAGGAATCTTACTACTCACAATTAGCGGGATAAAATGAACACTAATTTCTTTTAACGTCACTAAAATATCACTTGCTAACATATTGTAATGAATGTATAGTATCATGTTGTACATTCATTATGACAAGAGAAAGGATCTTATTAAGGGTATGAAACTTGGTGCTCGCATTTTAAAAACGGGTATTGCCATCACGTTAGCTTTATTTGCTTGTATTTTACTTCAATTACCGAGTCCGGTATTTGCGGGAATTTCAGCTATCTTTGCTGTTCAACCGTCTGTATACCGTTCTTATTTAACAGCACTTGAACAAATTCAAGCAAATGTAATTGGTGCGATATTTGCTATCGCATTTGCTACTGCTTTTGGACATAATCCTTTTATTATTGGATTAACATGTATATTAGTAATTGCTCTTACATTACAATTACGATTAGAAAACACAATATCAATTGCTTTAGTAACAGTTATCGCCATTATGGAGTATCAAGGCGAAGATTTCTTTAGTTTTGCCTTACTTCGATTTGCGACGATTATGATTGGTATTATTGCGGCTTCACTTGTAAATTTAGTATTTATGCCGCCAAAATATGAAACAAAACTTTATCATCGTATCGTTGATAATACAGAAGAAATTGTAAAATGGATTCGAATGAATAGCAGGCAGGCTTCTGATTTTACAACGCTAAAAACTGATATTGATCGTATGAAAGAAAAAATGATTAAACTAAATCATTACTATTTGCTGTATAAAGAAGAAAGAAGCTATACGAAAAAAGTAAAGTTCGCAAAAATTCGTAAGCTCGTTTTATTCAGACAAATGTTAGCGACAACAAGCCGTGCTTTAAGTACGTTAAAATCATTACACCGTACTGAAAATGAACTGCGCTATATGCCGGAAGAATTTCAGGAATCTATCCAAAATGAACTTGACTCATTAACGCATTATCATGAACAAGTTTTATTAAAATTTATTGGTAAAGCAAAAAAACAACAATCAGTTGAAATGCTTGATGAAGTTGAAACAGGTAAACAAGAATTAATTGATATCTTTATGGAATATCAAAATAAGGACGATGAAGAAGCATATAAAACATGGTTACATCTCTTCCCTCTTATTTCTTCCATCATTAACTATAGCGAAGAAGTAGAGCATTTAGATTTGCTTGTAGATAGCTTCTACACATATCATAAACCAGAAAAAGAACTCCAAATCGATGATAAAAAAGAAGACGAATAAAAAAACAGCTCCTTTTATGGTAAAGGAGCTGTTTCTGTTATATGTTGAAGTTGATATAAATTGTAATAAAATCCTCTTTTTCGCATTAACTCTTCATGAGAACCAGTCTCTTTAATCTCACCGTCTTCAATGTAAATAATCGTATCAACATGCGTAATCATCGCTAATCGATGTGCGATTATAATCGTTGTCCGGTCAGCAGCTAACGTCTGAAGCGCCTCTTGAATATACCTTTCATTTTCTAAATCTAATGCTGAAGTTGCTTCATCTAATATAAGTACCGACGGATTCTTTAGAAACACTCGTGCAATTGCCACGCGTTGTCTTTGCCCGCCTGATAGCTTCACACCACGTTCTCCAACGACAGTATTATAACCATCTGGTAAGTCTATAATAAAATCATGAATTTGCGCAGCTTTGGCAGCTGCAATCACTTCTTTCTCTGTAGCTTTCGGATTTCCATATAAAATATTAGCTCCAATTGTATCGCTAAACAATAAATTATCCTGCAGTACAATTCCAATATGACTACGCAAATTTCTCATATTGTACTTTCTTACATCTATGCCATCTACATAAACCGCGCCTTCAGAAACATCATAGAAACGCGGGATCAAACTAGCAAGAGATGACTTTCCTCCCCCACTCGCTCCTACAAGCGCTACTTTCTCTCCAGGCTGCATAGTTAATGACAAGTTGTGTAATATCTCTTTTTCATCTGCATTATAACGAAAAGAAACATTGTCAAATACAATTTCTCCATTTAATTTTTTCGTTTGTACCGCATTTGGTACATTAACAATATCGTATTTTTCATCTAACAGTTCAAACACACGGTCCATCGATGCAAAAGATTGTGTTAATGTTGTAGATGAATTAACAAGGCGGCGAAGCGGACTATATAAACTATCCATATATCCAACAAAAGCTACCATCGTTCCTAGCGTTAACTGCCCTTGAATTACTTCATATGCTGCAAAACCAATCACAAGTAACGGACCTAAATCGGTTAACGTATTTACTGCCGAAAATGTTCTTGCCGTCCAACTTGTATGGGTTAATGCTTTCGTTAAAAATTCATTATTTCTTTTTTCAAACTGCTTCCCCTCATACTCTTCTAACGCAAAGCTACGTGTCACTTGCATTCCTTGAATACGTTCATGCAAATACCCTTGCATCGTCGCTAACGCTTGTGAACGCTCTTTCGTCAATTTCCGAAGACGTCCGAAAAAATGTTTCACTGCAATTACATAAATAGGTAAAATCAATAACGCAACAAATGTTAATTTTATATTCATAGAAAACATAACAATGATAGCAATAGCAATTGTTGCAGTATCTAACCAGACGTTCATCAAACCAGTAATTACAAAATCCTTCGTTTGTTCTACATCATGGATGACACGCGAAATAATCTCCCCTGTTTTTGTATTGGAGTAATAACGTAAACTTAACTTTTGTAAGTGACCGAAAATATGCTTCCGCAAATCATACAGTATTGTATTTGCGATACGTTGGGCGAAATATTGACGATAATATTCAATCGGTGGTCTTAATACCGCAAAAATAAAAAAAGCAATTCCAATCGCTGTTATTAATTGAGATGTTTTATCTTGAAGTGAGCCCGCGCCTTGAATTACATCATCGATAATATACTTTAATAACCACGGCATAATAAGTGGGATACCGAACTTAACTAGTCCAATAATAATTGTAATAGCAATAAGCCATCGATATGGTTTAACAAATTGTAAATATCTTTTTATGCCTTGCACATAATCCCCCCTCTAATAGGACAAACCTGCCGGGAAGCCCCCTGCAGGTTTGTTTTAATTTCTGTACATTAAATATCGTTCATACCACATATCTACGAAGTCTGGTGCAAATGGACCTTTTCTTTGATGAATCCACTGTGTTAAATGTGCTACATTTCGTTTTAAAATTGTATCAATAACAGGTGGATACTGCATAATTTGACTATGTTTTTCATACTCATCTTCATCTAGAAGCGTATATGTCATATCTGGATATACTTTAATATCTAAATCATAATCAATATACTTTAATGCTTCAGGATCATACGCAAAAGGTGAGCTTAAATTACAATAATAATATACGCCATCTTCCCTAAGCATCCCAATCACATTAAACCAATAGTTGGCATGAAAATAACAAATTGCTGGTTCACGAGTAATCCATGTTCGGCCATCCGATTCTGTAACTACTGTACGATCATTCGCTCCGATTACAAGACTCTGTGTCCCTTTTAAAATTGTTGTTTCTTCCCACATTCTATGAATGGAGCCATTATGTTTATAACTATGTATTTGTACTTTTTCTCCTTCTTTGGGAAATCCCATATATGCTCCCTTCTTTCAACTGCAAATGCCCTTTGAACGGCATTCACTTTTTTTCTATTATAACTTTTTTGTCGAAATTTTAAAACTAAAGGGATAAGACTCTATTTTTCAAACTGAATATGCAGGAGGTTTATCGTTGAATACTATGCCCCAACTCTTCTTAAGAGATAGGGATTGTACTGCATTATTTATAAGCGAGGACATGTAATAGAAAAAGCCCTTCTCTATTTCCATACAAAGAAGGACTTTTCACCTGAAGATAACAATATATCTTACCCTAAATTTGAAATCATTTTTTCAGTTGTAAAAGATTGAATTACACTATTCGTTTGTTCTTCAAATTTCTCATGTAACATCTTCAACGCTACTTCTGTTCTATATATTTCCTGACGGATAAAATGCAGTTCTTTTTTATCGCACGTATCTTTTTCATTCATTTCGATTTGTTGATACTTCTCTAGATGTGCTTGTAACTTTAACAACTCATCCATCGTTTCTAATTGCTCCCCTATCAACTTATCAAAATCGTTCATTACTTACCCCCTTTTGGACTTATTCATCAGTTATTATTCCTAATTACATAATTCTAATTGTTAACTTCCTTCTCCTTTGACTACATTTGTTGACTTATTAGAAGTTATGTCGTTCGCTTTCTTTTCATTACAACGATCCACGCAAAAAGAAAACACTTCTCCCGAATTAGAGAAGTGTTTTTCTTTCATTACTGATTTGAGCTAGAAGATTGTGATTGTTTTGCAGCTGACTTAGCATTTTGTTTTTTCACAGAATGCACGTCTGTTTCAGTTGCAAATTCTGTACCATAACTAGCGTTTGCACTTTGTGCACCAGAAGCTTGTGCTTTCTTTGCTTCTGATTGTGCGTTTGCTTGTTTTACAGCTTGTACATCTGTTTCAGTTGAAAACTCTGTACCATAACTAGCATTTGTACTTTGAATGCTAGCACCAGAAGTTGCTTTGTTATAACCTTGTTGTTTTTTACTCATCTTTCTCACCTCCACAATCAATAATGTAACCAATTCACTTAGAAGCTATCCGTAATTTTCTTTTTTAAAATTTCCGCATATAACTTTTGTTACTCATTCAAACTATAGAAAATGGAGGTGTAAATATGTATATAGGACGCGATATGACTGAACTAACGATGATTTCAAAAAATGAATGGAAAGAAGATGAATTAGCTTATTTTCATCACTCACTACAACAGGTTCTGCCTTATTTAAATGTAGAAGGGCAAAGTATTTACAAAGAAATTGTAGTAGAAATCGAATCAAGAGGCGGCTTACAAGAAGGTGAAGCTAGTTGGACTCATGGGACAAAAATTTCTTACGATTAAAAAAGTGTTCCCTAGATTGGGAACACTTTTTTATTTATTGCATTGTAATTTTCTCCACACAATTTTCATAAATAGTACGGTGTGATTTTGAGAAAGGTAATTGCTCAAATACCTCTTTTGATACAAATTTTAATGTATCTGTATCAACAATATTACCTGTTACTTTTCCGTAAAATACAAATATATCCCAAGTACGATGTGTAAACGTATGTTGTACATTCATTGCGTATTCATCAATAGAAACCTCGAGCTCAAATTTTTCTTTCATATAATCTATAAGCTGTTCCTTCTGATTTCGAATACTTTCTCCAAGTTCCACATTCGGAAACTCCCACATGTTAGCTAACAAACCTGTACTTGGACGTTTATTAATAACGTAACGACCGTCTTCAGTTTGAAGTACACCTGCAACAATAGGTACCATTTTAGGAGCTTTCGCTTTACTTTTTACTGGTAATTCTTTTTGAACACCTTCAGCATACCCTCTGCAATGTTCACGTACAGGACAAAGTAAGCATGCTGGATTTTTCGGAATACAAATTAGTGCACCTAATTCCATCAAACCTTGATTAAAATAAGATGGATTTTCAATCGAAATAATTTCACGCACAATCTCTTCAAAAACTTTTCGAGTCTTTGGTTTTGCAATATCATCCCATACTGATAAAATACGAGATAATACACGCATAACATTTCCATCAACTGCCGGCTCTGGTATACCATATGCGATACTTAAAATAGCACCTTTTGTATATGGTCCGACTCCTTTTAACTTTTCAATTTTCTTTACATCACTTGGTACAACTCCGCCGTATACTTCTTTTACCTCTTTTACTGCCGCATGTAAATTACGTGCTCTAGAATAATATCCTAAACCTTCCCATGCTTTTAATACTTCTTCATCATCTGCGTTCGCTAACGCTTCAAGTGTAGGAAACTTCCCCATAAAATTTGCGTAATATGGTTTTACAGCCTCTACTCTTGTTTGCTGTAACATAATTTCAGAAACCCAAACGCGGTATGGATCTTTATTCTTTCTCCATGGTAAGTCGCGCTGTTCTTCTTCAAACCAACCAATTAAATCATTTTGAAACTGCTCTATATTAAAATTGTTTAGTATTTCAAGTGTCAAACTTGATCCCCCTCATTTTTTTGCATATAAGTACTATTATAAAGATTTTAGGAAAAAATTTAAGTAAGATGATACAGGAAATAGAAGGCAAAGGACTTGAGGTATCGAATAAAAAGAGTTACATTAATAAAAAACGGAGGTGGATTTCTATGGACACAGCCACTCACCTTGTTATGGGTATCACTTTAGGTAGCTTAGCAACATTAGATCCAGCCATAGCACAAAGTGATATTGGCCCCCAAGCTGTTATGCTTGCTACAATTGCTGGTTCCAACATTCCTGACATTGACACAGTTTTAAAATTGCGTAATAACGCTAAATATATAAGAAATCATCGTGGGATTACTCATTCTATTCCTGCGGTAATTCTTTGGTCATTCCTTATAAGTGGCATCTCTTTCGCCTTCTTTTCAGACGCTCCATATCTTCATCTACTGCTTTGGTCATTTATTGCTGTCTTCCTTCACGTCTTTGTAGATATTTTCAATGCCTATGGTACACAAGCATTACGGCCTTTCACAAAAAAATGGGTCGCACTCGGCGTGATTAATACATTCGATACCGTAATTTTCTTTATCCATATACTTGCAATTGCTTGCATGCTCGTCGGTTCTCATAAGGGATATACAGCTTTAGCGGCATATATATTAATGATTGTTTACTATATCGGACGGATTATGATGCACAGAAATATAAGAAGCGTTGTACACAAACGTTTCAAAAATGTCGAAAAGATTATCATTTCTCCTTCTTACCGATTTTACCATTACCATTTAGCAATCGTTACGGCTGATTATTACTACGTTGCGAGATGGCACCGTGGTAACATCATGATATATGATAAGTTCGATCGGGTACCGTTCCCAGACAATAATATTATGCGAGCAGCTAAACAAGATGAAAACATCTCGGCCTTTCTATCTTTCTCTCCTGTATATCGCTGGGATATTTTTGATCATGACCATTATTATGAAGTACGATTCATTGATTTACGATATCGAAGTAAAGATTATTATCCATTTGTTGCAATCGTTCAGCTCGACCACAATTTAAATATTATTAGTTCCTATACAGGATGGATCTTTAGTGAAGAAAAGCTTCGAAAAAAACTGGAATTACTTCCACATTAAAAAAAGCGACTTAAGTCGCTTTTTTTAATGTTTCAAATGATCTTCTTGATTAATTAAATGACTATACTTCGGATTATTTGTACGCATTTCATGAAGGCGTACACCATGATTATTAATCCATGATCGTACCACTTGTTCTGTCATTTCATCGCCTTGATAACGACCTGATTTTGCATAAGTTGTTTGAAAATCTTCCCATAGTAACTCAACCCACGCACGAGCTTGTGCGTAAGAAAGCTTGTCATTCTTGTCTAATAATTCTTTCGTTAATGTTTCATAAATATCATTCATATTATAATCTCCTTTTACCTATTTATCCCTTCATTTCTAAAGGATAGTTTCTTCAATTTTGCACATTCTATAATTGATACTTCTTAAAGAGGTATCAACCGATAATGAGGAGGGCGTTCGTAATGGGTAAACAAGCCGAATTTTGGTCTGAGTCAAAAAACAACAGCAAAATCGACGGTCAACCGAAAGCGAAATCACGCTTCGCTTCGAAACGACCTAACGGCACAATTAACACGCACCCACAAGAACGTATGCGTGCTGCAAATCAGCAGGAAGAGTAATACAAATTAAATTAACTTCCTACACGAGGTGATAAAGATGAGCTACCGTGATCGCTTAGATAGTCGTTCTGAATTATTTAACCATACGTGGACTCGTCCAAAACATGCGAAAGCGCAAGTTAACGGACAGACGCAACAAACCCAGTCTCTCATTATATTGGCAAATGAATGTAAAAAACGCCAATTTTAGAATCTCCTATCTCCTTTAACGCCTACCAAAGATGAAAACCAGAGAGATATATGCTCTCTGGTTTTTATTTTTCTTGCAATAAGGAAATTGGTATGCCAATCTCTTCATTATCATTTTGCTTATATCCCCAAGCAAATACCCCATTGAAATACGTAATTTTAAATAATACACCAGGTTCTTCTACTAATTCATATGTTTCACCAATACGGAATTTGTTTATATCCGTCATATAAGCACGAGCCATTGCCATTTTTCTCATTAATACATCAAATTCATTGACAATCCCAAGCTGCTCAGCTTTTACTGCTTGCTCCTTCAAAGCGCCAATTTCTTCCCTTAGCTCATGCGGTGTCATTTCACTGTAGCGTTTTGGCATATTCATCTTATTCTCCTCATTCCTCTTCGCGTTTCATTTGCAAAAATATCTCGATTTCATCAATAGAGAATCCTTTTCGATATAACGCTTGTTTCATCTTGTTTTCAAATGTCCATCCATCATGCTTCTTATATTTCTCATAATATTTATTCCCATGATAGTGTAACGCTTCTTGTTGCTTTTCGTCATCTTTTTCGTCTTTCAATTCTTCCAAACAAATTTGAATTACTTCTCTAGAATATCCTTTTCGAACAAGCATCTCATCTAACTTTAGTTTCATTTGTAAAAAAGAATGTTTTTGATAAGATTTTTTCTTCTTCTCTATGAGAAACAAGGCATTCTCAATTTGCTTTTCCTTCGGATATTCTTGTAAACTATGTGTAATAATTAAATCCTGAACACCTTTATTTAATAACTCTCTTTTAATAACAGTTGGACCTTTTCGATTCACATTACTTTGCGTTCGCGTATATAAAACAGCATACTCTTTATCATTAATATATCGGTCATGTAATAATTTCGAAACGACTTCAGAGATGATGGCCTGTCCCACTTCTTTTTTTCGTAAAAAATCTTCTATTTCTTGTTTTGTTCTCATTTGATAGGATAAATAGGAGATTGCTTGTAAATATGCTTTTTGCACTTCTTCATTGTACAAAATATTTCCTAACTCGATTTCATCAATTTCTAAGCCTTTTTGTAATCCATGTTTTATTAAGATTACTTGATCCACACTAAATCCGTACTCTTCGCCTTGACCTTTATCAATATAAATATTAAATCGTTCTTTCGATCGTTTTTGTACTTCTATTTTTGTAATGACAGCCATACTCTCACCTCTCTATTATTTTAACATAGTCGAGGAACATTTTTTCTTTTCAAGAATATATATAATGAGGAGGAAATACTTGTGAAAATCGCAATTTCTGGTGGTACAGGCTTTATCGGCAAATCCCTTTCTACTTTTTTTATTCAAAAAGGATATACTGTTTACATTCTCACACGAAAAAAAACTACTGAAACTTCCGATCCTAACCTTCAGTATGTTCAATGGACACCAGATTTACAAACCTTCCCCCTCTCTTCTATTGATGTAGTTATTAATCTAGCCGGAGAGTCTATTAATAGTAGATGGACAAAGCAACAAAAGAAAGCCATTTTAAACAGTAGAATTCAAACAACAAAAGGACTCATTAAACAATTGCAGGGACTCCATACAAAGCCACACACATTTATTAACGCAAGTGCTATTGGATACTATGGAACGTCTGAAATAGAGTCTTTTACAGAACAGCATGAGACTCCTGGAAATGACTTTTTAGCAAATACAGTATATTCATGGGAACAAGAAGCATCTAAAGCACGTTCTCTCGGAATACGAACAATCTACGCAAGATTTGGAGTTGTATTAGGTGCAAATGAAGGAGCTCTTCCAAAAATGCTACTTCCCTATCAATTCTATATCGGCGGCACCATTGGTTCTGGGAAGCAATGGTTATCATGGATTCATATAGACGATGTCGTTCGTATGATGGATTTCATTATACACAAAAAAGAAATTGATGGTCCTCTTAATATGACAGCACCAACACCTATAAGAATGAAGGAATTTGGAGAAACCATTGCAACTATAATGAAAAAGCCTCATTGGTTGCCTGTACCTTCTTTTATCATTCAAACTTTATTAGGTGAAATGAGCATACTTGTACTAGAAGGGCAACGTGTATTACCCATTAAAGCAATTGAACATGGATACCAATACACATTTCCAGAAATAGACCATGCATTACAAAATATACTTTCGCATACAATGTAGTACTTCTAAAACACAATTTTACATGGGCTCTTTCAAAACTTTCATTTTCTAGGATCCGAAGCATTACCATACAAATAACCTTTCAGTTACTTTCCCTTAACTTCCATTAGCATTATAAAGTAACAGAAATGAGGTACCTATGAAAATATTGCTCAAACAAGCCATTGTATACCCTATTACATCTCAAAAGTTTCAAGGAGATGTACTCGTTACAGGAGAGCGAATTACCGAGGTCAAACCTTTTATTCCACCTACTCAAGATATGACCGTTATAGATGCACGAGCACTCCATCTCTTACCTGGCTTTATTGATGTCCATACTCACCTTGGTCTCTATGATGAAGGTACTGGTTGGGCTGGAAATGATGCCAATGAAACATCTGAAGTTTCAACACCACATATTCGTTCTTTAGATGGAATCCATCCTTTCGATATTGCCTTTCAAGACGCTGTACAAAACGGAATTACAACCGTTCACGTTATGCCTGGCAGTCAAAATATTATCGGGGGTACTACTTGTGTAATAAAAACAGCTGGAACTTGTATTGATCATATGATTATTCAAGAACCTGCTGGTTTAAAGATTGCCTTTGGAGAAAATCCTAAAAAAGTCCATAGTAATGGAACAAAAGAATCCATTACACGTATGGGGATTATGGGGTTACTTCGGGAATCATTCTATGAAGCACAACACTACGGGCACGAAGCTGATTTTCGAATGCTTCCTATTTTAAAAGCATTACGTCGGGAAATACCCGTACGTATCCACGCTCACCGAGCAGATGATATTAGTTCTGCTCTACGCTTTGCAACAGAATTCAATCTCGATTTACGCATTGAACATTGCACAGAAGGACACTTTATTGTTGAAGAACTTTCAAAACACAATTTGAAGGTTTCAGTTGGTCCCACTCTGACACGCCGTTCTAAAATCGAACTAAAAAATAAAACATGGGATACTTACCATATATTATCAAAAAATGGTGTGGAAGTTTCTATCACAACAGATCATCCTTATACACCCATTCAATATTTAAATGTTTGCGCTGCTGTTGCAGTAAGAGAAGGGTTAGACGAGAAAACAGCACTAGAAGGAATCACCATATTCCCAGCACGAAATTTGCGTTTAGAGGATAGAATTGGAAGCATCGAGGTTGGAAAAGACGCCGATCTCGTGCTATGGACTCATCATCCTTTCCATTATTTAGCCAAGCCTGTACTAACTATGATTGATGGGAAAATAATTTACAAAAAAAATAAAAAAAACTAGTTTATTTTTTTGACTAGATAAAGTATTATACGATTATAAACTGAATGAAACCATAATCAATTTGTGTCGTGATTATCATTTTCAAATTGATGAATGGGGAAGGCAAATGGTGCGCCACCAGCGTTAGAAACTGGTTCTAGTGGGTTCGATTCCCACCCCGAAATTTTTTAAAGATTGATATAAAAATTTCGAGGGTGGGGTGTTTTTTCGTCATGCTACCCTCGTGTGAGGAGGAGTTAGTATGTTGAAAAAACGCGACTTACACGACAGCCACGTTCTATACGAGTTAATGGTGGATCCAGCTGTCTTCCCTTTTGTGCGTCAAAAGGCTTATTCTTATGAAGAATATTTATTCTTAACGAAACAAACGATTGAAGCTGAAGAGCGTGGTGAATTAATTTCACGCACAATTTTAGATGAATGGGGTAACCCTATCGGAACAATTACTTTATTTGATGTGCAAGAAAAAGCTGGATTTCTCGGGACATGGCTTGGCAAACCATATCATGGAAAAGGCTATAACAAATTGGCAAAAGATTCATTTTTTAGTGAACTTTTCTATGAATTAGATATTGAAACAATTTTCATGCGTATTCGTAAAATAAATATTCGTTCTATTAAAGCTGCAGAAAAACTGCAATATGTGAATCTAGCAAACGAAACAAGAAAAGCCGTATATGATGAAATTAACGCAAACGAAGAAGTGTATAACTTATATGAAATTCCAAAAGATCAATACACACTTGCTACAATGCGAGATACAACCTTCCAAGATGCTCATCAATTAAAAGAAGCGTAATCTAAATTTTCTGAAATGATAATCAATCGTTAACATTTTCCATATGCGTATATCCCCTCATGTCTTTGGAAACGATAAATAGTAACTTTAAGACACGAGGTGATTTGTAATGGATAAAAAGAAACGTGATAAAGCAAAAAACACATTATCTAGTACACAAGAAGTTCTCTATCAACGCGAATTTCAAAAAGCAGATCGTGCAGCAGGATATCGCTCGAAAAGCATTTAAAGTGAAAATGAATAATTAGAAGTTTCCCCCCTAATTATTCATTTTCATTACATAATTTTCTCGACTGATAGAAGTAAGCAAAAAAGCCCCTTATACATAAGGGACTTTTTTGCTGTGGACAACTTTATCCACAAAACCGATGAAATTGTTAGTAATTTTCAAAAACATTTAATATTTTTCTATATTAAAGCATATATCAGCTGTTTTAATTGTGGATATTTTTCTAAAAATTGTGGACAATGTGGATATAGTTGTTAATATTCCGACTTTACTGTTTAATGAAAGCGCAATCCTTTTGTGGATAACTCACTAAATTTTCTTTAAAAATAATAAAGAACCCTCTTTACATATACAAAGAGGGTTTCATATTAAGTAAAAGATTGTGCAAGAGCAGGTGATTTAATAGGTATATGACGCGGTTCTGCATGATTTTCCGCCAAAATTGCATCTACAATATGGCCAGCTGGCTCTGGAAGATAGATGCTTTTCATTGCTTCTTTCATTTGAAGAAGCTTCACATCATCTTGTAATAATGCCTCTGTTTTTGCAAAAACCTCACTATCATCGCGAATGACAACTGCTGCTCCCTTTCTTTCAAAGTACATCGCATTTTCATTTTCTTGTCCTGGAACAGGCTTATATAAAATGACAGGTACTTGCAACGCTGCTGCTTCACTTAATGTTATTCCGCCTGGCTTCGTAATCATACAAGAAGTAATACGGAATAATTCATCAATATTTTCAACATACCCAAACACTTTTAATGCATCGGAATTTTGCTTCTGTAAACTTAATAAATCCTGTTTTAAAGCTTCATTTTTCCCACAAACGACAACTACTTGTAAATTAGGCATTGACATAAATGATTGGCATAGTTCTTTTACATTTCCTAATACCCCATGAGCACCTGCTACAATTAGTAAAATCTTTTTATTCTTACATAACTGATATTTATTATATATGATTTCTGGATTTACCTTTAACTCAAAACTACTCCGAATTGGAATTCCTGTTTCAACAATTTGTTCCGCAGGTACACCGATATCAACCATCAATTCTTTCACATGATCCGTTGCAACAAAATAACGATCTACTTCTCGATGAATCCATATTTTGTGCACGCAAAAATCCGTTAATACGTTATAGACAGGAATTGAAATACCTGTTTGTTTCTTTAATTCTGGTACAGCGATAATTGGAAATGTATTAATTACAATATCTGGTTTCTCCACCTGTAAAAGTGTTTTCAAACGTTTCCTTCCAAAGTTCGCATACCAAGATGCTATTTTCTTATCATAAATTTTTTCTACCCCGTAATAAAACAAACGATATAATTCTTTTCCTATTGTATAACTTTTTAAATATAGATATTTTGTAATGTCAGTTATAAATGGATGTGATTCTCCAAACAAGTCGCATACAATAACATCTTCAATTCCTTTTTGGCGAAATGTTTGTTCTAATGTTTTTGCTACTTGCACATGACCATTACCGTAATGTGCAGTTAATATTAAAACCTTGGGGTTTTTTATCAAACAAATCCACTCCTAGCTTTTTGTTTCTCCATATTGCATATACGACAATAGGAAAAACATTTTCCTTAAAAATTACATAAACAGATTTTAATAATTCCCTTTCAGCTATGTACCTGTCGTGGATATGCAAAGCATATAAGATTGACCCCTTAATCCTATCTGTGCTCATATCTTTACATTATACTTTCCTATAAGAGCTTTCGCAATAACTTACAAATGTTCTCTATTCCATGATACTCACTCTTTTACTTCTTAATTCTTTTTACTATTTTGATTTCCCTTTACAATTATGTAAATTTCTCCATTTATTCCGTACAAAATTATGGATATTCTATTTTCAGTATACTCTTTTATCAATATATACTCTAGATTTTATTGTAAAGAAAGCAAAAAGCCTAATCCAATATTTGGATTAGACCGCTTGTAAAATATATTTAGCATGTTCTACATTTTTCTCAGTAGGTGGTTCTACATTTGCGAGTGGATACTTGTGTCCAAGCGCCTCCCATTTATATACACCAAGCTTATGATATGGTAACACTTCAACTTTTTGAACATTAGACAGACTTTGAATAAAGCTAGATAGTTTTTGTAGATCCTCTTCATTATCCGTAACACCAGGAACTAATACGTGTCGTACCCAAATCGGTTTATTCTTATCCGATAAATAACGAGCAAATTGTAAAATATGTTCATTTGGTTTCCCTGTTAATTTACGATGCTTTTTGGAATCGATATGTTTCAGATCCAATAAAACTAAATCTGTATAATCCATTAAAATATCTAGCTTATTTTGGAATTCTGGTTCCTCAGAATAACAACCACCAGAAGAGTCGATTGTTGTATGGATACCAGCCTCTTTACACTTTTTAAACAACTCAATTAAAAAGTCTAGCTGTAATAATGGCTCTCCACCGCTAACTGTTATACCGCCTCCGGAAGCTTCAATAAATGGAAGGTAACATGTCACATCCTGCATCACTTCTTCAACTGTTATTTCTTTACCTTTACCGATTTCCCACGTATCAGCATTATGACAATATTGACAACGTAATAAACACCCTTGTGTAAATATGACATAACGAATCCCTGGGCCATCAACAGTACCACAAGACTCTACAGAATGTATTCTTCCTTTTACCATGTTACTTCCTCCTTTATTGAAACAGCCTCCCTTCGCTATATATTAAGAGCGAAGGGACACTTTTTTCATTTACATGCTTTCATGCATTGTACGGTTAATTACATCAATTTGTTGTTCACGAGTTAATTTAATAAAGTTTACAGCGTAACCAGATACGCGAATTGTTAATTGTGGATATTTCTCAGGATGTTCCATTGCATCCATTAATGTTTCACGGTTAAATACGTTAATATTTAAGTGGTGGCCTTCTTTTACTGCATAGCCATCAAGCATTGATACTAAGTTACGTACTTGTACATCATCTTCTTTACCAAGTGCTTTCGGAATAATAGAGAATGTATTAGAAATACCATCTTGTGCATCTTCATATGGTAATTTAGCCACAGATAATAATGAAGCTAATGCACCTTTTGTATCACGTCCATGCATTGGGTTCGCACCTGGTGCAAATGGTTCTCCAGTACGGCGGCCATCTGGAGTATTACCAGTTTTCTTACCGTATACAACGTTAGATGTGATTGTTAAGATTGACATTGTATGAACAGAATTTCTGTATGTTTTATGTTTACGAAGTTTATTCATAAATGTTTTTACAAGATTTACAGCAATCTCATCTACACGATCATCATTGTTACCGTATTTAGGGAAATCTCCTTCAATCTCGAAGTCAACTGCAATACCATTTTCATCACGAATTGGTTTTACTTTTGCGTATTTAATTGCACTTAATGAATCTGCTACTACAGATAGACCAGCAATACCTGTTGCCATTGTACGAAGAACGTTTGTATCATGAAGTGCCATTTCAATACGTTCATAGCTATATTTATCATGCATGTAATGGATAACATTTAATGTGTTTAAATATAGACCCGCCAACCATTCCATTGTCATATCAAACTTATGCATAACTTCTTCATAATTTAATACTTCAGAAGTAATTGGTGCGTACTCAGGACCAACTTGTGCTTTAGATTTTTCATCTTTACCACCGTTAATCGCATATAATAATGCTTTCGCTAAGTTTGCACGAGCTCCGAAGAACTGCATTTGTTTACCGATTCTCATTGCAGATACGCAACATGCAATACCGTAATCATCGCCGTATTCAGGGCGCATAATGTCATCATTTTCATATTGAATTGCTGATGTTTTAATAGACATTTTCGCACAGTAGTTTTTAAAGTTCTCTGGTAATTGTTTAGACCAAAGAACAGTTAAGTTTGGTTCTGGAGCTGGTCCTAAATTATCTAATGTATGCAAGAAACGGAATGAGTTCTTTGTTACTAATGGACGACCATCTAATGCCATACCACCGATAGATTCAGTTACCCAAGTTGGGTCACCAGAGAATAATTCATTATAATCAGGTGTTCTTGCGAATTTCACAAGACGTAATTTCATAATGAAGTGATCTACAATTTCTTGTACTTCTTCTTCTGTTAAAGTACCATTTGCTAAATCTCTTTCAATGTAAATATCTAAGAATGTAGAAGTACGCCCAAGACTCATTGCAGCCCCGTTTTGCTCTTTAATCGCTGCAAGGTATGCGAAGTATAACCATTGGAATGCTTCTTGCGTGTTTGTTGCTGGCTTAGAAATATCGAAGCCATGAGAAGCGGCCATTTCTTTTAACTCTTGAAGTGCACGCATTTGCTCAGATAACTCTTCGCGTAAACGCATTGTATCTTCGCTCATTACACCGCCAGTTAAATTTAAATCAGCTTTTTTCGCTTCAATTAAATGATCAATACCATATAACGCTACTCGGCGATAGTCACCGATAATACGTCCACGTCCGTATGCATCTGGAAGACCCGTAATAACACCTGATTTACGTGCATTTCTCATTTCTGGTGTGTATGCATCAAATACACCTTGGTTATGAGTTTTTCTCCAATCTCTAAAAATACGACTAAGTTCTTTATCCATTTCGTATCCATAAGATTCACAAGCTTGTTCTGCCATACGAATACCACCATATGGTTGTAAAGAACGTTTAAATGGTTTATCAGTTTGGAAACCGACTACTTTTTCAATATCTTTATTTAAGTATCCAGGGGCATGTGATGTAATAGAAGAAACAATTTTTGTATCCATATCAAGAACGCCACCGTTTTCACGTTCTTTCGTTGTTAAATCCATTACTTGATCCCAAAGTTGTTTCGTTGCTTCAGTTGCTTCTGCTAAGAAAGATTCGTCTCCTTCGAAAACGTTTACATTATTTAAAATGAAATCGCGAACATCAATCTCTGCTTTCCATTTTTCACCTTTAAAGTTTTCCCATGCGTTTTTAACATTTTCTAATACTTGAGTCATCCTAATCTCCTCCATTTTTGATTAGTACAGGACTAAGATTTTTTATATAACAGCTTACACACTTAGAATACTACTTTTTTACGAAAGTGAACGAAATAGTTGTGACATGTTTGTGAAATATTGAGCAAACTACTATATATACAGTGTTAACTTCATTTAAAAGTCTTTAAAATTAACCCTTTCCTTAATTGTATTTTTTTGGTATCCTTATATACGAGTCCTATTTTGTAATATAAGAACAATACCCATTGTAGAGCTGTAATACTCTTATCTCCTAATCTGTTATAGTTTTTATAACAGAACAAAAAAGTGTACACATGTTGTACACTTTTTTGTTACTTCTATAAAACATCTCTTTTTCTATTGCCATCATAGAATCCGCCACGATTGTCTGTTAATGAAATTATTTGCTCTAGTCCCTCTATATGATCACCTATAATTCGAAGTACAGCAGGAGGGTGACCTATTTTTGCGAAATGTTCACTGGGACGAATACGGTTCATCTTATCAACCTCAACACGATATACACATGCAATTTCAAATCCAGACAGAAGAGCCTTCACTTGTGCTACACAAGGTGACAATAAAGATTTATACCCAATTGCTTTCAAACACTTTTGGCTAAATGCATTAGGTACCGCAATAAGTGAGCCTACCCCTAAATCCTTTCTATCACAAGCTAAATTTAGTGCATACTTAAATGCAGTTACAAGATGAAGTGGTACTCTTAAATCTAAATAGTGATTTAAATCATTTAATGCGACGTCCTTTCCATCTGCTATAGCTTTTGCAAAAGGATATAGCTCACTCGCTGGAATAATAAAATCGCCGTCTATAAATAACACAATTTCTCCTTTGGCAAAATAAGTTCCAAGTGAGCGCCCTACATCATTTCCGAGTGCTTCTTTATATACAATTGTCGTTGCCCCTTTGTCTTTTGCAATTTTTTTCGTTTTATCTGACGAACCATTTACGACAACGATAATTTCGAAGGGTTCAATTTTGCGAAGCTCTTCTATAACGTTTCCAATTGTTTTCTCTTCATCTTGTACGGGAATAACAACAGATAGTTGCTTTCCTTTATACAAATTAGATGTGACGCCCCATCCTTGATAAAACTCTTCAAAACTTAAAGTATGATAGACACTATCCCTTTTCCTATTTCCATCATAATATCCTCCGCGCTCATCACTGCTTAATATCCGTGCCGCTACTGCTTCTATATGATCACCTATCATTCTTTTTTCAGATTGGGAAAGATTTGTTCCATATGCAGCATGCTGGAATGGACGAAATTTATTTGGCGTAATAACGTCAATGGCGCAATGACGACTAATTCTCCATTTACTTTGAAGTAGGCGTAAATGAGCCACAATAGGATTAACAAAACATTCATATCCGATGCTTTGAACGACTTCTTTCGTCAGCGCATGAGGTACATCTAATAAAGAATTAATTTTTAATTCTTCACGCTCTAACATTGCATTTAATATTTGGCGCCATACTGTAATAGAAGTAGGTTTTTGCCTTTTTAAAAATAATGCATCCAAATTATTTAAAACTACATCTGCCTGATCGTATAAAATCGGATTAAGGAATAATTTTAATTTTGAAGTTTGAATAGCAAAATCACCATCTATAAATAGTAATACATCACCTATCGCATGTTTTGCGCCGACTGCACGTCCAACATCGTTCCCTAGTAGCTCTGTATGTTTGATTACTTTACACCCTAAACGATCTGCAACATCTTCTGTTCCATCATTACAACCGTTTGCTACTACAATAATTTCTACTGGATTTAATGGTCTTACCGATTGAATAACGTCTGAAATCGTATCGACCTCATTACATGCAGGAATAATAACAGATAATGACTTAGCCATTGTTTTGTTCACGAAACCACTTAATTGTTTCCTTCAATCCGTTTTCCCACGTTACTTTCGCCTGAAATTGAACAAGCTTTTTTAATTTTGTTACATCTGGTCTTCTATTTGGAATTTCTTCAAAACCATGAGGATATACTTCTTCAAAAGGCACTTGTACAATCTTCGAAGAAGAATTCGTTAATTTTTTAATTACTTCTGCTACTTCTTTTATACTCTGTTCATTCTCAGAACCTATATTAATAATCTCACCATTTACCTTCTCATCCATTGCCCGAATTGTTGCTTCTACCGCATCACTCACATACGTAAAACAACGTGTCTGCTTTCCATCTCCATATACGAGAATGTCTTCTCCTTGCAAAGCCGCACTAATAAATCGCGGGATTACCCCTGCATACGGACCATCTTTCGCTCTTGGACCATAAATATTAAAATATCGAACAATCGTTACCGGTAAACCTTCTAATGCGTATCCTAAACATAATGTCTCTTCCAACGTTTTACAAACTGCATAACTCCAACGAATTTTAGAAGTTGCCCCGTATAATCGATCTCCCTCTTCAGAGAAAGGCGGCTTGGCCTTACCATATACTTCTGAAGTAGAAGCAAAAACTACTTTCTTCTTTCCTTTTAACGCTGCTTGTAAAATATTTCTCGTCCCATCAAAATTCGTTTCTATGAGCTCTATACTTTTTTCCATTGTTGTTTTCACACCTAAAATTGCTGCTAAATGAAACACGACATCATGCTGATCTACTAATTCATAAATAGAATTTTTATCTAAAACACTTATTGGAATAACACGGATTTTTTTCATTAACTCTTTATGGTACTTATTTTTACCTTTATAAAAGTTATCCACAACAGTGACCTCATAACCTCTTCTCATCAACTCTTCAGCTAAATGCGACCCGATAAATCCGGCCCCACCTGTAATTAAACATTTCTTACTCATTTACTCACCTTCTTTACAATCCCGCGTGTATCTATTACTCGGTCCATTCCTTTAAAAAGCTTCCAATCAATATTAGAATGATCCGTTAAAATTAAAATACAATCCGCTTTTTTAACTTTTTCTTCATCTAAAGAAACAGATTGATACACCTTATCTCCAATTTCCGCGAAAGAAATATAAGGATCATGATATTCTATCTCGTATCCTTGATTTCTTAATAATTGAATAATCGGTAACGCTGGTGATTCTCTCAAATCATTTACATCTTTTTTATACGCAATCCCTACAATTAACACCGTTGCAGGTGATTGCACCACACTTTTTACTTTCCGGACCATTTTCTCTGGCATTTCTTCATTAATTATATGTGCTGCCTCAATTAATTGACTAATTGCCCCATTCTTTTTTATTCTCCATTGAAAATATAAAGGGTCTACTGGAATACAGTGTCCCCCTATCCCTGGCCCTGGCCAATATGGAGTAAACCCAAATGGTTTTGTAGATGCCGCTTCAATGGCCTCATAAAAATCAATGCCTAAACTTTCACATAGTGTGTTTAGTTCATTTACTAAAGAAATGTTAACTAAGCGCTGAATATTTTCAAATAGCTTGCACATCTCTGCTACTTTCGGAGAGCTAACAGGTACAACTTCGTCAAAAATGGTACTATATAAATCCTGTACCTTTTGTCTACACTTTTCTGTTTGTCCACTAATAACTTTTGGAATAGCTTGAACTGAATATTGACTATTTGCTGGATCAATTCTCTCAGGGGAATATCCGATATAGAAATCTTCCCCTACCTTGTTACTATTTTGAGAAATAATAGGTATGATGACTTCTTCAAGTGTGCCTGGATATGTGGAGCTTTCAAAAATGAAGGTTTGTCCTTTTTGAAGGTTTTGTTGTATATAATGCGAAGCTGAAATGAGGGCACTTAAGTCTGGTTCTCTTTGTTCATTAATTGGAGTCGGGACAGTGACAATAACATAATCACTACTTTGAAAATCAGCAATGCCTTGATCCGGTGTGTTTACTGTTAATTTTTTTTTCGTCAATAAACTTTGTAACTCTTTAGAAGAAACATCTGGAATATAACTTTCTCCTTTTATAATTGAGTCTATTTTTCTAATATCTTTATCTAATCCAAGTACTGTATGCCCTCTTTCTGCAAAATGTACCGCTAAAGGAAGGCCAACATACCCTAACCCAATAATAGCTACTTTACTACTATTCATTTGTATTCTCTTCTTCCCTTCTCAATTGTTGAATGATATCTCTATCTCTATCTCCATCAGTAAAGCCACCACGTTCGTCCGTACGTTGTAATAAATACGTAACCGCCTCAAGTTGATCACCGAAAATACGATCAAACGCTGAAATACGCCCATTTACAAATTCGTGTTGCTCTGGACGTACTCGATTTGTTTTTATAACATCTACTAACTCTACTGTTGTAATAGAGAATCCTTCTAAAATAGCTTTCACTTGTGCTAATGGCGGAATGATAAGGGAGTCATATCCTATTTTCTCTATTACCTTCTTATGCATGGCATGTGGTACAGCAGTTAGTGAGTTATTCCATAAATCTGGTCTTTTCGCTACCAAATTCAAAAAGTATTTTCCCATACTAATTGGATCTGCTGGATGAAACATATCTAATAAGCATTGTAAATCATTTAACACCACGTCATTTCCATCTTCAACAGCATGTAAAAATGGAGTGAGTTTTTTTGCTGGAATAACAAAATCACCATCAACGAATAAACAAATATCTGCCGTAGCATGCATAGCCCCTATTGCTCGTGCTACATTATGTCCAAGCGTCTTCGTAAATTCAACTACAATAACATTCTCTAGCTTTGCCTGTTTAACAGTCTCAACATCTGCTCCATTTGCGACAACTATAATTTCATCTACACCTGCTTCTTTCACTTCTTGTATAACAGACCTTATAATTATTTTTTCTTCTGATACCGGGATAATGGCACTATATTTCGCTTTTTTCTTTTGTAATAAAACTGGTTTATACTTTCCTACAAACGCTCTATCTCTATTGTCCTCTGAAAAACCACCGCGATTACCGTATGTTTCGATTACGTATTGTAAAGCACGCAAATGATCACCCATAATACGACTAGTCGCTTTCGGATAAGGAGAGCCAGGTGATGTGCCCGTATGGACAGGACGAACTTTATTTGTGTAAATGACATCAACTGAAGCCATATCAGAAATATCTACTCCTCTAGACATCGCCATCGCTTGAAATAATGCTGGATCTGCTAAATTCCACCACCCCAGTTTTTCAATCACTTTACGACTTATCGAATGTGGTATTGCAATTAAAGATCCTACAACAAACTCCTTCTTGTTCAAATAACGATTTAACATATATTTTCCAACCGTCGTATAATGCGGTCTCATCTTCAAATAAACGGACCATGTTAAATTATTTAAAACAATCTCATGTCCTTGCTGTATTCCTTTAATAAAATTGTATAATTCTTCACTTTTCATGACGATATCACCATCTAAAAATAAAACAATTTCACCTTTTGCTTCTCTAGCACCAATTGCCCGTCCCACATCATTACCAAGGGAATATCTATAATAAATCACACGGCAATTATGCTGTAGCGCTATTTCTTTCGTACCATCTGTCGATCCATTATCTACTATGATAATTTCATATGGTTCGAGCTTTCTTACTTCTACTAAAACTTTTGATAAAGTACTTGCTTCATTATGCACTGGAATAACAACTGACACTCTCATACTTGTATCACTCTTACCCTTCCAAGCGAACATAAGCAATAATAGGAATACGCACAACTACATCTTCTGGTGGTCCATAAGAAGGAGAAGTACGAACAATTACTGCCCCATCCGTCACAGATAAAAGAACGCCTGCAATGATTTCTACAGCTGTCACAACTTGCACTAGTTCCCCAACATGGTTACGTAATTCATCAGTAAATAACATATATAACGCTCCTTTCTTACGCTTCTTTAATTGATATAATACTTGTAAATGGTAATAAAACTTCTGTTCCTATTCCTTCTTGCAATGTTAAGAAGTCATCACCAACTGCTACAATAACGCCTGTTAACTGTCCCACTGTCACAGTAATTTCTACGTTTTTACCTAAATACTGCTCTGCAATTTCTTTAAAAGGTGATGTAGTACATTCTTTTAAAATGTTACAAATAATAGATTGAAATCTACTTGATTCAATAACTTCTTCAGTAGCTTGCTTAGAGTTTCTTTGAATAAATCTCGCGAAGTTTTGTGAAAATAAAAGTCTTTCCACAGCAGGTAATAACTTATTATCTAAAAAATAATCTAATTGCCTATTAAACAATCTCGATAATTTATTCCAATATTTTCTGAACAGAC
Organism: Bacillus sp. LQ01; assembly: GCF_057624735.1. Classification (NCBI taxonomy): domain Bacteria; kingdom Bacillati; phylum Bacillota; class Bacilli; order Caryophanales; family Bacillaceae; genus Bacillus; species Bacillus sp. LQ01. The sequence goes on along the minus strand of NZ_JBYEZL010000004.1, from coordinate 175,863 downwards.
ACATACACTTCTCCTCCTATTATTTTTAGATTATAAAATTTCACATCCATACATCTTAATGTATACAAAATAGATATTTTTGTGATAGGTAAGACATACATTTTCTAAAAGAAATATTTGGTTCAAGGCATAAAAAAAACTATCCAAAAGGATAGTTTCTTACACTTCAATATTCCGCAATATCGAATAAATATCGTTATTCACTTTACCAAATGATTTAATGTTATTTTGAATGTTAGATAATAAAACAACATATACACTACCATTTTTACTAAATCCGTTTAAGCAATTCCATCCTGGCATTACACCGTGATTCGAATAGCTTCCTGGGTCTACGTACCATCCAAACCCGTAATCCTTTTTTCCACCCGTAAACATTTGATCGTAACTCTCTTTTGAAATTAATTTACCAGAGAATAGTGCTTCGTTAAATAAATATAAATCATGCGCACTTGTGTATATATCACCACAACCATATAGTTGTGACATGCTCGGAATATTAGGTGTTGTCATATTATTATTTACTATTTTATAACCCGTTGATGGGAATCTTGTTTGTTCTAACGCTGTGCCAAAACCAGAATGTTTCATACCCGCAATAGCAAAAATATGTTGCTTAATATATTCTTCGAGCGACTGTCCACTTACCTTCTCGGCAATGTATGCAAGTATAGAGTAGTTCGAGTCAGAATACTTCCATTTCTCTCCTGGACCACCAATACGCTTTTGATTTCCTATCCGCTTTATCAGTTCTTCATGAGAAATATCTTCTTTTCCCTGCTCATATTCGGGAATCCCTGATGTATGTGTTAATAGATGTTTTAGCTGAATACTATTACCTTGAGGAAAATTTGGAATATACTTTGCAACAGTATCTTCTACTTGTAATTTATTTTGATCTTTCAACTGCATAATAGCAGTTGCTACAAATGCCTTTGAAATAGAACCAATATAAAAAGTCGTCTCTGAATTATTCGGTACTTTCTGTTCTTTATTTGCCATACCGTACCCTTTATTCAAAAGAACTTTTCCATTCTTTACAATAACAGCTGTCCCGCTAAATCCTGCGTTTTGTAAATACTGGTCTAATTGAGCGTTTTCATTAATTTCTTGAGGTGGTCCCTCGGGAAGCTTCTCCACAGCTTGCGCTTGCTTCACTTGTTCTTCCTGCTCTTTTTGTTTTTGCTTCTGTACTTCTTGTTTCTTTTTTTCTTCTTTCTTTTTTAGCTCTTCTTGTTTCTTCATTTCTGCTGCCGCTTTTAAAGTTTCTTCTTTCTTATTATGCGCAACAATTTTTGTATACATAAAATATACAAGTGATAATAGTAAGACGAGAATGATTGTTCTTTTTATGTATACAATCGGCCGACGTACTTTCCCATTCGCATTATTTTTTTCCTGATCCATAATTGCTTTTTTCCCCTTACTCACCAATAATTTAATTCCTCTATTAAAGATTTATTTTAGTAGATTATGGATAATCCATTCTATATCATCCCTACTTTATCACGCACTGCACATATTACCAACCTATATGTACAAAAAAGAAAAAGAAAATTTACAAAAGTAAGATTCCCGTTAAATTATTAACAAAAAAAAGAGGATATCCTCTAAAAAATTGATTTTATCAATCTTTTTGGACATCCTCTTATCTCATTATTTATACGTGTTTTTTCATATCATCGGCAACAGATTCAACATTTGTACCTACGATAACTTGTACACTTGTATTACTTAATTTCATAACACCTTTTGCACCAGCACGTTTTAATGCTGCTTCATTTACTTGACCAGCATCTTTTACTTGTAAGCGTAGACGTGTTGCACAGTTATCAATAACTGTTAAGTTTTCTTTTCCGCCTAAAGCTGCTACGTAAGTTTCACCGATTGAACCTGCAACTGGTGCCTCACCATCTTCAACTAACTCATCGTCATCTTCACGACCAGGAGTTTTTAAATCGAACTTCTTAATTAAGAAGTAGAATACTATGAAATAAATTGCTGCGTAAATTAAACCGATACCTGCTAGTAAGACTGGTTTTGTTGCAATACCGAAGTTTAAAGCGTAATCGATTGCACCGGCACTAAATGAGAAACCATCATGAATGCCAAGCGATGTTGTAATGAATAAAGAAAGACCTGTTAATACAGCATGAATACCATATAATACTGGTGATAAGAACATGAATGAGAATTCAATAGGCTCTGTAATACCAGTTAAGAATGAAGTTAATGCTAGACCAGCTAACATACCAGTAACTGCTTTACGCTTTTCTGGTTTAGCAGCTGCAATCATTGCGAAACATGCTGCTGGTAAACCGAACATCATAACTGGGAAAAAACCAGTCATAAACATACCTGCTGTTTTGTCACCTGCAAGGAAACGAGCAATATCACCATTAACAACATTACCTGCTGCATTTGTAAAGTCCCCAAATACAAACCAGAAGTATGTGTTCATTACGTGGTGTAAACCAATTGGGATTAATAAACGGTTTAATAAACCAAATAATCCTGAACCAATTGCACCTAAATTAACAATTCCATGAGCTAATGCATCAATACCATTTTGAATTGTTGGCCAAATTTGTGCAAATAGAATTCCTAATATCAGCATCACGACTGATGTAACAATTGGAACGAAACGTTTTCCAGCAAAGAAACCTAACCATTCTGGAAGTTTAATCTTATGGAATTTATTATAAAGAAGTCCTGCTATAACACCAACAATAATACCACCTAAGACTTTCATATCTACTTTAGTCGATAATTCAGCAGCCTTAGATACTTGTGTCATTGTATCCGCAAGCTTAGATGGATCTACATTTGCGCTATTACCTATTAAATCTTGGACTTTACTTAATTTACCTTGTAATTCAGCAGTTGAATACCCTTTGCTAAGTGCATCAATACTATTTTTCATAACAAGATAACCAATTGCACCTGCAAGACCTGCTGCACCACTACCATCCACTGAAAGACCGATTGCAATACCAATTGCAAAAATAAGTGCTAAGTTATCAAAAACTGCTGCGCCGGCCTGTGCCATAACAGGAATATCAAATACATCTGGTTGCCCTAAACGAAGCAATAATCCTGCTGCTGGTAGTACTGCGATCGGAAGCATTAAAGCTTTACCAATACGTTGTAAAAACTGCAACATTTTAATTCCCCCTAATTAAATTTATGAAATCGTTATCATTATAAGTACGCTTTAGAAAACGCTTTCTATTACATAACCATAATAACATATAGTTGTATAGATGTGTAGTTTTTATTTCTGAACTTTTTATGGATAAATCTCCTATTTCCAAACTGTTATATAAAAGGAAAATTCTCCTTTTTAAAATACAGAATACTCGAAACGAAAGACCTATTATAGCACATTGAACTTTCGTTTTATCATTCCACTTTTTCATGTTATTATTTATTTCCGAGCATATCGGGAAAAGTAAACTTAGTTAATTCAAAATAGGAGCGTTGGTACTATGCAGTGCATTGAAACAAACAACTTACAACAGTTGTTAGAACAAGTAAAACCATATACGAAAAAAGGAAAACTTGCTACTTATATCCCCGAACTAGGAAATGCAAATCCAGACGATTTAGGGATTGCCATTTTCCATAAAGAAACAGAATATATCCATGCAGGCAACTCACAAACACTATTTACTCTTCAAAGTATTTCCAAAGTAATTACACTTGCCCTTGCCCTTTTAGACCGTGGTGAAGAATATGTATTTTCTAAAGTTGGAATGGAACCAACGGGTGACCCATTTAATTCTATTATTAAGTTAGAAACGACAAGTCCGTCCAAACCCCTTAATCCAATGATAAATGCAGGAGCTTTAGCTATTACAAGCATGTTAGCAGGAAAAGATAACGAGGAAAAAATGGAACGTATTCTTCATTTTGTACGTGAAATAACAGATAATCCTACTATTAATTATTCCTCTAAAGTTGCCGATTCAGAACTAGAGACAGCTTACCTAAACCGTTCACTTTGTTATTATATGAAACAAAACGGAATTATCGATTGTGATATTGAAGAACTTATGGATTTATATACTCGTCAATGCGCAGTTGAAGTAAACTGCATCGATTTAGCACGTATCGGCTTAATTTTTGCAATGGATGGATATGATCCATATAAGAAAAAACAAATTATCCCTAAGCATATTACAAAAATTTGCAAAACATTTATGGTCACATGTGGTATGTATAACGAATCTGGTGAATTTGCAATTCGTGTTGGTATTCCTGCAAAAAGTGGTGTAGCCGGTGGTATTTTTGGCTGCGTAAAAGGAGACATGGGAATCGGTATTTTCGGACCAGCTTTAGATGCAAACGGAAATAGTATTGCCGGTTTTAAAATCCTTGAACTTCTTTCTGCTCAAGAAGGTTGGAGCATTTTTTAATCGCGAGTTATCCTGCTATACTAGCAGGATTTTTTATTTCGCCAAAACCTCACTTTTGTCAGTTATCAATCCTCTTACAAAAACAGTGCTGAAAGTTTCTCTATATCATGCATATTTGTTCCCCCCTCCTGAATAATATAGTACAACCTAGCGCTATATGTGGAGGTGTGAAAGATGAAACTAATATTTCAAATGGGAAAACAACCTGTTCTTGAAAAAACAATCCTTCTTTTTATACTGAGTATTGTAGAAAGCTTGAAGTTAAAAGTTGTTTCACTCGACGAAGCTCACCGATACATATTCAATTTAGAAGTACTTGAATTATTAATGGATCGGAACATCGATGATCAAGTACTTGAACTTATTCATTTCGGGATGGGACTTGAAGACATTTATCATGTGCTTCCTGAAGAACTTGAGCATACGATTGAGGAATTAAAGTGGCTTTGCATTCAAGTATTAAGTGAGTACAGTATGCATGAAGAATCCGAACAATTAATTGAAGATATACGGTAAAAAAGCACCTATGTAGGTGCTTTTAATGTTTTTTTAAACTATTTTTATACGCCTCAATATTTACTGGTAGCTCTTCCTCTTCCAAAGTATGTTCATTTACATCTTTATGAATGAACGCACCTTTAGGTGGTTGATGATCATGCCCTTTTTTCTTATGATCAAATGCTTTCCCGCGTCCCATACAAATCCCCCTTTCTTAAAAGAAATCCGTATTAGTATGGAGAAAAGTACGTCGATATATGCAATCTCTTGCTGTATTTCCAAGGAAATACTCGAACCTTGTTTTCTACTCTCCTTACAACAACTGATCGATCCCAATAAGAATTAATAACACTCCTGCGATAACTGTCGCCCATTTCCCTAAGTATTCTGCTAAAAATCGTTTTCCTACATACGCAAAACCACTAATACAAATAAAACTAAACACCCCAGAAATAGTCGCTGTAAGCCAAAGATTTAAATTTGTTACCCCTGCATCAAATCCACCTGCAATATTATTAATAGACAACGCAACTCCTAAAACAATTGCTTCTGAGAAACTAATTGTTTTAGAACCATCAAAATCTGCTTTTTCCGGATCACGTAAAATTCCCATAAGTACATTATCATCTTTAGAACCTGCAGTATTTTTTTGGCCCAAGAAAGGCTGACATAAAATAAACACACCGATTATCCCTAAAACGATTGCTCCAATCAGATTTGCTGTAAACTCTGAAATAAATAACGCAATCCAGTTTCCAAAAAATCCAGCTAGTAAAGTAAATAAAAATCCAAAGAATGCGATGATAAAATTGTTAAACCACGAAATACGAATTTTACGAATGCCATATGCAATTCCAACACCTGCATTATCTAAATTAGAAGCGATCCCGATTAAAAAAATTGAAAATAAGCCTACCGTACTCATAAATAGTCACCCCTTTTTCTCACTTTTCAATGCATATTATGAAAATGTTGAGCAACTGTGCCTGTCTGTTTCATATACTTGTAATAAATGCTCAATATTTTTTCAACACTAAAAAAGGAGTGCCTACACTATGGCTAATGAAAACCCGAATGATCGGCTTGGCAAATTAATAAAAAAACTTTTAAAAGAACGCGCCTTATCTATGCGCCAACTAGGAATACTTACAAATATTGATCCTGCAACAGTCTCAAGAATTATTAATGGTAAACAACCACCAAAACAAAAACATCTACAAAAATTTGCAGAATGTCTTCAAGTTCCACCCCAATTGTTATTTGATGAAATGTACCCTGATTCTCCTCACATTAATAAAGAAAAAACAGATATGTACACATCTCTTGATACCATTCAGCAAACGCTGCAATCCTCTAACTTATTCGATTTCGATTACACTACAACTCGCGTAAAACAAGAACTCGAAAATTACGAACGCTATGCCCAGACAACAGAAGGCGAAAAACGTATTCATGACAGTTTCGCAAGCAAATTAGAGCAAATTGATAGTGCTGGTCCTTTTATTGAACAATTAACAGATATGTATCAACAATTTTGCAATGAAACCATTTCAAAAGAAGAACGTGCAGTTCTTGGAAGCGCATTACTGTATTTCATTTTATCGACAGATATTATTCCCGACTATCTCTTTCCAATTGGCTATTTAGATGATGCGATCGCCGTTGAATTAGCAAAAGAGAAATTACTTGAAATAAAACGAAAGACATAGCAAAATAAAGAACTATTTCAGTTGTTTATTTTCACCTCTGAAATAGTTCACTAAAAAATCGTACAAGTATACATACTCGTACGATTTTACTATACAAATCTATTTTTTCGTGTGGCACCATTCATATATAAATGCTGTTATTACTTTTGTAAATTCAATTAACTGTTCAATTTCAACTTTCTCATTTACAGAATGTGCTTCTTCTAATGTACCTGGTCCATATATAATCGCTGGAATATGAAACTCACTAAACCAACCGCCATCAGTTACCGTTGCAGACATATCTAAAATTGCATTTTTTGATAAAATAGACTCGTGTACTGAGCTAAGTTTTTTTACAGCTGCATGTTCCCTATCTACTTCTAATGAAGGGAAAATTTCACCACGATCTACAATCATTGATTCTCCGCCCCACTTAAATTGTGGCGGATTTTCACTTAACCATGGATCGGCAGCTGCTACCTTTCCAATATATTCTTCAATTTCTTTTATTATTTGTTCATGTGTTTCGTTCGGATAGAAGTGCACTGTTATCCATAACTGGCACTCATCCGCAATAAACGCCGCATGCCTTCCCCCCTCAATAACAGCTGGATTAATTGTTGTTGTTCCAGATGGATAGCCTTCATATGTTTTCATGACTGCCCAGTGACGCTCTAATTCTTGTAAGCTCTGCACAATTTTCATCATTTTTTCAATCGCACTCGCTCCAAATAAACGTCCTCCAGCATGGATCATTTGTCTGCGCGTTGCATCATGAAACGTTTGCGGACTTTTCACTGTAATCCATCCAGTAATGACACCACCTTGCCCTTGCATATGCAAATCACTCGTATCCACTACGACTGCAAAATCAGCATCGTAACCTCGCCTGCAGCATTGAAGTGTTCCTGCCTCTCCAACTTCTTCCCCTATTACTGATTGAAAGATTAAATCTCCAGGTAATTCAATACCAGCTTCTTGTAAAAGTTGAATGGCAAATAGCGCTCCAGCCAGCCCACCTTTCATATCTGCTGCGCCACGTCCAACTAACCAGCCATCTTTTATAAATGGATCAAATGGATCTGTTTCCCACGCCTCATCTGCTGACACTTCAGCTACATCCATATGCCCATTAATAATAAGACTTTTATATGAGTCACTTTTTATTCCTTTTTTTACCCCAACAACGTTCGGATCATTCGGATATACATCCCATTTATTAATACTAAAATTTCGTTTTCTTAAAAACTCTGCAACAAATTCTTGCGCTTCATTTGTATTTCTCGCTGGCGGTGCTGGTGTTTCAAAACGAATTAATGTTTTTGTAAGTTCTAACAATTCCTCTTTCCTTGAATCTATTTGTTTTAACAACTGCGAAATTTCTCGATTCATCGCTAATTCCCCTTTGCATACATAGTATGTTTCCAGCTTTATTTTCACAAAAAAAGAGACTGTTTACAATTTTACAGTCTCCTAATTGATCACTATTATAAACTCTCTACTTCCGTTGTATTTGTCTTTTCAATATGCTCTACATTACTTCCCTTATTTCTTGTAGCACGATAAAACAGTAAACAAACAATCATAAATGGAATACCACAATACAATGCCATTCTTTGTTCTGGAATAAAGGCCATGCCAACGATTACTGTTACATTTAATACTAACGCAAGCAGTGGTACGAATGGATACAGCGGTGTTTTAAATTTCAGGTCTTTGACATCCCCGCCCTGCTTTATGTATGACCTTCTAGCTAATAAGTTAGATAGAGCAATAGATGCCCAAACTAGTATCGCTCCAAATCCAGCGATAGAAAGCAGCCATAAATAAACTGTATCTTCCGCATAAATACCTGATAATAATGAGAGACAACCTACAATTGTGCTTACAATCAATGCATAAATAGGAACACCGTTTTTAGATAACTTACCAAAAATCGGACTAATCATTCCTTGATTAGACATAGACCATAGCATACGAGAAGTTGCATATAATCCTGAATTCGCAACGGATAGAACTGCTGTAATAATAACGAAATTTATAATATCAGCTGCATAAGGAATACCAATTTTATCAAATACAACTACAAATGGACTTTCTATTACTCCTGCTTGCTGCCAAGGGAATAGTCCAGCAAGAATAAAAATAGATAGTACAAAGAAAACAAGTATACGCCAAACTGTATTGTTAATTGCCTTCGGGATCGTTTTCTCTGGATTTTCACTCTCACCTGCTGCAATACCAACTAGTTCTGTTCCTTGGAAAGAAAAATTAACTGCAATCATCGTAATTAAAATGGCTGATAATCCATTCGGAAACAGTCCCCCGTAATCAGTAAAGCTAGAGAACATCGGTGCTGGTTCATTTCCTTTCATATCTAGAAAACCAAACATTGCCGCCCCGCCTAAAATAATAAATGCAATAATTGTAATTACTTTAATACTTGCAAACCAAAATTCCACTTCCGCAAAACTTCTTGAAGATAACGCATTAATAGCAAAGAGCAGTACCGCGAACACTACACACCAAATCCATGACGGTACATCAGGAAACCAACGTTTCATCAAAATACTAACTGCAATTAATTCAATACCTATCGTAGCAGACCAGTTTAACCACGACATCCATCCCACTACATAACCTGCTGCAGGGGAAATATGCTTTGTCGCATACGTTTGATAAGACCCTGCGTCAGGCATCGCAACAGCTAATTCTCCAAGACAGAGCATCGTTAAATACATTACAAATCCACCGACAAGATACGCTACAATTGCTCCTCCAGGTCCAGCCTCATGAATCGTATAACCTGACCCTAAAAAAAGTCCTGTACCAATAACTCCACCGAGTGCAATCATAAATATGTGCCTACTTTTCAATTCTCTTTTTAATCCTTGGTTTTGATCCATCATATAAATCCCCCCTTTTCACTTTGCCAACCCATTTAATGTAAGCGTTTTTAAAAGTATTCAGTGTAAAAATAATGATTTAAAAGAGCAAAAATACACGTCACTTACATTAATCACTGCCTGTTACTAAAAGGTCATCCCTTACTGTTATTAATAATTTTTGATCAGCAATAGCTTGTCCTTCTACTACTTCTAATGATTCAATATAACCACTGATCCCTATCTTAATTTCTACTTTCTGTTTATCTATTGTTTCAATTAATGCTAATTTCTCCCACTCGTATACGTAAGAACTTTCCGTCACAAATAACTTCTCTACTTTTCCATAACAAGGACTATACACACCTTCTATAACTGTCTTCACTTTATAAATTCCTCCCTCTTATTAATTGACACCAAAACGTTGTATATCCTGTAAAAAGTCATATTCTCCCCTCTAGAGATTTCGAATATTATTTATGCAAAATACGTACCAAGTCTCTAATTCATGTATTAAATGAGAGTTTCATACAAAAAAATGTGCACAACCGCAAAATTTTTCGATCATTTAAAAAGTTTTAAACGAAAAATAGCAAAAATTTTTTGCGATTTTATAAGAATTTTAATAAAATTATAAAAAGTCAGTCTTCATAGGGTAAAATGAGGAGAAGATGTTACATGCATACAGAAGAAATTAATTTCAAACAAATTATTGAAATGAATATGCTATATGAAACTTTACTCAATGAACTCGATATCGGGATTCATATTATTAATGAGGAAAGTAAAACGATTGTCTATAACCGCAAAATGATGGAAATTGAATCAATGGATCGCTTAGATGTATTATATAAAAGTCCTTTAGAAATATTTGCATTTGAAGAAAATAAAAATAGTACTCTTATAGAGGCATTAAAATTTGGAAAAACAAAGAAAAATATAAAACAAACGTATTTTAACAATAAAGGACAAGAAATTACAACGATTAACGATACTTTCCCTATAATAGAAAATGGAAAAATTAAAGGCGCTATTGAAATATCAAAAGAAATTAGTAACTTAAAACAAACGATAAAAATAAGTCCTTCTCGAAAACAAAGCACTAAATTTACCTTTGATCACATAATTGGTGATTCTGAAGCCATTCAATCAATCATTACAGAAGGAAAAAGAGTAATTCGTACATCTTCCTCCATACTTCTCGTAGGGGAAACAGGCACTGGTAAAGAACTATTTGCACAAAGCATCCATAATGAAAGTCAGCGTTCAACCAAACCCTTTATTTCACAAAACTGTGCCGCTATACCTGATACCTTAATGGAAAGCCTACTATTTGGCACAAATCGAGGTGCCTTTACAGGAGCAATAGATAAATCAGGCTTATTCGAAGAAGCGAACGGAGGAACTTTGTTATTAGATGAAATCAACTCATTAAGTCCAGCACTTCAAGCGAAGTTACTGCGAGCTATACAAGAAAAAACAATACGAAGAATCGGAGGCACACACGAAAAAGAAATTGACGTTCGTATTATAGCAACTATCAATGAAGATCCTTTCGAAGCCATCGCACATAATCGATTAAGAGAAGACTTATATTATCGATTAAGCGTCGTTACTTTATGTCTTCCGCCTTTACGTGAAAGAAAAGAAGATATTCCAGATCTTGTTCAGCACTTTATTGAAAAATATAATACTCAATTTGGGCTCAATGTAACCGATGTAGATGTAAATGTAAGAGAATTTTTCTATGCATACGATTGGCCTGGAAACGTACGGGAGTTGGAACATATAATTGAAGGTTCCATGAACTTGATAGAAGATGAAACCATCATTACAGCGTTTCATATGCCTACTCGCTTTCGTGAACGAATAAAAACAGAATTCAATATGCAACATGCACTAACTAATCACAATACTGATGCACCTAAAACTTTAAAACACACAATAGAAAAAATGGAAAAGAACTACATTAACCAAATTCTTAAAGAACATCATGGCAACATCTCACAAGCTGCAAAATTTTTAGGATTAAGTAGGCAAAACTTACAATATCGAATTAAAAAACTGCATTTACACATATGAAATAAACATGTCTCCAAGTGCAAAAAATAACTTGGAAAAATATGTTATAATAAAAATATAACATGCTAGAAAGGGCTATATATATGAGTAATGATAAAAAATTAAAGTTATTACACTACTTATACCTTCTCCCTGCTGTTCTATGTATAATGTTATTCATTAATGGTGATATGAGTAGCTTTCCTTATGCAAAGCTATTAGGAACAATTAGCGGCTCCTTTGCAGCTATTATGCTTGCTGCTTTTTGGAATTTGAAGCTACGTATAAAAAACGAGAAATCTTCGTAATACTAAAAAAATCGAGCTACTTAGCCCGATTTTTTTATTTGCCATTAAAACTCAACATTCTCTAAATACAACCCACTTGCCTCAGCAAGACAATTAATTTGATTGCGCTGCTTTTCCTCTAAAATGTTTGGAATTGCTTCAGCGTCTAATTGTCCTAATCCAACTTCAATTAATGCCCCGACAATTTTTCTTACCATATTATGAAGGAAGCCGTTACCACTTACTCTAATTTGTACAAACCCTGCCTCTTCCATCACATCAAGTGTATATACTTCTCGAACCATAGATTTTTTCTTTGATTTCGCATTTGAAAAAGCAGTAAAGTCATGTGAACCAACTAAATGTTTCGCAGCTGCTTTCATGCTTTTCACATTTAATTTTTTATTCACATGCATGCTGTATTTACGCATAAATGGATTTGTATGCTCTTCATTCCAAATTTTATACAGATATGTTTTTGCTTTAGAATTGTAACGAGCATGGAAACGATCATGTACTTCTTCCACATTCGTAATGCTAATATCATTAGGTAAATATTGATTTAAATATTTTTTCACTTTATGTTCCACTAACTTCTCATCACTTTGAAAGTTAGCAACTTGATTCAAAGCATGTACACCAGCGTCTGTTCTACTACAACCGATAATTTCAATTTCTTTTCCGACCATTTCAGATATGACACTTTCGATTTTTCCTTGAATTGTATTATCGTTATTACCGAGACGTTGCCATCCTTTAAAACGTGCGCCATCGTACTGAATTGTTAATTTATAATTATGCATAATATTCTCCTTCATAGAAAATATTCCCTCATACCATGAGGGAATATTAATAAACTTTACTTTCTAACAAGCTTCACTACATTTTCTACGTGAGCTGTATGCGGGAACATATCAACTGGTTGCACATACTCCACTTCATAGCTCTTCATTAATGCTTGTACATCACGTGCTAATGAAGAAGGATTACAAGACACGTACACAACTTGTTTCGGCTTCACTTTTAAAATTGTTTCCAGTAATTTATCATCGCAACCTGTACGTGGTGGGTCGACAACAATTACATCTGGACGCCATCCTTCTTTTACCCATTTCGGTAACCATTGTTCAGCTTTACCTGCTTCATATTTCGTATTTGTAAATCCGTGACGCTTTGCATTTTTTCTTGCATCTGCAATCGCTTCTGGAATTACATCCATACCACGTACTTCCGCTGCATCATTTGCAAGCCAAAGACCGATTGTACCAACGCCACAATACGCATCTACAATTTTCTCATCGCCTGTTAACGCAGCGGCTTTTTTTGCTTCATTATATAAAACAACGGTTTGCTCTGGATTCAACTGGAAGAACGCACGTGCTGATAATTCAAATGATAAATCACCAAGTGTTTCTTGAATTACTTCTTTTCCAGCTAATTTAAATGTTTTGTCGCCAAAAATAACAGATGTTTTACGCCAGTTTACATTTTGCATAATTGATTTAACCGCTGGCATCTGTTTTTGTACTTCTGCAATAAATTGTTCTTTATTTGGTAATTCTTCTTTTGTTGTAATAAGTGTAACTTGTACTTCACCTGTTTGAACTGCAGTACGTGTTACAATTGTGCGTACTAAACCTTTTTGTTTTTTCTCATTGTAAATAGAAACATTTAATTTTTCTAAAATACGTCTTACAACTTTTGTCGCTTCATTCGTTGCTTTATGTTGAATCATACAGTGAGCGATATCAATTAACTGATGTGAGTTTTGTTTATATAGCCCTGTAATAACCTTTTCGTCTTTACGCCCCACTTGTAATTGACTCTTATTACGATAATGCCATGGATTTTCCATGCCAAGCGTTGGACGAATTTTCTCTTCCATACTATTTTTCATGTACTTCTCAAATGCTTGTACAACGATATCACGCTTTTGATTCAATTGTTCTTTATAATCTAAATGTTGCAGCTGACAACCGCCACACTCCTCATATACTGGACACGGTGCTTTCACACGATGCGGTGAAGCTTTACGAACTTTTTTCACTTTCGCTTCAGCGAAGCCACGCTGAATTTTCGTTGTTTCTGCAACAACTTCTTCTCCTGGTAATGCCCCTGGAATGAAAACAACTTGTCTCTTAAAATAACCAACGCCTTCTCCGTTAATCCCAAGACGTTTAATTGTCACAGGAAACGTTTGACCAACTTCCAACTTACTCTCATGTTGCTTTTGTATCATTATTACACCTCTACTCTATACTTTTCCATAAATATAACGCTGCATAACTGCAGTATGGTTCACACTCTTGTTTCAATTTTTCTAAAAATGCATCATCAGGTTTATCATCTAATTGAAATATACCTTGCACTGCACGCTGAATCCCAATGTCCGCTTTCGGGAACATATTTTTCCGTCCAAGCCCAAACATTAAAAAGTTTTGCACTGTCCATGCACCAATTCCCCTAATTGGCAACAATTGTGCTGAAATGTCTTCTTCCGTCCCATTTTCTATACTCGCTAAATTTAATGTACCACTGACAATACTTCGACCTAATCCTACTATATATTCAGCCTTTCGCTGACTAAACTTCTGCTCTCTCAATTCTTCTATTGAAATATTTGCTACTATTTCCGGAGTGGGGAAAAAGAATACACCGTTCTTCTCTGTTCCATACCGTTTCACAAATTGTTCTGTTAACACAGTAGCAAATTTCAAATTTATTTGTTGGTGAATGATACAGCGAAGCAGACAAGCAAAATAATCAAATTCTAAAATAATTGGAGTATGAGCATATGTTTCAAATAGTGGACGTAATGATGTGTTTAAAAAATGATTTTGTATATCTTGAAACGGTTCATTCCAATGAAAAATGGCTCTCATTCGTTTCATGACTTTCTCTGGATCTCCTGTCTGACTAGAAATCCAAAACTGTGGATTTTGAACAGTACCAATCCCTTGTAAGCGAACAACAACCTGTTCCTCGTCTATACAAAGCGGGATATAAATAACTTTCTCATCTAATTGAATGACGTTAAGAGGATCAAAAGATAAACGTTTTAATACTTCTTCAAAATGATACGGATACTCTAACGTAACATGCTCGCTCCACATACGTTTCCCCATCCTTTTTACACATCATTATAGCATGAGAAAACCGTAAGCATACATGCTTACGGTTGATTGCCTTTTACTAAGTCATCTAGACTTTTAAAATGATACCCTTTCTCGCGCAAATCATCAATGATTTTTGCAAGTGCTTCTGCATTATCTTTTGATATTGCATGAAGTAATAAAATAGATCCTGGATGAATCATCGTCATAACATTATTATGCGCATATTGCCATCCTCTTTGCTGATCCACTTTCCAATCCAAAAATGCAAGTGACCAAAATACATTATAATAGCCCATTTCTTTCGTAAGAGCTAACGTTCTTTCACTAAATACACCGCGCGGAGGACGTACATATTTCACTTCTTTTTGCCCAGTTACTTTTTTAATTTCTTCCGTTACACTCGTTAATTCTTCACGAAGTTTCTCATCATTTACCGCTGTAAAATCAGGATGACTCCAAGAATGGTTTCCAATAATGTGTCCCTCATCCTTCATTCTTAACAATAAATCTTTTTGTGTTTTAATGTAATGTCCCGTTACAAAGAAAGTTGCTGGTACTTTTTTCTCTTTTAATACATCTAATATTTTCCCTGTGTATCCATTCTCATATCCATTATCAAATGTTAAATAAATATCTTTTTTCTTCGTATCTCCTAAATAAAACCCGCCATTTTTTTGTAGTAAATCTGTATATAACTTTCCTGCATCTGGTACTGTTTCATTTTTAGGACGCGGGATTCCCCAGTTATGTGGAGTATTTGTATAAGCCAGTGCTGAAACTGGAACAAGTGCCATCATAATTGAAAAAATGAGACCGATATATAACCATTTATATTTCATAAATAGTCTCCTTTCCATATATAATCGTACTTGTAGTTTCTGTTGCAACGCATTCTTTCATGCTGAACATGTTTTTCTATATATACCAAAAAAATGCATCTCGAATCATTCGAGATGCACTTTTTATTTACTTAAATACTGGCTCTTTAAAGCTAGCTAATTTTTCAAGTGATGTTTTATCAACATCTGCATGTAAGCTATTACCATGAGAGTCCATCGTTACAACTGCTTTAAACCCGTCGATACGTAAATGCCACATTGCTTCTGGAATACCAAATTGTAAGAAATCAACATCTTTCACTTCTTTAATACATTCAGCATAATATTGCGCTGCACCACCGATTGCGTTTAAATATACACCGCCATGTTCTTCTAAAGCCGCTAATGTTTTCGCACCCATACCGCCTTTTCCAATGACAGCGCGAATACCGAATTTCTTCATAATATCGCCTTGGTACGGTTCTTCACGAATACTTGTCGTTGGACCTGCCGCTTTAATTTGCCAATTGTCATTGTCATCTTTCACAACAACTGGACCACAGTGGTAAATAATTTGTCCATTTAAATCTACTGGACAATCATTATCCATTAAATGCTTATGGATTGCGTCACGACCTGTATACATCATGCCATTAATTGTTACAACATCACCAACGCGAAGTTCACGAATTTGCTCTTCTGTAATTGGTGCTTCTAATACAATCTCACGTTGCTCTGTTTTTTCTTGTACTTCATGCTGAAGTGTATCTTCCCCTTCTTGATATAGCCAATCCATAATGTCTCCTGTTTCAGGATGAATTTTCACACCAAGGCGACGATATGCCCAGCAATTATACGCAACAGATACATAGAAACTAGCTGGCAAACGATTATAGACGCCAATTTTACAACCAAGTAAAGTTGTTTCTCCGCCAAATCCCATCGTACCAATGCCAAGCTTGTTCGCATTTTCTAATACGTACTCTTCAAGATGTTGTAACTCTGGTACTGGATTGACATCATCTAATGTACGGAATAATTGATTTTTTGCTAATTCATAACCTGATGTGCGGTCTCCCCCGATACCAACACCAATTACACCAGCGCTACATCCTTGCCCTTGTGCTTGATATACTGCATGAAGAAGGCATTTACGAATCCCTTCTAAATCACGGCCAGCTCGTCCAAGTCCTTCTAGTTCACACGGTAAGCTATATTGAATATTTTTATTCTCACAGCCACCACCTTTTAGGATTAAACGTGCATCAATATAATCTTTTTCCCATTGTTCAAACTTAATCACCGGCGTACCTGGTCCTAAATTATTTCCACTATTATCTCCAAAAAGAGAATCAACAGAATTGGGACGAAGTTTACCATCTTTTGTCGCCCGCTCAAGCGCATTATAGATAGCTTCCTTCAACTTTAATTGATTCACACCAACTGGTGTATAAATTTTAAACGTTGGCATCCCTGTATCTTGGCAAATCGGCGAGATGTTATCATCAGCCATTTTAATATTATTTGTAATTGTGCCAAGTGCCATCGCAGAACGAGTCCCTGCATTTTCTCGCTCTTTCGCTTGTTGAATCGCACGACGAACATCTTTCGGTAAGTTCGTTGACGTTTCAACAATTAGTTGATACATGCTTTCTTGAAGCTTTTCCATTGTTACTTCCCCCTCAATTGTGAACGCTACCAAAACGTTATGAGCTGAAAATTCAATTGTTATGCTCTTTAGCTATTTATTTCACGCTATTAGAGCATAAATGAAATTTTTCACAACTTGATTATACCTCTTTTTCTATCGTCCTTCTATTACCCGAACAGAAAAAGGCTACCAAATTGGAATTGGTAGCCTTTTTAATATATTATTCGTCTTTTTTAAATTGCTCACATTTTAATTCTAATTCATCTAACATTGCAAGAAGACGATCTACATCTTCTAATTCTACTTCTTCGGGTTCAATTGTATCAATTACTTCAATGAACATATTTAAACGTTCTTTTAAATATACTAATTGTGTATCTTTATCTTGAATTGCTTTTCCCATGAAGGCACTCTCCTTTTAATTCGAGTTGCTTTTATTATACCGCAAAAACGATTGCTATGGGCATGAAATTTCATCAATTTTGTCACAGTCATCCACTATAATGTAAGCCCTCTCTCTTTTCATGCTAAAAAGTTTCACTTTATAAAAAGCACATATTCTTCTATTATAGAGAATGGACAAATTGTTATTTCAATAGTCAAAGGAGTATTTCATATGACGATATCACAAAAAATGAAGCCGATTACTCCTTCTTACGATCCATGGGAAGCGTATATGGACCTTGAAGAGTACGGCAAACTACTATTAACAAATGTTGAATTTACAACGACGACGTTATGCAATATGCGCTGTGAGCATTGCGCTGTTGGTTACACGTTACAGCCGAAAGACCCAAATCCGCTTCCGATGGATCTTTTATTAAAACGATTAGATGAGATTCCTCATTTACGTTCTTTAAGTATTACTGGCGGAGAACCTATGCTTTCAAAAAAATCCGTCGACAACTATGTAACACCACTCTTAAAATATGCCCATGAACGAGGCGTTCGCACTCAAATCAACTCTAACTTAACTATAGATTTAGCACGTTACGAACAGATTATTCCTTATTTAGACGTATTGCATATCTCTCATAACTGGGGAACAATTGATGACTTCGTTGAAGGCGGATTTGCAATGATGGAGCGTAAGCCTACTTACGAACAACGTGCAAAATTATTCGAAAGAATGATTACAAATAGTAAGGCTCTATCAGATGCAGGTGTACTTGTATCTGCCGAAACAATGTTAAACAAAAGAACTCTACCACATATTGAACATATTCACCGCCAAATCGTCGAAGAGATGGGCTGTAAACGTCATGAAGTTCATCCAATGTATCCAAGTGACTTCGCGAGTAATCTAGAGATTTTAACAAAAGCTGAAATTCGTGATGCGATTGAGCATTTACTAGAAATTCGCGATGAAAATGTATGGATGTTATTTGGAACTTTACCTTTCTATGCTTGTAGCGATGACGAGCGAGACATTGCCACATTTAAAAAGTTACAAGAGAGCAAAAATGTAACTGTTCGTAACGATCCAGATGGTCGTTCACGCTTAAATGTAAATATTTTTGATGGCAATATTATCGTTACTGATTTTGGTGATGTTCCACTTCTAGGAAACATACAAACAAACACATTACAAGAAGCGTATGAAAAATGGAGCGCTTCAAAAACTGCAAAATCATTAAGCTGTCACTGTCCTGCAGTAAAATGTCTTGGACCAAATGTTCTTGTAAAAAACAGCTACTATCCGACAGAAGATTTCTTATCAAAAACAGCAAACATTACATTATAAAAAAACGTCAGCTTATAAGCTGACGTTTTTTCATGTTATTGCGAGTGGGAAGAAGAAATGAATTTAAAATACAAATGATCATGAATTGGAATAGCAGCTCCAATTCCTTGAGAAGTAATATTTTTCACAACAAGTCTTTTTTGATTTCCCTTTAATACAAGATACACTTCTCCAAATGTTACTTTTCCTTTTTCATTTACTGCTGGTGTATAAGCGTATAAATATCCGAGTTGACTCGGACTAATATTATACACACGCTCATGTCCAGTACCATAACCAATGGTCGTTTTAAACGAAAGGGGTAATTGTACTTTTTCAAGTGCTTTGAGAAGCATCATTTTTTTCACATCTGCAGCATCTTTCATATCTGCTGTTAAATCGCCTTCAACCGTCTTTTGTGTTTCTTGCTTATAGCGAAGTGGATATAAACGGTCTCCTCCGCGATTATCATACACATTTCGATTCACTTGTTTATATTCCCAATTAATCGATGTGTCTACTGATTCATAATGTAAAGCCCATTGACCCAAATAAATTTTTGCCCGATACCCTACTGCAAGCGGCGCATTTGAAATTGTCGTTTCATTAAACATCCGAATTAAGTCTGGATTTTCAATTTTAATATTAGCCGTTTTCAATAGCTCTTGAGCAAATTTACTTGGTTGTAAACGTGGCAAATCTTGCGCATCATTTGGAAATGTATTGTCTTTTGAAATATTTAAAACAGATGAAGGCATTTTTGTTCCTACTGTTGTCTTTGCAAAACTCATGTTAGGAAATAATAAAATAAACGAGACCATAGTTGAAAGACATATGCTGTATACTCGTTTCACCTGTCTGGCTCCTTCCTATGTAGGTATATATACTACTTCGTTTATTGTTTTCTCTGAGCGCAATTGTTATGCCTATTTTTCATAATAAATAAAAACCAATTCCCATAATGACATACGCCGCTAGTAAAGTGCCACCTTCAAACCAGTTTGTATCTCCATCATTGGAAATCGCAATCGTTAAGAAAACGGCTGTAATCATAGACACAAGTTCTGGTATAGTAAATACTAAAGGCATCCTTTGCGCGAAGAACATAGATAGCAATACTAATACAGGAGCAACAAACATGGCGATTTGTAATGTAGAGCCTATTGCAATTTCGACTGCAATATTTACTTTATTTTTATAAGCCATAATAATTGCAGACGCATGTTCCGCTGCATTCCCAACAATTGCAACGATAATAACCCCTATAAATAACTCTGACCAACCAAATGACTTTGCAACAGTTTCAAAAGTATGTACGAGTGCCTCTGACACATAAGCTACTGCCAGTGTTGCTATCGCTAAAATAAGGAGCGCCTTCCCTTTTGACCACTCTGGCTCTTCTTCATGCGCTACTTCGTCACTTTTATGTTGATATACACCACGGTGCGTAACTAACTTAAATAGTAATGCAGCAAGGTACATGATAATCATAATAATAGAAACACCTATACTTAATTGATACGTCTTGCCAGCGTCCATCTTCATTGAAAAGATCTCTGGAATAACAAAGGCCACAACAACAGCAAATATTAATAAAGCTGAATTATGCCTTGCATCATATACATTAAAACTTTGTCTTTTGTATTTAAGACCTCCAACAAAGAAAGATAACCCTCCTACCAATAATAAATTTCCAAGTACAGAACCGGTTAAAGAAGCTAACACCACTTCAATTAACCCTGCTTGAAGTGCAAAAATTGAAATGATAAGTTCAACAGCATTACCGAAAGTAGCATTTAATAATCCGCCTATTCTAGGACCAGAAACAATTGCTAGACTCTCTGTTGCTCTCCCCATAAAACCAGCTAATGCGATAATCGTAATACAATACACAGCGAACATAATTGTTTCTGGCCAATGAAGTGTTTTTCCAAGTACAGATAGTGGTACACCTATAAGCGCTACTATAAGAAATATTTTATTAAACATGCTTTTCATCCTTCCATCGTATGTATTTCTCCTCAATATTATTATTATTCTTCTCCTAACTTGTCCGATTTCATCACAATTACGTTTAAAAAATCGGATTGAAGAAAACAGTATGAAAGATATTTAAATTATCTTGTTTAAACAGACAGAATTATAAATTGTGAAAAGGGGTTAAAATTATGCACTTAAAAGAAAAAATCGCAACTATTATTCAAGGTCAACGTACTGGTGTATTATCTACAGTACGAAATGAGAAACCTCATAGCGCCTTTATGATGTTTTTCCATGAAGATTTTGTACTATATGTTGCAACAGATCGACAATCAAAAAAGATAACAGATATTGAACAAAATCCTAATGTCCATGTACTACTCGGACGAGAAGGAAAAAAATTAGATGAAGATTATATTGAAGTTGAAGGGTTAGCTTCAATCGAGGAAGACTCAACATTAAAAAACAAGTTTTGGAATAATAGCTTAAAACGTTGGTTACTCGGTCCTGAAGACCCTAATTACGTATTGATCAAAATCAATCCCGACACAATTTATTACATTGATGGTGCGGGTACGACGGAGCCTGAGTTTTTACGACTATAAAATAAAACAAGCCCCCCCTTAGGTGGGCTTGTTTTGTCGAAAAGTTCTTTTAAAAAAAATAATAAAATAGGTGGAACTTTCCAAAGATTCTGTTATATAATAGCAGTAACTTAAATAAACTGTATTAAAACAGATTGAGGGGAGAAATAAAATTGATGAAGAGAGAAGAACGCAAAAATATGATTGAGTTTATTGAAAAGAAAAAAGGGATTGAGCGTGACGAATTATTGTTTATGACAGACGATGAAGTAGAACATATTTATAATGTAACGTACTTTTTATATGAGGAAATTGCAGAGTAGTATAATAATCCCCACCTTATTAAAAATATAAGGTGGGGATTATTTCGTTATTTAGCCCACTATTTACAGGCAGTAAAACTCCCACCTTAAAATTCAGGTGGAGCAAGAAGTTAAGTTGAAGTCGCGCTTTCTATAAAGCTCAATTGCTTCAACTTTATACATGAGAATCATTTTCATGTATAATACTGTAAGATTGGAGGAATTTTACTATGAGTTCGTGGCTCTTATTTGCACTATTATCAGCAATTGCTGCTGCCCTTGTATCTATTTTTGGAAAGTTTGGTTTAGACGGCATCGATGCAAACGTTGCAACAACAATTCGATCTATTATTATGGCATTATTTATGATAGGCGTTATTATCATACAAGGTAAATTTCAAAATATCGGCGACGTACTGCTAAATAAAAAAGCACTGCTATTTATCACATTAAGTGGGGTTGCAGGTGCTTCGTCATGGCTATTTTATTTTCTTGCCCTCAAAACAGGAAAGGTTTCACAAGTAGCTCCTGTCGATAAATTAAGCGTCGTATTTTCTATCATTCTCGCTATGATTATCCTCGGTGAAAAGTTAAACTTTATGACCGGTGTTGGTGTAGTCTTTATTACAGCTGGTGTATTATTTATTGCTTTCAGCTAAAAAAACCGCTATTAGCGGTTTTTCTTTTTCTTTATGTACAACCATACAACACATGTAACAACTGCTGAAATTAATAAAATCCATATTCCATAATGATGTAAACTATACTCAACGAAGCGCCACTTCTCGCCTAACTTCCAGCCAAGCCCAATAAAAACACTTATCCAAATGAGCGCACCACCGTAAGCGTACAAACAAAAACGCCAAAGTGTCAAATTTGATACCCCAGCAAAATATGCCGTTAAATGACGTACTCCCGGTATAAAATAACCAATCATTAAAAGAAATGGCCCATATTTTTCAAATAAAATATGTGTTTTTTCAATGTGATGTTCTTTAATTCTAATTTTCGGCCCATATTTCTTTAAAACAGGGAGCCCAAGTTTTAAACCTAATATGTAGCTTAACGTGATCCCTAACATCGCACCAGCCATCCCACTTAAAAAAGCAGCAGTTCCTGACATAACTCCTTTTGAAACATTATAACCAACAAAGGTCAATAAAAACTCGTCTGGTATCGGTAATCCGACAATACCACCAGCCAAAGCTATAACAATTCCAAAATAGCCATAATGCGCGATTAACTCGCCAATATGTTGTTCCATTCGGAAGACACATCCTATGCACGATCGTTATTCCACATTGTACCCTTTCTATCTTTAAGGCAAACATGGTATACATATTCACTATACATTGTTTTTATAATGAACTCTACTTCTATTCTTTCCTTTAACAGAGATAAAGTGAAACTTTAATCAGTGGGAGTTTTGTTCATCCTCTACTAATTATTAACCTATGCCAATCTTGCTTCTACAGACATCCCGACTCCCACATAACTTACTTACATTCAACAATTTTGAGATTAGATTCTTACTGCCCGCAAATAACCCGATAAAAAATAAAAATTCATATGCGTGTTTTTTTGTTACAATAAAGGAAAGTTACTTTTCGCAACGGTTTAACTCTCAAGAAAAATGATATATCTAGCAAAAACATAGTTTGGTCTATATAATGCAACTTCTACCTATTAAAAGAACATACACCCTTTTACATACGACATCATTTTTCTAAATTATACAGGGGGGAACGAACATGACCATTGAAAATCAATTTATTCAAAAAGTTTACTATAAAACATTTTTAACAGAAGAAACTTCTACTCCTGCATCGGAAGTACTCGGTGAAGCATATATAAATGAATCTAAAAATGAATTCTCCAACATTTCTAATATTCGATTTGCTCAAGGTGAATTTTATTATCAAAATAAAGATTTTGAAGCAGCTATATTTAAATGGGAAAAAGTAAATAATGCTCTTGCACTTTGGGCGACAAAAAATATTGCAGATGCTTATTTTGAACTAGGATTCTTACCAAAGGCAGAAGAAATTTATCAATCTATTCAAACGGAAGATACAACTCTTACGATGGAGGTTTCCTTACAACTTCTTTCTCTTTATATCGAACAAGATCGTTTAGGACTCGCTTTTAAGACGATTAGTGAAGCTGTTGCATTCCAACCGGATTATCCAAATATTACTGCAATTGCACGTTCTTTCTATGAAAAACAAGAAGATTGGAACAACGCTATCGAACTAGCTGTTCAAGAAGGTATTCGAACACAATCTTTACACTGGTTTGATACGTTAATAAATTACATAAACAAAGGACTTACAAAAAATATTAAGCCTGAATATTTCTATGAGTCTTTAAAAGCTCTATATGCTGTTGATCAAGCTCAATTTAAAGAGCTTGTTATTGCTCTTTGGAATAGCTATCAACATGAATCCTTATACCTTCCTTGGATTCAAAGTATTAATCATTTATTCTTGCATATTGAAACAGACAATAATGACGATTGGAATGAAATTTCTACTCGCTATCAAGAAACATACTTTGCATTAATTACCGGAAATCATTTTATGCATGAATTAAACGGACTTGTACCAAATTTATTAACAAATTGGTTTAGTTTAACGAAAGCAAAAGATTCTCTAGTTGTCTCTGCAGCAGTGTTAGCATGGAATGAAGTCTCACCTACAACTTTAGAATCATTACTCGTAAAAAGTGCTGGATCCTTACTTTCTAATACATCAGCTGAAGCAGATGTAAATATGGAAACAGTTTCTCATTTATTCGAAACAATCGCTGTATGGGCTGAGAAAAATGATGTAGATTTAAGTCATCAATTTACGCTACTAGTCCATGAACTATGTGATTTAAATGTCACACCACTACTAATAGCTGGAACTAGTGACCATGATAAAACATCATTTGTTAATTCAATATTGGGAGAGAACATCTTAACTGAAACTTTAACAACTCCTATTCTATTTAAAGACGCTAGTCAAACTGAAATAACAGAATTTACCGAGTTAGATATACGAAATATCCCTAACCTTGATGAATTCCATCAAATAACGGCTACATCTGCTCAGTCAGAACTTGAGAAAAAATGTATAGAAATTAAGCTACCAAGTAGGTTTTTAAGAAAAAATAAGTTTACATTTCTTCTTACACCATCCATTCAAGAGCAATTGGATAAAAACAATGCATACTTTGAATACTTACAAGCAGCAGATAGTCTTGTTTACGTATTAAATTCTTCTTCACCATTGCATAGTAAAGAAATTGATACATTAATTTATTTACGTGAACAAGTACCAAACTTACAAATTCACTTCGTATTACACACAAATAATACGACTACTAATGAAAAACTAATTAGTAAACTTAAAGTACATTTTCCAGATGCACAATTCTTCCCATACTCTCCTTCGCAAGAGAGTAGCCAGCAACTTGGAGATGTAACAGAATCTATTCTCTCTAATCTTGCAAAACGCGATATAGAAAAAGAACGTATAGAAAAGCTAATATGGTTTACACAAAAGACAATTGCTTATCTCATAAATGAACGTGTGGAATTAGAAAATACATTAGTAAAATCCGTACGCTGGAATAAACACATCTCAGTGAAACTTACTGGATTTATTAATAACCTTACTGCTCTTGAAAAAGATAAAATTCGCTCTATTACCGAATCCTATCTTTTAACGAAAGAAGAAATTACACGAGATATACATTCTCAAATTCCTGAATTATTACAGAGTTGCTCTGATCTTGTTCAAGAAGATAGTGATTTCAAACTAGTTCATGAAGAATTAAATGCTGCAATGAATGAACGTGTTCAAAAGCATGTACAACAGGTACTTCTTCCTAAATTTACTGGGTCTATTCAAGAATGGATTGAAACAGCACATAATGAATTTATTCAAGCTCAAGCTTATTTAGATGAAATGAGTGAAACGTTTAATAAATTATATAAAGAAGAACGTATGAAACTTCCTTGCGATTTCAAATTATTAGATGATTGGAATCGAGATGTTGCACGAATGACAAATCGAATTACAGTAACGAACATCAATATTTTATTACGCTTTACACCGACACAGTTTTTCTTAAAAAGTGCCGGAAAATTATTTGGTAATATGCAAAAAAACCAATCTATGCTCGCCAACAAATATAAACAATATATTGAAACAGAAGACTATACAGAAATTGCTCACACAATTTCCAAACAATTCTTCCTTCAATTTGAAGTATTTGAAGGTGCATTAGAACGTGATATCATGATGTTCTTCAAAGATCCACTTAATATATTGAAACAAAATGTAGATGCAGCTCAACTTGAGATACAGGAAGACGAGCAAACATTAGCGACGCTAAGAAGCAATCCAGAAACATATCATGATCCTTTGGCGTTATTTAAACTACAATTACTACAACATAAATTTGTTTTAAGTACTACAAAGAAACATGAAGATATCTTTGTATCAAACGAATCTCCTACTGTTTAACAAAAAAACCAAGCAAACTAAAATTTGCTTGGTTTTTTTTACTTTATTATTTTCATATGTTCAAACGGATAATAAATGCCTGCTAACTTTCCTAACACATCTTCTCTATCAATAAAACCTAAACCATTTCTACTATCTTTACTTATTAAGCGATTATCTCCCATAACAAAAATCTTATTTTTAGGAACTGTAATCGGTCCAAAGTCCTCTGTTAAATTCATAAGTTTTTTTTCTGCTTGTTTTTTATTACTATCCAAATACTCTTCATCTTTCACTTCAGAATTTACATATAATTGATCATTTCTCATCTCAATTATATCTCCAGGCAATCCAATCACTCTTTTGACATAAAAATTATCTGTTTTCACAACAATAATATCTTCTCTCCCATAGCTTTCAAATTGTTTTGCTAACTTATTAACAATCACCTTATCTCCATCTTGCAACGTTGGCCTCATAGATGCTCCTTTTACAGTCGTCGGAAAAAACACAAAAAATTTCGCCAAAAACACCAATAAACATGCAATTGCAATAGTTCCAAAGAATTCACGCCAACGTTTTTTCTTTTGCATCATTTCACCAACTCATCATCTTTTTACTTTTATTATAAATAATACGACTGATGATTTTCTACAAAATTCTGAATTATAAAATTAAAATATTAGAAATTTTAAAATAAAAATACTGATCAAATTAACAAGCAAAAAAGATACTCTCAAAATAGTCTATCTGGTATTATCCCCTATAGGTAGACAGTAAAAAAAGAGTCCATCTGATATGATGGACTCAATACTGTTTTATCTGGAGGGGATTTTTTTATGGCAAGAAAAGGACAATCATTTCAAAAATATACAGAAGAACTAAAGCGAGAAGCAGTTCGTCTTCGATTAGAAGAGAGAAAATCATTGCGAGAAATTCGTGAACAACTCGGTGTGAAGAGCGATGCCCAGATTATTGAGTGGGTAAAACGTGCGCAACAAGGGGAGTCCTTTGATGATCAACGTGGTGTCTGGAATCGAAAGAATTTTAATAGTCTAGAAGAAGAAAATGCTTATTTGAAGGCACAGGTTGAGTATTTAAAAAAGCGCAATCCAAATCTACACGGGAAGGAATGGTCCTAAAGAAAGAACGATTTTCTCTTATCGATTCATTACGCCAAGCCTATCCACTCCGATGGTTGCTTCAAATCGCGGAAGTTTCTAAGGCTGGCTACTATAAATGGCGGAAATATCATAACGTGCAGCGTTTACGTCAGAAAAGGGATATGTGGCATAAAGAACATATTTTATCTATTCATCGTCAGCACCCTTACTATGGGTATAAACGTATGACTCGTGCTTTGGCTCGAGAAGGAATGGTAATGAATCATAAACGTGTTCGTCGTCTTATGAGAGAGCTGGGTATTCAATCTATCATTCGAAAAAAACGTCCGTTTTATGAAAGAAAAACATCTGTGGTATTTAAAAATCATTTGAATCGAGAGTTTCAAGCTGAAAAGCAAAATCAAAAATTCGTAACAGATATTACTTATGTACGAATCGGAGAACAATTTGCCTATTTGTCAGCTGTGTTAGATTTATACAACAATGAAATTGTTGCCTGGAAGCTATCTTCAAGAAATGATTTAGATTTGGTTTTAACTACATTACGTCAATTAGAAGGGAAGTCATTAACTACTAAGCCCCTTTTCCATTCAGATCAAGGGTTTCAATATACATCTAAATCCTACGCAAAACAGTTAGAGAAATTAGGATTTGTCGGTAGTCATTCTAGACGTGGAAACTGTTTTGATAATGCGTGTATCGAATCATTCTTCTCACATTTAAAAACAGAGAAGTTGTATTTAGTGTGCCCAAAAACATATGAAATGGCCTACCGAGCAATTCAAGAATATATTCAGTTTTATAATACAGAAAGATTCCAAGAAAAACTTCACGGCCTTTCCCCGATAGAATATCGGGAAAAGGCCGTGGCATAATACTCTTTTTATTTCTGTCTACTTGACAGGGAGATGACCAATCCACTATTTTGAGAGTATCTTTTTATAATCCCACATATATAATACACATTTGAGCAGCTACATATGTAAACCAAATCCAAAGTGGCTCATACTTCAATTTACGCCCTCCGATATCTGTCACGCCAATAATGAAATCAGAAATTACAAACAGTAAGCCACCAAACGCTGGTATCCACCATATCCCTGTATTTTCATAATATAAGGCGAATGCAAAGCAAGCCATTCCTCCAACCCACAATCCGTAAATTAGAGCTCCTATCGTAAACAACTTATCCTGTTTATCATTTCGGATAAAGAAGAACCATCCTACAATTAGAAAGAGCCCATATACGAGTAAGCCAATCCAAAAACCATTCCATGAAATTCCTGTTTGCAAAAATGCTTTTACATAAAAACAATGAGCAACAGCGAAAGTAACCATCCCTCCAATTAATCGATGACCAATTGGAATCAGCCCAGCCATAAACAAATCTCCCACAGTTGATAAAGTCATACCAAGTGCAACCCACGTACTATACTCTACAGATGGATCTTGTAACCATATGCAAATTGCACTACCTGTTAAAGAAAAACTAAGAATAAGACGAATTGCTAAAGGTAACGGCATATTATCTTTCGTTCTTTTTGTCTGCCCCATTGCATAAATTGCACCAATAAAAAAAAGAAATATTTGCCCAATTAACACCACGTAAAGTAGATTCATAATATTTTCTCCTCAATAAATGCTTTTTGTATCTTTTTTCGTTACACTTAGTCTATTATCCTTTTTCTATAAAAAAAGAAGAACAGTACTGTTCTTCCATTGTAATCGCTTTTCTGCTCTCTATGCTACTTGTTTTTCTTGCTCCATTTTTTGCTTAGCTGGTGTCCTATTTACCACAATGATTCCCGCGGCTACACATGCTAAACCGAGTAGCACAAATGAATGAATTGCTTCACCTAAAATCATGCTCGATAATAACACACCAAATACGGGTATAAAGAACATATACATAGATACTTTTCCAACCTTGTTATACTTCATAATTGTATTCCAAATGCAAAAACCAGCTGCAGATAAGAAAGATAAATAAATTAGCATAAGTAGTGCATGTAGACTAAATGTAAATGGCATGACTCCAACTTGTAAAGCCCCTATACATAATAATCCTGTAGAACCAAAAATCATTTGGTATGCTGTCATATAACCAATATCTAATGTTTTACTACCTTCTTTTGCTAATATGTTTCCATATGAATACAGCATTGCTGCACTAAGAAGTAATAAGCTTCCGATCCCAAAATGAAATGATAAGCTACCATCACTCGGCACATTTACTAAAATGACGCCACAAAAACCAATAGATACCCCAATTAATTTTCGCATATTGAGAGCATCATCTTTATATAAAAAATGGGCGAGTAAAATTTGAAAGAATGATGATGTTCCTGAAATGATAGCTCCTTCAATTCCTGAACTATAACTCATTCCAATGTAAAAACAGATATATTGAAGAAACGTTTGGAATAAACCAATTTGTATTAACTGTTTCCCTGTTCCTTTTTTGAAGCTCATATCTTTTCCTAACACTTTAAAGAATAATAAGAGCATGACTCCAGATAAAAAGAAACGATAACCGGCAAATAATATTTGCTCTCCAACTTCTTGTGGTTGAATTCCAAGTTCAACATAACTTAATTTAATAAAAGGAAATGCGCTTCCCCATAAAAAAGTTGCTACTATTGCAGCAATAAATACGCCAATCGGATGGGTAAAAATTTTCTCTGTCTTCACTTGTTGTCTTCCTTTCCGATCTTTTTATGAACAATATTCATATATACCAGAGGAGTTGCGAAAACACAAGTTTTCCGTTTATACTTGAAACAAAACCGTACCATCTCATAAAAACATATGATATACTATAGAATAATTACAACATAAGAACTATTAAAAACAGATTCAACAGAAATGCTGCTATCCATTATGGATGGCAGCTTTCGTCGTTTTATAGGGGTTTCGATTTTGATTATTTTTCTCAATAAGAATGCGGAAGGAGCGGGTAGTAATGAACTCAGAAGTAAAAACGTTACAGTCAAAAGAAACAATTTCTCATCCCTCTTTATGGGACACATTAAAAAAACATTATGAACTTGTATTTGCAGTAGCATCTGGTATTTTTATTTTAGTTGGCTGGTTATTCACAAAGAACGATGTAATGAATGTAGGTATTACTTGCTATATCCTTGCTTATATAGTTGGTGGATATGCAAAAGCGAAAGAAGGCATTGAAGATACGATTGAAGAAAAAGAGCTAAATGTTGAAATGCTAATGCTCTTTGCAGCTATTGGTGCTGCAATTATTGGCTACTGGGCAGAAGGGGCTATCTTAATCTTTATCTTTGCGCTCAGCGGTGCTATGGAATCTTATACATTAAGTAAGAGCCAAAAAGAAATTTCCGCTCTTCTTGACTTACAACCCGAAGAAGCATTACGCATTTCCAACGGAACGGAGGAACGTGTTCCTGTTGGAGAGTTACAAATTAACGACATTATTTTAATTAAACCAGGTGAATGTGTTCCCGCTGACGGTACGATTCATAACGGTGAAACAAATATTGATGAAGCAGCAATCACGGGAGAACCTATTCCAAATGAGAAAAGACATGGCGATGAAGTATTTGCAGGTACTGTAAATTTACGTGGTGCTATCGAAGTTAAAATTACGAAGCCAAGCGATCAAACATTATTCCAAAAAATTATCCGTCTCGTCCAAAGTGCACAAAGTGAAAAATCACCATCACAACTATTCATCGAAAAGTTTGAAGGAACATACGTAAAAGGTGTACTACTCGTTGTTGCGCTTATGATGTTCGTTCCTCATTTCTTACTTGACTGGAGCTGGAATGAAACGTTTTATCGCGCTATGATCTTACTTGTAGTCGCATCTCCTTGTGCACTCGTTGCTGCCATTACACCAGCAACGTTATCTGCAATTTCTAACGGAGCAAGAAATGGAATTCTCTTTAAAGGTGGCATACATTTAGAACGCCTCGCTTCAGTAAAAGCAATCGCCTTTGATAAAACAGGAACATTAACAGAAGGAAAACCTACCGTAACAGATGTATATGTTCGAGAAAATATGACAGAAAAAGAAGTACTTTCTATTACAGCATCCATTGAAAGTCACTCTACACATCCTTTGGCTGCATCTATTGTTAAATATGCACAACATGCGTACGACATTACATTAAAAAAACCTGAAAAGGTTGAAGATGTAACTGGTTTTGGGCTAAAAGGAATATTCGAAAACAACGCTTATAAAATAGGTAAAGCTGATTTTATCGGTGAAGAAACAAAAACATTTCATAATGGTATTTCTGCCTCACTTGAAAAGGAAGGTAAAACTGTCGTTTATATTAGTGATGAGGGAGGCATTCTTGGACTTATCGCTTTAAAAGATACGCTTCGCCAAGAAACAATAGCTGCTATTCGTGAATTACAAAGCATTGGTGTCGAAGCAATTATGATTACTGGAGATAATGAAGAAACGGCAAAAGCAATTGCCTCTGAAAGTAATATAAAGGAATATTACGCATCATGTTTACCAGAAACAAAAGTTGAAACGATTAAAAAGTTAAAAGAAAAATACGGTACAGTAGCAATGGTCGGAGACGGTATAAATGATGCACCTGCACTAGCTACTGCTAGCATTGGTGTCGCAATGGGAGAAGGAACAGATGTAGCTTTAGAAACTGCGGATGTTGTACTGATGAAGAACGAACTATCTCGTCTTTCCCAAGCAATTCGTTTATCAAAACGAATGAACCGTATTGTGAAGCAAAACGTAATCTTTTCGCTAGCCGTTATTGCCATGCTAATTTGTTCAAACTTCTTGCAATTTTTAGCTCTTCCATTCGGTGTTATTGGCCATGAAGGAAGTACGATTCTTGTCATTTTGAATGGCTTACGATTATTAAAAGGCAGCAAATAAAACGGGTCCCTCATAGAGGACCCGTTTTTTTTAATGATAGCTATTATGACCGTTCGCACTGCTACTCGTTTTATGCTTTGGATGCGAACTGCTCTTTTGTTTATTATTACTTTTATTATTATGGTTCTTTTTATTATTACTCATGAAATATCCCCCCTGTTCCTTTTTATTATGGAACAAGAGCTCATTATTCATTACGGGAATTATTGTCACCGGTTCTATAATGGTGGAGTAAACCATTAATTTCACCGCCAAGTAAAATTACCCATCCAGTTAAGTAAAACCATAACATTAAAATAATGATACCACCGAGACCACCATATGTATTGGCGTAATTCGCAAACTTATCTACATAATAAGCAAATGAGTACGATACCACAATCCATCCTACAGTAGCAAATAACGCCCCTGAAATAACTTCTCTTCTTTTTAACTTTCGATCTGGGGCAAATGTATATAAGAAACTAAACAAAGCAAATAGCACGAAGAAACTCGCTACTAATCGTGTAATGCTCCACACGAAAGAAAAACTATCTGATAAACCGAGTGCTTTAAACACTGCTGCTCCAATAACTTGTCCGAATACCGGAACAATTAACGCAAAGACAATCATAAAAATAATAGCTAATGTAAACACAATTGATAACGCTCTTGTTGTAATAAAAGAACGTGTTTCCTTCACGTCATAAGCGCGGTTAAAAGCATTCATAACCGCATTAACACCATTTGAGGCAAACCATAACATGGATAATAAACCAAATGATAATAAACCACCATTTTGCTGGTTTACAACTTTATCTACATTTACCTCAATTAAGTTCATTGCATCATCTGGTACATAAACCTCTAATAAACTAAGCACATCCTCTGTTTGAATGGGAATAAATCCAAGAAGCGTAATTAAGAAAACGAGCCCAGGAAAAATTGCAAGCAAGAAGAAATAAGCGAGCTGTGCTGCCAAGCCCGCTACATCATCGCGCATCGTCCGGTCATATAAATCTTTACCAAACGAATAAGTACGATTTCTTCTCACCTTTTCTAAAATTTTTCTCATATATGTTTAAACGCTTTTCTTCTCTTCTTTATCTTGCTTTAACTCAATGTACGCTTCAGTTTTTTTTTCCACTGCATTTGAGTCTTTCATAAATAATTCACGCGCTTCTTTCATACCACCATCTTCAGCAACTACTGGCTCTTCTTCTGCTTTCAGCTCATCTACCTTTGGAGATACAGCTTGAATTTCAATCGTTTCTGGCTTTTCTTCTGGCTCAACTTTTTTCTTACTAAAAATTTCTTTCGTTTCTTTTAACGTCTCTACAACAGATGGCGTTAATTTTTTAATTTCTGCTACTTTCGCTTTTACCACATTGAAATCAGCAAGTTCGCGTCCTTTATCTGTAACAGTTTGCACTTTTTCTTTGATCTTTGCATTTTCACCAATTTCAATCATCTTTGTTTTTGCTTTTTCTGCTGTATTTTTTACTTTTTCACGGTTTTCTTTCTTTAACATGGATACAACTACACCTGCCGCTACACCAATCGCAATGTTTCGAGCAATATTATTTTTCTTTGCCATATTCCTTCACCCTTTCATTTCTTATGTTAGAAAGTATTTCTTTCTAAGCTTCCTCATATTCCTTGTTCATTTCGAATGAAAGCTAATAGCTTTGCACACCCTTCTGTTACAAGGTCATATACTTCTTGGAAATTCCCTGTATAGTAAGGGTCAGGAACGTCTGTCCAGCCACCGTCTGGAACAAAGTCGGACAGCCTACCAATATAGCCTCCAGTTTTACCTAAACTTTTTAAATCTGCTATATTCTTGTTGTCCATGGCAATAATATAATCAAACTTTGTTAAGTCTTCTTTTTCTACTTGCCTTGCTTTAATTCCTTCAAAAGTGACTGCATTTTCTTTTAAAATTTTTTGTGTTCCTTTATGTGGCGGATGGCCAACATGCCAATCTCCAGTTCCTGCAGAATCAATGACAATTTTCTCTTCAAGTCCCTCTTTTACGACAAGATTTCGAAAAATCGCTTCTGCCATCGGAGAACGGCAAATGTTCCCAAGACAAACAAACAATACTTGAACCATACTTTTGTTTCTTCCCTTCTTGGTGCATTTCTTAATATATACTTATAGTATAAACAACCAATTATTAAATATAAAGGAAATCCCTACTAATTTAATGGGATTGAAAAGATTCATTAACGAAAATGATAAAAAATGTTAAGATAGCCTTATGTTATTTTAAAGGGGGACACTTCGGTGGATTTATCCGTAAAGTCAGAAGAAAACGTTGAATATATGGTCGAAGCTATTAAAGAAAAATTACGTATGGTTAATGCTGGAGCGATGAGAGCTGCTAGTTTTAACGAAGAAATGTACGAAGATTTACGTGACATTTATAATCATGTTATGAAACGTGAAACATTCAGCATTAGTGAAATGCAAGCTATTACAGAAGAATTAGGTACATTAATTAAAAAGTAAAAAAGCCTCTCTTATATGAGGCTCTTTTTTATTTCCAACAAATTCATGACAACTCATCTCTTTCCCTCAACCAACTGTAAAATATTGTACAATAGAAGTAGAACCTCATCTTAGATTTTTTCTCCATACATACTACTCACAAATAATAGCAACACTACCATTGCTAACTGTTTTTACTGGAGGTGCTTACTTATGAGCAATTGGTACAGTAAGACGAAAGATCAAACATTAATTGACCTAGAAACAAACGAACAACACGGTTTAACAGATGAAATTGTAAGTGAACGTTTAAAGCAATACGGTTCTAATGAATTAGCTACAAAACAAAAACGCACTTTATGGCAGCGTATTTTCGCCCAAATTAATGACGTCCTCGTATATGTCCTTATTATTGCTGCCCTTATTTCTGCCTTTGTAGGTGAATGGGCGGATGCCAGTATTATCGCGCTTGTTGTAGTTTTAAATGCTGTTATCGGTGTTGTCCAAGAATCTAAAGCAGAACAAGCTTTAGAGGCACTAAAAAAGATGGCAACACCTAAAGCCATCGTCAAGAGACATGGTGAACTAAAAGAAATTCCATCTGAGCACGTCGTTCCAGGTGATATCGTTATGCTCGACGCCGGACGATATATCCCATGCGATTTACGCCTTATTGAAACCGCAAATTTAAAAGTTGAAGAATCTGCTCTAACTGGTGAATCTGTCCCTGTTGATAAAGATGCAATCTACCACCCTTCCATGCAAAGTGATGAACAAGTACCACTCGGCGATCAAAAAAACATGGCCTTTATGTCTACTCTTGTAACATACGGAAGAGGCGTCGGTGTTGCTGTTGAAACTGGAATGAACTCACAAATTGGTAAGATTGCTACCCTTTTACATGAAGCAGACGATGATATGACACCACTTCAAAAAAGCTTAGCACAAGTCGGAAAATATTTAGGCTTTGTCGCTGTAGCTATTTGTATCATTATGTTCCTCATCGGTTTTTTACAAGGCCGGGATACGTTAGAAATGTTTATGACTGCTATTAGTTTAGCCGTTGCAGCTATTCCAGAAGGCTTGCCAGCTATCGTTTCCATCGTTCTTGCAATTGGTGTGCAACGTATGATTAAACAAAACGTTATCATTCGGAAACTACCAGCTGTTGAAGCCCTCGGTTCTGTCACAATTATTTGTTCAGATAAAACAGGTACGTTAACGCAAAATAAAATGACCGTTACTC
The DNA here is from genome assembly GCF_057624735.1 of Bacillus sp. LQ01. Taxonomy (NCBI): domain Bacteria; kingdom Bacillati; phylum Bacillota; class Bacilli; order Caryophanales; family Bacillaceae; genus Bacillus; species Bacillus sp. LQ01. The sequence goes on along the minus strand of NZ_JBYEZL010000004.1, from coordinate 139,626 downwards.
ACTTTTATAGTGATAACACATACGATCGCTTAGAAAGTTTAAATGTAAATAATAATGCGCAACGTCTATTGTTAGAAAATATGGTGCTATGTAATGATGCGTCTTATAATAACGAATCACAAACGGGAGACCCGACTGAAATTGCACTTCTCGTTGCTGGAACCACTTTTAACATGCAAAAAGATTATTTAGAAAAAATACATGAACGTGTTAACGAAGTACCTTTCGATTCAGATCGTAAAATGATGTCAACCGTGCATACATACGATGAAAGCTACTATAGCATGACGAAAGGCGCTATCGATAAGCTCTTACCTCGATGTACCCATATTTTTAAAAACGGCAAAATCGAGATTTTAACTGATTCTGATAAAAATCAAATATTAGAAGCTGCCGGAGCAATGTCTCAAGAAGCTTTAAGAGTACTTTCATTCGCATTTAAACAATACAATTCAAACGATATGGATATAAATCATCTTGAAGAAAATCTTATCTTTATTGGTCTTGTCGGTATGATTGATCCACCACGAACTGAAGTGAAAGATTCAATTAAAGAATGTAAAAAAGCCGGTATTCGCACAGTTATGATTACCGGTGACCATAAAGATACCGCCTTTGCAATTGCCAAAGAACTTGGCATTGCTGAAGAAATATCGGAAATTATGATTGGAACTGAATTAGATAACATTTCTGATACAGAACTAGCTAGCAAAATTAATCATTTAAATGTATTCGCTAGAGTCTCTCCAGAGCATAAAGTGAAAATTGTAAAGGCATTACGCGCGAAAGGAAATATCGTTTCTATGACTGGTGATGGTGTCAATGATGCACCATCTTTAAAGCAAGCTGATGTTGGCGTAGCGATGGGCATTACAGGAACAGACGTTGCAAAAGGGGCAGCAGATGTCGTGTTAACAGATGATAATTTCTCATCTATTGTGAAAGCCGTTGAAGAAGGTAGAAATATTTATCGTAACATAAAAAAATCAATTCTCTTCCTACTCTCTTGTAACTTCGGAGAAATTATCACTTTATTTTTAGCCATTTTACTCGGCTGGGCAACACCACTACGACCTATTCACATTTTGTGGGTAAATTTAATTACAGATACCCTGCCTGCATTATCACTTGGGGTTGATCCTGAAGATCCTGATGTGATGAAGGAAAAACCACGACATGCGAAAGAAAGCTTATTTAGTGGTAGCGTTCCTTTCCTTATTTTCAATGGGATTGTCATTGGGCTTTTGACGCTAATAGCCTTTATCGCCGGAGCAAAGTTCTATACTGGAGATACACATTTATTCCCTCTTTTCCCAGAGCAAATTGATGAGGATGCTCTATTACACGCTCAAACGATGGCATTTGTCGTTCTTAGTTTTTCTCAGCTCGTTCATTCATTTAACTTGCGTTCAAGAACGAAATCAATTTTTTCCATTGGGATCTTTACAAATAAATATTTAGTCTTCTCCCTTCTTATCGGTGTTCTTATGCAAGTTTGTATCATTTCCATCCCGCCCCTTGCAAATATATTCGGTGTACATGCATTAACGATGCGAGATTGGGGATTTGTTCTCTTATTAAGTATCATTCCACTTATTGTGAATGAGATTATTAAATTAGTGAAGAGAAACTAAAAGGCAATGAGGAATAGTCCTCATTGCCTTTTCATTTACCCTACTATTTTCCGTGCAGTAAAACTCCCACCTCAAAATTCAGTTTGAGCAAAGAAGTTAGGTGGTAGATTAACTGCCCATAAATGTCCAATTGGTGAAGGCTAATAATCGGTGGGGATGAACAAAACCCCACTGATTAAAGTTTCACTTTATCCTTGTAATTCTTTTTTGATATTCTCTGTTAATGTAGCCATACGTTTGCGGCTTTCTTCACGCTCACGTTTGTTTTGTTCTTCAATTTGTTGTGTTTCTTGCATACCTCTTGAAATAATGTTCCAAGTTTCCTCAAGTGTTTCCATCTTAATACTAGAAGAACCTGATAATCTCGCTACTTCTACACTTTGCGTTGCGATATTCTGTGCATTTTTCTTAAGTAATTCATTTGTACGGCGATCCAGTTCAGCCATAGAATCTGCAACAAGCTTTTGACGCTTCGCATTTACCGCTTGAATGATACCATTTTTAAAGATAGGAATCGTTGTAATAAATGCTGTATTAATTTTACCAATTAATTTATTATTACCACGTTGAATCATACGAATTTGTGGTGCTGTAAGTAGCGCAACCATACGCGCTTTTTCTAAATCATCAATACGTTGCTCTAAAATTTCAACCGAGTTTTTAAGCGACTCTAATTCAATACCTGCTAATTGATCATTATTACGCACACGCTCTTCATACATCGGAACTAACTCTGTATTTAAACGCTCTAATAACATTTCTCCTGCTACTACGTACTTCTCTAAGTCTAAATAATATTTTAAGTTTTGCTCATACAAGCCATCTAACGTACCAATTGATTTTTTCATCTCATCTTGGTACTTCGTAATTTCCACATACACTTTATCAATTTCACGGCCCATCGTTTGATACTTGCTAAAGATTTGTTCAATCATTTTATCCGCTTTTTTGAACATACGTGAGAAGAAACCACTTTTCTCTTCCGCAAAGTCTTTGCTATCAAATCTGTCCATAATTTTACCAAGCTGTTTTAATAATTCACCAGAATCTTCTATCTTTGATAATGACATTGTATGTAAAATTTGATCAGCAAAACGTGAAATTTCCATAGAAGGTTCTTTTCCAAGTTCAATTAATTCTAATTGATCTTTAATATCTACCGCATTATAAATACGTTGTACATCCGCATCTTGTCTAAGTTGCAAGCGAACATCTTGTGCTGTTTGCTCATTTAATTCTGTTTTCGGATCTAGTACGACTGGGTTATTCATATGGTATTCTCCCTTTCCTTATAAAAATGGACGAAATAGTCCTTTTATTGTTTGTGATAAATTTTTATAGGCTGATGAACCATGAAACTCAAGATCGAAATTAACCTCTTCAAGCCAATGGGAATCAAATGCCCCCGCTTCAATATACGGTTCAATATCGTTTCTTCCCGTTGGATTGAAATGGAATACATCTACTCCAATTTGATTTAAAAATAGTAATAAAACAGCATCAGAACGAGTTAACTCTCCACTCTTCTCATTATTAAATATAACAATTTTCGGCACATCTTGTGAATAATCAAATTTCTCAAGCTGTTCTAAAATATTCGGTGGTATTTGAGAAAGTTGCGCGAAAACATATAGCGCTACATCTTGTTTTGTCTCTTTCGCAATTGGTTTGCACATTTCACTTTCACACGTATGGATAATCGCTTCTGCAATCCCATGTTGTAAACCTTCCGGTAAACGCTTATGCGGCCACCAATGGCTATTCATAATTAGATCCGGATGTAATTTCCCAGCTCGGTCTAATGCATCTCGATAATGATATTGGAAGTTTGCTTTTTGCTCTTTCGTAAATGGGAATGTATTAACTAGTATACTGTTATCAAATGATGTAACAGCCTTTAATCGTTGAAAATACTCTTTATCATTCTTTGAAACGCCTGATATTTTCGCAAATAAAGAAGGGATATAAATATGTTTATTTTCAACAAAGAATGTCGGGCGTACAAACGCCTTTTCTTTCGTAATTAAAAAGAGCTCATCATATGTTGTTTTTAGTGTACGAGCTACAGGCGTATAGGAACGGAATTGCCACGGCTTGTACAGCAGTGAATTATCGTGGTGAAGTACTTGCTCAATTTCTTTTGAAGCTTGATACGCTACTGTTGCCACACGCTCGCGGCGGCGATTTGGAAATGGTTCAAGAGAAATACGGCCTGGATGAGACACAATAAAGGTCCTTCCCTCTTCATCAACATTCTCAAATCCATCTTTTCCTTCTGGGTGATAATAAAGCACATCACAACCGAGCATAATAAGAAAGTATAAGAAATATATACGGCTTTCCTGTGCATCACCATACCAAACGATACGCGGCATCTGTTTCTTATAATTAATCGTAGAAAACCACTTCGCTACATAATTTTCGCTTAGTTTAATTATGTCGATTAAGAAACGACGGAAGCCTTCTGTCTTTAACGACTGATTATGTTGTTTCTCATATAATTTCAATAGTGAAATAAACGTCGTATGTATGTAATGCTGTAAATCAGGATTGTCTACTTTCGGTAAAAGTTGTTTCCCAGATAAGTGTGCAACTAACCTATTTACTGTCAGACCATTTGGTGCTTCTTGATGTAATCCGAACACTTCTTGAATATGACGAAGCTTTTCCGAATCAATCACTTTGTTTAAATTTTGTTCGTGTAAAACTTCGATTCCTTTCGCTTCACTATAATCAAACAGTTCATTAAAATATTCATCTACATCATTAGGAACGCCAAGGATTCGACATGCTATATAACTAAATTTCATCTCATTCTCTGTCAGTTCATATTGTGGACGTTTTTCTAAAAGCGTTTCAAATTGCTTTAAATCTGATTCATCTTTTAATGCATATGGTTGAAGTGTAAAACGTGAAAACACAACAGTTCACCTCCAAAAACAGTTACGTTTTTTCTAAGTCCTTCTTCTATTATAAACTATTTTTTGTTATAAAAAATGGGCGCTCGCAAAACGAGCAAACCCATTTCAATTATTTATTATCTTCTTTAGTAGCTGCAACTTCTTCTTTAGCTTGTCCAGAATTCTTCATGTAGTGAATTATAAATGTTGCTCCAAATGCTACAACTAAAATAATAAAGAATAGTGTATGACTAATCTCAATCTCGATTAAAGACAGTAACATTTTCGATGCAATAATTAAGATTAAAATGTATGCTGTCGTTTCAAGCTCTGGAATACGCTCTAATAATTTCAAGAATACACCGGCAATACCACGCATCATTAAAATACCTAGCATTCCGCCTAATAATAAAATCCAAACTTCATTAGATACACCAAATGCAGCAAGTACACTATCTACAGAGAATGCGATATCCATTAATTCGACCATGGCAACTGTTCCCCAGAAGACACCGAACATTCTGAAGAAAATACTGTTTTGGTTCATACCATGAGCTTCCTCTTCTTCACCTGCACCTTTACGCTTATCAATAAAGTATTTTACTGATAACCAAGCAAGGTAAAGTGCACCAAGAAGTTTTACCCACCATAATTTAATCAAGAACATTCCGATTCCAATTGCAATAAAGCGGAATATATAAGCTCCAATAAGTCCATAGAATAATGCTTTTTTACGTTTCTCTTCAGGAAGGTGTTTTACCATTACCGCTAACACAAGTGCGTTATCAGCAGATAACAACCCTTCAAGTACAACAAGTGTACCAATTAATCCCCAAGATACTGGATCTTGCAACACTTTAATCCACATGTCCAAGTCGAAAAACTGAGCATACGTATCAAGGATTCCTTGCAAAATACTCATCTTACCTTTATCCCCTATTCTTTGCTAGATTTATAGAAAGGTCAAAAAAAGGAAACGAATATCGTTTCCTTTCTATGCATCCAAGCCATACGCTCTTACAAGCGCACCTAAACCACCTTGGAATCCACTTCCTACTGCATTAAACTTCCACTGTCCATTATGACGGTATAATTCACAAAAGACAACTGCTGTTTCGATAGAGAAGTCTTCCCCTAAATCAAAACGAAGAACTTCTTCGTTCGTCTCTTCATTCGCTAAACGAACGAATGCGTTTCCTACTTGTCCAAAGTTTTGATTACGGCCTTCCGCATCATAAATTGTAACTGTAATAGCAATTTTATGAACGTCTGCTGGAACCTTTTTCAAATCTACAACAAGTTGCTCATCGTCGCCTTCGCCTTCACCTGTTCTGTTATCGCCAGTATGTAAAACTGATCCACAAGGAGACTTTAAATTATTATAGAAGATAAAATCAGTTTCCTTCGTACATTTCCCGTTCGCATCTAATAAAAAAGCAGATGCATCTAAATCGAAATCGTCTCCGCCATCATAAGATTTAATATCCCATCCAAGACCAATTACTGCTTTTGTTAAACCAGGACTCGTCTTACCTAAATCAATCTTCTGTCCTTTTTGTAACTGAATAGCCATTTATATTCACCTCTATATTTTTATCTTTAAAAATATACCCATCAGTAAACATGCATTTCACCAATGGATATATAAATTGAATCTATTACTCTACATCTAAACCAAAGTTATTGCATAGAGACGCTAACCCACCTTGGAATCCACTTCCGATTGCATTGAACTTCCAATCACCTGCATGGCGGTATAATTCACCTACTACTACCGCTGTTTCAATAGAGAAATCTTCTCCTAAATCGTAACGAATTAACTCTGCATTCTTTTCTTCATCGAGAATACGTACGAATGAGTTAGAAACTTGACCAAAGTTTTGGCTGCGGCCTTCTCCATCATAAATTGTAATTGTGAAACAAATACGTTCGATGTGAGCAGGAACATTTTTTAAATCGATTTTAATCGCTTCATCATCGCCTTCGCCTTCACCAGTTCGGTTATCTCCTAAATGCTCTACAGCACCATTCGCACCTTTGGGATTATTATAGAAAACGAAATCTTCTGCTCCTGAAACTTTACCGTTCGCACCTACTAAAAAGATACTAACATCTAAATCGAAATCAGCTTGTCCATCATAACGATTTGTATCCCAGCCAAGCCCTACAAGTACCTTTGATAAACCTGGATTTGTTTTTGTTAAATCTACCTTTTGTCCCTTTTTTAAAGAAATAGATGCCATTTAAAAATTCCTCCTTAGTTTATCCTATTGATAACGTGATACAATCTCACTTAAGTTTTTATCTTGCGTGCCTTCTCCAACTGCTGAAAACTTCCACTCATTTTCGTAGCGATACATTTCTCCTGCAATTAAAGTTGTTTTACTAGCATAGTTTTCTGATAAATTATAACGTGCTAATTCCTCACCTGTATGAGGATTTTGAATACGAATATAAGCGTTACGAATCATACCAAAGTCTTGACGTCTGTTTACACAGTCATAAATATTTACAACGAATACTAAACGGTTAATACGACTTGGGACTTTATGTAATTCTACAAAGATTGTTTCATCGTCACCTTCGCCTTCACCTGTTAAATTATCTCCTGAATGAATAATACTACCACAAGTAGAAAGTTTGTTTCCGAAGTAAACTAAATCATTTTTGTTTAAAAAACGATCTCCTTCTAACATAACAACAGATGCATCACAATCTATATTTGGTTTACTTCCAAATAATGAAGACAGAAATCCACCTGATTGCCCAATTGGATCCCAGCCTAAGCCAACCTGTAGTTTTGCTACTTTTGGTTGTCCTTTCGTTAAATCGATCTTTTGACCTTTTTCTAAAATAATAGGCATGAAGTTTCTCCCTTTCTACAAAGCATTTTCCATATCGGAAAATATTGTATTCTTCTCTTATATTGTAGCATTATTTACCTATTGATAAAAAGGATAAATTCTCAGTTATATGAAAACATTCATATAATTTACTTATGATGATGTAATAAGTGGTAAATAGCACCAATCATTCCTGCACAATTACCGTTTTGTGCAAGTTCAATCTCACAATTATTATAAATCTCTTGATTTAAGTATTTACTGACCTCTTCTTTTACTTCTTTTAAAAACTCATTTCCTCTATCGGTAATTCCTCCCCCAATAATAATTGTTTCTGGATTAAAAATATAAGCAAGATTACTAATTCCGATTGCCAAATGTTTAAAGAAAATCCCAACTGCTTGAGCAACTTCTCTATCTCCTTTATCATACAACTCAAAAATTGTTCTCCCATTCCACTCGCCTTTGCCTTTATATTTTCTTACAAGCCGAATTAATCCTGAAATCGAAGCAACCTCTTCAAATGTTTTTCCTTCTATTAGCATATTCCCCCATTCACCAGCACTAAATGAATGTCCTCGGTACAATTCTCCATCTATAAAAATTGCTCCCCCAACTCCTGTTCCAATGGTGAGCATAATAAAGTTCTCTTTCTCTCTTACACTACCATTCCACTTTTCTCCAAACGCTGCACAATTCACATCATTGTCAATCGATACTGGAACTTTTAATATCTCTTGCAATCTATCAATAATAGGAATAGTACTATATCCTGGAATATGATCCGCGCCTCCCGTCACAATTCCCTTATTAATATCAACAATTCCCGCAGTGCTAATACCAATTCCGGCAATAGTATGTTCATTCATTAATTTTTTTGATAAAAGAATGAGTTTTTGAATAATTTGTTCTCCGCCTAAGTGAATTTCTGTTGCAACTGTTTTACGCTTTAATACTCTCCCTGCTTCTGAAATAATGCCATACTTAATTTGCGTACCGCCAATATCAAACGCTATATACTCTTTCATCTACTGCCACTTCCTCTACCGTTATGAATGTAAATTCTCCACCTCTATTATTTGTAGGAAATCTACATTAACTCTTTTCTGCTTTGACAAATATACCACCTTTTTCTATATATAGTTTTTTTTGCATAAAACTCTTTTTCCTAAGAAATATTACAAAGGGATGTATTTTAGATGGAACATTCATTTCTTAGGAGGAAAACCATGACGAAAATCTTCATTTTAGCATCAACACTCTCTCTATCTTTTTTTAGCGGTTTAAATATCGGTAATGCTGCAACTGAAAACTTCCAACCATTAACAAACGCTATTGTACAAAATAGCGATCATTTTGCAGAAGGAAACTCAAAGGATAATAATAAACCTCCAGGAAATAACGGTTCTCAGGACGATAGTGGTTCCGGTGGCAGCGGCTCTGGTGAAAACGGTTCTGGTGAAAACGGTTCTGGTGGCGATGGCTCTGGCGGCAATGGTTCCGGCGGTAACGGTTCTGATGGCAGTGGCTCTGGCGGCAATGGTTCCGGCGATAACGGTTCTGGTGGCAACGGTTCTAGCGGCAGTGGTTCTGGCGGCTCTGGCGGCTCTGGCGGCTCTGGCGGCAACGGTTCCGGCGGTAATGGTTCCGGTGGCAGTGGTTCTGGCGGTAACGGTTCTGGTGGCAATGACTCTGGTGGCAGTGGTTCTGGCGGTAACGGTTCTGGTGGCAACGGTTCTGGTGGCAACGGTTCTAGCGGCAGTGGTTCTGGCGGCTCTGGCGGCAACGGTTCCGGCGGTAATGGTTCCGGTGGCAGTGGTTCTGGTGGCAATGACTCTGGTGGCAGTGGTTCCGGCGATAACGGTTCTGGTGGCTCTGGCTCTGGTAGCAACGGCTCTGGTGGCTCTGGCTCTGGTAGCAACGGCTCTGGTGGCAGCGGTTCTGGCGGTAACGGTTCTGGTGGTAACCGTTCTGGTAGCAACGGCTCTGGTGGCAGCGGTTCTGGCGGTAACGGTTCTGGTGGTAACCGTTCTGGTGGCGATGGTTCTGGTGGCAGTGGCTCACACGGCGGTAATGGCTCTCAAGGTGGCAATCGTGTTAAAGGCGATAGCAATTCTCAGGAGGGCAACGGTTCTCAAGGGGGTAATGTAAAAGATAATACGAAAAAACAAGGTGATAAATTACCGAATACCGCAACGCATTACCCTATATCTATTTTAATGGGTCTTTCAACATTCCTAATTGGTATGTTACTGTTTATTCGTCGTAAAAACGTAAAATAAGAGCAACATACTTCCATCTAAAGAATACATGAAATACTTTATAAAACTAAAAAGGACTTTGGATTGCATTTTATTATGCAGCCCAAAGTCCTTTTTATCACCTATCAGAAAAAGTATTAATACGCTTTTCCCCAATACACCATTTGTTTAGCTTCTTTACCACAACAAATGCATTCTTCAGCTAAATGCTCTTGCTCAAAAGGCATACAACGTGAAGATACTCCAACTTCTTCTTTTAGTTTTTCTTCACAAGCTAATTCCCCGCACCACATTGCCTTAATAAAGCCTTGCTTTTCGTCAGCTATTTTTTTCATCTCTTCGAAATTTGTCGCAACATACATATTCTCATCGCGAAATGCTTTTGCTTTATCAAATAAAGCAATATGAATTTCTTCAAGTAATGCTGGAATACGTTCTTCTAATTGATCCATTGGTACAAACTCTTTTTCCTTCGTGTCTCTTCTTACAAGTACAACTTGATTCTTTTCAATATCTTTAGGGCCAACTTCTAATCGAATTGGAATCCCCTTCATTTCATACTCATTAAATTTCCAGCCTGGTGTTTTATTACTAGCATCTATTTTTACTCGTGCAACCTTTTGAATATGTCCTTGTAACTCTGTTGCTTTTGCTAAAACTCCTTCTTTATGCTGAGCAATCGGTACAATAACAACTTGCACTGGAGCGACTTTTGGTGGCATTACAAGTCCATTATTATCACTATGAACCATTATTAGCCCGCCTATCATTCTTGTTGATACACCCCAAGATGTTTGGTGCACATATTGCCACTTACCGTTACGATCTAAAAACTTAATATCAAATGCTTCAGAGAAATTCGTTCCAAAGTTATGAGAGGTTCCTGTTTGAAGCGCTTTTCCATCATGCATTAAACTTTCAATTGTATAAGTTGCCTTTGCTCCAGCAAACTTCTCCTTTTCTGTTTTTTGCCCTTTAATAACTGGTATCGCTAAATAATCCTCACAAAAAGAAGCATATAAGTTTAAAATATTTAATGTTTCAGTCTGCGATTCTTCTGCCGTTTCATGGATTGTATGACCCTCTTGCCATAAAAATTCAGTCGTACGAAGGAATGGCCTAGTTGTCTTCTCCCAACGAACTACTGAACACCACTGATTATATAACTTTGGCAAATCATTATAGGATTGCACAATTTTTGAAAAGTGCTCACAGAACAAAGTTTCAGATGTAGGACGTACACAAAGTCTTTCCGCTAACTTTTCATCTCCACCATGCGTAACCCATGCTACTTCAGGAGCAAATCCTTCAACATGATCCTTCTCTTTTTGCAATAAACTCTCTGGGATAAACATTGGCATATATACATTTTCATGGCCAGTTCCTTTTAACTTCTCATCCATCACCTTCTGCATATTCTCCCATAAGGCATAACCATACGGACGTAAAATCATGCACCCTTTTACACTTGAATAATCAACAAGTTCGGCTTTTTTTACAATATCGGTATACCACTGCGCAAAGTCCTCTTCCATCTTCGTAATGGCTTGCACTTGTTCTTTTGCCATAGTCAGTCTTCCTCCTTCTAGAAAATACAAAAAAGCCCGCGTCCCTAAATAGGGACCGAGCTTTGCCGGCGTTACCACCCTGATTCATGCACAAAAATTGCGCATGCTCTCTTTTTGATAACGGGAAATTCCCGCTGCATATGCAGAACTCAAAGGCAGGTTCCATATTGCCTTTTTAAGAATCTTTCAGCCTGACGGATTCTCTCTCTGCTAAAAAGGTTGAACATGTACTAGTCCTTTTTCATCGTTATAACGAAATAAATTTGTTGATTATCATAATACAAATTCTTTTTTAAAACAATAGCTAATTTTCTTATTTTTATATATCCTTTTCATTTTTTGCAGTTTTATACGTAGCTTTTCCGCGTAATTTTCACAAGTTGATGTGCAATCATACCGATAAGTGTACCAAGTAGGACAAAGAAACCAATAAATCCATATCCCATTCCTTCCCACCCACCAATAACCATCATTGTAACGGGAAAGGACGCTAAGCAAAGAAGTATTAAACTAAGTGCAAATATAATATCAAACTGTTTGTCTGGAAACCGTTTCTTTAGTAAATATGAAATAGCAAATACAAGGATAATCGTGATTCCGCCAATGATGTAAAAAATACCAAATCCATCTAACCAATCCATAGTGTTCCCTCCCTCCATAGATTCCCTTATACTTAATTATATGTTTAATTTTTCTGAAAATAAATAATAAACTTTCACCTAAAAATATATATTTATTACTAGGTGTTAATAGTAATATATAATAATAGGTTTTATATAATCAGGAGGGAACTTTATGGATAAAGCATTAACAAACCACGTCATCATTTTATCATTCGACTGTTTATCAGCTTTAGATTTTCCTATACTACAAAAACTACCTCATTTCCAATCTCTAATAAAAAAGGGCACGGTTGTCGAAAAAGTAGAACCAATTTATCCTTCTGTAACATATCCAAGCCACTCAACAATCGTAACTGGTAATTACCCTAACAAGCACGGTGTTGTTAGCAATACGTTACTTCAACCAGGGCGTGAATCACCTGATTGGCATTGGTACCGAAAATCAATAAAAGGAACAACATTGTATGATGAAGCGCGCAAAGCAAATTTAACGACAGCTGCCCTTCTATGGCCTGTTACTGGAAGAGCGAACATCGATTACAATTTACCAGAAATTTTCCCCAATAGACCTTGGCAAAATCAAGTGTTAGTTTCCTTATTTAGCGGTAGCCCACTATACCAATTAGATTTAAATCGTCGTTTCGGCCATATAAGAAATGGTTTATCACAACCAGAGCTGGATGATTTCGTCCTCGCCTCTGCTGTGCATACAATCCAGACGAAAAAGCCTAATGTCATGTTCGTACATTTCACCGATCTAGACACACAAAGACACTATCACGGCTTTGAATCTAACGAAACAACAGCTGCTATCCAGAGACACGACAAACGTCTAGGGAAAATTATTCAAGCACTAAAAGAAAGTAACCTATACGAAGAAAGTACAATTATTGCCCTTGGTGATCATAGCGCTTTAAGTGAAAACAAATCCATCCAATTAAATGTGCTATTCCATCAAAGAGGACTTATATCTCTTAATAAAAAAGGAAAATTAGTAGACTGGAAAGCCTATTGCCAAAGTTGCGACGGCTCTGCCTATGTATATGTAAAGGACAAAAATGATATGGATACAATCCGGGAGGTACAACTACTCCTTGAAGAACTACTTCAAAATAAACAAAACGGAATTGAATTTATACTTCATGATGAAGCTGCCAAAGACTGCGGTGCAGACGGTAATTGTTTATTCATGTTAGAAGCACGAGAAGGGTATTATTTCACTGAAAACTATACAGGAGATTTTATAAAAGAAATTACTGAAAAAGATGTTACGCCTAGTAAAAAATATACATTTGGTACGCATGGATACTCTCCAACAAAACCTAACTATGAAACAATTTTTATCGCTGCTGGGAAAGGAATAAAAAGTGGCTTTACCGTCCCGTATATGAGACTTATTGATGAAGGTCCAACTATCGCTAGACTACTCGGTTTACACTTAGGTGAAACAGACGGAGCAATTGTAGAGGATTTACTCCAATTGTAAAGAACTGTGTATATATGTAAAAGTTATGTAAAATTAATCACTGTTTCTCTTTTTATAATTTTTATTTTTGTACACTGTTAGTAAAACAAATTTAAGGGGGAACATTATATGAAAAAAATGTCCAGACAAGAAAAAAGCTGGATATTATACGATTGGGCGAACTCTGTATACTCGCTCGTCATTACAACTGCATTATTTCCAATTTACTTTAAAGCAGCTGCAAAAGAAGCTGGACTATCTGGGGCAACTTCAACAGCATATTGGGGATATGCAAACTCATTCGCAACACTTTTAATTTCTATACTTGCTCCTATTCTTGGCACAGTTGCTGATTATAAAGGATTTAAAAAACGTTTTTTCACATTCTTCTTTGGACTCGGTATCGTATTTACAAGTATGTTAGCAGTCGTTCCAACCTCTCAGTGGTACTTATTGCTAGGGTGCTATATGCTCGCCTTAATCGGCTTTGCTGGAGCAAACATTTTCTATGATGCATTTTTAGTAGACGTCACTTCTGAAGATAGAATGGACCGAATTTCTACAAGAGGATTTGCATTAGGTTATATCGGGAGTACAATTCCTTTTATCGGTTGTATCGCTCTTATTATTCTTTCTCAAAAAGGAACTATTCCCTTATCGGTCGGCATTGCTAGTCAAATTTCCTTTGCAATAACAGCTCTTTGGTGGGGGTTATTTACAATTCCAATGCTAAAAAACGTAGAGCAAACACACTATATTGAGCGTCATCCAAGACCTATTAGAATGAGCTTCAAACGTCTTGCTGATACTTTTAAAAATATTAAAGAATATAAAACTGTATTTATGTTTCTAATCGCTTACTTTTTCTATATTGACGGAGTCGATACAATTATTACTATGTCTACCGCTTACGGAACCGATCTCGGTATTAGTGCAACGAATCTATTAATCATATTATTTGTAACACAAATTGTCGCTTGTCCATTTGCTTTACTATACGGAAAATTATCTGAAACATTTACTGGCAAAAAAATGCTATATGTCGGTATCATTATTTATATCATTATTTGCACATATGCTTATTTTTTAAAAACGACACTTGATTTTTGGATTTTAGCAATGTTAGTTGCTACATCTCAAGGTGGTATTCAAGCACTAAGTCGTTCATACTTTGCAAAACTAGTACCAAAAGAATCTGCTAATGAATTCTTCGGATTTTATAATATATTTGGGAAGTTTGCCGCAATTATAGGTCCGGTATTAGTCGGTGTTACAACGCAATTAACAGGAAAAACAAACGCTGGTGTTCTTAGTATTATTGTTCTATTTATTATCGGAGGATTCTTACTAACTAGAGTTCCAGAAAATAATACATCCGTTACACCACCTAGTCCAAAGACTAAAACGCTATAAGAAAAGATCCTCTTCTCATAAGAAGAGGATCTTTTTTATTTTTAAAGGTGCGCCTTATAATGAACGACTCTACTGCTTGTACAAAAATAATTTATCAACAGTTGTTCCTAATACTTCAGCTAAACGGAACGCTAACGCTAAGCTTGGATCATATTTATTATTCTCAATTGCATTTATCGTTTGTCTAGAAACCTTACATTTATCAGCTAATGCGCCTTGTGAAATATTATTTTCAGTGCGTAATTCATAGATTTGATTTTTCACACCATTGCTCCTAACCTGTAAAATCGTTTTTACAACATCAGTATATAATTGGCTCATATAGTTGTCAAAAGTTCCTCAAAGAAAAAAGGAGCAATATTGCTCCCTTACAATAGTTATTTTGAAGCTAATGAATTTGTTAGTGCCTCTTTGTTAGCGATATCTTCTTTCTTTATTTGCATACGTACAACTGGCCCTATCGCTAATAAAATAAGTGCCATCGCTATACAAAACACAGTAACTAGTGAAGTTAGTTCCTTTAATCCTCCAGCTAATGAAGTTCCAATTAGCATTGCCCCCATAAACAGTGGTAAAATCGTTCCATTTACTCTTCCAACCATATTTTCTGGTACAAGTTGAATCATAAGCGTACCGACAACAATATTAACACAAGCTAAACAAATACCTGTTCCAAATCTCATGAAACTAGTAATCCAAAATGATGTAGATAGCCCTTCTACTAAAAATGAAAGGGCTAATATACCCATACCGAATACAAACATCTTTTTCGGATTCACTTTTGAAGCGAAAACTGCAGCAACAATACCACCGAGTAACATACCTATTCCGTCAGCTGCCGCTAAATATTGAACAGCTTCTTTTTCCATACCTAAACGTTCAATTACAAGGAATACTTCTAATGGATTCGTTAATCCAACAGCTAAACCCATAATTGTAAAAGTGATCGTAATCATACGTAAATTTTTCGTATGAAGAACATACTTCCAACCTTCTTTTATATCATTTTTTAATGAGTCTCTCGCCACCTGCTCTTTTTCAACCCATTTTGGTAAGAATGAAAGGGCGATAGCAGATAACAAAAATAAAATGATTAAGCTATATAGTGATGTAAATAAACCAAGTTGTGTATACACAAGCGATCCCACCACTGGTCCAAAAATCAGAAATAATGACTGTAATGTTTGGTTAAATGCAATCGCATTTGCTACCTCTCCTTCTTTTACATAGCGCTTAAATATACGCGAAGATGAGGGCTGAGAAAACTGACCTACAATCGCGGAAATGAGTGTTGCAAAAAATATAGCCTGCCAATAATCCAGCTTTAACAACAAGACAATTCCTATAATAGACAGTACACTTAATACATCTCCAGCGACCATTGTTCTTTTCGGATTCCAGCGATCAGCTAGCGCACCACCGATAAACGAGAAAATAAAAATAGGTGCATATTCCATAACTGATAACAACGAAACAGAAACTGGATCATTATTCGTTCGCTCCATTATAAAATACAAAAGAGCCATATTTCTGATCCAAATTGCAAATTGTTGTAAAATATCAGACGCCATAACGAGCATAAATGCTCGGTTTTTAAATAAAGCGTTCATTTTCATTCCCCTTTCATAAACCGACCGTTCGGTCTAATTTATTTTGTAAGAAAAGCAACTGACCTATTATTCAGCTGCCATTCCTTTTAACAATACATCTATTGCCTTTTTATAAATACGTTTCAGCTCTTTATAATCTAATTCGTAGTAAAGCACTCCAAGTCCTGATAATAATCCGTTTACAATATACATAAGATCACGAGTATTATCTTCACGGAACTCTCCAGACTGTATACCTACTTCAATTAATTTCTCAAACATAACATATGATTCTCTAGTTAAAGCTAACAGTTCATCCAGAATCTCTTTACTTACAACTTGGCTCATAGAGAATTCCTCTATTGCATTTGAAATTGGTTGCTGTATGTCCTCTACATGATATTCCGCGAGACCATATAGTTTTTCAGTACTAGTGCTATACAACTTCTCTTTTTCATTCCATTTTTCAATCCAATCATACGTATGCTGTTTCACTACAAATAAAAATAATTCTTCTTTACTTTTAAAGTGATAATAAATACTTCCTTTACTTCGCTCTGTAATTTCACAAATCTCTTCCATAGATGTAGCTGCGTAGCCCTTCTGTGAAAATAGACTTTCTGCTTTATATGCAATTTCTTTCTTTATCTCTTCTGCGCTTCTTCTCATATTCACACCTCTTTAAACCGACCGTTCAGTCTAATAATAACAAATCAAAAACCTCTATCGCAAGAGGCTATATTCCTTATTTAAGAAAACGTACTTTCAAACCAAGTTCGAATCATATGTATGGTTCCAAATTTAAATGCTAATTTAACAAGAAATACGCCTCCTGCAGCTAATAAAAATAACACTACTTTCCCCTTATTTTTCACTTTCGGTTCCCTTTTCATTTCCATTCCCCTTAGTATGTTAAAAATATTAAACAAACGTTTGTTTAACTGTGTTTATGCATATGTAAGCCGACTAATCAAACGTTTGTTTAAAAAGAAATACGCCTATATAAGGCGCATTTTTATCAATCACCACCGCCACCACAGCTTCCTCCGCTATCTCCCCCAAAAGATCCTCCACAATCATGTGAGCCGCCATCATGCGAGCTATCATTATCAGATCCAGCAAAGAAAAATAATGGTGATGAGCTGTTAGATGAATTATGAATGTTATTTTGTTTTGTAAGATTTACCTTCTTTTTGTTCGATCGAACTGCTGTTACGATTGTTCCAACTACAACAAATAATAGTATGACAATAATAAATTCCATTTAAAAGCCTCCCTTATTCCTCGAATAATTGAATGGTTCTCTCTAAATTTTCAAGTGAAATGAAGCGTGATTCACGAAGAATTTCTTTTCCATTATGAAATAATAAAATTGTTGGCCCTGTAAATACTCCATATCGCCCCGCAATCTCCTGCATGTCTTGTAGTAATATCTCTATTTTCTCTACGTAATCATAATTCTCTAATACGCAATTTACTTTTCTTAGCATAACATCACAAACACCACAATTTTCCGTTTTAATAAACAGAAGTACCAATTGTTGTTCTTCGATATAGGTCGCTAATTCTTCTATCGTTTTAAATGTAGTCATCTTATCCCTCTTAGCGTAATTTACGAAATACTTTGTCTTGATACATACGAAAAGCTGAACTATCTTTAATCTTTCTCTTTTCCATTACCTGCTGAAAACGAAGCGTTTTTGCTGTTAACTCTTCTCGTAATCTCTTTCTCTCTTCTTCATCATAACAGCAAGCAATTAGATCCTCTATTTTTAATATATCTTTTTGTAGTTCCATTTCTGGTGGAATCATTCCCGCATTTTTTAAAATTTTATAACTCATTCTAAGTTCTGGAGGTACCATTGAAAGATCTTCTAATTGTAGTGGTTTTCCTTTTCCCGGAAGATAATCAAGATCACCATTCCGTATTGCTTGTCGAATTTTTTCTTCAGCAATGTTCAAAAACACATCCACACCATTCCCTCCTTTACATATTTTTACTATTATTTTACATGATATTTCCTTATCTTTCTACGTCTTTAATAATTGGCTCCATACAATTTTTTCTCAAATTTATTTATAATAAGCTTTTTCCTCCCATACCAATCTTTCGTTTTCATATATAGTTTGTATTCAAGCCTTTTTGTATTGAGAAAGTCTTTTTTAACTTAATAAAGCGTTTACACTAAATCTTACATTTGTTACGATTTAATCACCCCCAGCTCCCTTGTATAGACTTCGTGATGTCTGATCATTTTATCTAGACGTTTCACACGTCTAGATTCATTTTGATTTATTGGCGTATGCCTTTAAATATATCTTTTATTTTGAAAGGAGAAATGGCTATGAGGTCTCAAAAATTCACACTGCTATTACTATCCCTACTACTTTTCTTACCTCTTTTTCTCACAAATTTTATTACTCCAAATCTCGCATTAGCAGATTCACCAAAGCAAAGTCAAAAAATTGTTGGGTACTTTCCTTCGTGGGGCGTTTACGGACGTAATTATCAAGTTGCTGACATTGATGCATCAAAACTTACTCACCTTAACTATGCTTTCGCGGATATTTGTTGGAATGGAAAACATGGAAACCCTTCTACTCATCCTGATAATCCAAATAAACAAACGTGGAACTGTAAAGAATCTGGTGTACCATTGCAAAATAAAGAGGTTCCTAATGGTACTCTTGTACTCGGTGAACCATGGGCTGATGTTACCAAATCGTATCCTGGCTCAGGGACAACTTGGGAAGATTGCGATAAATATGCCCGTTGCGGAAATTTCGGGGAACTAAAACGATTAAAAGCTAAATATCCTCACTTAAAAACAATTATTTCCGTTGGTGGCTGGACTTGGTCTAACCGCTTTTCTGATATGGCCGCTGATGAAAAAACAAGAAAAGTATTTGCTGAATCTACAGTAGCTTTTCTTCGCGCATATGGGTTTGATGGCGTAGATTTAGACTGGGAATATCCGGGCGTTGAAACGATTCCTGGTGGTAGTTATCGTCCTGAAGATAAACAAAATTTCACTCTCCTTCTTCAAGACGTCCGAAATGCTTTGAATAAAGCAGGTGCTGAAGATGGCAAACAATATTTACTAACAATCGCTTCAGGTGCAAGTCAACGCTACGCTGATCATACAGAACTAAAGAAAATTTCTCAAATACTCGATTGGATTAATATTATGACATATGATTTCCACGGCGGATGGGAAGCTACTTCTAATCATAATGCAGCTCTATATAAGGATCCAAATGACCCAGCAGCAAATACGAATTTTTACGTAGATGGTGCTATAAATGTTTATACAAATGAAGGTGTTCCAGTCGATAAACTAGTATTAGGCGTACCCTTTTACGGACGTGGCTGGAAAAGTTGTGGCAAAGAAAATAACGGACAATATCAACCTTGCAAACCAGGTAGTGATGGGCAACTTGCTTCTAAAGGTACTTGGGATGATTACTCTACCGGTGACACAGGTGTGTATGATTACGGCGATTTAGCAGCCAATTACGTTAATAAAAATGGTTTTGTACGCTACTGGAATGACACAGCTAAAGTACCTTACTTATATAATGCAACTACAGGCACATTTATTAGCTACGATGACAATGAATCTATGAAATACAAAACAGACTATATAAAGACGAAAGGTTTAAGTGGAGCAATGTTTTGGGAACTAAGCGGAGATTGCCGTACAAGTCCAAAATATAGTTGCAGTGGTCCAAAATTACTTGATACGCTAGTAAAAGAATTACTTGGTGGACCTATTAGTCAAAAAGATACTGAGCCACCAACGAATGTTAAAAACATTGTAGTTACGAATAAAAATTCAAACTCAGTTCAATTAAACTGGACTGTATCTACTGATAACGTAGGAGTTACGGAATATGAAATTACTGCTGGAGAAGAGAAATGGAGTACAACAACAAATAGCATTACAATTAAAAACTTAAAACCTAATACGGAATACAAATTTTCGGTAATTGCCAAAGATGCTGCTGGAAATAAATCACAACCTACCGCTCTTACTGTCAAAACGGATGAAGCTAATACGACACCTCCTGATGGAAATGGTACTGCTACATTTTCAGTCACTTCGAATTGGGGCAGCGGTTATAACTTCTCGATTATAATCAAAAATAATGGAACGACTCCTATTAAAAATTGGAAATTAGAATTTGATTATAGCGGCAATTTAACACAAGTTTGGGATTCTAAAATTAGTAGTAAAACAAATAATCATTATGTAATTACGAACGCAGGATGGAATGGTGAAATTCCTCCTGGTGGATCTATTACAATTGGCGGTGCAGGAACAGGTAATCCTGCCGAACTTTTAAATGCCGTCATTAGCGAAAACTAGACGTAATATCCATTAATTACTTCAATAAAGTTTGAATTTAGGTTTGAGCAATACCTCCTAAATTCAAACTTTTAATTTTATGAAAAATCAAAAATATCACGATAACCTATTATAATTATATTTAATTTCTAATATGAAGTTTATATGAAGTTCATTTGAATTTTACATGAATTTCCTTTAATTTCTATTGTCTTCCTATAATATCCATATTATCCTTTACATAAAGGAATTATTTTTATTCCATTTTGAACTATCTATATATATAAAGAAAGATAGTCACCTGTTAGGGAAAGGCTTTCGTATTATAAATATAACAAAAGAAAAAGCACGCTTATAAGCGCACCATAAGAGTGCTTCTTCATACAATTCTCATGTAAGAGTTCTCGAAAATCATGTTAATCACAAAGAAAAGGCATTAGCTCATAAAAGCTAATGCCTTTTCTTTATTCATATTGTTGAGTATTCCATTCTTCTATATTTCATAATTTTGTTATCTACGATTCATAGAAAGAAGGTTCATGTGAGACAATTAAAACCGTTCCTTTGTATTGTTGTAACGCTTCCTGTAAAGCCATCTTAGTTTCTACATCCAAATGATTAGTCCGTTCGTCTAAAATTAAAACATCAGCTTTTTCTATTTTTTCATATAAGGAGCTAACACACTTAAAATCTCTTCTTTATCCTTTTTTAATTCGAGTGATGTTAACATATCCATCGTTCTCGGCCTAGGTAATTTCACTTGTACCTCGCCAACTATTGACGCTGGTCTTTGAGATAAAATAAATACGCGATCTGAAAGCAAGATTGCCTCATCTAAGTCATGTGTAACCATAACGATTGTTTGCTTCTCTTGATGCCAAGAGTTTAAAAGCCAGCTATGTACTTCCATTTTTGTAAATGCATCTAATTTACCAAAAGGCTCATCAAGCAGCATAATTGGCTTTTCACATAAATATGTGCGCAGAAAACTAATTCTTTGACGCATACCACCAGACAATTCATCTGGATAATGGTTTGCATATTCATCTAGTTCGAACTGCTTTAATGCTTCCATTCCTTCTGTCAGCCTTTGTTTTTTCGGCTTTCCTTCAATTTCTAACGGAAGAACGATATTTTGCAAAGCTGATCGCCACGGTAGTAATAAATCTTGTTGTGGCATATAACTAACAACATCTTGCTCTTGTACTTGCTTATCGTTATACGTTACGTTCCCGCTTGTTGGTTTTTCAACATTTGCAATCATGTTTAATAATGTGCTTTTCCCGCAACCACTCGGTCCTACAAAGGAAACAAACTCTCCCTCTTGTATAGAGGCACTAATATTCTCTAATACATTCTTTCCGTCGAAAGATTTCACTATATTTTTTATTTGTAATCCGCTCATTTTTCACTTGGAAGGAATTCATTTGTAAAAGCATCTTTTACATCGATTTTCTTTTTAATAACTTTGTTGTCATATAAGAAATTCATGTAATTCGTCCAAATTTCTTCCTTCTGTACTCCCCATGCTTTAGCATCATCTTGATACTTCGTACTTAACCATTTTTGGCTTTCTTGAACTAAATCTTTATTCACATCTGGAACAGCTTTAATTAAAATATCAGCAGCCTCTTTCGGTTCCTTAATTGCAAAATTATAACCTTCTGTCGTTGCACTCATAAACTTTTTCACAAAGTCTTTATCTTGCTTCGTATGTTTTTCACTCGTAATAATAACAGGACTATAGAAATCAAGCGCTGGATCTAAGTCCTTCACCATAATCGTATTTAACTCTTTTCCTTGACGCTTCGCTTCAATACCATCCCAACCGTAATAAATCCATTCGAAATCTGCATCACGGCCAATTGATTTAAAGAAATCTGTTTGTCCTAAGATGATTTTTTCAACTTTATTAAAATCAGCTTGATGTTTATCCATAATCGTCTTTAATGTCGCTTCTTCTGCTGGTCCTCCCCAGCCGCCGTAACGTTTACCTTCAAAATCTTTCGGTGACGTCATATTGTCTTTCTTAAGCGATGCAAACGCTGAAGTGTTATGCTGAATAATCGCTCCTACAGATACAACAGGAATTCCTTCTACACGAGCTAACGTTACATTTTCTTGTGCACTTATTGCGAAGTCTGCTTTTCCTGATGCTATCATTTGCTCTGCTGTTACATTGTCACCTGGTTGAATAATTTCTACATCTAATCCTTGCTTTTTGTAATAATCTTTCGTTTTCGCTACATACAAGCCAGTATGATTCGTATTTGGAAACCAATCTAATACTACTTTTACTTTTTGATCTTTACTTGCACTTTCTTCTTTCTTCGCCGGATTACATCCAGCCACACCTACCGCTACTAAGGCAGCTAACATAACTTTCAAACCTTTTTTCATTTTCTGCCGTCCTTTCTATATATCCATGGTGCTGTTATTCTTGCCATAAACTCTACGATAAAATACAGGCATAATGTCACCATAACGATGATTGCTGCAACACCAAATACTCGGGCAGTCAAAAAGGATTTTGTAGCCCTCGTAAGCATAACGCCTAATCCTTCACTTGCACCGAGCCATTCTCCGATAATTGCCCCCATTACGCTATATGTAACTGCAATTTTTAAACCTGAGAAAAAGTATGGGAGCACTGCTGGAAATTTTACCTTCTGGTAAACTTGCCATTTCGTCGCCTTCATTGTTTGTAACAGTTTCAGCATATTTTTATCTACTGTTTGAAAACCTTCTAAAATACTAAGCGCAATTGGGAAGAAACAAACGAGTATTACGACCATTACTTTCGGCAACATCCCATATCCAAACCAAATAATAAATAGCGGTGCAAGTACAACAATTGGAATTGTTTGCGAAATAACGAGCAATGGATTTATTAAAATACGAAATAACGGTATAACATCCATAATAATTGCGATGCTCGTCCCCAATAAAATTGCAAAGAATAGTCCAATTATAACTTCCTGCAGTGTTTGCATCGTATTTGGTAATAGTAAATCTTTCATCCCAATTAATTCTTGAACAATGGCAGAAGGCTTTGGTAAAATCCACGGTTCGATTTTAAATAATGAAACAGATCCTTCCCATATCGCAATGAGAAGGATAAGCCAAATAGTTGTAATAAGTTTAGATTGCTTCTGGTTTTGCATATTCATCACGGTACTTCCAAACCTTTTCATCTATCGTTACACCAGTGCTTGGACGATAATGGATTTTAATAGAAGTAATCACTTCTTCTGCTCCAGCATCGACGCAAGCTTGTTGCGCACGTTTAACGACATCAAGAAGTACATCTAATTCTCCTTCCAAAGTTGTTTCCATTGCCCCTACTTCATAACGAACTCCCGATTGTTGCACAACTTCAATTGCTTTATCGACAACAGAATATACATCTTTCGTTTTCGCTTGTGGTACTACTGAAAATGACATTGTAACTTGTTGTGACATAATAAAATCCCCCTTATAAAATTAAATTTCAAAAATAAGAAAAGGCTTTCCTACTGCGTAGGAAAGCCTTGTATGCAAGTTATTACAGAATAACATATGCTACATCACTTTAAGTAACTCCCTACGCTGGCATTATCCAGATCAGGTTGAGGGTCGATGTTTACTTACATCCTCTCAGCCAATTGGCTCCCCGGTCCTTAATTCGTTTTCATTGTAGCATGATTTATTTTATTGAACAAACAAAAGCATGCATAATCATTTCATTATTTTTGGAAAATAACCAACTTTTTCACCATGAGCTAATAACTGCTGTATAAATTCTTTATTAATTGCTGGTACTATCAATTCTTTTTTCTTAATCCATTCATTCGTTCTACGTGTACCCATTACAATTTCAGATTGCTGTGCTCCATCTCCTGCAACTTGAGAAGCAATTAACTCTGCTATTACTTCATTTCCCTTCGCTAATGCAAGTCCGGTATTTACATATTCTGAAAGTGGAACCATTTCAAGATTGTATCCACACTCTCCAATTAGCTGTATAAATTGTTCAAACTCAATTTGATGTGGATGACAAATATGTAACGTCTCTCCTACAATTTGCGCATCTTGTAAATACGATACAATTGATTTACTAGCAAAATCAATTGGTGTGAAATCAACTTTCCACTTCACATTTGGTGCTTTCCCAATTAATAGCATTGTTTTAATAAGACGATAAAATGCGTTTCCTTCAATATTTTGTTGGAACGAACCTGTTTCTGAATGACATGCTAAATTACCTGCACGATAAATATTTCCGCGCAAACCATTTTTCATTGCTTCACGAACAATGTTTTCCGCTTGTAGTTTACTATTTGAATATACATTCTCTAAGTCTACACTGTAATTAAAATCACCAGTTTTCATGTATGTATCCCATTGATCTACCGCTAATTCTAACGGGATACCAATTGTAGAAATAAAATGGAATGTAGCACCTTTCTCCGCTAATGCTAGCATACGGCTAGTTCCTTGGACATTTATATTTTCAAATTGTTTTACATCTCCAAAATGTCTTACATCTGCACCGCAATGAATTATCGTATCCATCTTAGAACTGATGAACATAAATTCTTCTTCGCTCATCCCAAGATACTCTTCTCCCAGATCACCAGCTACGGCCTGTATACGCTGTAACCATTCTTCACATATATCATTAAAGTAGCCTGTTAATGTATCTATAATTCTTTGCTGCACATCTTTGGTTGGTCTTACTAAACAATAAATAGTAGCAGATGTATCTCTCAACAATTCATATAATATGTGTGATCCTAAATAACCAGTAGCTCCTGTTAAAAAGACATTTGAAATCTGGGTTTCTTCCAAAACGTTTGCATACGTGATAGTATCTGGCTCGTGAATCACTTTATATTCACGAAATACTTCTTCTTTCTCTACTTTTACTTCTCGCTCAATTCGAGCTAATCCATATATCGTTCTTTCTTTAAAGAAATCTTGAATTGTTAAATGTGAGAAATCTTCTTTTAACAATGTTAAGACTCGTAATACTTTTAATGAATGTCCACCAATTGTAAAGAAATCATCATGCACTCCAACTTTTGAAATTCCTAATACTTCCGCCCAGGCGTTCGCTATTTGTTTTTCTGCTTTATTAGAAGGTGCAACATATTCTTGTAGCCGAACCGGTTCATACTTTTCTTCTAACTGAGCTAACTTCTTAACATCAATCTTTTTATTAGGTGTAAGTGGTAATTCATTAATATAAATTAGTTTAGATGGCACCATATAATCTGGTAATTGCTCTTGTAACTGATAAACTAATTCTGGTATTTCTTTTTTATTTAAAGTTGTATAGAACGCGATTAAATATTGGCTACCTTCCTTACTCTTCTTAGCAAAAACAGCATTTTCTTTTATATTATGATTTTGAGAAATTTTACTTTGGATTTCTCCTAGTTCAATACGATGTCCTCTAATTTTTACTTGATCATCTTTCCGATGTAAAAACTCTATATTTCCATCCTCTAGCAACTTAACGATATCACCTGTTTTATATATATTAACTATAGGATTAAAAGGGTTCGGAATAAAAGCTTCAATTGTTTTATTAGGCTTATTAAAATACCCTTTTGCTAATCCCACTGAATCTATATATAATTCACCAGGTACACCAATTGGACAAAGATTCATATTCTCATCCAAAATCATAACTTGATAATTAGCACATGGTTTACCAATGGGAATACTCGCAACATCCTCATTTAACTGACTAGGTATTTTATAGGTTGTCGTCACTACAGTACATTCTGTCGGTCCGTATACATTATAAATTTCAACATTTGTACCTATTCTTTCTCTCCACAATTTAATAACCTCTACAGGTAACATTTCACCACCAATCGCAATTCTTTTTAGGGAAGCTAGCTTATATATATCTTCTTCTGCTAAATAAGTTGCTACTTGTCGAACAAAAATTGTTGCTAATGCCAAGATTGAAGTTGCTTTCACTTTATAGATTGCATTTGCAAATGCCTCTACAGACAATCGCTCTTCCTCTAATAGTACATACAAGTTTCCTCCGCAGAATAAAGAAGCAAATGACTCCCATACAGAAGCATCGAAACTAAAGGAAGGAAATTGAGCAAATACATCCTCTTCTGTCAATTCATATTGCTTTTTCATCCAAGTGTACAGATTAACAACGCCTCTATGTGCTAACATCGTTCCCTTTGGATTCCCTGTTGAACCCGATGTATAAATCATATAAGCTACATCATCACAATGAATAGACAACTTTACATCTATATCTTCATAAGTTTCACTATCATACAATGAAACTGTTTGAACCCCATCACATGTTATAGGCGTCTCTTTCATCAATATAACTTTCGCTTGGCTATCTTGAATAATGTACTGTATTCTACTTTCCGGATAATCTGGATCAATCGGAACATACGCTGCACCAGCTTTTAATATAGCTACCATACTTACTACTGTGTCTATGCTACGTTTCATAAATATTCCAACATAGTCTCCTAATTGGACGCCGTTTTTAATTAACATATGAGCTATTTGATTACTTTTTTTATTTAGCTCCTCATAAGTTAAAGTACCTTCCCTTGAAGATAAAGCTATACGATTTGGAAATTGAGCAACAGTATTATAGAACATATCGACGATACTTTTCTCAGGATATACTGCTGTCGTATCATTCACTTGACTATAAAGTGCCATCTCGGCCTCTGTAATAATATTAAAATGTTTTATATACTTATTAGTATTTTGTGATATATCAACTAAAACACCTTGTATTTGTTGTGCATAACGAGTAATCGTTGTCTCTTTCCAATTAACACTATTAAATATTATTTCTACACTTTGCATATTTTTACTAAATACAAATTGTAATGTATTCGTGTCTTTTAGCTCATAATATGTTTCACCAATAATAATAGGTGACATTTCATATAATGTATTACCGTTTTGAAACTCTTCTATTTCTTCCTCATTCATTTCTTTAATTTGCTCCAGTTGCTCTTCAATTTGTAAATTTAAACTTTCATAGGAGAGAAAATTAGAAACTTCAATAGTAATTGGAAATAAATTTCCTCTTACATGATAAAGCACGACAATATGTTTTTCTTTAGAAATATGATATAACCACGTTGCAGTCGCTCCTATTAAATCTACAATGTGAGTCAAATTTGAAAACAGTTCCGTTTTCCTTTTTATCCTAAGTTCTGTTCCTTGCACATCTTTAGGTATTTTAATACTTCCTTCTACTTTTCCTAAAAATTCTTTTACCATCTCATTATAAGAAATTGCTAATTTCATATTTATGTAAATTCCTCTCTTAAATATAATAAAGGTGTGAAAATTCACACCTTTTTCATCCCTTATTAAAGGGCAGATTCGTTCAATTCATAATCAGTAGCGGAGATACCCCCTTGATTAGAATTGAACTTTCTCCTTATTCGCTTTTAAACTCACCAATAAGCTCTTGTAATTCCTGAGAAAGCCAACTTAAAGAAGTCGCTAATTCTGCAATATCTTGTACTGATATTTCTTGCTCTTTCATGCTTTCTTCAACATTACTACTGCTGTTGGCATAAGTATTTGCAATATGTGATAATTCATTTACGACTTGAACAATATTCTGGCTATTTTGTAAAATGTCACTCGAATTACCGGAAACAGCTTTTACTTGATCTGTAACAGATTGCGCTGATTTTGAGATTTTTTCAAAGAAATCTCCACTACTTTGAACAAGCGAAATTCCAGTTTCTACTTCTTTTGAACCTTTTTGCATGGAAACTACAGCATCTTCTGTCTCAGCTTGTGTTTCACCAATTAATTTCGCTATATCTTTTGCAGACGCTTCCGTTTGTTCTGCTAATTTTCGTACTTCATCAGCAACAACTGCAAACCCTCTTCCAGCTGCTCCAGCACGTGAAGCCTCAATAGAAGCATTTAAAGCTAATAAATTTGTTTGATTTGAAATACCTGTAATTACAGTTACGATATCACTAATTTCTTTTGACCTTGTTTCTAACGAATAAATGATGGAAGATAAATCTTGTACTGCATTTTGGATTAAACTCATTTGATTAATAATTTGTCCAATCACTTCATTACCTTCAATTGAATGTTGTTCCATACCTTCAGAAGCAACCGCAACTTGTTTTGCAGCCCCAGTTATTTCTTCTACCTTATCTTCCATTCCATGTACAATTCCTAAACATTGTTGTACTGAAGTTTTTTGAGACTGTGCCCCTACTCTTAAACCTTCAATAGAACTTGCAATCTCTTGAACTGCCATGCTGTTTTCCTCTGTACTCGCCGACAATTCTTGTGAAGAAGAAGAAACTTGCTCAGCAGTTTGCCTTACTTTATCTATAATCCCTTTAAATTTTTCAATCGTGTTATTGAAATAAACATTAATAATTCCAATATCATCTGGTCTTTCTTTTAATTTAACACTTAAGTCACCTTCACCAATTTTACGTAACCCTTCTCGTAAATCTTTTAATGGAGCTAACGAGTGACGCACGATAAAGAATTGAGTAATAGTCGCAATTGCTAATGAAATAATGATAAAGAGTAAACCCTGTATCATAAACTTCTCTTTTGTAATAGGAACAATGGAAGCATCTAAGTCAGCCGCAATAATTGCAACAATATTGTTTTCTCCATCCGTAATTGGTTCTAATATTGTCACCCACGAACCTATTTCATCTTCATATACTTCTGTCATTTGTGCCTTTTTCGTATCAATCACTTTATCGTATGCCTTCATCCAATGAGCGGGTTGTTCATAATAATCTCCCGTCTTTATAGGGAATGCATTTGTTAACTCTGTAGTCAAACCAACGAGTTGTAATTCTCGCTTTTCATTCGGCTTTGCTCCTGTAACATACGTTTGTCCAACACTTTTCAATTCTTTTGAAACTTCATCTAATTTCTCTGTTAACTTTTCTTTTTTCACTTTTTCGGCTGTAGGATCTTTCGCCATGTCTCTAACTAACTCTAAATCCAATTTTTTTAATACTATTTCTCCTGTTTCAATAGACTGCCTTTCAAATAAAGACATCATACTATTTTGAAACATGTTGAAACTTAACGCACCCATACTTCCAACAAGCGTCAAAATAACTAGTACGGTTAATAAGACGTTCTTTTGAAGGAACGATAACTTATGCCAATATTTTTTCATTAATATCCACCTTCCTTAATCAACATAAACAAAAAAACAAAATATATGAATATTTTGTTTGAAAATGTTTCTCAATATGTTCGAGAATAAAAAAAAGCCAATGTAAAAGCATTGGCAAAGACCAACCCTATCCGTCCGGTAACTGGCTAGCGTAGCCTTTCGACCTTAGCTCCTGTAGTTTTGCGTCCTCATGTTTCCATCAGTTTGCCTTTCTCGCTGAACGAGTTGAACGATATGGGAGTTCTATGAGAATTAATTTATTCTCTTTCAAAGATTACAACATATAAATCAAAATGTCTACTTATTTAGAGATATAAATACAAATTTTTAACGCATTGCTTTTTCAAAATAATTTCAAAAAGTACGTGAATGTTACTTTTTTTATGTTATATAATAAAAAATGTATAAATAACAAGGATTTCTTCGGGTATTTATTTAATTTTCATTCAAATTAAACTATTCGAATATATCTTAACTAATGAATTTCGGAGGTAGTTTATCATGTTTTGGCTACAATTTCTTACCTTGTTACTCTGTATTTTTATTGGTGCACGCCTAGGCGGAGTTGGTTTAGGAGTAATGGGTGGAGTTGGTATGGCAATACTCGTTTTTGTCTTCCACTTACAACCAACGGCGCCTCCTATCGATGTAATGCTTATGATTTTGGCAGTAATTACAGCTGCTGGTGCTTTGCAAGCCGCTGGAGGAATGGACTACCTTGTTCATCTAGCTGAAAAGGCATTACGAAAAAATCCAAAACGCATTACATTCTTTGCTCCAATTGTTACTTATTTATTTACACTTTGTGCAGGAACTGGTCACGTTGCTTATTCTGTACTTCCTGTTATCGCTGAAGTCTCTCGCGAATCCGGAATTAGACCAGAACGACCAATGTCAATTGCCGTAATTGCTTCCCAACAAGCAATTACAGCTAGTCCTATATCAGCTGCAACAGTTGCACTTTTAGCAATGTTAGCTGACTATAAAATCACCTTATTAGATATTTTAAAAGTAAGTATCCCTTCTACTTTCATCGCTTGTATGATAGCTGCATTTGTTGCTAGTAAGATGGGAAAAGAATTAAATGAAGACCCTGAATACTTAAAACGATTAAAAGAAGGATTAATTCCTAAGCTTGAAGAGAAAAAAGAATTTGTAGGTGTAAAGGGCGCAAAATTATCAGTTATCCTTTTCCTTGTAGGAACCTTCCTTGTTGTACTTCTTGGTTCATTTGAAGCACTTCGTCCAGGATGGATAGTTGGTGGGAAGTTAGCCCGTCTTTCTATGCCGAACACAATTGAGATGGTTATGTTAACTATCGCGGCTCTTATTATTATTTTCTGTAAACCAAATGTAGAAAGCATTGTATCTGGTAACGTCTTTAAAGCAGGAGCAACAGCAGTTGTTGCTATTTTCGGTATCGCTTGGATGGGAGATACTTTCTTTAATGGAAACTTAAATATGATTCAAGGATCGATTCAGCATTTAGTAACAAGTGCACCTTGGCTATTTGCTATCGCACTATTCATTCTATCTATTTTACTGTACAGCCAAGCAGCAACAGTTCGTGCCTTAATGCCACTTGGACTATCTCTTGGTATTCCACCAGCGCTACTGATTGCGATGTTCCCTGCAGTAAATGGATATTTCTTCATTCCAAACTATGGAACAATCGTTGCTGCCATTAACTTTGACCGTACTGGTACAACAGGTATCGGTAAATACGTATTAAATCATAGTTTTATGATTCCGGGCCTAATTGCAACATTTACTTCTATCGGAATTGGAATGCTCTTAATTTCAATTATGTTTTAAAGAAAAAGCACAAACCTTTATTTAAAAAGGTTTGTGCTTTTTTAATCAAATATTTGTTTAAATTTTGGGCAGTCTATTTCTTCATGTAGCACTTAAAATACTACACTTCCTTCCCTACAAACTTCTCTTTACTTCTTCAACTAATTTTCTCGTACTTTCATACGCAGATTCCGCTAAACTAATTGCTGAAATAACTGAAACACCGTCCGCACCCGCCTCTATAACTGCCGCTGTATTTTCAATTGTAATCCCACCAATACCAACGATTGGCACTGTAATTCCTTGTTCTCTAAAATAAGCTAATCCTTTCGTTCCTTGAACCGCTTTCGTATCTTTTTTCGTACTCGTTGGGAAAATAGGACCAACACCTAAATAATCCGCTCCATTTTCGATTGCAAAGCGTGCTTCTTCAATTGTATGAGCAGATACGCCGATAATTTTATCTCCCATTTTTTCACGAACAGATGTAATTCCTTCATCATCTTGTCCAACATGAACACCATCTGCATCTAATTCAATGGCTAATTCTACATCATCATTTACAATGAAAGGAACACTATATTCCTTACAAAGCGTCTGCAATTCTTTTGCAAAGCGCACTCTATCTTCTCCGATTAAAGAACCTTCCCCCTTCTCGCGAAACTGAAAAAGTGTCACTCCACCATCTAACGCTTCTTTCAATACAGCTAAAGGATCCCTCGTGCAGTTATTACTTCCCATAATAAAATACACTTGCAATAGCTTAGACATTTTATCTATTTCAATGCGTGCCATTTCTTTCACTCCCTCTTACTCTAACTCCACAATCTTCCCATACTTCTCAATATCACCTGAAGTTGTATTCGCTAATTGATTTAAAAATTCAATTTGGAAACTACCAGGCCCTTTTTCTACCGCCTTAGCAGCTGCCAGTTCCGAAGCTACACCATAAAACGTTAATGCGGCTACTGCTGCTTTTACATAATCTTTTTCCACTGCTACAAATGCTCCTATTACAGAAGTTAGTAAACAACCTGTTCCCGTAACTTTCGTTAAAATAGGGTGACCATTTCGAATAACAATAGTTCTCTCTCCATCTGTAACAACATCTTCTTTTCCAGTAATGACCGCAACTGTATTTAGTTCATCTGCTGCCTGCCTTGCAATACTTACAACATTGCCATTTCCAGTACCAGCGTCTACCCCTTTAATTTCCCATTTCTCATTAATAACATTTGCTATTTCAGCCGCATTTCCGCGGATAATTGCTAAATCTATTTCGGCTGGAATATGTCTCGCAACTTCTGTTCGATACGAAGTTGCTCCTGCACCAACTGGGTCAAATAGTACTGGCACATTGTTCGCATTTGCTGATTTACCCGCGAGTAACATCGCTTCTACTTCTTCAGGACGAAGTGTCCCCATATTTAATACTAACGCTCCAGCAATGCTAGCCATTTCTGC
Source organism: Bacillus sp. LQ01 (assembly GCF_057624735.1). Taxonomy (NCBI): domain Bacteria; kingdom Bacillati; phylum Bacillota; class Bacilli; order Caryophanales; family Bacillaceae; genus Bacillus; species Bacillus sp. LQ01. The sequence goes on along the minus strand of NZ_JBYEZL010000004.1, from coordinate 106,545 downwards.
TACTTCTTCTTTTGCATACGCCATTACAGGCGATGCTCCAAGTGCCAACAAACCGTTAGCAGTAAAATTTGTTACAACAACATTTGTAATATTATGAACGAGCGGATTAGATTCTCTCACCAAATCCACTACTTTACTAATTTCTTTCATATTCATCCTTTTCATCTCCTAACTATAATGATGGGAGATACACAAAAAGACACTTTGCGCGTACGCAAAGTGCCTGAACATGTGCTTTTACACTCTCCCTACGCTGGCATTATCCAACAGGTTCAAATGGTCAATGACGGACTAGTCATACTCTCAGTTTGCATCCACAAACTCCCATGTGCTTATTATTCATCTACTTCAAAGTCTACTCTTATTCTACTAAAATAACAAGTTCTTTACTTTTCTATTTCATATAGAAGCAACCTATATAACAATAAACATAATCAAGTGAAACTTTAATCAGTGAGTGTTTTGTTCATCCCACTAAAAACCGATCAAATATGGAGCGAAACTGAATCTCAAGAAGATGTATGCTATATTTAACTTATGGAAATTTGAAAGGATGTTTTTAATATGTCAAAAAGCGTTGTAATCGCTGAAAAACCTTCCGTTGCACGAGATATTGCTCGTGTACTTAAGTGCGATAAAAAAGGAAATGGCTACCTTGAAGGTAGTAAATATATTGTAACTTGGGCTTTAGGTCATCTCGTTACATTAGCAGATCCAGAAAGTTATGATGTGAAATATAAAAAGTGGAATTTAGAAGATTTACCGATGCTACCTGAGCGTTTGAAATTAACGGTTATTAAACAAACTGGTAAACAATTTAATGCTGTAAAAAGTCAGCTACTTAGAAAAGATGTAAATGAAATTATTGTAGCAACAGACGCTGGACGTGAAGGGGAATTAGTCGCACGCTGGATTATCGATAAAGTTAAGCTAAATAAACCAATCAAACGTTTATGGATTTCTTCTGTAACCGATAAAGCAATTAAAGATGGTTTTGCAAATTTAAAACCAGGTAAAGCCTATGACAATTTATACGCTTCAGCAGTTGCACGTTCAGAAGCTGACTGGTATATCGGTCTTAATGCAACTCGTGCTTTAACGACTCGCTTTAATGCCCAGTTAAATTGCGGCCGTGTACAAACCCCTACTGTTGCTATGATTGCTAGTCGTGAGGATGAAATAAAGAACTTCAAAGCTCAAACTTACTACGGCATCGAAGCTCAAACAATGGAGAAGCTCAAACTTACTTGGCAAGATGCAAATGGCAATAGCCGTAGTTTTAATAAAGAAAAAATCGATGGTATTGTAAAAAGTTTAGATAAACAAAATGCTACTGTTGTGGAAATTGATAAGAAACAGAAGAAGTCATTCTCTCCTGGTCTTTACGATTTAACTGAATTGCAACGTGATGCAAATAAAAAGTTCGGTTACTCTGCTAAAGAAACATTAAATATTATGCAAAAATTGTATGAACAGCATAAAGTACTAACGTACCCTCGTACAGATTCACGCTACATTTCATCTGATATCGTCGGAACACTTCCAGAACGTCTAAAAGCATGTGGTGTTGGAGAATACCGTCCCTTCGCACATAAAGTATTACAAAAGCCTATCAAACCTAACAAATCATTTGTTGATGATAGTAAAGTAAGCGATCATCATGCGATTATTCCAACAGAAGGATACGTTAACTTCGCAGCATTCACAGATAAAGAACGCAAAATTTATGATTTAGTTGTAAAACGTTTCTTAGCTGTTTTATTCCCAGCATTCGAATACGAACAACTAACGTTACGCACAAAGGTCGGCAATGAAACATTCATTGCACGCGGAAAAACGATTTTACATGCTGGTTGGAAGGAAGTATACGAAAATCGATTTGAAGACGATGATGTAACTGATGACGTAAAAGAGCAGATTCTACCTCACATTGAAAAGGGCGATACATTAACTGTAAAGTTACTTATGCAAACATCAGGTCAAACGAAAGCACCTGCACGCTTTAATGAAGCAACTTTACTTTCAGCAATGGAGAATCCTACAAAATATATGGATACGCAAAATAAACAACTTGCTGATACGTTAAAATCAACTGGTGGATTAGGTACTGTAGCGACACGTGCAGATATTATCGACAAACTTTTCAATTCTTTCTTAATTGAAAAACGTGGTAAAGATATTCACATTACATCAAAAGGTCGTCAATTACTTGATTTAGTACCAGAAGAATTAAAATCACCTACACTAACTGGTGAGTGGGAACAAAAACTTGAAGCAATTGCAAAAGGAAAATTAAAGAAAGAAGTATTCATTTCGGAAATGAAGAACTATACGAAAGAAATTGTTTCTGAAATTAAATCGAGTGATAAGAAATATAAACATGACAACATTTCAACGAAGTCTTGTCCAGATTGCGGTAAACCAATGCTAGAAGTAAATGGAAAAAAGGGAAAAATGCTCGTATGCCAAGACCGTGAATGTGGTCATCGTAAAAATGTATCTCGTACAACAAATGCTCGCTGTCCGCAATGTAAAAAGAAACTAGAATTACGTGGTGAGGGTGCAGGCCAAATTTTCGCATGTAAATGTGGCTATCGCGAGAAATTATCAACATTCCAAGAGCGACGTAAAAAAGAATCTGGAAACAAAGCCGATAAACGCGACGTTCAAAAATATATGAAACAACAGAAAAAAGAAGAAGAACCATTAAATAACCCATTCGCGGAAGCATTAAAAAAATTAAAATTTGATTAAACAAAAAGGTTCCTACCTCTATCGGTAGGAACCTTTTATTTTAGTGAATGATTTTACTTCCTTTTGCATTCTCAACAAATTTTTCACTTGATTTGTTAATTGGTGTTTTCAGTAATAACGCAGCAACAATCATAACTACTACGAAAGCACTTAACACAAGTAAATCTCGCGTTACGATATCCCAAAGCATTCCACCAACTGTTTCACGAATTGCGCTAATTGCGTATGTGAATGGTAAGAACGGATAAATCGCTTGGAAGAACGCTGGTGTCATTTGGATTGGGAATGTTCCGCCCGATCCTGCTACTTGTAGTACAAGTAAAATAATCGCCATCGATTTCCCAACGTTTCCGAAAATAGAAACGAGTGAGTATACGATACAAACGAAGACTCCACCAATAAATAAACTAAATAACACAAACCAGAACTTATCGACTACGTACGTACCGAGTAAGAATATATCTCCCATCGATACGATAAACGCTTGTGAAAGACCTATCGTTAAGAATGTTAATAAACGTCCGAAGTAAATTTCATGGCTCTTATAATTCGCGCCCTCTTCGTGTACTTCTACCGTTAATAATGAAACCATTAATAATGCGCCTACCCATAATGCAAGCACTGTATAGAATGGTGACATCGCTGAACCGTAGTTCGGCATCGCAAATAATTTATTTTCTTTTAAATTTACTGGATTCGCAAAGTAATCACTTTGCTTCTCAACATCGTTTTTCAATAAGCGTATGATGTCTTTTAAATCCTCTTCAGATTCAAAATCACGAATTTTATCTGCTAATTCTTTAATCTTTTTCTCAGTCTCCGGCATTTCAGCTTTAATGTCTACTAATTTCTTTCTACCGTCTACTAAGCCTTTTGATGAATCTTCTAGTAATTTTTTAACATCTGGAAGCTTTTTGTCTGCATCATTTAAAATTTGAGTTGTATTTTTCGACATCTCTTTTGTACGAGCAATTGCTGTATTGAAATTAGGTACAATTTCTGAATCATACGTCGATAATACATCTGTTAATTGAGCTGATCCGCCCTTCGCAGCGTTGTTAATACTTTCAATTACATCTTTTGTAGGTTTCTGGCCATTGTTAAGAAGTGTAATTCCCTTATTCGTTGCCTCTACACCTTTTTGTAAGCTGCTTTTCGCTTTGTTTAATTTTGCGATTCCATTATTAAGGTTTTTATCACTATTTACATCCGCTAAAACCTTATTTGTACTTTCTAGAACTGGAATCATATCATCAATTAAACCGATTCCAGATTGGAATTGACCATTTAAGCTTTTCAAGGCTTCCTTCGAACCTTCTAAACCATTAATACCTTTGTTTTGTACATCCTCTAGTGCTTTTTGGACACTAGATTTAGTACTTTCTAGACCATTTTTCGCTTTATCATAATCAGCTTTTGCATTATCGTATATTTCATTCGCATTAGCTTTCGCTTGATCTACTGTGCTAACTGCTTTTTTATAATCTGCTACAAACGTTTCATTATAATCTTTTTCAGCTTGATCAATTAATGCATTTGCTGCATCTAATTTTTGATTTGCTACATCTGTTACATCTTTCTTTACTTCTTGTCCTGTACCGATAACATTTACAATATCTTTAATACCGTTGTTTGCATTTTCCATACCACTTTTCAGCTTAGTTAGGCGATCCACTCGCCCTTGGAAAAAGCTTTTTCCAAAATCAGTCGTCGCTGAGTTTTGAAGTTCAGTAAATACATTAATAAGATACGAAATACCTTCTGTACGAGCTTGCAATTGATTTGATACTGCATTTAAATCTTTCTTTGCTTGTTCTGGATCAAACTGACCATTTTGCAATCCATTTAAAACACTTTTCCCATAAGCTGTTCCTGCACGTGATGAGCTTAAAACATTATTTACTGTTTGATTAATATTTTGCGCTATACTTTTATATCCGTCATTATTCAACTTAGAAAGGTCCGGTCTTGCAGGGAATTCAGGTAATCCATTCATTCCAGAGAAATCAGGAATATTTAAATCCACACCTGGATTCATTAAAAAGTTAGTAAATACAGCTGCACTATCCATAACGCCTTTTGCTGCTACTAAATCATTTCTTATCGTTCCTGGAGCGTTTTTTAATGTTTGATCTTGTCTTGCAAAGAACTTATCTAAATTCGCCAATGCTTCCTGCCCATCATTTATTACACTCTCTACAACAGGTAAATCTTTCTGCGCCACTTTCACAATATCTTCTGCTCGAGTCGCATCATCTAACGCCTTATCCATGAGTGTATTCATTTCTGGGAACTGCGCTTCTAACTTAAATACAAGATCTTTTACTTTCTCGATACTTGGTAAGTTTGTTTCTAAATCGATTCCAAGGTCATTGAAAATTTTAAAAATCTCACCGTTTGCTGTTTTAACAAAGTTTTTACTAATTTCTTCTGTAATACCTGATGCACCTTTTGCTGTAATCTTCGGTGCAATCGCGTTTACTTTCTCATTTACATAGTAATCCAGTTCTGGTTTTTTCGGATTTTCATCCAGAACAGTTGCGATTTTTTCAGAGAAGTCTTTTGGAATCGTAATACTTGCATAATAATCCCCACGCTCAACTCCGTAAATTGCTTGTTTTTCATCTACAAATTTCCAGCCAAGATTTTTGTTTTTCTTAAGGGAGTCTACAATCTCTTTCCCGATATTAATATCTTTCCCTCTTAAATTAGAACCTGCATCTTGGTTAGAAACTGCAATGGGAACCTCTTTTGTATTTCCATACGGATCCCAAGAAGCTTTAATGTTAAACCATGCATATAACGATGGTAAAATCATTAATCCTAAAACAATAACAATTGCAGCCCAATGTTTGGCTACATTCCGTAAATCTGTCTTATAAATACGCCAAATTTGTTTCATAGAAGTTATCACCTAATTATATATTTTTCCTTCTTTAGAAAATGATACATACATTTTGCAATTATATCACTTTCTACATCGTGTATTAACCAAAAACGTACTATTTTTTCCCATTAACTTTCACTTACTTCATTATATAACGAAGTGAGTCAAAGTATGAATACAAAATGACCAAATCGGTTTTACATTCAATAATAACAAATATATATGAAATGTCATAAAAAATACAAGTATTTTCTCTTGGAAATACTTGTATTCCTAAAAAAAATCCTCACAGCTTTTATTCTCTGTGAGGATTTCTTCTATTATATATCCAATTGAACCTCTACACCAAAATGATCTGAAATTACATTTCTGTTTGTACCATTAAAAATAACTTTTGAAGAATGAACTTTTTTACTTTGGTTACACAATATTAGATCGATTCGCAAATTATGTTTATTTTCATCCCAACCAGCAATCTCACCTTGGACAGTCGTTCCTTCATCCTTCTCTATTGCTAATTCATATGTGTCATACAACCCTTTTTGCATCATATACTCATAACCTTCGCCTTCCAACCGAGCATTGTTATTAAAATCCCCCATTAAGAAGGCGAGCTTATTGCTATCTACACGCTCCATCAAACGATCGACTTGACCTTCGAATAACTCTTCTTCATCATTCCACCAACCGAGATGGCAAGAGTAAAACGTTATATCCTTACCATTATAAGCAATTGTTGCACTTACAATTTTACGCGTTTTCCAATACGTTGTATCCTCGTTTTCTGAAATAAAGAACGTATCTTCTTTTATAATATTATGCTTCGTTATAATCGCTAATCCTTCTTCATACACGTCATAACCAATATGAGAGAAATCCCAAGTAATATTGTAATCTTTTACATGTAGCGCTTTTAACTCTTCTAATAGTAAAAGTCCAAAATTATCTTCTTTCTTGTTACCGCATACATTTTCAGCTTGTATGGACTGACTTACTTCTTGCAATGCGATGACATCGTACTCTTCTTCTTGAATTACTTTAGCAAGGTATTGTATCTTTTCTATTTGATTCTCTTCTTGCCAAGAATGACAGTTTAAAGTTAGCAATTTCATATTATTACGCACCTAACATATCTTGAATGTCTGACTTTAACACGTCAGCTTTCGGACCATATACCGCTTGTACACCTTTATCTTTTACAATAAGTCCTAAAGCACCATTTTGTTTCCACTGTGCTTCTGGTGCAACAACATCTAAATCTTTTACTGTTACACGTAAGCGCGTCATACAAGCATCTACGTCAGCAATATTTTCTTTTCCACCTAATAAATCGATAACTTTTGTTGCTAGTGAACCGTCTTGTACATTTCCTGTTCCTTCTGATGCCTCATCTTCATTATCAATATAGTTACCTGCACGCCCTGGTGTTGGTAAATTGAATTTTTTAATTAAGAAATTAAATAGTGTAAAGTTAAGACCGAAGAACACTAATGAAACAATAACAAAGTTGATTAAGTCTCTTGTTAAACCTGCGTTAACCATCATTGGTGTACGAGTAATTAACTCAATAAATCCAAATGCATGAACACGTAAGTTAATTAAATCAGCTAGCGCGAATGCAAGTCCTGTTGTAATAGCATATACAACATATAATACTGGAGCAATAAACATGAACATGAATTCAATTGGTTCTGTTACACCTGTTAAGAATACTGCTAATGCTGCTGATAAAAACATTGGTTTATATTTTGCACGCTTTTCTTTATCCACGTTACGGAACATCGCAAATGCAATCCCCATTAACGCTGCTGTTGAGCCGATAACTTGTCCAGCTTTGAAACGAGCTGGTACAACGTTATTTAATAAATCGTTATATGCCTTCGTATCTCCATTTGCTAGTAAATTATTTAAATCTGTAATCCATGCAAGCCATAATGGATCTTGTCCTGCTACAACTTGTCCAACTTTTGAACCAGTTAACATCGTATATGTTCCGCCTAGCTCTGTATAGTTCATCGGAATCGTTAACATATGGTGTAAACCAAATGGTAATAATAAACGCTCTAACGTTCCATATACAAACGGTGCAACAACTGGTGCGCTATCTTTTGAAGCTGCAATCCAGCGACCAAATTCATTTAACCCACTTTGGATGAATGGCCATAGAAGTGATAATACAATCGCAGTAACTGTAGACCAAAGAATTACAACGAATGGTACAAATCGTTTTCCATTAAAGAATGCTAATGCCTGTGGCAGTTTATTATAGTTATAATATTTGTTATATAAAGTAGCTCCTAAGAAACCTGTGATGATCCCTACGAACACTCCCATGTTTAATGCAGGTGCACCAAGTACAGAAGTAAAGTAATCTTTTACAATTAAATCTCCCGCTATTACTGAAGAAACTTTCGCTTTTGAATCCGCTAACATTTCAGCGTTTACGCCAAATATAGCTCCTGTAATTCGGTTTGTTAAGACGAATGCTAATAGCGCTGCAAATGCACCACCCGCGCGATCTTTCGCCCAAGATCCCCCAATTGCTACTGCGAATAAGATGTGTAGATTTGTAATGATTGCCCAACCGATGTCTTCCATTACGCGAGCGATTGTATGAACTGCGTTAACATCCCCAGCAGACATACCAATTAACTTACCGATGGAAATCATTAAACCAGCTGCTGGCATTACGGCTACAACAACTAATAAAGCTTTCCCGAACTTTTGCCAAAAATCAAAAGACGTAATTTTCATCTGTTCTTCCTCCCCTTTATTTATAACAACATAATGATTTAAATTATAATTTCTGTCCCTTTTATGAAAACGATTCCTCATATCATTTTTCTTTTTACGCAACCGTTTTCATAAATCTATTTTAATAAAAGCGTTTTCACTTTGCAATAGAAATTTATTTTTTTTCATAAAAAAAGATGCTCAAAGAGCATCCTTTTTTATTATGAAATGCGATAAACCCTTGTTTCATAAGGTTTTAAAGCAATTGTTGTTACTTCTTCATGTTCCGCAACTTCATAGTTATTTAAAAGCAAACGTTTGCGTTCTAGTGCAAATGAACCCTCATTATACACAGCTTCCTCTTTTGAGATATTACTAATTACAATGACTTTTTCATCCTGTAACGTACGTGTATATGCATAAATTTGTGGATCGTCTTCTAAAAGTAAATCGTACGTACCATAGTTCAGTACATCGTGCTCTTTTTTCAGGGCAATCATTTTCTTATAGAAATTGAAAATAGACTTTTCTTCATTTTTTTGCTTTTCAACATTAATTTCTTTGTAATTTGGATTCATGCTAAACCAAGGTGTACTTGTTGTGAAACCAGCATTCATCTCATCATTCCACTGCATAGGTGTACGTGAATTATCGCGGCAAGAAGCCCATATAATCTCCATCATATCTTGATGTGGTACGCCCTCTGCAATTTTCTCGCGATATAAATTTTTAATTGCTACATCATCGTAATCTTCAATATTTGGTAACTGAACATTTGTCATACCAATTTCTTGGCCTTGATAAATAAACGGTGTACCGTGCATAAAGAAATACATCGCCCCTAGAGCTGTTGCACTTTCACGCCAATATTGTTTATCATCTCCCCATGTTGAAACGATACGTGGTTTATCGTGATTCTCAATATATAAAGCGTTCCATCCTTTATTTTCTAATCCTTTTTGCCATTTCGTTAATACTTTTTTCAATCCTACAACATCAAGGTCTTTCTTCTTCTCTGCATCCCATAAACTTAAATGTTCAAATTGGAATACCATATTGAACTTACCTTGCTCTTCTCCAACCCATAGCTCAGCATCTTCAATCTTAACACCATTTGCTTCACCAACAGTCATAATATCGTACTTAGAGAATGTATTTTCTTTTAGCTCTTCTAATAAAGGTTGAATACCTTTCACATTCATATGTTTATCAAAAGATGGCACATATTTTAACTCTTTTGGATTTGGCATATCCTTGAGGCCTTCTTCTTTTTTAATATGACTGATCGCATCAACGCGGAAACCATCAATACCTTTATCAAGCCACCAATTAACCGTATCATATAGTACTTCGCGAACTTCTTTATTCTCCCAGTTTAAATCTGGTTGTTTACGTGAGAATAGATGTAAATAATATTGTTCTGTTTCTTCATCATATTCCCATGCCGAACCATTAAAAATACTTTCCCAGTTGTTTGGCTCCGCACCATCTTTACCATCATGCCAAATATACCAATCACGCTTCGGATTATCTTTAGATGAACGTGATTCAATAAACCATGGATGTTCATCACTCGTATGATTAATAACTAAATCAATAATAAGCTTCATATCACGCTTATGAACTTCATCTAGTAAAGCATCAAAGTCTGCCATTGTACCAAACTCATCCATAATATCTTGATAATCACTAATATCATAACCATTATCATCATTAGGCGACTTATACATTGGACAAATCCAAATTACATCTATACCTAAATCTTTTAAATAATCCAGTTTTGCAATAATACCTTGTAAATCTCCAATACCATCACCATTTGAATCCATAAAGCTTCGTGGATAAATTTGATAAGCAACCGCTTCTTTCCACCATGTCTTATTCATAGTCATTCTCTCCTTTTGCATCCCATCGGAATTTTATGCAAACGTTTTCGTAACACTATCATAACAAAATATGAACAGTTTGCAACTGTTTTCATTGAACTCTATGTAGATTCTTTATTCTTATGCTTTATTTATTTCTCACAAAGGTAAATCTCATTCTTCACCTCTTCTTGAAACTGGTAGCCCCTCTCTCTTTATAGAAGAAGTTCCTTATATAAAGGCTGTTGAATTTTTTAATGGCGGTAACATCCCTGAAAATTTCAAGCGCTCTGGTTCCTATGTCTATAAACCTATTCCCCTTAAAGGCATTCAAATCATGCAATACTTTCTTTCTCATGCACCGAATAAAGATGCTAGTATTTGGCATCAATCGCTCATAGGTGCTGTTGAAAATATTTCGCCGAATAAAACGGCTTATTTTCATCGTAAAGCAATTATTGCTCAAGAATACATTACCTCTTGGAAATGCGATGATGAAGAAAATCGAAATATACGCTGGGTTAAAGGTTTACGAGAAAGCTTAGATCCTTATACACTAGGTGACTATGTGAACTGGCCCGATATCGACATTAAAAATTGGCAAACTAGTTATTATGGCTCTAACTTTCACAGATTACGTAAAGTAAAAACCATGTATGATCCTTGTGATGTTTTTCATTTCCAACAAAGTATTCCTCCTTTTCATACGTGAAAAAAGGGGATAACATAAAAAAATCATCCAATATACCGTTACCTCGCAGTATGTTGGATGATTCAAGTTGATTTTCTATATCGTTTCAAATTCTTGCTCCTACTCATAAACTTTTACTTACAGATTAATTGTATTTCGTATCATTTTCATGCAATGAATGTAATTTAATATTTGGTACTTTATCTTTTTCAATACCTCTATTATAAGAAACAGGAACTTGAAATTCGAATTGCTTTGTCTCATGTTTTTGTAAATAGACTGGTTTCGGTACTGGATAGCTTTTTGAATTCTCGTTTGCATTATCATATAAAACAACTTTTAATGCTTGTGAATGATTACGATAATTTTTTAAAGTAACAATGCACTTCGGTTGGATATTCTCTCCATTTTTCTCCATTCTACACTGGCTATCTTCTTTTTTATATTCTATTGCTTCTACCCCTGTTTTTCCTGCGTAGTACCATGTTTTATTCAATGTCTGGAGGATTGTATTTAAAATAAACGGCATCATTACAATCAAAATACTAATGCCTACTACTTTTATCTTATTCGTTTTTCTAAATGTACTAGACTCCTTTTTTCCTAGCCATTTTAAAAATAATATAAATGCAATTACATGTAGTATGAAAGAAACAATCAATATATTTGAGACTTTATAATCCATATAAACATACGTATGTATCGGAACCTTATAGACATTGAATAGTTTTTCCCCAATTAATTCATTATCATTTGGAATTTTTAATAATAACAAAACCCCTATACTGTAACAAATAGCTACTAATCGATCATACTCAATACGAATCATTCTTTCTCCCCTTCACTTTGTATTTTATTATCGATTTTAGCTATTATTACCATACTATACAATCTTTTTATAGAGGATAACGTAAAAAAGTTCCTTATAAATATATAAAGAACCTTATTAATATACACTATGAATTAAAAAATCAATATACAATTTTCACATAGAGATTTCTTCAAAATATGTTGGATCATGTATTGTAATTTTTTTATCTAAAATTGTAACAATGCTATCATTTTTTAATTGTTTTAATACGCTGCTAACTGTCTCTCGAGATGTTCCAGATATTTTGGATATTTCAATTGTTGTAAGTGGACATGAAATTACAATCTTTTCTCCACTCTGTTCTCCTAAATCCTGCATTAAATAATTTAACGTTTGGATAACACGATCTTGTGCATTAGGAATTGTAATATTTTGCACTCGATTTTCGTTCAATTTTAATATAGATGATAATTGCTGAACAACGTACATCAATTGCGTTCTGCTGGACTTTACCATATCTTCAAAGATTACCGTTGGAATATAATATACCTCCACATCCGTCATTGCTTCTGCTGTATAGTTATATCCTCTGTCTGTAAACATACCACCATAAGGAAAAATAGAATATCGCTTCACATAGTCATCGTATAATAAGTTCCCATTTTGATTAACCCGCTCTAACTTTACAAAACCATCTAACATGAAGTAAATTCTTTCTCTTGAATCCCCTTCTAAAAATAAAAATTGACCTTTTTTATAAGTTCGCCAATAAACAAACTCTGTTAAGCCTTTCAATTTTTTTTCTGTTAAATGAGCAAATAATTCGAACTGCTTTAAGTCTTTCACTACGTTCCGTCTATTCATAAAATTCCCTCTCTCTTGCTGTATGTTGGAGCGAAAAAATCAAGAAAGCGTATTCAATTTGAATTTTATCATAATTAACTTACATATTCAGATTTCATCATGAAAACTTTATGAACAATGAGTACAAAAAATATTAATAAATAAAAAGAATGAAGTTACTAACTCCATTCTTTTTTACTACTAAGTAGCGTACATAAGAATTTAAACATACATGCATACATTCTGTTTTGAAATAATAGTACCAGCTTTTTCTTCTAGTGCTTCATATACTTTTTCTAAAGACGTAATAATTGTTTTTCTTTTTGGATTTGTATTAACAAAATTAATAGCAGCTTCAATTTTCGGAAGCATGCTTCCCGCAGCGAATTGTTGTTCTTCAATATATTCTTCTAATTGATTCACTGTGACATGCTCTAATTTTTTTTGATTCGGTTGATTATAATTTACATACACATGATCAACTGCAGTTAAAATAACGAGCGTATCGGCATCTACTAATTCTGCTAATTTCTGTGCAGCGAAATCTTTATCGATAACCGCTTCAGTTCCTTTTAGCCCTTCTTCGGAATCAATTACTGGAATTCCACCTCCGCCAACAGCTATCACTATATTTCCATCTTCGACCAAAGAATTAATCACTTTATGTTCATGAATACTTACAGGCTTCGGTGATGGAACAACACGTCTCCATCCTCTACCAGCATCTTCTTTAAACACTGCTTTTGTTTCATCCATTAATCTTCTGGCCTCTTCTTCTGTATAAAAAGGACCGATTGGTTTAGTTGGATTTTTAAATGCCTCATCTTTTTTATCCACAACAACGCGTGTTATAACCGTTGCTACGTCTTTTTTTATATTCCGTTTTTTCAATGCCTTTTCAATCGCATTTTCCATCCAATATCCAATCATTCCTTGGCTCATTGCCCCACAAGTATCTAATGGCATTGCAGGTGTCTTTTCCGTTTCTGCAGCTTTTTGCTGTAATAAAATATTCCCCACTTGTGGGCCATTTCCATGCGCAATTACTATATCCACATCATTTTCCATTATTTTCACAAGTTGTTCTGCCGTTTTTTCCAACGCTTCTTGCTGCGCTCCCGCAGTAGCTTCTCCAGACTGTATCGCATTTCCCCCTAGTGCAACTACAATTTTTCTTCGTGCCATATTCCAGCCCTCCAGTTGATTTCGCTTTCACAGCGCTTTATAAAGTAATACTGCCTGTAATTAATCCATAAATCGCAAAGAATGCTAAAGCACCAATTGCTACGGATGATGCTAATTCCACTCGAGTAAATATTTGCTTCGAACTCTTTTGCTTTTGAACATTGTAAAAAATAAAAATACCTGGCGCATATAAAGTCATTGTTAATAATAAATACTCTAAACCAGCTGCATAAACTAGCCACACGCCATAAATACTTGCTATCAAGCCAATTATTATATTTTTATTTCGATCTGCTTCTTCAGACTTTAAGCTATGCTTCAGTTGATAAAACGCTGAAAAAGCATATGGGATTAAAATAGCTGAAGATGCTAAAGAGAATGCAAAGTTATACGCCTGATCAGAAACGACGAATGTTAACAAGAACATTTGTATTAAACCATTTGTTATCCATAATGAATTTACTGGAGCCTTATTTTTATTTTCTTTTGCGAACCATTTTGGAAATACTCCATCTTTAGCCGCTAAATATGGAATTTCAGAAGCGAGCAAAGTCCAACCTAACCAAGCACCTAATACAGAGATGACCAAACCTAAATTAATAAAGATAGCACCCCATTTTCCAACAACACTTTCAAATAAATAAGCCATAGCCGGATTTTTCAAACCTGCAATATCTGCTTGCTGCATAAGTCCAAGAGACAATAATGTGATTAAAATGTAAATGATGAGTGTACCAATTAAGCCAATAACGGTTGCTTTCCCTACATCACTTCTATTTTTTGCTCGACTGGATAAAACAACAGCCCCTTCTACCCCAATAAATACCCATAAAGTTACAAGCATTGTACTTTTAACTTGGCTGCCAACTGCTCCCCATGAAAAAGAACCAGCTTGCCCCCAAAATCCATCTAAGAACGTATCAATATGAAACGCGAAGATTCCTATGACAATAAATACAAATACAGGTACTAATTTTGCGATTGTAGTTACTAAATTCACAAGGGCTGCTGATTGAACTCCACGTAAAATTAACATGTGAACACACCATAATAATACGCTTGCACCAATAATGGATTCTACATTTTGACCGCCTTCAAAGATCGGGAAGAAATATCCTAATGAAGAAAACAATAATGTACCGTAAGCTACATTTCCAAGCCAAGCAGATAGCCAGTATCCCCACGCACTATTAAACCCCATAAAATTACCAAACCCTGCTTTTGCATAGCTAAAAATACCACCATCTAAATCTGGCCGTTTTACAGTTAGATTTTGAAAAGATAATCCAAGTGCAATCATCCCAATTCCTGTTATAACCCAGCCAATAATAATGGCTCCAGCACCAGCACCTTTTGCCATATCACTCGCTAAATTAAAGGCTCCACCGCCAATCATAGACCCAACTACAAGAGCCGTTAGTGTAAACAACCCTAATTTCTTATCTTCACCCATTCCACTCACCTCTCTTAAATTGCAATAACAATACAAAAGCAATAGTGAATGATCGTGTCTAAAGGAGGAGAAAGAAGAAAGGAAGACTCCCTTTCTTCTTTACTCCATATTTCCTAAAGTAGCTGCCATAACCGCTTTAATTGTATGCATTCTATTTTCAGCTTGATCAAATACTTTTGAATGTTTACTGCGGAATACTTCGTCAGTTACCTCCATTTCTTTCAACCCATATTTCTCATAAACTTCTTCGCCATACATCGTTTCAACATCATGAAATGCAGGTAAACAATGTAAGAAAATCACGTTTTCATTCCCTGTTGCTTTAATCATTTTCATATTTACTTGATAAGGTTTCAATAACTCGACACGTTCAGCAAATTTTTCTTCTTCCCCCATAGACACCCATACATCTGTATAAATTACATCCGCATTCGCAACAGCTTCTTCCACATTGCTTGTTATCATTACCTGTTCATTATATTTTTTTGCTAAATCAATTACTTCTTGTGCAGGCCATAAAGATTCCGGTGTACAAATACGTACATCCATTCCAACGATTGCTCCACCAACTAGTAAGCTATTAGCAACATTATTTCGTCCATCGCCAACGTAAACGAGCTTCACATTTTTCAATTTCCCTATATGTTCTCTAATTGTTAATAAATCTGCTAGTGTTTGTGTTGGATGCCACATATCTGTTAATCCATTCCAAACCGGCACACCAGAATTTTGTGCTAAAGATTCTACGGTTTCATGATTAAATCCACGAAACTCAATTCCGTCAAACATACGCCCTAACACTTTTGCTGTATCCTCTACAGATTCTTTTTTCCCAAGTTGAATATCACCTTTCCCTAAATATTCAGGATTTGCTCCTAAATCTGTACATGCTACTGTAAATGCACAACGTGTACGAGTAGAAGTTTTTTCAAATAAGAGCGCTACATTTTTACCTTCTAAATAATGATGCGGAATACCATTTTTCTTTTTCTCTTTTAATTCTGCTGCCAAATCTAGAAAATATAATAATTCTTCTTGTGTAAAATCTTTTTCTGCTAGAAAGCTTCTTCCTTTTAAATTTGGTCTAGTCATTAACATAATTCATCCCTACTTTCTCCGTTATTTATACTAAATATCTTTACGAACAATTGGCATACTCATGCAACGTGGACCCCCACGACCACGAGATAATTCCGAACTTAGCACCTCAATCACTTCTATACCGTGTTCCCGTAATAACGTATTAGATACATAGTTGCGATCATATGTAACAACTACACCTGGCGCGATTGCTAATGTGTTCGAGCCATCATTCCATTGTTCACGAGCAGAAGCAATTACATCTCCTCCTCCACATGGAATAAGAACTAATTCACTTAAGCCTAATACCTCTTTTAATGCTTCCATTAAAGAAGTACGATGTGTAATTTTAAGAGTTTCCTCATCTGATCCTTTTTCTAAAATATAAATATTCATATTCCCTTTTGGCCCTTGAATGGCTGGGTGAATTGTAAACTTGTCATAATCAACCATTGTAAATACTGTATCTAAATGCATAAATGCTCGACATTTTGGAATTTCTATTGCTAACACTTTCTTAATTTTATTTTGTCGGCTAAAGAGATTTTTAGCTAAACGTTCAATTGCTTTAGCTGAAGTACGAGCAGATACTCCAATCGCAATTGTTTCTTCATTTAAAATTAGCTCGTCGCCACCTTCAATTGGAAATTTATAATCACGATCTAACCAGATTGGTACATTATGTTTTGCAAATCTTGGATGATATTTAATGATGTACTCCATGAATAATGATTCACGTCTACGCGCTGGTTCTCTCATCTTATTTATCGTTAAGCCATCGCCCACGCTAGCTGCTGGATCACGAGTAAAATATAAATTAGGCATTGGATCTAAGTAAAACGGATAGTGATCTTCCATTAATTCATATAAATGTGTCTTCTTACTTGTTTCAATTTCGTTTTTCCGTACACCGCCCATAATTTTTTGAATTAATTCTTCATTTGAAAAGGAAAGTAAATATTCTTTTAAAGTTTGATGTGCAACATTTACGTCGGCCTGTCCTTCTTTTAAAATACGATCAACAAATTCTTCTCGAAGTTTTTTATCTACTAACGCCTCAGCGGCTAGTTTTTCTAAATAAAGAACTTCAACACCCCGATTGCGTAACGTTTGTGCAAAATAATCATGCTCTTTTTGAATAATTGGTAAGTATGGAATATCGTCAAATAATAATTGCTGCAAATAATCTGGCGTCAAGTTTTCCACTTCTTTACCCGGTCGTTTTAATAAAACCGTTTGTAATTCTCCAATTTCTGAAGTAACATGTATCGGATGTTTCATTTGTTGTACCTCCTTTTAAATATGTTTGATGTCTTACAAGTACATAATAAATGCTCTGCACTTTCATCTTTGTGAAAGTATCCACATTATCATTGTGAAATATTAAACAAGTTATTTTTTTTAAATCATACGAATATGTATTTTTATAACAAACTATCTCGCTTTCTCAATAAAAAATACATATATTACGCATATATGTTGAATATTTAACTTCCGTATTTAAACAAAAATCCTGTTTTTAATTTTATTAAAAACAAGATTTTTGCATCTAAATAATTAAATTTAATCTTTCTTCTATAATCTCCCTATCTGATTTCGACTGTGAAATTATAAGGCATGTATCATTTCCACATATACATCCTATTTTTTCTTTCCAATCTAACTCATCAAATAAAACACCAATAACATGTGCATTACCAGGTAATGTTTTAATAACCATTAATTGATCTACACAATCAATTTTCACAACAACTTCTCGTAATTTTTTCTTTAACTTTATATCAGTTTGTACATGCTCTTCTGAGAAAACTTTAT
The DNA here is from genome assembly GCF_057624735.1 of Bacillus sp. LQ01. Lineage (NCBI taxonomy): Bacteria > Bacillati > Bacillota > Bacilli > Caryophanales > Bacillaceae > Bacillus > Bacillus sp. LQ01. The sequence continues at coordinate 88,428 of NZ_JBYEZL010000004.1, read as the reverse complement.
ATATCATTAATCCTTCTTGAGAAGGTACCTTCGTTAAGTTTAACTCACGAATATCGCGAGAAACCGTAGCTTGTGTTACTAATACATCTTTTTTTGCTAACAATTCTACTAATCTTTCTTGCTTATCTATTTCATACTCCTTTACAAATTGTTTAATTAACCGTTGTCTTTTTTCTTTTTTCATAAAAGACACCCCTTTTAATATTATAGCTCGCTATAATTTTCATCCGAAAGGGACAGAAAAGAATGTTGCGGAAACGTTCATAGTTTAACTGTAAATATTAAATCAAGCTAAATAAAAAAGAGAAGAACAGCATTCTGTTCTTCCTTTTACATTGAAAATCGTTCAATTGTTTGTTTCAAATCAGTTGCTTGTTTCTCTAAATCCTTTAATAATTGATCGATTACTATCATATTTTTAGACTGTTGTAGCGTCACACGCGCCACTTCTTGCGAACCAGCTGACGTTTCTTCAGCAATTGCTGCTACAGCTTTTGTTTGTGCTCCTGTTTGATGAATGTGGCTCACTTGTTCATTCATATAACTACTAATTTGCTGAGTTGCATCGGCTACTTCCATAACACTTGATGACATTTCTTTTAAAATTAATTCCGTAGCTTCCCCACGTTTCGCCTCTTCTTTAGCTATTTTCACTTGTTCTGTCATTTTCATTGCAACTTGTTGTACTTCATCTTGCATATTCCGTAATAACTGCGATATGTTTCTTGCAGAATGATCACTTTCATCAGCAAGTTTCCGTACTTCTTCCGCAACAACCGCAAAGCCTCTTCCATGCTCTCCTGCGCGAGCTGCCTCAATAGAAGCATTTAGTGCTAATAAATTCGTTTGGCTAGCAATCGCACTCACAACAGACACAATATGTTCTACTTGTTTCATTCGTTCTTCTAACTTCTGTACATTTTGCATTGAATCTTCATTTTCTTTTGCCAATGTTTGAATACCTTGAATTAAAGACGTAAAGACACGAGTACTATGCCCTAAAGCTTCAACCATTTCTGAAGACAATGTATCAGACTGCTTCGCTTTTTCTTCTACTTCACTTGCAATAGAAGTCGTTGTATCAACAGCAGAAACAATTGCTTGAATTGATGCCGCTGATTGCTCAGCGCCTGAAGAAATTTCTGCAAGTGTCTCAGATACACCTTGCGCTTGTCTCGTTGCTTCGCCTGTTTGTTTTCTAATCTGCTGTACTTGATTATTTGTATACGAAAATGTTGTATCAATATTTTTTACCATGCCCCTTAAGTTTCCTAACATCATATTAAATGCAACACTTAAAGATTTAATTTCATCATCTGTCTTCGGTAATGGAACATCTTCACGAATATCACCCTCAGCTGCTTTTCTTGCCGCTTCCTCTAACTTGCGAAGCGGTTTAATTAAAAATACGGCTGCTCCATATGCTAAAATTCCAGACCATACTACCCCTAATAACATAACGATAATATTATATACAGTTTGACTTACATAACTTTGAAAATAATCGTATATCACGTAAATAAAAAAGATACTTGTTGAATATGTAATGAAAGCTAAAACTGTAGTGAATAGCATAAGTTGTGTACGTAATCCAAAAGAAAATGTTTTCCTTTCTTTTTCCATCTTCCCTTTCCCCCTTTTTATAAGCAATATAAATACTACCTATATATTATTATCCATATTTTCATTATAGAAGGATATAGAGATTTTAAAAAAATTATTTCTTTGAATATCAAATTGCACGAAAAAATAAAGGATTCTGACAATTTATGACTAATAACAGAAATAAGGGGCAACATTTGTAAAATATATTTTTAACTGGGGGTTTTGTATGATTCAAGTTCGAAATCTAGTAAAATCATTCGGTTCACTTGATGTGTTAAAAGGAATTGATTTAGAAGTAAAAGAAAAAGAAGTTGTTGTTTTAATTGGTGCCAGTGGTTCTGGTAAAAGTACATTACTTCGCTGTCTTAACTTTTTAGAAATGTACGATGAAGGCGAAATTCACTTACAAGGTGAGCGAATTGATCCAAAGCATTCAAATTTAAATAAAGTCCGTGAAAATGTCGGTATGGTTTTTCAGCACTTTAACCTCTTTCCTCATATGACCTCACTAGAAAACATCATAGAAGCACCTATTCACGTAAAAAAATTAGAGAAAGCAAATGCAAAGGATATTGGAACTCAACTTCTCCAAAAAGTCGGCCTTCAAGATAAAGCAGATGTAACTCCTCATCTTCTTTCAGGTGGTCAAAAACAGCGCATTGCCATTGCACGAGCTCTTGCAATGAGCCCTAAGATTATGCTATTTGATGAGCCTACCTCAGCTTTAGACCCTGAACTTGTTGGAGAAGTATTGCAAGTTATGAAAGAACTTGCTGAAGAAGGGATGACAATGGTTATTGTTACTCATGAAATGAATTTCGCAAGAGATGTAGCTGATCGCGTCATCTTTATGGATGATGGAAAGATTGTAGAAGATGCTCCGCCAGCACAATTCTTTTCAGCTCCATCACATGAACGGGCAAAACAATTTTTACGCAACGTTTTATAATGTAACTTTTGTTTCGAACGAAAAAGAATACATTCATACGGTGCACAACTAATCATCCAAATAAAATATTTCAATAACATACTAAAAAACCATCCGTATGATCAATATATAGGAGGGGTTTTATGAAAAGAAAACTATTAACCATTGTTGCTAGCATTACACTATGTACATCTTTCATACTAGGAGCTTGTAGCAAAGAAAGCTCTACTACTTCAACAAATGGTGAAAAAGAATTTCGCTATGCGATGAGTGGATTATACAAACCTTTTAACTATAAAGAAAATGACGGCAAACTTGTCGGTTTTGATGTAGAAATCGGTGAAGCTCTTGCTAAAAAGATGAACATGAAGGCTACGCCAGTTACAAACCCATGGGAAACGCTGATTCAAGGTCTTCAAGCGAAGAAATATGATGTAATACTGGGTAGTATGGCAATTACAGAGGAGCGCTTAAAAGCTGTTAGTTTCTCAAATCCGTACTATCGCTCTGGCGCCCAAATTTTTGTAGCTAAAAAGAATAACGCTATCTCTTCTCCAGAAGATTTAAAAGGTAAGAAAATTGGTGTTGTAAAAGCTAGTACCTTTAAAAATCTGGTTGCAAAATATACAGATCAAATCACTGAATATGACAGCGATATTACTGCTCTTATGGATTTAGAGCCTGGGCGTGTTGACGCAGTAATTACGGATCAAATGGTTGGTCTACGTATGATAAAAGAAGGAAAATCAAATATAAAAGAAGCCGGAAAACCATTAAATCTTGATGAAATGGGAATTGCTATTCGCAAAGATGATAAAGAAATGGTTGAGAAAGTAAATAAAGCGTTAGATGAAATCATTAAAGATGGTACGTATGAAAAGATCAGTAAAAAATGGTTCGGGCGTAATATTCTCGGTGAAGAGGAAAAAACGAAGTAAGTTAGCCATTCAAAAGATTCATAAACAGTGCCCCACTGATTAAATGTTCATTTTATGTGGGGCATTTCATTCTCTACTAAAATCTATACAATATGAGGTGAAACGCATGTTTGAAATTTTTATCTCTACCTATCCCACACTCTTAAAAGCTACTATTGTCACATTACAATTAACATTAACCTCCCTAGTACTCGGTTCATTAATTGGATTATTATTTGCTTTCTTTCGGATCTCGAATAACAAAGTTTTAAATAGCATTGCTCATATCTATATTGCTATTATTCGTGGTACACCTTTAATCGTTCAAATCGCAATTCTCTATTTTGGCATTACATCTGTCATTGTTTTCTCCCCTTTTTGGGCAGGAGCAATCGCTTTAGCAATTCATAACGGTGCATATATTACGGAAATTTTCCGAGGATCCATTCAATCCGTCGACCGGGGACAATTGGAAGCCGCTCGCTCCTTAGGTATGCCTTACCCTTTAGCTATGCGCCGGATTATATTACCACAAGCATTTCGTCTGTCTCTTCCTCCTCTAGGAAACCAATTTATTATCGGATTAAAAGACTCTTCACTTGTCGCTTACGTAGGACTGTCCGAGTTATGGGGATCAGGTTTATCAATTGCAGCAGGTAACTTCCAACAATTAGATACTTACATAATCGTTGGTGTATACTATCTCGTACTTGTTCTTCTATTTACTTATTTTGTTAATCTCTTAGAAAAACGACTACAACGAAAAGAAACTAACTCCGTCCAATTCCATAAAAAGAACAAAAAGGAAGTTTCTTTATAAGAAAAAGCAAGCCTGAGATGGCTTGCTTTTTCATTGCAAAAATATATTAATGTTTACTGATTTACTTTTTTAATACTCTTTTCTTCCTCTATATGTTCCTCACGATATGAAATATTATGAGGATCTAGTCCATTTCCTAAAGAACCATAGAAATGCTCTCTATGCGGATCCACTAATTCACTTCCTTGATAATACACACGTGGTGTATTCCATAGCGCTGCCAAAGCTTTTGTCATCGGCATCTCATGATAGCGTTCCGGCCACATTTCTTTAATCTTCTCTTTTACTAACGGATAGTATTTAGAACTCATAGCAGGAAACAGATGATGTTCTGTATGATATGAGAAATTGAAATGTAAAACGTCTACCCAGCGCGGCACTGTTACTGACAAACAGTTTGCTAACGGATCATTTACTGGAACAATTGGATTTAAGCGGTGATTTGTTGCGATATATGCCATTACAATAAAGTTAGCAATTAACAACGGAATGACATATGCAAATAACCATTTTCCAGGTCCCATAATAAACAATAAACTAATCCAAACTGTCCAAGGCAAAAGAAGTTGAAGCCATACAGATTTTTGATTGGATGACTTGAACTCTTTTATAAAATGAAAGAACATTCGAGTCGAATGCAATGTAAATTGAATTGTTAGTGACAGAAAACTAAAGAATGAACGTACATGTAAAGGCATACGATATACCCAACTCAAAAACTTACTCTTCTTAAGTTTCTCAAGTGTCGGCCATGCATCCGGATCATTCTCTTCATGCTGTGTATGAACATGATGCGTTGCATTATGCCACTTTCTCCAAAGCTTTGGCCCTGTTGATAATGGCATAAATGCAATCGCGCCTAAGAAGTCACGAAGCCATGCCTTTCTTACAACAGTTCCATGTAAAATTTCATGCCCTAAAAATCCAAGTGAAGCAAAACATAATCCAAGAACAATCGCAATTCCTAGATTCGCCCACACATTCAATTCAAATACACCAATCGATATTAACCCCGCCAATGCCACAAGCAAATAAGCCAGTCCACCAAATAAACGAGTAGGCACTGGTTTAAATGCTTTTTTCGGCAAATGTGGTGATACACGTGCTGCATACCACCCAAACGTATGAAGCTCCTTCATCCTTTTGCTCCTTTCTTATGCCGCGCCTTGCGCAACTTACATATATCAATTCTTGCTTCCAGATTGATTTTACTAGATGATCCAAAAAGCATCTATTATAAGGAAAATATACTCACTCTATCGTCACTTATTTTTCGCTTTTATTATCAATGAAAAACATTTCTCTTTTTACTCTCTATCAACCTTTCCACATGATGAATCATAACAATAGAATTTCTATATTGTCAACACCTTTTATGACCTAGTAATAAAAGGTGGTTATATTTTTATAATCATACTTTATTTCACTAAAGAAAATGTATAGATTCCATAAGGATTTACCCACTATATATAGACATTTTCTTAAACGCCATAGACTCTATCTCATTCAATAACTCCCTATGTAATCAACAAACAGAATCACTTGAATTTAGTTTTATATAAATCCTACCACTTCATAATGCCCCATCTAATTAATTATATTAAAATAATTTATAACCTCTTTTAATAAAAATAGACTACTTCTAAAACAACACACATGAATTTCATATATTATGGAAATATTAAAAGGAAAATTGTTCTAAAATCAGGAGGTTTCCGCAATGACAAGTGATACATTTCCACAACTGCCGCTATCTTATTGGATTGAATCTACTCAGTTTCCTACTTTCCCTCGTTTATCCGAAAATATAAAGACAAAAGTTGCTATTATCGGTGCTGGTATTACAGGTATTACTACTGCCTATTTACTTGCAAAAGAAGGCATCGATGTTGTTTTAATTGATTCTGGTCGTATTTTAAACGGAACGACTGGGCATACAACAGCGAAAGTAACAGCACAACATGATCTTATTTATGATGAATTAATAAACCATTTCGGTGTAGAAAAGGCCGGGCTTTACTATGAATCAAATAATCAGGCTCTACAATTCATAAATGAAACTGTTCAAACATATAAAATCGACTGTAATTTCTCAAATGAAGATTCATATTTATATACAACTACCGATAACGGATTAAGAAATTTATCGAAAGAATATGAAGCTTATCAAAAATTAAATATACCTTGTGACTATGTTCAATCTCTATCGATTCCTATTCCAGTACAATCTGCGCTTATAATGAAAAATCAAGCACAATTCCATCCCCTTCTTTATTTAAAAACACTTTTAGAAAAGTTTGTGGAGATGGGCGGAAAGCTCTACGAACAAACAACAGCTATGGATGTGGAAAAGGGAGATCATCCACAAATAATTACAAAAGAGGGCCATCATATCACTTGTGAATATGTCGTCTCTTGTTCACATTTTCCTTTTTATGATGCAAATAGCTTTTTCTTTACGCGAATGTACGCAGAACGCTCCTACGCTCTTGCAATAAAAGCAAAAATGGATTATCCAGGTGGCATGTATTTAAGTATTGATGATCCAAAGCGCTCCTTACGCTATATAACAAACAATGGAGAAAAATTAATTTTGATTGGCGGAGAGAGTCATAAAACAGGACAAGGAATAAATACGATGCTTCATTATGAAGCACTTTATTCTTTTGCTGAAGCAACTTTTGGAATAGACGAGGTTCCTTATAGATGGTCAGCACAAGATTTAATCACTCTAGATAAGCTTCCTTATATCGGACATATTAACGAAAGAAATCCAAATATCTTTGTTGCAACTGGATATCGCAAATGGGGCATGACAACTGGAACTGCTGCCGCTCACCTACTGAAGGACTCCATCCTAAAAGTCCACAGTCCCTATAAAGAACTGTATGCACCATCACGCTTCCATGCAAATCCAGATATAAAAACGTTCCTCTCCCAGAACATTGATGTTGCGAAACATTTAATTGAAGGAAAGATTGAAACCGCATTACGTAAGCCAGAAGATCTCGAAGTTGGTGAAGGATCTGTCGTACATGTTAACGGTAAACGAGCAGGTGCTTATAAGGACAAAGAAGGAAAATTACATATCGTCGATACAACTTGTACACATCTCGGCTGTGAAGTTGAATGGAATAATGGTGATTGTACTTGGGATTGTCCTTGCCATGGTTCTCGTTTTTCAATTGAGGGAGACGTTCTTGAAGGCCCAGCAGATCAACCGTTAAAACGCGTTGATAATGAGTAAACAAATAAAGAAGTTCAACAGAATTACGGTTGAACTTCTTTATTTGTTATAAAACCTGTTCAGATAAATTTCGACACAGGAAGGAAAATATTAACATTAAATAAAATAATATATTCATCTACAAATTAAAAGGGGTGAATATTATGCAACCTTCAGCTCCACCTCATCTAGAATCTACAGAAACTATCTTTTCAAGCTCTATTACAAAACTTGTTGTTTTTATTTGTTGGCTAGCCATTTTAGCTGATGGATATGATTTAGGTATTTACGGTGCCGTTCTACCAAAGCTCCTAGAAGACAAAAGCTGGGCGCTATCACCAGCGCACGCTGGTACAATTGCAAGCTATGCTTTATTTGGGATGTTTATTGGGGCTATTCTAGTTGGAACGATTACAGATCTAATTGGGCGTAAATGGACGCTTATATGCTGTTTAGCACTTTTTTCTATCACAATGGGTTTAGCGGCTATCGCTTCTTCTCCTGAGTTATTTGGATTATCTCGATTTATAGGAGGAATCGGATTAGGCGGTGTTATCCCAACGGCTTCAGCACTTACTGTTGAATATTCACCAAAAAAAAGGCAATCTTTTATTTATGCTCTTATGTTTACTGGCTATCCTTTAGGTATCGTATTAGGTGCTATTTTGTCTATGTTTATGTTAGAAGATTTCGGATGGAGAATTATGTTTGGTATCGGAATGATTCCACTACTCCTCATTCCTTTCATTATTCGCTATTTACCTGAGTCCATTCAATTTTTATTATCACGTAATCGCCAAGAAGAAGTGAACCAAATTCTTAATCGTTTTCAAATTGAATTTCATGTAAAAAATAAAACTCATCAAGCTCCATCTACTATACGAAAGAAAAATGGATTTTTTACTTTATTCTCAAAAGAATACATAAAAGCAACACTACTTTTTTGGATCACTTATATAATGGGAATGTTTTTAATATACGGTTTAAATACTTGGTTACCACAGATGATGCGCCAGGCGGGATATCCTCTTGGATCTAGTCTGTCTTTTCTACTTATGCTAAATATTACCGCAGCTGTTGGTGCGTTATTCGCTGGAGCAATTGCTGATCGTATAGGCGCAAAAATTGTTATTAGCATCTCTTATCTTATGGCAGCCATATGTATCGGACTATTAACAATTAAGCCATCTGTTACAATCATTTATCTTTTAATTGGCCTTGCTGGTATTGGATCGGTCGGTATTACTCAAATATTAAATGCATATGTAACACAATACTTCCCATCACATATCCGAGCTACCTCCTTAGGCTGGGGACTGGGACTTGGCCGAGTTGGTGCAATTGCTGGCCCTATTCTCATCGGTATTATTATGACAATGCAATATGACTTAGCATGGAATTTTTACTTATTCTCCTTTGCAGGTCTTATCGCAGCTATATCTGTTTTCTTCATTCCTACAAAATAAAAAGAGCACAAACTTACTTGTGCTCTTTTTCATATGCTTCAAACAGCATGTCTCGAAATAGTGTATTTAAAATTTCAATATCGATCCCTGATCCCTTTTCAATTCCTTTTACATATTGCCCATAGTAATGAATTTGTTCTTCTAAAAATTGATTTAGCACCTTAATTTTCAATCCAACATCTAATTCAGTACCTGCTTTTTTCTTTATTAACAACTTTTCAATCTCATCTAATACACTACATTCTAATGGTAATTCTGTAATCAATCGATCAAATTCTACAGGTGGTAAAGTTGCTTTCTCTTCTAGCCACTTACAAGCTAAAATAGGACGTAATACATAAAAGTACTTTTTCAGCTTTACATTCTCACCTTGCAAAAATTCACGATAATTTTTCGACGCCATATGTAAATAATGATATATCGTTGCTTTTGGATCAAAATTCTTCTCACTCATCTGTTGAAGTAGTTCTGGAAAATTAGAGTTTTTCGAATAAAAAATTGGTGATCGAATCCACTCAAGTAAAGCTGGGTTCGACTTCGCGAATAGTTGCAACGCCTTTTTAATATCCCAACCACTTATATCTAAATCATCACTAATTGGATATTCAATTACATCACGTTTGTCATGAATTGATAAATACCATTCTACCGGATGTATATAAACAAACCTAACATCATAATCGCTATCTTTCGATGGAAACCCCCAAGCACGACTCCCTGATTCCACCGCAAATAAAATTTTCACATCATTCTCTTTTTCAATTCTTTCTAACTCCAACTCGATTTTCTCTCTCATTTCATAACATCTCCATTTTTGGATTATTTCCTTGGAAATTCGACAATACACTATTAATTTTACTACATACTAAAAAAACTGTCAGAAATTACTGACAGCCTAATAAAACTTCTATTGTTGCTTTTCAATTACAGTAGCAGCAATTCGTTCAAACTCTTTTTGAATCTCCTCTTTATATGCATCTACTATTGAAAAATCCATAGCAGCAATATAAATTCGTTCTAATTTATCACGAACCGATTTTGCTTTCGCTAAGAAAGACATCGCCTCATTCATTTTTGCTTTATATTGAATGGAAACATCACGAATTTCCTTCGCATATTTCTCATCCGTCCCTGGCATAACAATAAGGGCATACATATCAATAATTTCATCACCTTCGCGACTTGGAAAATATTCATGTGGTGCGGTGCTATCAAAAATTGCAAAGCCTAATTCTCTTACGATAACCATATCAAGACTATTCGGGTCAAATCCGCAATGATATACTTCAACTTCAAACCCTTTTTCTTCAGCTGCCTTAGCTAACTTTTTAAGCATCGTTGATTTTCCAGAACCTGGGCGCCCTTTTATAAAATAACGATGTGGTAACCCTTCTGTTAAATTAGGAACAAAATCAACTGCTCCTTTCGGTGTAGCAGCTCCTAAAAAACGATGTTTTACAAGCGATTGTCTCCCGCTTTTATCTGCAAATAATTTCTGGATTAGCTGATCGGTTAGTTCATTTGCTTTATTAAAATCTATATTATCAATATATATCTTCTCCCACTCATCATGTATAAGCAATGCCTCTTTAAAACGTGCGTAAGCAGACTGAAAAGCTTTACTTGCTTCTGAAACAAATCTTTCAATTTCTAACTTCTGCTTCCTTAATTTATCTGAGTCCCAAGCAATTCCTAAATTTATATACTCTTCAACAACTCCTGGCATTTTGGGCTCAATTACATGTGGTGATGTCCCATCAACAATTCCTACTTTTAATTTTGGGATAATTACACCATCAACCGATTTATTGTCAGAAGAACAATGTAAAAATTCAATATCATATCCTTTTTCAACCCATTCACGACCGATGGCCTTTATTAAAGAAGATTTCCCCGTTCCTGGACCACCCTTTAAGATAAATAATCTGTCTAACCCTTTTAAATTCTCTTCATATAAATTATGAAATCCCCTAGCTGTATTACCACCAGCATAATAATTCAATACATTTCCTGTCACTGCACTCACTCCTTCGCAGCATTGTATTTACATAAGCTACAATATGCGCGTAGCTTTATTTGGGTGAATACCTATTTTGTATTGCACGCAAAAAGGAAATGAATTACAATTTAACTATCGGAAAATTCCGATTTCAAAATTAAATACTTCTTTATCAAGAGAGGCAGAGGGACCGGCCCTTTGAAGCCCAGCAACCTCAGTTTATACGAACTGAATAGGTGCTAATTCCTGCAAAATGCATTGCATTTTGGAAGATAAAACTCAACTAGCATGTAAAGCTCATCTTTCTTGATACTGAAGGATGAGCTTTTTATTATTTGAAAAACATATATTGGAGGTATGTAAAATGAAAGTAATTGATTTATCACAAACATTTGAAAATAATATGTCTCAATTTCCTGGAACACCTAAAATACAACTAGAAGCTGTTACAAGTGTTGAAGAATCAGGCTATCAAGTTACAGATTTTCATTCTGTCGTTCATGTTGGCACGCATTGTGATGCTCCTGCGCATTTTATTTCAGGCGCAACGACCATCGATCAATTACCGCTGGATCAATTTGTAGGTGAAGCTGTTCTTATTGATGTAACTCATGTACAAGAACGAAAACTACCTAAAGAAGTACTGCACGATGCTGATATAAAAGAAGGAGATATTGTTATTTTCCATTCCAATCTATCTACTAAATGGAACACGGAGGCGTATGAGAAAGAAGCTTTTTATCTTTCTGAAGAATTAGCCGAGGAACTAGTACAATTAAAAGTAAAATCTGTCGGTTTAGATTTTATTTCTCCTGATGAGGTAACGACAGAAACATCACCAATTCATCACATACTACTTGGGAATAATATTTATTTAATCGAAAACTTAACAAACTTAGATGCCATTCACACGAAACGTTTCTTCTTCTCAGCAGCACCTTTAAAAATTAAAGATAGCGACGGTGCTTTTGCAAGAGCATTTGCTGTAATTTTTTAAACAAACTATACAAAAAAGCAAAGATCATCATTGACCTTTGCTTCTATTTTTTTTATTTAAATTAAGAAAGAATTGCTCAACATGAGGACGTAACCAAGCTAAATAATCCTTCTCTTTCTTCTTTGTACAAGCTATTTCTTCCCCATCTACCATTTCAACAAGTTCTAGTTCTAACAGTTGCTTCGTGAATGCTAACATATTCACTTCTTCGGATGGATACTCTTCTTTTAATTTCTCCTCAATTTCCCCCAATAAAAAACCGTCACGCATCATTGCCAATGCATCAATCCAAAGTGGCGGCATTTCATATTTTTCTCCTGTAATTGTGTCTTTTACAGTATAATTCTTTTGCTCTTTTCGAAATTGAATCGTGTGTAAACATACAGTCGAATTTAATGTTAATTCCATCATACCACCTCTTTCATAATATCTGCATAGAAAAAAGGATGCGCGTGCACCCCTTCTTATCTTTTCATAACACTACTGAACCGTTACATGAGCAATCAATCTCATGTCGATATTTTCCTCCATTATAAACGAAGTATTTTATAAAAAAAACCCTTCTTGAAACATTTTATAAAATGTTTATATTTACACAACAAGAACACTTTTCTGAAAAATCTTTTCTCAAATACATTAAACGGTCGGCAGAAAAATTTCTACTTTCGTTCCTACTCCTAGACTACTTTGGATCGTGATACTCCCTTGATGTTCCTTAATAATTTTATATGTAATCATTAATCCAAGTCCTGTACCATTCTCCTTTGTTGTGTAAAACGCCTTGCCGATTTTTTCTAACTTCTCATTCTCTATACCACATCCTTGGTCTTCAACAGAAATACACAAATGTCCTTGCGTTTTTTGATATGCACGGATATGAATTTCTCCACCCTCTGGCATTGATTCTATTCCATTTTTAATGATATTTAATAACACTTGTTTTAATTGCTTATCATCACCGTTTATAGCCGTTAAATTTCCATCTACTTGTAAATTACATTTAACTCTATATTGCGTTGCATAACTTTCCATTAGATGCACAACATATAGAAGGGTGTCTCGTATATTACACCTTTCATAATTTGTTGGCTTTGGTTTCCCTAACAACATCAATTCACTAACAAATCCATTAACCCTTTCAATTTCTTGTAGCATAATGTCGTAGCTCATCGTATCAGTTGGATTTCTTTCTTTTTGCATTTGCGTAAACCCTTTTAACGCTGTTAGTGGATTTCGAATTTCATGGGCAATTGTTGTAGACATAGTCCCAATCACAGCTAAATTTTCCGTCTCTTTCATATTGTTCATCATTTCAACCACTGTTCTTACATAAGATTGAAATCGTTTTAATAAAGAATGTGAAATAATGAAATAAAATACACATAAAACAAGTGGAATTATCACTTTTAAATCTTGTAATAGCAATGTGAAAAATACGTACTTTCCAATTACACTAAAGGAAACTAAATAAAAGTATTTTCTATTCACGAAAACTGGGGCAAATAAAATTAACAACATTTCTACCATACTACCATGTTCAAAAGGTCTATCCGTTCGCAAATAAATCATTAAATTATTAACAAGATTGATAAACATGTATCCAAATAAAAATAAATATTTTACAGAATATACATACCCTCTTTTTTGAAGATATATAGAAATAGGAAATAATGCTATTACAAATATAGGCACACCTATCCCAAGACTACCTTCTGGCCACCCTACCGCTGTTCCACTAATATTCATAGCAGGATATACAAAATAATATATAGCGTCATATAAAAAGAATATAATATAAAATAATAATATAAATACCTTTAAGGCTCTTCTTTCTTCATAAATCAAGCTCTTGTATTTGTTCATATAAAAACTCCCCTTGATCGATACAAAAAACTTTCATTGTTATCTCCTTAAAGTATAAGTATGAAATTGCTTTCAGGGCAATATTTAACCTTATAATACTAAAAGGAAGGAGATCTCTCCTTCCTTTTAGTAACAACTTATATCCACCTTACCCTATCATGTAACAATCCATCAGTAAAATTATTATGCCCTATTACAAAATCCTTCATATATAAATTTAAATACTCACCGTACTTACTTTCTGTATTTAATAACAACTCCTCGACGTAATAAGCACCTTGTTCAAATTGATCTAAAAGTAAACTAGACAAGCCCGCATAAATTCCGCACCCTACCTGAAAATACGTTGCATTCGTTTTATATTTACGAAAAACTTGGCTACTATTCATTACATTATACATATATGTCTCACTATTTTCATAAACGAGTAACACACCGACCAAGTCCTCTCCAGCAACCTCTTCTTCCGCTGGATTAAACACTTTACGATTCCAGTTCCATAAATCTTCTACTTGATCTAAGTTCTGTCTAATTATATTTGTTGTATACTCATTAATTCGGTAAAGAAAACCAACTTCCATATTGAAGTTTTTCCCTAAAATTAATACTTCCTCATGTGGCATTAAACAACCATAGAATTCTTTTTCTCCTAACTTCACTTTATACTCTGAAGCATATACATCTTCATAAAAGTAAAGAGGCCGATGATGACTCATATACATCGGATAACTCCAGATTGCTTCATCTAAAAATCGCTCTACTGCCCATGAAGCATAAAGTGTATGTGGCTTTATAAGTGCTGTATCATGCAAAAACGACGTGTCATGTTCTACAATATAACATGCTCTTGGCCTTTCATTTGGTCGTTCCTTCATAAGCTCAACAACCATCCATTGAACAACACCTGGATTCATACCTGAACCTATAATCGCTTTTGTATTTGTAAATTTCTCTTTCTCCTTCTCAAACCTTGTATATCTTTCCGTAAGCTGAAAGCCGATTAAGCTGTCGTCCTGATCTACTGCTTCATTTTCCAAGGCTGAATTAATATAACAAATTCCTAATTCATTACAGCAGCTTAATACTCTAACTGTATCTGCCCCTGAAACATCAATCACAACACTCGTACTTTTTTCTTTTAAATGTTGTTTAAATTCCACTACATTTTGAAGGTTTATCTCATATAAATATAATTGACCTTTCAAATTCGAAAACAACTCATCATAATAAGTCCTATCTTTTTGTTTTATATCCACTAAATGAAATTTGGCATTCTTTAATACTTCATAAATTGGATCTTTTTCATTTGCTATCGCTTGATTTAAAATTGCTAAAACTGCTTTTGCTGCTCCACCAGCACTACCCAGCAATGTAATTGATAACGAATTCGGAAACTGCTCCACGAACAAAACCCCTTTAATAAATTAGTTGAGCAACTCCTCCTCAAAAAATAAATTGAATACATAAAAAGATAGCTCGTACACAATTTTTATAAGTTAGTGCAAAGTTACCTTTTAAAAAATCACACTATACTATGTTTATATTCAATTCATTTTTCCCCTCATCTTCAAATTAAACTAAAACAAATAGGCTCGACCTTTTCTTCTGCATATAAAAGAAAAAGTCAGCCCTTCCAACTAATCTACGGACAATGGACGGATTTTACATGTTGAATATTCACATACATTTTTGCATCACGTGCTTTTGATATCTCAATATGACCTTCATCAATTTTCGCCATTTTTCCAATTTTATTGGACTCCTCACCTAAATCAAACACCATAATTTTCCCAGTCATTTTAATAAGCTGTTCTTCAAATGTTCTAGCTAATGTAATATTTAACGGATTTACGGGGAGTTCATTTTTATTGAGGGCATACGGTACTTGGTTTTCTTTATACGGAATTAACCATTTTAAATGCTTTAAAGATATATATACCGTTTTATAAACCGGACTATAAAAAACAATATAGTCGTTCATCACACTTGTAACATAACCATGTATTGGAGCATTTCCTGCTACATAAACTTCTGTAAAAATCCCTTTAGAAGTACTTAATACTTTTCTCAAAGAAATTGAAGGGGATTCCCTCTTAATTACAGAATCAACATCTGGTTTTAGTATGTCTTCGTCATGTGCTCTTAAAAATTTATAGTATTGTACATGATATAAAGATATATATACATAGTCTTGTCCATTGTAAAGAACAATAATGTCATTTCCTACGTCTATTAATATACCTTTAAACCTTTTTTCACCGATTAATTTAACATATATATTTTCCCCAATACTTTTGTTTAACTCATTCATCTATATCCTCCTTCCTATGAATTTCAGCTTTACTATCTTCCATTTCAAAAAAATAATCAGGGCAATGTTCTGTCTTAATAGTAAGTAATTCCTTTTCATACTATCGAAATAAGAAATTGTTCTTCTCTTTCCCTCATAATGCCCCTCTTATTTATTAAACATTATTCATCTTCATTCTTTTTACATTTCACTACTTGACTCACACTCTTAATATGATAATTAATGATATAAATAACTTCATCACCGTTTACTAGCGTAATACATTCTTCATGCACTTCACTTAATAAGCCTTCTACACACTCTGGGCCGCCACGATTAATCTTTACCCACTTATACTTCAAGTCACGTAATACATCGACAAAAGTATCATCATCAGAGCAGAAACATGAAACATAGCCATCGCCACATTTACTTTCTTTCACTTTCTTAACTAGACTTTTCACATGTTTCAATTGGTAATATACTAATTCACCAAGAGGAAGTTGTAATGTAAGGTAATCTCTTCCTAACGATACAAGTACCCCCACTCGACTCTCTGGTCCACGAAGATTTACTTTTACAGTCTCACCGACTAAGCCTTTAATTTGTTCACAGCATAATATACTTTCCAAATTTATATCCTCCTTTCTTATTATCTTCCTCTTCTTGACTGTCTTTGTGCGCGAGCTCGACCTGAATTATTACTTTCACTTTCGCTTTCACTTTCGCTTTCACTTTCGCTTTCTTCGCTCTCTCTACAAGGTACTGTTACACTCTTAATATGAGATACTGCAACTAATATAACTTCTTCTTTTACAATTAGTGTCACAAATTCACAAGAAACATCTTGTAAAATACCTTCAACTTTCTCTGGGCCACCACGATTAATTTTCACCCAGCAATATTTGAAGCTTTGAAGTAACTTTTCAAAGTCATCTTCACATTCACATTCCAACCATCTGCAATCATCTGCTTTACAATCTTTCGCATTTTTTGTAATACTTTTCAGATGACGAATCTGATAGTAATAGAGCTCTCCTTTTTCATTCTTTAATACAAAGTAATCCGAACATACAGCGACTATTGTCCCTTTTTGAGATTCTGGACCACCCCTGTTTACTCTCACAAAAGATCCAATTAAGTCTTTCAGAAAATCACAATGAAATAAACTCACGAGAAAACCCCTTCCATTAATTTATAAGCTTTTGCACTGATAGTATATGTATCTGTACAGGTTACGTTCTCTATGTTTGTCCTAGCTAGAAAAAAATATGCTTTTAACATGGTAGACTACTACCTATCAAAATTTGAAGAAAGGCTAAGAACTCCTTATGTTTTTGATATCTTCAAACAAAAAATCCCTTATGAATATACATTTCTGCATATCTTCATAAGGGATTTTCCATAGTTTAATCTTCGTCTTTAACATCCATATCTTCTGGAATTGGTTCGTTCAATATTTCTTCCACTAATTGCTTATATTTCTCCATTTGTTCTAAATGTGTATTAAATTGTTCTTTATTTACTAAATATTGCTCTCCATCGAATAGCGCACGAATTTTCTTTTGCTGAATTAACTCTTCAATATACGATTTTGGTAAATTCAAATACTCCGCAGTCTCTTCTACTGTTATATACAATGCGTTCATTCCTTTATTATTTTTTCATCTATACTGTATCTTACTTTACTTTATTTTTGTAAACAAATAAAAAAGATTTTGTAAATGCAGTTCAAAAAGCAGGTAGATGCATTCCATATATTGTATAGTATTATATAGTAAGAATTTTTTAAATATAGAATGGTATTACCCATTTACACAAAGGAGAGTTAACATATGGCTACTCGTCACATCATTACAATGTTAGAAAAAACACTACAAGTTGAAACAGAAAACACAATTTCTCATTTAAATGTATCTTTATCTGATCGTTTTCTTTCTCAAAGCACAGCAATACATGAAAACAATTGTTATCATACAATTGGTGAATGGTACAAAAATCATTTCTTATTCCAACAAGATGATTTCCTTTGGGCTAAATATGCCTTCTATGACGCATATTGTGAAGCCATCAAAAAACAAGGTCATCTTACAAAACGTGTTCGCCAAATATTAGAATCATTAGCTCGAATGCATGGAAAACAGTATATTGCTTCTATACTAAATATGCCATTTCCTAATGAACGCGCTAAAGGGACAGCGTAATTTAGCCATGTTCTGCGTAAGCAAAACATAGCTAAATTGTTTTCTAGGATGCTTTACCAATAAAATGTTCATATCATATGAACTGATGAAACCGGTGTCATTATAATGATAGAAAATATAGTAAACAGGAAAACCCCCACGTACATCTCTCATCCATTGGAATAGAGAAATACGTGGGGGTATACTTGTTCCTTATTATTTCATCATCTGCTTAATCAGTTCGCGATTTCTCTTCTTAAATACTTCATTATGAGAAGAAACCATTCCATACTCACTTGCATCTGGTTGGATAAATTGTTTTGCTTTATTAACAGCATTTCCAGCATCTTGGAATGCACCTGCAATTAAGTGTAGTTTCCCTTCGTGCTTTAAAATATCTCCAGCAGCATATAATCCATCTACTGAAGACTCACTATTTGCATTACCTGCAATATAATAATTATCTATAATTGCAACGTCTAACTCACTATTTTCTAATAATGTAATGTCGCGTTCATATCCATGATTAATAATAACTTCATCAATAGGTAAATGAGAAACCTCACCTGTTTCATGATTTGTTAATTCTACATATTCGATCGCTTCATGATTATCACCAGCAATTAATTTTGTAATCGATGTATTAAAGAAACACTCCGCTGAGCTGTTCATAAGTTGTTTTACTTGTGCTTCATGACCAGATAATTCTTCTTTTCTATAGGTTACATACACTTTTTTCGCAATTGGTTCTAATTCATTTGCCCAATCAACAGCAGAATTGCCTCCACCGGAAATAATAACTGTTTTACCTTTAAAACGCTTTAAAGATTTAACTGTATAATTTAAATTTGATACTTCAAATCGCTCAGCACCCTCAATAGATAACTTTTGCGGTTTCAATATACCACTTCCTGTTGCGACGATAACTGTTTTTGAAAAGTGTTCTTCCCCAGTACTTGTTTTTAATGTAAAAGTACCATCTTGATTACGAATAATTGATTCCACTTTTGTATCTAATACAACTTCTGGCTTAAATGTTAACCCTTGCTGTACAAGTTGTTCAATTAACTTATCACCTGTAACTGGTAATAGTCCTCCTACATCCCAAATCATTTTTTCCGGATACACATGTATTTTTCCACCTAAATGTGGTTGAAATTCTATTATTTTCGTTTTCATTTCTCTGAGTCCACTATAAAAAGCTGAATAAAGCCCTGCAGGTCCTCCGCCTATCACGGTTACATCAAACAATTCTTCTTGATTCATTCGTGCTCACTCCTCAGCTACTAATCATTGATTATCATTCTCAATAAAATATAACCTGTTTCCGCAAAATTTACAATCAAAATTACTATTGACAATACACCTATATAAAATTATATTATTTAAAGAATCAATAGTGATAATCATTATCATTTTGTTAATAATTAGCAAATTTGAGATTACATCTTCTTTCATTAATATGGTTATTACTATATTATAAAATCTCATATTCAAGATTTTTAATAAATTATTTTGCATTACCACTACTATTTCAAAAAGATTACAGTTAAACAAATTATTGTATACACATATCATCTATGTTAAAGGAGAAAGACGATGAAAAAGTTATTTATTTCACTAACAGTCCTTTTCGTTCTTGTTATGAGCGCTTGTAGCAATAGTTCTACAGACAAAAAGGACGATGCAAAAGGTAGCAAATCAGAAACAATTACATACCAATCTGAAAATGGTAAAGTAGAAGTTCCTGCAAATCCAAAACGCGTTGTTGTATTATCATCATTCGCTGGTAACGTAATGTCATTAGGTGTAAATCTTGTTGGGGTAGATTCATGGTCTAAACAAAACCCACGTTTTGATAGCAAACTTAAAGATGTTGCTGAAGTATCAGATGAAAATGTTGAAAAAATCGCTGAACTAAATCCAGATTTAATCATCGGTTTATCAAATATTAAAAATGTCGATAAGTTAAAGAAAATCGCGCCTACTGTAACATACACTTACGGAAAAGTTGATTACTTAACACAGCATTTAGAAATCGGTAAGTTATTAAACAAAGAAAAAGAAGCAAAAACTTGGGTTGATGACTTCAAGAAACGTGCACAAGAAGCTGGTAAAGAAATTAAAGCAAAAATCGGTGAAGATGCTACAGTTTCTGTTGTAGAAAACTTCAACAAACAGCTTTATGTATACGGCGAGAACTGGGGCCGCGGAACAGAAATTCTGTACCAAGAAATGAAATTAAAAATGCCTGAAAAAGTAAAAGAAAAAGCATTAAAAGAAGGTTACTACGCATTATCTACTGAGGTATTACCTGAATTTGCTGGTGATTACTTAATCGTAAGTAAAAATAAAGATACTGATAACTCATTCCAAGAGACAGAATCATATAAAAACATCCCAGCAGTAAAAAATAATCGCGTATATGAAGCAAACATGATGGAATTCTATTTCAATGATCCACTTACATTAGATTTCCAACTAGACTTCTTCAAGAAGAGCTTTCTTGGTAAATAATACAAACATGAGGAATTCTTAATTTAAGAATTCCTCTTCCTTTATTCTATGAACAGAAAAGATGTGAAACGAATGACAAAAGATCATGACAATCCACGTTCTATAGCTTTTACATACAAACTAATTTTAAGCTTAATTGCATTCTTTCTTATTTTTATGGTTGCAATGGTATTAGGTGCTGCAGATACTTCGATAAAAGATGTATGGTCAGCACTCACTTCCTCCGCTAAAGGAGACAAAATATCTATTATTCGAGAAATACGTTTACCACGTGAAGTTGCTGCTATTTTTGTAGGAGCTGGATTAGCCGTTTCTGGAGCAATTATGCAAGGATTAACACGAAATCCACTTGCGGATCCTGGATTATTAGGGCTATCTGGTGGAGCAAATGCTGCGCTTGCACTGACACTTGCTTTCAACCCTTCCATCAGCTATCTTTACTTAACATTAGCTTGCTTTATCGGTGCTGCAATTGGCGCAATTATGGTATTTGGAATTGGTATGGTGAAAAAAGGCGGCCTTTCTCCTCTTCGAATTGTATTAGCGGGTGCTGCAGTTTCAGCATTTCTACTCGCAATTTCAGAAGGAATTGGCATTTACTTTAAAATTTCACAAGATGTATCACTTTGGACTGCTGGTGGCGTAATTGGAACAACTTGGAACCAATTAAAAATTATTATTCCAGTCATTTCAATTAGTATCTTTATCGCTATCTTACTAGCAAAAAAATTGACAGTTCTTAGTTTCAGTGAGGAAGTGGCTATTGGACTAGGTCAAAAAATTATTGTTATTAAAACTATTTTATTTATCATTATTATCTTACTTGCAGGTGCATCTGTAGCGCTTGTTGGAAATATGGCATTTATCGGCTTAATGGTACCTCACATGGTACGCCCAATTGTCGGTCCAGATTACCGATTTGTTATACCGATGTCAGCAATTGCTGGAGCTTCCTTTATGCTACTTGCAGATACAATCGGACGTACTATTAACGCTCCATACGAAACACCAGTTGCAGCAATTGTCGCGATTGTAGGGTTACCATTCTTCCTATTCATTGTACGTAAAGGAGGAAAAACATTCTCATGATGCAATCTATTTTAAGAAAACAGCGTCTCATTATACTCACTTTACTTATAGTAATCATCACAACCATTGTAGTTGGAATGGGACTTGGTTCAGCATCTTTATCTTATGATCGACTACTCCCAACATTAATGGGGCAAGGGACTTTTAAAGAGGAGTTTGTTTTATACTCTTTAAGGCTACCTAGAATTGTCATTACATTATTAGCTGGTATGGCTCTCGCTTTATCAGGAGCTATTCTTCAAGGAATTACTCGAAATGATTTAGCTGAACCTGGTATTCTTGGTATTAACTCTGGGGCCGGTGTTGCTGTTGCTATTTTCTTTTTATACTTTCCAATAGATGTAGGTTCATTTCTCTACTTACTACCTGTAGTTGGATTTATCGGAGCATTTCTGACAGCTGTTCTAATTTACGTATTTTCATATAGTAAATCAACTGGACTTCAACCAATCCGATTAACATTAACCGGTATCGGTTTTGCATTTGCACTATCTGGAACGATGATTGTCCTTATTTCATCCGCGGATCGTATGAAAGTAGACTTTATTTCAAAATGGATTGCCGGAAATATTTGGGGAGATGACTGGATATTCGTTTTAGCAATGCTCCCATGGCTAATCGTATTAATTCCGTTTGTTTTCTATAAAGCAAATCGATTAAACATTTTAGCATTAAACGAACCAGTCGCAATCGGTGTTGGAATTGAAATTGAAAAAGAACGTAGGTACTTATTAGTTGCAGCTGTTGCACTTGCAGCTGCAGCTGTTTCCGTAACAGGAGGAATTAGCTTTATCGGATTAATGGCTCCTCATATCGCGAAATCTTTAGTAGGCCCAAGACATCAAATCTTCATGCCTATCGCCCTTTTAATCGGCGGATGGCTATTATTATTAGCAGATACAATTGGAAGAAATATCGTTGATCCTAATGGCATTCCAGCAGGTATTGTCGTTGCTTTAATTGGGGCTCCTTACTTTATGTATTTGTTGCTTAAAAAAGCTTAAAAAACACCCTCAAGATCTTTTCTTGAGGGTGTCTTTGTTTCATTCTACTACTGCCCATATCCTTCAAACTTCTTCGCCAAATTCTCCATCTCATCTTCTGGCAATAGCTTTGGTTCCCCAATGCTTTTCGTTTGATAATAAATTTGAGCACAAAACTCAATCTCTTCTGCAACAGTAAATGCCATTTTTATATTATTTGCACCAGCAATTAAACCGTGATTTGCAAGTAGCACAGCACGACGATCAATCATGCCTTCAAAAGCAGCATCCGCTAATTGCTTCGTACCAAATGTTTCATACGGTGCACAGCGGACATTCGGACCTGCAAAAGCAATTAAATATGACACAGCCGGAAGCTCCCATCCTAATGACGCAATCGTCTTCGCGTAAGGAGAATGTGTATGCACAAGCGCATTTATATCTTCACGCTTCCTATAGTAAATAAGGTGCATATCTAATTCACTTGATGGTTTTCTCTCTCCTTCTACTACTTCACCATTTAAGTTTAATATAACTACATCTTCAGGCTTTGTTTCATAATACTCTAAACCACTTGGGCTAATCGCAACAAGACCTTGTTCACGATTAAAGATACTAATATTACCACCCGTCCCCTTTGTTAAACCACTAGAAATCATTTTCTTTCCATACGCTACAATTTCTTCTCTTTCTTTTTGTAATAACATATACATCCCCCTAAGTATGAAGCTTATGATGACTGACTTTTATATTTATCTATTTATTGAAATAGCTTTTTTAAATTCTCCGTAAACGGTGCCTTTACAATCCCTTTTTCTGTAATAATCGCTGTTACATTTTCATGTGGAGTAACATCAAATGCTGGATTATATACTTTACTTTCTTTCGGAGCAGAATATTGTCCGAAGCGATTAATCACTTCAGAAGCATCTCTTTCCTCGATGGGAATTTCTTTTCCTGTCGGTGTTTTCAAGTCGATTGTCGGCGTTGGCGCTGCTACATAAAACGGAATGTTGTAGTATTTCGCTAAAATAGATACGCCTAATGTTCCAATTTTATTTGCTATATCACCGTTCGCTGCCACACGGTCGCATCCAACAATTACAGCGTCAATCTTCCCTTGTGACATGACCATAGCTGCCATATTATCCGTAATGACAGTAACATCAATTCCCGCTTGCTGTAGTTCTAATGCCGTTAACGTTGACCCTTGTAATCTTGGACGTGTTTCATCCGAAAAGATTTTTAAGTCCCATCCTTTTTCTTTTGCTAAGTACATTGGAGCCGTCGCAGTACCATACTTAGTCGTCGCTAACGCACCAGCATTACAATGTGTTAATACTCCCATTCCATCACGGAATAATGTTAATGCATGTTCTCCAATTTGACGGTTAATTTCTTCATCTTCTCTATGAATTTCTTTTGCCTCTTCTAGTAATCTATCTTTCAACTGTAAGATTGATAAATGAATATTATCTGCCGCTACACTTTCCATTCTTTCAAGTGCCCAAAATAAATTTACTGCAGTCGGTCTTGATGTCGCCAAGTATGTACATACCTTTCTTACTTCATCCATAAATCCTTCTTCCGTACTTTCAGCAAATTCCTTTACCCCTAAATACACTCCATAAGCTGCTGAAACACCAATCGCTGGTGCACC
This sequence comes from Bacillus sp. LQ01, assembly GCF_057624735.1. Taxonomy (NCBI): domain Bacteria; kingdom Bacillati; phylum Bacillota; class Bacilli; order Caryophanales; family Bacillaceae; genus Bacillus; species Bacillus sp. LQ01. The sequence goes on along the minus strand of NZ_JBYEZL010000004.1, from coordinate 63,885 downwards.
TCGTACTTTCATTACTTGAATGGCATCCCACACACTTTCAGCTGTTTTAAATGATTCATAGACAATTTCATTCGGTAATAACGTTTGATCTAACAAAACTAAAGCATCATCTTTCCACTGAATTGGTATTAATTGCTCTTCCATCATATTCTCCCCTTACTCCGCGTAGTGCATTGACTGTTCTTTTAACGTTTCTACAAAACTTGTACCTGTTCTATATTGATTCGCTCGTAAAATAAAACTCTTCGCTACTTTAAGACAAATTCGCTCCGCTCTAGCACGTGCTTCCTCATTCTCAATACAAGTAATATCTTTTACTTTCGCTAATCCAACAATACGGCGGATTAATTCAAGACCTGTCACTGCAGCTGTATCCTCTAATACAGATTGTAAATATACTTCGTTAAAGCCTTCTTCCTTCGCCATAATCTCGGTCACATGAATATCCCAAGCATCTAAAAACTTCTTCTTAAATAAATCAATTACCTCTACCATCGTAGTTTGTAACCAATCCATATACGTATCTTTCTCAGCTCCAGGTGGCATCGTTGCATCTGCATTCACCCAAGCAAACATTAAATTCGCCATTACATTCCCAACGTCATATCCCATAGGTCCATAAAAAGCAAACTCAGGATCAATAACCTTTGTAGAATCATCTCTTACAAAAACAGAACCAGTATGTAAATCACCATGAAGCAATGCCTGTGCATTCGTCATAAAAGAAAATTTACGTTTCGCTACTTCCATACGAAGCTCTTTATCACTATAAATATGCTCCCTAATCCATCCCTCATTTAAAGGAAATAACTCATTACGCTTATTATGATTTGTAAATGGTTCTGAATATACGAGGTCCTCTGTAATCTCACATAATTCAGGATTTATATAATTCTTCACAAGTTCCTTCTTCTCTTTATGATTCATTACAACATCAGATGTTAATAAAAGTGTATTTACCATAAAAGTAGTTAAGTCGTCAGCAAGCTGCGGAAATATTTGATGATTTATAAGTGCTGTACGTAATATTGTGTGATCCGATAAATCTTCCATTACGCAACAGTTCATCACACTATCAAATAAATACACCTTAGGAACAAGTCCAGGTGCTAACTCATCCTCTAACTGCAAAACATCTGATTCTATGCGAATACGATTCGTCGACAACTCAAACTCATCTGAAATGCGAGCTGTATCCCCAGCTTGCTTTACGATGACAGAGATGTTCTCTTTTTCATCCCAAACGCGGAACACATAATTTAAATTGCCATCACCTATTTCTTTACACTTTAGCCCCTTTGCATGTTTAAACTTAGATAATTTCTCTTTCACATATGCAATCACATCTTTAGCTTCCATTAAAAAATACTTTGTGAACTTAGACATGGTTTCCCCTCCACACCAATTGTAAGCGTTTTCTAAAAGCTATAAAAAATAATAGGTTGAATTTTTTCATCCTATAAATATGTATTCTTCTTTTTGAAAGGTATATCTAGGTTTTATTATATCTCGTTAGCACTTTGAGTCAATATTTCTAACTATCAGCGTAATATACTTCCTAATTATATATTTGAGATGACAAAAATTGTTCAAAAAGATTTCGATTCATTTTATTTTATTTATCGCACAATTCTTTGTAAAATAGAAATAAGCAGTTCCTTTTCAAATACATAACTTCTAAGAAATATTTCCTTCCTAAGAATTTACACTTACACCATATCTCTAACATACACACTACTCTTTCAAACAATCATTGAAAATTTATAAACTTAAAGTTACCTTTCCATTCCCTGTTAGCCTTAATTGAGAATAAATATTAATTAAATCGGTATAAAGTTGGTTTATTCTCTTGACAAAATAACCACTTCTATATGATAATTAATATCGAATTAGAATTATTATAGTTAATTAAAAAATATATTTTATGAGCACACTATTTTTTGATGCTCAAAACCAACATTTAGGAGGAATTTTAATATGTTATTAATCGGCACAGAAGTAAAACCGTTTAAAGCTAATGCTTACCATAATGGAGAATTTATCCAAGTTACTGACGAAAGTTTAAAAGGAAAATGGAGTGTAGTTTGTTTCTACCCAGCTGACTTCACATTCGTTTGCCCAACTGAACTTGAAGACTTACAAAACCAATACGCAACTCTAAAAGACTTAGGCGTTGAAGTATACTCTGTATCTACAGACACTCACTTCACTCACAAAGCATGGCATGATAGCTCAGAAACTATCGGCAAAATCGAGTACATCATGATTGGTGACCCAACTCGCACAATCACTACAAACTTCAACGTTTTAATGGAAGAAGAAGGTCTTGCTGCTCGTGGTACATTCATCATCGATCCAGACGGCGTTATCCAATCTATGGAAATCAATGCTGACGGTATCGGCCGTGACGCAAGCATTCTTGTTAACAAAATTAAAGCTGCTCAATACGTACGTAACAACCCAGGTGAAGTTTGCCCAGCTAAATGGCAAGAGGGTTCTGCAACACTTAAACCAAGCCTTGACCTTGTAGGCAAAATCTAAGGAGTTCGATCAAAATGATACTAGATGCAGATATAAAAACACAACTATCCCAATACCTTCAATTAATGGAGAACGATATTTTACTTAAGGTAAGCGCAGGAGACGATAACGTATCTAAAGATATGTTAGCTCTAGTAGACGAATTAGCTACTATGTCATCTAAGATTACAGTAGAAAAAGTTGAATTAGAGAGAACACCAAGCTTTAGCGTAAACCGCCCTGGTGAAGACACTGGTGTCGTATTCGCTGGTATTCCATTAGGACACGAATTTACATCATTAGTGTTAGCTTTACTACAAGTAAGTGGACGCGCTCCAAAAGTTGAACAAAAATTAATCGATCAAATTAAAAACATTCAAGGCGAATATCATTTTGAATCTTATATCAGCCTAAGTTGTCATAACTGTCCTGATGTTGTACAAGCTCTTAACGTAATGAGCGTTCTTAACCCTGGTATTACACATACTATGATTGATGGCGCTGCATTCAAAGAGGAAGTAGAAAGCAAAGACATCATGGCAGTACCAACTGTTTACCTAAACGGCGAATCTTTCGGAAGCGGTCGTATGACACTTGAAGAAATTTTAGCTAAAATGGGTAACGGTCCAGATGCATCAGAGCTTTCTGATAAAGATCCATACGATGTTCTTGTTGTTGGTGGGGGCCCTGCTGGTGCAAGTGCAGCAATTTACGCAGCACGTAAAGGCATCCGCACTGGTATCGTTGCTGAGCGCTTCGGTGGTCAAGTAATGGATACTATGGGCATTGAGAACTTCATCAGCGTAAAAAAGACTGAAGGTCCTAAGCTAGTAGCAAGCCTTGAAGAACACGTAAAAGAATACGACATCGATGTAATGAATCTACAACGTGCGAAACGTTTAGAGAAAAAAGAACTTATTGAAGTGGAACTTGAAAACGGCGCTATTCTGAAAAGTAAGAGCGTAATCGTTTCTACAGGTGCTCGCTGGCGTAATGTTGGCGTACCAGGTGAAGCTGAGTTCAAAAATAAAGGTGTAGCATATTGCCCACACTGTGACGGTCCATTATTTACTGGAAAAGACGTAGCAGTTATCGGCGGAGGTAACTCTGGTATTGAAGCAGCTATCGACTTAGCAGGTATCGTTAAGCACGTAACTGTTCTTGAATTCATGCCAGAATTAAAAGCTGATGCTGTATTACAAGAGCGTCTTAACAGCTTACCAAACGTAACTGTTCTGAAAAACGTTCAAACGAAAGAAATCACTGGTACTGATAAAGTAAACGGTATTTCTTACATCGATCGTGAAACTGAAGAAGTTCATCACGTTGAATTACAAGGTGTATTCGTACAAATCGGTCTTGTGCCAAACACAGACTGGTTAGGCGAAACAGTTGAACGCGTTCGCGGTGAAATCGTAACAGACAAGCACGGCGCTACAAACGTACCAGGAGTGTTTGCTGCAGGTGACTGTACAAATAATCCGTACAAACAAATCATCATCTCTATGGGTTCAGGTGCAAACGCAGCTTTAGGTGCATTTGATTACTTAATCCGTAACTAATAAAAAACAGGTGCCTTGGCACCTGTTTTTTTATTACCCTAATGTATAAACTAAAAACCTCTCATTCCCATTCTTCTCATAAGCACCTGGCAATCTAACTTCTTTCTTCAGCTCAAACGCAGTCTGATTTTCTAAGAAGAAAATATAGTCCTCAGAAGGATAATATAAAATAATATCCACTTCTCTCCCCGTATTTTCTACTGAAAGCAAAATGTTATTTACTACATTCATAAACACTTGCACAGAAAACGGATTAAAGAAATAAAACCTATTATCATGTGGATCAATCTTATATTCCTGCGCTAAACAACATTGGAATTGAATTTTCCCCTTACTGTTTCGTGCCTTTCGTGCATAACGATCTCGATTATCAATCGCTTCTTTATAAAACTCTTCATTCATTTCAATTCCAACTGCTGAAGCCCCACATTTATGATGCATATAAAAGTTTAATCGCCCTTTTCCGCACCCAAAGTCTACAATTCGGTCACTACTTTTTATTTCATATTGATTCAGTAACTCATCTAATCCGCTATACGGCGTCGGTTCATAACGGTGATAATGCATAGATTTGTTAAACCCTTTTTGCTCACCGACTGTTTTTATATGTAAAACTGCATCGTAATATTGTTCGTTCATTCGTTTTCTCCTATTAAAAAATGGTACTTATTATTATACACCATGTACTGGAGGCTCATTTTTCATCAAATTAATAGGTACGTGAAATTATATTAACGATTTTCTTAATATATCTATCGTAACTTCAAATATATCAACGATTTTCTCAATATATCGATTTACCGACAATTCACGACAAAAAAACAGGAGCTCTTTAGCCCCTGTCTTCTAACACTTTCAATACAGTTTGTTTCAATATTTCTACCCCATCCATAATACAACTATGATCAAACCTCATATACGGATGGTGTAATCCAGGTTGTAGGTCTGCTCCTAGTCCAAGCATGACAGCTTTTAAATGTGGTCTTTTCACTGTATAGTAATGGAAATCATCGCTTCCTGTCGTATAGAGAGGCCCTGTGCATCTCTCTTCCCCATACACTTCGAGAATACCTTTACGCATAAAACGCTCTGCTTCTTCGGAAACCTCTGCTCCTGGTGCAAGATCCATCCATTCGTATGAAGTTTTCGACCCCATCGATGCAGCTGATTCTATTACATGCTCAATCTTTTTCTTTAATTCTTCTAATAGTATATTACTCTCAGCTCTTACATCTAAACTGAAATGACCATTTCCTGGAATGATATTTAAATTATCACCACCTGCTTGGCATCTCGTCATTTTTACTGAATAGGAACTTTGCGGTGGCAGCCAAATATTTTTCAAACCGATATTAATCATGGAAATGACATCAATTGCATTCACACCTTGGTGTGGTCTTGCCCCGTGTGCATCCTCCCCATGAATCATACCCTCTAAAAATCCTGCTGCTCCATGGCGAATAGATGGGGCTGCTTGTTTCAAAGATAGTTCTTCAATTGGTCTTAGATGGACGCCAAATAAGAAATCAGCATCATCTACAGCACCTTTCTCCACCATCTTCAAAGCACCATTCCCCTTCTCTTCTGCCGGCTGAAAAATAAATCTAACCATACCACTTTTCCATCTCATATTTTTCAATTGTAAAATAAGTCCCATTACAATGGTCATATGAGCATCATGGCCACATGAATGGTTCGCTTTAAATTCTCCATTTACTTCTTGCCAAAGTGCATCCATATCAGCACGAATCGCAATAACTGGATTCCCGCCTCCAATCTCAGCAATTACACCTGGACAATCATCAAATGTTCTATATGAAATTCCTTCTTCTTTTAAAAAGTCAGTAATATACGCTGTCGTTTCATATTCTTTCCAACTTACTTCAGGGTTTTCGTGTAAATGCTGAAAAATCTCCGTTAAGCGCTCTTGTAGTTCTAATGTTTTCAACGTTCCAGTCTCCTTCCCACATTACAAACGATTCGAGTTAATTATACTTATGAAAAACAGATGTTTTTATGAACATATTGAATTTTAAGAAAAAAGTCAATTGTTTATTTTTAAATACTTAAAAACCTTACTCTGCACTTATATTACAAACTAAACAAACAACTAGAACATTCCTTATTTTCTGTTTTTTATGTTGACGCTTACATAAACTTTTAGTTATCATAACCTAATAAACGTCTATTTTACGACAATTCTAAAAATACAAACAAACATACGTAACAAGGAGGAACTTTATGAAAAAAGAAATACCTTTTGGAATAGCGATTATCCCTATTATCATTACCGTTGCAGTTATGATGGTTACAATTGTTGTATTAAAACAAACCCCTCACGTTCCACTTATTATCGGTACAACCGTTGCTTCTATTGTCGCTTGGCGTTATGGTTACAAATGGAATGATCTTGAAGAAGCAATGTATAAAGGGATTCGTCTTGCATTACCTGCTATCGTCATTATTATTCTTGTTGGCTTAACAATTGGTGCTTGGATTGGCGGTGGAATCGTCGCAACGATGATTTATTACGGTTTAAAACTTTTAACTCCATCACTATTTTTAGTTTCCATTACCGTCATTTGTTCTATCGTTGCATTAGCAATTGGTAGCTCTTGGTCTACAATGGGGACAATTGGTGTTGCTGGAATGGGAATTGGCCTAAGTATGGGAATCCCAGCTCCAATGGTTGCTGGTGCCATTATTTCAGGCTCTTATTTTGGCGATAAAATGTCACCGCTTTCAGATACAACTAACCTAGCCGCAGGATTAACAAATACAGATTTATTCGCACACATTCGTCATATGTTATTTACTACAGTTCCAGGTTTAATTATTACTCTTATCGTTTACGCGCTCTTAGGAAGAAGCTTCGGCGCTAACAATATTGATGCGAAGAGCATCGATCAAACGTTACAAGTATTGCAACAAAACTTTGTTATCTCACCTTTCCTACTCATTATACCCGTAGTCGTTATGGTATTGGTCGCAAAAAAAGTTCCTGCTATACCAGCGATTCTCGTCGGTATTATTTTAGGATTTTTATCACAAGTCTTTATTCAAGGTGGTTCTGTCTCAGCATCTGTCGGTGCACTCCAAGCTGGATTTGTTATAGACACTGGAAACAAGCTAGTAGACGAACTATTTAACCGCGGTGGCTTAGATTCGATGATGAATACAGTCTCTATGACAATTGTCGCTATGACTTTCGGAGGAGTATTAGAACATACAGGTATTCTTCGCTCAATTGTAAATCAAATTTTAAAGTTAGCGAAATCAGCAAAAGGGCTTATCGCTTCTACTATCGCATCTTGTTTTGCAACAAACCTTACTTGCTCTGAACAATATATTTCAATTGTTGTCCCTTCAAGAATGTACGCAAATGCATACACAGAAAAAGGACTACATTCAAAAAACTTATCCAGAGCATTAGAAGATGGCGGAACATTAACTTCTGTCTTCGTTCCTTGGAATACGTGCGGTGTATTTATTCTCGCTACACTTGGCGTAGGTGCATTTGAATATGCCCCTTATGCTATTTTGAATTTCATCGTACCTATTATCTCAATCATTTATGGCATAACAGGCTTCACAATTGTAAAACTATCAGACATTGAAAAAGCAGAATTACTAAAGAAACAAAAAGCTCAACTAGAAGCTTAAAAATAGCGGTAAATTCAGTTCATATAGTGCGCGAGGTCGCCCTTGTTGATAGGGCATTTCCTCGCCACAAATATGAGCATACCCGTAATCAACTAATTTCTTTAACAACCTTTCTGTCGATCTTCGAGTCACTTGTAAGTACTCAGAAAGGTCAGCTGCTGTAAACTTCAATGACGGATGCGATTGACTAAATTGAATGATTTTTGACAAGTTGGCCGGACTAAGCTTCGTTTCCTTCGCTATTTTCATTAGTTCCGGATTATCATTTTTCAAACTTTGTACTCTCTGTTCTTTCGGGAACGGACCAAACAAATCTTTATCACTTGTTAGTATATAAAAACAACGATCTATTGGATTATTCTTTGCAAAACTTTGAGCAATTTTTGCATTTTGCTCCGCCTCTTTCACGGTTTTTCCATAACCAAATCCAATAGCTATCGTTCCTTCTACGCTTGCAAACAAGTTATTTATCGCATTTGTTTTAATAATCGATTCGATATCACCACGAGTTGTATACAAAATACATGTCATTTCATCCACTTGTTTAAATGAACCACGTAGTTCTTTTGAAATGACATCTAGTTTTTCAAGCAAACTCGTTCGTAATTCTAGGGAAGAAATAATACAAGCACCAACAGTAGCTGAATAGCTTTTTGCTAACTCAGCTTTTATTTTTGCATCTTTTAGCCCATATATAATAGACTGTGTTGGATCAATCATACGCTCTGAAGGAACACCTATTTTTTGAAGCTCATCGTAAACAGCGTGAATACTAGTTAAAGCTAAATGAGCCTCTCCAGATTGATATTTAGCTACATGAAAATCGATAACTCTATTTATTTCATCTTTACTCCACAGCATATTTTCATAATCCAACACTTGCGGGCTTTCTTTTATACCAATATCATGGAACACATTTGTAATAAACGAGCGGTCTACTAAATCGATGGAAATGTTATGTGGTTGAATACTTTGATGATACATGATAGAAAGAATTGAAGATGCGACAGTTGTCTCGTCTTGCTGTAAGTATGTACTTGGAATTCGTAATTGTTCTCTTATTTCTTTTGCCATATAATAAGGTAAAGCACCTGAGAAAAAGATGACATCACAAGGCTTTAGACACTTTAATAATTCAGAAGATTCCGCCGGATGAAGGTAAATATATGGATCAATTTCTATTCCTTCTAATTTTTGAGCAATAGGAAAAAGGTTCTCCATAAACTCCTTTGAACCGACAACTGCAATTTTTATCATCATTTTCTCTAACTCCTTATCATTAATTAACGACTATTTAACGTCAACTATATCAAATGTACAAAACTATTGTAAACAGGAAGGGGTTTCTATTCAATGAAAATTACAGCTATTCATCTTTACGCAATTCGTTTACCGCTTCGCAATCCGTTTGTTATTAGTTATGGCTCTTATTCTGATATGCCCTCTATTATCGTCAAAATGGAAACAGATGAAGGTATTATCGGTTACGGTGAAGGCGTTGCTGATGATCACGTCACAGGTGAATCATGGGAAAGTACTTTCCATACTTTAAAACATACGCTAACCCCTGCTCTAATCGAGAAAAATCCAATGAATATCGAAAAAATACACGATATGATGGACAATACAATTTACGGTGTTCCAACAGCGAAAGCTGCAATTGATATTGCTTGTTTTGATATAATGGGCAAAAAACTAAATCAACCTGTATATCAATTAATTGGCGGGCGCTATCATGAAGAATTCCCTGTCACTCACGTTTTAAGTATTGCCGATCCTGAAGATATGGCTGAAGAAGTTGCTTCTATGATTCAAAAAGGTTACCAATCTTTCAAAATGAAAGTTGGTACGAATGTAAAAGAAGATGTGAAACGTATTGAAGCTGTACGAGAACGTGTAGGAAATGACATCGCTATTCGCGTTGATGTAAACCAAGGCTGGAAAAATAGCGCAAACACATTAACAGCACTGCGTTCATTAGGACATTTAAACATTGACTGGATTGAACAACCTGTTATCGCGGACGATATTGATGCCATGGCTCATATCCGTTCTAAGACAGACCTCCCGCTTATGATTGATGAAGGACTAAAAAGTTCTCGTGAAATGCGCCAAATTATTAAATTAGAAGCTGCTGATAAAGTGAATATAAAACTCATGAAATGCGGTGGCATATATCCAGCTGTAAAGCTCGCTCATCAAGCTGAAATGGCCGGCATTGAATGCCAAGTGGGATCAATGGTCGAATCATCTGTTGCCTCTTCCGCAGGATTCCATGTCGCTTTCTCAAAGAAAATCATTACGAGCGTAGAGCTAACAGGGCCATTAAAATTCACAAAAGACATCGGAAACTTACATTACGATGTACCATTCATTCGCTTAAACGAGAAGCCGGGACTCGGCATTGAAATAAATGAAAATACACTACAAGAACTAACCGTCTTTCAAGACGTTGTACGCTAAAGGAGGACTATCATATGACGGTTCTATACGAAGGAACATTAAAACAAAATAACGAATCATTTCACGTTACATTACTATCACTAGAGCACATCGAACAAATTTTATCACTACAAAACATCGTAGTTGAAGCACTAGAAGATAAAAGTCGTTTACAACCACTCTCACAAGAAGAATTTCAATACATTCTAAAAGGAAACGGCATGATGATCGGTGCTTTTATCGAAAACAAACTCATCGCATTTCGCGCTCTACTCGTCCCTCCTATCGACGATGAACATTTAGGGCTTGATATTGGTCTATCAGAAAGTGAACTGCACCGCGTCATCTATCAAGAAATCTCAAACGTTCATCCGAACTGCCGAGGAAATGGGATGCAAAAAATATTAGCGAAAGTCATTATGGAAGAATTGCAAAAAGAAGACAGCAAATATGATTACGTATGCTGCACCGTTGCTCCTTTTAACATTCCAAGTTTGAAGGATAAATTTGCGCAAGGGATGGAGATTGCTGCGCTGAAAGAGAAGTATGGTGGTAGTCTGCGGTATGTTTTTGTGAAGAAATTGCGTGAAGACAAGAAAAGAGATTGGACGGATGTTCAAAGTATTCTAATGAGTGATGCTAGTGGACAGCAGGCTTTGCTTTCGGAAGGGTATCGTGGGTATGAGATGGAGAAAGTGGATGAGGATTTTGTTGTGAAGTTTGGACGATAATCTATATACTCGAAAAGAGGAGATGTCTGCTGTGACCTCTCCTTTTACTTTCTCTTCATTGAACATATCGATTGCAACTCCAAATATATCAGCGGTTTTCGAAATATATCGGCGCAACTCCGAATATATCAGCGATTTTCGAAATATATCGGCGCAACTTCAAATATATCAGCGATTTTCGAAATATATCGACTTACCGACAAAGATTGACAATAATTGCAACCTATACAAAGCGCAACATTAAACCGTCATCTTCCAACTAGATAAAGCTAACCAGTTCTCCATTTCCTTATAGTCAGGCATTATCTTCCCGACAAGACGCCAAAACGATCGATCATGATTTAAATGAACCATATGACACATTTCATGAACGACTACATAGTCAATTACTCGCTGTGGTGCCATTGCTAGCTTCCAATTGAATGTTAGTTGTAAATTCGAATCGCAAGTACCCCAAGTACGACTACTATCTTTAATACGAATAGAACGTGGTTTTGTTTTGAAATTACTTTGATGCGCTTTAATGCTTTTCTCTACTAAAGCTTTACACTGCTTATAATAAAATCGTTTTAAAGCTTGCTGTATTTTCTCATCCTTTAGCTCTTTTACATAAATATGTAACTTATCCCCTTCAAAAATCGCATTGTCTTGCTCAATGCTTACATCTTGGGAAATCTGTATCGGATACGTATTCCCTAAATACAAAAAGCCTTCTCCTTGATCGTAATCCTTTTCCTGTGGTCCACGCGCTCGCTCCGCCATTTCCTTACGAGTTGTCTGAATCCAATCCCACTTTTCCTCTAGCAACTGGACTAAGTATTCAACAGGTGTCCCTTTCGGAGCCTGTACTTCCACATTTCCGTATGAATCTACAAAAAGACGCACGGACTTTTTCTTCTTATAAGTTATATGAAAATTAATTGTCTCACCTAAATATGTATATACCATTTCATCACCTAACGTATTATTTTACAAATAAAAAAGAGTAGGATACAAACGTCCTACTCTACCTATTATATCATTTACCGCTTTAACGAACTCATTATCCTCTATACTTTACAGCTAATCCTTTAATGAAATTCCTTGCGTATCTATCGCCACACTCTTTGTAATTTTTATGGCCTTTTTTTCTTAACAGAGCGCCTAACTCTCCTTTTGTTACCGTAACGCCCACGCTATCTAATATATCAAGTACATCCTCACTCGTTAAAGATAGTGCGATTTTCATTTTCTTTAGAAGAAGGTTATTGGCACTCTCCTTGCTCTGTACAGGTGCAGGCTGCCCTGGTTTCGGATCTTGCTTTCCTCTTTTTAAAGTAATAAATCCATTTAAAAATGCCTCTAACATCATCATATCGCATGTTTTTACGTACTCATCTTCAGCTACCTCATCATTTTCAGCTTCGTGCTGAGGAGCTCTCTTTATTTTTGTAAGCATATCAACTACGTCTTCTTTCGTTACTTCCATCCCGCCAAGTTTAAAGATTTCTACCATATCTATATCTTTTATATCTAAAGCGTATCGTACTCTTTTTAATATATCGTTGTTGCTCATTGCCATTGGGTTTCCTCCTGAAATGTTGATTATTTATTCAGCGGTTAAAGTTTATGCTATAACCTGCTTTAAATTATCATGTTTAATCTAGCCTTTTAGTTATTGTCCACTAAATTAATACTTTAACATTTTAAAGATATGTTTTATAGTCTTACCCGAACTTTTCTCTATCATTGTATCTACAGAGCTCTTACATGTTTTTTATATGCCTATAAAAAGATTTCTCTCTTAACATTAACTAAAAGAAAAAAAACAGTGTTTTGATTTCTCAAATACACTGTTCTTTTCCAGCTCTGCACTTATTTTCAACTCACTCATGTCATGCACTACATATGAAATGATTTAAGTGCTTAAAAGTTAAAGCGTCTCACTATCCTGAGCCTCACCAACACTATCCTCAAACTTATCCAACAAAGCACGCACCTCATCCGTCGACTTCGTACTCATCAATTGATTTCTCAATTCCGCAGCTCCTGGGAAGCCCTTCACATAAATTTTGAAGAAGCGGTGAAGCCCTGTGATTGAGCGTGGCAGTACTTCTGCATATTGATCTTGTAAATCAAGTTGTAGTCTTAAAAGATCTAGATGTTCTTTACTGCTATGTTCTCTTGGCTCTTTTTCAAAAGCAAATGGGTTTTTGAAGATGCCTCGTCCAATCATTACGCCATCAATGCCGTATTTTTCAGCAAGTTCCAGCCCCATTTTACGATCAAGGATGTCTCCATTGATTGTTATTAACGTATTTGGTGCAATGCGGTCACGTAATTTTTTGATTTCCGGAATTAGTTCCCAATGCGCATCTACTTGGCTCATTTCTTCTCTTGTGCGTAAATGAATAGAAAGGTTTGCAATATCTTGTTTGAAAATGTGCGTTAACCAATCTTCCCACTCGCTTAACTCTTTAAAGCCAAGTCTTGTTTTTACGCTGACAGGTAGTCCGCCCGCTTTTGCTGCTTGAATAAGTTCTGCTGCAACGTCTGGACGTAGAATAAGGCCACTACCTTTCCCTCTTGATGCTACATTCGGTACTGGGCAACCCATATTAATATCGATGCCTTTAAATCCTAGTTCTGCCATACCGATACTCATTTGACGGAAGTATTCGGGATTGTCTCCCCAAATATGTGCTACCATCGGCTGTTCGTCTTCTGTAAAAATTAAACGGCCACGTACACTTTTCATACCTTCTGGATGACAATAGCTATCCGAGTTTGTAAACTCTGTGAAGAATACGTCTGGACGACCAGCTTCACTTACTACGTGACGGAAAACAACGTCTGTCACATCTTCCATTGGTGCAAGTACGAAAAATGGTCGTGGTAATTCACGCCAAAAATTATCTATCATTTCAAATTCAAATCCTCTCACTATGAATACAATTTCAAAATCTAAATTTATAATTTGTGAAAATCAGCAATATTTATTTTAACTAAAATCGCTTATGAATGGTATTTTTGTAAACCAAAAAGCAGATGGTATAGATTTCCCCTATATCAACTGCTTTCCTATTATACCAACTTAAGCCAAGCCACACACTCCACATGCGTCGTATGCGGGAACATATCAACAGGTTGTACTTCCTGTGTTTTATATCCGCCTTCTTCTAGTACTTTTAAATCACGTGCTAATGTTGCTGGGTTACACGATACGTATACGACGCGGTTTGGCTTCATGTCGATGATTGTATTTAGTAATGCTTCGTCACAGCCTTTACGCGGTGGGTCTACGACCATTGTGTCGGCGATTACGCCTTCTTTGTACCATTTTGGAATAACTACTTCAGCTTCTCCTACGCCAAATTCAGCGTTTGTCATGTTGTTTAGTGCTGCGTTTCGGTTTGCGTCTTCAATTGCTTCTGGGACGATTTCAACGCCGTACACTTTTTTCGCTTTTTGCGCTAGGAATAACGAGATTGATCCGATTCCACAATAGGCATCGATTACTGTTTCGTTACCATTTAATTTTGCGTATTCTAACGTTTTATCGTAAAGCACTTTCGTTTGCTCTGGGTTTACTTGATAGAATGAACGTGCTGAAATCGCAAATTTAATGTCACCGATAAAGTCATAAATATATTCTGATCCGTACAGTACTGTCGTTTTATCTCCGAAGATTACATTCGTACGCTTCGTATTTACGTTTTGAACGATTGATTTTACTTCTGGGAATTTCGCTGCAATTTCTTCAATGATTGCTTTTTTGTTCGGTAATTCTGCTGTACGTGTAATGAAGACAAGCATAATTTCCCCTGTTACTTGTCCGTAACGAGCCATTACGTGACGAAGTGTTCCTTTGTTACGCTCTTCGTTGTACGCAGTGATACCGTGCTTTTCACAAATACGTTTTACTTCTTGAATTAATGTATCGTTTTCTTCTGCCTGAATTAAGCATGATTCCATATTAATGATGTCATGCGTTCCTTGGCGATAGAAACCAGCTACAAGTCCGCCTTCACGTTCTCCGATTGGTACTTGTGCTTTATTGCGATATACCCACGGATTTTCCATGCCAAGTACAGGATGAACAGGAACATCACCTAGTCCTCCAATGCGCTGCATAACGTCACGTACTTGTTTTTCTTTCGCCTGTAATTGTCCTTCATAAGTTAAGTGCTGAAGCTGACAACCGCCGCACTGATTATATACTGGGCATTCTGCATCTTTACGATATGGACTTTCTGTATGAAGCTTCATTAAACGACCAAATGCGAAGTTTTTCTTCACTTTAATAATTTTAATTTGCGCTTCTTCACCTGGTAATCCGTTTTTAACGAAAATAGGATAGCCCTTTACTTTCGCAACACCGGCACCATCATGTGTTAAATCTTCAAATACTACATCTATAAACTCGTTTTTCTCAACTGGTGGCGTCATTTTAGTACTCATTTTCCGACCTCTCTTTTTCATAACACTGCGTTACATTTTATCATACTTATATGGTCTTTTTCTATTGGAAGAAAAAAAGCTATTGACGATAGTTCTCTGTTAATGTTACGCTACTACTAATTTAATACGGACGATGTTACCTCATATATACTTGATAATATGGATCGAGAGTTTCTACCCAGCAACCTTAAATTGCTGGACTATGGGGAAAACTAATGAATATTAGCCTATGCGCAAAAAAGGACTCATATTGATTAGCTTTCTCTCATAGATGAAAGTGAATCCATATGGGTCTTTTTTTATTTTTATTTTTCTAAAAGGTCAGACATCTTACGTATGACATAAAACCTCATTCCTTTATTTTTAGTAATATAACGAGCGTTTTATGTACAAACTTTATACGAACTTCTGAAAGGGGCAACTACATGCAATATGTAATGAGCATTATCGGTATTCTTGCCGTGTTAGGTTTATGTTTTGCTTTGTCAAACAACAAAGGTAAAATCAACTTCCGTGCAATTGCAATTATGATTGGTTTCCAAATTTTAATCGGTTGGTTTATGTTTGCTACAAAGATTGGTCAACAAATCATTATTTTCATTAGTAAAGTTTTCAACAAACTAATTAAACTTGGTACGACAGGTGTCGATTTTCTCTTTAATGGAATTCACAGAGATTTTGTCTTTTTCTTAAACGTATTACTAATTATCGTATTTTTCTCAGCACTACTTTCAATCTTTAGTTATTTAGGTGTTTTACCATTCATCGTTCGCGTTGTCGGCGGTGCTATTTCAAAAATTACTGGTTTACCACGCGTTGAGTCATTCCACGCAGTAAACTCTGTATTCTTCGGTTCAAGTGAAGCATTAATCGTTATTAAAAACGATTTACAGCATTTCAATAAAAACCGTATGTTTATCATTTGTTGTTCTGCGATGAGCTCCGTTTCTGCTTCTGTTACAGCATCATACGTAATGATGTTAGATGCAAAATACGTACTAGCAGCTCTTCCGCTAAATTTATTCTCAAGCTTAATCGTTTGTTCGTTATTAACACCAGTTGATACGAAGAAAGAAGATGAAGTGATTCAAAAATTTGATAGAACTCTATTCGGGGACAGCTTTATCGGTGCAATGATTAACGGTGCGCTTGATGGTTTAAAAGTAGCTGGTATCGTTGCCGCATTAATGATCGCCTTTATCGGTGTGATGGAAGTTGTAAACTACGTAATTAGTGCAGCTTCAGGCGCAATGGGACATGCCATTACTTTACAACAAATCTTCGGTTACGTACTTTCTCCATTCGCATTCTTAATGGGTATTCCAACTCAAGATATTATCCCAGCTGGTGGTATTATGGGTACGAAGATTGTTTTAAATGAGTTTGTAGCAATCCTTGATTTAAAAGACACAGCTACAACATTAGCTCCACGTACAGTTGGAATCGTTACAGTATTCTTAATTAGCTTCGCAAGTATTAGCCAAATTGGTGCAATCGTTGGTACAATCCGTGCCCTTTCTGAAAAACAAGGAAGCGTTGTTTCTAAATTTGGTTGGAAAATGCTATTTGCATCAACACTTGCTTCTATTTTATCTGCGACAATCGCTGGATTGTTTATTTAATAAAAAATCACCTTTGCTTAGACAGCAAGGTGATTTTTTTATTATCATCATTTAAGAAACTGAAGAAAACTCTAATGCCTCTTCCTTATTAATAATTTCCCCCTTATATTTACCTTTCACGAAAATATCAATAATTGATTTATTTTCTGCTTCAATTTTCCCTAAAGAAAATATATATATTAAGTCATCTTTTTTTAACATCCATTGTTTTCCGTGCCAAGGACCAGTTAACTTCTGTTCTGGTGACGCTAGTATTTCTCCAAAATATTCACATTCGCCTAGAGATGTTTTTACTGTATTCTTCTTCGTATCAATAACTACATATTTAAGGAGCTTTATACTTTCACTTGAAAAAATCTCTACTTCATGATCATTTTTTTTCTTAAATTTCAGCTTTCCATCTTTTGTATTAACCAATTTACTTTGATCAATTGCATTTAGTACAAACTCATACTCTTCTTTTGTAACACCGAAATTAGGATGATATGGAAAACTTTTTTTCTCTGCATGTTCTTCTACATATTTTAAATACCATTCCATATTACTTGCTAGATGCTCTCTCATTCTTTGACCAATACTCCCTACCTTTTTAAGAGTATCTGGTTCCATCTCAAGTGTCATAATATCCGCCGTCACTTCCGCATTCATAAGATGCGATGGAATATACTCTTCCACGCTATTCGCTTTACTCACTTCACTTTGACAACCAACTATAAATAGCGATATGAAAAAGATATATATTATTTTTTTATATTTCATTTCTATTCTCCACTCCATACATTATTCTTACTTAGTTTTATAGCGGTTTTCATTATAGTATAAAATCTTTATATTTTAATAAAATACATATCCTTATGCAAAATTGCATATTAATATGTATTCTTCTTACTTTAAAATTAGCTTAAATAAATTTCCAAATTATACAAATAACAAGTTTAAAATGTTATAATTTTCAAAAAACCATTGGAGGATATTATGAAAGCTCACGCAATTTTCGATTTCTTACATTTACTAGTCTTAACGCTGAAAAGCTATTATGTATGGGGAATGCCTATCTATGTCTTCATTATTCCTCTTATCTTTGTAGTCGGTTATATTATTATTAATTCTAATAAGAAACAAAAAAATACATCTATTCAAAGTCACTAATCTATTACATTAATAACCTCCTAAAAATCATATTCCCCTCATTTTCTTCAAATGATATGATGAACAAGGGTATATCCCCACCACTCTTATAGCGGTGGGGATTTTAATGTAAATATGCAACATACTACACAATAGAAGGTGATTTTTATGAGAAAATACGCAGCAATTGCTTTATGTACGTCTGCCATTCTAGCAGGCTGTAATACTAACAATGTAAGTCCAGAACCTAAAAAAGAGAAAACGGCTCAAGGGATTAAGAAACAAGAAGAGACTGTGCAAGAACAAGGTAAAATCTCATATAATTCAGTTACACACGAATCTACAAACACAAGTATTCATATTACAGACATAAAAGATTCTTTAAATGAAGTACAATATAAAATTTGGCGCACAGCTGATGGCAAGGAAAGTGCTAAATCTTTTTCTTCTAAAGAAAAAGAGAAACAATTCACACTTCCTTTTGATATAAAGGAATTTGAAGGAAAACGCGGTGAGTTCCAAATTGAAGCAACAGGAATGAAAGAAGATGGGAAAACAATCCCGCTTACGAAATCTACTATTACTTTCGAACAAAAGGTTCCTGTTCTTATGTATCACGCAATTGATGATTATCATGGTCAAGGCATTAAAGATTTATTCGTATCACCAGCTAACTTTGAAGCACAAATGAAACATTTAAAGGACAATGGTTATACGCTTTTAACGTTTGAACGCTGGGGCGATATAAATACAGTAAATAAACCGATTTTCGTTACATTTGATGACGGTATGAAAAATAATATGAATGCATTTCGCATTTTACAAAAGCTAAAAGATGATACTTTTAAACCGGCAGCAACAGAATATATGATTGTTGATAACGTTGATGTAGAAGGAGCATTGTCTACTTCTGAAATAAAAGAAATGGTTGATTCCGGCATTTTCTCGGTGCAATCTCATACTGCAACACATGCAGACTTACCGAAAATTACAAACTATGAGGAAGAGTTAAAAGGTTCAAAAGAAAAGCTAGAAAAAATAACAGGTAAGCCTGTTATCGCGATTGCTTATCCATTCGGTCATGTAGATGATAAGGTTGTTGCAGAAACGAAGAAGTATTATCAATTTGCGACGACGACAAAGCCTGGGCAATTCATTACGAAGGGTGAACCTGATGAATTGTTAAAGATGAAGCGCGTTCGTATACACCATACAACGACTGTAGAGCAGTTTGCTTCTTCAATTAAGTAAATATAAGGGCTCAATACATTTTGAGCTCTCTTTTTACTTTATATTTATATATATTTTTAGAATTTTCTTGTATTATATATAGTAAGAAATCTTTCAAATTAAAGGAGATTATACATATGTCATTTGAACAAACGTTAGAGAAATATGCTGCTCTTGCAGTTAATGTTGGTGTTAATATTCAACCTGGACAAACTTTATCAATTAGTGCACCTCTTGAAGCTGTACAATTTGTACGCCTCGTTACAGAAAAAGCATATAAATCTGGTGCAAAACACGTATATGTAGATTGGAATGATGAGACGTTAACACGCTTAAAATTCGATCTAGCTCCTGAAGAAGCTTTCGCTGAATTTCCATCTTGGAAAGCACATGCTCGTGAAGAATTAGCAAAAGAAGGCGCTGCATTTATGTCTATCTATGCGGAAAACCCTGATTTATTAAAAGGTGTAGAACCATCGCGTATCGCAACAGCTCATAAAGTAGCTGGAGAAGCAATGAAAGTATACCGTGATTACGTACAAGCAGATAAAGTAAGCTGGTGTGTCATTTCTGTTCCTACGAAAGAATGGGCTGCGAAAGTATTCCCTGACGTAGCGCCAGAAGAACAAGAAGCCAAGTTATGGGATGCTATTTTCAAAGCTACTCGTGCTGATTTAGAAAATCCTGTAGAAGCATGGAAAGAACATGATGAAACATTACATACAAAAGTGGATTACTTAAACGAAAAGCATTATAAAGCTCTTCACTATACAGGTCCTGGAACAGATTTAACAATCGAACTTCCAGAAAAACATGTATGGGCTGGTGCTGGTAGCTTAAATGAAAAGAACGTACCATTTATGGCTAATATTCCAACTGAAGAAGTATTTACAATGCCACTTAAAACAGGTGTAAACGGCCAAGTTTCTAGTACAAAACCGTTAGTATTTGCAGGTAATATTATCGATAATTTCACGTTAACATTTGAAAACGGACGTATCGTAGACTATAAAGCTGAAGCTGGTGAAGAAGCTTTAAAACATTTAGTAGAAACAGATGAAGGTTCTCACTTCTTAGGGGAAGTAGCTTTAGTACCTCATGACTCACCAATTTCAAACACAAATGTTTTATTCTACAATACACTATTTGACGAAAATGCATCTTGCCACCTTGCGATTGGAAATGCTTACGCATTTAACTTAGTTGGCGGAAAAACAATGTCTAAAGAAGAACTTGCTGAAAACGGCGCAAACGCTAGTATTACACACAACGACTTCATGATTGGATCAGCTGAGCTTGATATTGACGGTATTACTGCTGATGGCAGACATGAGCCTATCTTCCGTAAAGGTAACTGGGCGTTTTAAATTTATTACCATAAAGAAACACATTGGATAATCCAATGTGTTTCTTTATTTATTTGGTTTCAATTCAAATTTTATTGTTCTATTTTCACGCGTAAACTCTGGTCTATACGTAGCGATATACGTATTTTCTTTCGCTACGTCAAATAGCATGATATCTTGAATTTTTTCTTCTGGTGCTAACTTTTTACTAATAAAGCTATCAGGGTTATTATATTCTTTAAATCTTGTACCTTTCTTATCGGTAATCTCAAATTCATAAAATGCAAAAGGTATTTCCTTTTTACTATTATTTTCTACTTTGAAAATAATCCCCAAAATCTCCTCTTTCTTTTTATCCTCATCATAATCCGGATATCCTAATTTAACTGAATCGATAGTTACTTGCAAACCATCTACGTCTACTGTCTCCCCTATTTTATACACTTTATCTTGAACATCTTCTTGTTTACTTTCATTACTATCTTTAGTCTCAGTGCAAGCACTTAAACTAAAAGCTATGCCAAAAATTAAAACAATTTGACTTACCTTTTCTAACATACTCTTTCCTCCACATAAGACAAAATTTCATATATATCATAACAAAACGCTTTACTCTTTCTTGTCATATTTTGTCGTATTAATTGCTAACTGCACAAATAGAAAAAAGCTATCTTCTACAAAAGATAGCTTTCATGATGCCGATGAAACCTTAAGTCCAATGACACCCAAAACAATAAAAAGAATACAAAATGCTTGAAATAAACTAATATGCTCTTTAAAGAAGTACACACTAATGATTGTAATAAGTAATGTTCCAACGCCAGACCAAATAGCATAAGCAATACTTAAATGGATCTTTTTCACAACGATGGCGAACACGCTGAAACAAATTCCATAAAACACGAAAATCAGTACACTCGGAACGAGCTTTGTTAAACCATTTGATAGTTTCATCGCAATTGTTCCAGCTACTTCAAAAATAATTGTAACAAGTAATAATAGCCAATATACCATACTAGAATCTCCTTCTCTGTTACCTTATAGAGATTCTAGTATACTACTTATAGTCCCAATGAAATATATTTAATTTCTAAATATTCCTCGATGCCGAAATGGCCTCCTTCACGACCGATACCACTTTCTTTAAATCCACCGAATGGTGCTTGTGCAACTGATGGAAGACCGTCGTTTAGACCGATAATACCGTACTCTAACGCTTCACTAATTTGGAATGCTTGGCTAATGTCTTTCGTGAAAATATACGCAGCTAAACCGTATGGTGTATTATTTGCACGTTCGATTACTTCATCAACTGTTTTAAATTTCGCAACTGGTGCCACTGGCCCAAATGTTTCTTCATTCATACAAAGCATCGTATCATTTGCCAATCCAATTACAGTCGGTTGAATGAAATGTCCCTCTAACTCTGCGACCTTTTGACCACCATATAAAACTGTTCCACCTTTTTGAATAGCATCTTCAATATGTTCTTGTACTTTTGAAACTGCATTCTCATCAATAAGTGGTCCGACAGTCGTTCCGTCACCGAAACCGTCTCCTACTTTCAACTGCCCTACTGCCTTTTGGAACTTCTCTACAAATACTTCGTATACTTCTTCTTGAACGAATACTCGGTTTGTACATATACACGTTTGTCCTGCGTTACGGAATTTCGAACCAATCACCGCTTCTACTGCTTTATCTAAATCCGCATCATTCATTACGATAAACGGAGCGTGGCCACCTAACTCAAGCGAAACTTTTTTCATCGTTTGTGCAGCACTAGCCATTAACTCTTTCCCGATTTCCGTTGACCCTGTAAAGGATACTTTTCGAACGCGACTATCTTCCATCCATGTATCAGCAATTGCTTTTGCACTACCTGTTACGATATTGATTACGCCCTTTGGAATATCTGCTTCATGGGCTAATTCCGCCAATTTCAATGCAGTTAGCGGCGTTTGACTCGCCGGTTTCACAACGGCTGTACAGCCTGCTGCAAGCGCTGGGGCTACCTTTCTCGTAATCATTGCTGCCGGGAAGTTCCAAGGTGTAATAGCTGCCATAACGCCAACTGGTTGCTTCATAACTAAAATGCGCTTATTCGGATGAGAAGCAGGAATCATTTCACCATACACACGTTTCCCTTCTTCTGCATACCATTCAACAAAACTATTTGCATAATTTACTTCACCAAGCGCTTCTGCAAACGGCTTTCCTTGTTCCTTCGTCATAAGCGCTGCGATCTCTTCTTTATTTTTATCAATAAGCATGAACCACTTTTTTAACTTCGTTGCACGATCTGCTGCCGTTAACTTAGACCACGTTTTAAAAGCTTCATGTGCAGCATCAACAGCTTGCTTTGCCTCTGTTACTCCGCCTTTTGGTACAGTTGCAAATATTTCCTTCGTCGCAGGATTATTTACTTCAATTTGTTCTTGTAGTGTAATCCACTCACCATTTATATACATCGCCTTTTTATCTATACTTACAAAAGTCGCCTTTTTATCCAATGTTTTCTTCCTCCTCTATGAACTTCTTAATTTTCCTAGTAGCAGCAGATTGACTAATTTGCAAAAACTCAGCTACTTTATAACTTGATCCATACGTTTTATACGCTTTAAGAATAATATTTCTCTCTACCTCTTCCAGCATTTTATAAAGGCTTTGCCCCGATTGTTCAACTGCAGCCTCTTGCATAGAGAGTGGCAAATCCTCTACCGTTACAACATCATCGACAGTAATAACAATTCTCTCAATTACATTCTCTATTTCTCTATTGTTTCCTTCCCACGGATATCCAACAAACATTTGTAACGTACTCGGCGCTAGTTTCACATCACGTCCGTACTTTTTATTAAATTGCTGCAAGTAATGATAAATAAGCGGCAAAATATCTTCTGTTCTTTCCCTAAGCGGGGGAATTGCAATTGGAATGACATTCAAACGATAGTATAAATCTTTCCGAAATGTTCCTTGTTTCACCATCTCGCTTAAATCTCTATTTGTTGCCGCCACAATTCGAACATCCACTTTTTTCAATTCTCTTCCGCCTATAGGACGAAATGTTTTTTCTTGCAATACTTGCAAAAGCTTCGCTTGAATTTCAAGCGGCATTTCACCGATTTCATCTAAAAAAAGAGTTCCTTTATGCGCGGATTCTAATAGTCCCTTTTTCCCTTCACGATTCGCACCTGTAAAAGATCCACCTGAATATCCAAAAAGCTCTGATTCAATTAAATTAGTTGGCAATGCCGCACAATTAATTTCATAGAAACTTTCATTCTTACGGTAACTCACTTCATGTAAATGGCGTACTAATCGACTTTTCCCAACTCCAGTCTCGCCTAAAACGAGAACAGTACTATCCACTACAGATACTTTTTTGATTGTATCGACTATTTTTTGCATAGCTAGACTTTTAAAAATAAGTCCTTCATGCTCATATGTTTCTCTTAATTCTTTTTTATATGTTTTTAGCTGATTATCCATTTCCTCTACCTTTTGACGTAATTGATAGAGTTCAGTAAGGTCCCGAGAATAACTAATCACTCTTCTTAAATTTCCCTCATCATCAAAAACAGGCCTTGTACGAACGTGTAAATACTCTCCTGATTTTGTAGTTTGAACGAGTTCAATTGGCCTCTTTTTTTCAATCACTTCTAATGTCGCTGATGGATAAAAGATTCCATCCTTTTGTAGTTCTTTTACATGCTTACCAACTAACTCTTCGGCAGCTAGTTGGTAGTGCCTTTCACATGTACTATTTACACGCACAACGATCCCTTGCTCATCTGTAACAAAAATTTCGTCAAACGCATATTCAAATACATCTTTTAAATCCATTAACACTCGTTCCTTTTCTGCAACCATCCTAGCCACCCCTAACTTCAAATCCATCGATCCACTTCACTACCTTTATTATAAAGTGAATTTTCTGCATTTAATATAGAGTCAGCTAGAATGTTTGCTATTTATACTTCATTTTTTAAACGCGAGCGATGTTTGTTTGCTCATAACAAGCTTGCAATGATTCTTCAATTATTGTTAAACCTTCTTCAAGTTGCTCATCTGTAATAACTAAAGGCATTAACACACGGATAACATTTCCATATGTTCCTGCTGATAATAACAGTAACCCACGCTTATTTGCCTCTGCACATAGATTAGCCGTTAACGCTTTGTCAGGTGCTTTCGTCTTACGATCTTGAACGACCTCAAATGCACACATTGCACCTAACCCACGCACATCGCCGATGCAATGATATTTATTTTTCATCTCTTCGAATCGGTTCATTACGACTTTTCCTAATTCTATCGCTCTATCATTTAATTTCTCATTTTCTATTACATCGAGAACAGCTAATGCAGCCGCACATCCTAATGGACTTCCTGCATACGTTCCACCAAGTTCACCTGGTGCAGACTCATTCATAATTTCTTTACGTCCAATGACACCACTTATCGGTACACCAGCACCTAATGATTTAGACACTGTAATTAAATCTGGAACGACATCATAGTGATCAATTGCAAAATATTTTCCTGTACGACTAAAGCCTGTTTGTATTTCATCCGCTACAAATAAGATGCCGTTCTCTGAACAAATGCGGCGTACTTCTTGAACAAATTTCTTACTTGGGACGATAAATCCACCTTCCCCTTGAACAGGTTCCATTACAACAGCTGCAATTGTTTCTGGTGCTACTTCCGATATGAAGAAGTTCTTAAACTCTTCAATAATAAAATCATCATACTGCTCTTCCGTTAATCCCTCTGGGCGACGGTATTCGTATGGAAATGGCGCTTTATATACTTCTGGAGCAAATGGACCAAACCCAAATTTATATGGCTTCACTTTACTTGTCATCGTCATTGTCATTAATGTACGCCCGTGGAAACCTTTAGAAAATGCGATAATACCAGGTCTCTTCGTATATTTACGAGCGATCTTCACCGCGTTCTCAACTGCTTCTGCACCACTATTTAAAAAGAGGACTTGCTTATCGAAACTTCCTGGTGCCAATGCCGCAAGCTTTTCCGCTAATTCAATATATGGCTCATACATCATGACATTAAATCCAGTATGAATGTATTGATCGACTTGTTTATGGAGCGCTTCTTTAACCGCTGGATGACAATGCCCTACGTTAATTGTCCCGATTGCTCCTGCAAAATCAATGTACTGATTACCATCAACATCTGTTACAAGAGCACCATTTGCAGATTGTACAAACGTTGGGATGCCGTTACTTACTCCTTTTGGTACTATATTTTGACGGCGTTCTAATAAAGATGCCGCTTTCGGTCCTGGAATTTGTTCATTTACTTTAGCAAATTTTTTTGTGTTCATTGCGTACCCCATCCTTTTCTTTACATTGTTTTCTCTTTTTATTGCAAAATGTATGCCAACTTTCTTTTCTAGCATTTATCCTATATTCTTTGTATCCAGGCATAAAAAATAAGTCTATAAAGACTCATTAAGAGTCTTTATAGACTTATTTTCCTTACACATTAGACTTTTCTTTCTCCCAGAAAAACTCACCCGATTGAGAAATAAACTCTCCAACAGAATCTAACACTAAATCAGCAAGTGGTTCTAATGTTGGACGGTCTCCCGTACCAGATAGCACCCCAATTGCATAGCAATCGCCATTTTTGGCTAAATGTAAATCAGTTGGCGTATCTCCAACAACCGCAACCTCACATGATGCTAAATTAAATTTCTCACAAAACACTTCTATAATCTTTTTATCTGGTTTTTGCGCAGGGAATGTATCCGAGGCTATAATATAATCAAAAAAGTTCTCCAACTTATATTGTCTTAAAAATAATTCTGTTGGTGCGAAATCATCCGCCGTGACAACCCCTAATATAAATCCTTTATCTTTTAATGCCTGTAACACTTTCGGTAAATCTGCTGTCATTTTCATATGCGAACGATGCTCATACATAAGGGAAAATAACTTCTCACTTACCCAATGATGCATCTCTTCTTCTCTAGCAGACTCAATATAATTACAAAGCCCCTTCGCTACATCAAGGCTTGTTCCAGCAGCTATTGCACTCCTCGGATTAACAAATGCTCCCTCTACACCAATCTCTTCTAATAAGGTCTGCCGCATTGTACTTGGTAAATGATATAAACTTATACATTCAGCTACAAGTTCTTCAGCTACTTTTATCCATATTGAATGAAAATCCATTAATGTCCCATCTTTATCAAATAATATCGCCTTTACCTTCTCCATAGCACCCTACCTCTCATTTCTTATCTCTTCCAGTGTATCAATAAAGTATGGATGTAAAATAAAAGAATTGTAAAAATACCATAAAAATCAAACTAACTCCCAATTTACAATTCATTTTAACAAAGTAAAAAGGATGCCTTTACAGGGCATCCTCTTGATGTTCAGGAACAAATAGTTCTAAACAATGATATATATTTTCGAATTCCATCGGTGCATCTCCACCATACTCACCATCTAAATTAATCATTAGTTTATCTGGTGAATGTACTTTAATTCGGTTCGCTTGTGTATATAACACTTTTGGATTATTAATATGTTCACCACGTTGTGCTTGTGTTGCTGCTTTAATTAAATCAGCGATAGAACCTTTTTTCAGTACTAATAGGTCAAATAACCCATCGTTAATAGATGCATACGGTGCTACCTTTTCAAATCCACCTACTGAACGGGTATTCGTAATTAAAAACATCGTAATTTCTTCTTGTAGTAACTTTCCATCATACTCAATTTCAACATATGTCGGATGCAATGATGGTAACATCTCGATACCTTTTAGGTAATAAGCAAGTTGTCCTAATACTGTCTTTAACTTACTCGGTACTTCGTATGTTAATTCTGTAATACGACCGCCACCAGCGATGTTAATAAAATATGTATCGTTCGCTCTACCAAGGTCTAATGGCACTGTTTTTCCTTCGCAAATAATATCTGCTGCCTCTTCAATAGAACGAGGTACACCAATTGCACGTGCAAAGTCATTTGTCGTTCCAACTGGAATAATTCCAAATTTCGGACGGAATTCATGCCCAACTAAACCGTTTACTACTTCATTTAATGTACCGTCGCCACCAGCCGCAATAACAACATCAAACTTACGATCCGCAGCTTGCCTCGCCGCCACAGTAGCGTCTCCAGGACCCGTTGTCGCATGACAAGATGTCTCATAGCCAGCTTGTTCTAATTTTTGTAATACTTCTGGTAAGCTCTTCTTAAATAGCTCACGCCCCGAAGTAGGATTATAAATAATTCTTGCTCGCTTCATCATTTATTAGCACAGGAAATTTCTTTATGTATCGAAAAAGAACATACTGAACTTCTATTCAGTATTCCCATGCCTACCTCCTCTCATCTTGCTATCCTTCTTTTATCCCGCTCAAACAGGCAGTAAGAACCCGATTCGTGTAGTCCATCAAAAGTAAATATTCATTTCAATGGTTTTTTATTTGACTCCAAAATTTATCCCGCTATTTGCGGGCAGTAAATGCCCGATTGGTGAGGGCTAATAATCAATGGTGGATGAACCTCCTACTGATTAAAGTTTCACTTTATTTCTATCCATTCTTCCATAAAAATTTACATATAACGAATAATAACTATCTATTATTTCATGAGATGAAAAAAACCTCTATGTTTAGATTTATCATTATTCCCACCTTTTTGCAACTATCATACCATAGTTGCTATACAAACATTTTTCCACTTTTGACAGTTAATCAAACGTTTGTTTAAACGATTTTGTCTCATTTAAACAAACGTTTGATTAACCTAGAAAAACACCCATGTACGGGTGTTTTTCTGCTTAATCTTTAAAAGTCACTACTATTATCGCTTATTAATCTCTTCAAGTAAGATTTTGTTAACAAGTGGTGGATTTGCTTGTCCTTTTGTAGCTTTCATAATTTGACCAACTAAGAAGCCAATTGCACGGTCTTTACCGTTTTTAAAGTCTTCGATAGATTGCTCATTATTATCAAGAATTTCTGTTACAACTTTACGAAGTGTACCCTCGTCAGAAATTTGAACAAGACCTTTCGCTTTAACGATTTCTTCTGGGTCTCCACCTTTTTCAATTAATTCGTTAAATACTTTCTTCGCGATTTTAGAAGAAATTGTACCTTTTTCAATTAATTGAACCATTTTAGATAAACCAGCAGGCGTTAATGCAACGTCTTTTAATTCTTTTTGTTGTTTGTTTAAGTATGCAAGTACTTCACCCATTAACCAGTTCGATGTTAATTTCGCATCAGCACCGTCTGCAACAGTTGCTTCAAAGAAATCAGACATCTCTTTCGTTAATGTTAACACGTGTGCATCATAAGCTGGTAAGCCTAATTCTGCAACGTAGCGAGCTTTACGTGCATCTGGAAGTTCTGGAATAGAAGCTCGAACTGCTTCTTTCCACTCATCATCGATGTAAAGTTCAACTAAGTCTGGCTCCGGGAAGTAACGGTAATCGTCAGATCCTTCTTTCACACGCATTAAGATTGTTTTCTTTGTTGCTTCATCATAACGACGTGTTTCTTGTTGGATGATGCCACCAGATAACAGTTCTTTTTCTTGGCGCACTTGCTCATGCTCAAGACCTTTTTGTACGTAAGTGAATGAGTTTAAGTTTTTCAGTTCCGCTTTTGTACCGAACTTCTCTTGTCCAACTGGACGAAGAGAAATGTTCGCATCACAACGTAAGGAACCTTCTTCCATCTTACAATCAGATACACCAGTGTATTGAATGATTGATTTTAACTTCTCTAAGTATGCATATGCTTCTTCTGGCGTACGCATATCTGGCTCAGATACGATCTCGATTAAAGGCATACCTTGACGGTTGTAGTCTACTAATGAACCATCAGCTGTATGCGTTGATTTACCAGCATCTTCTTCTAAATGAAGACGTGTAATACCGATACGTTTCTTTTTACCGTCTACTTCGATTTCAATCCAACCATTTTCACCAATTGGCTTATCAAATTGAGAGATTTGGTAAGCTTTCGGGTTATCTGGATAGAAATAGTTTTTACGGTCAAACTTCGTTTCCGTTGCGATTTCACAGTTTAATGCCATTGCAGCTTTCATTGCAAAGTTAACTGCTTCTTTATTTAAAGTAGGAAGTACCCCTGGGTATCCTAAGTCAATTACACTTGTTTGTGTATTTGGCTCCGCTCCGAATTCTGTTGGACTCGCAGAGAAAATTTTCGAATTTGTTTTTAACTCAACGTGAACCTCTAAACCAATAATTGTTTCTAAATTCATCTATGCTCGCCTCCTTACAGACTTGCTTTTTTTGTATGATAGTCTGTTGCTTGCTCAAACGCATGTGCAACGCGGTAAATTGTCGCTTCATCGAAGTGTTTACCAATGATTTGTAGACCAAGTGGCATGTTGTTAGCACCGAATCCACATGGAACAGAAATCGCTGGAACACCCGCTAAGTTTACTGGGATTGTTAAAATGTCATTTGCATACATTGTCATTGGATCATCAACTTTTTCGCCCACTTTAAATGCCGGAGTTGGCGTTGTTGGTCCAATAATAACATCATAGTTAGCAAATACATTTTCAAAGTCGTTTTTAATTAATGTACGTACTTGTTGTGCTTTCTTGTAATATGCATCATAGTAACCAGAGCTAAGCGCAAATGTACCAAGCATAATACGACGTTTAACTTCATCACCGAAACCTTCACTACGTGTGTTTTTGTAAAGATCTAATAAGTTATTTACATTATCAGAACGAACACCGTAACGCACGCCATCAAAGCGTGAAAGGTTCGCAGATGCTTCAGAAGAAGATAGTAAGTAATACGTTGCTAGAGCGTATTTAGAGTGTGGAAGCGATACTTCCTCCCAAGTTGCGCCCATACCTTCTAATATTTTTAAAGCAGCTAGTACTGACTCACGAGCTTCTTCGCCAACACCTTCGCCTAAGTATTCTTTCGGTACAGCAATGCGTAAACCTTTAACATCGCCTGTTAAACCAGCTAAATAGTTTCCAACTTCAACGTTTGCAGAAGTTGCATCCATGCGGTCAATACCTGAAATAGCTTGTAATAAGTATGCATTGTCTTCTACTGTACGTGTAATCGGTCCGATTTGGTCAAGTGAAGATGCGAATGCTACTAATCCGTAACGAGATACGCGTCCATAAGTTGGTTTTAAACCTACAACACCGCAATATGCAGCTGGCTGACGGATAGAACCACCCGTATCAGAACCTAGAGAGAATAGTACTTCTCCTGCTGCTACAGCTGCTGCAGAACCACCACTAGATCCGCCCGGAACGTAATCTAAGTTCCATGGGTTTTTCGTAGCGTAGAATCCTGAGTTTTCATTTGAAGAACCCATTGCGAACTCGTCCATGTTTAATTTACCGATTGTAATTGTGTCAGCAGCTTTTAGCTTTTGCACAACTGTCGCATCATAAATTGGATCGAAGTTTGCTAACATTTTGCTCGCACAAGTTGTACGAAGACCGTTAGTTACAATGTTATCTTTTACACCAATTGGCATACCGAATAATAAACCATTATCTTCAGCGCCGATTTTTGCATCTAATTCTTTCGCTTTTGCGCGTGCATTTTCTTCATCTAATGTAAGAAAAGCTTTTACGTTATCTTCAACATCCGCAATACGTTTGTAAGATTCTTCTACTAAATCCGTAACGGAAATTTCTTTGTTGTTTAACTTCTTATGTAACTCTGATACTGAATGATCAAATAATGACATCGAAATTCCCCTCCTCTATTCTAATACTGCTGGAACACGGATTTGATTATCTTTGTGATCCGGTGCATTTTTTAATACTTCTTCGACTGGTAAACCTTTTTCTGGTACATCTTCACGCATAACATTTTTCATAGTTAATACATGAGTTGTTGGTTTTACATCTGTTGTATCTAATTCATTTAACTGTTCTGCAAATGTAACAATTGCATCTAGTTGTTTTTGAAATTTTTCTGCTTCTTGATCAGTAATTGCAAGACGTGCTAAATGTGCTACGTGCTTTACATTCTCAACGGAAATTCTTGACACGGCTAGGCCACCTCCATAATATATCGTTCAATCTACAATACTATTGATGATACCAAATTTTCAGTACTTCAAGCAAGTCAACACAGAGTACTTACGCCATTTTTACATAAAAAAAGAAAGGCAAATGCCTTTCTTTACAATTTACTCTTTATCTAACGGTTTATTTTTCGGAAATCTCTCGTTATCTTCTTCATTATCACGAATTGTTTTTTGTAATACAAAACAAGACATCGTTAAAAATAATGTTCCAATTAAATAGTATCCTTTTACACTAAGCGTTTCATCTAACGTATAAATCCCAATTAGCATACCTGAAATCGCACAAACAAATGAAGTCCATGCTAAAAACGTGAACGCTTGCGTATTACGTCTTCTCATCGTTCTCCCCCTCGTTAGCTGCATACCCATTATAGATAAGTATATTTACCATGATGGATTTTTATGTAAATTCTCGCTTTATATTTATAAATCTATCATAAAAGAATACTATTTTAAAGAAAGTTTTCTGCCTAATCTGAAAAAACAATTAAAATCATTGACAATTATTTCTATTCTACATAAAATAAAAATAAATATTACGAACCTCGAAATATACGGGAGTGGAATTAATTGTTGCAATATGAACATTTTTTAGACTTACTGCTAGATAACGCCAAGAAACTTTTCTATCCTGAAGAATGGGTAAGCCTAGATTTAACACTTTCTAAAACAGAAGTATTTTGTTTACTTTGGATGGAACGAAATACAGATATTACAATGACGAAAATTGCTGATCTTCTTGATATACCGATGAGTACAACAACGGGCGTTGTAAATCGCCTTGTAAAAAAGGGATATATTGAACGCTACCGTGATGAAAATGACCGACGTATTGTATTAATTCGGTTAACAGAAAACGGCGTAATACTCGTTCAAGAAGTAAAACAAAATGCGGCCCATTACTTTAGCTTAGTAACAGAAGCATTATCAGAAGAAGAAAAAGCATTCTTACTACAAATCTTCCAAAAAATCATGAATCACATCGCTACGTCACAGCAAAAAACAGAAGAAAAGATTTCTACACCTAAAATGAAAAACATTCCGATTGAATAAAACCCTATCTGGGTTTTTATTCAACCATTTACTTCGACACTCGTAATATTCGACATTCGAAACAAAGGGGATATGAATGATGAGAATTATCTTGTATACAGGTAAAGGCGGCGTAGGAAAAACTAGCATTTCAGCAGCAACAGCAATTCAAAGTGCGAAACAAGGATTAAAAACATTAGTAATGAGCACAGATCCTGCTCATAGTTTAGGAGATTCATTTGGTATAAAGCTATCTTCTGAACCACTAGAAATTCGTGAAAATTTGTGGGCACAAGAAATTAATACGATTTATGAAATGGAAAAAGGCTGGGGAAAATTACAGAAATATATTACACTACTCTTCACTTCTAAAGCAGCTGATGATATTACAACAGAAGAATTAACGATGTTTCCCGGTATGGAAGATTTAATTAGCCTACTTCGCGTACTCGATTATTATAAGCAAGACACATATGATGTTATCATTATTGATTGTGCCCCTACAGGAGAAACATTAGCAATGCTAAGCTTTCCAGACATGCTCGGCTGGTGGATGGAAAAATTATTTCCTATTAAAAGAAAAGTTTTAAAAGTCGTTCGTCCAGTAGCTCAACCACTCCTTGGTGTCCCTCTTCCAACCGACGATATTATGGACGAATTAACAAGTACACTTGAACAGCTCGGAGAAATGAGAGATATTTTATCAAATCGAGAAGTAACAAGTATCCGCATCGTTGTAAATCCTGAAAAAATGGTCATTAAAGAAGCCCAGCGCAGCTTTACTTATTTGAATTTATACGATTATAACGTAGATGCCATTATGATTAACCGCGTCATCCCTAACACTGTCACCGATCCTTATTTTCAGGCATGGAAAGATACACAGAAGAAATATAAAACATTAATTAAAGATAGTTTTCAACCCCTTCCTATTTACGAAGCTCCAATGTTTGAACAAGAAGTTGTTGGTTTGTCTATGTTAGAACGTGTAGGAGATTCTTTATTTAAAACTGATCATTCCCCTACAAAAGTAAAATTTAACGGGCGCACTCAATATGTAAAAAAGGATGGCGATGAGTATATTTTCGTTCTGTCCATTCCCTTCTCAAACAAAAGTGAACTTTCCTTAAATCAAAAAGGTGATGAACTTATTATTCGAGCGGGTTCTGTTAAACGGAACATCACGTTACCAAAAACATTAACACACCTTTCTATTCAAGGAGCAAAATTTGAAGAAGATGTACTAAATATTCGGTTTGGAGGTGTAGTACATGCATGAGGAATTACTACGAAGGGTAATTCGTACAAAAGTAAAAGTCGGGATGCATATATTAGAAGAGCTACCTAATCCAATCCAACAATCAGCTAAGCAAATATTAAATATTTTACAAGAGGAACTAGCTGCTTATCTGAAAGAACGAGAGCATCATGAAGTTAATTTAAAAAATATCATAATTGAATAACCATCTCTGTATAGAGGGCCTTTTTTTAGGCTTTCTATACTTTATTGGAGTGATGTAAATTGATGAAAAAACATTCCACTACTATATTCTGGATCATTCCCTTATTATTTTTCATTCATAACCTTGAAGAAGCTTTCCAAATGCCACAATACCTTGCTAATCAATTTTCAATCCGTCTTATAACTAGCCAACAATTTTTCATCGCCATTTCCGTATTAACAATCTTTGTATTACTTATCGTCTTTCTATATCAACTTAACTTCTTGTCTTCTATATGCTGGATTATTTTTATACAAGGGGCCATCTTCTTCAACTCTGTTCAACATATTATTTTGTTTTTCATTTATCGCTCTTATAACCCCGGCGTAATATCAGCATTTTTCATTACTCTCTTTTCTATTTTCTTTTTTTTATCAAAAAAACACTTAATTCATCCAAAGCAATTCGTAATTACACTCCTTTTCAGCTTATTTTCTTATCCCATTATAATTTGGATCACCTTACTGTTCGCTAGCTACTTTCATTCATAAAAAAAGACCAGGAAAATTCCTGGTCTATCACTCTACTTAACAAACATTGGATTCTATGTTATACAAAATTGGAAGGTACAGAATTAGGGTTTGTTTGTTAAGTTTATATGTTGAACGAACTAACAGCGGAGGGGTTCCTTCTGTTAGTCCATTAAACCCAATGATTATTTTACGATTTTTTCAAGCTCATCAAGTGAAAGATCTACTGAAATGGAACCATCATTTGTTTCTTTCTTAATTGCGTCTGTTACTTCTTTTGAATGATATAGTTCAATTACTTTTTTCAATGTTGGATCATCTTTATCTTTCTTACGAGCTGCAAAAATATTAATATATGGCTTTGCATTTTCATTCTTTGGATCTTCTAAGAAAATAGGATCCTTCGCTGGATCTAATCCAGCTTGACCAGCAACACCGTTATTAATAACTGATGCCGCTACATCTTTTAACACACGAGGTGTTTGCTGTGCGATAACCGGTGTAATTTTTAATTTCTTCGGATTTTCAGCAATACCACTTGGATCTCCAAATAGACCAAAGTCTTTTTTAAGCTTTAATAATCCAGCTGCATCAAGAAGTTTTAATGCCCGTGCTTGGTTCGTTGGATCGTTTGGAATTGCAATTTCTGAACCATCTGGGATTTCATTTGCTTTCTTATATTTTTCAGAGTATAAACCCATTGGCGCAATTTGCGTTGTACCAACAGCTGTAATATCTAACTTATGCTCTTTTTTAAATTGCTCTAAGAAAGCAATATGCTGGAATGAGTTTAATTCAATATCTCCATCAGCTAACGCTTTATTTGGCGTTGTGTAATCAGAGAACTCGACCAGTTTAATCTTAATCCCTTCTTTTTCAGCTTTTTTCTTCAAAATTTCCCAAGCGTCTCCATCCGTTCCAGTTACACCGACGCGAACTACTTTTTCTTTCGCTCCTGCACCCGTGTCTCCACTTGAGCAGCCGCTTAATGCTGAGACTCCTACAATCGCTGATAATGCAAATGCTAAAATTTTCTTCATTTTCTTTTCCTCTCTTCCTTTTTATGATCTGCGTAACAAGACTTTCGCAAAGTAGTTTCCTAAATTTTGAGCTATCTGTACGAGAATGATAAGTAACACGACCGTTACGAACATAACTGATGTATCAAAACGTTGATAACCATATGTCATTGCCAAGTCACCAAGACCGCCACCACCGACAAGCCCAGCAACTGCAGAGAATTCAATTAAACCAACTGTCATAAATGTGACACCTAAGATTAATGGTGCTAACGCTTCTGGTACAAGGATTTCAAAAACAATTCTAATTGGTGAGGCTCCCATTGCTTGCGCTGCTTCAATTACTCCTTTCGGAACGGAAACAAGGTTTGTTTCAACCATTCTAGCAATACCAATTGATGCGACTAACGTCATCGGGAAAATTGCCGCTGCTGTTCCAATCGTCGTTCCGATAACACTTCTTGTTAGTGGACTTAAGGCTACTAAAAAGATAATGAATGGTACCGGACGAATTGTATTAATTATGATGTTAAGAATAGAAAAGACCCATTTATTTTCTAAAAAGTTTCCTTTTCTCGTTACATACAAAAGTAAACCTAGAGGTATACCCAGAATTGTAGCGAATATAAGGGTTACAATTACCATTAAGAGGGTATCCCCCGTCGCATCTAGTATGCGCGGCCAAAATATACTCCAATCAACTCGCATGAGCTTCTACCTCCTTCAGCTGCACTTGCAGTCTTAGATGTTGTAATGCTTTTTGAATTTCCCTCTGCTCACCTTGCAACTCTACAAGAAGATTTCCAAATAGCACATTTTGAAGTTCAATAATATTTCCGTACAGTACATTTACATCGACGTTATAGTTTTTTGCGATATATGATAGTACCGGCTGTCCTGTCTCCTCACCAGTAAATGTTAGACGATAAATTTGACCACCATTTTGAATTTTCGCTAGAACACTTTCCGGTAAATGATCATTAATGACAGAACGTACAAAGTTTTGAGTCGTCTTTGTTTTTGGTTGCGTGAAAACATCAAACAGTTTTCCTTCTTCAATAACTTTCCCCTTCTCCATTACAGCTACACGGTGACAAATTTCTTTCACAACATGCATTTCATGTGTAATAAGAAGAATTGTTAAATTGTATTCTCGATTTACTTTCTTTAATAAGTTTAGAATTTCTGTCGTCGTTTCTGGATCTAAGGCTGATGTTGCCTCATCACATATAAGAATATCTGGCGATGTCGCAAGTGCTCTAGCAATGCCCACACGCTGCTTTTGCCCACCTGATAGCTGCTCTGGATAATAGTTTGCTTTATCTTCTAACCCTACAAACTTCAGCAGTTCATTTACTCTTTCTTTTATCTCATTCTTTGGTACTTTCGCTAACTTTAATGGATAAGCAATATTTCCAAATACTGTTCTTGAATTAAATAAATTAAAACTTTGAAAAATCATTCCGATTCTTTGTCTTAGTTTACGCAATTCTTTCGTCGATAATGATGTAATATCTTTATCATCTATTGAAATCGTTCCTGCCGTCGGTCTCTCTAACATATTTACTAAGCGTAATAACGTACTCTTTCCAGCGCCACTAAAACCGATAATGCCAAAAATTTCGCCTTTCTCAACTGATAATGTTACATCCTCCACCGCATGAACAGATTGGCCAGCTGATTCATACACTTTACTTACATTGGTAAAAGAAATCATTTTTTTCCCTCCTATATGCTGTAAAAACTTGAAGCAGAGCTTTCGAGGTAAAATAAAAAGTGCCCTCCTTCTTATCAACCATAAAGATAAGAAGGAGAGCACTTATATGTACTCGTTCACATCTTCTCATCTTCCAAGCCTTTATATGGCTTGCTGGAGTTAGCACGGTATTAAAAAACCCGTTGCTGAGGTATCGTAGGGCCAGTCCCTCCACCTCTCTGGATAAGAATGTATCGATTTAATTGTCGTTTAATTAATTCTCATTATAGAACTCAGAATAATAAGAGTCAATACATTTTTTAGAAAAATATTAATTATTCCTTTATTAAAATTTTCAGATGAATATTCATCTGAAAAATAGTAACTTTCAAGGTTATTTAAAATTCTTCTTCCTCATATTTTTAAACAGGAGAATCCTCTCTACGAATTGAATAAATTTATTTGAATATGAAACTCGGAGGAAGATAAATATATGAAAACAGCTCTTTTACTCGTCGATATTCAAAACGATTATTTTCCAAATGGAAAGATGGAATTGCGTAATCCAGTAGAAGCAAGCGAATATGCTAATCAGTTATTACAACAATTTAGAACAAACAGCGAACCTATTTTTCATATCCAACACGTAGCTATAAAAGATGACGCTACTTTTTTCCTACCTAATACAGAAGGTGTACATATTCACGAAAGCGTACGTCCACTTAGAGAAGAAACAGTTATAGTCAAACATTATCCAAATAGCTTCCGAGAAACTAATCTTCTAGAGCAATTAAAACGTTTTAATATTGAACATGTCGTTGTATGCGGGATGATGACTCATATGTGTATCGATGCAACAGTAAGGGCTGCATTCGATTTTGGCTTTCAATGTACCGTTATACATGACGCTTGTGCTACAAAAGACCTTTCTTTTAAGAACGCTACTATACCAGCTGTTTATATTCACAATACAATTTTAGCTAGTTTAAATGGCGTATATGCAAATGTAATAAGCACGCAAGAATTTTTAGCTACATAAAAAAACACTCCTTTCAGTGAGCAAAACCGAAAGGAGTGTTCCTTGTCGAACCATAGATTTTCTTTCAAATTGTATTATACAGGAAATTCTCAAAATGAATACTAAAAAATATGACTAATAAGTCAACTTTTCTCATTATTTTATTTCTGTTTACATGTTTATCCCGCTATTAATAGGTTTTAGCTCATTCTCTTCGAACGACGGTAATATATGGGGGTTCAATTTTAAAAGGAGCTCTTCACATTCTGTGAAGAGCTCCTCTACTATTTCTTATAAAGTTTCAGAAGTAGTTTTTGCTTGCATGTGAAGTGCTAAGTAATCAGGTCCACCAGCTTTAGAGTCTGTACCAGACATGTTAAAGCCACCGAATGGTTGGTAACCTACGATTGCACCAGTACATCCACGGTTGAAGTATAAGTTACCAACGTGGAAGTCTTCGCGTGCTTTTTCAATATGGTCACGGTTGTTAGTAATAACAGCACCTGTTAAACCGTATTCCGTATTGTTTGCAATTGCAAGTGCATGATCGAAGTCTTTCGCTTTACAGAATGCTACTACTGGTCCGAAGATTTCTTCTTTCATTAAGCGAGCATCTTCTGCAACGTCAGCAACGATTGTTGGTTGGATGAACCAGCCTTTAGAATCGTCTCCTTCGCCACCTGCTAAGATTCTACCTTCTTCTTTACCAATTGCAACATAGCTCATTACTTTATCAAATGCAGCTTGGTCATTAACAGGACCCATGTTTGTACCTAATACTGCTGGGTTAGCAACTGTTAATTCTTTTGTTAATTCAACAGCACGATTTAATACGTGATCGTATACATCTTCATGGATTACTGCACGAGAACATGCAGAACATTTTTGTCCTGAGAATCCGAATGCTGATGCAACGATAGACTTAGCTGCTAATTCAAGATCTGCTTCTTTATCAACAACGATTGTGTCTTTACCGCCCATTTCAGCGATAACGCGTTTTAACCAAATTTGTCCTGGGTTTACTTTCGCTGCACGCTCATAGATGCGGATACCTACATCACGAGATCCCGTGAAGCTTACGAAACGTGTACGAGGATGATCTACTAAGTAGTCACCAACTTCAGAACCGTTACCTGGAACGAAGTTTACTACGCCAGCTGGTAAGCCAGCTTCTTCTAATACTTCCATAAATTTCGCTGCTACTACAGGAGTTGTACTAGCTGGTTTTAGTAATACTGTGTTACCAGAAACTAAAGCAGCTGTTGTCATACCTGCCATAATTGCGAATGGGAAGTTCCAAGGAGAAATGATAACACCTACTCCTAATGGAATGTAAGAGAAACGATTATATTCAATCGGACGGCTTTCTACTGGAATACCGTCTTTTAATTTTAACATTTGACGACCATAATATTCCATAAAGTCGATTGCTTCTGCTGTATCAGCATCTGCCTCATTCCATGGCTTACCTGCTTCTTTTACAAGAATAGCAGAGAATTCATGTTTTCTGCGACGAACGATTGCTGCAGCACGGAATAAAATGTCTGCACGCATTTCTGGCTTTGATTTTCTCCAAGTTTGGAATGTTTCATCCGCTACTTGCATTGCTTTTTCAGCTAACTCACGGCTTGCTTTTGAAACACGACCAACAAGTTCCTCTTTATTTGCAGGGTTTACAGAAACAATTTTGTCTTCTGTAGTGATTTTTTCTCCCCCGATAATTAATGGATAGTCTTGTCCAAGATAAGATTCTACTTTCTTTAAACCTTCTTCAAACGCTAATTTGTTAGCCTCCACTGAAAAATCTGTAAATGGCTCATGTTTGTATGCTACTACCATTTTTTTAGCCTCCCCTTAGAAAAACGTTTACATTTTACAACATTATTCTACACGATAATTTAGATTTATTCAAATATTCCTAGACTTATATTTTAAAAATTAATAAATTTTTAAAATATAATAAAAAAAGAGATTCATACATGCGTATGAATCTACAAAATATGAGTATATTCCAAAACATTTTTCCCAATCAATAATATAGTAACTAATAAAAATAAAGTCCTTACATATCCAACACCTTTTTGAACCGCAAACTTCGATCCAAAATAAGCACCTAAGATCATTGATAATCCCATGATAATACCGTATTCAAAATGAATTATGTCTAAGAATAAAAAAGTAATTAAAGATACAATATTACTAACAAAGTTCAAAAGTTTTCCAGATGCTGCCGCTTGAATAAAATCCAAGCCAATTAATAAAAATGCAAAAATTAAAAACGACCCTGTCCCTGGTCCAAAAAACCCATCATAAAATCCTATCATTAAAATAGCAAAGAAAAATATTAATGTTTTTCTTTGCGTCATCTTCTTATAGGTAGACACACTTCCCCAATTCTTTTTTGCAATAATATAAATAGCAATAAATACCAACATTACAAGTACTAATGGGCGTAAAATATCCGATGGAATAAATTTTACTACTAAAGCACCTGCAACAGCTCCAACAATAGTTAACGGGATTAACTTTCCTACAATTTTAAAATCAACTTTTCCTGATCGAATGAAATACATCGCACTCGTAAACGTCCCCATTGTTGCCGCTAATTTATTCGTTGCAATTGCCGAAGCTGGCGATAGGCCAACAAACATAAGTGCAGGAAGCGAAATTAACCCTCCTCCTCCAACAACGGAATCAATAAAAGCTGCTAAAAAACCGAATGCAATTAATAAAATAATGACTTGAAAACTTAATTCTTCCATGAGCTTTACCCCTTACCCCTATTTTTTACAACATTTTAAATTATAACAAAATTACATAAGAAAAAAAGCTGTTCCATAGAGGAACAGCCTTCATATTTAATCTAAAATTTTCACAAGTGGTTCATCTTGTTTTGCTTCACGTATAATAATAGCTTCTGGGCGTTCTACAGATTTAATCGTTACTTGTACTTTCATATAATTCGGGAAGTATTCCATAACAAGCCCTGCCACATATTGTGTAAAACCAACTATTTCCGCTTTTCCATTAAACTGGACAGGAATATCAAGCTTCATTTCTCTTAATTCATCATCTCTATACATACCAGTACCAATAACAGCTGTATAGTCGCCTTGGAAATAATCGCTTAGTTTTGCCTTAAAGTTGGATACTCTTGCAAGATCTTCACGTTTATTATCTGTTTTCGCTTGCTCTGATGGGAACAAATAATATTTTTCATTAATTTGTTTCCAATCTTCAACCGTTTCACTACCTTTTT
This sequence comes from Bacillus sp. LQ01, assembly GCF_057624735.1. Taxonomy (NCBI): domain Bacteria; kingdom Bacillati; phylum Bacillota; class Bacilli; order Caryophanales; family Bacillaceae; genus Bacillus; species Bacillus sp. LQ01. Next base: position 22,107 of record NZ_JBYEZL010000004.1, on the reverse strand, counting down.
CGACATTTGCATAAGAAACAAAATTACCTGGCACGAGCGAAGACTTTGGAGCTTGGCGATAAATCGCAAATGTTATCGGAATATTTTTTGTTTCAGGTTCTTTTTGATGTATGACTTTCAAAATTTCTTGCGCCATTTTTTTCCCTTCAGCTAACATCTTTTCATCTGGGATTGCAGCTTCACGTGGGTAACCATGCTCTTCGTTAAAATATTGAACAGAATTCATCGCTAATCCAACTACCATACCAACACGTTCCTCGCCGTTATCGCCTTTTTTCACATAATAATCATGCTCTAAAATATTTGAAATATATATTGGATTTTTTTTATTTTTCACTTCTAGTGATTCGGATCCTGTTCCTAATGCAGGATTTAATCCTATATTTGGAAATTTAACTGCATCTTTTTTTAATTTTTCCTCTAGTTCCTTTTGTTCAGCATCTGTACGTTTTCTTTTAACAAGCATCTGTATAGTTTGAGTATCTAGAGCTTTTCCGCCTTTTAAAAAATTATCTTTCGTACTAAATGATTCTTTTGCAATTCGCATTAATCCTGTTTCAAATTCATCTATATCAAGGCGACTATTTAACCCTTGCACCACTAAACCACGTGCCTTTCCACCATCAAATGGAATAGTCGTCTTATAATATTCATCCGAAATAGCGTATTTTGGAACAACTGATTGTTCTTTTGCTTTCCCCGATTTCCCAGCCACTTTTTCATCTTTGTCGGCACCTGCACTACACCCACTTACAAGTAGGCCAAGGCTTAATACCGCTAATGCTATTTTTTTCATGGTAAGTTTGCACCTCTTACTTATTTAGCTCTTGTAAGAACCTCTCTTCATTCCAAACCTCAACATTATGTTTCTCCGCTTGTGCTAATTTCGAACCAGCTGCTTCACCTGCAACAACTAAATCCGTACTCTTACTAACACTTCCTGTTACTTTTCCACCTAATGCCTCAATCTTCTTCTTCGCTTCACTTCGTCCCATAACTTCTAGCTTACCTGTTAAAACAACCGTTTTTCCTGCGAAGTAAGATTCAACATTTTGTAAATCTGCAATTTTTATACCTTTGTATGTCATATTCACGCCATACTCTTTAAACTGCTGTAATAACTCTAATACATCTTCATTATCAAAATATGTCACAACAGATTGAGCCATTTTTTCGCCAATTTCATTAATTGCTTTTAGTTCTTCTTCCGTTGCTTTTACAAGCTCATCCATCGTTTCAAAGTGCTCTGCAAATGTACGTGCTGCTTTCGCTCCAACGTGGCGAATTCCAAGACCAAATAATAATCGCTCTAACGAGTTTTCTTTAGAATTTTCAATTGCTTGTATTAAGTTTGTTGCTGATTTTTCACCAAAACGTTCCAACTGTAATAATTGCTCTTTCGTCAATGCATATAAATCAGCAAATGTACGAATGTAATCTGCATCAAAGAGTTGTGTAATGACACGTTCTCCAAGTCCATCAATATTCATCGCATTTCTTGAAACGAAATGGATTAATCCCTCTCGAATTTGAGCCGGACAAGTCGGATTTATACATCGAAGTGCTACTTCTTCTTCTAAACGAACAAGTTCACTCTCACATGCTGGACAATGAGTTGGCATGCGGTATTCTTCTTCCTCACCAGTACGCTTATCAAAAATAACGTTCACAACTTCAGGAATAATATCTCCAGCCTTCTTCACAACAACGTAGTCACCAATTCGAATGTCTTTTTCACGAATTAAATCTTCGTTATGTAAAGAAGCACGACGAACAATCGTACCAGCAACTCTCACTGGCTCTAGTTCTGCAGTCGGTGTTACAACCCCTGTTCGGCCAACACTTAATTCAATGCCTGTTAATCTCGTTACAACTTCTTCAGCCGGAAATTTATAAGCAATCGCCCACCTTGGACTCTTCGCTGTAGTTCCTAGACTTTCTTGAAGAGCAACATCATCTACTTTTATAACGATTCCATCAATCTCATAATCAAGATGCGGACGTTTTTCTTGCCATTCTTCTACATAAGCTATAACTTCTTCAATTGTTTCACATGTACGGCGATTTGGATTTGTCTTAAATCCAAGTTCACCTAAGAAATCCAGCGATTCACTATGTGATGAAATTGTTTTTTCTTCTACATTCGCAAGACCATACACAAACATAGATAAGTTACGCTTCGCTGCAATTTTCGGATCAAGTTGACGTATTGAACCTGCTGCTGCATTACGCGGATTCGCAAATACATCTTCTCCATTTTGCTCTTTTTCTTCATTTAGTTTAACGAATGAACGCTTCGGCATATAAGCTTCGCCTCGTGCTTCTAACGTTACTTCTTCATTTAAACGAAGTGGGATAGCTTTAATCGTTTTTAAATTTTGAGTAATATCTTCACCCGTTACACCATCACCACGTGTTGCCCCTTGAATGAAGCGTCCTTTTTCATAATGAAGCGAAACGGCAAGCCCGTCAATTTTTAATTCACATATATATCTTACATTCGCACCATCAATTCCTTGACGTACTCTTCTATCGAAATCACGTAAATCTCCTTCGTTAAATGCATTTCCTAAACTTAACATTGGTGACTTATGTGTTACTTTTTCAAATATATCAAGAACAGTCCCCCCAACGCGAACGGAGGGAGAATCTTCACTCATAAACTCTGGGTTCTCTGCTTCTAATTTTATAAGCTCCTGCATATTACGGTCATATTCCGCATCAGAAACAGAAGGATTGTCTAATACGTGATATTGATAGTTAAATGTATTTAACAAGTCACGTAATTCTTCTATACGTTTTTTTACTATCTCTTTTGACATATCCTCATTCCTTTCCTATTGTTTCGTCACAGGTGCAAATTTTGCTAACAAACGTTTAACACCAATTGGGCTTGGGAACGCAATATCTAATTCTTTTGCATCACCTTCACCTTTTACACTTACAACTGTACCGACTCCCCATTTTTGGTGGGAAGCTTTATCTCCTACTGCCCAGCCAATTTGTTCGCCGCCTGTCGTCTTAGCCGCAGGGCGCGCGAAAGCTGAACGAGAGCGTGTTGCTGTTGTGATTGTCGTTTTGCCGCTACTTGCCGTTCTGCCTTTTGTACCAAACGATGTTTCACGCTTCGGCGCTGTTTCATTTAATGATTCCACTAGTTCTGTCGGGATTTCTGTAATAAATCGAGACGCAGCGTTCATACTTGTTCTACCAAATAATGTACGCATTTGCGCGTTAGATAAATATAGCTCTTCTTCTGCACGAGTAATACCTACATAAGCAAGACGACGTTCTTCTTGCATTTCATCCTCTTCCATAAGAGAACGAGTATGAGGGAATATCCCTTCCTCTAAGCCAACAATAAAGACAACCGGGAACTCTAATCCTTTCGCCGAGTGCATCGTCATTAAAATAACTTCTTCACCAGCAGTTGGGTCTTCATCTACACGATCAATATCAGCAACAAGTGCTAAATCTGTTAAGAATGCAACAAGGCTCTTATCTTCGCTTTGAGATTCAAATGTTTGCGTAACAGATAAGAACTCGTCTAAGTTTTCTAAACGACCTTCCGCTTCTAAAGAACGTTCATTTTTCAACATATCGCGATAGCCTGTTTTTTCAATAACTTCTTCTACTAATTCTGTAACAGATAAATACTCTTGCATATTTACCCAGTTATTTAATAAATTCGCGAATTCTTTTACTGCCTTTGTAATTTTTGCACTTACTCCAACATGCTCAATCTCATCAAATACAGCAGTTAATGAAATTCCATTTTGCACACCGTAATTAATAATTTTATCGATAGAAGTCGCACCAATGCCACGCTTTGGCACATTTATAATACGTGCAAAACTAATTTCATCATCTGGATTACCGATTAAACGTAAGTACGCCAAAATATCTTTAATCTCTTTACGATCGTAGAACTTCGTACCCCCGACAATTTTATACGGAATGTTAGATTTAAGGAAAATCTCCTCGACCATACGAGACTGAGCATTCGTACGATATAGCACTGCAAAATCAGTATATTTTCGTTTCCCCATTTGAATATCGTCACGAATTTTTTTTGCAACAAAATACGCTTCGTCCTTTTCAGTTGCAGCACGATAATACGAGATTTTACTTCCAACTTGATTGTCTGTCCATAATTTCTTCGGCTTACGATTCGTATTTTTTTCAATAACAGCATTCGCTGCATTTAAAATATTTTGTGACGAACGATAGTTTTGTTCTAACAGAATTACTTGTGCATTCTCATAGTCTTTTTCGAATGACAAAATGTTAGAAATATCTGCACCACGCCAGCGATAAATAGACTGGTCAGAGTCACCCACAACGCAAAGATTTTTAAAACGCGCTGCCAAATGTTTAACAAGAAGATATTGCGCTTTGTTCGTATCTTGATACTCATCAACATGAATATATTGGAACTTACGCTGATAAAACTCTAATACTTCTGGAACACGTTCAAATAGCTGAATCGTCGTCATAATTAAATCATCAAAGTCTAATGAATTATTTTTCAAAAGACGTTTTTGATACTCTGCGTATACATCGCTCGTTAATTTTTCATATGGATCAGCCATTGTAATTTTTTTTGCATATTTATCCGCAGATAACAGTTCATTTTTCGCATTACTAATACCCGCTAAAATAGAGCGCGGCTCAAATTTCTTCGGATCAACATTGCGCTCTTTCATAATTTTTTTGACTACAGTTAGCTGATCACCTGAATCTAAGATTGTAAAGTTACGATTAATACCAATACGATCGATATCGCGTCGTAAAATACGTACACACATAGAGTGGAACGTCGAAATCCAAATATCTTCTGCTTCTGGTCCCACAAGTGTATCAATACGCTCACGCATTTCACGAGCTGCTTTATTTGTGAAGGTAATAGCTAGTACATTCCATGGTGCTACACCTTTTTCACCAAGTAAATACGCAATACGATGTGTTAACACACGTGTCTTACCACTACCTGCACCTGCCATTAATAGAAGTGGTCCATTCGTTGTTTGTACTGCTTTTTGTTGCTGTGGATTTAAACCGTTTAATAACTTATCTGTCATACTCATATACGCCTGCACCTACTCTCCTTTTACTGCTTTAACTGTTTTTAACGCCGATTTTATATCATCATAAATAATATTTCCAACAACTACTGTATCAGCATATTGTGCCATTTCTTTCGCCTGTTCTGCATTAGAAATACCACCGCCATAATATAACTTAGCTTGTTTCAATTCTGCTTTTACATTTTTAACAAGTTCAACATCTCCATACGTACCGCTATATTCTAAATAAAATATCGGTAAACGTAATAGCTTGTCTGCTAAACGAGCATATGCAATAACGTCATCTTCTGTTAAATCACATTTCGCTTCTGTAAGCTGGGCTACTTTCGCTTCTGGATTTAAAACACAATACCCTTCCATAAAAATTTCGTCCCAGTCCATAATATCCCCAAATTCTTTCAATGCCTCATGATGAACACCTGTTACCCATTCTACTTTTCGGCTATTTAAAACACTTGGGATGTAATAAAAATCAAATCCTGGTGTAATTGCTTCTACATCAGAAACCTCTAATACACAAGGAACTGCATATCTACGAATGCTAACTAGCATGTGTAATACGTTATCAATTGTAACTCCATCACTTCCGCCTACAATAACCGCATCAGTTCCAGACTCACAAATCATTTCTAAATGTTCATCGCTTAACTCCTTATTTGGATCAAGCTTAAATACATGTTTCCATCCGGAAATATCGTACATGAAAACACCCTTCCTTTTCTCTAGTTATATATATTTCTGTTCAAAATAACAGTTTATTTTCATCATTACTGTTTTAACTTCATCTTAAATATTTGTTTAAAACGGAGAATTACGTTTGGAATTACCTCTTCCATATTTTTTAAACTAGAGGATTTAATTTTGAAGTTCCTTTTATGCATTCTTTCATTATAACAAAAAAAGTTACTTACACACACGCACAATCCAACATCTTTTTCCACGTCAAATGTTGGATTACATATCCCAAAAATCAAACGGGATACTAATAAGAGAAATAGTATTATCTATTTCAACTTTCATAAAAAGGAGTGTTTTTCTAATGAAGCAAAATATCGGGACAATAAACGCTCTAATTCGAATTACACTTGGGCTCGTCCTCTTCGGATGTAGTGCAACTAAACTTGTACGCAAGCCGTGGTGCACTTGGTCTAACATTTTTCTATGGATTGGTGCAATGAAAGTTGCAGAAGGAATTGTTCGTTTCTGCCCTGTTGTTGAAATGTGGAAATTCGGAAAATACATGAATATGGGGGCATTTAAAATGCCTAGCATGAATTTTGGTGAAAAAGGACATGCTAAAGAAGAAGTGAATCAAACTTCCACTCATGACAAGCCAGAGTCAAAAGGAAGTTATGACGCTTCTGACAAAGAGATTGAGTCAGCGATTGAAGATATAATCCTGGCAAAACCGCTTTGAATCATTTGTCACGATGCAAGATGCTCTCAAAGGGACTTAGCTGCTGCAGTGGGCGGTTAAGTCTTCTTTATTTTACCATAAAACAGAACGTATATTCTCTTTTTGAACCTTAAAATGTATATAAAAGATATCAACCAATAAAATTCAGAAAATTAGATGCATACCTCTTGCTTAAAATGATATAAAAGTGATATCATTTTTATATCAGGAGGCGATCATATGAAAGAAAAACAAGTATTTTATGTAAATGGTTTTCTCGGTATTATTGGAATTTTGATTTTAGCTGCTATCGGTGTATTTTTCCTTGCACAAGAAATTTTCATAGGAGCGGCACTAACTATTATATTAGCCGCAGTTCTCGCTACAGGTATCGGTATTGTTCAACCGAATCAAGCGAAGGTTATTACGTTCTTCGGTAATTATTTAGGAACAATTCGTCAAAACGGTTTATTTTTAACGATTCCGTTCGCATTCCGTCAAACTGTATCTTTACGTGTTGAAAACTTTAACAGTAAAAAATTAAAAGTAAATGACGTTGATGGAAATCCAATTGAAATTGCAGCTGTTATCGTATATAAAGTTGTTGATTCTGCAAAAGCAATGTTTGGTGTTGAACATTATGATCGATTTGTAGAAATTCAAAGCGAAACGGCAATCCGCCATGTTGCAACAAAATATCCTTATGACAATTTCCAAGATGAAACCTGCGTTACGTTACGCGGAAATACTGAAGAAATCTCTGAAGAATTAAAACGTGAGTTAGAGGCGCGTCTTGAAATTGCTGGTGTAGAAGTATTAGAAACTCGTTTAACGCACTTAGCTTACGCAACAGAAATTGCCCATGCAATGCTACAACGCCAGCAAGCAAAAGCAGTATTAGCTGCTAGAAAAGAAATTGTTGAAGGTGCTGTGAAGATGGCGAAAGATTCCATCCATATGTTAGATGAAGAAGGCGTACTAGAACTCGATGACGAGCGTAAAGCAAATATGGTAAACAACTTATTAGTTGCCATCGTTTCAGATAAAGGTGCGCAGCCAGTTATTAATACAGGAAGCCTATACTAAGGGCTATAAGTAATTATGGCTAAAAAGAAAAGCTTTCCATTACGTATTGATCCTGAATTACACGCAGTCATCGAAAAATGGGCAAATGATGAATTTCGTAGCGTCAATGCACACATCGAGTATTTACTTCGAGAAATGGCAAAGCAAAAAGGGAAATTAAAAAAAGATAAAGATGCATAAAAAATCCCGCTGATTCCTCAGCGGGATTTTTACATATTAACTTTTCGTCATCTCATGCCCAATTGCACGATATCCTATATCACTTCGATAAAATAGACCATCACTCTCAATTTTACCGATTTCTTTATATACTTTATCTTTTGCTTCTTGTAAACTATTTGCCTTACAAGCAACAAATAATACACGGCCACCGTTCGTTACAAAGTCCCCATGTTTCATTGCTGTACCTGCATGGAAAACAATCACATCTTGCAGTGCATCTAGTCCGCTAATAATATCACCTTTTTTATATGCTTCTGGATATCCTTTAGAAGCAAGTACAACACCGATTACCGCTTCTTCTGACCATTGTAACGTTAGTTCACTTTCATCTAATACAGCGTTACATACATCAACTAAATCGTTTTCTAATCGAGGTAATACAACTTCTGTTTCAGGATCACCGAAGCGTGCATTAAATTCAATTACCTTCGGACCATCATTTGTTAAAATAAGACCTGCGTATAAAATACCTGTAAACGAACGGTTTTCTTCAATCATCGCCTTAGCAGTTGGATGCAATACGGTTTGAATCGCTTCTTGAACTGCTGATTCTGGAATTTGTGGTACTGGAGAATATGCACCCATTCCGCCCGTATTTGGTCCTTTATCACCATCAAAAGCTCTTTTATGATCTTGGGCGATTATCATTGGATGTACAGTTGTTCCATTCACGAATGCCATTAATGAAAATTCTTGTCCATCTAAAAACTCTTCAATAACGACCTTCTTACTTGCCGCGCCGAATTTCACATCTTGCAGCATTTCTTTCACAGCTTGTAATGCCTCTTCAAGCGTCATCGCTACCGTTACACCTTTACCAGCAGCTAGGCCGTCAGCTTTAATAACGATTGGTGCACCAACTTTTTGAATGTACTGTACTGCTTCTTCATAATCTGTAAAAGTTTCGTACGCCGCAGTTGGAATATCATACTTTTTCATAAGCTCTTTTGTAAAAGCTTTACTACCTTCAATAACAGCAGCCGCTTTATTCGGACCAAATACGCGAAGTCCCTCTTCTTTAAAACGATCAACAATTCCATTCATAAGCGGAATTTCTGGTCCAACGAAAGTTAACTCAACATTATTCTCTTTTGCAAATAAAACTAATGCATCAAAATCATTTTCATCAATATCAACTGGTGTTGCAACATCTCTCATACCTTCATTACCTGGTGCTACATATACCTTTTCTACTTTTTCAGATTGTGCAAACTTCCAAGCTAAAGCATGCTCACGCCCACCGCGGCCAATTACTAAAACATTCATATTTCATCCCCCAATAATTAAATAAGTACAAACTAGAAGCTATGCTCCTAGTTTGCTTTTTCATATCAATAAAAGGTTATCTCGACCAGACTTTTTAAACATCCATATCAATAAAGGTTTAAAAAGGAGGATTAAGAGAACCGAGCAGGTCGAGGCGCATTTGCCAGGAGGACACGGAGTGTAGCTTTCCTACATGAGTACCGCACTGGCGATGCAACGACGACATGCGAAGGTTCTCTTAACCGGACTTTTTTAACATCCATATCAATAAAGGTTTAAAAAGGAGGATTAAGAGAACCAAGCAGGTCGAGGCGCATTTGCCAGGAGGACACGGAGTGTAGCTTTCCTACATGAGTACCGCACTGGCGATGCAACGACGACATGCGAAGGTTCTCTTAACCGGACTTTTTAAACATCCTCTATTAGTGTTTGAAATGACGTACGCCAGTGAACACCATAGCAATCCCGTAAGTATCTGCCACTTTAATAGAATCTTCATCACGGATTGATCCGCCCGGTTGAATGATTGCTGTAATTCCTGCTTTTGCTGCTTCTTCTAATGTATCTGGCATTGGGAAGAAAGCATCAGATGCAAGCGCGCTACCTTGTGCTTTTTCACCAGCTTGTGTAATTGCGATTTTTGCAGAACCTACACGGTTCATCTGTCCCGCACCGACACCAATTGTCATATCATCTTTCGCTAAAACAATTGCGTTTGATTTCACATGTTTTACAACTTTCCAAGCGAGTTTTAAATCTTTCCATTCTTGCTCTGAAGGTTCACGTTTCGTTGGAATTGAAATTGTACTTTCATCTAATGATAACGTATCTTCCTCTTGAACAAGAAGTCCACCTTGTACAGAAGTTAGTTTTTTGCTTGCACTTGTCGCTTTTTCAATATTTATAGTTAATAAACGTAAGTTCTTCTTACTTTGCAACACTTCTAAAGCTTCTTGCGAGAACGAAGGTGCGATAACAATTTCTAAGAAAATTTCATGTAACTTTTCTGCTGTAGCTTTATCAATTTCACGATTTGCTGCAATAATACCGCCGAAGATTGATACTGGATCTGCTTCATAAGCACGAGTATATGCTTCGTGAATATTAGTTCCTACTCCAACACCACATGGATTCATATGCTTTACTGCTACTACTGCTGGTTCTGTAAATTCTTTTACGATGCTAAGCGCTGCGTCTGCATCATTAATATTGTTATACGATAATTCCTTACCGTGTAATTGTTCTGCGTATGCAACAGAAGACGTTGCTGCGAATGGCGCTTTATAGAAAGTTGCTTTTTGATGTGGGTTCTCGCCATAGCGTAAGTCTTGCTTTTTCTCAAATGTCACAGTTAATGTTTCTGGACTTTCTTCACCCATTTGCTCTGTTAAGTAGTTAGAAATTAACGCATCATACGCTGCTGTATGACGGAATACTTTCGCTGCTAGTTTACGTTTTGTTTCCTCTGCTACTTCACCGTTCTCTTTCAGTTCTGCTAACACAATATCATAATCTACTGGATCTACAATTACCGATACGAATTTATGATTTTTCGCAGCAGAGCGAATCATTGTTGGGCCACCGATATCAATATTTTCAATTGCATCAGCAAATGTTACATCAGGCTTAGCGATTGTTTCTTTAAATGGGTATAAGTTAACAACAACAAAGTCAATTGGCTCTATACCTAACTCATTCATTTGTGTTACATGTGTTTCATTATCACGAACTGCTAATAGACCACCATGAATATTTGGATGTAATGTTTTCACACGGCCATCCATAATTTCAGGGAAACCAGTTACTTCAGAAATGCCGATTACTTGTAAGCCATTTTCTTCTAGTAACTTTTTCGTACCACCTGTTGAAATAACTTCAATCCCTTGTTCTAGTAACCCTTTAACAAATTCTACTACTCCTGTTTTATCTGAAACACTTACTAATGCACGCTTTTTCATTTATCCTTCACCCCTGGTTGTATGTTAGTTAACAGTTGATTCTTTCACAGACTGAACAATTTGATTCACTGTATTTACGTATAATTTATGTTCAACTTGTTGAATTTTCTTTTGTAAGCTTTCTCTCGTATCCCCTTCAGAAACAACCACTGCTTCTTGTGCAATAATTGGCCCTGTATCCATACCTGCATCTACATAATGAATTGTTACTCCAGTTACTTTCACACCTGCTTCTAACGCTTGACCGACAGCATCTTTACCCGGAAAGCTCGGTAGTAATGATGGATGAATATTAATAATCTTCCCGCCGTATGCTTCTAGTAACGTCGGCCCGATTAAACGCATATATCCAGCTAAAATAACATAATCAATTTCATATTCTTCTAGCTTCTTTAATATCTCTTTTTCAAACGCTTCTTTTGACTCATATGCTTTCGCTGAAAAAGCAAAACACGGAATATGATGATAATTTGCCCGTCCAACAGCTCGTGCTTCTGGTTTATCACATACTAATAAACTAATTTCTGCACCCAATCTTTTTTCTTCTACCGCATTAACGAGAGATTGAAAGTTAGATCCACTTCCAGAAGCAAAAACTGCTAATCTACTCATAGTGCTGTGCCCCCATTAAAAGTAACGCCAGCTCCTTGTATAGTACGTCCAATAATACGAGCCATTTCTCCTTGCTCTTCAAGAAGACGAACAACATCTTTTGCATCTTCTTCCTTCACTGCTACTACCATACCAATACCCATGTTAAAAATATTGAACATTTCTTTCTCTTCCAGTTTTCCAACTTCTTGAAGCAAACTAAAAATCGGCTGAATTTCCCAAGATCCTAGTTCAATCTCAGCACCGATTCCTTCTGGCAACATGCGTGGAATATTTTCAATAAATCCACCACCTGTAATATGCGCCATACCGTATACTTCATGTTTCTTCAATAGTTCTAAAATAGGTTTGACATAAATTTTCGTTGGTTTTAATAATTCTTCACCAAGAGGTAGTTCTAAGCGGCCATAAATACGCTCTAAAGATAGTTCCCCATCTTCTAATAACACTTTTCGTACTAAAGAGTAACCATTGCTATGAATACCGCTAGATGCTAAGCCAATTAGCACGTGACCAGCTTCAATCTTTTCACCTGTTACAATTTTCTTTTTATCAACAATCCCAACTGTAAAACCAGCTAAATCATATTCTTCCGTAGAATACATTCCTGGCATTTCAGCTGTTTCTCCACCGATTAATGCACAACCAGCTTGGCGACAGCCCTCTGATATACCTTTGACGATGTTTTCAATTTTACTAGGTTCAGCTTTACCACAAGCAATATAATCAAGGAAGAAAAGCGGCTCTGCTCCTTGGACAACAATATCATTTACACACATTGCTACTGCATCAATACCAATTGTGTCATGTTTATCTGCCATAAAAGCGAGCATCAATTTCGTTCCCACGCCATCTGTTCCAGATACTAATACAGGTTCTTCTAATGCAAATTTTGATAGATCAAACATACCTCCAAAACCGCCTAAACCGCCTAGTACTTCTTTTCTCATAGTTGTTTGTACGTGTTTTTTCATGCGAGATACCGCTTCATATCCAGCTTCAATATCTACTCCTGCTTGCTTATATGCATTCGCCATCGTTATTTACACCTCGTCTTTTAATTTCTCCCCATCCAGGGCGGGCTATTTTAAGAAAGGATCTAGCTCCTACATCAAAAGAAGTAGAAGCTTTTCTCACTTTTCTTATTTCATACTTTCTAAAAGCTCTTGCTCATAATCATAAAGAGCTGTTGGATAGTCCCCATTAAAGTAAGCCATGCATAGGCCGCCATATTTCCCTTCATATGGACGTCCAATTGCATCTACTAATCCATCTTCGCTTAAAAATGTTAAAGAATCTGCTCCGATCATTTCACGGATTTCTTCTACTGTATGATTTGCTGCAATTAATTCTTTTCTCGTTTGAATATCAATGCCATAGAAACATGGATATTTCAGAGGTGGTGAAGCAATTCTTACGTGAACTTCTGTCGCTCCAGCTTCACGAAGCATACGAACAATTCGTTTACTTGTCGTTCCTCTTACGATAGAGTCATCAATCATAACAACTCGTTTCCCTTCAACTACACCTCTTACTGCGGAAAGCTTCATCTTAACCCCTTGCTCTCGCAGTTCCTGAGAAGGTTGAATAAACGTACGTCCAACGTAACGATTTTTAATTAATCCTAACTCATATGGAATACCTGTCGCCTCCGCATAGCCAATCGCAGCTGAAATACTAGAGTCTGGTACACCAGTAACAACATCTGCTTCAATAGGAGCTTCTGCCGCTAAACGTTTCCCCATATTCTTACGTGCTGCATGGACGTTAACACCAGCAATATTAGAATCTGGTCGTGCAAAGTAAATATATTCCATACTACAAATTGCATGTTCTACATCGTTTGTGAAACGATCTACGTGAATTCCTTCATCATTAATGACAAGTAATTCACCCGGTTCTACATCACGAATGTATGTTGCACCTACTACATCAAAAGCACATGTTTCAGATGCTACAACGTAAGCATCCCCCATCTTTCCAATTGAAAGCGGACGGAACCCATTCGGATCTAATGCAACGATCATTTCATTTCCAGTTAGTAAAAGATACGCAAACGCACCTTTCACTTTATTTAAAGCCTCTTTTACACTTTCAATTAAAGAATCTTTCGTGCTACGTTTAATAAGATGTAAAAGTACTTCTGTATCTGAACTAGTTTGAAAAATACTGCCCTCTGCTTCTAATTCACGACGAAGCATTTTTGCGTTAATTAAATTTCCGTTATGAGCTAACGCCATACTATGATCGGAAAAACGGAACAACAATGGTTGAACGTTAGCAACTTCACTTCCACCAGCTGTTGCATATCGTACATGTCCGATTGCTGATTTTCCATTTAATCCTTCTAGCTCACCTCTTGAAAACACTTCTGATATTAAACCTAACCCCTTGTGACCGACGATTTTTTCCCCATTATTTACGACAATGCCTGCGCCTTCTTGCCCACGGTGCTGTAAACTGTGCAATCCGTAGTATGAAACTTGTGCTGCATTTTCATGCCCCCAAATTCCGAAAACGCCACATTCTTCGTTTAACCCCTTTATTTCAGCAAGCATGGGATTGCCCCTTTCCAAGCCTTTCTCATTTCATCTACATTTGCTGTAAGTAATACTTCATTTTCTTCATTATGAATTGTTACTTCATTTGTACTTGTTACTTCTCCAACTTGGATTGCTTCTACCACTTTCTCAAACGCCTCTTTATTTTCACGTTTTACAGTTATCACGAAGCGAGACTGTGATTCAGCGAATAATGCTGCTGTTGCTTCTCCATCTAATTTCACAGTAGCACCTAAGCCTTTAGCACCAATTGCACTTTCTGAAATCGCAACTGCTAAACCACCTTCAGCAACATCATGTGCAGATTGAACAAGACCAGCTTGAATTGCTTCTAATACTTGTTTTTGGCGTTTTAATTCTACATCTAAATCGATACTTGGTGATTGACCGAAAATTTTGCCGTGAATCATTTTCTGTAATTCACTTCCGCCAAACTCAGCTTTCGTCTCACCAATTACATACACTAAATCACCAGCTTGCTTAAACTCTTGTGTTGTTACATGTTTTAAGTCATGCACAAGTCCGACCATCCCAACAGTTGGTGTTGGATATACAGCTTCACCACTACGCTCGTTATACATCGATACGTTTCCGCCGATAACTGGTGTTTGTAATGTGCGACAAGCTTCACTCATACCGTCTACTGATTTCTCAATCTGCCAGAAGATTTCTGGTTTTTCTGGGTTCCCGAAGTTTAAGCAATCTGTAATTGCAAGTGGCTCTCCGCCAGAACATACGATATTACGCGCTGCCTCTGCTACTGCAATTTTACCGCCCATCTCTGGGTCTAGATAAATGTAGCGAGAGTTACAATCTGTCGTCATTGCTAATCCTTTTTCTGTACCGCGTACACGTACAACTGCAGCATCTGAACCTGGCGTAACAACTGTGCTTGTGCGAACTTGGTAATCGTATTGATCGTATACCCACTCTTTACTTGCAATTGTTGGTTGCTGTAATAAAGCAAATAACGCGTCTTTATAATTTTCTACTTTTGGCGTTTCCATTTTCATTGCTTGGAATTCAGCAAAGTATGCTGCTTCTTTTGATGGCTTATGATAAATTGGTGCTTCTTCTGCTAAAGCATCTGCTGGAACTTCAGCTACCTTTTCACCTTTATGGAATAAACGAAGCATTTTATCTTCTGTTACTTTCCCCATCGTAACCGCTGCAAGACCATACTTCTCAAATAAATCTACTATTTCTTGTTCTCTACCTTTTTTCACGACAATTAACATACGCTCTTGTGATTCAGATAGCATCATTTCATATGGTGTCATTCCTGTTTCACGCTGTGGTACATCATCTAAGTACATTTCAATACCCATTCCTGCTTTACTTGCCATTTCTGCAGATGATGATGTTAAACCAGCCGCACCCATATCTTGAATTCCAACAAGTGCATCGGATTGAATTAATTCTAAACACGCTTCAATAAGAAGCTTTTCCATAAATGGATCCCCTACTTGAACCGCTGGACGTTTCGCTTCTGAGCTTTCAGATAGTTCTTCCGACGCGAATGTTGCACCGTGAATACCGTCACGACCAGTTGATGCTCCTACGTACATTACTGTGTTACCAGCACCGTGCGCTTGCCCTTTTTTAATGTCTTCGTGGTTAATCAAACCTACGCACATTGCATTTACAAGTGGATTTCCTTCATAACATGGATCAAATTGTACTTCGCCGCCAACAGTCGGAATACCGATGCAGTTACCGTATCCTGCAATTCCTGCTACTACTTCTTCGAATAAATATTTCACACGTGGTGACTGTAATTCACCGAAACGAAGTGAGTTTAATAGAGCTACCGGGCGTGCTCCCATAGAGAATACGTCACGAATAATACCACCAACACCTGTTGCAGCTCCTTGATATGGTTCAATAGCTGAAGGATGGTTATGACTTTCCATTTTAAATACAACTGCTTGATTATCACCGATATCTACAATTCCAGCACCTTCTCCAGGTCCTTGCAGAACGCGCTCACCTGTAGTTGGAAACTTACGAAGAACTGGTTTCGAATTTTTATAACTACAATGTTCAGACCACATTACAGAGAATAACCCTGTTTCTGTATAATTTGGCAGACGACCTAAAATCTTTTCAACCATGGCAAACTCTTCGTCTGTTAGCCCCATTTCCGCATATATACGCTCTTCTTTAATTTGTGTTGGATTTGGTTCAAGCATTAACGACATATGTTTCCCTCCACTGTTTTAAGATAGATTGAAAGACTTTTAACCCTTCAGCACCGCCAAGTAATTCATCTACAGCACGCTCTGGATGTGGCATCATACCAAGTACATTTCCTTTTTCATTTACAATACCAGCAATATCTGAAACGCTACCGTTAGGGTTTTCTACGTAACGGAATGCGATTTGATTGTTCTCTTCTAATTGTTTAAGCGTCGCTTCATCACAATAGTAATTCCCCTCACCATGCGCGATTGGAATATTAATTACTTCATCTTTTCCATATTGTGATGTAAACATCGTTTCATTATTTTCAACACGCAACTGAACAGTGCGACACATAAATTTTAAGTTTTCGTTTCTCATTAACGCTCCTGGTAGTAATCCTGATTCAACAAGAATCTGGAATCCATTACATACACCTAAAATCGGCTTTCCTTGCTCAGCAGCTTTTTGCACTGCTTTCATTGCATTAGCAAAGCGAGAGATAGCACCGCAGCGTAAGTAGTCACCATAAGAAAATCCACCTGGTAGTAGAATTGCATCATATTCATCTAGATTCTCTGTATCGTGCCAAACGTAATCTACTTCTTCGCCAAGCTCATCTTTAATTGCATGGAACATATCGACATCACAGTTCGAACCCGGAAATACTATTACGGCAAATTTCACTGTGCGACAACCTCCTCAACTTCATAACGGAAGTCTTCCATTACAACGTTCGCTAATAGTTTTTCACACATTTCCTTTACCTTGCTATCTAAATCAGATACAGATTTATCAATTGTTAGTTCCATGTACTTTCCGATTCGAACATCTTGTACTTCTGTGAATGAAAGACTATGAAGTGCTCCTTTTACTGCTGTTCCTTGTGGATCTAATACGCTTTCTCTTAATGTTACATATACCTTAACTTTATACATGTGAAATTCCCCCTAAACGTTTTAAAATCTCTTCATAAGCATCTGTTAAATTTCCAAGATCGCGACGGAATACGTCTTTATCAAACTTTTCATTGCTCGTTTCATCCCATAAACGGCAAGTATCCGGTGAAATTTCATCCGCTAAAATGATTTCTCCTTCTTCCGTTACACCAAACTCTAATTTGAAATCTACTAATCTTACACGACAGCTTGCGAAATGATCAATCAACACTTGATTGATTTGTAGAGCCATATCTCGTAATACACTTACTTGCTCTGGTGATGCAACGTTTAATACACGAATATGATCTTCCGTTACAAGCGGATCTCCTAAATCATCATCTTTGAAGTAAAATTCTACGATTGGTTCTGCAAGTACAGTTCCCTCTTCCATTCCTAATCGTTTTGAAAGACTTCCTGCAATTACATTTCTTGTGACAACTTCTAAAGGAATAATACTCACTTTTTTAACAAGTTGTTCTGTTTCAGATAACTTCTCAACAAAATGTGTTTTAATTCCCACTTCTTGTAACTTTCTGAACAATAAAGTTGTAATTTCATTGTTCAAACGACCTTTTCCTGTAATCGTCTCTTTTTTCTCCCCATTGAAAGCAGTCGCACTATCTTTGTACTCTACCCAAACCATATCTGCTGATTCTGTACGATAAATTCTTTTTGCCTTACCTTCATACAGCAATTCTAGCTTTTGCATTTCGCAAGCCCCCTGTAGTTTGAAAAATGTGAATAATGTTTTTATAAAGAATGGCACAGAATGACTCTATTCTGTGCCATATGAAATTTTACGCTTCGTTTAATCCAAGGCGTTCAAAGATTGTATCAACGTGTTGCATATGATGCTCATAGTTGAAGCATTCATTAATTTCTTCTTGTGTTAACTTGCTTGTAATACGCTCATCAGCTTCTACAAGCTCTTTAAATTGTACTTGTGTTTCCCAGGCTTCCATCGCTTTAGGCTGTACGATATCATAAGCTTCTTCACGTACCATACCTTTGTCGATTAGTGTAAGCATTACGCGCTGAGAATAAATTAAGCCGTATGTTCTTGTCATATTGCGTTTCATATTCTCTGGGTATACAGTTAAGTTTTTAACGATATTACCAAAGCGATTTAACATGTAATTTAATGCGATTGTAGCATCTGGTAAAATTACACGTTCTGCCGAAGAGTGAGAAATGTCACGCTCATGCCATAATGGAACATTTTCGTAAGCTGTCATCATATAACCGCGGATAACACGAGCTAAACCAGTCATATTTTCAGAACCAATTGGATTACGTTTATGTGGCATTGCAGAAGAACCTTTTTGACCTTTTGCGAAAGCTTCTTCAACTTCACGTGTTTCACTCTTTTGTAAACCACGAATCTCAACTGCCATCTTTTCGATAGATGTTGCAATTAGTGCAAGTGTTGACATGTAGTGTGCGTGACGATCACGTTGCAATGTTTGTGTTGAAATTGGTGCTGCTTCTAATCCTAAGTTTTCACAAACATATTTTTCTACGAATGGATCGATATTTGCATATGTACCAACCGCACCAGATAGTTTACCAACACGAACTGTATCAGCAGCTTGTTTGAAACGCTCTACGTTACGTTTCATTTCTTCATACCAAAGACCAAGTTTTAAACCAAATGTTGTTGGTTCTGCATGAACACCATGTGTTCTTCCCATCATGATTGTGTATTTATGCTCTTTCGCTTTGTTAGCTAAAATGCTTACAAAGTTCTCTAAGTCTTTTAATATAATTTCATTCGCTTGTTTTAAGATGTAAGATAATGCTGTATCTACTACGTCTGTAGATGTTAAACCGTAATGAACCCATTTACGTTCCTCACCTAATGCTGGCGTTTCTGATACAGCACGAGTGAATGCAACTACGTCATGACGTGTTTCTTTTTCAATTTCATAAATACGATCAATATCAAATGATGCATGCTCACGAATTTTCTTAACATCTTCTTTTGGAATATCGCCAAGCTCAGCCCATGCTTCACAAGCTAAAATCTCAACTTCTAACCATGCTTTAAATTTGTTCTCTTCCGTCCAAATTGCACCCATTTCTGGGCGTGTATAACGACTAATCATCTTTTTCCCTCCAACAGTTGTTCTTGATGGTCCCAAATATGCAAACTCTTCGCTTTTTCTAGAGCGACTTCAATATTATCATTTAAAATATTAACATGCCCCATTTTTCGCTGTGCTTTTGCTTCTTCTTTTCCATACAAGTGTAAATAGCACCCGGTTAATCTATTCACTTGTCTTAGGACCCCTTCTATATGTTCGCCTAAAATGTTTACCATGACAACTGGTTTTAACAAATTTGTTTCTCCTAGAGGTAAATTACAGATTGCTCGAATATGTTGACCAAATTGACTCGTCTCACATGCATCCTGTGTATAGTGTCCTGAATTGTGAGGTCTTGGCGCTAATTCATTAATATAAATCTCACCATTATCTGTAGCAAACATCTCTACAGCTAGTGTTCCCACAAGTTCTAATTCATCCGCAAGTACCTTTGCATAAGCAATTGCTTTTTGAGAAAGCTCTTCTGTAATGCGAGCTGGAACGATAGATTCATGTAAAATGTTATTTACATGAATATTTTCTGCTACTGGAAACACTTTTGTTTCACCACTTACACTACGAATCACAATAACTGATACTTCTTTTTCAAAAGGCACCCATTTCTCTAAAATACATTCTGCTTTATCCACAAGATTTCTTGCTGTCTCAACATCAGCTTCACTTCTTAAAACAACTTGTCCTTTCCCATCATATCCACCTGTCGTCGTTTTTAAGACGGAAGAGAATGATAACTCAGCAATTGCTTCTGTAAGCTGATCTTGATTTTGAACTAATCTATACGTTGCTACTGGTAACCCAGCCTTCTCAATCGCATTCTTTTCTGTAAAACGATTTTGCGTTGTATTTAACAACTGACTACCTTGTGGTAAGTACGCATGTTTTTCAAGCCATTGTAAACATCTATAATCAATATTCTCAAATTCATATGTGACAACATCACTTATCTCTGCTAAATGCTGAATTGCTTTTAAATCATCATATGGTGCAACAATTTCAATATCAGCAACTTGTGCACATGGTGAATGCTTTGTAGGATCTAAAACAGCAATTTTATATCCCATTTCCTTAGCTGCCAATGCCATCATTCTTCCTAGCTGGCCGCCTCCAATAATACCGATTGTTTTTCCAGGTAAAATGATTCTCGTCATACTAGCTCACTACCTTCACGCACATCTTTTTCAATCGCTTCTCGTCTCAATTCTAATGCATCATGTATATCATCATGGAATGATCCAAGTATTTGTGCGGCAAGTAATCCAGCATTCGTTGAACCAGCTTTACCAATTGCAACAGTTGCAACTGGAACACCTCCTGGCATTTGGACGATGGATAATAATGAATCTAAGCCGTTTAATGCTTTTGATTGAACTGGAACTCCAATTACAGGAAGATTTGTCTTCGCTGCAACCATTCCTGGTAAATGTGCTGCTCCACCAGCTCCAGCAATAATAACTTTCAATCCACGTTCACGAGCCGTCTCTGCATATTCAAACATATAATCCGGAGTCCGATGAGCGGATACAACTTTTTTCTCATACGGTATATTTAATTCATCTAAAATGTCACAAGCATATTTCATTGTTTCCCAGTCTGACGTGCTTCCCATTATGACTCCAACTAGTGATTTCATATTAGAATCCCCCCGATTCAAATAAAAAAAGCCTGAAATAGAACAGTTTCTCTTTTACTATGAGAGAAAGCGCTCTACTCAGGCATACGTATCCCTTGTGAATAGAAAAATACCGAGTGACTTTCCCTCATAGTCTAACGAATAACGGTCGTTAGGTAGAGACTTGCAGGCCATATCCCCGCGATTATATGAGGTCTTATATTATTGTTTCTATGGCTATATTAACAATATTTCATAAACAATGTCAATAAATAATCGAATGTTTTTTTATTAGTAGTCAATAACGTTCGTGTTTTAGTTATATTCAAAAGAAGAATTGCAACTATATGCAAGAAGAAAAGGGAATTAGAATATATATTTCTAGACATCTATTTTACGTATAATCGTTTAAATGGCACTTCAGTATGTTTTAAATCAAAATATATATACTCTTGTATTATTATAACGATTTAATTTCTAAGGAGGATAACTGTTAAAGAAAGAACTATGCTATCATCCTATTTATTTTTCTCTATTGCAGTAATTTCTGTAATTATTAAATACTTATTTATAGCATCTCATTATTTAAAATATATACTTATGATAGAAATAATGTGTCCTATTTTAAGTATTACTTTAGTGGCATTAGGAAAATCAGGAACACTAAAAGTTATTGCTATTATTTTAAACAGTCTCTATTTCATTCTTTTTTCGTCTTTAGCTTTATTAAATTTATGGATTATAACATTCGGTAAATAGAAATAAACACAAAAAAACCTAAGTCAAAATGACTTAGGTTCTTGCTTGGCGACGTCCTACTCTCACAGGGACAAGGTCCCAACTACCATCGGCGCTAGAGAGCTTAACTTCCGTGTTCGGTATGGGAACGGGTGTGACCTCTCTGCCATCATCACCAAACTATGAAGGCATATTCCTTCAAAACTAGATAACATTGCTACATATTATATGGTTAAGTCCTCGATCTATTAGTATTCGTCAGCTCCACATGTCACCATGCTTCCACCTCGAACCTATCAACCTGATCATCTTTCAGGGATCTTACTAGCTTACGCTATGGGAAAT